>NZ_BMRE01000011.1 GCF_014648475.1 Lentzea flava | reverse complement strand
TCGCTGGGCCCCGCTGTGCCCGCGGCCTTCGCGGGCCGGCCTTTCGGCTTGGGCCGCAATGCCTCCTCGCCCTCACGCCGATACGCCCGCACCCAGTTCTGCACGAGCCTGGGCGAGGACAGCTCGTACTCACGCGCCAGCTCGATCGCAGTCGCCTCACCTGCGACGAACCGGCGCACGATCTCGAGCTTGACCTCGAACGTGAACGACCGCTTGCCCGTCATCGCCACCAACGCTCCCAGGCCTCGCAGCCTCCAACGATCACGCAAGCGTCGCACCGCCGTCACGGACACACCCAGCCGGGTTGTGACAGCAGCTCTGCCGTAGCCGGCCTCGAACAATGCGACAGCAGCCTCCTGCTGCCGCTCAGACAACGAACTATGTCGATGCAACCAACCGCTCCCCGAGAGTCGGAACTGGATTACCAGTCCAACTTCCGGGGAGCGGTTCAGTGGATGAAGGAGCCCTTCATCGCGCCAGTCAGTGCTGGTAGGTCGGCGTGATGATCGCGCGGGCCAGCGTGTGGAACGCGAGGTTGAAGCTCACGACGGCCGGGGACGCGTCGGCGTCCACGTCGAGCTTGTCGACGTCGACCGCGTGCACCACGAAGTAGTAGCGGTGCGGGTGGTCGCCCTTGGGCGGGGCGGCGCCGCCGAACGCGCGCGTGCCGTAGTCCGAGCGCACGTGGAACGCGTCACCCGGAAGTGTGGCGTCGGAGGCACCCGCTCCCGTGTCCAATGAAGTGGTGGTCGCGGGGATGTTCACGGCCACCCAGTGCCAGAAGCCGGAGGGGGTGGGGGCGTCGGGGTCGAAGCAGGTGACCACGAAGCTGCGCGTCTCGGCGGGGAAGCCGGACCACGAGAGCTGGGGTGAGGTGTTGCCGCCCTCGAAGACCTGGGCGTCGGGGAGCTGTTCGCCGTCGCGCACGTCCGACGAGGTGACTTCGAACGTGCCGACCTGCGGGAGCAGCTGGTAGGGATCGGGAGCGACTGGGCGCTCGAGGCTCATCGGATCTCCTCCTCATTGTGATCAGTTCGAGCCTATCCCCGTGCAACCATGACGGCCTGCGCGGCGTCCTCCGCGTGGAGGGGGATTTTCGATGTCCAGGTTGCGGCTCGTTGCTGCATTTGTGGTGGTTGTCGGGCTGGTCTCGTGCGGACAGCCGCCCGGCGAGCAGCCCAGTGGTCCCGTTCTCACGACGTCCTCACCTGCGCCGACGACGACCACACCCGAGAAGCCGAAGCGCATGTTCGAGCCGCCGTACCCGTACGGCACGGTGCAGGCCCACGCGCCCGCGACCGTCGACGGCATGGTGCCCGTGGTGACGCACATCCAGACCGACAAGCCGTACGTGTTCATCACGATCGACGACGGCGCGGTGCAGCACCCGAAGGCCCGCGAACTCATGATCAACGCCGGTGTGTGGCCGTCGCTGTTCCTCAACACGAAGTACGCCGAGGGGCACAAGGACTACTTCAAGGAACTGCCGGCCACGATCCACAGCCACACCACGAACCACCCGAACCTGCAGGGCAAGCCGTTCGAGTTCCAGAAGAACGAGATCTGCGGCAACGCCGACTTCCTCGCCCACGACTACGGCAAGCGCCCGACGCTGTTCCGGCCGCCGTTCGGCAACTACGACACGAACACCCGCAAGGCGGCCGCGAGCTGCGGGTTCAAGGCGCTGGTGAACTGGACGGCCGCGGTCAACGACGGGCGCGTGCAGTTCCAGTCGGGCGACAAGCTCAAGCCGGGCGACATCGTGCTCATGCACTTCCGCACGACCTTTGTCGAGGATTTCACCGCGTTCCTCAACCGCGCCAAGCAAGATGGACTGACTCCAGTGCCACTGGAGGACTTCCTGGGGTAGTTACTGCATGAAGTGGGGGATCTTCATGAAGCGCATTTTCGCTGTGCTCATCGCTGTCGTGATGGCGGTGATGGTCGTTCCCAGCGCATCGGCGGCCGACTACGCGCAGCTGACCAACGTCCGGACCGGGCAGCACCCGACATTCGACCGCGTGGTGTTCGACCTGACCGGTGGCAGGCCGGGCGCGAGCGTTTCCCAGATCTCGGAGCCGACGAACTGCGGTTCCGGCAAGCCGATCTCGGCGCCCGGCGCGGAGTTCGTGGAGGTGCGGTTGCAACCGGCCGACGCGCACTCCTACACCGGGTCGCGCGACCTCCGGCCGAACCTCGTGCAGGTGAAGAGCGTCGTGTTCACCTGTGACTTCGAGGCGGACCTGTCGATCGCGATCGGTGTGAAGGACACGAACCGGCGCGTCGACGCCTACTTCGTGGACGGCCCGCTGCGCTACGTCGTCGACATCTACCACAGCTGACGCAACTGTGACGTAGATCACGCGTCTGTACTTTCATCGAACAGCCCTGAGAGGGGGCCAATGATGAAGTGCAGACGCTTGGCCGCGATGCTGGTGGCAGTGCTGGCGGTCTTCACGTTCATGCCGATCGCGTCGGCGCAGAGCGTGCCCACGCTGTCCAACATCCGCACCGGCCGCCACGCCGGGTTCGACCGGGTGGTGCTGGACATGTCCGGCCCGACCGCGGACGTCCGGCTCCGGGAGGTCACCGGAGTCGCGAACTGCGGTTCCGGCTTCCCCGTCCCCATGCCGGACAGCGCCGAGATCCTCCAGGTCACGGTGATCGGTGCCGCCGCGCACGACGACGCCGGGAACCCGACCTACACCGGGCCGCAGAACTTCGCGACGCCCGGTCTCACCAACGTCCGCAGGGTTGCCTTGACGTGCGATTTCGAGGCAGTGCTCGGGATCGCCGTCGGCTACGGCAACCCGGACGCCTGGCACCGCGTGTTCACGCTCACGAGTCCGAACCGGCTCGTCATCGACATCGGGCACTACTGACGCGAAAAGCCTCGTGGGGGCAACAGTCGCCGCTGCTGCCCCCACGAGGGGTCTTTCACCTACGCCGCAACGGTTGCGGCGGTCTCCTTCGACAGCGCGTGCTCCAGCACCTCGGACACGTCCGAGACCAGGTGCACGGTCAGCTGCTCCCGCACCGACTCCGGCACGTCCTCCAGGTCCGGCTCGTTGCGCTGGGGCAGCAGCACGGTCGTGATGCCCGCGCGGTGCGCAGCGAGCAGCTTCTGCTTCACGCCACCGATCGGCAGCACCCGGCCGGTCAACGAGATCTCGCCCGTCATCGCCACGTCGGAGCGCACCGGGCGGCCCGACAGCAGCGACGCCAGCGCCGTCGTCATCGTGACGCCCGCGGACGGACCGTCCTTCGGCACCGCGCCCGCCGGGACGTGGATGTGCACTCCCCGGCCGTCCAGCGCCGCCGCGTTGTCGTCGTGCGCACGCAGGTACGACAACGCGATCTGCGCGGACTCCTTCATCACGTCGCCCAGCTGGCCCGTCAGGGTGACACCGGAGGCGCCGGTGTCCTTGGGCGCCAACGAGGCTTCGATGAAGAGCACGTCGCCGCCGACGCCCGTGACGGCGAGACCCGTTGCCACACCGGGAACCGAGGTGCGCTCGGCCGACTCGGGCGTGTTCTTCGGGCTGCCCAGGTACGACTTGAGCGACGGCTGGTCGACCGTGATCGGCAGTTCCGCGTCGCCCAGCGCGACCTTCGCGGTCACCTTGCGCAGGATCCGCGCGATGGCCCGTTCCAGTTGGCGCACACCGGCTTCCCGCGTGTACTCGCTCGCCAGCTGGTGCAGCGCGGGCTTGTCGAACGTGACGTCCTCGGGGGTGAGGCCGGCGCGGTCGATCTGCCGCGGCAGCAGGTGGTCGCTCGCGATCGTGACCTTCTCGTCCTCGGTGTAGCCGTCGAGCTGCACCAGTTCCATGCGGTCGAGCAACGGCGCCGGGATCGACTCCAGCACGTTCGCGGTCGCCAGGAACACCACGTCCGAGAGGTCCAGCTCGACCTCCAGGTAGTGGTCGCGGAACGTGTGGTTCTGCGCCGGGTCCAGTACCTCGAGCAACGCCGCCGTGGGGTCGCCGCGGTAGTCGGAGCCGACCTTGTCGATCTCGTCGAGCAGCACGACGGGGTTCATCGACCCGGCCTCGCTGATCGCGCGGACGATCCGGCCCGGCAGCGCGCCGACGTACGTGCGGCGGTGACCGCGGATCTCGGCCTCGTCGCGCACGCCGCCCAACGCGACGCGCACGAACTTGCGGCCCATCGCCCGTGCCACGGACTCGCCGAGCGACGTCTTGCCGACACCGGGAGGCCCGACGAGGGCCAGCACGGCACCGGAACGACGTCCGCCGACGACGCCCATGCCGCGGTCGGCACGACGCTTGCGCACGGCCAGGTACTCGGTGATGCGCTGCTTCACGTCGTCCAAGCCGGCGTGGTCCGCGTCGAGCACTTCCCGCGCGGCCTTGATGTCGTAGGCGTCCTCGGTCCGTTCGTTCCACGGCATCTCGAGAACGGTGTCGAGCCACGTCCTGATCCAGCCGACCTCCGGCGACTGCTCGGAGGTGCGCTCCAGCTTGTCGACCTCGGCCAGCGCGGCCTTGAGGACCTTCTCCGGCAGGTTCGCGGCCTCGACGCGGGCCCGGTAGTCTTCCTGCTCGGTGGCGGGCTTGCCGTCGAGCTCGGCCAGTTCCTTGCGGATCGCGGCCATCTGCTGGCGCAGCAGGAACTCCCGCTGCTGCTTCTCGACGCCTTCCTTGACGTCCTTGGCGATCGTCTCGTTGACGTCGAGCTCGGTCAGGTGCGCCTGGCCCCACTCGACGAGCTTCTCCAGCCGCGTGGTGACGTCGGAAGTCTCCAGCAGCCAGATCTTCTGCTTCTCGTCGAGGTACGAGGCGTACCCGGCGAGGTCGGCCAGCGCCGACGGGTCGCTGATCTGCTGCACCGAGTCGACCATCTGCCACGCGCCGCGCGTCTGCAGGATCTTCGTCACGAGAGCGCGGTACTCCCTCGCGAGCTCGCGCGTCCGCTCGGTGATCGGGGACTCGTCCGCGACCGTGGCCTCCACCCACAGCGCCGCGCCCGGCCCCGTGGTGCCCGTGCCGATGCGCACGCGCTTGGTGCCGCGCACGACGGCGGCGCGCTCGCCACCGGGCAGGCGGCCCACCTGTTCGATCTCGGCCAGTGTGCCGACGCTCGCGTACTTGCCGTCCAGACGTGGGACGAGCAGCACTTGATGATTCGCTGCGGTCGTCGCCGCGTCGACGGCCGCACGGGCCTCGGCGCTGGCGTCCGCACCGGAGATGCGGATCGGCACCACCATGCCGGGCAGCACCACAACGTCGTCCAGCGGCAGCACCGGCAGGGCCAACGTCTCGCCCATCACATCACCCTCCAAAGTTGAGTCTGTACCGCTCAACCAACTGGAGCGTGGTGATGTTCCCTTCGGGCGTTCGCTGTCAGCGAGCAGCGGCGACACGTTCCGCGAACACACATGTGGCGGTGGACACTCGTATGTCCACGGGTGAGGATGCGCGCGTGAAGGAAGAGCTGAAGTGGGTCCCGTCCACGGTCGACGTCACGCGTCCGAGCGTGGCGCGGATGTACGACTACTACCTGGGCGGCTCGCACAACTTCGAAGCCGACCGCGCCGCCGCCAAGCAGGTGGAGCAGATCTTCCCCGGCATCGCCCAGAGCGCGCAGGCCAACCGCTCGTTCCTGCGCAGGGTCGTCCGTCACCTGGTCAGCTCCGGCGTGGACCAGTTCCTCGACCTGGGCTCCGGCATCCCGACCGTGGGCAACGTCCACGAGATCGCGCAGCACGACAACCCGTCCGCGCGCGTGGTCTACGTCGACTACGAGCCGGTCGCCGTCTCGCACAGCAACGCCCTGCTGGCCGACAACCCCAACGCCACGGCCGTCCTCGCGGACCTGCGGGCGACCTCCACGGTGCTGGCCGCCGCGCGCGAGGTGCTCGACTTCTCCCGCCCGATCGGTGTCCTGATCATCGCGGCGCTGCACTTCGTCCCGGACTCCGACGACCCGTACGGGGTCGTGGCCGAGTACATGGCAGACCTCCCCTCCGGCTCCTACCTGGCCATCACCCACGCGACCTGGGACAACCTCACCGAGGAGGAGGCCGCGGAGGCCCGCAAGGTCGCCCAGATCTACAGCAACTCGGACAACAAGCTCGCCATCCGCACGTACGCCGAGGTGACCAGGTTCTTCGACGGCCTCGAACTGCTGGAGCCGGGCATCGTCACGGTGGACGAGTGGCGCCCGGACTCCTACGAGGACCACACCGGCATCTACGGCGCCGTCGCCCGCAAACCCTGAAGCAGGCGGTCCCGCAGCTCGTTCGTCTCGCGGTCGGTGAGGGTGCGTTCCGGGGCCCTCATCGTCACGCGGATGAGCACGTTCTTCTGACCGGGCCTGGCTTCCAGCCGTTCCCGGACGTGCTCCGGCAGGTCTTCCGCAGGCGTCTCGCTCAGGATCGTGATCTCCTCGATCAGGTCCTCCGGCACCAGCGCGCGGATCCGGTCGCCGAGCGTCTCGGCGTCCTCGTCGTGGTCCGCCATGATCGAGATGTCCCTGATCGCGGCGGGATGCCGGGAGACCGGCCGGTATTCGGCCAGGTCCAGCATCTGCGCCGCGATGCGCGGATCGGCGTTGCGCAGCAGGCGGATGTCCGGGATTCCCTTGCGCAGCATGAGGATCCGGTCCAGGCCGAGGCCCATCGCGAGGCCGTGCGGGTGGTGTTTCAGCACGTGCCGCGCGGCGAGCCCGCACTCACCGATCTCCACCCACTGGCCGTCGTGCCACACGTCGATCTGCTTGCCGTGCGTGGTGTACGGGTGTTGCGCGTCGATCGTGCGATATCGCTTGCCGGGCAACAACGTCGTGACGACCGTGTCGATGAGGTCGTCGAGCCGTTCGGGCTGGCGTGAGATCCGCCAGACGTCGAGCTGGTGCGGTGTGCCCGTGTGCAGGCGGTCGACCGTGTCACGGCGGTAGACGAGCCCGGGGCAGATCAGCGTCACGTCCGGGGTGGCGTGCCTGAGCGCGGGCGGGATCATCGCCGTGGTGTGGCTGCGCAGCATGCACGTCTCGCTGACGTACCTGGTGTAGCGGGCGTTCCTGGTGATCGCGTCGGCGGGATAGCCGAGGTGCTCGTAGTTGTGCTCCACCGGGACGAGCGGGTGGTGGCGGACTTCCTCCGGACTGTCCAGCGCGGCGGTGAGCTCGGCGATCAGCAGCTGCATGGCGTGCGGGCCCTGCGCGGGGTCGGTGAGGTCGCGGACGTTCAGGGCGTGCACGAGTTCTTCGGTGCGGTACATGGGGTTTCCCGTTCCTGGTCGGTGTGCTGGGATGCGGAGTCCCCCGACCGACGGGAAGGTTCTAGGCGCGCGCCACCGCCGCAGGTCGGGGGTGGCTAAATCGCGTCATGAACCCAGGTTAACCCGCCTACTCGGGCGGTGTCAGCCGCAAATCCGGATCCACCGGCGGCACGCCGTCGAACGGCCCGTCGTCCTTGAGCCTGCCGACGTGGTCCAGCGCGACCGCGATCTCCTCCCGGTGCGGATCACCGTCGGCAGGGGGAGTGCGGAACCACTCGTGCAGCTCCTCGGGGATCTGGAACCGCTCGAGCAGCTCGGCGTACATCGCGTCGCGGTCCTCGGCCTGCACCCCGAGCTCCTGGTACTCGCGCACGGCCATGCGCAGCCGGATCCAGCGGTAGCGGTCGGTGTTCTGCTGCTGCTCGAACCGCTCCCGCAACAGGTCGCCCGCACGCCGGCCGCGCAACGCCAGGCGCCTGATCGTGGCGGGCGGCATGAACAGGTTCGTGCCGCCCTCGTCGTCGGCCTGCCGGACGTGCGCGATGCGACCGCGATAACCGGGCAGCGCGGACTGCATGGTGTCGCGCCAGTCCAGGAACGTGTCCAAGATGGACAGCAGGAAGCCCGGCATCGACGTGAGCGGCGCGTACCGCGTGCCCTTGGTCGACGCGTCCTGCTCCGGCAGCCACACCTCGGCCGTGTCGCCGTTCGGATACGGCTGCAGGCTCAGCCCGAACGTGGGCCAGCGCGGCAGCAGCGCGTCGAAGAAGTGGATCGGGAAGTTGCTGGTGATGCCGCCGTCGGAGAACCAGTGCACGCGCCCGTCCCGGCACAGCGGCACGGCGGCGATCAGACCGGGGAACGACAACGACATCCGCACCGCCACCACGACCGGCAGCCGGTCGCGCGAGGGCAGTTCCCGCAACGGCATGTGCTCGTGCAGCGGACAGTTCACGCCTGCTTCGGCACCGTTCATCTGCTCGACGACCCGGCGCGGCAGCACGTACCCGAGGCACTCCTCGCAGTACTGCCAGCTTTCCTTGAACGGCAACCGATACGGCCGTCCTTCGGACAGATCGGTGGTCATTAGCACGAGGTTGATGTCGCCGAGATCGCCGAACGTCAACGCGTGCTTCGTTCCGGCGAGCTCGTCGAGCTGGTCGGCGATCCAGTCGGCCAACGGCGGCACCCCCGTCGACTTCGGCACGCCGGCCAGCCGGTCGAGCCACGACGGCGTGAAGTCCCCGGTGCCGGGAACCAGTCCGAAGTGGATGGACCGCGCGTTGTTCCTGAGGTACCGCTGCATGGCATGGCCGTAGGTGACGGTGAGCGCGCTGACCGCCGCCAGCGTCAGCACCAGCCACACCAGCAGCACCACCGCCGCCGTCGCGTAGTGCCGCGAAAACGCCAGCCCGAGCACGAGCGGCACCGCGACGAACACCCACGCGGGCCACGGCAGACTGCCTCGCAAAGGCCACAGCACCAACACGATGCACGCCAACGCGAGCAGCAAGACCACGGTCGTGAGCCACGCCGGATAAGCCTTGGGTGCGAGCCACGCCGACCACAGCACCGGCCCGCCCAGCCACAGCAACGCCATCAACGCCAGCACGGCCTTGGCCCGCATCCCGACCGCGCCCAGCAACGCGAAGAACAGGCACGAGACCGCGCTACGCCCCGTCGTCTCACGCTTCTGCATGGTCGCCACGACGATCCGGTACAGCGCCCGCGTCTTGTCCGCGGGCTGGAACAACTGCGCCAGCCGCCACCGCTCCGCCCCGGAGCCCGACGTGAACCAGTCGATCAGCCCGGCCAGCTTCTCGAAACCCCCAGCAGCACGACCGCGTTCGGCTGCCGCGGTGAACCCCGCGGCGATCGCACCCGCCGACGCCCCACCGATCTGCTTGAACTCGTAGTGCCGCGCCAGCGATGCGACAGCCAGGGGATAGACGACACCGCTGGTCGTGCCGCCGCGCATCGTCAGGTCGCAGTAGCGGTCGTACTCCATGTGCTCATGGTCGCGCGATCAGGCACGTTCGTCGCGGAAGTTCACTCGGACGCCACCGAATCGATCTCCGCTCGTTGGGTCTGGCATGAGGAACGCGACGTGGTGGAGCCTGGTTCCGCTGATCTTCGGCGCGTTCGTGGTGGCGGTCGAGGGCACTGTGCTGACCGGTGTGCTGCCTGTGGTGGCCGGCGACCTCCGGGTGGAGCCCGGCGCTGTCGGGGCAACGCTCGCGATCTACCCGCTGACGTACGTCTTCGGCGCACCGGCCGTCGCGGTGCTGGCGGGAAGTCGTTCCCAGCGGACGATGTGCGCGGTCGGGCTCGTGATGTTCGCACTCGGCAACGTCGTGGCGGCGTCGAGCGGCTCGATCGTCGCTTTGGCGGCCGGGCGGTCGATCGCGGCACTGGGTGCGTGCGCGTACGTCCCGAACGCCGGTGCCCGCGCGATCAGTCTCGGTCCGCGGCGGCGGGGCCGGGCGTTGTCGATCGTCGCGTCCGGACACACCGCCGCGACGCTTGTCGGCGCACCGCTGGGAATCGTGGCGTCCCCCCACATCAGCTGGCGCTCGGTGCTGGTCGTCATCGCGGTGCTGGCCGTCGTCGTCGCGGTCGCGCAGTGGTTCAGCCGGTTGGACGACCAGCCGGCGAGCGCGATGGGCCTGCGAGAGCGACTGCGGTTCCTCGGCGATCGGCGGCTGCTGTCGATCCTGCTGTTGACGCTCGCCGTCGTCACGGCCGAGTTCATCGTGTACGCCTACATCTCCGTGCTGGTCGGCCACAACGCCGGGACCGCCAGCGCGACCATCGCGACGGCGCTCGTGGTCTTCGGGATCGGCACCACCACCGGCACGCTCGCGGGTGGTTTCCTCGTCGACCGGTACGGCTGGCGGAGGATGTTGCGCACCAGCACGTTCGTCATCGCGGTGGCGCTGCTGGCGATTCCGTTCGCCCACAACGCCGTGTTCCTGTTCCTCTGCCTGTTCATGTGGGGACTGTTCGGGTGGACCTCCACGGGCTGGTCGTCGTGGAAGAGGATCCTGTTGCGGACGACAGTTGTCGCATCCGGCTCGAGTCGCAATCCGTCAACGATGTCCGAGGGAGCAGCAGTGGTCGTGACGGCGAGCAGCTGATAGCGGAAACGACCGGGGGCTGCTGACAGCTACATCCGTTCTTCGGCAAGCCAGCGGGTGACCACGTCCTGGGCCACCTCGGCCACGGCCCGATCGGCAGCCACCACGAAGTCCTCCACCCCGGCCGACGCGAAGATCTCCTCCAGCTCCCCGGCGCGGTTCACGTGCCACCGCAGACCGGAGTCGTGCCGGTGCCGCACGGCAAGCCTCTCCCGGATGACGGACAGGTCTGCCGTCAACCGGCACACGGTGAGCTCGGCCCCGGCCGCTTTGGCGTACCGCGAGCGGTCGGCTCTGCGTTCCAGCACCCCGGCCAGCACCAGGCGCTGCGCACCCGCGTCGGCGTAGTTGCGGGCCACGGCACGGAGATTGCGCAACTCAAGTTCGAGCTGGAACGGATCGTCCGCGGGGCTGGGCCACGAACACCGGAGCCAGTCGAGGTCGATCACGGCGTGCGGGACCTCGGCCGCGGCGAGCGCGTCGCCCACGGCCTCGGCCACCGTCGTCTTGCCCACCCCGACCGGGCCGGTGACGAGCAGAGCCCTCACCCCGCGACCGCCGCCAGCTCGGCCGGCGTCCCCGACATGATCACCCGGACGTGCTCGGTGATCTTCTCCACCGGCCAGTCCCACCACGCGATCCGTTCGAGCAGCTCGATGTCCGAGTCGCTGTACCGCTTCCTGATCAGCCCCGCCGGGTTCCCACCCACGATCCCGTAGGCAGGAACGTCCGACACCACGACGGATCCGGCCGCGATGATCGCCCCGTTGCCGATCCGCACCCCCGGCATGATCAACGCCTGGTACCCGATCCACACGTCGTTGCCCACCACCGTGTCGCCGCGGGACGGCGTGCCCAGGTCTATGTCGAGCGTCTTCTCGCCCCACTGGCCGCCGAAGATCGTGAACGGGAACGTCGACACGCCGTCCATGCGGTGGTTGGCGCCGGACATGATGAACCGCACGCCCTCGGCCAACGCGCAGTATCGGCCGATGACCAGCTTCTCCCTGCCGAAGTTGTAGAGCACGTTGCGCTGCTCGAACTCCGTGGCGTGCAACGGGTCGTCGTAGTAGGTGTACTCGCCGATCTCGATCTGCGGGTTCTTCACCAACGGCCGGAGCTGCACCGTGCGGGCGATGTCCGGCAACGGGTAGATGTTGTCCGGGGAGGGGATGGCGCTCACGGTGCTCCGATCGGTTCCTCGCTGAACTGCGTGCGGTACAACTTGGCGTAGTGGCCGTCGAGCGCCAGCAACGATTCGTGCGTACCACGTTCGACGATCTGCCCGCGATCCACGACGAGGATCTGGTCCGCTGCGCGGATCGTCGACAGGCGGTGCGCGATCACCAGCGACGTTCGTCCTGCCAGGGCCTCGACCAGCGCCTCCTGCACCGCGGCCTCCGACCGCGAGTCGAGGTGGGCCGTGGCCTCGTCCAGGATCACCACGCGCGGCTTGGCCAGCAGCAGCCGGGCGATCGTCAGCCGTTGCCGCTCACCGCCGGACAACCGGTAACCCCGTTCGCCCACCACGGTGTCGAGCTGGTCCGGCAACGACGACACCAGGTCCGCCAGCCGGGCACGGCGCAGCGCGTCCCACAGTTCCTCGTCGGTGGCCTCGGGAGCTGCCAGCCGCAGGTTCGCGGCGATCGACTCGTGGAACAGGTGGCCGTCCTGCGTCACCATGCCCACCGTCTCGCGGATCGAGTCGAACGACAGGTCGCGAACGTCCACACCGGACAGACGGACCGACCCGGAGTCCGCGTCGTACAGGCGGGGCACCAGCGACGCGATCGTCGACTTGCCCGCACCGGACGCGCCGACCAGCGCGACCAGCGAACCCGGCGGAGCCTCGAAGGACACGCCGCCGAGGATCTCCTCACCGCCTCGCGTGTCGAGGGCCGCCACCTCCTCCAGCGACGCCAGCGACACCTTGTCCGCCGACGGGTAGGCGAACTTCACGTCGGAGAACTCCACCGACACCGGGCCGTCGGGAACGGAGACGGCGTCGGGCTTCTCCTTGATCAGCGGCGGCAGGTCCAGCACCTCGAAGACGCGCTCGAACGACACCAGCGCAGTCATCACGTCCACCCGTGCGCCGGCCAACGCGGTCAACGGCGCGTACAGCCGCGTCAGCAGCAGCGCGAGCGTCACGATCGTGCCCGGCGCCATCTGCCCGGCGATCGCGAAGTACCCGCCCAACCCGTACACCAGCGCCAGCGCCAACGACGACACCAAAGTCAACGCCACGAGGAACAGCCACTGGGCCACTGCCGTCTTCACGCCGATGTCGCGCACCCGCCGCGCCCGCGTCCCGAACTCCAGGCTCTCCAGGGACGGCCGGCCGAACAGCTTGATCAACGTCGCACCCGGCGCGGAGAACCGCTCGGTCATCTGCGTGGTCATCGCCGAGTCGAGGTTCGCCGCCTCCCGGTGCATCGACGCCAGGCGCTTGCCCATGCGCCGCGCCGGGATCAGGAAGATCGGCAGCAGCAGCATCGCCAGCACCGTGACCTGCCACGACAGCGTCAGCATCACGGCCAGGGTCAGCACGAGCGCGATGATGTTCGTGACGACACCGGAGATCGTCTCGGAGAACGCCCGCTGCGCCGCGATCACGTCGTTGTTCAGCCGCGAGACCAGTGCGCCGGTCCGCGTCCTGGTGAAGAACGCGATCGGCATCCGTTGCACGTGGTCGAAGACGGCCTGCCGCAGCCGCAGGATCAGGTCCTCGCCCACCCGTGCCGACTGCCACCGCTCGGCCAGCGAGAACCCGGCCTCCAGCACCGCCACGCCGGCGATCGCCAGCGCGAGCCACACGACGAGCCCCAGGTCACGGCCACCGACGATCTGGTCGACCACGCGTCCGGCCAGCACGGGCGAGGCAACCGCGAGCACGGCCGCCACCGAGCTGATGGCCAGCAGCCCGAACACGGCCCGGCGCTGCGGGCGGGCGAACCGGGCGACGCGCTTCAACGTCGCCCGGCTGACGCGGCGATTTTTCTCGTCCTGCATGGCGCTTTCGAGCGCGTACCAGGCGTTGAAGTCGATGTTCATGGCGCCCAGTCTCGAACTTCGACCTATGACGAGGTCAAGTCGTTTTGAGGAACTCGTCCACTTCCGCGAGAGCCGCCGCACGCACCGGCTCCGGCGACAGGAAGAGGTCGTGCATGCCCGCCTTGATCTCGACCACCTTGACGGATGATCCGATCTTCGGACCCCACTTCTTCATGCCCTCGACGTCCAGCACCGCGTCGGCCTTCGAGACGTCCTCGCTCCACTCCCGAGCGTTCAGCATGCTCTTGTCCGAGTGCAGCACGAGCACCGGCACGCGCACGTCGAGACCTTTGTGGACCTTCTCCTGCGCGATCAGGACCGCCCGGATCCACCCGGCCAGCACCGGGAAGCCCGCGAGCGGCTTCCACTTCAGGTCGAAGTCCCACTCGCCGTTGCGCGAGCTGTGGATCGCCGACCCGTACGCCTCGCCGAGGTTCGCGCGGATCTTCGCCTTGGGCGCGACCCGCCCGATCAGCTTCACGATCTGCCGCATGAACGGCGGCTCGACGACGTCCAGCCACGGGCTGTTGAGCACCAACGCGTTGATCAAGTCATCGGCGCGCCGTTCGTGCGCCCACAACGACGTGGTGAGGCCACCGGTCGAGTGGCCCATCAGCACCACGCGAGAGTGCTCTTCCCTGACCTTCGCGATGGCGGCGTCGATCTCCTGGAAGTACACCGCCATGTCGGTCGTGTAGTTCGGCAGCTCGCCGTCGCGCAGCGACCTGCCGTACCCGCGCAGGTCGACCGCGTAGAAGTCGTAGCCCTGGGCCGTGTAGTGCTCGGCCACGTGCTCCTGGAAGAAGTAGTCCGCGAACCCGTGCACGTAGAGGATCGCGCCGCGGTCGTTGGCGGCGGCGCGCCTGCGGACGAGGGTCGCGGAGGCACCGCCACGCAGCGGCAGGACGGTGGTGTCTTCGTCGCTCACCGGGCCAGTCTGCAACCACTCGGCGCCGATTCCGTGCACCCTTGTCCGGATCGTGTCTAACCTGGGTGACGTGACGGGGGATATCGAACAGTCATCGAGAGTGCGCTTCCCGGGGATCAGCCCGCGCGCCTACGAGCATCCTGCCGACCGAGGCGCCCTCGCGGTGCTGAGGGCGGTGCCCGCCGTGGCACCGGTTCTCAAGGCGGTCGCCGGAGCCTTCTCCGAGCGGGGTGAGCGCCTGCTGCAGGTGGCGTCCTCGGTCAGGGTCGGCCCGAAGCAGTACCCGCAGCTCGACCGCATCCGCAACGAGGTGGCGGCGACGTTCGACCTCGACGAGGTCCCCGACCTCTACGTCGAGCGCAGCGCACAGGCCTACGCCTTCACCTACGGCATCGACAAGCCGTTCATCGTGGTCAGCACCGGTGCCGTCGACCTGCTCGACCACGAGTCGCTGCGGTTCCTCGTCGGTCACGAGATGGGCCACGTGATGTCGGGTCACGCGCTCTACAACACGCTGCTGCGCAGGCTCATCGACCTGACCACGTCGTTCGCCTGGGTGCCGGCGGGCGCGATCGCCATGCGGGCGGTCATCGCGGCACTGCGCGAGTGGCAACGCAAGACCGAGCTGTCCTGCGACCGGGCCGGCCTGCTCGCCTGCCAGGACCCGCAGGCCGCGCTGCGCACGCACCTCGCGCTCGCCGGCGACCTCGGCGGCCAGGTCGACATCGCGTCGTTCCTCGCCCAGGCCAAGGAGTACGAGGAGGTCGAGGACATCCGCGACAGCCTCCTCAAGCTCCTGCACACCGAGCAGCGGTCGCACCCGCTGGTCGTGGTGCGGGCCGCCGAACTGCAGCGCTGGTCGGCGACCGAGGAGTACCGCGAGATCCTGACCGGCACGTACCCGCGCCGTGAGGACGACAGGCCGGCGAACAACCTCACCGACGACGTGAAGTCCGCCGCCCGCTCGTACAAGGAGTCCATGAGCAACTCCGCCGACCCGCTGATCAAGACGATCAACGACATCGGCGAGGCCGTCATGGGAGCCGCGGGCAAGGTCTGGAGCAAGGTTGCTCCGAACGGCGCAGCGGAGTAGCTACCATCTGGAGTTATGAGACGACTCCTCGTGCTGGTTCTCTGCGCGCTGATGGCTTCGACGGGCACAGCCGCCGCCGGTGAGCAGGTCATCGGCGGTGAGCGTGCCTCGATCGAGGCCAACCCGTGGGCCGTCTACCTGACCGACGACCACGGCCTCCAGTTCTGCGGTGGCACCGTCGTCGCGCCGACGAAGGTGCTCACCGCGGCGCACTGCGCCGCCGGCCGCTCGCCGGGTGAGCTGCGCGTCATCGCCGGTCGTGAGGACAAGCAGGACCGCAACGCCGGGATGTCGGTCACGCCCGCGGACATCTGGATCCACAAGCAGTACGTCGCGGCCGACGAGGGCGAGGACGTGGCGGTCCTGACGCTGCGCAAGCCGCTGCCGTACACCCCGCTGCCCCTCGCCGAACTGTCCGATCGGGCGCTCTACCAGCCCGGTACGCAGCTGCGCGCCCTCGGCTGGGGCCGCACCAGCGAGAACGGCAAGACGTCGCGCTACCTCATGCAGGCCACGCTGCCGGTGCTGCCGGACGCCTACTGCGCCGACGCCTACCCGCAGTTCGTGAAGGCCGACATGTTCTGCGCGGGCTACGAGGGCGGCAAGATCGACACCTGCCAGGGCGACTCGGGCGGCCCGATCGTCGCGGAGGGCAAGCTCGTCGGCGTCACGTCGTGGGGCGAGGGCTGTGCGCGCAGGGGCAAGCCGGGCGTGTACGTCCGAAT
Source organism: Lentzea flava (assembly GCF_014648475.1). Taxonomy (GTDB): domain Bacteria; phylum Actinomycetota; class Actinomycetes; order Mycobacteriales; family Pseudonocardiaceae; genus Lentzea; species Lentzea flava. The sequence continues at coordinate 177,099 of NZ_BMRE01000011.1, read as the reverse complement.
CGCCCGATACGCGAAGGATCTTCACCCGGTCGTGGATGCTTCGCCGCCTGGAGTTGTCGACCCGTAGACCCCTGGGTTCAGTGGGGTGCATGCGTCTGCTGGCAGCGGTTCTGGCCCTGGTCGTGATCACGGTGACCCCAGCTCACGCCGAGTCCAGAATCGTCGGTGGCGTGGTGGTCGACAACGCAGGTGAGGCGCCGTGGATGGTCGCCCTGACCACGTCGTCCGGCTACCAGTTCTGCGGAGGCGCGCTGGTCGGGCCGGGTCTCGTCGCCACGGCGGCGCACTGCGTGTACGGGCGCACCCCCAGTTCGATCACGGTCGTCGGCGGGAGGCTCGACCTGCGCACCGACGGCGGCAGCACGTCGGTCGTGAAGCAGTACCAGATCGCGGAGGGCTACTCGACTCCCTCGCGTGGCAAGGACATCGCGTTGCTGACGCTCGTGCAGCCCATGCCGTACGCGGTGCTGCCGGTGGCGTCGACGAACGCCGTGTACGACGCGCGCAACGTCGGCGTCGTGTACGGCTGGGGGCGGCAGGCGGAGAACGACACGAACAAGAGTCCGTTGCTGCACAAGGCTTCCATCCCGATCATGTCGGACGCGCAGTGCGCGGGCACGTACGCGCGTTATGACGCGAAGGCGATGTTCTGCGCCGGGTATCCGGAGGGCGGGATCGACGCGTGCATCGACGATTCCGGCGGTCCGTTCGTGGTGGACGGCAGGCTCGCCGGGATCGTCTCGTGGGGCATCGGGTGCGCGCGGCCCAACACACCCGGTGTCTACACCCGCGTCACGACATACCTGAGCTGAGTTCGCGGACGAGATTCGCGCGGTAGCGCAACCCCGCCGACTCCGCGCGCTCGATCGCCTTGTCGCACAACGCCTTGTCCTGCAGCAACGCGGCTTTGCCCGCGAGGGCGCGGACTTCGATGATGCGGAACTCGGCCTCGGTGGCGCGGCGCAGGACCTCGTCGAACTCGTCGGCCGACCGGTTCAGCTCGGCGAGCACGAGCTGGGCGTCGACCCTGGTGAACAGGTCGTCGTCGCCCGCGAGCTCGAGCGCGCGTTCGGCGTTGTCCCGCGCCTCGTCGCGTCTGCCGGTCCCGACGAGGAACTCCGCGTACTCGACCCGCGCGGACATCTCGGTCTGCCGGAAACCGTGCCGTCCTGCCAGGTCCAGTGCCTGCAGGAACGCCTGCTCGGCCTCCGCGTGCTTCTTCCGCGCCGCCAGCGCCACGCCGAGGTTGTTGAGCCCGTGGGCGACGCGGTGCCAGTCGTCGATCTCCCGAGCCAGGTCGACCGAGCGGCGCAGCGCGTCCTCACTGGACTCGAGCCTGCCGAGCTCCAGCTCCAGCAACCCGAGGTTGCCGAGCCCGCCGGGCAGGTGGGTGCGCAGGTCGTTCGCCACGTACAGGTCGATCGCGGCGGTGAGGTGATCCCTGGCGAGGTCGAGTTCGCCGAGGTCGTGGTAGACGCCGGCGAGGATGTTGAGAGCCACCGACTCCTCAGCCTGCCGGCCGGCCGCGCGGAACCCGCTGATCGCCTTCTCGCAGTGCGCGATCGCGGACCTGTGCTCGCCGAAGCGCCAGTCGAGGTAGCCCAGGCACACCCGCATCGCCGCCCTCCGCTGCCCGGTCGTCTCGACGGCGAGCGCGGCGCGGGCGATCGTGCGCAGGTCGGCGAAGTGCCCGGCGAGGAGCAGGTGTCCGCGCAGTCCCGCGACGAGTCCGGCGTCCGGGTGTTCCTGGGCCAGTGCGACGAGGTTCGCCCGTTCCGCCTCGAACCACGCCACGGCCTCGTCGCGGCCGGCGAACGGCACGGGGTCCGCCACGGCGGGCAGCACGCGGGTGAAGCCGATGTTCAGCTGGGCGTCGGCGCCGTCGACCCTGGTCAGGTACCACTCGAAGACCGCACGGCGATCCTCGTCCGTCGCCCGTGCCCTGGCGTACAGGCGCAGCAGGTCGTGCAGCTGGAAGCGATCACCGGTGCGCTGCACCAGGTTGGCGGCGACGAGCTCCTCGACGGCGTCACCGGCGAGGCCGCGCGGGATGTCCGGTCCCGGCACCGCGCCGAGGAAGTCGAACGTCCGTCGTGCCCGCGGCGACAGCTTCCGGTACGAGAGGTCGAACGCCGCCTGCACGGCGGTGTCGTCGTCCTCGATCTCCAAGGCCCTGAGCCGGTGCTCGCGCAGCTCCTCGACGTAGTCCGGCAGGTGGCGTCCGGCGAGGTTCGCGCCCGCGATCCGCAACGCGAGCGGCAAGCGCGCGCAGAGGCTGATCAGCTCGCCGGTGTCGCCCTCGACCCGCATGCCCTTGAGCAGCTCGCGTGCCTCCTGCTCGGCCAGCACACCGAGCTTGACCTGTGCGAACTGCGGCAGGTCCTGGCGGGAGGTGATCAACGCGGCACAGCCGGGCGTCGCGGGCAGCAGCGGCGCGATCACGTCAGCCGTCGCGTTGTCGAGCACGACCAGCACCCGCCGGTTGCGCAGCAGCTCGCGGTAGTCGTCCTCCTGCCCGCCGCCCAGCGCCTTCACGAACCGCGTCAGCGCCTGCTCGACCGTCATCGACGGCCCGGTGGAGAACCCGCGCAGGTTCACGTACAGCTGCCCGTCGGGGAACCGCTCGCGCAGCCGGTGCGCCTCTCGGATCGCCAGCACCGTCTTGCCGACACCCGGCAGCCCGGTGATCGCCCGCACCGGCGCGTCGATCAGCTCCAGTCGCGCTATTTCCTCTTTCCTGCCAACGAAGTCAGGCAGGTCGGCGGGCAGCTGGCACGGCGCGGGAGGACGGGGGACGAGCCGGTACCCGGCCGGTTCGGTGATCACCTGGTCGGTCGCGCGCAGCCTGCTGACCAGCGTGCGCAACGCCGCTCGCGGGTGCATCGGCGGCTCGTCCGGCCACACCTGCGCGGCCAGCGCGTCGAACGGCACAGCCTCACCGGGACGCGCGGCCAGCGCATCGCGTAGAGCCTGCAGTCGGTCCGCCACAAAATCGATCGTAGAGATCTTCTCGGCGTGCGAGCCTGGCGAGATGGTGACACTGCGCAGGGCGAGGCCGGAGGAAGCGGGCGTGCTGAGCGAGGTGGCGCAGGCCGCCAAGGCGCACTGGGGGTACGACGAGGCCTTCCTGGAGGCGGTCAGGGAGGAGCTGACGTTCAGCCCCGACGACGTGTCCGCGCGGCACGTGGTGGTCGCCGAGCTGGACGGTGCGGTGATCGGCTTCTACAGCCTCGACGGCGAACCGCCGTTCGGCGAGCTCGGCAACCTGTGGCTGCGGCCGGACCGGATCGGCACCGGCCTCGGCCGCGTGCTGTGGGAGCACCTGATCAGCGCCGCGGCCGCGGCCGGGTACGAGCACCTCGACATCGACGCGGAGCCGTTCGCCGAGGGCTTCTACCTGAAGATGGGCGCCGAACGCATCGGCGAGGTGCCGTCGGGCTCGATCCCCGGCCGGGTGCTCCCGCAGCTGCGCGTCAGGACGAGCTGAGCCCTCGCAGCACCCGTTCCAGCCCGTACTCGAAAGTCTTGTCCCGCAACGCTTTCGACGTCACCCCGTGCAGGCTCAGCTGCTCCTCGTCCTGACCGCTGCGCGCGAGCAGCTGCACGTACGCCGCCTCGCTCACGGTCATCCCGACCACGTACCCGAGCACGGTCTTCATCGCCAGATCGGCTTCCTCGCCGGGAAAACCACCACCGCGGAACAACTCCAGCAGCCGGGCCGACCGGTCGGACAGGTTCGGCCCCAGTTCCGCCAGCCCGACCTGGCCGAGCACCGACGCCACCCACGGGTGCCGCAACACCATGGCGCGCAGGCTTCTGGCCGCCTCCGCCACCGACGTGCGCCACGGTCCGGCCGACGGGACCTCCATCTCGCCGTACACCTCGTCGACGACGAGTTCGATCAGCTCGTCCTTGTTCGCCACGTGCCGGTAGAGCGAGGTGGCCTTCGTGTCCATGCGGGCGGCGAGCGTGCGCATGGACAGCGCTTCTAGCCCGTCCGCGTCCAGCAGCTCCACGGCCGTGGCCACGATCCGGTCCTGGCTGAGGCCTGCGCGCGGGCGTTGCCGCGTCCACACCGAGGAAACCATGCGTTCACCGTACGCAGTTGCGTACAGCTTCGCGATCTGCGTACAGTGTTCGCGTCATGCGAACACTGTACGCAGAGGACCTGCTCGACACCCTCCGCGCCGAAGCTCGGCCAGGACGTCCCGCCGGGCTCGACCGTCTCCTACAGCGGCGCGGGCTACGTCGTGCTCGGCCGGATCGTCGAGGTCCTCACCGGCACGACCTGGAACCGGGCGCTCGCCGACCGCGTGCTCACGCCCCTCGGCCTGGCGCACACCATGACGCTGCCGGAGGAGGTGCTGCGGTTCCGTGCCGCGACCGGGCACTTCGACGGTGAGCCGACGCCGGTGTGGGACCTGATGCCGCGTGCTGCCGGGCCCGCCGCCGCCGTGTGCGCCAGCGCCGGTGACGTGATCCGGCTGGTGCAGGCACACCTCGACGCGACGGTGCTGAAGCCGGAAACCGTTGCCCTGATGCAGGAACGTCAGGTCGACGTGCCGGACAAGTGGACCGTGAGCGCGGACGGCTGGGGCCTCGGCTGGACGCTCTACGACTTCACCGGCACACCCGGCATCGGCCACGACGGTGCCGCCACCGGCCAGTACGCCTACCTCCGCGTGATCCCGGAGCAGGGCATCGCCATCGCGTTGCTGACCAACGGCGGCGGCGCACGCCCGTTGTCGTCGGCGATCCTGCGTGCGCTGCTCGGCCGGTTCGGCATCGAGATGCCGCCGCCGTTCGCGCCGCCGGCCGAGCCCTTCGGGGCCGACATGACGCCCTACAACGGCGTCTACAAACGAGAAGGCGTGGTCATCACGATCAACGACCGCAAGGCGCGCTACGAGTTCGTCGACGACATGGCGATCTACCCGTCCATGGACATGGAGCTGATTCCCGTGGCGCCCAACGTCTTCGCGGCCACCGGCGCCGGGTCGTCGTTCCAGGACGACTTCATGCCGGTCGTGTTCGCGAACGGCTACTGCTACATCGGAATGCGCGCCGCGCCCAAGATCTGCCCAAAATGATCGAACTCAGACGACGAGGCCCACGGACATGGTGAGGAAGACGGCCGCGCACACGGCGTCCAGCGCGGTCGTCACACCAGGTCGCTTGAGCCGTCCGGCCACGCGCGAGGCGGCCAGCACGATCATCAGCTCCCAGACCGCCGCGAGCGCGAGGAACAGCACCGCCAGCATCGCGAGCTGTGGTGCCGGTTCACCCGATCCGATGAACTGCGGCAGGAACGCCAGCGAGAACAGGATCATCTTCGGGTTCGTGATGTTGGTCAGGAAGCCCTGGCGGAACGGCCGGGAGCTGATGACCTCCTCCGGCTCGTCACCGGAGCGCCGCAGCAACCCTCGTGCGATGGAAACCGCGAGGTAGAGCAGGTAGGCGGCACCGATCCAGCGCAACGCGGTGAGCACCACCGGGTACTGCGCGAGCACCACGCCGAGCCCCGAGATCACGAGCGCGACCTGGACCGCCGCCGCCGAGTGGATGCCGGCCAGCGCGAGCAGTCCGGAGCGGGTGCCGGACCGCAATGACGTGCGCAGCAACAGGAACGCGTCAACACCGGGGGTCACGATGACGACCGCGCACGCGATGAGAAAGGCCGGAATCTGACCGAAGTCGAACAACACCGTACATACCCCCGTGATCTGTGCCACTGGCCGCAAAATCTCCGGCCGAATGCGACACTAACACGAGAATCTCCGGTTTTGACGCCGTCCTAGCGCCATCGCTACCGTTGGTGACCGATAGTCCACCTGGCGCAACGAGGAGTGGTCCGTGAGGGGTAAGCGGTTCGCCGTGGTCGCGGCGGTGATCGCGCTGGTCAGCGGTGCGTCGACGGCCGATGCGATCGTCGGGGGGACACCCGCGCGGGTGGCCGACACCCCGTGGGTTGTGGCGATCACCACCACCGACGGCCAGCTGTTCTGCGGTGGCGCGCTCGTCGCTCCGGACAAGGTCATGACGGCCGCGCACTGCGCGACGCTGAAAGGCGTGCTCGGCAAGAACCAGCGCCCTGCCGAGCAGATCCGCGTGGTCGCAGGCCGCACCGACCTGCGCAACTCCGGCGAGGGCGTCGAGGCCGCCGTCGCCGACGTGTGGCGGCACCCCGACTTCCGCGACGTCAGCCGGGGCGACGATGTGGCGGTGCTAACGCTGGCCCGTCCGCTGCCGTACCGGACCATCGCGCTCGGCGAGGCCGGCGACGACGGCGTGGTGCTCGGCTGGGGTCGCACGTCCGAGACCAGCCCGCCCGCGATGACGCTGCGCAAAGTGACGGTGCCGATCCTGTCCGACTCCGAGTGCCTGCTGAAGGAACCGGACTACCGGCCGGGCGCGATGCTGTGCGCAGGCCGCGGCGGACGTGACGCGTGCACGGGCGACTCGGGCGGACCGCTGGTCGTGCGCGGCAGGCTCGCGGGCGTCGTGTCGTTCGGACGCGGGTGCGCACGGGCAGATGAACCTGGTGTCTACACCCGTCTCGCTCACTACCGGTCGATGCTGGGCTTCTGATATCCAAGGTCCGGTGCGAACCACACCGTTTCCCGCCACCCTGCGGCGGCAGTGGGGGCTCGACCTGAGCCCCGCCCAGCTCTACGCGATCCTGCGGCTGCGGCAGGACGTGTTCGTAGTGGAGCAGAACTCCGTGTACTGCGACGTCGACGGCCGCGACCTCGAACAGGGCACCCGGCACTTCTGGCTGGAAGCCGACGGATCACACGACCCGCTCGCGTACCTGCGGCTGCTCGAGGAGCCCGACGGCACGTTCCGCATCGGACGCGTCGTCACCGCGCGCATGGCCCGCGGCCGCGGGTTCAGCCGCAGGCTCATGCAGGCCGCGCTGGTCGACGTCGGCAACACGCCGTGCGTGCTCGACGCGCAGACGTACGTGGCGGACTTCTACGCGTCGTTCGGCTTCGTGGCCGAAGGGGCGGAGTTCATCGAGGACGGGATTCCACACCTGCGGATGCGGCGCACTCCCTGATCACGCGCACCGCGCGCTCGATGTCGGCCTCGGTCAGATCGGCGCGCGCGGTGAGCCGCAGCCTGCTGATCTGGTCGGGCACCGACGGCGGCCGGAAGCAGCCGACGATCACGCCGTTGGTGCGGCAGCTCTCGGCCCACCGGAACGCCTGCTCCGGGCCCGGTGCGCGCACGCTCACGACGGCGGCCGTGGGCGTGCTGACCTGGAACCCGGCTTCCTTCAGCCGGTTGCTCAGCTCGTGCGCCACGGTCAGCGCCCGCTCGGGACGGTCGGGCTCCTCACGCAGGATCTTGATGGCGGCCAGCGCCGCCGCCGCGCTGCTCGGCGCGAGTCCGGTGTCGAAGATGAACGTGCGCGCGGTGTCGATCAGGTGCTTGATCACCCGGCTCGGGCCGAGGACCGCGCCGCCCTGCGCACCGAGGGACTTGCTCAGCGTCAGCGTCGTGATCACGTCCGGTGCCTTGATGATGCCGGCCTCGGCGACCGCACCCCGGCCGCCGGGACCGACCACGCCGAGGCCGTGCGCGTCGTCGACCACGAGCGCGGCGCCGGTCGCGCGGCAGGCCTCGTGCAGTTCGCCCAGCGGGGCGATGTCGCCGTCGACGCTGAAGACCGAGTCCGTGACGACGATCGCGCGCCGCTTGCCGCGGGTCTCGAGCGCGTGCCGGACCTTGCCGACGTTGCAGTGGTCGGCGACGACGACGTCCGCTTTGGACAGCCGCGTGCCGTCGATGAGCGAGGCGTGGATGTGCTGGTCGGCGACGATCGCCGTGCCGGGCCCGGTGAGCGCCGTGACCGCGCCGAGGTTCGCCGCGTACCCGCTGCTGAACACCAGCGCCGACTGCGCGCCGCAGAAGTTCGCGAGCTCGTACTCCAGCTCGGCGTGCAACTCCGTCGACCCCGTGACCAGGCGCGAGCCCGTCGAGCCCGCACCCCACTTGAGCGTGGCGGCGGCCGCGGCACCCGCGACCCGCTTGTCCTTGGCGAGGCCCAGGTAGTCGTTGCTGGCGAGGTCGAGGTCCGTCGAGTCGGCCTGGCGCGGCCGCACCCGCCGGGTCAGACCGGCCTTGGCGCGTGCTTCGGAGCGGACGTCGATCCAGTCGAACGTCGACTCGCCACCACTGGAAATCGCCTCAGTTGTGCTCACGGTCACCGCCTGAGTCTCCCATCCGCCGACTAGCGTGCCGTCCGTGGACCTGTTCACCTTCACGCGTGCCGAACTCACCTCGCCGGTGCAGTTCTGCGACGGCCGCTGGGTGGTGTCGGACTACGACGACGTGCGCGCGGTGCTGGCAGATCCGGTCACGTATCTGCCCGACAATGCACTGACCGCCGTGACCCCGGTGGCACCCGCGGCACTGCGCGCCCTGGTGAGGGCCAGGTTCTCCCTGCCGCCGACTCTCGCGAACAACGGATCCGCGTCGCACGCGAGCCTGCGCCGGCTGGTCGCGTCGTTCTTCACACCCGCCCGCGTCGCCGCTGCGGAGCCTCGCATCCGTGCCCTCGTTTTGGAACGGTTGGGTGGCTCAGATCTCGTGCGCTCGCTCGCCTGGGACCTGCCGGCGATCGTGCTGATGGAGCTGCTCGGCCTGGAGAACGTCGACATCCCGACGTTGAAGCGCTGGAGCACCGGCTCGCTGGAGTTCTTCTGGGGGAACATCTCCCGCGAACGACAGCTGGAGCTGGTCGACGACGTCGGCGACTTCCACCAGTGGCTGACCAAGCGCTACCACGCGCGCGACGGCGAGCTGTTCTGCGCGCTCGCCGACGCCGGTGTGTCCGCGGAGGACGCCGCGGGCCTGTGCTACTTCCTGCTGATCGCGGGTCAGGAGACGACGACCCAGCTGCTCTCCACGGCGTTGCGCCGGGCGTTGCAGGACCGTGAGCTGTGGGCGCGGCTGCCAGAGCCCGGTGTCGCCGAGTCGTTCGTGGAGGACGTGCTGCGGACCGACACGCCCGTGGTGACGTGGCGCCGGCTCACCGCTCGTGAGGTGGTGCTGTCCGGGGTGCGCGTTCCTGCCGGTGCCGAGCTCGTGTTGTTGTTGAGCGGCAAGGAAAGCGACCCGCGGCACCTGGCTTTCGGCTACGGCCGCCACTTCTGCCTCGGCGCCGGGCTGGCGCGGCTGGAGGCGGCGGTGGTGCTGCGCACCGTGGCCGCGCACGAGCCGTCGTTGCGGCTGGTGGGCTCCACGGAGTGGCTTCAGCTGCTGTCGTTCCGCGCGCCGAAGTCCGTCATGGTCGAGCGATGAGCTTGCCCTTCGTGGTGCGGGCTTCGAGTGCTCGGTGCGCCTCGGCGATCTCGTCGAGCCGGTAGACGTCGCCGAGCACCGGCTTCAGTCCCATCCCGAGCACCTCCTCGGGCGTGGTGTTCTGCGGCAGTCCCATGACCGCCACGCCCTTGCGGAAGATGTCGCTCGCCGTGACGTCCAACGGCTCACCGCTGGCGTACCCGAACACGACCATCCGTCCGACACCGTCCTTGAGCAGCTCGAACGCCCGCCTTCCGACCGCGCCGCCGATCGACTCGAACACCACGTCCACCGGCTCCAGGCCGTCCCAGTCGTAGCCGATGCCGCCCTTGCTGGACGCCTGCAGCACCGTCGCTCCCGCTCGTTGCGCGAGCTGCACGAGCAGACTCCCGACACCGCCGGACGCCGCCTCGACCAGCACGCGATCACCGGGCTGGATGCGCACGGCCTTGGTCGCGGCGACGGCCGTGGTGCCCTGCAGCAACAGCGCGAGCGCCTCGTGGTCGCTGACGTCGTCGGGCACGTCGATCGGGTTCTCGATGACGGCTTTCGTGGCGTAGGCACCGTCGCGCGGCACGCCCATGACCCGCCGCCCGTCCTGCGTGACGCCCACGACCTCCGACCCCAGCACCGCGGGCAGGCTCGGCCCCGGATACCAGGGGAACAGCTCGCGCCCCTTGCCGCGCCGGATGACCGTCTCGCCGTAGTTGAGCCCGATCGCGGTGACGTCGACGAGCGTGTCGCCGACCGGATCCGGCACCTCCTCGACCCGGAGCACCTCGGGCCCGCCGAACTCGTGGAACCGCACTGCCTTCATCGTCTTCCTCCCCAATAAGCGGACCGTCGGTCCGGTTGCTACTATACGGACCATCGGTCCGCTTGTGTCAAGGGAGTGCCCGTGGAACGCGCCGACGCCGCCCGCAACCGAGCCGCGCTCCTGGCGGCGGCCACCGAGCTGATCCGCGAACGCGGCATCGACGCCGTCTCGATCGACGACGTGGCCGCCGCGGCCGGCGTCGGGAAGGGCACGGTGTTCCGCAGGTTCGGCGACAAGGCGGGCCTGATCCAGGCCGTCGTGGACTCGACAGCGGCGTCGTGGCACCAGGTCGCCTCGCTGGACGTCCGCACCGCAGGGGAGTTCGCCGGCCAGCTGTTCGACCACGTGCTGGCGTCGTTGCCGCTGGTCATCGCCGTCGAACGGACCTCGGCGCGCAGCTGCGAGGCCAACTTCCAGCTCACCGTCGACCGCCTGGCGCGGTTGGTCGGCTCGACCTTCAACGCCCACGCGCTGCTGGCCGTGCTGCGCGGCGAACAGATCGCGTTCCTGCTCGACCAGGGCATGACCGCCGACGAGATCCGCGCGGGCGTTATCTCACTCGCGGACACGCTGGCGGCTGGGGTTTGATGCCGGGGTGATGAACCGCCAGCTCTCGGGAGTCCGGAAGAAGTCGCTGCTGGAGATGCTCGGCCCGGTGCCGGACGTCGACCCGGACCGCTACGGCGAGGGCGGCCCGGTGAGCGCACTGGAGTCACGGGTGGCGCAGCTCCTGGGCACCGAGGCGGCGCTGTTCGTGCCGACCGGAACCATGGCGCAACAGATCGCCCTGAGGTGCTGGGCCGACCGCACCCACAACCCGATCGTGGCGATGCACCCCCTGGCGCACCCGCTCAACCACGAGGACGACGCCCTGACGGTCCTGTCGGGCCTGCGCCCGATCAAGGTCCGCAACTCGGAGGTGGGCACCTGCCCGGAGCCGTTCGGCACGCTGCTGGTGGAGGTGCCGGACCGCGAGGCCGGATTCGTTCTGCCGACCTGGGACGAGCTGACCTCGATCGTCGACCTGGCCCGCGAACGCGACGCGGTGGTGCATCTGGACGGCGCCCGGCTGTGGGAGAGCACGTTCGGCCTGGGCAAGCCGCTGGAGGAGATCGCAGGGCTCTTCGACTCGGTGTACGTGTCGTTCTACAAGTCGCTGGAGGGCATCTCCGGCGCGGCGCTCGCCGGCACCCAGGACTTCGTCGACCAGGCCCGCGTGTGGCGGCACCGGTACGGCGGCATGCTGTTCCAGCAGTGGCCGGCGGCGCTGTCGGCGTTGCACGGGCTGGACACCGTGTTACCGCGGCTGGGCGCGTACGTGGAGCACGCGAAGGTCGTGGCCGGCGCGATGGGGTTGCCCGAGCCGCACACCCACCAGTTCGCGTTGCACCTGCCCGGTGATCCGGCTCGGCTGACCGAGGTGAGCGGGAAGTTCCTGGGCGGGTTCTGGCGGGACGGGCAGCTCGCGAAGACGGAGATCACGGTGGCGGGGCCCGCGCTGGAGTGGACGGCGGACGAGGTTCGCGAGGCTTGGGAGGAGTTCCAGAGCCTGCTGTAGCCGGCGCATCGCCCGATCGTGTCTCGATGCCTTCTGTCACGATCAGGTCTCCGCGATGTGTGACCAGGAGGCAGGCCGGGCATGACCGCCCACGTGTTCGTCGACGAGACCAAGGAGAAGGGGTACCTGGTCACAGCAGCCGTGGTTTTGTCAGGTGATCTGGTGGCTGCCCGTCGCACGATGCGTGGACTGATCATGGGCAACCAGCGGCGCATCCACTTCCACAAGGAGTCGGATCAGCGGCGGAAGCAGATTCTCGACGCCGTCGTCGAGCTCGCGCCGGAAGTCGTGATCTACGACGGGTCAGCGCATGCTCGCCGACGACAGCGCGATGCGTGCCTCGTTCAGCTGGTCGCCGACCTGGCGGAATCCGATGCGTCGATGCTCGTTCTCGAGCAGGACGACTCGATCCTGGAAGCGGACAAGAAGCTGCTCTACCGGTGCGTCCGCGAACTCGGCTGCCAGGACGACCTCGTCTACCGGCACCATCGCGCCCACGAGGAACCCTTGCTCGCGTTGCCGGACGCGATCGCCTGGTGTTGGCATCGGGGCGGCCAGTGGAAGAAACGCGTTCAGCCTCTGGTCACGACGGTGAAGGTCGTCTGAATGCGCGAAACCCGGCCCACCCACCGTCCGGAAGGCTGCCGGGTCCACTTCGCAGCGCTAGTGCGACTGCGCACTGCTGACTATACCGCATTCGTGACGCGACGTAACTCACCTGGCTGTTGGACCGGCAGGTGCGAAATGCGACGATGCCGGGGCTGTGAGGGGAGCGCGAGGAAGCCGGTGCGAATCCGGCGCCGTGCCCGCGACTGTGACCGGACCGAATCCGGGAGTCAGGAACTCGTCCCCCTCTTACTCGACCGGACACGGGCGTGGACACCCGAGGAAGGACTCCCTGGAGCATGTTCCCCTTTTCGGCTGTCGTCGGACATGACGACCTCCGCCTGGCCCTGCTGCTGAACGCCGTGCACCCCGGCATCGGCGGTGTTCTCGTGCGCGGCGAGAAGGGGACCGCGAAGTCGACGATCGTGCGTGCCCTGGCCGCACTCCTGCCTGAGCTGGACGTCTCGAAGCACTGCCGCTTCGGCTGCGCGCCCGGCACCACCGACTGCCCCGACGCGCCGCACGACGGCAGCGAGCGCAGGCCCGCACGGCTCGTCGAGCTGCCCGTCGGTGCCACCGAGGACCGGCTGGTCGGGTCGCTCGACCTGGAGAAGGCGCTGACCGAAGGCGTCCGGGCGTTCCAGCCCGGTCTGCTCGCGGCCGCGCACCGGGGCGTGCTCTACGTCGACGAGGTCAACCTGCTGCACGACCACCTCGTCGACCTGCTGCTCGACGCCGCCGCGATGGGACGCGCGCACGTCGAACGCGAAGGCGTCTCGGTGTCGCACCCGTCGCAGTTCCTGCTGGTCGGCACCATGAACCCCGAGGAGGGCGAGCTGCGGCCGCAGCTGCTCGACCGGTTCGGGCTCACGGTCGCGGTCAAGGCGGCGCGGGACGTCGGCGTGCGCACCGAGGTGATCCGGCGCCGGCTCGCCTACGAGGCCGACCCGGTGACGTTCGCCGCGAAGTGGGCCGACGAGGACGCCGCGCTGAAGCAGCGGATCACCGACGCGCGCGCCAAGCTGCCCCGAGTGTCCCTTCCGGATAGTGAGCTGCGCAGGATCGCCGCTGTCTGTGCGGCTTTCGAGGTCGACGGCATGCGCGCGGACCTCGTCGTCGCCCGTGCCGCCACCGCCCACGCGGCCTGGCGCGGGGCGACCGAGGTCGAGGAGACCGACGTCGAGACGGCGGTCCGGCTCGCCCTGCCGCACCGGCGCCGCCGCGACCCGTTCGACGAGCCCGGCATCGAGGAGCAGCAGCTCGAGGACGCCATGCGGCAGGCGGCCGAGCACGCCGGCGAACCAGACGGCCCGGACGACGACGGTCCCGGCGGTGGCGAGCTGCCCGAGCCGCAGGAAGGCCCGGCGGGCAACGGCAACGCGCCGGGCGACCGCCCTGCTCCGGAACCCGCACCGGCGTTCAAGGCGCGGTTGCTGGAGGTTCCCGGCGTCGGCGAAGGCGCGCCCGGCAAGCGTTCCAGGGCCCGTGCCCGCACCGGCAGGATCGTCCGTTCGTCCACAGTGGATGGAAGTGGCCTGCACCTCGTCGACACCCTCACCACCGCCGCACCGCACCAGCAGGCGCGCGGCCGCAGCGGTCCCGGGCTCCTCCTGACCGCGAAGGACCTGCGCAAGGCCGTGCGGGAAGGCAAGGAGTCCAACCTCATCCTGTTCGTCGTCGACGCCTCGGGCTCGATGGCCGCACGCCAGCGGATGTCGGCGGTCAGCGGCGCTGTCGTGTCGCTCCTGCGCGACGCCTATCAGCGCAGGGACAAGGTCGGCGTGGTCACGTTCCGCGGCCAGACGGCCGAAGTCGCTTTGCCGCCAACCACTTCCGTCGACGCGGCCGCGACCCGGCTCAAGAAGATGCGCACCGGCGGCAGGACTCCGCTCGCGGACGGCATCCTCAAGGCGCACAAGATCCTGGAGATCGAACGGCTGCGCGACCCGCGCAAGCGCCCGCTCGTCGTCCTGCTCACCGACGGCAGGGCCACGTCGTCCGGACTCGGCGGCGACCCGACGAAGGACGCGCTCAAGGCCGCGAGCCTGCTCGAACAGACCGCCGTCGTGGTCGTCGACTGCGAACAGGGCCACATCCGCCTCGGCCTCGCGCAGAAGATCGCCGAGGCGTTGCAGGGCACCTGCGTCCGACTCGACCACCTCAGCGCCGACCACCTCGCCGGCGTCGTCCGCGCCGCGTAAGGAGAAAACCCAGTGCCACAGGGACAGCCCACCGAGGTGCCCAAGGACGGCCTGACGACGCGCCAGCGCCGCAACCGGCCGTTGCTCATGCTGCACACCGGTGAGATGAAGGGGAAGTCGACGTCGGCGTTCGGCATGGCGTTGCGCGGCTGGAACCAGGGCTGGGACATCGGCGTGTTCCAGTTCGTGAAGTCCGCCAAGTGGAAGGTCGGCGAGGAGTCCGCGTTCAAGGCGCTCGGCCGGTTGCACGACGAGACCGGCGAGGGCGGCGCCGTCGAGTGGCACAAGATGGGCGAGGGCTGGTCCTGGTCGCGCAAGCAGGGCACCGAGGAAGACCACGCCGCGGCCGCCAGGGAGGGCTGGGAGGAGATCGCCCGCCGCCTGCAGGCCGAACGTCACGGCTTCTACGTGCTCGACGAGTTCACCTACCCGTTGCACTGGGGCTGGATCGACGTCGACGAGGTCGTGCGGACGCTGGTCGACCGCCCGGGCCACCAGCACGTCGTGATCACCGGCCGGTACGCGCCGCAGCAGCTGATCGACGCCGCCGACCTGGTGGTGGAGATGACCAAGGTCAAGCACCCGATGGACGCCGGGCAGAAGGGCCAGCGGGGGATCGAGTGGTGAACCGGCTGGTCGTCGCCGCCCCCGCCTCCGGCAGCGGCAAGACCACCGTCGCGACCGGCCTCATGGCCGCCTTGCGCCGCGCCGGGTCACGGGTCGCGCCGTTCAAGGTCGGCCCCGACTACATCGACCCCGGCTACCACTCGCTCGCGACGGGCAGACCGGGCCGCAACCTCGACCCGGTCCTCGTCGGCGAGCACCGGATCCCCGGCCTGTTCGCGCACGGCGCCAAGGGCTGCGACATCGCCGTGGTCGAAGGTGTCATGGGACTGTTCGACGGCCGCGTCGACACCGCGGGCGTCGGCTCGACCGCGCACGTCGCCAAGCTGATCAACGCGCCGGTGCTGTTCGTCGTGGACGCCAGGGGCCAGAGCCGGTCGCTCGCGGCGTTGCTGCACGGCTTCCGCGGCTACGACCCGACGGTCCGGCTCGGCGGCGTGATCCTCAACCAGGTCGGCTCCGAGCGGCACGAGCAGGTGCTCAGGTCGGCGTGCGACGAGGTCGGCCTCGACGTGCTCGGCGTGCTGCCGCGCGACCCGCAGTTCTCCTTGCCCTCACGGCATCTGGGGCTCGTCACGGCGGCGGAGCACGGCCAGGAAGCCGTCGCGGCGGTCGACGCGATCGCCGCCGCGGTGGCCAAGCACGTCGATCTCGACGCGGTGCGCGCGCTCGCGTCGTCAGTGCCGTCGATGGCCGTGGCGGCGTGGGAACCCCAGGTCGAACCGGTGGCCGACGAGCCGTTGATCGCCGTGGCGGGCGGCGCGGCTTTCACGTTCGGCTACGCGGAACACGTCGAGGTGCTCAAGGCGGCGGGCGCGGCCGTGGCCGTCGTCGATCCGCTGAATGATGAAAATCTTCCGAAGGACACCGCGGGTCTCGTGCTGCCCGGCGGATTCCCGGAGCAGCACGCGGAAGCGCTGTCCGGCAACGTCAAGTTGCGCGAGGCGGTGGCCCGGTTCGCTCGATCGGGTGCTCCGGTCCACGCCGAGTGCGGCGGGCTGCTCTACCTCGCGAGATCGCTCGACGGGCACCCGATGTGCGGCGTGCTCGACGCCGACGGGTTCATGACGCCGAAGCTGACCTTGGGCTACCGCGACGCCGTCGCGTCCACAGGTTCCCCGCTGCACCCGCCCGGCAGCCGCGTGACCGGCCACGAGTTCCACCGGACCCAGCTGTCCACACCGCACTCGACACCACCGGCGTGGCACTGGCGCGGCGTCGACTCCCGGCCCGTGGCCGAGGGTTTCGTGGCAGGGGGAGTGCACGCGTCGTACCTCCACACGCACCCCGCCGGTGATCCGGAAGCCGTAGCCCGGTTCGTGCGGGCCTGCCACCCGTTCGTGGCGGGGGCGGCAGACGGTACGGTCTTCGCCTAAGCCTTCGCCTGAACCCCTGTGGAGCTGTCGTGACGACGACCGGTCGGGTTTCTTTCGTCGGCGCCGGTCCGGGCGCCGCCGACCTCATCACTCTCCGAGGCGCGCGCCGCATCGCGGAAGCCGACGTCGTCATCTGGGCTCCCAGCGCGATCGACGCCGAGTGCGTCCGCGAGCACGCCCGCGCCGACGCCGAGCTGGTCGACTTCTCGCGCGTCACGCAGGAGGAGATCACGGACCTGTACCGCCGTGCCGCCGCGTCCCGGCAGACGGTCGTCCGGCTGCACGCGGGTGACGCCGCGACCGGCGGTGGTGTGCAGGAGCAGCACGACCTGTGCGTGCGTCTCGGTCTCGAGGTCGACGTCGTGCCGGGCGTGTCCGTCGTCGCCGCAGCGGCCGCCAAGATCGGCCGCGAGCTCACGCTGACCGAGGCCTCGTCGACCGTGCTGATCTCGCCGGAGAGCAGCGAGCTGGTCGCGGAGTTCGCCGCGCTGCAGACCACGATGGCCGCCACGGTCTCGGGCGCGCGCACCGGCCAGTTCGTCGAGAAGCTGCTCGCGGGCGGGTACTCGGAACAGACCCCGGTCGTCGTCGCGTACAAGGTGAGCCAGGCCGACGAACTGGTCGTGCACACGACGGTCGGCGAGCTGGAGTCGGTGGTGAAGCAGCACAAGCTGTACCGCCCGACGCTGTTCCTGGTCGGTGCCGCCGTCAAGGCGCCCACGCGTCGTGTCTCGACCTCCGCGACGGCGTCGGTGGACGAGCCGATCCGCGCCGCCCGCCCGACCCGCTGGTCGCGCCGTGCCGCCACGCGCATCGCGACGCGCACCGACGAACCGGTCCCCGCATCGGCCCCTGCTCCGGTGGCCGAGCCCAACCCGGCGTGGACGGCGGTCGAGGAAATACAGCAGTCGGTGCGCAAGCCGGCCGAGGAGCCCGCGCCGAAGCCGAAGCTGACGGTCGTCGCGGCCGAGAAGAAGAAGCCGACGACGGTGCGCGCTTCCACGGCCACGCCCGCCAAGAAGAAGCCAGCCGCCCGCAAACCCAAGAGGCCTACTAGCTGATGACAGTGGAGAAGCTGCTGGAGGCAGCGGGTCGCCCCGTCGAGATCGTCGACGCGGCCGACGGCCTGCGCCCCGCGCTGAACGTCTGCCGCGCCCGTTCCGCCGTGCTCGTCACGCTGTCCGACGGCATCGGCCCCGCCGAGATCGGTGCCGGTCTCGCGGGCTGGCGCCGCACGCTGACGGTGTCGGACTCCGGCGAGCTGACCACTGTGGACCCGCGCGACGCCGTGACCAGGCGCTGGACGGCGCCGGACGCGGTGTTGTGCCTGGCGGACAACGAGTTCCTCACCTCGCACGACGGCTGGGCGCTGCCCGACGACTCCTTCGCGAGCCGCTCGCACGTCCTCGGCGCCGAGGTCCGCGCGTTCGTGCTGGCGCGGCTGGCCCCGCGGCCGGGCGTCCTGGTGTGGGACGTGCTGGCCGGCTCCGGCGCGGTCGCCGTCGAGTGCGCACGCCTGGGTGCCGCGGTGCTCGCGGTGGAGCCGGATCCCGTGCAGTGCGTGCGGATCATCGCGAACGCGTCGGCGCACGGCGTCGACGTGCGCGTCGAGGAAGCCGAGCTGGACACGGCGTCGTTGCCGCGCCCGGACGCGGTGTTCGTGGGCCGCGGCCGGTTGGCCGAGGTGAAGGCGTGCGCTGCCGTGAACGCCCGCCGGGTGGTCGTCGCGACCGAGAGCGTGGACGAGATCGTGCCTGCCAGGGACGCGTTGCAGGCCGCCGGGTACGAGGTGGAGGGCGTGCACTGGACCGCCTCCCGCCTGCTCGACACGGGGTTCGCTCCGGCCGTGCCGGTGACTGTGCTGTGGGGAACCAAGAAGTGATCGGTGTGTTCGCGGGCGCGGCACAGCGTGGTGACGCCGCCGACCTCGCCGGCCTCCTGGGGGCCGACGCGGTGGTCCCGGACGGCCCGGTCAAGCCGGCCCTGCACCGGCTGTGGCCCCGCCTCGGCGGTGCGGTCCTCTTCCTGGACGCCGGTTCCGCGGTCCGCCTGATCGCGCCCCTGTTGCGCGACAAGCGATCCGACCCCGCCGTGGTCTGCGTCGACAAGCACTTCGTCGTGGCGCTGGCCGGTGACGCCGACGCGCTCGCCGTGCACGTCGCCGACGCGCTCGACCGCACGCCCGTAGTCACCGGCGGCCCTTCGATCGACTCGGTGCTCGACGAGCTCGTCGAGCAGCTCGACGCCACCGCCGACGGCGACGTCGAGGCGTGTGCGGCGGCCATCGAGGCCGGCGAGAAGGTCGTGCTGCGCAACCCGTTGGGCTTCCCGTTGCCCGCCCTGCCGCCCAACGTCGTCGCGGCGGGCGAGGACGCGACCTGGATCATCGTCATCGACGACCGCGCTGCCGGTTCCAAGGACAACGTGCTGCGGATCGTGCCCCGCACGCTGATCGTCGGCGTGGGCTCCACGCGCGGTGCGTCGGCCACCAGCGTCGGCGCCGCGCTGGCCGAACTGGACGCGCAGGGCGGGCTGGATCTGCGCGCCATCAAGGCGTTCGCGACCGCGGACGCCAAAGCGGACGAGCCCGGCATCGTGGACGCCGTGGAGGACTGGGGTTTCTGGCACGGCGACACCGCGGAGCTGCTGACGTTCCCGACCGAGGAGCTCGCCGAGATCGGTGTGCCGAACCCGAGCTCGGTGGTGCGCAACTCGATGGGCACCGCGAGCGTGGCGGAAGCGGCGGCGTTGCGCGGTGCGCAGACCCTCGGGCACGGCGCCCCGGTCGAGCTGGCCGCGGAGAAGTTCAAGCGGGACAACGTGACGGTGGCCGCGGCACGGGTGCTGCCGCGCGGCAGACTCGCGTTGGTCGGGCTCGGTCCGGGTGCGGCAGAGGAACGCACTCCGCGGGCGGAGGCGGAGATCAGGCGCGCGGCGTTCGTCGTCGGCACGCCCGAGGCGATCGACGCGGTCTCATCTCTGTTGCGGTCCGGTACCGAGGTCCGTTACGAGGGCGCCTCCGAACTGGCCGCGCGTGGCGCGGCGGTCGCGTTCGTCGCGTTCGGAACCGGGCCAACGCTGGACAATCCGGTCGAAGCAGACGTAATTGTTGTTCCCGGAGTCTGGGACCACTGACGGATTTCCTCCTTTCGTAGGGTCTTCGTTCAGGATTTCTCGAATTAGCGTCGCCAGGCACACGGCCCACCCTGCGGGCCCGAGTGCACTGGAGACCGGCATGAGATCCCGTCGTCTCGTCGCGGCAGCCTGCACCGCCGGCGTCGCCCTGTCGTTGATCACGTTCAGCGCCCAGGCCGCCGCGCCGAAGGAAGGTCTGCGCCTGCTCGCCGTCCGCGACTCGCTGCTCGCGACGCACACTTGGTACGAGCAGACGTACGACGGCAAGCCCGTGCTGGGCGCCTACTACGTCGAGCACGTCGACAAGGCGACCGGCGTGAAGACCGTGGACGACGGCCGGATCGCGGTCGGTACGGTCGACGTCACGCCCGCCGTCACCGCCGAGGACGCCAAGAGCAAGTCCGCCGGCGTGCCAGAAGGGGCGAACCTGAAGGTGCTGCCCGGCACCGGTCTCGTCTACGAGGTGATCTCCGACAACGGCAAGGGATCCGAGCGCACGCTCGTGCACGCGGAGACCGGCGCGGTCGTGCAGCACGAAAGCCTTGTCAAGCACGCCGAGGGCACCGGCAAGGTGTTCAGCCCGAACCCCGTCGTGTCGCAGCAGAACGAGAGCCTCAAGGACAACAACGACGCCGACTCGGCCGTTCCCGCGGCCGCGTACAAGACGGTCACGCTGTCCGATCTGAACGGTTCCGGCTACCTGGTCGGCAAGTACGCGCAGATCCTCGGCACGAAGAGGAAGCTCGCGTACAGCGCCACGAACAACTTCAGCTACACCCGCAGCGACACCCGGTTCGAGCAGGTCAACGCCTACTGGGCCGTCACGGAGGCGCAGAAGTACATCCAGAGCCTCGGTTTCCTGAACATCAACAACGAGGCGCAGGACATCACGACCATCGGCCTGACGGCCGACAACTCGTTCTACGACCCGAGCAAGGACAAGATCACGTTCGGCACCGGTGGTGTCGACGACGCCGAGGACGTCGAGGTGGTCTGGCACGAGCTCGGCCACGCGATCCAGGACGCCCAGGTGCCGGGCTTCGGCTCGACCGCGGAGGGCGGCGCGATCGGCGAAGGCTTCGGCGACTGGTGGGCGTTGATCATGTCCTCCCGCGACTCGCAGGACACGACCACGACTCCGTTGGCGTGCATCATGGACTGGGACTCGACCTCGTACACGAGCACGACGCCGCACTGCATCCGCCGTACGGACACCAACAAGACGACGGACGACAAGACCGGCGAGGTGCACGACGACGGCGAGATCTGGTCGCGTGCCCTGTTCGACATCTACAAGGCGTTCGGCCGGGAGAAGTCGGCGAAGATCGTGCTGGAGGCGCAGTTCTCCTACTCGCCGTCGACCAACTTCGCCGCCGCCGCGAACGCGACCGTCGCCACGGCCAGGAAGCTCTACGGTGACGCGGACGCCGCCACGGTCGCCGCGGCGTTCCAGGCCCGCAAAATCATCTAGTCAACTGTCAAACCGCCCGTAACGACTAGTGGCGGTTGTGCGTTTGAATCCATGCCCGTGACGCTGTGTGTGCCGCCGCTCGACTCCCTGCACACACAGCGTCATCGGGAAGGACTGGCAACATGGCGAAAACCCTGCATCGCCTGATCGTGTCCGTTGTGGTGTCCGCTCTCGCGGGCATCTTCTTCGTCGCCCCTGCCGCCAACGCCGACGTCTCACCGATGATCGTCGGTGGCACGAGGGCCAGCACCGCGGACTACCCCTGGGTCGTCTACCTGGCGTCGACCTCCGGCTCGCAGTTCTGCGGTGGAACGCTGGTGAAGGCCAACAAGGTCGTCACCGCCGCGCACTGCGTGAAGGGCCGCACGCCCGCCAGCACGCGCGTCGTGCACGGCCGTGACGACAAGCAGAGCACCGCGGGCACGGTCGCGAGCGTGACCAAGATCTGGGTGCACCCGAGCTACACCACCGCGACCGCCGGCTACGACGTCGCCGTGCTGACGCTGGACCGCAACATCAACTCGGCCACCCTGCCGCTCGCCACCCCGGCCGACACCGCGCTGTACGCCGCGGGCAACTCCGCGCTGATCCTCGGCTGGGGCACGACGTCCTCCGGTGGCTCGGCGTCGCGGTACCTGCTCAAGGCCAACGTGCCGCTGACCTCGGACGCGACCTGCAAGTCCGCGTACTCGCAGTACAGCAACACCTCGATGGTGTGCGCGGGCTTCCCGCAGGGCGGCGTGGACACCTGCCAGGGCGACTCCGGTGGTCCGCTGGTGTTCGGCGGCAAGCTCATCGGTGACACGTCGTGGGGCCGTGGTTGTGCCGCGGCCGGCTACCCCGGCGTGTACGGCCGCATCGCGCCCTACAACTCGGTCATCAGCGCCCAGCTCTAGTTCCGGTACCGCCGCGCCCCGAGTCCACAGTGGACTCGGGGCGCGGTCGTATGCTGCCTTCATGGCTGATCTGGAAGCGATGCCGGAGGACTGGTCGAACGCGCTGGTCGTCGTCGCTCACCCCGATGACATGGAGTATGGCGGTTCGGGTGCCATCGCTCGTTGGACCGCCCAGGGCAAGAACATCGCGTACCTGCTCGCGTGCCGTGGCGAAGCGGGCATCGACACGATGGAGCCGTCGGTGTGCGGACCGTTGCGGGTCGAGGAGCAGATCGCGTCGTGCGCGGCAGTGGGGGTTTCCGACGTCGAGTTCCTCGACCACCCGGACGGCCTCATCGAGTACGGCGTGCCGTTGCGCCGGGACATCGCGGCGGCGATCCGGCGGCACCGGCCCGAGTGCGTGATCGTCAGCAACTTCCGCGAGACCTGGCCGGGCGGGTCGTGGAACCAGTCGGACCACGTCGCGGTCGGCCGCGCGGCCGTGGACGCCGTGCGCGACGCGGGCAACCGATGGTTGTTCCAGGACCTGGGACTCGAGCCGTGGAATGGCGTTCGGTACGTGGCGGCGGCGTCGTCACCGTTGGCAACGCACGCCGTGGACATCACCGACTCGTTCGACGCTTCGGTGGCATCACTGCGCGCGCATAAGGCCTATCTGGCTGCGCTGAGCGGCGACATGGCAGATCCCGAGGGCTTCCTGCGGGGCGTCGCGGAGGCCGTGGGGCAGCGGTTCGGCGGCGTGCTGGCGACCTCTTTCGAGTTGCTGAGCCTGTGAGCATGTTCCCTTCGGCTGGACACGGCGGGTCCGGTGTGGATGCTTCTACGCATGCCCTTTGAACAGCACTACCTGGCCGGCCTCGACCTGCGGGGCCGGCGCGTCCTCGTGGTCGGCGGAGGCACGGTCGCCCAGCGCCGCCTGCCCCGCCTGATCGCCAGCGGCGCCGCCGTCGAACTCGTGTCGCCGTCCGTCACGCCCGCCGTGCAGGGCATGGTCGACGCGGGGGAGCTGACGTGGCACCAGCGGCGCTTCCAGCCTGGTGACGTCGAGGGCGCGTGGTACGTGGTGGCCTGCACGTCCAACGTCGAGGTGAACACGCAGATCGGCGAGGAGGCACTGTCTCAGCGCGTGTTCTGCGTGCGCGCGGACATCGCCGTCGAGGGCACGGCGGTGACACCGGCCGTTGGCACGCACGACGGCCTTGTGCTCGGTGTGCTGGCGGGCGGCGAGCACCGTCGCTCGGCCTCCGTTCGCGACGGGCTCGTGGCGGCCTTGCGCGACGGTCGAATCGCCGACCAGGCCGCACCGCCCGTCGGCGTCGCCCTGGTGGGCGGCGGTCCCGGCGACCCCGAGCTGATCACCGTGCAGGGCAAGCGTTTGCTGGCCCACGCGGACGTGGTCGTCGCCGACCGCCTGGCACCGCGCGAGCTGCTGGAGGAACTGCCCGCGCACGTCGAGGTCGTCGACGCGGCGAAGATCCCGTACGGCCGTGCGGCCACGCAGGAGTTCATCAACCAGACGCTGATCGACCGCGCCAAGGAGGGCAAGTTCGTCGTCCGGCTGAAGGGCGGCGACCCGTACGTCTTCGGCCGCGGCTTCGAGGAGCTGCTGGCGTGCGCCGAGGCCGGCATCCCGGTGACCGTCGTGCCGGGCGTGACGTCGGCGTTCGGCGTGCCCGCCCTGGCCGGTGTGCCGGTGACGCACCGAGGCGTGGCGCACGAGGTGGTCGTCGTCTCTGGCCACGTCGCGCCCGATGACCCTCGTTCTCTGGTCGACTGGTCGGCGATCGCACGCCTGCAGGGCACCGTCGTGCTGATGATGGCCGTCGAACGAGCCGGCGCGTTCGCCACGGCGTTGATGGAAGGCCGCCCCGGCTCGACGCCCGTCGCGGTGATCCAGGAGGGCAGCACCGCGGCCCAGCGCGTCTTCCGGTCCACTTTGGACAAGCTGGCCGATGACGTGAAGCGCTGGGAGGTTCGTCCTCCGGCGATCATCGTGGTGGGCCCCGTCGCCGGTATTGCTTCCGCAAATAGTTAGATAAGTTTCTTTACAAAGGCCGCTCGACCGGTGGACTCTGCATTCACGCCGCCTCAGTCCACCGGTTCTTGCGGAGGCACGCATGAAACGCGCCCTGTCTGTGGCGGCAGGCATTGTGCTGGTGATGTCCGGTTTGTTCGCTTCATCCCCGGCAACCGCGGCATCACAACAGGTCTTCTGGACCTTCTACGGCTGGTACGACAACACGCCACCCGGCGGTGACATCGCCTACCCGCAGATCCACAACACGGCCGGCGGCAAGGGCACCTGGTCGGACCCGATCACGTTCGCGACGTCGAGCAAGGAAGCCAAGCCGGGCACCAAGATCTACTTCCCGCGCGTGAAGAAGTACTTCATCATGGAGGACTCCTGCTCCTCCTGCGAGCAGGACTGGAACGGCAACGGCCCCAACGGCGGCCCCAAGCTGTGGCACTTCGACGCCTGGATCGGCGGCAAGGGCGGCAACGCCATGAACGCCATCGACTGCGAAGACGCGCTGACCAACTACCACGACAACGGCAAGCCGGTGATGGAGGAGACCATCCTCAACCCGCCGTCCAACCTCACCGTCGACCCGACGCCGATCTTCAACACCCAGACCGGCGAGTGCTACGGCGGCGCCAAGCCCAAGACCACCAACGGCGAGTACAAGAACGTCTCCACCGGCAAGTGCCTCCAGGGCGGCGCTGCGGGCACCCAGCTCACGACCGCTGCCTGCAACGGCTCCGCCGCGCAGCAGTTCAAGTT
Organism: Lentzea flava; assembly: GCF_014648475.1. Lineage (GTDB taxonomy): Bacteria > Actinomycetota > Actinomycetes > Mycobacteriales > Pseudonocardiaceae > Lentzea > Lentzea flava. Next base: position 152,324 of record NZ_BMRE01000011.1, on the reverse strand, counting down.
CCACGGCGCCTTCATGGAGCAGGGCTCGCCCCAGCTGTGCACCACCCTGTCCTCGGGCAAGGTCCTGCTGAAGAAGTGCGACGGCGGCCCGGCCCAGCAGTGGTCCATCAACCCGAACAAGACCATCTCGGACATGCAGTACAACACCAAGTGCTACCGGGACGCGTCGGGCAAGGTGACGGCGGCGTCGTGCTCGGGCGACCTGGCCAAGTGGACGTTCAAGGCCGCGCCAGCGAAGTGATCGCCTGACCTGCACGACCGAAGGCCGCTGCTCGCAACCGGGGCAGCGGCCTTCGCCCACCACAGCGCAAAATCAACCTTGGGGAGAGGCCCCGCCCACCCAGGGGGCAGACCGCCACCTCCCACTCAACATAGCGACATTTCGAGCCTGTCAACCCACCGCTCAGCGATCTGTGGACAACTCGGCGCGAGCCCCAAGATCGAAGCGCGGAACGAACCGGACGCAACGACCGCCGCACGAACCCGCAGATCGCGCGCTGTGTCGCAATACCGATTCACATCAACGGAATCAGCACCACCGTCACCGCGATGGTGTGGCGGTACCGCGCGAGAACGCGCTCGGCGAGCAGTCCACCCGCGACCCCACCACACGCGAGCGTGGCGAGGAACGCCCCGAATCCGGCGTTCGTCAGCCCCAGCCGCTGCTGGGCGAAGAGCACCAGCGTCGCCATGGTCATCGCGATGCACAGGTTCGTCGTCGCGGACACGACCGTGACCGCTCGCAACGCCTTGTGCTTCATCAGCCAGCGCAGGCCTTCGGCGATCTTCGGCCTGGCCGGACGCTGTTGCCGCTCGGTGCGCATCCTCGTGACGAGCACCGCTGCAACGGCGAACGTGACGGCGTTGACCCAGAACGGCGCCGGTACCGCGATCGCGAACAACAACCCGCCCAGCGGCGGTCCGGCGAACTGCAGCGCCACCGCCTGAGACGCGAACAGCCTGCCGTTGGCTCGCTCCAGCAGGTGGTTCTCGACGGTGGCCTTGATGAGCGGCTGACCCACGGCCCTCGGCAGCGTTTCCGCCGTGCCGATCAGGAACGCCATGCCGTACAGGACCGCGATGGGCGCGCTGTGGAAGGTGGCGAGGACCGCCATGAGCGCGCATTGGATCCACAGGGCCACCAGGAGCAGGCGCCGGCTGTCGTAGCGGTCGGCCGCCGCGCCTGCGGGGAGTGACGCGAGGAGCCAGGGGAGGGAACCGAAGAAGCTCACGCCCGCGATCAGCTTCGGGTCCTGGGTGAGGGTCGCGGCCAGCAGGGGGAGTGCGGCGAGAAAGATTCCGTCGCCGAGCGCCGAGATCGCACTGCCCGACCACAGCAGATACCAGTTCCGCCCCATGCCGCACACTACGTGCCAGCAAAACCGCCCGGCGCAGAGGCCCCGCCCATCCAGGGGGCAGACCACCCACCTCCACTCAACTTAGCGACGTTGCGACCCCGTCAACCCACCGCTCGGCGATCTGTGGACAACTCCCCGACATGACGAACGCCCGGCCAGGAATCCCGGCCGGGCGTTCGAAATCGTGAATCAGCCGCGAACCAGCGCGACCAGGTGGTCGACAGCCTCCGCGACGGGAACCTCGACCCGTTCACCGGACTTGCGGTCCTTCACCTCGACCACGCCACTCGACAGCCCACGACCGATCACCAGGATCGTGGGCACACCGACGAGCTCGGCGTCCGCGAACTTCACGCCGGGGCTCGCCTTGCGGTCGTCCAGCAGCACCTTCACGCCACGCGCGCTGAGCTGCTTCGCGAAGTCCTCGCCGGCGGACACCAGCGTCTCGTCCTTGCCCGCGATGACCACGTGGACGTCGGCAGGAGCCACGTTGCGCGGCCAGATCAGGCCGCGCTCGTCGTGCGACTGCTCGGCGATGGCCGCGACGAGGCGCGAGACGCCGATGCCGTAGGAGCCCATGGTGATGCGGACGGGCTTGGAGTCCGGGCCCAGCGCGTCGAGCGAGAACGCGTCGGCGTACTTGCGGCCCAGCTGGAAGATGTGGCCGATCTCGATGCCGCGCGCGGCGACGAGCACGCCCTTGCCGTCGGGGGACGGGTCGCCCTCGCGGACCTCCGCCACGTCGATGACGCCGTCCGGGGTGAAGTCGCGGCCCACGACCAGGTCGACGACGTGGTGGTCGGCCTTGTCGGCGCCGGTGACCCAGGCGGTGCCGCGCACGACGCGGGGGTCGGCGAGGTAGCGGACGCCGTTGGCCTGCAGGGCGCCGGGACCGATGTAGCCCTTGATCAGGAACGGGTTCTTGGCGAAGTCCGACTCCTCGACCATCGAGACCTCGGCGGGCTCCATCGCGGCCTCGAGGCGCTTGAAGTCCACCTCGCGGTCGCCGGGGACGGCCACGGCGAGCAGCTCCCAGTCCTTGCCGGGCTGCTTGACCTTCACCAGGACGTTCTTCAACGTGTCGGCCGCGGTGAACTTGCGGTCGGTGTTGGCGTTGAGGAAGTCCACCAGCGACTCGATGGTGGGCGTGTTCGGCGTGTGGTGCACCTGGGCGGCGGGCTTGTCGTCGATCGACTGCTCGGCGGGCGCGGGGGTGGTGACGGCCTCGACGTTCGCCGCGTAGCCCGACTCGGTGCTGCGGACGAAGGTGTCCTCACCCGTCTCGGCGACGGCCAGGAACTCCTCGGACGCCGAGCCGCCCATCGCGCCGGACGTCGCCGACACGATGACGTACTCGAGGCCGAGGCGGTCGAAGATGCGGATGTAGGCGTCGCGGTGGTCCTGGTACGACTTGCTCAGGCCCTCATCGGTGAGGTCGAACGAGTACGAGTCCTTCATCAGGAACTCGCGGCCGCGCAGGATGCCCGCACGGGGACGCGCCTCGTCGCGGTACTTGGTCTGGATCTGGTACAGCGTGACGGGGTAGTCCTTGTACGAGCTGTACTCACCCTTCACGGTGAGCGTGAACAGCTCCTCGTGGGTGGGGCCGAGCAGGTAGTCGGCGCCCTTGCGGTCCTTGAGCCGGAAGATGTTGGGGCCGTACTCCGTCCACCGGTTGGTCGCCTCGTAGGGCTCCTTGGGCAGCAGGGCGGGGAACTGGATCTCCTGCGCGCCGAACGCGTCCATCTCCTCGCGGATGACGGCCTCGATGTTGCGCAGCACCCGCAGGCCCAGCGGCAGCCAGGAGTACCCGCCCGGCGCGACGCGGCGGACGTAGCCGGCGCGCACCAGCAGCTTGTGGCTGGGCACTTCGGCGTCGGCCGGGTCCTCGCGAAGCGTGCGCAGGAACAGCGACGACATCCTGGTGATCACGGTGGGTACTCCTCGTTCACGGGCTGTTGGAGCAGCGTACTGGTTGCGCTGCTGCCGAAATCTCGGGCGGTGGGTTTGGCGGGCACTGACCAGCACAAACCGCAATTGTCAGACCCCCTGAGTAGCGTCCGTCCCATGTCCCTGACCATTGCCATGATCACGATCGACACCGGCGACGCGCGCAAGCTCGCGGAGTTCTGGACGGCCGCCTGAACACCACTGTTCAAGGCGACTGGGGTGAGTTCATCGTCCTCGCGCCGAACACCGAGCACGGCGTGGCCTTAGGCATCCAGCAGGTGCCGGACGCCACGCCGGGCAAGAACCGCGTCCACTTCGACTCGCACGTGCCGGACCGCAAGGCCGAGGTGGCGCGGCTCGTCGGGCTCGGTGCCACGGAGGTCGCCGTGCACAGCATCCCCGGCCTGGTCTGGTCGGTGCTGGCCGACCCGGACGGCAACGAGTTCTGCGTCGGTCAGGCGGGCGAGGAGCTCGAGCCGACGGGCAACCCGTAGTCGATCCAGGTCCGCGTCACCCTGAACCCCGCGCGCTCGTACACGCCGAGCGCGCGGGTCGGGTTGACCGCGTCCACGGACAGCGCCGCGCGCTGGTAGCCCTGCGCCTTCGCCCGAGCCAGCGTCCGGCTCAGCAAGGCGGAGGCCACACCACGCCCGCGGTGCTCCCGCAGGGTGCCGACGTCGCCGATCCACAGCTCGCGCACGCCCGTCGTCTCCTCGACGACCGGGTAGTGCCGCGAGAGCACGAAGCCGATCACGGCGCCGTCGTGCAGCGCCAGAAAGGAGGTCTGGGGAACGAACCGCTTGCTGTTCGTGAACGACGCCGCCCACTCCTGCGGGCTGCGTGCGACCGAATCCCAGTGCTCCGCGAACGCCGCGTTGCACACCAGCCGGACCTCTTCGTCGTGGGCTGCGGAGAACGGCACGATCTCGCAGGCAGGCGGGATCGGCGCCTGGGCGAGTGACTCGCCCAGTGCCACCTCCAGCTCGTAGAAGTGACGGTCCGCGCTGAAGCCGAGCGCCTCGGCCAGTGCCACGTGCCCCGCCGAGCGGCTCTCGACCATGGTCTTGGCCACCAGCGGCATGTCCGGGTGGCGGGCGGTGTGCAACTCCCGCGCCAGCGCGACGAGGCGCCCCATCAGTTCGCGCCCGATGCCGTGGCGGCGGAAGTCCGGATGCACCGTCCCGTCCAGGCGAACGCGGTGCGTACCAACGGGATTCTCGCGCGGCACGACCAAGCCGTACGCCACGAGCGCGTCGTCCACGAGCACGGCCAGCGACCCGCCGGCCAGGTCGGCCTCGGCGAACGACGCGGCGAAGTCCTCTTCGGACAACAACTCGCCGGTGTCGTCGACCGTCTCGGCCGCGTGGTGGAGCGCGGCCACCGCTGGGGTGTCCGCCGTCGTGAGCGCGCGCCACACGAGTTCCACGCCAATCGAAGCTACGGGGAGGTGATGCCCCCAACAACCGAATAACGCGTTGTGCGGAACAGCCTTCCGCCACCATCCTGCGTGCGATGACGACACCGGAGATCGCGCCGCTGCACGAGGACCTCACGTTCCACGGACCGCTGTCCGAGGAACGGGCGACCCGCCTGATCCACAGCCTGCACCCGCTCGACGGCGCACACGTCGTCGACGTAGGTTGCGGCTGGGCGGAGTTCCTCCTGCGCACCCTGGAAGCCGCACCCACCGCCACCGGCACAGGCGTCGACCTGGACGCCACGGCCATCGCGCACGCCCAGGCCACCGCCGAGGCACGCGGCCTGGCGGCCCGGGTCAGCCTGGAGGTGGCCGACGTCGCTCAATGGCAGCCGGCCAGCCCTGCCGACGTGATCGTGGTCAACGGCGCCAGCCAGGTGTGGGGCGGAGACCCGTTGCAGCACACGGCGAACGCGCTCACGGCAGCGAAGAACCTGCTCAACCAGCGCGGAAAGCTGTTGCTGGGCGAGGGTTTCTGGGAACGCGAGCCAACCGACGAGCAGCTGGCCGCCATGCCGATCCCACGCGATCAGTACGGCTCACTGGCCGACCTGGTCGACCTCGCACACGCGCACGGCTACCGGCTGCTCGCGGTGGAACAGGCGAGCCTCGACGAGTGGGACGTGTTCGAGAACGGGCACGCCCTGGCGCGGGAGCGCTGGCTGCGCGACCACCCGGACTCGGAGCACGCGGCGGAGGTCAGGGAGAAGGCGGACCGGCACCGCACGTTCCGTTTGCGCGGGTGGCGCGGCACGCTCGGTCTGGCGTATCTGACGTTGCAGGCGCCGTAGCGCGTCGGGATGTGCTGCGCGGGTGTGCGGCCGTGTTCGAACCGGCACCGCACCTACTGCTGGGGCGGCTGGCGCGGCATGCGCGGCTTCGCGGGTGTTCGGCTGGGGCGCGAGTCGGCGTCGAGCTGGGTTCGGGGCAGGCGGCGGAGGTCGGGGAGCAAGGCGGACCGGCACCGCACCTACCGCTGTGGCGGCTGACGCGGCACGCTCGGCTCCGCGGGTGTCCGGCCGGGCGAGAGCAGAGGTCAACCCGGATTCGGGGCACGCGGCAGAGGTCAGGGAGAAGGCCGACCGGCACCGCACCTACCGCTGTGGCGGCTGACGCGGCACGCTCGGCTCCACAGGTGTCCGGCCAGGCGCGAGCCACGCAGGCCAAGCGGTTTCCCGGCATTGCCCTACCCTTTCCAACCGTGCTGGTGCTGCTTCCCCCGTCGGAGACCAAGGCGATCGGCGGCGAGGGTGCGCCGCTCGACCTCGACGCGCTGTCGTTCCCCGAGCTCAACCCCGTGCGCGACAAGCTGGTGTCCGCGCTGGAGGACCTGGCGAACGACGTTCCGGCGAGCCTCAAGGCGCTCGACATCTCCGAGCGCCAGATCGACGAGGTCGAGCGCAACGCGGCACTGCGCACGTCGGAGACCACGCCCGCACTGCTGCGCTACACCGGCGTCCTCTACGACAACCTGGACTTCACCACCCTCAAGAAGGTCGAGCAGGAGCGGGCCTGCGAACGCCTCGCGATCGCGTCCGCGCTGTTCGGGGCGGTTCGCGGCGGCGATCCGGTGCCCGCGTACCGGTTGTCGGGCGGTAGCACGCTCCCGTCGCACGGCAGCCTGCGCACGGTGTGGAAGCCGGTGCTGGAGCCGGTCCTTGGAAGCGCCGACGAGTTCGTCGTCGACCTGCGTTCCGGGGCGTACTCGAGCCTCGCGAAGATCCCGCACGCCGTCGTCGTCCGGGTGATCACCAGCGAGGGCAAGGTCGTCAGCCACTTCAACAAGGCGCACAAGGGCCTGCTCGCCCGCGCCATCGCGAGGAGCAAGGCGGAGCCGAGCGACCTGAAAGGCCTGGTCAAGCTCGCGCAGAAGGCCGGGCTCAAGGTCGTGCAGACCGGTGAGAAGACCGCCGACCTGATCACCGATTAATTCGGTTGCGCGCCGGGAGAGCGACCGGGCAAGCTTCACCGCAGCCGAAGTGCGGCGTGAGGAACGAGGAGGTGCGACATGTCAGAGCCTGTCTTCGGACGTGTCCGCGAGACCCGTCCCTCCGCCCTTCGCGCCTGATCAGCATCGTTTGATCGCAGAGCGCCTGTGGGGCGGTCACCTTCACCTTCTGGGAGACCCCACCGTGCGCGAGCACGATCTTTACGAACGTTACGAGTCCTCTTTCGACGGCGCTGACACCAAGCAGCGCATGGGAAAGCGCGGTAAGCGCACCGCCGATGACGCGGAACCGACGCGTCGCGGCCGCATGACGGAAGCGGAGAAGCTGCGGGTCTCACGACTGCGTGAGGACCAGCTCAGCTCGGCCGACACCCCCGAGGACGGCGACCGCTGGTCCACGTGGGGCGACGCCGAGCAGGGCCCGAAGCCGCACCCGAGCTGGCTCGTCACCGAGCTGGCCGCGGTCGACCGCGAGCTGGGCATCGTCAAGACCGGCAAGGAGGCCGACGTCTTCCTGCTGGAACGGGCGATGGGCGAGAAAGCGTGCCTGCTCGCCGCCAAGCGCTACCGCAGCAACGACCACCGGATGTTCCACCGCGACGCGGGGTATCTGGAGGGTCGCCGGATGAGGAAGTCCCGCGAGATGCGGGCGATCCAGAACCGCACCGCGTTCGGGCGAAACCTGATCGCGGAGCAGTGGGCGGTCGCGGAGTTCGCCGCGCTCGCCAGGCTGTGGCAGATCGGTGCTCCGGTGCCGTACCCGGTGCAGCGCAGCGGCACCGAGCTGCTGCTGGAGTTCATCGGTGACGACGAGGGCAACGCCGCACCGCGGCTCGCGCAGACGCGTCCGGACGAGGACGAGCTGCTCGACCTGTGGCGCCAGCTGGTCGCCATGCTGATGACGCTCGCGGAGGCGGGCCTCACGCACGGCGACCTGTCCGCGTTCAACCTGATGGTCCACGAGGGCAGGCTGATCATGATCGACCTGCCGCAGGTGGTCGACCTCGTCGCGAACCCGCGCGGCGTGGAGTTCCTCGACCGCGACGTCCGCAACATCGCCGGCTGGTTCGCCGCCCGCGGCCTCCCGCCGGAGATCGGCGACCCGTCCGCGCTGGTGGCAACGCTGCTGGACGTGGCGGGCATGGCGTGAGCCACGTGCGCGTCCGGCCGTGTCCAACGACACGGCCGGGCGCGCATCGCACGGTCAATGATCAGCTAGACTGTACTTTGCACCGATGAAGGCCTGACAGCCGTTGACCGGTGCGTCCACCCACTCATCAGCGGCGTGACCATCACGCCGGGCCCGTCCTCGTGATCGGCACCGCGGTAGCGCGCGGGGCAGCCTTGAGACGTGCCATGTCTCGGAGGTTTGTTTTGCCATCAATGTCCGAAGGTCGTTCCGAGCGCTCTTTCAGCCGCAGGCCGCGGCGCCGCTCGGGCCGCCAGGGCAACTCCTCGCGCCCGCAGCAGCGGGTCGAGGAACCGATCGTCGCCGAGCACTTCGAGAGCACGCTGCCGGAAGGCCCGCTGCCCTCGTTCGCCGAGCTCGGCCTCTCCGACGCTTTGATCCGTTCGCTCGCCGCCAACGAGATCACCGAACCGTTCCCGATCCAGGCGGCCACCCTGCCCGACTCGATGTCGGGCCGTGACATCCTCGGCCGTGGCCAGACCGGCTCCGGCAAGACGCTGGCGTTCGGCCTGGCGATGCTCAGCCGTCTCGCGGGCGGCCGCTCCACGCCGCACAAGCCGCGCGGCCTGATCCTCGTCCCGACCCGCGAGCTCGCGATGCAGGTGGAGACGGCTCTCATGCCGCACGCCCGCTCGCTGGGCCTGTGGTGCCGCACCGTCGTGGGCGGCACGTCGTTCCCGCGCCAGATCGATCACCTGCGCCGCGGCGTCGACCTGCTGATCGCCACGCCGGGCCGGCTGTCCGACCACGTCCGCCAGGGGACCTGCGACCTGTCCCAGGTCGAGATCACCGCGCTGGACGAGGCCGACCAGATGGCGGACATGGGCTTCATGCCCCAGGTCCGCGCGATCCTCGACCTGACCCCGCAGGACGGCCAGCGCCTGCTGTTCTCCGCCACGCTCGACGGCGACGTGGACAAGCTGGTCCGGCAGTACCTGCACGACCCGGTGACCCACTCGGTGGCCCCGCCCACCGCGAGCGTCACGACGATGGAGCACCACCTGCTGTTCGTGTCCGCCGAGGACAAGCAGAACGTGGTGACCGAGGTGGCCGCGCGCGAGGGCCGCACGATCATGTTCGTGCGCACCAAGCACCACGTCGACCGCCTGGCCAAGAAGCTGCGCTCGGTCGGCGTCCACGCCGGCGCGCTGCACGGCGGCAAGGCCCAGAGCGCGCGCACGCGCGTGCTCGGCGAGTTCCGCGAGGGCACCACTCCCGTCCTGATCGCGACGGACGTGGCGGCCCGCGGCATCCACGTCGACGACGTCTCGCTGGTCGTCCACGTCGACCCGCCGGCCGACCCGAAGGACTACCTGCACCGCGCCGGCCGCACGGCTCGCGCAGGCCAGTCCGGCACGGTCGTCACGCTGGTCACGCACGACCAGCGCCGCGCGGTCCAGGGCATGGCCGCCCGCGCGGGCATCCGTCCGGAGAGCACGAAGGTGCGCCCCGGCGACGAGGACCTGATCCGCATCACGGGTGCCCGCACCCCGAGCGGTGAGCCGGTGATCGAGCGCGAGAAGCCGGCCCGTCGTGGTGGCGGTGGCGGTCGTCGCTTCGGTGCCCCGTCGGCCGGTGGCCGCGGTGAGTACCGCGGTGGCTCCGGCCGTCGCACCGAAGGCGGCGAGTTCCGCGGCGGTCCGCGCCGCTCGGAGCGCTCGGAGGGTGGCCGCGGTTTCGGCCGGACCGAGCGCACCGGCCGTCCGCGCAGGGCTCCGCAGCACTGACCCGGATTGACGATGAAGGGCTCCTTCATCCACCTCACGTGGATGAAGGAGCCCTTCATCGACTTCGGGGGCTCAGCCTGCGCGGCGGTCGGTGAGGTCGAGCGCCGGCTCCTCGAACCACGCGAGGGCGCGTTCCTGTTTCGCCGTGCGCACCGCGCGAGGCAGCTGATCGGCCACGACGTCGCGAACCAGCGGGTGCCGGAACCCGTACTCGATCTCGCCGGTCTCGCTGTTGCGGCCCTGCCTGCGCAGGAAGTCCCGCTGTTCCAGCAGCTCCAGCGCCTTGGCGACGTCACCGGGGTCGCGCTGGCCCGTCGCGGCCACCGCGCCGGGAGAGACCAGATCGCCCACGATGGCGGCGTCCTGCAGGACCGCCTTCACCTCGAACGGCAACGAGTCGACCTGTGCGGTCAGGATTCCGCGCACGGCCGACGGCACCGGCAGCCCGTTTTCGTTGTGCAGGCACGGTGTGCGCGGATCGGACACCATCCGCGCGTACTCGACTGCGAACAACGGGTTGCCGCCGACGCGCGAGACCAGGGCCTGCCACAGCTCGGACGGCAGCTCCCTGGCAGCCAGCAGTGAGTTGAGCAGGCTCCGGCTTCCGTTGTGGGTCAACGGCTCCAGGCTGATGGTGGTCGCGTTGCGCTTGCCGCCGAACCAGGAGGGACGGCGCTGCAGCAACTCCGGCCGGGCGGTCGCGATCACCAGCAACGGCACCGAACCGGCCTGCTCGCCCAGCTCCTCCACGAAGTCGAGCACCACGTCGTTGGCCCAGTGCACGTCCTCCAGGAACACGACGAGCGGCCCGGAGTCGGCGATCTCCTCCAGAAACCGCCGCCACGCGGGGAAGTCGGCCGGCACGTCGGGAGCGGCCTTGGCCAGCCCGGCGAGGCTCGAGTACAACCGGTCGGCCAGCTCACCGGCACCGACCAAAGAGGACAGAGCGGAGCGCAGGGTCTCCGGCGAGGCGAAGCCGCGCACCACGTCGGACAACGGGCCGTAGCCGTGGTCGTCGCCGTAAGCGGTGGCGGTGCCGCGCAACGCGACGACGGGAGAGGTGCAGGCGGCGGCCAGTTCGCAGACCAGACGGGTCTTGCCGACGCCCGCCTCGCCCAGCACGGTGACGAAGTGCGGGCGGCGCCGCTCGCACACCTCGTCCAGAAGCCCCTGCAGCGCACGGAGTTCGCGTTCACGTTCGACGAACGGCACCGGGACCTGGGCGCGGCGGGTCGCACCGCGCGGGGAGACGCACGAGACCGCCTGCCAGCCACCGGTCGGGACCGGGTCGGCGGCCCACGTCACGGAGGAGCTCGCGTCCCGGGTCGTGGTGCAGGCGCGGACAGCGCCCAGCGGTGCGAGCGCCATCAGCTGACGGCACTGGTCGAGCAGCACGCCCGACGCGGTGGGCGCACCGGAAGCGGGCAAGCGAACCAGCGCGTCGCCCGTCGCCACACCGATCTGCGCGTCCGCGACGGAGCCCAACCGGTCGCGGATCGCCAGTGCCGCACGCACGGCTCGGTCGGCGTCGTCCTCCGACGTGCGAGGCACACCGAACAGAGCCAGGAAAACAGAACCGACGTTGCCACCGACGACGCCACCAAGACGCGTCACTTCGGCGTGCACGACGGCGGAGACTTCCCGGTGCACCTCGTCGACGTCCTCCGGGTCGCCGTCACCGGCCGCGAGACCGAGCTGGGCGGACACCATCACGACGCTGACGAGCTTGCGCTCCACGGTCGTCACCTCCATCGCCGGCGGTTCGGCGACAGGCGGCGTGATGACGACCGGCGCGGGTGCGGGCGCGGGGACAGCAGACCGGCCGACGGCGAGCAGGTGCCTGCGTTGCACCGACGGCGGAAGATCCAATGCGGGGGCGTGGTCGAGGATCGCGCGCTCCAGCTCCTGGAGCTCGCGGCCCGGCTCCAAGCCGAGTTCCTCGACCAGCGCCGCCCTCGTGCGGCGGTAGACGCTCAACGCGTCCACCTGCCGGCCACACCGGTACAGGGCGAGCATCAGCTGCCCGCCCAGCCGTTCGCGATACGGCTCGACCTCGATCAGCGATTCCAGTTCGCCGATGATCTCGTAGTGCCGTCCGCAGGCGAGTTCCGCTTCGAAGCAGTCCTCCTGCGTCGCCAGCCGCGAGTCCTTGATGGCGGTCAGCTCCGGCCAGTTGATCCCGGTTTCCGCGAGGTCCGCGAGCACGGGCCCGCGCCACAGGCCCAGCGCTCTGCGGAGCACCGTCGCGGCCGCGGGCCAGTTGCCGCGGGCCAGTTCGCCCCGGCCCTGTTCGGTCAGCTGCTGGAAGAGCGACAGATCGAGGGAGTTGGGATCCACGCGGAGCAGGTAGCCCGGCGCGTGGGTCAGCAGCAGCGCGGATCCCTCCGAGCCGCTGCCGGGTGGGGTGAGAACGCCACGCAGTCCGGAGACCGCGTTCTGGAGCATCTTGCGGGCGGTGGGCGGGACGTCCCGCGACCACAGCGCCTGGAGCAGCTTGCTGGTCGCCACCACGCGGTTGGCGTGCAGCAGGAGGTAACCCAGAGCCGCGCGCTGCTTGACGCCGCCCAGTGGCACTGGCATGTCGTCGTCGAGGACTTCGAGTGAGCCCAGCAGGTGGAATCGCATGGTTCTGGCCTCCATTGGTGGTTATCCGGACGGAGGGGAGAGATCAGCCCCAGGGGGTGTCGTCGTCGGCGACGGTGGCGACGGTGGCGACGGTGATGCCCCGACCCCACGGCGTGTCGTCGGAGGCAGCCTTGCCCCACGGCGTGTCGTCGCTGGAGACGGTGGCCTTGCGACCCCAGGGGGTGTCGTCGGCCTGTGCGGTGCCGCAGAACAAGAGAGCCAGGGCCGCAGGGACAGCAGAGAGAACCAGAACGGCGGCGGTCGGCTTGCGGATCATGTCGGCCTCCTTGGTCGGACCTCGGCTTGAGTTCGGGCTTCGGGCACCGTCGAGCGGTGCCCGAGAACAGAAGTTAGGAGCGTCGCCCATCGCCGCTCTATCGCGCACCCACCGCGTATCAATCGGCCGCGATGGTGGCGCCGAAGTCACCAATTGAGACGCTTGTGCGGTTGAGCGGTCAGTCAGCAAACAGCTGTTACTACGCTGGGTGGTGGCTTATCCGCAGAATTAGGTGCGGTGTACCGCAATGCTTGGGTGCGGTTAGCGATCCGAACGAACGGTTTGTGCCGCTCGGAGTAGTCCCGATGAGGCGTTCAGGCTGCTCGGTGTGATGACGTACGATCCTGGTGAACACCGGCACTGACACTCGTGAATTCTTGGGCACGCGTACCGCTTGATCTGCCCCGATGTCCTGGACCCGGCCGTGTCCAAATGAGATGCCTATTGAGATCGGGCGCATTATGTTGGATCGTGCACTGATACACAAGAAGGATCTTGACAGTTTTCCTCGCCGGGGCTAACTTTGGAGATCATCACCCATCCGAGTGACTACCTGCGGTTGACGACAACGGAGGCCAAAGGCGGGAAGTGAAACATTTTCATATCATAACCCGATCTTGAGGTGACGCCCTGGAAGTGCCTTTTTTCCGCGTCTTCGGCAGTACCGGCAAATGCAATTCCGTCACGGAGAATTCGTAGCGGTAGTCGTCCGGAGCGTGAGGTGTTGGGGCTTTGCGAGAGATAAAGGCGCGAGGGGTCGTCCGTCATGAGCTCCGCCCCCGATGAGAAGCTGATTTTCAAGCTGCTCGGCCCGATCGAGGTCATCGGCGCCGAGGATCAGGTACAGGTACCCCCAGGACGTCAGCAGACGATCCTGGGCGCTCTGCTGCTCGAGGCCAACCGCGTGGTCAGCATGGATCAGCTGATCGACCTCGTCTGGGAGCACACCCCGCCGTCGACCGCACGGGCGCAGATCCAGATCTGCGTGTCCGCGCTCCGGCGGGAGTTCGCGAGGGTCGGCGTCGACGCCCAGATCGAGACCCGGCAACCCGGCTACCTGCTGCGCGTCGCAGGCGACAGGATCGACAGCTTCATCTTCGAACGCCGCGTGGCCGATTCGGACGCCGCCGCCCGCCAGGGACGCATGGAGGAGGCGTCGGCCACCCTGCGGCAGGCGCTGGCGTTGTGGCGCGGGCCCGCACTCGGCGGTGCCGTGCCCACGTTGCAGAACAAAGCGCTGCGGCTGGACGAGAAACGCCTGTCGGTGCTGGAGAACTGCATCGACATCGAGTTGATGCTCGGCAGGCACCACGCTCTCATCGGTGAATTGCAGGGCATGGTGACCGAACACCCGTTGCGGGAACGCCCGCGAGGCCAGCTCATGCTCGCGCTCTACCGTTCCGGCCGGCAGTCGGAAGCGCTCGACGTCTATCGGGCGGGACGCGACCTCTTCATCGAACACCTCGGTCTCGAACCGAGCGACCAGCTCCGCAAACTCGAGAGGGCGATCCTGACCGACGACGAGTCGCTGCGACTCGACCGGGAGAAGTCCGCCCCTGTCACCGTGCAGAACGTCGTGTCACCGCACCAGCTCCCGGCCACCATCGCGGACTTCATCGGCCGCCAGGACGTCGTGGCGCGTGCCGAAGCCGTGCTGTCCGGCGACCACCTGACGATGCCCGTGGTGACCATCGCGGGCAAGCCGGGCATCGGTAAGAGCGCTCTCGCGGTGCACGTCGCCCACCGCGTCGCCGCCGAGACCTACCCGGACGGCCAGCTCTACTGCGATTTGCGCGGCACCCAGGCCGAACCGGCCACACCGGCCGAGGTTCTGGGCCGATTTCTGTCCGCTTTGGGGGCTGTGGGCTCCACGTTGCCCGACGGTGTGGACGAACGTGCGGACATGTACCGCAGCATGCTCGCCAACCGCCGTGTCCTGGTCGTTCTCGACGACGCGGCCAGCGAGTCGCAGGTGCACCAGCTGCTTCCGGGCTCACCGACGTGCGGTGTCGTCGTCACGAGCAGGGCCCGGTTGACCGGTCTCGCCGGATCTCATTTGGTCGACGTCGACTTCATGGACGCCGACGACGCGATGGAGCTGCTGGGCCGCATCATCGGCAAGCAACGCCTGGAGCGCGAACCCGTTGCGGCGTCGACGTTGGTGGATGTCGTGGGAGGCCTTCCACTGGCGTTGCGCATCATCGGCGCACGGCTGGCGGCCCGTCCGCACTGGACGTTGGCCTCGATGGTCGGGCGTCTGGCCGACGAACGGCACCGCCTCGACGAACTGGTGCACGGCGACATGGTCGTGCGCGCCAGCCTCTCGCTCACCTACGACGGCCTGGAACCCGAAACGCGCAGGGTGATGCGGCTGATGTCGGTGCTGGAAGCGGAAAGCCTGCCGGTCTGGACCGCGTCGGCGCTCACCGGCGACGACCACCACCGCGGTTTCGACCTCCTGGAACGCCTCGTCGACGCCCAACTCCTCGACGTCGTCGGCAGCGACATCACGGGCCTGCCGCGGTACCGCTTCCACGACCTGATCCGCTTGTTCGCCAAGGAACAGCTGGACATCCACGAGTCCCCGGCCACCCAGCTCGCCGCGGTGGAACGCGTGGCCGGCGGCTGGCTCGCGATGGCCGAACAGGCCCACCAACGCCTCTACGGCGGCGACTTCACCGTGCTGCACGGCAACGGCCGGCGCTGGCAGCCGCCCACCCCGTACCTGGACCAGGTGCTGCACGACCCGTTGGGGTGGCTGGAAAGCGAGCGCCCGAACATCTGCGCGGCCGTGCTGCAGGCAGCCGAGGCGGGCCTGGACGAGCTGTGCTGGGACCTCGCGATGACGCTCGTGACGTTGTTCGAGACCCGCAGCTACCTCGACGACTGGCAGCAGACCCACGAACGCGCCCTCGACACGACCCACAGGGCGGGCAACAAACGCGGCACCGCGGCCCTGCTGTGCTCGCTGGGATCGTTGCACCACAGCCAGCGCCGGATGGAAGCCGCCCGCGCCGCGCTGGAACCCGCCCTGGAACTCTTCACCGAGCTCGACGACACCCACGGCCTCGCCCTGGTGCGCCGCAACCTGGGACTGCTGGAGTACAACGAGGGCCGTCCCGAGCTCGCGGCCCGGATCTTCGAGCAGTCGCTGGCCGGGTTCAAACGCGTCGGCGACGTCGTGGGCCAGGCGTACGTGGTGTCCCAGCTCGCGCAGCTGTCGCTGGACCGCGGGGAACACGAGCTCGCGGTGGGCCAGCTGCGCGGGGCGCTGGGCATGTGCCGGGAGATCTCCAGCCCTCGCGTCGAGGCCCAGGTCCTGTACCGGCTGGGCGGCGCCATGCTGGTGCAGGGCCGCTACGAACAGGCGCAGCAGCTCATCACGTCGGTGCTCGGCATGGTGCAGCGCTCCGGCGACACGGTGGGCGAGAGCTACGCGTTGCACTCCCTCGGCCTGATCCACGGCCGCATGCGGATGTTCGCCGAGGCCGGCCGGCTGCTTCGGCGCGCGATCCGGTTGTGCGAGGAGAACCTCGACCGGGTCGGGGCCGCGCGGATCCGCCTCGACCTGGCGCAGCTGGTGTCGCAGCGCGGGGAGACGTTCCACGCGATCGCCATCGTGGAGCAGGCGTTGATGACGTTCCAGGAGCTGCGGCTCGCGCTGTGGGAGAGCAAGGCGATGGCGGTGCTGGAGAAGATCAGCGCCGAGAACCCGCTGCCCGCCGCCGTCCCGTCGAACGGCGGCGCGCGGTGACGTCTACGTCGTCGGCACCAGCGAGTCGATCATCTTCTGCAGCTCGGGCTCCTTGGGCAGCGGCGGGTTGGCGCCACCTCCGCCGCCCTCCAGGTCGCCGTTCACGACCAGCACGTGCAGCTTGCTGCTGCCGTTCAGCACGACGACCTTGACGATGCCCTTGCTCGCCAGGCACTTGTTGGCCGACTGGGTGACCGTGGCGTCGACCTGCACGCCCTCGACGACGACCTTCTTGCCGTCCTTCTGGGTGTGCTGGATCTTCACCGCCTTGGGCTGCGTGACCGCCACCTGCGGGTCGCCGCCCGACGCGTAGAACTGCGTCGCCACGGCCTTGGCGAAGTCGGTCGCGGTCTGGTTGATGTCGCCCTTGGGCAGCAGCGTGCCGCCGTTCGTGCCCTTGGTGAACGACTTGCCCTCGCAGTCGTAGTCGCCGTACGTCGAGACGCCGGACAGCGTCGCGCCGGGGAACTTGTCGATCGGGATCCGCGCGTCGCTGATGATCTCCCAGTTCTTCGGGACCTCGTAGTTGTAGCCGAGTGTCGTCACGACGCACTGCATGTCGTCGTTCTTGCAGCCGGCGCTGGTCGGCTGGGACGAGGCGCTGGTCGGGGTGGACGGGTTGTTCTGCGCGTTCGGGTCGCTCTTGTCGCGCGACAGCACGAGCCAGGTCACGCCGCCGCCGACGAGCAGCACCAGCACGACGGCGCCGATCACCAGCCAGAGCGTCTTCTTTTTCTTCGGCGGCTCGTTGTCGAACCCGCCGTAGACGCCCAGACCGCCGTACTGGCCGTAGCCCTGCTGCGGGAAACCACCCGTCTGCGGAGGGCCGCCGACCTGGTAGCCGCCCGAGTAGTCACCCTGCTGCTGGCCCCAGCCCTGCTGGTCGTTCCAGCCGCCCTGTCCACCACCTGGGTAAGTCACGGGGGAACGGTACCTGGTGGGTCTGACAGGACTTAATTCATCAAGCGTTGACTTACCGGCCGTGCCAGGCGTACGGTTCCACCAAATTCAACGCATGATGAACAAACGGAGGTCAGTGATGCGCACCGCGCTGGTCACCGCCGTCGCAGGCGCGGTGGTGGCGTTTCTCCTGGGACTGCTGACTTTCGGCGTGCAGGCGACCGTGCACCCGCACGACGTCCCGCTCGCCGTGGTGGCGCCTCCGCCGATCGCGGAACGCGTCAGAGCCGCCGACTCGTCCGAGGTCGACATCAGGGTCGTGGAGGCGGCCGAAGCCAGGACTCTGCTGGCGGACAAGGAGGTCTACGGGATCCTGGAGATCTCACCCGGTCAGGCGACGATCCGGCTCAACCCCGCGATCAACCCGTCCGGCACGCAGGTCGCCCAGCAGGTGCTCACCGGTGTCGCGCAGGGCGCTGGGCTGCCGGTCAAGGTCGACACGCAGGCCGTGTCCGCGGCCGAACGCACGGCGCCGCTGGCCGCGTCGGCACTGCTGTGGGTCGGCGGAATGATCGCCGGACTGCTGTTCGTGGTGCTGAAGGGCCGCCGGTTCCGGCTGCTCTCGTCGCTCACGACGGCCGTGCTGGTCGTCGGTTCCGTGACGGGGCTGCTCGCGTGGTGGGGCGTCACGTTCAGCGCGACCGCGCTCGCCTTCCTGCTCACCGTCGCGGTGTCGTTCGCGCTGCTGCAGGCAGGGCTGTTCAAGCACCTGGGCATCCGCGCGATGGGCGTCCTCGGCGTGCTGTACCTGATGGCACCCGCGGTGGCGGGTCAGGTGCCGGAACTGCTCAACCCGGCCTATCGCGCGGTCCTGTGGTCGTGGACGCCGTTCCGCTTCTCCGCCGAGGGCCTGCGCA
Source organism: Lentzea flava (assembly GCF_014648475.1). Classification (GTDB taxonomy): domain Bacteria; phylum Actinomycetota; class Actinomycetes; order Mycobacteriales; family Pseudonocardiaceae; genus Lentzea; species Lentzea flava. Next base: position 134,202 of record NZ_BMRE01000011.1, on the reverse strand, counting down.
GCCTGATGTACGACGGCTCCATCAGCACCGAGTGGTGGGTGTTCGCCGGGATCGCGCTCGCCGGGCTCGTGCTGCTGCTAGCCGGCGAGAAAGCTCAGGCGGACCGTCCGGACGGGATTGTCGACGTTGGTGTCGACCAGGCAGATCGACTGCCACGTGCCGAGCGCCAGCACACCGCCTAGCACCGGGATCGTCGCGTACGGCGGCACCAGCGCGGGCATCACGTGGTCACGGCCGTGACCGGGGGTGCCGTGCCGGTGCCGCCACTTCACGTCGCGGGGCAGGATGCGTTCCAACGCGGTCAGCAGGTCGTCGTCGCTGCCCGCGCCCGTCTCGATGATGGCGACACCGGCGGTCGCGTGCGGCACCCACACGTGCAGCAGGCCGTCGCCGTTCTCGCCGTCGAGGAACCGCTCGCACTCGCGTGTGAGGTCGTGGACGACCTCCTCCGAACCGGTGCGGACCTGGATCTCCTCGCTGCGCATGGCCTCAGATCTTACGAACGATCCTGGCGGGGTTGCCGACCGCGAGCACGTGATCAGGCAAATCCCGGGTCACGACACTGCCCGCGCCGACCACCGTGTTGTTGCCGATCGTCACGCCGGGGCACACGATGACGCCGCCGCCGAGCCACACCCTGTCGCCGATGACGATCGGCGCGGTCGTCTCCCAGCCCGCGATCCGCGCCTCGTGGTCCTCGATCGGGTGCAACGCCGTCAGCAGCTGCACGCGCGGACCCATCATCACGTTGTCGCCGATGGTGACCGGTCCGCAGTCGAGGATGATGCCGTCGTAGTTCATGAAGCTGTTCGAGCCGATGCGCGTGTTGTAGCCGTACTCGATCTGCAGGCGTGGCAACAGAACCGTGTTCTCACCGATCTCCGCGACGAAGTCCGAGAGCAGCGCCCGCATGCCCTCGTAGTCGCCCGGTTCGGAGGCGTTGTAGCGGTTCATCAGGCGCTGGGCCCGCTGCCGGTCCTCCTCCAGCGCGGAATCCATCGAGAGATAGGGCTCGCCGTTGATCATCTTTTCGCGGTTGGTGCCCATGTGGTCCCTTCAGGCGGTGTAGGCGCGACGGTAGTTCGTGGGCGACGAGCCGCCGGACTGGAGTGGTCGTCGCAGATCAGGTGATTGAAGAGAGGCATCACACGCCTTCATCGCGGAAAGTTGTGTAACACTGTTTTTTATGAAGGCAAGCCGCCTGCGCCTGGGGATGAACCTGTGGCCGCCGTTCCTGTTCGCCGGCATCCGCGTCGTCGAGATCTCGCCGGACTACCGGTACGCGCGCGTCAAGATGCGTCTGCGCCCGTGGAACCGGAACTTCTTCGGCACCCACTTCGGCGGTTCGCTGTTCGCGATGACCGACCCGTTCTGGGTGTTGCTGCTGTTCCACCAGCTCGGCGGCGAGCACGTGGTGTGGGACCAGGCCGGCGAGATCGAGTTCGTCGCGCCCGGCCGCGGCACCGTGTACGCCGAGTTCCGGCTGACCGACGAGCACGTCGAGCAGGTGCTGGACCAGACCGCGTCCGGTGAGAAGGCTCTGGTCTGGTTCGACACGGACGTCGTCGGGCAGGATGGAACCGTGATCGCGAAGGTGCGGAAGCAGGTCTACGCGCGACGCAAGCGCGGCAAGCAGCTCGCCCGTGCGTGAGGCGTTCGGGGCGGTTTTCGACGTCGAGCCCGGTTACCTCAACACGGCGTCCATCGGTGTGCCCCCGCGGCACGTCGCCGACGCGGTCGCGGCCGCGCACGAACGGTGGCGCCGCGGCCAGGACACGTCGTCGTCCTTCAACGAGGTCGTCGAGATCTCGCGTGAGGCGTTCGGCCGGTTGATCGGGGTGCCCGCGACGTCGGTCGCGTGCGGCGCCACGGTCTCGCAGTTCGTGTCGCTGGTCGCGCAGGCGTTGCCCGCGGGGTCGAAGGTCTTCCTGCAGGACGGCGAGTTCACCAGCGTCACGCTGCCGTTCGTCGCCGCCGGGCACCAGATCGTGTCCACGGTGGACGAAGCGGATCTCGTCGCGGTGAGCGTGGTCCAGTCGGCGGACGGCGCGGTCGCGGACCTCGACGCGTTGCGGGCGAGCGGCAAACCGGTGCTGCTGGACGTCTCGCAGGCCGCCGGGTGGATGCCGTTGTCGTTGGCGTGGGCCGATTTCGTCGTCGGCGTCGCCTACAAGTGGCTGATGTCACCGCGCGGCGCGGCGTGGATGGCGGTGCGGCCCGACCGGCTGGAGTCCCTCCGGCCGCTGGCGGCCAACTGGTACAGCACCGAGGAGAACTACGGCACCAGGCTGGTGCTCCGTCCGGACGCACGGCGGTTCGACCTCTCGCCGACGTGGTTCGCGCACGTCGGTGCGGCGGTGGCGCTGCCGTGGATCGCCACGCTTGACCTGGAGGCCGTGCGCGCGCACTGCGTGAATCTGACGGATCACCTCATGACCGGACTGGGCCTCACGCCCAACGGTTCGGCCATCGTCTCAGTAGACGTACCCCACGTTTCAGGCGTCGTGTCGTCGGTTCGCGCAGGTAGGACGCGGTTCGCCTGTCACCTCTACAACACGGTCGAGGACATCGATCGGGTGCTCAAAGCGCTTGGCTGACCGCCGTCCGTTACCGTGGGTCCTTGTGTCGGAACCACGCCAGTCGCCTGAAGAGGTGACCCAGAACCTGCCTCGCTTCCCACCGAGGCCCACCGACACCGCGCCGCTCTACCCGGCCGACGAGCTGATGAAGCTTCAGTCGATCATGGAAAGCCGCCAGGGGCAGCTGCCCCCGCAGCCGCCTCCTCCGACGCGCAGGGCGACGTGGGTGGGCAGGGCGCTGGCGCTCGTCGGCGTCGCGGTGGTGTCGGGGTTCGTGTGGTGGGTGTTGCAGCCGTCGGACCCGGTGGACGAGCCCGTGGCGCAGCCGCAGAAGACCGCGGGGGAGTTCGAGTTCACCACCGTGCCGCAGCTGCCGGAGCCGGTGAAGGACAGCGACTGCGCGGCCCACGCGAGCGGGCAGACGCAGGCGTTCTTCAAGACCACGCCGTGCCTGCAGCTGACGCGGGCGTTCTACACGGCCAAGCTGCCCGACGGCAGGACCGTGTACTCGTCGGTGTCCGTGGTGAAGATGCGGTCGGCGGACGAGGCCAAGCGGTTGCGCGAGCTGACCCAGAAGGACGGCACCGGCAACGTCAAGGACCTGGTCCTGGACAAGGCCATCAGCGTGCCGCCGCTGACCACGCTGGCCAACGGCGGGTACGCCTCCGAGCAACGCGACCAGGTGGTCGTGATCGTCGAGTCGGACTCGCCGGTCAAGAGCCCCGACGCGCTCACGCACAACAAGGAGATGAAGAAGGTCTCCGCGGACGCGATCAGGCTCGCGTCGTCGTTCGCCGGCTGACCGCACGCGGGGAGCGTGTGCGTCAGCCGGAGGCCACGCCCGGCATCGCGATCGACGCCGGGGTGGTTCCGGCCGCCTTGCGCCACCGCGTCGCGCGGACGGCCGCCGTCGTCAGCGCCTCCAGCGCCGTCGTCCGCAGCGCCGCGTCGTCGGTGCGTTCCAGAACGCCGCGCCACGCCGCGCAGGTGTCCTGCTCGACGGCGACGAGCGCCGCGAGCGCGGACGGCCCGTCCGACACGGGTGCGGGCGGCAGGTAGGCGGCGGCGGGCGGGTTCGGCGTCGCGCCTTTGTCCCGCAGCCACCGCTCGGTGGTGTCGCGGCGCGCCCGGTGCGCGTTGGCACCCTCCGCGACGGCATTGGCCTGGTTGCCCAGGAACGCCGACACCATGCCGTAGGTCCACAACGCCGCGTACTCGGTTCCGAGAGCGGTCTGAACGGCGTCCACGCTCACGCGAGCACCTCCCGCAGCGAAGCGCAGCCCGCGGCCACCGAACCGACGAGGCCGGCGCGGTAGGCGGGCAGCTTGGGAACGACGGCCGACGCGTCGCGCACGGCGTCGTCGAGAGCGGTGCGCAGTGCCGCCACCGGGTCCGGTGGCGTCGGCGGGGTGGTGGGAGCGGGCGGGGCCGTCGAGGACAGCGGCGGCCGTTCCCGGTCGATCTCTGCCTGCAGCAGCCGGGCGTGCGTCTCGCGGGCCTTGGCGATCTCCGCGGCCGCCGGCACCGACGTCAGCGTCTGGGCCAGCGCGACGTCCGCCCGTGCCTGGGCCGCGAGCGCCGACAACGGGTCGGGCGGCGGCGGTGCGGGTGGTTCTGTGGTGCACGCAACGGCGAGCGGTGCGGCGGCCACCGCGAACAGCACGCGGCGGCGGCTGACCGATTCGGAGATCACGCGAACCCATATTGCCAGCCGCCCTGCGAGTCGGTGGCAGGCGGGCAAAAGAGATAGTCTTGGCGACCACGGCCGCCGGAACTGCGTCGGCCGGGGTTTTCATGCGTTCGAACGACAAGGAGACACCACGTGTCCAGCCCGCCGCGCGGAGAGCTTGCCGCGCAGCTAGCACCCGTTGTGCGGGAAGCTCTCGAAGCCGTCGGCTTCGACCTCGACGCGCTCGACGTGAATCAGGCTGGGCGCCGCCGTCTGGTCAAGGTCGTCGTGGACGGCGAGGACGGCATCGGGCTCGACGAGGTCGCCGAGGCGAGCCGCGTGGTCTCCGCCGCGCTCGACGCGCACGACCACCTGATCAACGGGCCGTACACCCTCGAGGTCACCTCGCCGGGTGTCGACCGCCCGCTCACCCGCCCGCGCCACTGGAAGCGCGCGCACCTGCGTCTCGTGAAGATCAAGCAGCCCGAGCAGGTCGAGTGGTTCGGCCGGGTCGGCGAGTGCGACGAGACCGGTGTCGAGCTGCTGCACCAGGGCGAGCTGAAGCGCGTGGAGTACCGCCACATCGAACGCGCGGTCATGGAGATCGAGTTCAAGCAGCCGCCGGTCGAAGAACTGGCTCGGCTCACTCGGAAAGCACCGAAGGAGGAGCCGAGGTGAACGTCGACATCGCCGCCCTGAGGGCGATCGAACGTGAAAAGGACATCCCCTTCGAGACGGTCCTGGAGGCGATCGAGTCAGCGCTGCTGACCGCCTACAAGCACACCGAAGGGCACCACTCGCACTCGCGGGTGGAGATCGACCGCAAGACCGGGGTCGTGCGCGTGCTCGCGCAGGAGCTGGGGCCGGACGGCACCGTGCAGGAGGAGTGGGACGACACTCCGGAGGGCTTCGGCCGCATCGCCGCCACCACCGCGCGCCAGGTCATCCTGCAGCGCCTGCGCGACGCCGAGCACGAGCGCACCTTCGGCGAGTTCGCCGCCAAGGAGGGCGAGATCATCGCCGGTGTCGTGCAGCGCGACGCGCGCGCGAACGCCCGCGGCATGGTCGTCGTCCAGGTCGGTGACACCGAGGGCGTGCTGCCGCCGGCCGAGCAGGTTCCCGGCGAGCAGTACAACCACGGCGAGCGCATCAAGTGCTACGTGGTGAGCGTGTCCCGCGGCGCGCGCGGACCGCAGATCGCTCTCTCGCGCACGCACCCGAACCTCGTGCGGCGGCTGTTCGCCCTCGAGGTTCCGGAGATCGCGGACGGCACCGTGGAGATCCCCGCGGTGGCACGTGAGGCAGGTCACCGTTCGAAGATCGCGGTGAAATCAACGGTTGCCGGAGTGAACGCCAAGGGCGCCTGCATCGGCCCGATGGGCGCCCGCGTGCGCAACGTGATGCACGAGCTCGGCGGCGAGAAGATCGACATCATCGACTACTCGGACGACCCGGCCACTTTCGTCGGGAATGCTTTGTCACCTGCGAAGGTTGTGTCAGTGCGGGTGCTCGACGAGCGTGCCAAGACGGCCCGTGTCGTGGTGCCGGACTTCCAGCTGTCGCTGGCGATCGGCAAGGAGGGGCAGAACGCCCGCCTGGCCGCCCGCCTGACCGGCTGGCGCATCGACATCCGCAGCGATGCGGAGTCCCCGGCTGCCGGAGCAGTCACATCCAGTTCGGCCGAATGAGCTCCAGGGGATAGACTTATCAACGGTTCAACGTCGGGTTCGGTCACCCAGCAGATCGGCCCTGTTCGCACGTGCATTGGATGCCGCACCCGTACGTTGCCGTCTGAGCTGCTGCGTGTGGTCGCGGTGGACGGTTCGGTGGTTCCGGACCTCCGCAGGCGACTTCCTGGTCGGGGTGCTTGGTTGCATTTCGATCTCGAATGTCTGCGCAACGCCGAGCGGCGACGGGCGTTCTCGCGGGCCCTCCGGGTCCAGGGAGCACTCGACGTCGCTTTGTTGCGCGAGCACTTGGAGCAGCACGGGAACAAGGCCCCGGGACAGCCCCGGAGCCAGCAGGAAACAAGGAAGCAGGTCGACCCGTCATGAGTCAGCCGTGAAGCTGAAGACATGAACGCGCGACGTTAAGACGAGGTCGATGGGACTTGCCCGCCGGCCTCACGACCAAGGAGAGCAGTGGCAGGCAAGGCCCGCGTGCACGAGCTCGCGAAAGAGCTCGGTGTTACGAGCAAGGAAGTTCTCAACAAGCTCGCCGAACAGGGCGAGTACGTGAAGTCCGCGTCCTCCACCGTCGAGGCCCCCGTGGCCCGGCGGCTTCGTGACGCCTACGTCAAGACCGAAGCCAAGCCGAAGCCGGCGGCTCCCAAGCCGTCCGCGCCGAAGCCGAAGGCTCCGGCACCCGTTGCTGCCGCAGCGCCCGCCGCCCCGGCGGAGCCGAAGCCGGCAGCCACCTCTGACAGCAAGCCCGCGGCTCCCGCTGCGCCGAAGGCCGTCCCCGGCCCGAAGCCCCCGGCTCCGCGTCCCGCGGCCCCCAAGCCCGCGCCCGCCGCTCCGGCCGCGCAGGCTCCGGCCGCACCCGCACCCGCACAGCAGCCCCAGGCTCCGGCCGCCGCCGCACCGGCACCGGCCGCGCCCAAGGCTGCTCCGGCTCCCGGCCCCAAGCCGGGTGGTCCGCGTCCGGGCCCGCGCCCGGCTCCGCAGGAGCGTGCCCCGCAGCAGGGTCAGCAGCCGCAGGCTCCGGCCGCGTCCGCCGGCTCGACCCCGTCCGTGGTGCCCCCGCGCCCGCAGGCTCCCAAGCCCGCGGGTCCGCGTGCGCCGCGTCCTGGCAACAACCCCTTCGGCGTGGGTGGCGGCAACGCTCCCGCGCCGCGTCCTGGACCTCGTCCCGGCCCGCGTCCTGAGTCCGGCGGCGACCGTCCGTCCGGCCCGAAGCCCGGCGACCCGCGTCCGGCCCCGCGTCCCGGTGGCGCGCCCGGTCAGGGTGGTCCTCGCCCGGCTGCCGCGCAGGGCGGCCCGCGTCCGTCCGCGCCTGGTCAGGGCGGTCCTCGCCCGAACCCGGGCAACATGCCTCCTCGCCCGAACCCCGGCATGATGCCTGGTCGTCCGGCCGGTGGTAACCGTCCTGGTCCCGGTGGCGGCGGTGGCCGTCCCGGTGGCGGCGGCGGTCGTCCCGGTGGTGGCGGCGGCGGTGGCGGCTTCCGCGGTGGCGGCGGCGGTGGCGGTGGCTTCCGCGGCGGTGGCGGCGGAGGCGGCGGTGGCGGCTTCCGTCCCGGTGGCGGCGGTGGCGGTGGCGGCGGCTTCCGTCCCGGCGGTGGTGGCGGTGCCGGTGGCGGCGCCCCTGCCGGTGGTGGCGGCGGTTTCCGCGGTCGTCCCGGTGGCGGTGGCGGCGGCGCTGGTCGCGGCGGAACCGCTGGTGCCTTCGGTCGTCCGGGTGGTCCGGCGCGTCGTGGCCGCAAGTCGAAGCGGCAGAAGCGCCAGGAGTACATGGACAACATGCAGGCGCCTTCGGTCGGTGGCGTCCGCCTGCCCAAGGGCAGTGGCGAGACGATCCGCCTGCCGCGCGGTGCCTCGCTGACCGACTTCGCCGACAAGATCAACGCCAACCCGGCGTCGCTCGTGCAGGTGCTCTTCCACCTGGGCGAGATGGTCACGGCGACCCAGTCGGTGTCCGACGAGATCCTGGAGCTGCTCGGCTCCGAGATGAACTACGTCGTGCAGGTCGTGTCCCCCGAGGAGGAGGACCGCGAGCTGCTCGAGACGTTCGACATCACCTACGGCGAGGACGCCGGTGACGAGGACGACCTGCAGGTTCGCCCGCCGGTCGTGACCGTCATGGGTCACGTCGACCACGGTAAGACGCGACTCCTCGACACCATCCGCAAGGCGAAGGTGCACGAGGGCGAGGCCGGTGGCATCACCCAGCACATCGGTGCGTACCAGGTGCGGACCGAGCTCGAGGGCAACCCGCGTCTGATCACGTTCATCGACACCCCCGGTCACGAGGCGTTCACCGCCATGCGTGCCCGTGGTGCGAACTCGACCGACATCGCGGTCATCGTCGTCGCCGCCGACGACGGCGTGATGCCGCAGACGGTCGAGGCGATCAACCACGCGCAGGCTGCCGAGGCGCCGATCGTGGTCGCGGTGAACAAGATCGACAAGGAGGGTGCGAACCCCTCCAAGATCCGCCAGCAGCTGACCGAGTACGGCCTGGTCGCCGAGGAGTACGGCGGCGACACGATGTTCGTCGACATCTCCGCGAAGCAGGGCATCAACATCGACGGTCTCCTCGAGGCCATCCTGTTGACCGCCGACGCGTCGCTGGACCTCCGGGCCAACCCGGACATGGAGGCCCAGGGTGTCGCGATCGAGGCGCACCTCGACCGCGGTCGAGGTCCGGTCGCCACGGTGCTGGTCCAGCGAGGCACGCTCCGCGTCGGCGACTCGATCGTCGCGGGCGACGCCTACGGCCGCGTCCGCCGCATGGTGGACGAGCACGGCGAGGACGTCCACGACGCCCTCCCGTCGCGTCCGGTGCAGGTCATCGGTCTGACGTCGGTGCCGCGCGCCGGCGACACGTTCCTCGTGGTCGAGGAGGACCGCGTCGCACGGCAGATCGCCGAGCGTCGCCAGGCCCGCACTCGCAACGCGCAGAACGCCGCCAAGCGCAAGCGCGTCAGCCTCGAGGACCTGGACGCCGCGCTGAAGGAAACCAGCCAGCTCACCTTGATCATCAAGGGTGACAACTCGGGTACCGTCGAGGCCCTCGAGGACGCGCTCATGAAGATCGAGGTCGGCGACGACGTCGAGCTGCGCGTGATCCACCGCGGTGTCGGTGGCATCACCGAAGGCGACATCAACCTCGCCGTGGCCGGTTCCGCCATCGTCCTGGGCTTCAACGTCCGGGCCGAGGGCAAGGCGACCGAGCTCGCGAACCGCGAGGGCGTCGACGTCCGCTACTACACGGTCATCTACCAGGCGATCGACGAGATCGAGGCGGCCCTCAAGGGTCTCCTCAAGCCGGAGTACGAAGAGGTCCAGCTCGGCCGCGCCGAGATCCGCGACGTCTTCAAGTCCTCCAAGGTCGGCACGATCGCGGGTTGCATGGTCCTGTCGGGCGAGATCCGCCGCAACGCCAAGGCGCGCCTCATCCGTGACGGCAAGGTGATCGCGGAGAACCTCCCGATCAGCTCGCTCAAGCGGTTCAAGGACGACGCCACGGAGGTCCGCGAAGGTTTCGAGTGTGGTCTCACGCTCGGCAACTACAGCGACCTCAAGCTCGAGGACATCATCGAGACCTACGAGATGCGCGAGAAGCCGCGCGCCTGAGCGGTCTGATGGGGGGTGCGGAGCCATTTATCCGGTGGCTCCGCACCTCTTTTCTCTGGAGGATCTTTCCCATGTACGTGGGGGCTCTGGAACTGGACGTGCTCTTGGGCGACGTCCACTCGTTGAAGGAAAAGCGCTCGGTGGTTCGCCCTGTGGTGGCGGAGCTGCGCAAGCGTTTCGAGGTCGCTGTGTCCGAGACCGGTCATCTCGACCTGCACCGACGCAGTCTGATCGGCGTGGCGGCGGTCGCCGCCGACTTGGAGCACGTCAGGGACGTGCTGGCCAGCTGTGAAAGGCTGGTCGCCGGACGTCCTGAACTGGAACTGCTTTCAGCACGCACCAGGTTGGTCGGGCCCGAGGACGACTGACTGCCGGCCGGGCTGGAACCGCACTGTGCTTATTGCCTTCGGACCCGCACGCGTCTCGTCGGGCCGGAGGACGACTAGGAAGGGGAGGCTCGTGGCCGACACGGCACGTGCCCGCAAGCTCGCCAAGCGGATCTCTCAGATCGTCGCTTCCGCACTGGAGCACGAGGTGAAGGATCCGCGTCTGGCCAGGGTCACCATCACCGACACGAAGGTGACCGGGGATCTGCACGACGCGACCGTTTACTACACGGTTCTTGGTGAGCGTCTGGATTCCGAGCCCGATTTCGCCGGGGCCGCCGCGGCTCTGGAGAAGGCCAAGGGCGTGCTGCGGTCCATGGTCGGACAGCAGACCGGCGTCCGGTTCACGCCGACGCTGACGTTCATGACCGACACCGTGCCGGACGCGGCTCGGAAGATGGACGAGCTGCTGGCTCGCGCCCAGGCGGCGGACGCCGAGGTGGCGCGACTGGCTGCGGGGGCTCAGCCCGCCGGCGAGGCGGACCCGTACAAGGCACCTCGTGAGGACGAGGACGACGACTGAGAGAGCTCCCGCAGCTCGACCGCGCGTCCCTTCCGGGGGTGGAAATGGTCTTGTCCGTGGGTGCCCTGCGGCGCATTGAGACCCTGAACAGCTAACGTCTCCCTGTGGCAGACGACCTGAGCACCACCATTGCCGAGGCCGCGCGGTTACTGGCCGACGCCCATGATGTGACCCTGCTGAGTCACATCAACCCCGACGCGGACACGCTCGGGAGCGCGTTGGCGGTGGGGCTCGCGCTGCACCGGCGCGGAGCAGCGGTGCGCGTGGCGTTCGGTGAGCCGGAGATCGTGCCGGAGTCGTTGAAGGCGCTGGACACGGCCGGGCTGCTGGTGCACCGCGACGAGGTGCCGGAGGAGCCCGAGCTGCTCGTGGTGATGGACACCGGAAGCCTGCAGCGGCTGGGGCCGCTCGCTTCCAGGGTCGAGCGGGCGAAGGGACCCGTCATCGTCATCGACCACCACGTGTCGAACACGCGGTACGGAACGTTGCACTGCATCGACGAGCACGCGGAGGCCACGGCGCTGATCGCGCTCAGGGTGCTCGACGAGATGGGCGTCGAGGTCGACGAACCGATCGCGCGGTGCATCTACGCCGGGCTCGTCACCGACACGGGGGGCTTTCGCAAGGCAGGGCCCGCGGCGCACGAGACGGCGGCTCGGTTGCTGCAGACCGGAGTGGACGCGTACAGCGTGACGAGGCCGTTGATGGACGCGCATCCGTTCGCGTACCTGGGCATGCTGTCGCGAGTGCTGGCCAAGGCCGAGCTGGACGAACGTGCCGCGGGCGGGCTCGGGCTCGTGCACGCGGTCGTGGGGATGGACGACGCGCGGGACGTGCGCAGCGAGGAGGTGGAGAGCGTGATCGACGTCGTGCGCTCCGCGTCCGAGGCTGAGGTGGCGGCCGTGCTGAAGGAGTTGCGACCTGGGTACTGGTCGGTCTCGCTGCGGGCCGTCGGTCAGGTCGACGTGCGTGAGGTGGCGCAGGTGCTCGGCGGTGGTGGGCACCGGCTGGCGGCCGGGTTCACGTTCGACGGGGCCGCGGAGCAGGTCGTCGCGGCGCTCAAGGGCGCGTTGGAGCGGGTGGGGTCATGACACGGACAGGAAGCCCGCGGCTGCTGCGGGAGATCAACGACCGGGCGGCCATCGAGACGTTGCTGCGCAGCGGCGCGATGACGCGGGCAGAGCTGGAGGAGGTCATCGGCCTCTCCAAGCCCGCGACGGCGCAGTTGCTGGCGCGCCTGGAAGAGGACGGCATGGTCGTCCGCACGGGCCTGCGCGGCGGTGGCCGCGGTCCGCGCGCGCAGATGTGGGCCGTCAACGGCGGCGTCGGGCACGTGGCGGCGGTGGCGTTGTCGCCGGACCTGATCGACGTGGCCATCGCGGACATCACGGGCTCGCTGCTGTCGGAGCACAGCGCGCCGATGCCCAAGGAGAACACGCTGCAGGCGTTCCGCGAGACCGTGCAGAAGGCGGCGGCCCTGGCAGGACTGCGCCTGGACTCGCTGTCCCACGTCGTCGTCGGCACGCCGGGCGCGGTGGATCCCGCGTCGGGTCACCTCGGCTTTGCGCCGCACCTGCCGGGGCTGGTGGACGTCGACCTGCCCGCGACCCTGCGCGAGCTGCTGGGAACGTCGGTGTCGATCGAGAACGACATCAACCTCGCCGCGCTGGAGGAGATGAGCTCCGGCAAGGCCGTGGGCGTGCGGAACTTCGTGCTCTTCTGGCCAGCCGACGAGATCGGCTCGGCGGTCGTCGTCAACGGCGTGCTGCTGCGCGGTGTCACGGGCGGTGCCGGTGAGATCGACTCCATGCAGGTCCCCGGCGGGCGCTACGGCGACCAGGTGGACAGCGATGCGATCGTGGCGCTGGCCGCGACTCACGGCATCTCCGCCGAGTCCGGTCTGGAGGCCGTCGCGCACGCCCTGACCGCGGGGACCGGAGGGCGCGAGTTCCTGTCAGACCTCGCTCGTAGGATTGCTCTGGGTCTGGCGAACGTGGTGTGTGTGCTCGATCCGGAACTGGTGCTGCTCTCGGGCGGGGTGGCGCAGGCCGGCGGCGAGACGTTGTGCGATCTGGTGTCGGCGGAACTGCGCAAGCTGGTGGTGCCGCGCACCCCGGTGCAGCTCGCGCAGATCACGGCCAACCCCGTGCGCTCGGGAGCCCTGCACTCGGCTCTGGCGGTGGCACGGGAGCGGGTGTTCGGTCTGCCGCAGCGGGCGTAGGTAGCTCGACCGGGTGAAGAATGTCCTGAAACGCTGTTACCGCACCTCTCGCGTACGAGGAAGCGCGCGGGGGAGCGGGCCAGGGAATCCTGATCGCTTGGTGCCGTGGTCATCAGTGGCCGCGTGTTCGGGGCGGTCGGCCCCGCGCTCCTGTGCTGGGGAGCGGGCCGGTGACGTGAGCGGCTTGGTGCCGTCGTCGGCCTTTGCCGCGTGTTCCGGGGCGGTCGGCCCCGCGTCCTGGGTCGCGAAGCGGGCCGGGGAGGTGAGCGGTTTGGTGCCTTGGTCAGCAGTGGCCGTGTGTTTGGGGGCGGTCGGCGCCGCGTCTTGTGCCGGGGAGCGGGCTGGTGAGGTGAGCGGCTTGGTGCCTTGGTCAGCAGTGGCCGTGTGTTTGGGGCGGTCGGCGCCGCGTCTTGTGCCGGGGAGCTGGCCGGTGAGGTGAGTGGCTTCCATCGCTAAAGGGATGGAGCACGCCTCCCGACCGCCTAGGTTCGGGCTGTGGAGGATCGGGTTCCCGCGCGGCGGGTGATCGGGCTGGCGGTGCCCGCCCTGGGGGTGCTGGCGGCCGAGCCGTTGTACGTGCTCGTCGACACGGCGGTGGTCGGGCACCTCGGGGCCCTGCCGCTGGCGGGGCTGGCGCTGGGCGGTGTGCTGCTCACGCAGGTGTCGACGCAGCTGACGTTCCTGTCCTACGGCACGACGGCGCGCACGGCCAGGCTGCACGGTGCCGGCCGCCGGGCGGACGCCGTGGAGGAGGGCGTCCAGGCGACGTGGCTGGCGCTGGCCGCCGGGGTGCTGGTGGTGCTGCTGGGCCAGCTGTTCGCGCGGCCGGTGGCCGAGGTGCTCGCCGGCGATGGCGCCGTGGCCGACGCCGCCGTGGAGTGGGTGCGCATCGCGCTGTTCGGCGCGCCCTTCATCCTCGTGACGATGGCGGGCAACGGCTGGATGCGCGGCGTCCAGGACACCCGCCGCCCCCTGAAGTACATCCTGATCGGCAACGGCATCAGCGCGGTGCTCTGCCCGGCCCTCGTCTACGGCGCGGGCTGGGGCCTCGAGGGTTCCGCCATCGCCAACGTGGTCGCCCAGCTCCTCGCGGCCGGGCTCTTCGTCAAGGCGCTCTTCGCCGAGCGCGTGCCGCTCGCGCCGCACTGGTCCGCCATGCGCGCGCAACTCGGCATGGGACGCGACCTGGTGCTGCGGAGCCTGGCGTTCCAGGCGTGCTTCGTCAGCGCGGCATCGGTGGCGGCGCGAACCTCCGTCGCGGCCGTGGGCGCGCATCAGGTCGTGTTGCAGCTGTGGACCTTCCTCGCGCTGGTGCTGGATTCGCTGGCCATCGCGGCCCAGTCGCTCGTCGGCGCGGCCCTGGGTGCTTCGAACCGCAGGCAGGCCGAGAAACTCGCGTGGCAGGTCACCCGGTACGGCCTGGTCTTCGGCATCGGCCTGGGCGTGGTTTTCGCCGCGCTGGCAACGGTTTTGCCGCAGGCGTTCACCTCGGACGCGGGCGTGCTGGCGGAAATCCCGCACGCCTGGTGGTTTTTCGTTGCGCTGCAACCGATCGCGGGCGTGGTGTTCGCGTTGGACGGCGTGCTGCTCGGTGCGGGCGACGTGAAGTTCATGCGGACGGCGACGCTCGGGTCGGCGGTGATCGGGTTCCTGCCGCTGGTGTGGGCCTCGTACGCGTTCGGGTGGGGGCTGGCCGGGATCTGGACCGGGTTGTCGGCGTTCATGGTGCTGCGGCTGGTCGCGGTGGTGTGGCGCACGCGGTCGGGTGAGTGGGCGGTCGAGGGCGCGGTCAGGTGAGGCCTGGACCGCCTGATCGGGCGCTGTGTCCGACCTCACGGCATGAAATCGTTACCAAGAAGGTTGTTTAGGCGATGTAACTAATGTCTGCCCGCCTCCGACCTGGGGAGAGTGCCGTCTTGCCGTCGGTCCGCCAAAATGAATTTGGCAGCGCCACCCGTACCTCGTGGCTGATCTGGACCACCGCCGTTTTCGTCTACTTCGCCGCCGTCTTCCACCGCACCACGCTCGGCGTCGCCGGGCTGGAGGCGAGTGAGCGGTTCGGGCTCGGGCCCGCGCAGCTCGGTGTGTTCACCGTGCTGCAGGTCGGCGTCTACGCCTTCATGCAGATCCCCACCGGTCTGCTCGTGGACCGGTTCGGTCCGCGCAAGATCCTCACCTTCGCCGCGTTGCTCATGGGCACCGGCCAGTTGCTCTTCGCCGTCGCGGACTCGTACGCGCTGGGACTGACGGCGCGCGCTGTGCTGGGCATGGGTGACGCGATGACGTTCATCAGCGTGATCCGGATCGTGGCCGCGCACTTCCCGCCACGGCAGTACTCGCTCGTAGTCGCCATCACGGCCGCGTTGGGCGGTGTCGGCAACCTCGTCGCCACCGTGCCGTTGACGCTCATGCTGGGCTCGATCGGATGGACGTGGGCGTTCCTCATCGCGGGCGGGGTGACCGCCGGGTACTCGATCATCGCGTTCCTCAAGCTGCGCGACGTGCCGGACGGGTTCACCGCGCCGAAGCCGGAAGCCGTGCCGCTCGGTCAGATCTGGCCGAAGGTGCGGCAGGCGTGGAGCGTGCCCGGCACGCGGCTCGGGTTCTGGGCGCACTTCAGCACGATGTCGACGCCTGCGGTGATCGGTCTGTTGTGGGGGTACCCGTACCTCGTGCAGGCGCAGGGCATGTCGGCCAAGGCGGCGTCGTCCACGCTCGGATTGCTGGTCATCGGCGCGATCGTGTCCAGTCCGATCGTCGGCGCGTTGTTCTCTCGCAACCCCGAGTGGCGGATGCCGATCGCGGGCTGGTTCCTGGCGTTCGCGCTCGCCGGGTGGGGTGTGCTGCTGCTGTGGCCGGGCGGTCACGTGCCCGTGCAGGTCATTGCTGTCGTGTTCCTCGTTCTGACCGTGGGCGGCCCGATCTCGGGCGTGGCGTTCGCACTCGCTCGCGACTACAACCCCTCGCACCGTCAGTCCACGGCCAGTGGCCTGGTCAACGTCGGTGGCTTCCTCGCGGTGACCGTGGCGGCGCTGGGCGTCGGCGTGTTGCTGGACCTGCTCGAGAACGTCCTGAGCCCGCAGGCGGCGTTCCGCGTCGCGCTCAGCTTCTGCGTTGTCGTGCTGGCGTTCGGTGGCTGGCGGATGCTCGTGTGGTGGCGTCGCGCGCGTGCGGCGGTGTTCGCGGCGGAGGAGCGTGGTGAGACGGTGCCGGTGCAGTTGCGGCGTCGTCGCTGGGACGCTCTGCGCGTCGCCTAGGATTTCGCGCCGTGAAAACCTCTGTAGCACCGGGCCTGGTCGTCGTCGACAAGCCGGACGGCATGACTTCGCACGACGTGGTGGCGCGTGTGCGCAGGATTCTCGGCACCCGCAAGGTCGGGCACGCCGGCACGCTCGACCCGATGGCGACCGGCGTTCTGGTGCTCGGCATCGAGCGCGCGACGAAGCTCCTCGGCCACCTCGCACTGGACAGCAAGGCCTACCTCGCCACGATCGTGCTCGGCGCGTCCACCACGACGGACGACGCCGAGGGCGAGGTCCTGTCCACTGTGGACGCCTCCCACGTCGAGGACGACGCGATCGCCGCCGAGGTGGCCAAGCTGACCGGCCCGATCCAGCAGGTGCCGTCGGCCGTGTCCGCGGTGAAGATCGACGGCAAGCGCGCCTACGCACGGGTGCGCGCCGGTGAACAGGTGGAGATCCCCGCACGGCCCGTGACCGTGCACCGGTTCGACGTGCTGTTCACGCGCCGCGAGGACAAGAACGTTCTGCTCGACGTGATGGTCGAGTGCTCCTCCGGCACGTACGTGCGCGCGCTGGCCCGCGACCTCGGCGCGGCTCTGGGCGTCGGCGGCCACCTGGGCGCGTTGCGGCGCACCAGGGTCGGCCCGTTCGACCTCCGCGTGGCCAAGACGCTCCAGCAGCTGGAGGAGACACCGAGCCTGTCACTGGACCTGGACGCCGCGGTCGCGACGGCGTTCCCGCGCCGCGAGATCGACCCGCGGGAGGCCTCGGCCCTCTCGCACGGGCAACGGCTGCGCGCGGGCGGGTTCGAGGGCACCTACGGCGTGTTCGGCCCGGACGGGCACGTCATCGCGCTGGCGAAGGACGAGGGCGACGCCTGCAAACCCGTGGTGGTGCTGAGCCCGGCCGGTTAGCGTCGGCGCATGCCCGAGTTCGATCCGGACGAGTTGCGGCGTCAGGTTCTCGCCGTGCTCGACGACGATGCCGACTACTCCCGGATCGAGTCGATCGTGGTGGCGCGCAGGGAAGCCGGCGTGCCGGACGACGCCCTGATCAAGGCGCTGACGGACCTCATGCTCGATATGCGTGCGCAGGCCCGCGAGGACGACGACGACTTGGTCGCCGACGTGCTGGACTTCCTCACCGGTTGGTGAACCGAAGTGCGATCGCAGTGGCACCCGTCACGGACGTAGGCTGATCACCGTGCAACGCTGGCGCGGACTAGATCACCTTCCCGGCGGCTGGGGCCGCTGCGTCGTGACGATTGGCGTGTTCGACGGTGTCCACAAAGGTCACCAGGCCCTCATCGGGCGGGCGGTGGCCCTCGCGGAGCAGCGCGGGCTGCCGAGCGTGCTGATGACCTTCGACCCCCACCCGTCCGAGGTGGTCCGGCCGGGCAGCCACCCCGCGCAGCTCACCACGTTGCGGCGCAGGGCGGAGCTGGTCGAGGAGCTCGGCATCGACCACTTCGTCGTGGTGCCGTTCAGCCTGGAGACCAGCAGGATGCCCGCGGACGAGTTCGTGCACGAGGTGCTGGTCGAGAAGCTGCACGCGGCGGCTGTCGTCGTTGGTGAGAACTTCACCTTCGGGCACAAGGCGGCGGGTAACGTCGCACTGCTGCGCCGGCTCGGGCAGCGGTTCGGATTCGTGACCGAGGGGGCTGATCTGGTGTCCGCTGACGAGGTGACCTACTCGTCGACCTACGTCCGGGCGTGCATCGACGCCGGGGACGTCAAGGCGGCGGCAGAGGCGCTGGGCCGGCCGCACCGGCTCGAGGGCATCGTCGTGCGCGGCGACGGGCGCGGGAAGGACCTGGGGTTCCCGACCGCCAACCTGTCGACGCCGAAGTTCGCCGCCGTTCCGGCTGACGGTATCTACGCGTGCTGGTTCACCGACTCCAGGGGGAAGAAGCTCAAGGCCGCGGTGAGCGTGGGGACGAACCCGACGTTCTCCGGGCGGGAGCGGCGGGTCGAGGCGTTCGTGCTGGACGTGGACGAGGACTACTACGGGCAGCGGGTCTCGGTGGACTTCGTCGACCGGCTGCGCGAGATGGTCAAGTTCGACTCCGTCGAGGCCCTTCTCGAGCAGATGCACCGAGACGTAGACCGAACGAGGGAACTGCTGACCGAGTCGTGACCGTCAGATTGGGCGAAGCGGACGTGGGGGCGTCCGCAGGCTGGCAGTATGCGGGTCGGAGTGCGGGCTACGGGAGAGGCTGAGGTGGAGGACCACAAGATCGTGCAGCGCAACCTCGCGCTGCAGCGGGAGTGGTACGGGGAGCCCTTGGGCGACCGGGTGCGCCGGTTGGTCGTTGCCTTCAACGTTTCGCAGGCCCAGCTCGCGGACGTGCTCGGGATCAGCGCGCCGATGCTCAGCCAGGTGATGAGCGGCCGTCGCGCCAAGATCGGCAACCCCGCCGTGCTGGCGCGCATGATCATGCTGGAGCGGAAGGTCCTCACGCCGGACGTCGCCACGGGCGCGCCCGAGGCGTTGCAGCGGGCGCTCGACGACGTGCGCGAGTCCAAGCCGACGGTGTCGCGCGACTCGCTGCCGGTCAACGGCGACGAGAGCGTCGCGTACCCGGTGCTGCGCCGCGTGGCCGACCGCACGGAGCTCCAGCAGGCCGCGGACATGCTGTCCGACGACTTCCCGGCGATCGCGGAGCTGTTCCGGCGGGCCATCCGAGCCGCCTCCAGGTGAAGTACTTCACCGCGCTCTTCCCGCCGCAGCACGTGGTCGACGAGCTGAAGGCCGTGCTCGACCGCACCCACGACCTGGAGTGGACGAAGCCGGAGAAGTGGCACATCACGTTGTGCTTCCACGGCGAAACCGCAGATGAGGGCCGTTTCGCGGCACTCGAGGGCCACGAGGTCCCGCAGCTGAGGCTGAAGGACTTCGGTGACTTCCGCGGCAGGATCCTCTGGGCGGGAATCGACGGCGACTTAAATCAGTTGGCACGGGCAGCGGGCGCCGACGACAATTGGCGGGCGCACCTGACGGTGGCGTACGGGTACCGGGGTCAGCCGATGCCGGCCTTCGAGAGCAGCCCGTGGCAGCCGTCCGAAGCAGTGCTCGTGAGCAGCGCCGATGGCGTCTACACACCCGTGGCTCGGGTGGGGTTGCGCACGTCAGCGCGCCGCTGAGCGCCGTGCCTGATAACCTTCCCAGTTGGGTCTGGCTGCGGTCCGTGGCGGCCAGCACCGGCTACCCCGGCCAGCAATTCGGCGGGCGCGGGGCCGCACGGACCTGAACAAGTAGGAGAACCACCCAGTGGCACTGTCCACGGAGCAGAAGAAGTCCATCCTCGCCGAGTACGGTCTGCACGACAGCGACACCGGCTCGACCGAGGCCCAGGTCGCCCTGCTGAGCAAGCGCATCGCCGACCTCACGGAGCACCTGAAGCAGCACAAGCACGACCACCACTCCCGCCGTGGTCTTCTGCTGATGGTCGGCCGTCGCCGCCGTCTGCTGAACTACCTGACCAAGGTGGACATCAACCGCTACCGCGCGCTGATTCAGCGCCTCGGTCTGCGCAGGTGATACTTGCCGAGGGGGAGTGACCGGCCGGTCACTCCCCCTCGGCGTACAGCCAGGTGTATACAGATCCCTGGTTGAAAGAGGCACAAAACAGGGCCCGCAGCGCGCGAGCAAGTTTCGCCGGTCCTCGGTAGTGGCCCCCTGGTGGAAACGCCCCAGGGGACTTCGATCGAAGACCGGCCTCGTCAAAAACGCGCGTAGCGGTGTCCGAAAGACGAGGAGTAACAAGTAAATGACGGACATCGAGGTCCACGAGGCGACTGCCGTTATCGACAACGGCAAGTTCGGCTCGCGCACCATCCGCTTCGAGACCGGGCGCCTCGCGCGTCAGGCCGCCGGAAGCGTGGTCGCGTATCTGGACGACGACACGATGCTGCTCTCCGCCACGACGGCGTCGAAGCAGCCCAAGGAGCACTTCGACTTCTTCCCCCTCACGGTGGACGTCGAGGAGCGCATGTACGCCGCGGGTCGCATCCCCGGCTCGTTCTTCCGGCGTGAGGGCCGTCCGAGCACGGACGCCATCCTCACCTGCCGCCTGATCGACCGTCCGCTGCGCCCGTCCTTCGTGGACGGTCTGCGCAACGAGATCCAGGTCGTCATCACGGTCATGAGCCTGAACCCGGCCGACCTGTACGACGTCGTGGCGATCAACGCCGCGTCCGCGTCGACGCAGCTCGCCGGCCTGCCGTTCTCGGGCCCGATCGGTGGCGTCCGCGTCGCTCTGATCGAGGGCCAGTGGGTGGCGTTCCCGACCCACGAGCAGCTCGAGAAGGCCGTGTTCGACATGGTCGTCGCGGGTCGTGTGGTCGAGTCGGGCGACGTCGCGATCATGATGGTCGAGGCGGAGGCCACCGAGAACGTGATCGACCTGATCGGCGAGGGCGCTGTCGCCCCCACCGAGGAGGTCGTGGCCGCCGGTCTCGAGGCGTCCAAGCCGTTCATCAAGGTCCTCTGCGAGGCGCAGGCGCAGCTCGCGCAGGTCGCCGCCAAGGAGACCGGTGAGTACCCGACGTACCCGGCCTACCAGGCCGACGCGTTCGAGGCCGTCGAGGCCGCCGCATCCGGCGAGCTCGCGCAGGCGCTGACCATCGCGGGCAAGCACGAGCGCGAGGACAAGCTCGACGAGATCAAGGCCGCCACGCTCGACAAGCTGGCCGAGCAGTTCGAGGGCCGCGAGAAGGAGATCGGCGCGGCGTTCCGCTCGCTCACCAAGAAGCTGGTGCGGCAGCGGATCCTGCGCGACAAGGTCCGCATCGACGGCCGTGGCCTCACCGACATCCGCGACCTGAGCGCGGAGGTGGCCGTGATCCCGCGGACGCACGGTTCGGCGCTGTTCGAGCGCGGCGAAACCCAGATCCTGGGTGTCACCACGCTGAACATGCTGCGCATGGAGCAGCAGATCGACTCGCTGTCTCCCGAGACGCACAAGCGCTACCTGCACCACTACAACTTCCCGCCCTACTCGACCGGTGAGACCGGCCGCGTGGGTTCGCCGAAGCGCCGCGAGATCGGCCACGGCGCACTGGCCGAGCGTGCGCTCATGCCGGTGCTCCCGAAGCGCGACGAGTTCCCGTACGCGATCCGCCAGGTGTCCGAGGCTCTCGGCTCCAACGGCTCGACCTCGATGGGCTCGGTCTGCGCGTCGACGTTGTCGCTGCTCAACGCCGGTGTCCCGCTGAAGGCCCCGGTCTCCGGCATCGCGATGGGCCTCGTGTCCGACGAGGTCGACGGCGAGACCCGCTACGTGGCGCTGACCGACATCCTCGGTGCCGAGGACGCGTTCGGCGACATGGACTTCAAGGTCGCGGGCACCAAGGAGTTCGTGACGGCGCTGCAGCTCGACACGAAGCTCGACGGCATCCCGTCCGAGGTGCTGGCGCAGGCGCTGGGCCAGGCCCGCGACGCGCGCTACACCATCCTGGAGGTCATGGCCGAGGCCATCTCCGAGCCGGACGAGATGAGCGCCTTCGCGCCGCGCGTGACGTCGGTCAAGATCCCGACCGACAAGATCGGCGAGGTCATCGGCCCGAAGGGCAAGATGATCAACTCGATCACCGAGCAGACCGGTGCCGACATCTCGATCGAGGACGACGGCACGATCTACGTCGGTGCGGCGGACGGCCCCTCGGCCGAGGCCGCGATCGGCATGATCAACGCGATCGCGAACCCGCAGCTGCCGAAGGTCGGCGAGCGCTTCCTGGGCACCGTGGTGAAGACGGCCGCGTTCGGCGCGTTCGTCTCGCTGCTGCCCGGCAAGGACGGCCTCGTCCACATCTCGAAGCTGGGCAACGGCAAGCGCATCGCGAAGGTGGAGGACGTCGTCAAGGTCGGCGACAAGCTCCGCGTCGAGATCGCCGACATCGACCAGCGCGGCAAGATCAGCCTGGTCGTGGTGTCCGACGAGGACGCCGCGAAGCCGGCTGAGGCGCCTGCTGCCGAGGAAGCTTCCGCTGAGGCGGCTCCCGCGCAGTGAGCGTGACAGACAAGGCGACGGCCGCGGGTGCATCCACCCGCGGCCGTCCGCGTACCGGACGGTTGGGGCACCTCCAGCGGCCGGGCAGCACGCGGGTGCTCGAGATGTCCGCGGGGTCCGAGGTGCGGCGCAGCATGCTGTCCTCGGGCCTGCGGGTCATCACCGAGCGCATCCCGGGCGTGCGGTCCGCCTCGGTCGGGCTGTGGGTGCAGGTCGGGTCCCGCGACGAGCGGCCCGAGGTGGCGGGTGCCGCGCACTACCTGGAACACCTGCTGTTCAAGGGAACCGCGCGCCGGTCGGCCGCCGCCATCGCCGAGGAGATCGACGCGGTCGGCGGCGAGCTGAACGCGTTCACCGCCAAGGAACACACCTGCTACTACGCGCACGTCCTGGACGAGGACCTGCCGCTGGCGGTCGATCTCGTCGCGGACGTGGTGTTCGAGGCGATCTGCGGTCCGCGTGACTTCGAGACCGAACGCGGTGTCGTGATCGAAGAGATCGCGATGCGCGACGACGACCCCGAGGACCTGCTGCACGACGCGTTCATCGAGGCGTTGTTCGGCGGACACGCGCTGGGTCGTCCGGTCCTGGGCACCGAGAAGTCCATTCAGGACATGGAGAGGGACAACCTCTACTCGTTCTACAAGAAGAACTACACGTTGCCGCGCATGGTGTTCGCGGTCGCGGGCAACATCGAGCACGCGCACGTGATGCGCCTGGTGCGCAAGGCGATCGGCGACCGGCTGTCGCGAGCGGGCACCGCTGTCGCACCGCGCAGCGGCCGCGCGCGCATCGCCGACGCCCGCAAGCTGGTGCTGCACACCGACGACACCGAGCAGGCGCACCTGATGCTCGGCATGAAGGGCCTTGACCGCCACGACGAGCGCCGGTTCGCCCTGAACGTGCTGAACGCGGCCGTCGGCGGTGGCATGAGCTCGCGGCTGTTCCAGGAGGTGCGCGAGCGGCGAGGCCTGGCCTACCAGGTGTACTCGTCCGTCGGCATGTACGCGGACACCGGCACGTTCTCCGTCTATGCGGGCTGCCAGCCCGACCGCCTGGGCGAGACCGCCGGCGTGATCCGCGAGGTGCTCGTGGACGTTGCTCGCGGCGGTCTGTCCGACGCCGAAGTGGCGCGGGGCAAGGGACAGCTGCGCGGTGCTCTCGTGCTGGGCCTGGAGGACACCAGCTCGCGGATGTCGCGCATCGGCAAGTCCGAACTGAACTACGGCGACCACCTGAGCGTCGAGGCGACGCTCGCCAGGATCGACGAGGTCTCCGCAGAAGAAGTGGCGTCGCTCGCACGTGATCTGCTGCGCCGTCCCGTCGCCGCGGCGGTGGTCGGCCCCTACGATCACGCCGACGATCTGCCGGACCAGGTACACGAGGTGATTGCATGATTCGCGTCGGAGTTCTCGGCGCGCGGGGCCGCATGGGTTCCGAGGTGGTCCGCGCGGTCGAGGCCGCGAAGGACATGGAGGTCGTGGCCGCGATCGACGCCGACGACCCGTTGTCCGGACTCGTGGACGCCGGTGCCGAGGTCGTCGTCGACTTCACGCACCCCGACGTCGTGATGGGGAACCTGGAGTTCTGCATCGCGAACGGAATCCATTGCGTGGTGGGCACTTCCGGCTTCGATCAGTCGCGTTTGGACGCGGTCGCCGCACTGCTCGCGGACCAGCCGTCCGTCGGCGTGCTGATCGCGCCGAACTTCGGCATCGGCGCCGTGCTGCTCATGCGCTTCTCGGAGATCGCGGCCCGCTACTACGAGTCGGCCGAGATCATCGAGCTGCACCACCCGCGCAAGGCCGACGCCCCGTCGGGCACCGCCGCTCACACGGCCCGCCTGATCGCGGCGGCGCGTTCCGGGATGGACCCGATGCCCGACGCGACCACGCAGGAGGAGCCGGGCGCCCGCGGCGCGGTCGTCGACGGCGTGCGCGTCCACTCGCTGCGGATCTCGGGCATGATCGCGCACCAGGAGGTCGTGTTCGGCGGCGAGAGCGAGACCCTGACCATCCGGCAGGACTCGCTGCACCGCACGTCGTTCATGCCGGGCGTGGTGCTGGGCGTGCGCGAGGTCGTGTCCCGCCCAGGCCTGGCCGTGGGCCTCGACAAGTACCTGGACCTGTGAAGGTCCGGCTCACCGTCGGGCTGCTGATCGCGGCCCTCGCGGTCTACTTCGTCCTGCTCGCCGGTCGCGCGGTGGCCCTGCTGCAGACCGGTGAGCTGGTCGGAATCCTGCTCGGCGTCGGCGTGCTGATCCTGCCGCTGCTGGGCGTGTGGCTCGTCTACTCGAACCTGCGCTTCGGCTGGCAGACCGAGAAGATGGCCCGCGAGCTCGACGCGGACGGCCTCCTGCCGGACGCCTCACACCTGCCCCGACGCCCGTCCGGCCGCGTGGACCGCGACGCCGCGGACGCGTGGTTCGAGGAGCGACGGGCCGAGGTCGAGGCCTCGCCGGACGACTGGCGTGCCTGGTTCCGGCTCGCGTACGCCTACGACATCGCGGGCGACCGCGGACGGGCGCGCGAGACGATGCGCAAGGCCATCGAGTTGCACTCGTGAGCGAGGACGCCCCGGCGTGGGCTCACGAACGGGCCGAGGTCCGTCCGCACGACCCGCGCTGGATCGTCCGTGCCGAGGCCGAGTGCTCGCGGCTGGCTGATCTGCTGGCGCCGTGGGTGGTCGACGGTGTGGAGCACATCGGGTCGACGGCGGTGCCTGGCCTGGCTGCCAAGCCGATCGTGGATCTGATGGTCTCGGTGGCCGACCTCGACGCCGTTGTCGCGCAGGCGTCCGGCCTTCTCGTGGCGGAGGGCTGGGTGTACGTGGCTCCGGAACTAGATCGGCGTCCATGGCGCCGGTTCTTCGTGAAGCCGGACGCGTCGGGGCGACGGCGTGAGGCGCACCTGCATCTGGTCCAGGCCGGGCATCCGAGGTGGACCGACCAGATCCGGTTCCGGGACGCACTGCGCAACGACGCCCGCCTGGCACGGGCCTATGAGGACTTGAAGCAGCGGTTGGCGACGGAGAACGGGCACGACCGCGAGGCGTACACGGCGGGCAAGGCGGCCTTCGTGGCGAGCGTCCTCGCCGGAACCGCCTGAGCGGTCAGCCCTTCGCCACCGCCACCGCCAGTTCTGCGGCCAGATCCCCCTTCTGCACCACGAGAACGTCCTCCAGTCCCAGCCAGTCGGCCATGTGCCGCAGCTCCCCGGCCAGCTCGGCGGCGACCCGGCCGCGCTCCACGCCCTCCTCCGCGAACGCCGACTGCACGCGCAGCACACCGGCCGCCCGGTCGGCCTTCAGGTCCACGCGGCCGACCAGCTGCCCGTCCAGCAGGAACGGGAACACGTAGTAGCCGTGCACTCGCCGGGGCTCCGGCACGTAGATCTCGATGCGGTACCGGAAACCGAAGATCCGCTCGGTGCGGGCGCGCTCCCAGATCAGCGGGTCGAACGGGCACAGCAGCGCGCGGCCCTCCACCCGGCGGGGTGCCTTCGCCTCGACGTGGCGGTAGCCGGTGCCGCGCCAGCCGTCGACCGCCACCGGCTCCAGCACGCCCTCCTCCACCAGGGAGGCCACGGCGGCCTGCGAGCGGCGCGGGTCGAGGCGGTAGTAGTCGCGCAGGTCCGGTTCGGTGGCCACGCCCAGGGCCACCGCGGAACGGCGGACCAGTTCGCGGGCGCCCTCTTCCGGCGTCCACTTCTGCGCGAGGACGTCGGGCGGGATGACGCGTTCGGTCAGGTCGTAGAGGCGCTCGAAGCCGCGGCGGGTGCCGGTGGTCAGGACGCCGACGCCGAACAGGACCTCGCACACGCGCTTGACCTCGGACCAGTCCCACCACGGGCCCTTGGCGCGGCCCGAGTCGCCCACCAGGGCCTTCTCCAGGGCGCCCGCGCCGATCGGGCCCAGCTCCTTGATGGCGGAGAGGACCTCGTCGACGAGCTGGGGAGAGCGTTCGAGAACGGTCTGGTAGTGCTGCCACCAGCCACGCTTCTTCGCGCCGGAGTGGAACAGCGGCCAGTCGAGGATCGGGACCAGCGACGCCTCGTGGGCCCAGGTTTCGACGAGCAGGCGGGGTTTGCGCGCGGAGTGGGTCCAGGCCGCCTCGTCGAGCAGCGCGGGGTCGTAGGCGCCCAGGCGGGAGAACAGCGGCATGTAGTGGGCGCGCACCGCCACGTTCACCGAGTCGATCTGCAGCAGCTGCACGCGCGAGAGCACCCGTTGCAGGTGCCTGCGGGTGGCCGCGGCGGGCCTGGAGTCGGTGAAGCCCTGGGCGCCCAGGGCGATTCGGCGTGCTACGTCCGCGCTCATCCTCTGCACGTGGGCGATGTTGCCACGCACCCCTGACATTTCTCCGACGCGGCGTCGATAAGGTGCGGTTATGGCCGACGCCGGCGTGCACATCGCCACCGCTGCTGACCTTTCGGAGATCGTCCGGATCCATCGGGAGACGTGGCGGCTCGCGTACTCCCAGCTGTTGCCGCGGGAGGTGCTGGACACGCTCGACACCGACGAGGCGTGGGCGATGGCCGTCCAGCAGCAGGCGGTGCTCAAGGCGACCGAGGGGGAGTGGATCGTCGGCTTCGTCGTGGCCAGCAAGGCTCCGCACGACGAGGTGGCCAAGGCGGACGGTTCGCTGCCGGAGGACGCGGAGACGACCGCGGTGCTGAGCGTTCTCGTCGAGCCGCGCTGGGGGAGGCGTGGTCACGGCACGCGGCTGGTGGCCGAGGCGTGCAGGCGCCTGCAGGAAGGCGGTGCGACGCGGGGGATCGCGTGGGTGCCGGAGGCCGACAAGGCGTCCCGCAACTTCTACGAACGGCTGGGCTGGTCGGGTGACGGCACGGTGCGCACATTGGACGCAGGCGGGCGTCCGTTGCGCGAAATCCGGGTGTCGGGGCCGCTGACCGTCCGACTCGACTCCTGAGTTCTGTGTAGCCTCGGCCGGGTGCTCGCCTTGGTTGGCCTCACCTTCGGGGTCGCGTTCGGCTCGGCGCTCGTTCCCTTCATCAGCATCGAAATGTGGGTGGTGGGTGTCGGCGCGCGCTGGCCCGGTGTGTCCTGCTTCGTCGTCGGTCTCGTGGTGGCCGTCGCGCAGGTGCTCGGCAAGCTGCTGTACTTCTACGCGGCACGAGGCGACATCAAGCTGCCGAAGTTCCTGCACCGCAAGGAAAAGGCCAAGCCGTCACGGCTTCAGCGCTGGTTCGGGCCCGGCACGCGCGCGCACCGCTGGGGCGAGTGGATCCACGTGAAGTGCAGGGCGCACCCGAACTGGATGGCCGGCACGCACGCGGTGAGCTCACTGGTCGGGGTGCCGCCGTTCATGGCGACGAGCGTGCTCGCCGGGCTCGCGGGGATGTCGACGGCGATGTTCATCGTGACCGGCATGGTGGGCCGCTTCGCGAGGTTCAGCTTCCTCGCGGCCTCACCGGCCATGGTCATGGCCTGGTTCTAGTGGCTGAGGACGATCGACGCCGTCACGGACAACGCGATCACGAGCGCGGCAACGGTGATGCGGGCTGAATCGAGCACGAACTTGACCGTATCGATCTGCCGCCTACGAAAGCCAGGCGCAAACGGGTGAGAGCCGGATGATCTGGCTCTCACCCGCCGGTTTCACGCCCGATCATTCAAGAACGAGCATGCCATCGGGCAAGCCGGGAATGTCGTACGAATGCCACATCGGGCGCCATCCGGGCAGCTCCAGCATCCGCCGCAGGTCCGCGAACCCGCTGAGCCACCCCATCCACGCCCCGTACGGCGGGTTGCCGGTGTCGAACCCGCTCTGCACGAACGTCAGGTGCGTGCGTCCCTCCGAGCCCTTGAGCTCCCAGGACGCCACCATTCCCTCCTGGAAGTCCAGCGCGAAGTGCCCCTCGTCGAGCGCGATGATCTTCGCCGGGTGGTCGTTCTCCTCGAAGCTGCCCATCGTCCACCGGCCGCCCACGTGGGGCTCGATCTCCATCCGCGCCCCGAACCACCGCGCGAACACGTCCGGATCGGTCAGCGCGTTGATGATGGCGGCCGGCGTGGCCGCGATGTCGAACTCGAACCGCTGCTCGGGGTTCGTGAAGTCGCAGAACCCCAGCACCGGCCGGCCCTCGACGTGTTCGACCAGGTTGCCCAGCACCAGCGGCCAGAACGTCTGGAGGACCTCCGCCTGCTCGTCGCCCACGCCCCAGGTCGGGTACGGCGTCTGCGCGACCGCGACGAGCGTCTCGCCGTCACCCTCCTCCACACGGAGATCGACTGTGTATTCGGTGCCGTACAGCTGCCACGAGAAGCGCACTGACGTGTCGTCGTGGCCCAACAGCTTCTGCCGGCCGCGTTCGCCCTCCGGGGTGTAGCGCCCCCAGAACTCGAACTGGCCGCCTTCCAGGTCGACGTGCGCGTGCTCGGCGAGCCACGTCCGCAGGCCTGCCTCGGTCGTCAAGGCCTCGTGGACCCGCGCGGCGGGCGCGGACGTGCGAACGCGGATGGTTCCGGTGCTCATCGGTTGTCTCCCTTGGGATAGCAGGCGAGCGCGATGCGGAACGCATCCCCTTCCGCGCCGCCGTATCGGGTGAAGAGGTCCTGCAACGTCGTCTGCAGCTCGGCGAGGAACCGCTGGCGGTCCTCCGGCCGGACGCGGATCTCGCCGGACACGCCGACGGACGGCAGCTCGGCGTTGCGGTCCAGCGCCGCCACGTCCGCCTGCACCTGCTCGGCGAGGTCCACGAGATGCCCCAGCGCCAGCTCGTCGCGCGACCCGATCCGGCCGACCAGCCGCGGCGACAGCCAGTACGAACGCGCCACCGCCTGGTAGAGGCCCTCGTGGACGCCGCGCACCTTGCGTTCGGCGACCTGGGTGGCCAGCCCGGCCTTGACCAGCTGTTTCACGTGGTAGTGCACGCGTTGCGGCGTCTGGTCGAGCACCTCGGCGACCTCGGTGCACGAGCGCGGCGCGGCGAGCTGCCGCAGCACCTCCACGCGCTGCGGCTTGAGCAGGGTCTCGGCCTGCTCCATCCGGTCCAGATAGATCACGTCTCTCATCGCAAAAACAACTTTGAACGTTCAAAACGCTTTTGTCAATCCTGCGGACAACTGACTGCTGACAGATATTGAAATCTGTCAGTCCATCGGGCACGCTCGATCTCACCGAAGAGACGAAGGAGTTCTCCAGATGCAGAAGCGTCAGCTCGGAGCCACCGGTCCGGTCGTGTCCGCGATCGGCCTGGGCTGCATGGGCATGTCCAACGCCTACGGTCCGGCCGACCGCGAAGAGAGCATCGCGACGATCCACGCGGCCATGGACGCGGGCGTCACGTTGCTCGACACCGGTGACTTCTACGGTCAGGGGCACAACGAACTGCTGATCAGTGAGGCGATCAAGGGCCGTCGCGACGAGGTGCAGCTCAGCGTCAAGTTCGGCGGGATGCGCGACGCCAGCGGCGCGTTCATCGGGTTCGACACAAGGCCGCAGGCCGTGGCCAACTTCCTGGCGTACTCGCTGCAACGGCTCGGCACCGACCACATCGACATCTACCGGCCCGCGCGGCTCGACCCGGACGTGCCGATCGAGGACACCGTCGGCGCCATCGCCGAGCAGGTCGAGAAGGGGTACGTCCGGCACATCGGCCTGTCCGAGGTCGGCGCGGAGACGATCCGCAGGGCGCACGCCGTCCACCCGATCGTCGACCTGCAGATCGAGTACGGCCTGCTGGAGCGCGGCGTCGAGCGGGAGATCCTGCAGACCACGCGCGAGCTCGGCATCTCCATCACGGCCTACGGGGTGCTGTCGCGCGGCCTGATCTCGGCCACGCCGCTCACCGTCGGCGACGACGACTGGCGCGGCCACACGCCCCGGTTCCAGGGCGACAACCTGGCCCGCAACCAGGCCCTCGTCGCGAAGCTCAACGAGATCGCGCAGGCCAAGGACATCACGGTCGCGCAGCTCGCCATCGCGTGGGTCGCGGCGCGCGGAGAGGACGTGGTGCCTCTCGTCGGCACGACCAAGCGTGCGAGGCTGAAGGAGGCGATCGGGGCTGTCGACGTGACGTTCACCGAACGGGAATTGCAGGAGATCGAGGCCGTTGTTCCTGTTGGGGCCGCTGCGGGCACTCGGTACCCGGCCGCGATGATGGCCTTCCTGGACAGCGAGAGGTGAGTACGTGGCGGAGGCGTTGACGTCGGAGGCGATCCTCGCGGCGACCGAAGAGGTGCTGCGACGGTACGGCCCTGCCAAGGCGACGGTGGTCGACGTCGCCAAGGCGCTCGGGGTCAGCCACGGCAGCGTCTACCGCCACTTCCCGACGAAGGCCGCGTTGCGGGAGGCCGTGACGCGGCGCTGGCTCGACGCGCAGCACCTGGCGATGGAACCGGCGTTCGACCAGGGCCTCACCGCCGCCGAGATGCTCAGGGCCTGGCTGCAGAAGCTCTTCGACCGCAAGAAGCTCTCGCACGTCGACGAACCCGAGTTGTTCGCGACGTACCTGGTGCTGGTCAGGGAGAGTCGCGGCATTCCCGAGTACCACGTCGAGCACCTGGTGGGTCAGCTCGCGCGCATCATTTCGGCGGGAGTGGAAACCCAGGAGTTCGTGACCGACGACGTCGATCGGACGGCGCAGGCGGTGTGGGACGCGACCGACAGGTTCCACCACCCGGCGCACGCCCAGGAGTGGGGCGATCCTCACATTCAGGACGCGTTCGACGCCGTCGTCTCACTGGTCATCGCTGGACTGCGGTACAACCGAATCCCGAGTGCCGCAGGCGATGCTTGAGGGTCACGGAGGTGAGCGGTGCCGCCTGACGAGTGGATCGATCTGCTGGGTGCGCCGGAACGGCGTCCGGACCCGGTCGACTGGGACGCGGTGAAGGCACGGGCCGGCACGTCGTTGCCGAGCGACTACGTGCACCTCGCCGAGGCCTATCCGCCGCTCGTGGTGGGTGGCTACGTCCGGATCCTGCACCCCACGGCCCGTGCCGCGTTCATGAACTGGATGGCGCAGGCTCCCAAGATCCTGCGCGCGCTGCGCAGGCAACCGGGTCTGCGCGTGCACCCCGACGTACCCGGTCTGCTGCCGTGGGGCACGACGCTGGGCGGCGAGCACTGCCTCTGGTACACCCGCGGCGAGCCCGACGAGTGGACCGTGGTGATCACCGACCTGCGGCAGAGCTGGTCGTACGACGGGAGCTTTTCGAGCTTCACCAGGAAGTTCCTGACCGGCGAGATCCGCTGCCCGATCTTCCCCGACGACGTCCCCGGCGGCTCCAAACCGTTCCAGGAGCCCTGACCGGGGACGCCGTCCTCCTCCGACCCCCCGGTCAGTTCGCGGCGGCGGTCACCAGCGCGTTGCCGCTGCCAGTGCGGCCCGTGACCTTCAGCGCGGCGTCGCCGAGCGGCTCGGACGACACGTCGAAGTCGCTGCGGGCGGTGCCGGACGTGGACACCAGGTCGATGCGCGCGAGCGTGCCCTGGCGGATGCCGACGCGGATGTTGCCCGAGCCGGTGCCGAGCTGGATGTCGCCGGACGCCGCGTCGGCCACGGTCAGCTCGCCGCTGCCGGTGCGGACCTGGACGTTGCCCTGCACCGCGCCCAGCCACACGTCGCCGGTCCCGGTGATCAACGTGGCGTTGCCGCCGAGCGACGACACCTCGACGTCGCCGCTGCCGGTCTTGGCCTTCAGCCCCGCGAGCATCGTGCCCAGCCGGACGGTGCCGGCGCCCGAGTTCACCTTGACCTCGCCGGTCGCCCGATCCGCCGACACGGTGCCCGTGCCGGTGTTCAGATCGAGGCGGCCCGCGCCGCCGGTCACGACGACGTCAGCCGCGCCGGTCCGTGACGTCACATGTGACCCCACTGGTGCTGTCACGACCACGGACAGCGGCACCGCGCGCAACGGCAGCGCCTTCGACGACTCGATGCGCAATCGGTTGCCCAGCAGTTCCACGCGGGCCTCCCGGACGGCCTCCTCCGGGCCCGCCGCGGGAGCGCCCTTGTCCGGGCCGAACTGGCCGCTGACCCAGCTCAGCACGCTGGACAGGCCCTCGGTCCACGAGTTGGCCGCGGTCGGATCGTGCCGCACCTCGACGTGCACGCCCGGCTCGTCGGTCAGGTGCACCTGCACCCGGCCGCTGAGCAGCGAGATGTCGATCTCGGCGATGCCCGCGAACTCGAAGCTCTGCTGACGCACCACACCCGCTGGTTCGCTCTGTTCGGTCACTTCGCTCACCCCTGCACCCATCCGCGGACGCGTGAGCCGGAGCCCGCGTTTCCGCTCCACCCCTTGTGCTGATGCCTGTGCTTGCCGTGCACCGCGCCCCCGACGGCCTGCTGGATGAACGAGTTCAGCGACACGCCCTGGGCGGCTGCGGCGGCCTCGGCCTTCGCCTTCAACTCGTTGATCATGCGCAGCGTGATGCGGCTGATGTCACCGGTGGCGTCACCCATCGGGACCTCCTGGCTCGGTGCGGGCTCCGGCTCCGGTTCTGCGGACCCGGTGACGACCACCTGGACGTCCCTGCCCGCCAGGCGAACCTCCACGACCTGGCCTTCCAGGGAGGCGGTGACCTCCGCGGCCAGGTCCGACAGTGCGTTCATGATTGCCAGTCGCGCGGCTGGCTCGAGCGCTGCGGACAACGCGGCGGCCGTTCGACGGGTGTTCTCGTCCCCCGCTGAGGCGGCCGTCGCCAGGTCCTCGCGCAGTGACGCGATGTACGGCGACAGATCCATGACACCACTATGACGTCACGTCTGGTGTCGCGCAACCGTCAGATAATGTCCCGGGCTATGCCGAGAGTGCGCTTGGTGGCGAAAACCGAGTTCATCCCGCCGGACGACGTGCCCTGGACGACCGACGCGGACGGCGGCGCGGCGCTCGTCGAGTTCGCCGGCCGGGCCTGCTACCAGTCGTGGGACCGCTCGAACCCCATGACGAACACCAACGCGACGTTCCTGCACCACCTGCTCGACGTCGGGCACCTCGCCGCGTTCGAGCACGGCAGCGCGACGCTCTACCTGACCGAGCTGCCCCGCTCGCTCACCCACGAGCTGATCCGGCACCGGCACTTCTCGTACTCGCAGCTCTCCCAGCGCACCGACCCGACCGACGTCGTCGAGCCGGAGCTCATCAGGAACGACCCCGAGCTGCACGCCAGGTTCGTGGCCGCGACCGAGGCGAGCCTCAAGGCGTACGAGGACCTGGTGCGGAGCCTGGAGAAGACGGTCAACGGCCGTCGTGCGCGGCAGATCGCCAGGTCGGTGCTGCCCAACGCCACCGGCACCGAGATCGTCGTGACGGGCAACTACCGGTCGTGGCGGCACTTCATCGCGATGCGCGCGACCGAGCACATCAACGTCGAACTGCGTGAGCTGGCCGTCGCCTGCCTGCGTGAACTGACGAAGGCCGCGCCGAACGCGTTCGCCGACTTCGTGATCTCGACACTCCCGGACGGCACAGAAGTTGCTTCAAGCCCACTGGTGGTTGAAGGCTGACGCCCATGAAGCGGCTCATCGTGGACGTCCGCCCCGGCGAGTACACGGTCACGCGCCTGGCAGCGGACGCCCCGCTCCCCGCCGGGCTGCTGGACCTGACCGACGCGCTGGTCTCCGTGACCAGGACCCCGGACGAGTTGTCGATCATCGCGCCCTCGTCGTTCGCCATGCCTGGCGACGACGCCGAGAAGGGCTGGCGGCTGC
Organism: Lentzea flava; assembly: GCF_014648475.1. Lineage (GTDB taxonomy): Bacteria > Actinomycetota > Actinomycetes > Mycobacteriales > Pseudonocardiaceae > Lentzea > Lentzea flava. Next base: position 100,597 of record NZ_BMRE01000011.1, on the reverse strand, counting down.
TCACCGTGCGCGGGCCGCTGGAGTTCACGCTCACCGGCATCATGGCCGCGCTGGCGGGTGAACTGGCGGCCGCGGGCGTCTCGCTGTTCGCGCTGTCCACTTACGACACCGACCACCTGCTCGTGAAGCACAGCGACCTCGGCCGTGCGGTGCTGGCGTTGCGTGCCGCAGGTCACGAACTGGTTGTAGCGCCGGAAGTCTAGGAACCGATCCTGCGTGTGGCGGGTCTGAAGTACCGTCAACGCCCCCGGTTCATCCTCGGTAGGAGCGCATGTTGCACGGACAGGCAGTCGAACCGCGCGTCATCGCCGGCAGGTACGCCCTGGTGGCCGAGCTCGGCCGCGGCGGGATGGGCATCGTGTGGCGTGCGCAGGACCGCCACATCGGCCGCTTCGTCGCGATCAAGGAACTGCATCTGCCCGACGGCATCGCGCACGAGGAACGCCGTGTGCTCGAAGAGCGCGCTCTGCGTGAGGCGCGCACCGCGGGCAAGCTCAACGACCCGTCCATCGTGACCGTGTACGACGCGATCAACGAGAACGGCACGACGTACATCATCATGGAGCTGGTCGAGGCGGCGACGCTGTCGACGTTGATCAGCGCCCACGGCCCGATGCCGCAGAACCAGGTCGTGTCGATCGCGCTGCAGGCGTTGTCCGCGCTGGAGGCCGCGCACGCGGCGGGGATCGTGCACCGCGACGTCAAGCCCGGCAACCTGATGGTCCGCCCGGACGGCAAGCTCAAGCTCACCGACTTCGGCATCGCCCAGGCCGTCGACGACCCGCGCCTGACGACCAGCGGGAGCCTCATCGGCTCGCCCGCGTACATGGCGCCCGAGCGCATCCACGGCCACGAGGCGGGTCCCGCGTCCGACCTGTGGGCGTTGGGCGCGACGCTCTGCTACGCCGTCGAGGGCTGGAGCCCGTTCGAGCGCTCGTCCACGGCGTCGACGTTGCACGCGATCATGAGCGAGACCCCGCGGCTGACCCGTGCGACGGGCGTGCTGAGCGCCGTGATCACCGGTCTGCTGATCGCCGACCCGAACGCGCGGCTGTCCGGCCCGCAGGCCCGCGCGATGCTGTCGAGCATCGGCAACCAGCCGACGCCGCCCACCGGCATCCCGCCTGCCCAGACCCAGCAGTACCAGCAGACCCGTGCCGTCGATCCGGCGAAGAAGAAGCGCAACCGCATCCTCGCGATCGTCGGTGCCGTCGCCATCGCGGCGGCCGCGTTCACCGGCGGCATCTACGCGCACAGCTGGTTCACGACGCCGGGCAGCGGCAACAGCGACACGCTGACCTACGGCGAGGGCGGCGAGGTCCCGGTCTTCGGGCTCTCCGAGAACGTGTGCGGCAACGGCCAGGTGGCGCCGACCAAGCAGCTCGACTCGGACACGCGCGAGGAGTGCGACAAGCCGCACGACTTCGAGGTGTTCGACGTGGTCGAGACGCTGCCGGTGACGTCGAGCCTGCCGGACGCGGCCTACCCCGGCCTCGACGCGCTGAAGAGCCTCGGCGTCGCCCGCTGTGAACTGACCCTGAAGTCGCAGTGGGTCAAGGACGGCGGCAAGCTCAAGCTCACCACGCTGGTCCCCACCGAGACGGCGTGGAAGAAGGACAAGAACGACAGCGCGGAACGCCGCATCTACTGCGTGGCGGCCAAGAAGGACGGCAGCCCGCTCACCGGCACGATCAGCGCGAAGAAGGACAACTGACGGTGAAGCGAAGGATCCTCCCGGCCCTGCTGGTCCTCGGCTGCGCGGCCGCCCTGCCCGCCTGCACCAGCAGCGAGGACAAGTTCGTCGCCGAGCTCAAGGCCGCCGGCTTCACCAACATCGGCGAGCCCAGCACGGAGAAGTCGAAGAAGTCCAAGAAGGTCGGCAAGCGCACGATCAAGTCCTCGGAGAGCACCATCGAGGTGATCGTGCGGGTGAAGGGCTGTGACCTGGAGTTCGCCAAGACCTCCGGTCAGTCGGGATACTGGTTGGACGAACTGCACGTCAACGGACAGGAACCGGACTGGCCCGGCTATCCGGAGAACCTGAACCGCGACCAGGTGGTCAAGCTGCTGGCGGACTCCTCGGCCAAGCCGAACGGTTTCAGCAGCTGCTACCAGCCGAACGAGTCCTAGGAGCAGGTGTGGGTCTCGCACGCGACGAACGCAAGGCGCTCGTCGACCTGATGACCGAGCTCGGCCCCGACGCGCCCACGTTGTGCGGCACGTGGCTGACCAAAGACCTCGCCGCCCACCTCGCGATCCGCGAGCGACGCCCGGACACCGCGCCGGGCATCGTGCTGCCGGGCTTCGCGAAGTGGACGGAGAAGGTCCAGGAGGACTACACGCACAAGGCCTGGAGCGAGCTCCTCGACCTCGTGCGCACGCCTCCGTTCTGGATCCAGCCGGTCGACGACCTCATCAACACGGGCGAGTACTTCGTGCATCACGAGGACGTACGCCGCGCACAGCCGGGCTGGGAGCCGCGGCCGTACGACGCCCGTCGCGAGAAGGTGCTGTGGAAGCTGCTGCCGTTCACGGCGCGCATGACGTACAAGTCGTCGCCCGTGGGGGTGACGCTGGTGCGGCCCGACGGTGAGCACGTCGTCGCCAAACCGGGGGCGAACGGCGTGGTGATCACGGGTGAGGTGTCCGAGCTCGTGATGCTCGCGTTCGGCCGTGACCAGGCCCGCGTGGAATACAGCGGCGACGCCGACGCGGTCGAACGCGTGCGGTCGTTGAACCGAAGTGTCTGACCTCGGGTAGTTTCTGCGCATGCCTGCAAGCCCGTACGCAGGGCCGGACCGCCCGTTCGGCCGCGTTCTCACCGCCATGGTCACGCCCTTCGACGCGCGTGGCGAGGTCGACCTCGCCAAGGCGCAGGAGCTGGCGAAACACCTGGTGGACCTGGGCAACGACGGCCTGGTCGTCAACGGCACGACCGGGGAGAGCCCGACGACGACCGACCGCGAGAAGGCCGCGCTGATCACCGCCGTCGTCGAGGCCGTTGGCGACCGCGCGACCGTGGTGGCGGGTGCGGGCACGTACGACACCGCGCACAGCATCCACCTGGTGCAGCAGGCCGAGAAGGCGGGCGCGCACGGCGCGCTGGTCGTGACGCCGTACTACTCGCGGCCGCCGCAGGAGGGCCTGCTCGCGCACTTCACCGCCGTCGCCGACGCGTCGGGACTGCCGGTGATGCTCTACGACATCCCGCCGCGCGCGGTCGTGCCGATCGAGGTCGACACCCTGCTGCGCCTGGCGGAACACCCGCGGATCCTGGCCGTGAAGGACGCCAAGGGCGACCTGCACGCGGGCAGCCGGGTGATCGCCTCGACCGATCTCGCCTACTACTCGGGCGACGACCCGCTGAACCTGCCGTGGCTCGCCGTCGGCGCCGTCGGGTTCGTGAGCGTCATCGGTCACCTCGCGGCCGATCGCCTGCGGGATCTCATTGATGCGTATGAAGCCGGAAACGTGGTCCGGGCAAAAGAAATCCACGAGTCGCTGCTGCCGCTGCTGCGACCCTTCCGCCGGGTCCCCGGCGTGACGTACACGAAGGCCGCACTGCGCCTGCGCGGACTGGACGTGGGCGACCCGCGTCTGCCGCTGGTGCCCGCCGCGGCCGAAGACATCGAGGCCATCGCGGCCGAACTGGGAGTCAACGCGTGACCCGATCGACCGAAATCCCGCCCGCTCTGCCGGAAGGCGGCCTGCGGGTCGTCGCACTCGGCGGAATCGGCGAGGTCGGCCGCAACATGACCGTTTTCGAGCACGCCGGAAGGCTGCTCGTGGTCGACTGCGGCGTTCTCTTCCCCGAAGACGACCAACCGGGCGTGGACCTGATCCTGCCCGACTTCCGCGCCATCGAGGACCGGCTCGACGACATCGACGCCATCGTCCTCACGCACGGCCACGAGGACCACATCGGCGCGGTCCCGTTCCTGCTGAAGCTGCGCCCCGACGTGCCGGTCGTGGGCTCCCGCTTCACGCTGGCGCTGCTCGCGGCGAAGTGCCGCGAGCACCGCCAGAACCCGCAGCTGGTGGAGGTCCGCGAAGGCCAGCGCTCCTCGTTCGGGCCGTTCGAGCTGGAGTTCTTCGCGGTCAACCACTCCATCCCGGACGCGCTGGCCATCGCCATCCGCACGTCGGCCGGCCTGGTGCTGCACACCGGTGACATCAAGCTGGACCAGCTGCCGCTGGACGGCCGGCTGACCGACCTGGCCGGGTTCTCGCGCCTGGGCGACGAGGGAGTGGACCTGTTCCTGGTCGACTCGACCAACGCCGAGGTGCCCGGTTTCGTGGTGCCGGAGCGCGAGATCGGCCCCGTGCTGGAGAACGTGATCCGCAAGGCCCGTCAGCGGGTCATCGTCGCGTGCTTCGCCTCGCACGTGCACCGCGTGCAGCAGGTGCTGGACGTGGCGGTGCAGTACAAGCGCAAGGTCGCGTTCGTGGGCCGCTCGATGGTCCGCAACATGGGCATCGCGTCCGACCTCGGCTTCCTGAACGTGCCGGACGGCCTGTTCGTCGACCTGGACGAGGCCATGCGGATGGAGGAGGACGAGGTCCTCTTCGTGTCGACCGGGTCGCAGGGCGAGCCGCTGTCGGCGTTGTCGCGCATGGCCAGGGGCGACCACCGGCAGATCTCGATCCGCGAGGGCGACACGGTGATCCTCGCGTCGTCGCTGATCCCCGGCAACGAGAACGCGGTCTTCAACGTCGTCAACGGCCTCGCGAAGCTCGGCGCCACCGTCGTGCACCAGGGCAACGCCAAGGTCCACGTCTCCGGCCACTCACCGGCAGGCGAGTTGTTGTTCCTCTACAACGCTGTCCGCCCGTCCAACGTGATGCCGGTGCACGGCGAGTGGCGGCATCTGCGTGCGAACGCGGCACTGGCCGTGGCCACCGGTGTCGCCGAGGACCACGTGGTGATCGCCGAGGACGGCGTCGTGGTGGACCTGGTGGACGGCAAGGCCACCGTGTCCGGACGTGTTGTGGTGGGCCACGTCTACGTCGACGGACTGTCCGTCGGAGACGTCGGTGAGTCCACTTTGTCCGATCGACTCGTGCTGGGCGAGGGCGGGTTCATCTCGATCTCCGTCGCCATCGACACCGCGACCGGGCGGGCCGTGGCGCCGCCGACGATCTCCGGGCGCGGGTTCTCCGACGACCCCAAGGCGTTGGACCAGGTCGTGCCGCTGGTGGAGATGGAGCTGGCGCGGACGGAGGCCGAGGGCATCACGGACACGCACCGGGTCGCGCAGGCGGTGCGCCGCGTCGTCGGGCGCTGGGTCGCGGAGACCTACCGGCGGCGGCCGATGATCGTGCCGACGGTCATTCCGGTCTGAGTTCGGGTCAGCTGTGCCAGATCGCGCAGATCGGCACAGCTGACACCCGCTCGTCGAGCTGGAACATCCGCGGACCCGTGTGGAAGACGATGCCGGCGACGAACCTGTCGCCGAGTTCGTCGCGCAGCCAGGTGAGGTGCTTGGCGTGTTCCTTGCGCGGCGCGCCGGTGGCCTTGATCTCGCAGGCGATCACGCGCCCGTCGTCGAACTCGATCAGCAGATCCACCTCACGGGACCCGTTCGCGTCCCGCAGGTGGTACAGCACGGCATCCCGTTCGCCGAGCTGGAGTTCAGCGCGCAGTTGAGCCGCGACGAACGTGTCGAGCAGCCGGCCGATGAGGTCGCCGTCGAGCATGACGGCGTCGACGCCGACGCCGAGCGCCGCGCTCACCAGCCCGGTGTCGACGACGTACCGCTTCGGCAGCTTCACCAGTCGCTTCAACCGGTTGGTGTGCCAAGCGGGCACGATGTCGACGATGTAGAGGTCGCTCAGGAGCTTCTCGTAGGCGATGGCGGTGTTTCTCGAAACCCCGGCCGCCTCGAAGATCGTCTTGTCGGTGACGACACCCGAGGTGTTCGCGGCGAACGTCTGGAAGTATCTGCGCAGCAACCTGGGTGCCCGGCCACCGTCGAGTTGCTCGACATCGCGGGTGAACAGTTCGTCCAAGTAGGTGCGAGCCCAACGACGGCGACCCTGTTCGGAGTCGCGCAGCGCCAGCTGCGGAAAACCACCGCGTACAGCCAGATCCAGGTAGCCGCGGAGATCAGGAGCATCGGCCGGACTGCTGAACGTGCCGGTGCGCACTCGATCGAGGAACGGTGAGGTGTCGAGCGGTCGCCGGTCGAGTTCCCGCACGGTCAGACCCGACATGTCGACCCGCAGCAGGCGTCCGGTGCCAGGCCAGGTCTGATGGTCCAGATCGCCGTGCACCGATCCGGTGATGATGAACCGGCCTGGCGAGCTGTCGGCGTCGACAGAGCGTTTGATCGCGCCGAGCACGGACGGCACGAGCTGCCACTCGTCGATCAGGACCGGTTCCTCCAGGTTCAGCAATGCCGCGTCGGGATCGGCTTCGAGCGCCGCCGCCACCCTCGGTTGATCAAGGCGGAGGATCGTGCGCGCATGCCGAGCCGCAGTCGTGGTCTTGCCGACAGCGCGTGGACCGAGCACGAGAAGAGCGGGGAAGTCGGCCAGCAGGTCACCGATGAGCTGGTCGGTGAGGCGAGGAACATAATCGCTGCTCACCAGGGTGAGTCTAACAGTTCGGCGGCATGATCATTGACGATTTAGCATGCTTGAGGATGACACTTTAGCATGAACTCGCCCGCAGTCTGTGACCCGTCCGTTACCTGATGTTGAGCGTGCGCTAAGGTCTAGATCCAGACCATGGACGAGGGGGTCGCCTCATGGCCGATGACGTTTTCTCTCCGCCGGGCAAGGAAGACATCTTTCTTCCACCGATCTTCACCTGGCACGAGCCGTTCGGAATTCCGTACGACCTCGCGGTGGACAAGGCACTGGTCCTGCTGTTCCTGTCGATCGCGATCATCCTGGCGTTCTTCCTGATCACCACGAGGAACCTCAAGCTCGTCCCGTCGCGCTGGCAGTTCGCCGCCGAGTCGGTTTACGACTTCGGCCGCAACACGATCGCGCGGGAGCAGATCGGCGCCAAGGAGTTCGCGCCGTACGTGCCGTTGATCGTCAGCATCTTCTGCTTCGCCCTGGTGAACAACCTCTACGGGCTGATCCCGTTCGTGCAGTTCCCGACGTTCACGCACAGCGGTTTCCCGTTCGCCGTGGTGGTGATCGTCTACCCGCTCTACCACATCGTGGGCATCAGGAAGTTCGGCCTCAGGGGCTATCTGCGCAACCAGTTCGTCATCCCGGACGTGCCGAAGGGCGTGTTGTGGGGTCTGCTGATCCCGACCGAGGTCATCCTGAAGTTCTTCTTCGACCCGCTGAACCTCATGATCCGGGTGTTCGCGGCGATGTTCGCGGGTCACCTGCTGGTGCTGGTGTTCACGCTCGGCGGCGAGTTCCTGCTGCTGCACGGCCCGATCTGGCTGAAGCCGGCGTCGGTGCTGGGCTTCGCGCTCGCGATCGGGCTGATCTTCCTGGAGGCGCTGGTGCAGGTGCTGCAGGCGTACATCTTCGCCTTGCTGTCAGCACACTTCATCGGCCGAGCGCTCGCTGAACAGCACTAGGGACGCTGACACACCAGGTGCAGCGACTCCTCGGGCGTCGCGCCGGGGAAGGACGGTGTGAAGACCGGCCGGCTCCGGCGCACGACCCGCAGGCCGACGTCGCCGAGGTGGGACTCGTAGTTCTCCTCGGAGAACGACGACACCTCGATCTCCTGGCCCATCCACGGCAGCGTGATCTGCTCGACGTCGATCGCCACGGTGGCCAGGAAGAAGTGGCCGCCAGGCCGCAGCCACGCCGACACGCGGCCGAGGGTCTGGATGATCTCGGCCTGGGGCATCTGCAGCAGCGAGAAGACGGCGCAGATGACGTCCCAGGAGCCGGGCGGTGACTCGAAGTCGCGGACGTCGATCTTGTGGAACGTGGCTTCCGGGACCTGTTCCGCGGCGAGGTCGACCATCACCGGGGACACGTCGATGCCGGTGACCTTCATGCCCGCCCTGGCGAGCGTGCGGGCTACCGGGACGCCGGTGCCGCAGCCGATGTCGAGCACGCGCGAGCCCGACGGCTGGGTGGCGGCGAACCAGGCGAGAGTGCCGTGCAGTGCGGGCTGGTGCGACCAAGCGCGTTGGTATTCCATCCCGAGCGTGTCGAAGACCTCGGCCGCGTTCATCTTCGCCCCTCATTTCGGCCCAATCCACCTGATGTGAAGTGTGGAGAAGCCCTCTGCACGGACTCTGGATGGCTTCTGGACGAAAACTGACGGTAGGTTGCTGGGTGACTGCGGACAGCGACGGAGTGGGACGAGGGTGCAGAACGAGTTGCGCGTCAGCATGCTGGGCGCGCTCGCGGCGACGGTGGACGGTCAGGAGCTCACCCTGGGTCCGCCGCGGCAGAGAGCTGTGCTCGCGGTGCTGGCGTTGCGCGCCAACCACGTCGTGTCGCGCAGTGAACTGATCGACGCGGTCTGGGGCGACGAACCCCCTGCCAGCGCGGACAACGGCATCCACACCTACGTCGCCGGTCTGCGGCGGCTCTTCGAACCGGGCAGGGCCTCGCGGGCGCCGAGTTCGGTGCTGCTCTCCACGGACGCTGGATACTTGCTGAGGCTTCCATCCGGGGCCTCCGACGTGGCGATGTTCCGCGCCCATCTGGACGAGGCCGGACGTCTGCGCACGCAACCCGCGGAGGCCATCGGCGCGTTCGACGCCGCACTGGGTTTGTGGCGTGGCGTCGCTCTGGACGGCGTGCCAGGTCCGTTCGCCGCCGTGGAGCGCGCGCGTCTCGCTGAACTGCGGCTGACGGCCGTGGAGCAGCGCGCCGCGTTGATGTTGTCCGTCGGGCGTGAGGCCGAGGTGGCGGCGGAGCTCACGACGTTGGTCAGTGCGCATCCGCTGCGAGAGCGGCTGCACGGCCTGCTGATGTCCGCGTTGTATCGCGGCGGCAGGCAAGCTGAGGCCCTCGCCGTCTACACGGACTTACGCCGGTTGCTGATCGAGGAACTCGGCATCGAGCCCGGCCCCGAACTCCGTCAGCTCCACGAACAACTGCTCGTCGGCCGCCACGATCCGCAGCCGGAGCCCGCGGCCCCCGCGCTCGTGCCCGTCCAGCTGCCGCACGAGATCCGCGACTTCACCGGCCGTGCCAAGGAACTCGCGAAGCTCACCGAAATCGTTCCGCACGACCACTCCCCGGTCCTCGTCGCCATCACCGGCACCGGCGGTGTCGGCAAGACCGCTCTCGCCGTCCGGTTCGCCCACCAGGTGGCCTCCCTGTTCCCCGACGGCCAGCTGCACGTCGATCTGCGCGGGTTCGACGCGTCGGCACCGCCGGTGCAGCCCGCCGCCGCGTTGCACCAGTTGTTGCAGAGCCTCGGTGTGCCGGCCGAACGCATCCCGGACGACCTGCCCGCGAAGTCCGCCCTGTACCGCAGTGTGCTGGCGGGCAAACGGGTTCTGGTGCTGCTCGACAACGCCCGCCTCGCCGAGCAGGTGCGTCCGCTGCTGCCGGGCCGGTCGTCGTCGATGGTGCTGGTGACCTCGCGCAACCACCTCGGCGGCCTGGTGGCCCGCGACGGCGCGCACTCGGTGACGCTGTCGACGCTGACCCGCGACGAAGCCCTGGCGTTGCTGACTTCCGCGGTGGGCTCCGACCGCGTCGCCGCCGAACCCGACGCCGCCGCCAAGCTCGTCGAGCTGTGCGGTCACCTGCCGCTGGCGGTGCGGATCGCGGCCGAACGCGTCGTCACCCGCCCGCACCTGACGTTGACCGACCTGGCAGGCGACCTCGCCGACGAACGAGACCGGCTCAACGTCCTGGCCACCGGCGACGACGAGGACACGGCCGTGCGGGCGGCCTTCTCGTGGTCGTACCTCGCCCTGAAGCCAGACGCGGCGAGGGCGTTCCGGCTCATCGGTCTGCATCCGGGCGCCGAGATCAGCCTGGGCGCCGTCGCCGCGCTGACCGGTGTGCCGGTGTCGCGGGCGCGGACGCTGCTGGACGTGCTGGCGGGCGGGCACATGTTGGAAGAGGTCGCGCGCGGCCGATACCGGCTGCACGACCTGCTCCGCCTGTACGCCACGGAGCTCAGTGCCACCGAGGAGTCCTCGGAAGGCCGCTCGGAGGCCGTGCAACGCCTGCTGCGGTGGTACTTCGACACCGCGAACGCGGCCGGCACCGTGATCTCACCCCCGGACCACCCGTCGTTCCTGCTCCCACCACTGTCCACTCAGGACTTCACCTCGCACGACGAGGCTTTCACCTGGTGTCGCACGGAATCCTCGAACCTGCTGGCCGTCTCCCGGCTCGCCGAGGATCACCACTCACCGACGGCCTGGCAGATCCCGGTCGCGCTGTGGAACTACTTCATCGTCTCCAGCGCCCTGGACGAGTGGACCCGCACCTACCGCATCGCCGAACGCGCCGCCGCCCGCGACGGCAACCAGGCCGCGCGCGCCTGGGCGGTGCACGGCCAGGGCCTCGCGGCCTTCCGCGGCCAGCGTTTCGCCGACGCCCTCGAACTGTTCGACCGCGCCCTGGCCATCCGCCGCGAGATCGGCGACGACGTGGGTGCCGCGTGGAGTCTCACCGGCCTGGGCATGGCCTACGGCGGCCTGCGCCAGTTCGACCTGGCCGTCGAGAGGTTCGGCGAGGCCCTGAACCGTCACGCCGAGGTGGGGTCGTGGTTCGGCGAGGGCGGCACGCGCCTGTTCCTGAGCGACATCCTGCGCTCCGCGGGTCAGCACGAGGCTTCGCTGGCGTCGGCCCGGATGGCGTTCGAGCTGATGGACTCGCACGACGCCGTGCACGGCAAGGCGATGGCCCTCGTCAGCATCGGCTGGGCGCAGTTCAGGCTGGGACAGCGCGTCGAGGCGCGCGACTCGTTCCGGCACGCGCTGGAGTTCCTGCGGGTGCTCGGTGACCGCAAGAGCCTCGCCGAGGCGTTGCACGGCCTGGGGGAGACGAGCGCGGGCCAGCCCGACGTGGCGCGGACGCATCTGCTGGAAGCGTTGGCGATCTACGAGGACTACGACCATCCGCTTACGGCAGAAGTGCGGGCACGACTGCACGAGTTGGCATAGAACTACTTCGTGCATTTCGTAGAACACGGCTCGGGCACTCCTGTGCTCGCGATCCACGGCTGGACACCCGACCACCGCCTGATGCTCGGTTGTCTGGAACCGCTTTTCGCCACCAGGCCCGGCTATCGGCGCCTGTACCCCGACCTGCCGGCGATGGGGAAGTCGCCGGCGGACGGCGTGAACTCCAGTGACGACATGCTTGCGGCGCTGGAGAAGTTCGTCGACGCGGAGATCGGCGCGGAGCCGTTCCTGCTGATCGGCGAGTCGTACGGCGGCTACCTCGCGCGAGCGTTGGCTCATCGGCGACCGGACCAGGTGCACGGGCTGGCCCTGATCTGCCCGGCCGGCACGAAGCTCTTCGCGGCCGACCGGACCGTGCCGCCGTTCGAGGTGCGCAGGTCGGACGACGTCGTGCTGGATCCCGAACTGGCGGCGCAGTTCGACGGCATGGCGGTGGTGCGGACGGCGGAGACGGCGCGCCGGTTCGCCGAAGAGGTCCTGCCGGGCCTGGAGGTCGCGGACCTCGACGCGATGGCCCGGATCCAGGGTGACTGGGAGCTGTCCGCCGGTCCGGAGCTGGGGACCTACCAACGGCCCGCGCTGTTCCTGACCGGCCGTCAGGACAACATCACCGGGTACGAGGACGTGTACGCGTTGCTGCCGCACTACCCGTACGCGTCGTTCGCCGTGCTCGACACCGCGGGGCACAACCTGCAGATCGAGCAGCCGGTGTTGTTCAACGCGCTCATGGGGGAGTGGCTGGACCGGGTTGCTCAGTAGGGGTGATCCCTGATGTGCGTCGCCATGATGTGTAGGCAAGCTACACGTCATGGCGAAACGCGCGAGAACTCTGGTGGTGTGGCTGCACGTGGTGACCTCGGTCGGCTGGCTCAGCCAGGCCGTGGCACTGCTGGCGTTGCTGCTCTACGGCATGAAGACGAGTGATCTCAACGCCTTCAGGATGGCGCGGGTGCTGGACCATCACGTGCTCGCGTTCATGGGCGCCGCCAGCGCGTTCACCGGCATGATGCTCAGCGCGACGACGCCGTGGGGGTACTTCCGGCACTGGTGGGTGCTCACGAAGTTCGCGATCACCGTCGTCCAGCTCTACGTCGGCATCTTCATCCTGAGCGACCGTCTCGAAGCGGCGGCGAACGGGCACGTCAGCATCTGGATGCCGGTCGGTACCGGGCTCATGATCAGCGGGTTCGCGTTCCAGACGTGGCTCAGCGTCGCGAAGCCGTGGGGCCGCACGCCGTGGGCGGACCCGAAGGTCAAGCTGCCCACGGCGGGCACGGGGTCGTTCGTGCTGGCACTGGTCGTTCCCACGGCCGACCTCGTGATCGGCCTCTACACCGCAAGCCCTGCGCCGTTCCTGATGCTGGTCACGGTGATCGCCTACTCGATCAGACGGGCCGCCAGGGGGAGGAACCGGTCGTCGGCCGCGTCGGGTCGTGGAAGCGCGGCAGGTCCGGCTCGTCGAGACGCAGCGGCACCAGGCCCTCGGTGATCGCGCGCATGATCCGCTCGTGGGCGCGGCGGGCGTCACCCATCGTCTCGGCGTTCAGATCGGACAGCTCGACGGGCTTGCCGAAGTGCACCTTGAACGTCGGGCGCTTGCGGATCGCGGACAGCCACGACGTCAGGTACGGCAGGAAGTCCTTCCAGCCGGAGACGTGCAGGTTGCCCCAGTACACGGCCTCGTGGGCGCCCCACTGGCTGATCGGGATCACCGGGATGCCGCCGCCCAGCGCCATGCGGGCCACGCCGGTCTTGCCGCGCTCCGGCCACATGCCGGGGTCGAGCGTGATCTTGCCCTCGGGGTAGACGGCGATCGGGTCGCCGCCCTTCTGCAGGGCTTCGACGGCGCGGTGCATCGCCTCACCCACGTTCGCCGACCTGCGGTCGACGCGCAGGTGACCGCACGCCTTCAGGGCCGGACCCATGATCGGGGCGTCGAGGAGGCCGCCCGCGAGCATGAAGCGCGGGTTGACGCCGATCTTGCGGCACGCCGCGATGAGCACGAACGGGTCGAGGTTGCCGATGTGGTTGGAAGCGAGCAGCAGGGGCTTGCCGAGCAGCTCCGGTGGAATGTCGCCGGAGACCTCGAGCTTCCCGGTCAGCGCGACGAAGCCACGGTCGAGCGCCATGAGCACGCGCCAGAAGAGCGGTGTGGACACGCGGGGCAGCGTACGGCGTGTCGGAACGACAGCGTGCGGAATCCGGGGAACCATGAGGTTTCGCACGCGTCCCAGTTGCAAACGGTGCTGGTGAGACGCGAGGGACTACCTTATACACATGGCCGGGCGCACAGGGACTTCACGCAAGACCACGTCACGCGGCAAAGCACCTGCCAAGCCGCGGGCGCGCTCCACCGCGTCCAGAAAACCCGCTCCGCGCAAGAGCAGTGGCGCCATCAGCGCCGTGTGGGGTGGCATCGGCCGTGGTGTCGGCAGCGTCGTGCGGACGGTCAGCCGTACCAAGGACCTGGATCCCGAGCACCGCCGTGACGGGCTCGGACTGCTGCTGATCGCGCTCGCGTTCATCACCGGCGCCGGTGTGTGGTGGCAGGCGGGCGGACCGGTCGGCCAGTGGGTCGACGTCGCCGTGCGCAGCTCCGTCGGCTTCCCCGCGGTGATCGTGCCGGTCGTGCTGCTCGGCATCGGCATCACGCTGATGCGCACCGACCCGAAGCCGGAGGCGCGGCCGCGGCTGATCATCGGCTCGTTGCTGATGATGATCGGCGTGCTCGGCATGTTCCACCTCATCGGCGGCCTGCCGATGGACCCGGTCGAACGCCGCGGCGCCGGTGGTGCGCTGGGCTACCTGGCCGGCGGCTTCCTGGCCCAGGGCCTCACACCGTGGGTCGCCGGTCCGCTGCTGTTCCTGATCTTCGCCTACGGCCTGCTGGTCGTGACGCACACGCCGATCCGCCAGGCACCCGAACGCATCCGCTCGCTGCTGCACCCCGGCGCGAGCAAAGAAGAAGCGCCTGTGGACGAGGAGCAGGAGGAGGAGCCGAAGCCGGTTCGCCTGCGCCGCCCGTCCCGTCGCCGCCAGGCCGCCGCGCCCGTGGAGGACGAGCCGCAGGCAGAACTGCCGCTGGAGGAACCCGAGCCGCCCAAGCCCGTCGCGAAGGAGCCGAAGAAGGCACCGGCGATGGCCGTGCGCGCGGTCGAGGGCGACTACCAGCTGCCGCCGCCGAACATCCTCAAGGACGGCGACGCGCCCAAGGCCCGCAGCAAGGCCAACGACCAGATGATCGAGGCCATCACCGGCGTGCTCGACCAGTTCTCGATCGACGCGCAGGTCACCGGCTTCACCCGCGGCCCGACGGTCACGCGTTACGAGGTCGAGCTCGGCCCCGGCGTGAAGGTCGAGAAGATCACCGCGCTGACCAAGAACATCGCCTACGCGGTCGCCACCGACAACGTCCGGCTGCTCGCGCCGATCCCCGGCAAGTCCGCGGTGGGCATCGAGGTGCCGAACAGCGACCGCGAGATGGTGCGCCTGGGCGACGTGCTGCGCGCGCCGTCGACGTTGAAGGACACGCACCCGATGGTGATCGGCCTCGGCAAGGACATCGAGGGCCACATGGTCACCGCGAACCTGACGAAGATGCCGCACCTGCTGGTCGCGGGCTCCACGGGTTCCGGAAAGTCGTCGTTCGTCAACTCCATGCTGGTGTCGCTGCTGGCGCGGGCGACGCCAGAAGAGGTGCGGATGATCCTCATCGACCCGAAGATGGTCGAGCTGACGCCGTACGAGGGCATCCCGCACCTGATCACGCCGATCATCACGCAGCCGAAGAAGGCGGCGGCCGCGCTGGCGTGGCTCGTGGAGGAGATGGAACAGCGCTACCAGGACATGCAGGTCAACCGGGTGCGCCACATCGACGACTTCAACCGCAAGGTCAAGTCGGGCGAGATCACCGCACCGCCGGGCTCCGAACGCGTCTACCGCCCGTACCCGTACATCATGGCGATCGTCGACGAGCTCGCCGACCTGATGATGACCGCACCGCGCGACGTAGAGGACGCGATCGTGCGCATCACGCAGAAGGCGCGCGCGGCGGGCATCCACCTGGTGCTGGCCACACAGCGCCCGTCCGTGGACGTCGTGACCGGCCTGATCAAGACCAACGTGCCGTCGCGCCTGGCGTTCGCCACCTCGTCGCTGACCGACTCGCGGGTCATCCTCGACCAGCCGGGCGCCGAGAAGCTGATCGGCATGGGCGACGGCCTGTACCTGCCGATGGGCGCCTCCAAGCCGGTGCGCATCCAGGGCGCGTTCGTCGGCGACGAGGAGATCTCCCAGATCGTCGACTTCACCAAGAACCAGGCGCAGCCCGAGTACACCGACGGCGTCACGGCGGCCAAGGCGGGCGAGAAGAAGGAGATCGACGCCGACATCGGCGACGACCTCGACCTGCTGGTGCAGGCGGCCGAACTGATCGTCACGTCGCAGTTCGGTTCGACGTCGATGCTGCAGCGCAAGCTCCGCGTCGGGTTCGCGAAGGCGGGGCGCCTCATGGACCTGCTGGAGACCCGCGGGGTGGTCGGGCCCTCCGAGGGCTCGAAGGCACGTGAGGTGCTGATCAAGCCGGACGAGCTCGAGTCCGTGATCTACCTGATGCGCGGAGGCGGCCCGGTTGGCGACGAGGACTGAGCGTCGGCGGGCCGTGTTCGCATCATGCGGCGGTGCTCGAGCCACCGCTCCCACGCCTGCAGTCGATCACGTGAGTTCTGCGGCATCAACCTGGACAACGCGCGCAGCAAACTCCCCGCGGCCAAAAGGATCGCCACGATCCCGAGGGCCCACATGGGAAGTCCGGGCGGCAGATACGACATGGCTGCGCCCTTCCGGCTAGGGCTCGCGCAGTTCGTCACGCCAGCGCACGCCGTAAGCCATGCCCGGCTGCAACTGCCTGAACTTCGCCCGCACTTCCCCCAAGGTGTCGATCTCGATAGCGGGCGCGGCGAACACGTAGTCCTGGGTATCCGCCTGGAACACGCCGGACAGCAGTTCGACCTTTTCAGGAACCGTCTCGAACTTCACCCGCAAGTCGAACTCTTCGCACATGACCCATGGGACGAGCACGTAGTAGGGAGCGACATCAGCATCGGGAGGAATCCGGAACCGCACGCCGTATTCGTAGACCTCACCGAGCTTCAGCGGGCGGGGGAACTTGAGCGCGAAACCGGTCCGTGCCGTTGTCTCGATCCGGCGTTCGACGATGTCACCGCCGTACAGTGCGTCGATCTGCAGGCGCGGCTGCGGCGGGTGGTCGGTGCGGTCTGGAGCAGGTGTGGAGAAGCCGAGGTAGATCTGCCGCAGGTCGAGCGTCTCGGACACCACGGTGCGCAACTCCAGCACCTCGATGCCGTTGCTGCCGAGCAGAACGATCGTGCGGACGCATCGTGCGTGCCAGCCCCGCTTGGCCGACTCGTCGACGGAGATCGGCTTGGTGCTGCTGACCGCCGCCGCGGCCAGCACGGCGAAGGCGTCGTCGATCCTCCGACGCGCGGTCCGTGGGTCGGCGGACAGCTTGGCGGCCAACCGGTTGATGCGTTGACTCAGCATGGGCATGCCGCCGTATTCGGAGCCCATGCCGAGCGCTGCGGAGATCGCTTCTGCTTCGGACTCGTCCAGATCGGACAGCAACGACGAGAGGACCTTGCTGAGTTTCAAGATCTTCGTCGCCGAGTCGTCGTCCTCGTGAAAGGTGCCCAGCTGGGCCAGTGAGGGCCCGACCGTTCCGCTTTCCACTGCTCCGGCAAGGCCACGTCCTTTGCGTACCCGCTTGAGCTCGGAGAGAAGATCTTCGGCAGCCGCGTTGTTTTCAGCGTGGGACGCCGGGTGCCTCGTAGACATCAGGCTTCGCTCTTCATCAGCAGACCCCTTCGCGTGTCAGGTCAGGCTCGCGCATCAGGTCGTTGGGACCTGGTCGGAGGCTCGAACCGCCCCGGCGATGGGTGCTGTTCCCCGTGTCTTCCAAGGACATCGGGGTCGACACTCGCCTGCGACTAGTGGCTCTCCATGGCAACAAAGATAGAGCCCTGTCACTTTTTCTGTCAAGTTGTCACATCTCGTCGAGTTGACGGAAATGCCGCCTACCCTCGCCTGAGATGGCAACGGCCGTCTTGATCACGCACAGGCGATCAAGACGGCCGTCAAACGCAGGGACTACTTCAGCCCTGCCTGCTGAAGGCTCGTCGCGGTCGACGACGCGGTCCCGCCGAACTCCCGCACGGCCTTGTAGTAGATGTCGGCCGTCCGCTTGCACGCCCAGTTGCTGCCGCACTGCCCGTACATGTCGGACTTGAAGTTCTTGTCGATCCGCAGACGCGTGGTCTCGTTGAACCGCCCCTGGCGCTTGTAGTTGCGGTAGCCGAAGTCGTGCCGGTAACAGGTCGGCAGGAACTTGAAGCCGAACGGGTTGTCCGGCGAGTACGAGCAGCCGTCGGACGACCAGTCGAGCTGGCCGGCGTAGGGCTGCTGGGCGCGCAGTGTTGTGAACTGGGTGAGGGACTTCGAGAACAGGTAGTCGTCGGTCACCGCGACGATGTCCACGGCCTGGGCCGGGGCACCGGTGAAGATCAGGGCGAGGGACGCGGTGGCACCCACGAATGCCGAGCGCAGGGTCTTCGACATGGCGAGCTCCTCGGAGTGTGAGCAGGGTCTCGCCTTGTTGTAGCGGGTGATCGAATGTCCTCGGTAGACACGATCTGATGAACGTCAGGTGATCGGATTACCGCACGCGATCGCCGTGGCCACGCGGAGGTCGCGGGGTAGACCGAGCGAGTGAAGCATCTCGTTGTCGGCTACTCCGCCCAGCAGATAGCCGCCCAGTTTCTGCTCGGCCAGACGGAGGCAGATGCTCTGGGCTGCCGCGCCCACCTCGATCAGGCCGAACCTGCCCGCGCGTTCGCCGTACTTCTCGAACGACTCGGCGTCGGCCAGCACCAGGACGATCGTGAGCGGTGGGACGTCGGGCGTGCCGAGGATCGAGGCCAGGTTCGCAGGGGCCTCGCCGATGTCCTGCAGCGCGTGCCGGCGGATGTCGTAGCGGACCGCGCGGCCGTTCACGAACGCGTAGCAGCGCAACGGGTTCAACCCGCCCGCCGACGGGAAGCTGTTGTCTCCCAGCGCGCCGAGGACCGTGCCGAGTTGCTTGTCGGTCAACGGTTTCGACGTGAACTCCCGAGTGCTCCTCCGTGCCTGGAACAGCTTCTGCAACCGGTCGTGGGGCTTGGGCAGCGGCCGGGGTGCGGTGGGCAGCTCCAGCGGGTCGATCAACGGCGGCTGCGGGCGGAAGTCCCGCAGGCGTTCACCGAGCCGCAGCTGGTGCAGCGGTGAGAACCGGCTGGCGGTCCAGAAGTCGTCGAACACGGCCTCACCCCAACGGATGCGGTGCTGGATTGGGGAACACGCCTGGCGAGGCGTGCGGGTAGCGCCACGTGAGTTCGCGGGCGCGGCCGCCGAGGTGCGGCCAGCGGTGGTCGGAGTGCAGTGGCGCGAGGTCGGGGGAGAGGACGCGGACGCAGTGCAGCCCGACGGCCGACAGCTCCGGCGTGGTGAGCTCCCGGTACGCGAGCCGGATGCCGCGGTCGTCGAGGGCGTGCACCAATTCGGTCAGTTCCGCGGCGACGCCACGGCAGGCGGCGTCCGGCGGCGGATCCGTTTCGATGCCACCGAACCACGGCAGCGCGTCCCACTCGTCGGGGTGCGTGGCGTAGTAGACGGCGTGCTTGTCGAAGTCGGTGACCTCCTCGACGGGCTGGTCACCGTTGCGTGCCAGCCACACCTCGATGAACACCGTGCCCTGCACCCATTCCTCGTAGGCCTTCTGCAGCGCCTCCGCCACGGTGGCGCGGCAGGCGAGGCCGAGGGTCGGCCGCGGCTTCCCGGCGATCGGAAGTGATCCGGCGACCGCGATCACCGGGTGCGGGCTGTAGTCGGGCGTGAGGTCGAACGCCTGCGCGCCGTGCGGAAGGTCCGCCGCAAACCGTTGCGGTGCAATGGAATGCAGCCAGGTCGTCGTGAAGGCGTCGCGCTCGACCAGCTCCTGCGCGGCCCTCAGCAACGCGCTCGTGGGCGACGGGCCCGCCGCCAGCCCGGACGACGTCGTGGGCAGACCGTGCGAGGCGTCCAGGCCGACGAGTCCGACGGGAACGCGGATCGGTGTGTTGCCGGGCAACGTCCACGCCCGCGTGTACCGGGTGTCGACGTATCCCTTGCGGTAGCGGTAATCACCACGAACGCGTTGTTCGACGGTGTGCAGGCTGAAGTGCTCCAACGGCCAGCACTCGCCCTCGGTCACGATCTCCAGAGGCGCCCGTGCAGCTGCATGACGTTCCAGCGCCTCGGCGATCGCGGCGACCTTCGACGTGCCACCGGAAGTGCCGCCCGTGGCGAACGGCTCCGGCACCGCGGCCCAGCCCTCGATGTCCACATCGGACAGACTGTGCGGCACGGGGTGCAGCTGCGACACCACACCCTGCCGCCAGCCGACCGCGCGCTCGACCAGCGCCTCCGCGACGGTCTTCACCGCTTGCCCCGGTAGTGCTTCCACAGCGAGTACCCGAGGGCCAGCGCGGCAGCGCCGTAGATCACCAGCGCCACCCAGATGTGCACGTACGAGGCGATGGGGCCCAGCATCGTCAGCACGATGAAGGGTTCCAGGCACCACAGCACCGCCCAGCCGAGCAGCCGCCGCGCGCTGCCGAAGGGCTTCGGCGACTTCGAGATGGATCCGGCCGCGAGCGCCCAGACCAGTGCGAGTGCGAAGCCCCCGGCCCACCAGCCCCAGTGGAGGTCGAAGATCGCACCCCACGTGACGACCGGCAGCGCGACGACGAGGAGCGGGTAGAGCGCGGCCGGCAGGACCAGCGCCCTGCTCGGCTTCTCCAGGTGCTTGGTGTCCTGGTACAGCGCTTCCGGGATGTGCACGGCCGCGCCGACCGAGGAAACCGCGCAACAGCAACAACAACAGCAACAGGTGGGCGTCGCGGCGTTCGCGGCGGCCGCACCGGGTGAGAACTGGTCAGGTAACCGAACCGCTGTCGTCATGGTTCCCCCAAGGCAAGGACACGCGCCCAACTGGTAGCGCGGGGCAGATCTCGCAGCCGGCGGCGGGCAGCACGCTCTCACGGGTCGTCGTGAACTCGTCGAGGTGGACGGTCACGACCGCGTCGAGCAGCGCCAGCGAACCGTTGCGGATGTTCTGAACCGCTTGCAGCGCAAGAGAAATCGGGAAGTCGAACGTCATCGCCGCCGGATGCGGGGGAGGCGGCGGATCCCCCCACCGCCGCCCCGCCCGCACCGCGAGGCACGCCAGGCACGCGCCGGCACCGGGCACCACGAAGGGCCCGATCGCGGCGGTGTGGTGGTACGCGAGGTCCAGCAACAGGTGCGGAACCTTCGTCTCGCGGGCCACCTCGACCAGGTCGACCAACGTGCCAGTCGTCCGCACAACGAGCAACAGGTCCGGATCCTCGTTGTGCGGCAACCGCTCCACCAGCCCGGCGGGTGCCTCACCGACGAACCGCGTGCCGACCCCCATCGGCCTGCGTTCGTCGGCGGGCAACCGCGCCGGGCGGAGAGCGCCCAGGGTCCTCAGCTGGGCCACGTGCCGGCGAACCGGTTCCCCCAACCGGCTTTCGTCGACCGTTCGAGCCACTCCCCTCAACACCGGCTCGAACAGTCCCGCCAGCGCCACGGCCACCGCCCTGGGCAGGTCTGGAATCAGGTACGCGAGATCCGCTCCCGCGTACACGACAAGTCCTTCGTCTCTTATCTGGGCGTGCCACGCGGGATCAGCGACCAGGCTCATCCTCGTCCCCCCTCGCCAGGAAACACTCGATCTCCTGCTCGCTCGGCAGATCCCCAGCCGGATCGACGATGTTCTCGGCGATCGGCGGCAGCGGCTGCTCCGCCCACGCGGGCTGGAACTCGTCGCTGGGCAGCAGCCCGTGCCGCGACGCGAACTCCTCCGCCGCGTCCCGGATCGACTCCCGCAGCGTCCCCACCACCGCGGTCTCCGCCGTGTAGGTCAGCTCGACGAGCAACGCCCGCACGTTCTCGAGCTGGTTCTCGTCACCGGCCTTGCGCGCGAGCTCCGGCCAGAACTGCTGCTCGAACAACCGCACGAAGTCCGCCGCGATCGCGTCGGTCGCCGTGCGCAGGCGCGTGAAGCTGTCCATGACGTCATCGCTGGGCACCCTGAGGCCGGCGAGCCTTCCGCCCGCTTCGAGTGCCCAGCGACGCGCGTGCGGCCAGCCGTACTTCCACCGCACCAAGCCCAACCGCATAGCCCGGAGGAGGAGTCGCGGTTGGACGTCTCCCATCGGAATCAGGTGCTTGATGTCGCGCACCTTGATCCGGACCCAGTCGTCGGGCCCCTCGGTCTCGCCCATGCCGAGCACCGCGGCGACCGACTCGCCTTTTTCTCTCGCTTGGATCAGCTCCGCGATGGCGGGCAGTGAGAACCCCCGCTGCTGCAACCGCTGGACCAGCGTCAACCGCTCGACGTGCGAGGCGTCGTAGTACGCCACGCGCCCCTGCCTTCTCGGCGCGTGCAGCACACCCTTCGTCTGGTACATGCGAATGGTGCTGCTGGGCAGGCCGATCCGGGAAGCGAGCTCGTCGATGGTCAGCGATTCGGGCACACCGCAGATCTTGGTGTGCCCACGTTCGTCGAGTCAAGACTCTTCGAGTAATTACTCGAAGAGTTACAACTCCAGGAGCATCCGGCTGTTGCCGAGCGTGTTCGGCTTCACGTAGCTGAGGTCGAGGAACTCGGCGACACCCTCGTCGACCGACCGCATGATCTCCTCATAGACCTCGGGGCTCACCGGCGTGCCCTCGATCTCCACGAACCCGTGCTTGGCGAAGAACTTGGTCTCGAACGTCAGCACGAAGATCCGCGCGAGCTGCAGCTCCTTGGCCGTCGCGATGAGCTGCGCCACGATCCGGTGACCCACACCGCGGCCGAGAGCCATCGGGGAGACCGCGACACTGCGGATCTCGGCCAGGTCCTCCCACATCACGTGCAGGGCGCCGCAGCCGAGCAGCTCGCCGTCCTCCTCGGCCACCCAGAACTCCTGGACGGCCTCGTACAGCGTGACCAGGGGTTTGGCCAGCAGGACCTTGCCCGCGTACCCGTCGATCAACGCCTTCATGGCGCGCACATCGCTGGTGCGGGCGCGCCGCACGACTACCCCACTGGTCACGAGGAACAAGTATGAGCTGGCCGCCTGCACCTGTCGTGAGCAGTGGTACGGATCGTGAAGCCCCTCGTTACAGGCAGCTTCAGGGCGTTTTCTGCGGTTTACCCGCACAATAGAGGCTGTAGTCTGCTTCTGGAGGTGGATGATCAGTGCTTCGAAGTTTCCGGCTGGCGAACCACCGCTCGTTTCGTGACGAGCGTGAGTTGCTGCTCATGCCTGCCTACTCGAAGGATCGCGACGTTTTGCCGGTCGCTGCGATCTACGGTGCGAACGCCTCGGGGAAGTCGAACCTTCTGGACGGCCTGTGGTTCATGGTCCAGGCCGTACGCGACTCGTTCGCTGTATGGGCACCGGACGATGGCGTGCCCAGACAGCCGTTCAAGCTCGACGAGTCACCTGACAGGTCATCTGTGTACGTGGTCGAGCTGATCGAAGCCGGTGTCCGGTACACGTACGGCTTCGAGGTAGACGATCACCGCGTTCTGGAGGAGTGGCTGTACAGCTACCCGGAGAAGCGCAAGCGCGTCCTCTTCGAACGTGTCGGCGGCCAGGTCAAGTTCGGTACCACGGTCGGCGAAGGAGCGGCCAAGGGCGATGTGCTCGCCGGGCTCCTCCGGCCGAACGCCCTGTTCCTGAGTCTTGCCGCACAATCAGGCATCGAGGCTGTGCTTCCGGTTCAACGGTGGTTCGCCGGCAAGCTGGTGTTCCACCGCCAGGCGGACGCAAGGTTCGACCACGAGCTGATCACGCACTTCCTCCGCAGCGCCAACGACAGTCTGACCAGGCAGATCGTGGACCTGCTGAGAGTCGCTGACCTCGGCATCACCGGCGTTCTGCACGCGGAAAACCGGCCAGTTGACGAAGCTGAGATGTCGGTCATCGAGCGCGTGATGGACCCGGACCTGCCGCGCGGCCGGGCCAGTCAACTACTACGGGACACGATCGAGAGACGACGGCGAATCCAGCTCACACACGGACCGCGGCACGAGCCGTTCGACATCGCCGAGGAGTCGGCAGGCACGCTCTCCTGGCTGATGATGTTGCCCACGACGTTGTCAATGCTCCACAACGGGGGCACGTTGGTCGTCGACGAGATCGATGCGAGCCTGCACCCTCGTCTCACGGCGGCGCTTGTCGGGCTGTTCCGCAGCACTGAAGCGAACACAGGCGGCGCGCAGCTCGTGTTCACCACACACGATGCGAGTCTGCTCAGTCCCGTCCTTGGTGACGAAGTGCTCGCTCGTGAGGACGTCTGGTTCGTCGACAAGAACTCCGAGGGTGCGTCTGATCTGTACCCGTTGACCGATTTCAAGCCGCGCAAGGAAGGCGAGAACCTGGAGCGTCGCTATCTCGGTGGTAGCTACGGCGCCGTCCCTGACGTCGAGGCTGAGACGTTCGTGTCCGCAGTCCTACGAGGTGTCGATGGCGCGGCGTGAGAACTCGCCACGTCGTCGTCGGACGCCGTCGCGGACCTCAGCCAGCCGCGTGCTCGCGGTGTGCTGCGGGCAGACCGAGCAGGCGTATCTGGACGGGTTGAAGCGCCTCTCCAAGCCGGTGACCTTGAGATCGATCGTCAAAGTCGGTTCACCTGCGCAACTGGTGAGGCACGCGGTGAAGCTGCGGGAGAAGGACCGGGACGGGTTCGACGAGTACTGGTGTGTCGTCGATGTCGACGACTTCGACATCGACGAGGCCGTTGCCGAGGCCGAGTCGACCGGCATCTCGTTGGCTGTGTCGAACCCGTGCTTCGAGGTGTGGCTGATCCTTCACTTCGCAGACTGCACTGCGGGGATCTCCGGCCCGAAGGCCGCCGTGGAGAGGCTGCGCAAGTATCTGCCCAAATACGCGAAGGGCGCGCTTGACTTCACGGTGCTCGCCGAACGCGTCGACAGGGCGGTCGAGCGGGCCAAGGCGCTGGGCGCGGGCAACCCGTCGAGTGACATGTGGCGGCTGGTCGAGGTCGTTCGCAAGCACTGAGTTCAAGGTCCGAGACCTGGGCCGGTTACGCTGAGCACCGTGTCTTCTCCCACCACTCCGCGACGCGTGTCGCTGCTGACCCTGGGCTGCGCCCGCAACGAGGTCGACTCCGAGGAACTCGCCGGGCGCCTCGGCGAAGGCGGCTGGGAGCTGGTGGACGAGGGCGCCGAAGCCGATGTCGTCGTCGTCAACACGTGCGGCTTCGTCGAGCAGGCCAAGAAGGACTCGGTCGACACGCTGCTCGCGGCGTCCGACACCGGCGCCAAGGTCGTCGCGGTCGGCTGCATGGCCGAGCGGTACGGCAAGGAGCTCGCGGACAGCCTGCCGGAGGCGGCAGCGGTCCTGGGCTTCGACCAGTACAACGACCTGGCCGAGCGCCTCAACGACGTGCTGCACGGCAAGCGGATCGAGTCGCACGTGCCGGTCGACCGCCGCACGCTGCTGCCCATCACGCCGGTCAAGCGCCAGGAGGCCGCCGCCGACGTCCAGGTGCCCGGCCACGGCTGGGGCCCCACCAAGGTGCAGCGCAAGCGCCTCGACGACGCTCCCGTGGCCCCGCTGAAGATCGCGTCCGGTTGCGACCGGCGGTGCTCGTTCTGCGCCATCCCGAGCTTCCGCGGCGCGTTCGTGTCGCGGCACCCCGACGAGATCGTCTCCGAGGCCATGTGGCTCGCCGAGAACGGCGTCAAGGAGCTGTTCCTCGTCAGCGAGAACTCGACCAGCTACGGCAAGGACCTGCCGCGCGAGCAGGGTGCGCTGGAGCAGCTGCTGCCGCGCCTCGCGAGCATCCCCGGCGTCGAGCGGGTGCGGGTGAGCTACCTGCAGCCCGCCGAGACCAAGCCGAGCCTCGTCGCGGCCATCGCGAAGACCGAGAAGGTCGCGAACTACTTCGACATGTCGTTCCAGCACTCCAGCGAGAACGTGCTGCGGCGCATGCGCCGGTTCGGCGACACCGACAGCTTCCTCAAGCTCGTGTGGCAGATCCGTGAGCACGCCCCCGAGGCGGGCATCCGCAGCAACTTCATCGTGGGCTTCCCCGGCGAGACCGAGGAGGACCTGGCCGAGCTGGAGCGGTTCCTGACCGAGGCGCGGCTCGACGCGGTCGGCATCTTCGGGTACTCCGACGAGGACGGCACCGAGGCCGAGAACCTCGACGGCAAGCTCGACGCCGACACCATCGCGGAGCGGGTCCAGCGGATCGGCAACCTCGTCGAGGAGCTCACCAGCCAGCGCGCGGAGGACCGGGTCGGCTCCGAGGTCGTCGTGCTGATCGAGCACGAGGCTGACGACGCTGCCGAGGAGGACTGCGTCGGCCGGGCCGAGCACCAGGCGCCCGAGGTCGACGGCGAGTGCATCGTGCTCGAGGGCGAGGACCTCAAGCGCGGTGACCTCGTGCGGTGCCGCGTGGTCGACTCCGAGGGCGTCGACCTGGTCGTCGAGCCGATCGAGGTGCTGGCGACATGACGGAGGCCAGGAAGGTCCCGCTGCTCAACGTCGCCAACGTCCTCACGATGGCGCGGATGGCACTGGTCCCGGTCTTCCTGCTCTCACTGTTCGCGGCGGGCGGTTTCGACACGACGTGGCGGCTCATCGCGTTCGGGATCTTCGCCGTCGCGAGCTTCACCGACCACATCGACGGCACGCTCGCCCGCAAGCACGGGCTGATCACCGACTTCGGCAAGATCGCCGACCCGATCGCGGACAAGGCGCTGACCGGGTCCGCGCTGGTGGGCCTGAGCATCCTCGACGTGCTGCCGTGGTGGATCACGATCGTCATCGCCGTGCGCGAGGTGGGCGTGACGCTGCTGCGGTTCTGGGTGATCCGCTACGGCGTCATCCCGGCCAGCCGCGGCGGCAAGGCGAAGACGCTGTTGCAGGTCATCGCGATCGGGTTGTTCCTGCTGCCGCAGAACGACGTCATCGCGGTCATCGCCTGGGTGATCATGGCCGCGGCGCTGATCCTCACCGTTGTGACGGGAATCGATTACGTCATCCGTGCGTTTAAGTTGAAGGCCCGCGCGGGTAGGGCGGTGGCGTGACGAACGTCGTCGACCTGCTGAAGGCGCGTGGGCAGACCGTAGCCACTGCCGAGTCGCTGACCGCGGGTCTGCTGTGCGCGACGATCGTCGACACACCGGGGGCGAGTGCCGTGGTCCGCGGTGGGTTGATCGTCTACGCCACCGAGCTCAAGCACGAGCTCGCGGGCGTGGATCAGCAGTTGCTCGACGAGCACGGTGCCGTGCACCCCGATGTTGCGATCCAACTGGCGCAGGGAGCCCGGAACCGGTGCAAATCGGACTGGGGAATCGGGCTGACCGGCGTCGCCGGCCCTGATCCTCAGGACGGGGTCGCTCCAGGAACGGTCCACATCGGCTTGAGCGGCCCTGGAGTGTCCACAGTGCGGACCATCACGGTGAGTGGCGACCGGAAAGCGGTGCGTTTCACAGCCGTGGAAAAAGCGCTGGTCCTGCTGTCGGAATACCTGCTGATGACCGTGGACGGGAACAAACGATGACTTCGCGTTCGTTCGCCCTTGGCGGACGTGTTCGGAAGTCACTGCCCGTTGTCGGTGTCGATCGGTAACGTAGGGACACGGCCGGCCGGAAGGAGGCGCGCGATGACCGTGCTGCTACGCGAGGCGATCGGTGATCGGCTTCGCCATGCCCGCACCAACCAACGCCGCACGCTGCGCGAGGTCTCTCGGACCGCCCGCGTGAGCCTGGGGTACCTGTCCGAGGTGGAGCGCGGCCGCAAAGAGGCGTCCAGCGAACTCCTCGCGGCCATCTGTGAAGCATTGGACCTGCCGCTGTCCGAGCTGCTGCACCACGTCGCCTCCGACATCGGCGCCGTCTCGCAGACGCCCGACACGGTGCCGGACACCGTTCCGGACGGCCGCTCGGAGCGCGGCAAGCTGGAAGGTGGCCGCGTGCTGCCGACCACGCTGTCGGACGACCTGTCCGACCTGCGCCTGCAGCCGATGCTCAGCCACCGGCTCACGAGCTCGATCGGCGAGCCCCCGAAGGCAGTCGTCGCAGCCTGACACCCATGTCGTTCCCGACCCCGTTCGCCTGGCGGCGAACGGGGTCGCTGGCATTCGGGTGATCTGACGTCCGCTGTGGCCCCCGACACGTCACGCGCTGCAACAAGAACGGGCCTTCGCACGTTGATCTGACAACGACGGCAGCGTGCTGAACGGCAGGCAACGGCTTGGCCACAGCACGCTGGGTCACCGCGTCTCGGGGCGCGGGTGCGGGCAGGATTGGCGCCGGCGGGTGTGTCAATCCAAAGTCCCGGGGTGGATCGGGGTCATCCCGGATATCTCCCCAGGTTGGTGGAACCGCCGACGCACAATTGAGACGATGGATCCAACACCGGCACCGAGAAGGCAGGCGTAGGAGATGGCCAGTCCGTTCGTGAAGTTCTGGAAGTACCTGATGGCATCGTTCTCGTCCAAGATCGACGAGCACGCTGACCCGAAGGTGCAGATCCAGCAGGCCATCGAGGAGGCGCAGCGTCAGCACCAGGCGCTTTCTCAGCAGGCGGCGGCCGTGATCGGAAACCAGCGGCAGCTGGAGATGAAGCTGAACCGGCAGCTCGGCGAAGTCGAGAAGCTGCAGTCCTCCGCACGTCAGGCGCTCGTGCTCGCCGACGAGGCGCGCGCGAAGGGTGACGAGCAGAAGGCGCAGCAGTTCGAGAACGCCGCCCAGGGCTTCGCCACCCAGCTCGTCACCGCCGAGCAGGGCATCGAGGATCTGAAGACGCTGCACGACCAGTCGCTGCAGGCCGCCGCACAGGCCAAGCAGGCTGTCGAACGCAACTCGATGATGTTGCAGCAGAAGCTCGCCGAGCGCACGAAGCTCCTCAGCCAGCTGGAGCAGGCGAAGATGCAGGAGCAGGTCTCCGCCTCGCTGACCCAGATGAGCGAGCTCGCCGCGCCGGGCAACGTGCCGTCGCTGGAAGAGGTCCGCGACAAGATCGAGAAGCGCTACGCCACCGCGATCGGGTCGGCCGAGCTCGCCCAGAACTCGGTGCAGGGCCGCATGCTCGAGGTTCAGGCCTCGACCACGCAGCTCGCCGGCGCCTCGCGTCTCGAGCAGATCCGCGCGTCCATGCACGGTGGCCAGAGCAGCACGCCGCCGCAGGTCACCGCGGGCAACAGCGCCGCGGCGCAGATCCAGGCCGAGATCGCGCAGCGCGTCCAGCAGGAGCAGAAGACCACGCAGCAGCAGGTCCCGCCGGCTCAGAACTGAGACTCGGGGCAGGAGGAGTCAGCAGGTGATCATGGAGCCCTGGAGAAACCGTCCCAACAACGAGATCGTCCGCAAGGTCGTCAACGAGTTGGGTGCGTCGCTCCAGGGCCACCCGCTGGCCGAGCAGGCGCGGTACCGCCTGCAGAAGTGGAACGACCCCCGCGCGAAGCTCGAACGCAAGCGCAAGCGCACCAACGCCGTGCTGACGTTCTGGCTCGCGCTGATCACGATCTTCGGCACGCTGGCCGTCTTCGGTTTCACCGGTGTGCTCGGCACGTGGGCCACCGTCACCGGCACGATCGGCGCCGCCCTGCCCGGCCTGCTCGCGGTCCGCAGCGGGGTGAAGCTGCGGGAGCTCAAGTCCGCGAAGCAACGGCTGGAGCTGTCGCCCCCGCCCCCTCCGCGGCCGCCGCTGCCCGCGCACATCTCCGCCGCGCGCATTCCGATGGAGAAGCTCCACGAGGCCGAGGACGCGATGAACGAGCTGCTGCGCCAGCTCGACTCGCCGACGCTCACGTCGATGCCGACGGAATCCGTCCAGCACGCCCGGCAGACCGCGCAGGAGGCCTCCGCGGCCATCCGTGCGGTGTCGGCCCAGCTCCAGGCCGTGGAACGCGCCAGGAACACCGCACCGCCGCTGGAGCGCGCACCGCTCGTCGAAGGCGTGCGCGTGCTCAGGATCCAACTGGCGGACGGCGTGGACCGCTACTGTTCGCTGGTGGCGGCCGCAGGTCAGGCGCTGGCGGCGAGCACGGCGTTCCAGGATCCGCGTCAGGTGCTGGACGACGCCACCGACCACATGGCGGGTCTCGCGTCTGCGATGCGAGACGTGTCAGGCTATTCAGCGCACTAAATGTGACGCTTTGTAGTCGCGCGCGCCTATTCGACGGCCCCCACTGGAGATCCTTACGGCAATCGTGTGATTATCAGACCGTTATCTAGCCGTAGCCACTACATGGCGTGGCAGGATTCCGGGGCCGGGCAGCGGGAAGTCCGGCTGGGTTGCCGGGAGGCAGTGCGTTGGCGTTGTGGACCGTGCACGGGGACGGTCGGATCACCGACAGTGAAACCGTCGCACCGCAGGAGCGGGTGAGCTGGCCGCTCACCATCGGGTTCGGGGTGCAGCACCTGGTCGCGATGTTCGGCGCGACCGTGCTCGTCCCCACCGCCACCGGCCTCCCCGTCGCCACCACGCTGCTGTTCTCCGGCCTGGGCACGCTGCTGTTCCTGGTGATCACCAAGAACCGCGTCCCGAGCTACCTGGGCTCGTCCTTCGCCTTCGTGGCGCCTCTCGTGGCGCCCGTGAACAGGGCATCGCCGCCCAGCTCGGCGGTGTCGTCGCCGCCGGTCTGCTCGTGATCGTCGTCGGCATCGCGGTCAAGGCGCTCGGCGTGCGGCTGCTGGAGTCGGTCATGCCGCCGGTCGTCTCCGGCGCCGTCGTGATCATCATCGGCCTGAACCTCTCGCACCAGGCCACCTCGCACTTCGCCAGGCAGCCGTTGCTGGCCGCTCTGACGACCGTGGTGATCCTGCTGGCCGGCGTGCTGGGCCGCGGCCTGCTCAACCGGTTCGCGATCCTGCTGGGCTTCGTGGCGCTCTGGGTGGGCGGCCTGGCGTTCGGCGCGGTCCCGGCGGAGAAGTTCACGGCCCTGCGCGACGCCGCGTGGGTCGGCCTGCCGCAGGTGTACCAGCCGGAGCTGCGGCCGTCCGTCGTGCTGCTGATGCTGCCGGTCGTGATCGTCCTGGTGGCCGAGGTCGTGGGCCACGTGAAGGCCGTCGCGGCGCTGACCGGCCGCAACCTCGACGGCAGCGCGGGCGACGCGATCATCGCGAACGGCCTGTCGACAGCGTTGTCAGGTCTCGGCGGTGGCGTCGGCACGACGACGTACTCCGAGAACATCGGCGTCATGGCCGTGACGCGCGTGTACACCACGGCGGCGTTCGCGTTCGCCGGTGTGTTCGCCGCGGCGCTGGCGTTCTCCCCGAAGGCCATCGCGCTGTTCGGCACCATCCCGGCAGGTGTGCTGGGCGGCTGCACGTTGGTGCTCTACGGCCTGATCGTGCTCATCGGCGTGCGGATCTGGATGGACCGCGGCGTCGACCTGACCAGCCCGGTGAACGCCATGGTCGGCGGCGCCGCGCTGGTCGCCGGTGTCGGCGACCTGACCATCGAGATCGGCGACCTGTCGATGGGCGGCATGGTGTGGGGCTCGCTGCTCGTCGTGATCCTGCACCCGGTCATGCGCTGGCTTCGGGCCGCGCGCCGCACCTGATCACCGCAGCGCGCGGTTGATCTTCGAGACCAGCCCGGGCCCCTCGTAGATGAAGCCGGTGTAGATCTGCACCAGGCTCGCGCCGGCGTCGATCATGCGCTTGGCGTCGTCCGCGCTGGCGATGCCGCCGACCCCGATGACGGGCAGCTCGCTGTTCTTGGTGATGAACCGGACGACGTCGTTCGCGCGCTGGGTGAGCGGCTTGCCGCTGAGGCCGCCCGCCTCGGTCCTGAGGGGGCTCTTGAGGCCCTCACGGCTGAGGGTGGTGTTCGTGGCGATGAGGCCCTTGATGCCGTTGTCCAGGCACACCTGGATGACTTCTTCGATGGCGTCGTCGGTGAGGTCGGGCGCGATCTTGACCAGCATCGGCTTGTTCGTGGCCCTGGTGAGCGCCTGGACGAGCTCGGTGAGCGCGCCCTTGTCCTGCAGGCTGCGCAGCCCCGGCGTGTTCGGCGAGCTGACGTTGATGGCGTAGTAGTCGCCGTGGTTCTTCAGCGCTTCGAGCGAGTTGAGGTAGTCCCCGACGGCGTCCTCGACCGGCGTGATCTTGGACTTGCCGAGGCTGATGCCCAGCGGCGCCCGGAGGGTGGTCCGGTCGAGCCGGTCGGCCAGCGCCTGGGCTCCGGCGTTGTTGAAGCCCATCCGGTTGATGATCGCCTCGTCCTCGCGGAGCCGGAACAGGCGCGGCTTCGGGTTGCCCGGCTGCGCGTGCCAGGTGACGGTGCCGACCTCGACGAAGCCGAACCCGAGCGCGGCCCAGGCGGGCAGGGCGCGCCCGTCCTTGTCGAGGCCCGCCGCGAGCCCGACCGGGTTGGGGAACCGGACGCCGAAGACGGTGCGCGGGTTGTTCTGGTTGCGCGCGAACCTCGCCAGCGGGCTCAGCTTGGCCATCGCGTTGAGCGTGGTCTCGTGGACCCGCTCCGCGTCGCCGCCGTGCATTCCGAACAACGCCCTGCGAACCACCTGCTTGTAGACCACGCGCCCACCCTATAACGGCAGTTCAGGGCGGGCGCGCGGTCCCGGGGTCGTAGTTGCCGGCCTCACGGCCACGCCGTTGCGCGAGTCAGGACGGCTTGGGCACCTTGATCGTTGCCTGTTCGTCCAGCGGCATGGCCGGCTTGGTCCGGAACGTCACCGGCAGCGTCCGCAACCCGCGGCTGCCCAGCGACACCCGCCACCCCAGCGGCTGCGTCACGTCCAGCGTCAGCCCCGCGCAACGCGACAGCAGGGTCCGGAACGCCACCTCGCCCTCCAGCCGGGCCAGCGGTGCGCCCAGACAGAAGTGCACGCCGTGGCCGAACGCCAGGTGCTGGCGGTCCGCCCGTTCGATGTTGAGCTGGTCGGCTCGGGGGTAGCGCGCGCTGTCGTGCTCGGCGGAGGCCAGCGACAGCAGCACGACGTCGCCCGCCGGGATCTGCACGCCGCCGATCGTCACCGGCTGCGCGGCGAACCGGATCAGGTGCGAGGTCGGGCCGTCGAAGCGCAGGAACTCCTCGATGGCGCCGGGCAGCAGGGACGTCGAGCGTTGCAGCAGTTCCAGTTGTTCGGGGTGGCGCAGCAACGCCAGCGTGCCGTTGCCGACGAGGTCCACGGCGGTCGTGTAGCCGGCCACGAGCAGCAGGAACGCCAGGGAGGCGAGTTCGCGGTCGGTCAGCGCGGCCTCGCCGGTGGCGCGGGCCAGAGCGCCGATGAGGTCGTCGTCGCCGGACGTCCGCTTGTGCGCCACCAGGTCCTGCAGGTAGCCGGAGGCCTCCTCGCGCGCCGAGGCCGCGTCGCCGTCGGCCAGGCCGGTGACCACGTCCGCCCAGTAGCGGAAGTTCTCCTGGTCGACGGCGGGGACGCCGAGCAGTTCCATCAGCACGGTGATCGGCAGCGGTGCCGCGAAGTCTGCGATCAGGTCGCAGCGGCCCGCGTCGGCGAAGGTGTCGGCCAGGGAGACGGCCAGCGCCTCGATCCGGGGGCGCAGCGCGGCGATGCGGCGCGGGGTGAACTCGCTCGACACCGCGCGGCGCAGGCGGGTGTGGTCGGGTGCGTCGCTGTTCATCATGTGGTCCGACAGGTCGCCGAACCACCAGGAGGCGAAGTGCGGATGGCCGCGCAGGGGTTCGGCGAGCGCGGAGCCGTGCGAGGACAGCAGCGGGTTGTCCAGCGCCGCACGGACGTCGGGGTAGCGGGTCACGAGCCACATCGGCACGCCGGAGGTCTCGACCCGGTGCACGGGACCTGCTTCGCGCAGGCTCTTCAGCACCGAGTAGGGGTCGTCGGTGAAGCCGGGGCGCAGCGCATCCAGATTTACCGCCATGTCGGAGGACACGGCCGGGAGGGCGTCTCGGTTCAACCGGACTGGCATTTTGGGCAGAAGTAGACGAATCTCGTCTCGAACTCGCCCGATCGGACCCTTGTGCCGCAACGCAAACACGGTTTGCCGGTGCGCTCGAAAACGTAGTGCTGCACGCGCCGGTCGCCCGTGGTGATCTGTTCCGGTCGCCACTGGTTGGCCTGCAACAGCTTGCGCGACAACGCAACCGCGCGCGCCGGGTCAACGGCTGAAACCGGTGCCGTCGGCAGAACGCCCAGCAGGAAACACACTTCCGCGCGGTAGAGATTGCCGACTCCGGCCATCACGCGCTGGTCCAGCAATGCGAGGCCAATAGGTCGCGAAGGGTTTTCGGTCAACCGCCGAACGGCCTCAGCGGCGTCGAAATCCGGTGAGAGCAGATCCGGACCCAAATGCGAGATCAGCTCATCTTCGCGGGAGGTCGGCACGAACTCCATGTCGTGCAACGCGAATCCGATGGCCTGCCGGTCGTCGACCTCGAGCACCGCGCGGGCCTGGTGTGCGGGGCGGCGCCAGCGCTCGCCCGGCCGGTAGAGGTGCCACGCGCCGTCCATCCGGAAGTGGCTGCGCAGGCTGTTGCCGTCGGAGAACCTCGTGAACATGTGCTTGCCGTAGGTGCGGACGGCGACCACGTCGAGCCCGGCGAGGTCCAGTGTGGACAGTCGAGGGTGGCGCAGTTCGCCGCGCCGCAGCGTCTTCCCGGCCAGCGCCTCGTGCATCCGGTGGCCGGCCAGGAAGACGGTGTCGCCCTCAGGCATCCACCGCCTCTTGGATCTCGTCGTCGTCGAAGTCGTGGTGCACGGCCCTGCGTCTGCTCCGCGAGATGCGCTGGATGCGGGCGAGCAGCAGGTTGAACGCCAGCGCCACCTCACGCGCGCCCGGCGTGCCCCACTCGTGGATCGGCATGCACGCGCCCTGCGCCTGCTGGACGGCGAGCCGGTCCGGCAGCGCCACCGGCATCACCAGCGGGCCGAAGATGTCGCGCAGCTCGTCGATGCGGAACTGGTGCTCGTGCGACCGCGGCCGCACCCGGTTCACCACGACGCCCAGCGGCTGCAGGTCCGCGTTGTTCTGCTCGCGCTCGTTCTGCACCGCCTCGAACGCCCGCTGCACACCCGCCACCGCGAACATCGTCGGCTCGGTGACGAGCAGCGCGCGGTCGGCGGCGACCAGCGCCGAGCGGGTCAGCTGGCCCAGCGACGGCGGGCAGTCGAGCAGCACGAGCTGGTACGGGAACTCGTCGTACATGTCCCGCAACGTGCGCAACGCGTCTTTCAGCCGGTGCAGCCGCGACTCGTTCGGATCCGGGTGGTTGAGCAGCTCCGCATCCTCGGACCCGGACAACACGTCGATGCCGTCGCCCCACCTGCTCGGGCGGATCGCCTCCTCGAGGTTGTCCTCGGACGGGTCCTGCAGGACGTCGTAGATGCTCGCCTTGGACTCCTCTGGCTCCAGCGTCGACGTGGCGTTGCACTGCGGATCAAGATCGATCACCAGGGTGCGGACGCCGCGACGGAGAGCGGCCGAGGCGAGGCCGAGCACCACCGTCGTCTTGCCGACGCCTCCCTTGAGGCTGAGCACGGACACCGTATGCACAGACCTACTCTAGGGTCTCCTACTCTTACTGCCATGCGACCGGACGCCGTACACAGGGTGCTCGACGCCGAATTGGCCGCCGCACGCACGCGCAGGGGTGGAGAACCCCCGCGCGTCCTCGACGTGGGCGGTGGCAGCGGCGTGTGGGCCGTGCCCCTCGCCGCGGCGGGCTGCGCGGTCACGGTCGTGGAGCCCTCGCCGAACGCGTTGGCCACGCTGCACACCCGTGCGCGCGAAGCCGGCGTGACGATCAACGCGGTCCAGGGCGACACCGACTCGCTCGGCGTTCCCGCTGGTGAGGCCGATCTGGTGCTCGCGCACGGCCTGCTGGAGGTCGTCGACGACGCGGCGTCCGCGCTGTCCTCGCTGGCCACCGCCGTCGCGCCGGGTGGAGCGGTGTCGGTGCTGGTCGCGAACAGGTTCGCGGCGATCCTGCACCGCGCGATCGCGGGACGTATCGTCGACGCCCGGAGGTTGCTGGACGACGACGCCGGCCAGCTCGCGGGCTCGCGTGACCCGCTGCAGCGCCGGTTCGACGTCCCAGGTCTCGAGAAGCTGGTTCTCGAGGCGGGGCTTTCTGTCGAGCTCCTGCAAGGTCACGGCATCGTGTCCGACCTCGTGCCCGGCGTCGTGCTGGACGCGAATCCGGGTGCCGCCGACGCGCTCGCCGAGCTGGAGCTGGCCGCTGCCACGCGGTCTCCGCTCAGAGACGTCGCCGCCCGCTTGCACGTGCTCGCCCGCCGTACCGCCTGAATCGTTTGCATTAGAGACTTTTATGGTCCTGATGAGTGGTCCCAAACGACTTCGCGGCGAAAAATAGTGGCTCCGCTGCCGACGTAGGGACCGACCGACATGGAGAGCTCCGACCTGCTGGCCTCACTGGTCAACGAGGCTGTTGCGGGTGACCGGCGTGCCGTCGAACGACTGCTGGCTTCTGTGCGACCGCTCGTGTCGCGGTACTGCCGTGCGCGCGTTGGGCGCACCGAGCGGGCGTACGCGTCGGCGGACGACGTGGCGCAGGAGGTCTGCCTGGCGGTGCTGACGGCGTTGCCCACCTACCGCGAGCAGGGCAGGCCGTTCCTCGCGTTCGTCTACGGCATCGCCGCGCACAAGGTGGCGGACGCGCACCGGGTGTCGGCGCGCAACCGGTCCGAGCCGGTCGCCGAGGTGCCGGACGGGCCGTCGCTCGCCATCGATCCGGAGGAGAACGCACTGCTCGGGTCGCTGTCGGTGCGGCTGGGCCAGCTGCTGGAGAGCCTGCCGGACAAGCAGCGCGAGATCCTGCTGTTGCGCGTGGTGGTGGGCCTGTCCGCGGAGGAGACCGCCGAGGCGGTCGGCTCGACACCGGGTGCCGTGCGGGTGTCCCAGCACCGGGCACTGGCGAAGCTGCGGACGTCGGTGGGGGTCGAGGAGCTGATTTGACCGGGGCGTTCTACGACGGGCTGGCCGGGACGTACGACCTGATGTTCCCGGATTGGGACGCGTCGATGGCCCGTCAGGCGTCGCAGCTCTCGGAGTTCGTTCCCGCCGGCGCGCGCGTTCTGGACTGTGCGTGCGGCATCGGCACACAGGCGATCGGTCTGGCCATGCGCGGCTACGACGTCGTTGGTGCCGACTTGAGTCCGGTCGCGGCTTCTCGGGCCGTTGTGGAGGCCTCCGCGCGTGGGGTCTCGTTGCCCGTAGTGGCCGCGGACATGCGGGCGCTGCCGTTCGCGGATGCCTCGTTCGACGTCGTGCTGGCCGCGGACAACGCCCTGCCGCACCTGTTGACCTCGGACGACGTGCTGGCGGCGCTGCGTGAGATGCGCCGCGTGCTGACGCCTGGTGGTCGGCTCATCATCTCGACGCGCGACTACGACGCGATTCGGCGCGAACGGCCGTTGTCGACGCCACCGTCCGTCGGACCTGGTCGAACGGTGTGGTTCCAGCTGTGGCACTGGGAAGGCGACCAGTACGAGCTGGAGATGTTCCAGCTGAACGAGGCCGAGCGGTGGCGCGTTGTCGTGAGGAAAGCACGATATTGGGCGATTACCCGTGACGAAATCACCGAATTGGCCGAGCGTGCGGGCTTCGGTTACGCGGAGTGGTTGCTCCACGCCTATTACCAACCGCTGATGATTGCAACGAACGGGTGACGTTTGAAGTTTCTCCCTACTTTCCGCATAAGGAGAGACGTGTCGCACGTCTCTCCTGCGGGATGTCGTAGAGGGGACACTTCGGATGGAGAGTTCGGCGTTATCCGCGGAACTGGTCGACCTGGCGGTGCACGGTGATCGCAGGTCCATTGACCAGCTGCTTCGCTACCTGCGCCCGCTGGTCGTGAAGTACTGCCGCGCGCGGGTGGGGCGTTCGGCGACAACCGCGGACGACGTCGCGCAGGACGTGTGTCTGGCCGTGCTGACGGCGCTGCCGAACTACCGGGAGCAGGGCAGGCCCTTCCTGGCGTTCGTCTACGGCATCGCGGCGCACAAGGTCGCGGACGCTCATCGCGCGCTGGCTCGTAACCGTGCGGAGCCGATGGCGGAGGTGCCCGACCAGGCTTCGCGGGGCGCCGGGCCCGAGGACTTCGCGCTCCAGGTCGAGTTGAACGGGACCATGGGCGAGCTGTTGCGCATGCTGCCGGAGAAGCAGCGGGAAATCCTCGTGCTGCGCGTGGTCGTGGGTCTTTCGGCCGAGGAGACGGCGGAGGCAGTGGGGTCGACGCCGGGCGCCGTTCGCGTCGCTCAGCACCGTGCGCTCGGACGGCTGCGCAAGGAAATAGCCGCCGCGAGTGTGCCGATCGGGTGAATCTCGTTTGGGCCGCGTGGGGTCTATGCAACCAAACGACATACCTAAGGGCATGAGGAGTTCTGACGCGGCGCAGGCGGCCGAACGGCTGCGCTTCGACGGGGTGCTGGTGCAGCACTTCCGAGAGTCAGGACTGACAGGGCCGCGCTGGGACCAGTTCCACCGCCAGCTTCTCGGGTACGGACTCACGATCGTTACAAAGCTCGTGCGGTCCGGGGCCATGTTCTCCCGCTGCGGCCGCCACGGCAGGCACCTGCAGCAGCAGGTCATTCCGCCGCAGGAAGCCGAGGAGCTGGCGAGCGACGCGGTGTTCGAGGGGTTCGTCTACTTCTGCGATCGCGGGTTGCTCGGCAAGCAGTGGTCCGCAGAGCACGGCCAGCCGTTGAACGAATACTTCGTCAACGCGTGCGTGCTCGCGTTCCCGAACGTCTACCGGCGGTGGCAGAGGCGGATGAACAGCTGGCGGGACGTGGACCTGCTGGACTCCTTCGCCTCACTCGAACAGGTCGTGGCCGAGGGGACGCCTGAGGACGCCGTCGTGGAGCAACAGGCCGCCAACGCGGCGTTCGAGGCCTTGAGCGAGGACAGCCGCAGGTTGCTGATCCTGCACGAGCAGGGCTACTCGCACGCGGAGATCGCGGAGCTCACGCGTCTCACCCCACGCGCTGTCGAAGGGCGGATCCGGCGCGCCCGGCTCATCGCACGTCAGCGCTCAGACGAGGATCGGTGATCTGCGTGGAGTTCACACCCGCTCTGCATCGGAGGGTTCCCGCCGGGGCTGTCGAACAGTCCTCCGTCGGGGGCCCGGTCGACGTCTCGAAGGGGACGCTCGACGCGCTGGTCGAGCGGACCGCGGGTGTTGGCGGGCAGGAGCCGGTCGATCCGCCCGCGCCCTCGTACTACTCCCGCAAGCCCGAGGCGGCCGACGACCACGTCGCGCGCGCTGTGGCCGGTGATCGTGCGGCCATCAACAGGTTGCTCGGCACCATCAGGCCGTTGGTCGTCCGGTACTGCCGTGCGCGCGTTGGATCGTTCGCGTCGGCGGACGACGTCGCGCAGGACGTGTGCCTCGCCGTGCTGACGTCGTTGCCGTCGTATCGCGATCAGGGGCGGCCGTTCCTGGCGTTCGTCTACGGGATCGCGGCGCACAAGGTCGCCGACTCGTACCGGAGCTTCGCCAGGAACCGCGCGGAGGCCGTGGCGGAGGTGCCGGAGTCGACGGACACCGACGCGGGCCCGGAGCAGCGGGCGATGCAGGGGGAGTTGTCCGAGCAGATGGCTGCTCTTCTGCGCGTGTTGCCCGAGAAGCAGCGCGAGATCGTTGTGCTGCGTGTGGTGGTGGGGTTGTCCGCGGAGGAGACGGCGGAGGCGGTGGGCTCCACGCCCGGTGCGGTGCGGGTGGCTCAGCACCGGGCGTTGACGCGGCTGCGCAGGGAGATCAGTGGCGCCAGCGAGTGACGTTGGCGATGCCCTGGGGGCTAGCGTCCTTGTACCGCTCCATCTCGCCGCGCCGCACGTCGGCGATCGTGCCCGCCAGCTCCTTGCCGAACGCTTCGGTGAGCACGGCGTCCTTCTCGAACTCCTCGACGGCTTCCCGCAGCGAGGTGGGCAGGCGCGCGATGTCATCGAGCAGCGCCGGGTCGACGTTGAGGCCCTCGGGGAGCGTGGCCTGAGTGGCGATGCCGTCCAGTCCGGCCGCGATGACGCCCGCGACGACGAGGTACGGGTTCGCGGTCAGGTCGAAGCACTTGATCTCGAGGTTGTCCCGGATCAGGCGCAGCGCCGTTTCGCGGTTTTCCTCGCCCCACGCCACGAACGGTGCTGACCACGTGTGCGGCACGAGCCTGAGGTAGCTCGCGAGAGAGGGACAGCCGATGGCGCACAACGCGCGGATGTGGTTGAGCACGCCCGCGGTGAACTGCTTGGCCTCGTCGTGGAAGCCCTCGAAGAGGTTCGTGCCGTCGCGCCAGAGGCTGAAGTGGAGGTGGCCGCCGTTGCCGACACCGCCGTTGACCACCTTCGGGGAGAACGACGGGCGTAGGCCGTGGCGGATCGTGACAGCGCGGATGGTTTCCTTCACGAGGACCGCGGTGTCCGCTGCTGCGACCGGGTCTTCCGGTGCGGTGGAGACCTCGAACTGGCCGGCGGCGTACTCCGGGTGGAACTGGAGGACCTCGACGTCCTGCTGGTCCAACGCGTTGAGGACGTCCACGCAGTAGTCGGACAGCTCCACCTGCCGTGCGTGTCCATAGGCGGCACCGCTCGTGGCGGGCACCCAGTCGTCGGTGCCGGGCTTGCCCACGCACCACTCGATCTCGAAGCCCGCCTTGGCGGCGAAGCCCCGGTCGGCGAGGTTCTGCTGGGCTTTGCGGGCCTGCAGGCGCTGGTCCATCGGGTACGGGACGCCGCTCTGGAAGTGGCGGTCGGCGGGCGCCCAGGCCCAGCCCGGCTGGCCGGCGAGCACCGTGAGGCGGTCGAGGTCGGGGTGCAGGCGCAGGTCGCCGACCGGGCCGCCGGCGAACCGGCCCTGGATGATCCAGTCGTCGAACAGGAACACGTCGAACACGGGTGACGCGCCCACGCCGTGGGCCGCCGCGTGGGCCAGCCTGCGCAGAGGCACGGACTTGGTGCGGGTGATGCCGCTGTTGTCCACCCAGGTGAGTGCGATGACGCGCACGTCCCTGGCGTTCAGCCCGTCGAAGAGTTCCGTCGCCCGGTCGAACCGCTGGTCCCGTTCCGCAGAGTCCACGATCCTAAGGTTATGGGCATCCTGCCGTTCGTCGCCGAACTCGGGCTGATAGATCACCACTGCCACGGCGTGTTGCGTCTCGACAGCACGCGTGAGGAGTTCGAGTCGCTGCTCCTGGAGGCGGACTCCGTTTCGCCGTTGGGCGGGTCCTTCTTCGACTCGGCGATCGGGTTCGCGGTGCGGCGCTGGTGTGCTCCGCTGCTCGACCTGCCTCGGCACGCGTCCGCGGAGGAGTACCTCGAACGGAGGAATTCGCTGCACATCACCGAGGTGTC
Organism: Lentzea flava; assembly: GCF_014648475.1. GTDB lineage: Bacteria > Actinomycetota > Actinomycetes > Mycobacteriales > Pseudonocardiaceae > Lentzea > Lentzea flava. The sequence goes on along the minus strand of NZ_BMRE01000011.1, from coordinate 60,055 downwards.
GCGGACGTTCCTCATGGCGTCGGGGATCCACACGTTCCTCGTCGACGGCGGGTTCCAGCCTGATCGGTTGCTCGCGGCGGGGGAGCTGGCGTCGTTGGCCGGTGCGGTGTCGCACGACATCGTGCGGCTGGAGCAGCTGGCGGAGGAGCTGTCGACGGCTGCCACCGAGACCGAGTTCCTCTACCAGCTGCGTCAGCGGCTGCGGGCTCCGTCCGTGGTGGGAGCGAAGTCCGTTGCGGCGTACCGGATGGGGCTCGCCCTGAGCGGTGAGCGGCCGTCGGAGAGTGACGCGTTGCGGGCGATGAACGTGTGGCAGGCGTGGAATCCCGGGCCGTTGAAGGATCCCGTGGTGATCTCGTGGCTGGCGTGGGAGGCGTTGGACGCGGGGCTGCCGTTGCAGTTCCACGTGGGCTATGGCGATTCGGACATCGATCTGCACCGTTGCGATCCGTCGTTGTTGACGCCGTTCCTGCGCGCGACTTCGGGATTGGGCGTGCCGATCCTGTTGCTGCACAACTACCCGTTCCACCGGCAGGCCGGGTATCTCGCGCAAGTGTTCCCGCACGTGTTCTGCGATCTCGGGCTGGCGACGCACGGCCTGGGGCATCAGGCGTCGCGCGTGTTCGCCGAGGCGCTGGAGATCGTGCCGTACGGCAAGTTCCTGTTCTCGTCAGACGCGTTCGCTCTGCCCGAGTTGTACTACCTCGGCGCGTTGCTGTTCCGTCGCGCGTTGTCCGACTTCTTGGCCGATGGTCTGCACCGTGACGCGTTCCTGGAAGAGGACGCACACCGGATCGCGCGACTCATCGCGTCGGAGAACGCAGCGCGTGTGTACAAACTGTAGGATCCATTTCGAACTCACGTTCGAGAGGGGTGTTCATGGGTCGCAGTGCGAACCTGCCACGCGGCCTGCGCGATCGGTTCCGTGCTCGCGATGGCGTCTGGCCCGACGACACGGGCTGCCGGATGCTGCACGTCGACATGGACGCCTTCTACGCGTCGGTGGAGATCCGCGAACGCCCCGAGCTCGCTTCGGTGCCCGTGGTGGTCGGTGGTGTCGGTGGCCGTGGCGTCGTCTGCTCCGCCAACTACCTGGCTCGCGAGTACGGCGTGCGGTCCGCGATGCCGACCGCCCACGCTCGCCGGCTGGCGCCGCACGCCGTGTACCTGTCGCCGCAGTTCGACCTGTACCAGGAGGTCTCGCGCGGCGTCATGGCGATCTTCCGCGACATCACGCCGCTGGTGGAGCCGCTGTCGCTCGACGAGGCTTTCCTCGACGTCGGCGGGGCTCTTCGCCGGCTCGGGCTCACGCCGGGCGGTGTGGGGGAGCTGATCAGGTCCCGGGTGTTCGCCGATCACGGCGTCACCTGTTCGGTCGGTGTGGCGTCGACGAAGTTCCTCGCCAAGCTCGCGTCTGGCATGTGCAAGCCCGACGGCATGATGGTGGTGCCTTCTTCTTCCGCTCTGGAATTCCTGCATCCTCTGCCGGTTTCGGCTCTGTGGGGCGTCGGCGCGAAAACCGCTGCGCGCCTGGAAGAACTGGGCCTGGAGACCGTCGCGGACGTGGCCGCCACACCGCTGCCTCGCCTGCGTCGCATGATCGGGGTGGCGCTGGCCGAGCACCTCCACGCTCTGGCCGCCGGCGTCGACGAACGCGCGGTGGTGCCGGTGACGCGGGAGAAGTCGATCGGCGCCGAGGAAACCTTCGAGGTCGACCACTACGACCGCGCGTTGTTGCGCCGCGAGCTGCTCCGCCTCTCCGAACGCTCGGCGGGTTCCTTGCGCGCCAAGGGTTTGCACGGCCGAACGGTGTCCATCAAGGTCCGCTTCTCCGACTTCACGACGATCACCCGCTCGCGCACGCTGCCCGTGGCGACCGACGTGACCCAGGAGATCTACCGCACCGCGGCCGACCTCCTCGACACCCAGGTACCGCCCGGCGCGGTCCGCCTGATCGGCGTCCGAATAGAGGGACTTGACAACGCCGACTCCGCCCAGCAACTGATCTTCGACGCCCCAGAACGCGGCTGGCGCGAAGCCGAACAAGCCGCCGACCAGGCCCGTTCCCGCTTCGGCTCACTGGCGGTCCGCCCAGCCTCCCTCCTCGGCGACAGTCCGGAAAGGACAGCCGAGTTCGATCCCAAGCCCGAGTGATCGCGACTTGTCCACAACCCGCAAGTTGTCCACAACTTCCCGTCCCCGAGGTCCACCCCACCCCCACCCGCCCCACCATGGACCCATGCGCCACCCCATCGACCTGGAAGCCCTGGGCACCCTCTTCGACCACCGAGTAGCCCCGACGGCAGCCCTGCTCCACATAGGACTGACCGCACCCCTGGTGGAGTCCCGCTGCCGCCCAGGCGGCCCCTGGCAACGCCTGCTCCCCGGCATCCTGCTCCTGAGCCGAGCAGGCCCCAGCCGCACCCAGCTGGTCCACGCGTCCCTCATGTACGCGGGCGAAGGCGCCGTGCTCACGGCCTTCGACGCCCTCTGCCTGCACGGCATGAAGTCCGCGATCCCGATGCTGGGCCCGATCCACGTCCTGGCCCCACGCCGCTCCCGAGCCATGGGCTACGGCGCCCTCCGCGTGGAACACACCGACCGCCTCCCCCGCCCGGTGATCCGCCGAGGCCTCCACGTGGCCCCGCTGGAACGAGCCGCGATCGACGCGGTCCGCCGCACCAAGTCGATCCCGGACACCAAGGCCATCCTGGAGGAGGTGAGCCACTTCGTAGGCGCCCAGGCCCTGCGCACAGAACTGGCCCTGGCCCCGACCCGCGGCACGGCCCTGGCCCGCAAACTCCTGGGCGAGTCGCCGGCCAGGCAACTGGAACGCGCGGTGATGGAACGCCGCCCGCTCTCGGTGCCGTCAGCCCGCGTGCCGATGGCGGTGGGCTAGCCCCGTTGCCCCACCCCGAAAACCGGCCTGGCGCGCATCCCTGCTGTGCGTCAGCGTCCGTGTTGCCAGCCACGTGCACAGGCGTCTGCCTGTTGTTGCCCAGCCCGGCAGCACTGGGCGGTGGCCTGCCAGCACCGAGCGGCGGCCTGGCAACACCAAAGCCCGCAGCCACCCTCACGCCCGAGGGTGCCTGCCCGACCCTCACGCCCGAGGGTGCCCGCTCGACCCTCACGCCCGAGGGTGCCTGCCCGACCCTCACGCCCGAGGGTGCCTGCCCGACCCTCACGCCCGAGGGTGCCTGCCCGACCCTCACACCCGAGGGTGCCTGCCCCGACCCTCACCCGAGGGCGCCTGCCTCACGCCCGAGGATCGCTCCCACACCCGAGGATCGCTCCCACACCCGAGGGTCGCCCCCACACCCGATCGCCGCCCCACACCCGATCGCCGCCCCACACCCGATCGCCGCCCCACACCAGAGAAAGGAGCCAAGACCCCCTACCGGACCGGAGCCTTGACCCCCTTGCCCTTGGCCATCTTCTGAACCGCAACCCCGCGCTGCGCCAGGAACGTGATCCGAGGCTCCTCGTAGTAGTCCCAAGGCCCGGCATCAGCCAACGCCCCCAGAGCCCGGAACTGCCCCACTGCTTCCTCGAACCGCTGCAACTGCATCAAAGCGAACGCCGCATACCCGCGGTCGTCCCGGAGCGCGTAGGTGTCCGCACCCTCATCCGCCAGCCGATCCAGCAAAGCATCCAAGGAGGCAACCACGGAAGGCGCCCTCCACATCTCGTCGTCCTGAGCCTCGTACGCGGCCTGCAGAGGCCAGGCCAGGAACTTGGGCGACTTGGCCGCGGCCTCCAGCGCGAACTCCAACGCCAGCTCGTCGGACCCGCGCCACTTGCGGCACCAGTACTGCAGGGCCTGCTGATGTCCGTTGTGGTGCAACGGATCCCGGGCGATCAGCTCGGCCCACACGGCGCGGAACTCGTCGTGCGGCATCTGCAGGCCGCGCGCGAGGGTCAGCGTCGTGTTCCACGGGGTCGGGTCCTCCGGCAGGACGGCGGCCGCCACCGTCGCGGCCTCGCGGGCCTCGAACAGCACGCGGTGGAAGCCCTCGAACTGCTCGCGCGTGGTTTCGGAGGCGACAGCGCTGCCGCGGATGTCCCAGGCCAGGGCCACGAGGGACATCGCGTGCACCACGACCCAGTGCGGGTCGCCGGGGCGTGCGGCCTGCCAGGCCGACATCCAGGTGTCGTCCTTGGCAGCGAGGTCGGCCAGGGCCCACACCACGCGTTGGCGGCGGTCCCAGTCGCCGAGGGTGGCGGTGACGAGGTCGGCGGCGTTCTCCCAGTTGCCGGCGCGGACGTCGTCCTTCACGGCGGCGAGGGCGAGGTCCTCGATCGGGGACGTGGAGGTCACCTCGGCGTCGGGGACCAGGCCGTAGCGCTCGGGGTGGGTTTTGGGCAGGACGTGGGCCGCCACCACGTCGGGCGGGAGTTGGTCGATCTCCACGCCCCGGCGCTTGGCCTCGCGCATCAGGCGGATGACGGCGACGAGTTCCTTGGGCTTGAAGAGAAGGGAAAGCACCACGAGATATCTCCAGTCGAAGCACGCGAAGCCAGGGCACGCGAGGTCGGGCACGCGAAGTCGGGGTGCGCGCGAGGTAAGGGCGTGCGAGGTCAGTGCGCCGGGCGGTAGTCGGGGGCCACACCGGCCGTGGCCAGTGCGGCGCGCAGGCCCTCGGTGTTGCCGTTGTCGGAGACCGCGGCGTCCAGGCGGTCGGCCATGTCGAAGTCGTCAGAGGAGGTGACGAATGTCGTTCGTCCCAGCCAGTCCAGCTCCCAGCGCGCCAGGCCCGCGTCGGAGAAGGCGAGCGCCACCAGCGCCGAGAGTTCGGGCAGGACCTCGCCGCGGGCCATTTCGCGGCGGGCGCGCACGCCGGCGTCCTTGCTGCCCGGCGTGGAGGAGCCCAGGTCGGCGAGCCGGCCGGCGTCGAGGGCGTTGAGGACGGTCGTCAGTGAGGGCGGCTGGTTCATCGCCGCGGCGGCCGCGTTCAGGAGGCGTTCGGTGCCGTGCACCACGCGGGCTCGGGCGCCGATGTGGCTGAGCGTGGCCCAGTCGACGCGTTGCTTGGTGTGGGCCTCGGACTTCAGCGAGTTCATCACGGCGGAGTCCAGCAGCGGCATCGGGTCGGTGAGCAGTTCGACGGCGGGGCGGTCGCCCCAGCCGGACTCGGGTTCCAGGGCCAGGGCGTCGATGGCGGCGATGCGGTCCTGCAGCGGGGGGTGCGAGTCGTACGGGCCGCGGTCCGGGTCGGACGGGTGCTGGCGGATCTGCTCCAGCTGCTCGTGGAGTTCCGGGGAGGTGCGCAGGCGGGCGAAGCCGTCGAAGAACGTCGTGGGGAGGTAGCCGAGGTCCCAGGCGACGGTCAGGTGGCGGTCGGTGAAGAGGTCCCACGCCGCGTCGATCACCGGCAGTTCGCGCAGTGCGGACGAGGCGGCCGACGAACCGGCCAGCTGGGCCGAGAAGCGGTCGGCCGCGAACTCCTGGCGGCGGCTGATGGCCTGGGAGACGCGGAGGTACAGCTTGGCGTAGCCCTGGAACAGCTTGACGATCAGGCGCTGGAACCAGTGTTCGGCGTTCATGTGGGAGCCGGCGCGCAGCATGGCGGCGCGGCCGGAGACGACGACGCCGGCGAGGCGCGTGTCCTTGTTGGCGTAGTGCCCGAGCTCGTGGGCGATCACGGCGATGAGCTGCTTTTCGGTCATGGAGGTGAGCAGAGGGGCACCGATGAACATCCTGCGCTTCAGCACGCGCAGACCCAGGAACCGGGTGTCCTCGGCGACACCGGCGTTCACCGCGGCGAGGATCCGGATCTCGTCCGGCGGGCGGGTGCCGAGGTCGGCGGCCAGGCGGCGGACGAGGTCCCAGAGCGCGGGTTGGTCCGCGGGCGTGACGAGGGTGCCGGGCACCTCGTCCTGCTCGCGGCGCTCCAGCGAGACCAGGCCCTTGACCAGCGCGAACACCACCGGCACGACGAACAGCGCCAGCTTCAGGCCGACGAACGGCCGGTTGATCAGGGCGTACGTCTCCAGTGCCAGGAGTCCGCCGATCAACGCGGAGGCGATCACGTAGAAACCGACGAGCAGCGCGACCGCGATGGCAGCACGCAGCGAAACACGCATGATCAGAGCGACCTTCCCCCAGTGCCGCGTCCAGATGGCGGCAGGACGCAGTGTGCATGATGGACGATCACGACTCAACGCCGAATGCGCGGCGGGAATGTCAACCAGTCGATCGGCCAGTCCGCGTACGTCTGCGGGATGAGTTCCGCGGCAGCACCTCGGGCCCTCAGAGGGAGGTGTGGTGACGCTCGGTGTCCCTACGGTCACTCGGGCAACACCTCATCGAGCACTGGAGGTACCCAGTGAGAGCAGGACAGCGAGGTGCCCGTCGGGGGATCACGGCGCTCGCGTTGTCGGCAGGTCTCGTCACCGCGGTGACGGCGGCTGTCGCGCACGCGGAGGAGGCGGCATCGGGGCAGAACGGCCAGAGCGTCACGCTGATCACCGGTGACCGGGTGGAGCTGGCAGGCAACCGGGTCGTGCGGTACGTGCCGGGGCCGGGCCGGGAGACGCTCGCCGTGCGCACCTTCACGCAGAACGGGCATCAGCACGTGGTCCCCGCGGACGCGGTCGGGTTGGTGTCCGGCGGAAAGCTCGACCCGCGGTTGTTCGACGTGACGTCGTTGGTGGAGTTCGGCTACGACGACGCGCGCCGCGACAACGTCCCTGTGATCGTGCGGCCGGCGGCGGGCGCGCGATCGGGCGTCAACGCGTTGAGCGCCAAGGGGTCCGTGGCCGACCTGGTGACGGGCACGGCCGCGAAGTCCGGCAGTGCCTGGGAGTCGCTGCGCGGCGGCGCGGTCGAGAAGGTGTGGCTCGACGGCGTCCGCAAGGTGGCGCTCGACCGCAGCACCAAGCAGATCGGGGCGCCCGAGGCGTGGCAGGCCGGTGTCACCGGCAAGGGCGTGAAGGTCGCCGTGCTCGACACGGGGGTCGACGAGAAGCACCCGGACCTGCAGGGCAGGCAGGTCGCCGAGAAGAACTTCACCACCTCGCCGGACAACACCGACGAGGTCGGTCACGGCACGCACGTCGCGTCGACGATCGCCAGCAAGGGCGAGAAGTACCGCGGTGTCGCGCCGGACGCCGAGATCCTCGACGGCAAGGTCTGCCAGCCGGGCGGTTGCACCGAGTCGGCGATCCTCGGTGGCATGCAGTGGGCGGCCGAGCAGGGCGCGCACGTCATCAACATGAGCCTGGGCGGCGGTGACACCCCGGAGATCGACCCGATCGAGGAGGCCGTCAACCGGATCTCCGCGCAGACCGGCGCGCTGTTCGTGATCGCGGCGGGCAACTCGGGCCGGCCGGAGACGATCGGTTCGCCCGGTAGCGCCGAGTCCGCGCTGACCGTGGGTGCCGTGGACCGCAACGACGGCATCGCGTCGTTCTCCAGCCGTGGTCCTGCCGCGGACGGCGGGGTGAAGCCGGACGTCACGGCGCCCGGTGTCGACATCGTGGCGGCGGAGGCCGGAACGCAGGGCCACGTCGCGATGTCCGGCACGTCGATGGCCACCCCGCACGTCGCGGGTGTCGTCGCGCTGCTCAAGCAGCAGCACCCGGACTGGACCGGCACGCGGCTCAAGGCGACGATCATGGCGTCGGCGAAGGCCAATCCCGCGCTGAAGCCGTTCGACCAGGGCACCGGTCGCGTGGACGTGCCGAAGATGCTGGCGCAGCAGGTGATCTCGGAGCCCGCCAGCATCAACTTCGGGGTGCAGCAGTGGCCGCACGACGACGACCAGAAGGTCGTCCGCGAGGTCACCTACCGCAACGGCGGCAAGGACCCGCTGACGCTCGACCTGACCGTCGACGTCACCGGACCGGACGGCAAGCCCTCGCCCTCCGGTCTGTTCTCGGTGTCCCCGGCGAAGCTCACGGTTCCCGCCGGCGGCGAGGCCAAGGCCACGATCACCGCTGACACCAGGGTGAACGCGGCCGACGGCGCCTACAGCGGCGCGGTCGTCGCCTCGAACGGCCAGCGCACCCTGATCAGCGTCAACCGCGAGGTCGAGAGCTACGACGTCGGCGTCTCGGTGCTCGGCCCGGACGGCAACCCGGCGGCCGAGCACGGCACGACGTTCGTCAACACCAGGACCGGCAAGTACTACGCGGGCCAGGCGAGGAACGTTCGCCTGCCCAAGGGCGAGTACATCGTGGACAGCCCGATCCTCACGCAGGACAACAAGGTCCTGTTCCTGGTGCAGCCCAGGTTCGTGGTGGACGGGAAGGCGACGATCACGGTCGACGGGCGCAAGGCCAAGCCGGTCGCGCTCAAGACGCCGGACGCCGCCGCCAAGGGCATGATCGGCACGGTCAGCTACAGCACGAAGGTGGCGGGCCAGCCGTTCGGCTCGGGCTGGGCGTTCTTCGGCGGCCTGGCGGGCAACGTGCTCACCGCACAGCTCGGACCGGTCGCACCGGGCTTCTCGACGACGATCGCCGAGCAGTTCCAGGGCACGCCCCGCGACGAGAAGACGCCGGTGAGCTACCGCCTGATGTGGACCGAACACGGCATGCCCACCGGGTTCGAGCGCACCGCCAAGCCGGCCGAGCTCGCCGAGATGACGAGCACCTTCCGCCCGGCGGGTGAGGGCTACCGCCACGGCGTCGCGGTGATGCCGCACCCGACCGACGGCAGCGGCGGCTTCGGCTGGTACACCCCGGTGCCCGACAACGGCCACGCTGTCGACTTCGTCAGCACCACGGGCGGCAAGTGGAGCTGGATCTACGACCGCAGCACCGCTGACGACACCCGCGAGTACTCCACGGAGACGCCGGCGAAGTCCTTCCAGGGCGGCAGGAAGTACGCGCAGGCGTTCGGCAGGGCCGTCCTCGGCCCGTCCGTCCCGTCGGCTCCCGGCTTCGGCCTCGCGCGGCTCGAGGACCAGATCGCGGTCAGGGTCCCGCTCTTCACCGACAGCAACGGCGGTGAGGGCCGGGCCGGCACCGGAACGGCGAAGACCACGTTGTTCCACAACGGCACCAAGCTCGGCGAGCAGCCGCAGCCGGGCGCGATCTTCGACGTTCCTGCCGCGGAAGGTTCCTACCGGGCGGAGATGGAGCACAGCCGCTCCGCCGAGGTGTCCACGAAGGTGAGTGGTGCCTGGACGTTCAAGGCCAAGCACACGACCGACGTGACGCACCTGCCGCTCACGGTGGTCCGCTTCCTGCCGAGGCTCGACGACCAGGACACCGCCCACGGCCGGGTGCTCGTCGTCCCGCTGAAGGTGGAGCAGCAGCAGAACACGCCGAAGGTCAAGCGCGTCACCGTCGAGGTCTCCTTCGACGACGGCGCGACCTGGCAGCAGATCCCGGTCGCGGGCGACAGGGCGATCGTGAAGCACCCGAACGGTGCGAAGTTCGCGTCGCTGCGCGCCAAGACGGCGGACGCCGCGGGCAACACCGGCGAGGTGACGATCATCCGCGCCTACAAGATCGCGGGCTGATCAACCGCGACGCGCGGGCGGAGGTCGTGATCTCTGCCCGCGCGTCCTCGCCGGAAGCGCGAACTGAGACGGCGTGACGCTCCGTCGCGGACCCCTCGAACGTGTGTCGCCGCCCCTCCGCAGACCGTCACCACGCCCGTACCGGGACGGATAGAAGAGCCGAATGGGGCGTGAACGGAGGGCCGGAAGACCCGTGAGGGTGCCTCACGAGGGCCTCACCACTGCCCCAGGAGGATGATGGTGACAGAACCGACCGTATGAGAAGGCCGACTGGGTAGTCGCCGGGGCGTGTGGATCGTATCCTGGAGGGTGACGTCCCCAGGGTGGGTCGTCCGCCGGGTTCGGCGGAAACCGAGAACACCCGGCGCCCGCGACCGCTGTGCCGGAGGAGGAACGATGCCACTCTCCGAGCACGAGCAGCGACTGCTCGACCAGATCGAGCGCGCGCTCTACGCCGAAGACCCGAAGTTCGCATCCACCGTACGAGGCGCCAAGTTGCGGCGGCCGTCCAAGCGACGCCGCGTACAGGGCATCGTGTTGTTCGTGGCAGGTGTGGCGGCGCTCGTCGCTGGTGTGATGTTCCCGAAGCTCGCGATCGTCGGGATTCCCGTCGTGAGCGTCTTCGGCTTCCTGCTGATGTTCTTCGGTGTGCTCATCACCCTGACGACGCTGCGCCGCGGTGACCAGGTCGCCGAGGGGACGCAGGAAGACGGCAAGCCCACACGCAGCCGCAGCTCGTTCTCCGAACGGATGGAGGAGCGCTTCCGTCGTCGCTTCGACGAGGAGCAGTAACAACTCAAGCCACAAGCGAAAGGCCCGCCCCCGAGGGAGCGGGCCTTTCGCTTTGCTCGAGAACCTCAGACCCCGACGGTCTCGCGCTCCGGCGTCTCGGCCACCGGCGCGGGCGTCGGCTTGAGCACCGACTTCGGGAACAGCTTCGCCCGCAACGACAGCGGAGCGTTCTGTCGCAACGACTGTCGCACCGCGGCCAGCGCACCGGGCAGCGCGGGATCGGCCGCGGGGTTCGCGCTGTACCAGGACCGCTCGATCGCGCCGATCACCACGCGCAGGCCGTCCTTGCCCGCCTCGTCGAGGTTGTGCTCGCGCGCCAGCCGCCGGGCGGCCGTCCTGATGGTCTCCGCCGCCGGCACGGGCGCGCCGCGGTCGATCGACTCCGCCATGAGCTCGCTCCAGGCCGCGGAGGCCGCCCCTGGACCGAGGGCCGCGACCGTGTGCAGGCGGTTGTGGCGGCGCACGGCGCGCACGAGCAGCGGTGTCAGGAAGAGCCCCGCGAGGACCAGCACGATCGCGAGCCACCACGAGAGCAACGCGGCCGCCAGGCCGACGCCGATCAGCCACAACCCCGCGGCGGCCGGGATCAGCAGCTTGCGCGCCCACGCCACGCCCATCATGCCCGCGCTGATCAGGCCGAGGAGCGCGAGCACCAGGAACACCGTCAGCAGGGCCGCCAGCACCAGCACCACGCCGAGCGCCCACAGGTGCCACGGCGGCGGCCCGGCCTCGCCGGCCTGCTGCTGGTTCTGGGTGTCCTCGGTGCCGTCGGCCGAGGTGGACGGCTGGGCCGACCCGCTGGTGGACGGCTTCACCGTCTCGGTCTTCGTCTCGGCGGTCGGCTGCTCCTCCGCACCGGGCGAGGTCTCGCGCAGGTACGGCGGCACAACGCCCCGGCCGTCGTCGACCGGCGTCGGGTCGAAGGTCATCCAGCCGTGGTTCGGGAAGAAGATCTCGACCCACGCGTGCGCGTCGTCGGTGCTGATCACGCGGTAGGAGTTGTCCGCGGACGGCACACCGGCGGTGAAGCCGATCGCGACGCGCGACGGCAGCCCGACGACGCGGGCCATCACGGCCATCGCGGAGGCGAACTGCTCGCAGTAGCCGACCTTGCTGCGCATCACGAAGTCGGTCAGCGCGTCCTTGCTCGCGTCGCCCTTGGTCTTGAGGTCGTACTTGAAGCCGCTGGTCGGGCCGTTGAAGAACGCGGTCAGCGCGGCGGCCTTGTCGAAGTTGTTGGTGGCACCCTCGACGATCTTGTTCGCCAGGTCGACCACCTGCTGCTCGACGCCCTCGAACTTGTAGTACTCGGCGTCGACCCCGTTCTTCGAGTCCGGCGTCATGCGCAGCGCCTGCTTCGTCGGCGTCGAGAGCACCGTGTCGATCACGTACGGCTCGGGCTCGCGCTCCCGCTGACTGAAGATCACGCCCTTCTTCACGTCGAAGCGGTAGTCGTCGTCCGGGGTGTCGATGCGGCGGACGGCGCCGTAGGTCGGCAGCCAGAAGCTCCGCCAGTCGCGCGGCTCGATGTCGATCCGCGTCGTCTTGCCCTCGCCGCGGTCACCGGCCTGGGGCGGCAGCTCGCCGCGCGCGGGCTGGCCACCGGGGTCGGTGCCGCGTTCCCAGCCCTTGTCCGGCACGTACCTGGCGAGCGTGGTCGCCCGCATGTACGTCTGTTCCGGCAGGCCGCGCACGTAGAACACCTCGGCGGTCTTGCCTCGGTTGAGCATGCCGCGCAACGACGTCATCTCGCTCAGCCCGATGCCGCCCTTGCCGGCGCCACCGCCGCCGCTCATCGGCAACCGGCCGACCGTGCCGACGAACGTGAAACCCGCCCCGACGATCAGCGCGATCACCATGGCGATGGCAGCCACCGTGGTCGCGGAACCACCCGATCCGCTCGCCGACCCGGATCCGAGCCTGCCGCGCCACGCCTCGTGCCGGTGCTGGCCGTCGACCGCGAGCAGCATCGCGAACGCGGCCGCGCCCACGATGAACGTCCAGAACGGCAGCATCTCGTCGGCCAGCGACGCGGGCACCGCGAACACGCACAGCAGCACCAGCCCGGACGCCGCCGGTGCCGCCGCGGCCACGGCCAGCGTGTCCACCAGCACCGCGACCAGGCCGATCGCCAGCACCACGAGCGCCTGGATCGGCGGCGTCGCGTGCACCGGCGGCACCCCGGTCTGCACCTGCGCGACCGACTCCGCGAGCACGTCGCCGAGCTCGCCCAGCGCGTCGGGACCGGGGATGAACAGGAAGATGCCCGACCGCGTGTGCAACGCCGTGAGCAGGCACAACAGCACGAACACCTGGGCGATGGCGACCAGCGGAGGGGTCAGCCTGGTCGCCCGCAGGAACGCGCCGGTCACGGTGATCGCCACGATCACCACGCCGATGCGCACCAGCCAGAGGTCACCCTCGATGACGCCGGAGAGCGCCGTCGACGCGCACAGCACCGCGAGCGCGGCGATCCACGGCGTGGCCGAGGTGAACCACTCGGGTTCGGTGGCCTTCGCGGGAGCGGAACGGGACCCCATCTCAGCCCACCTCCGAGCGAACCGACGGCCCCCGGTTGCCGGCCGAGGCGCACAACTCCTGCCACACCTGCTGCATCGAGGCCGACGGCCGCGCTATCGCCACACCCCAGCCCGCACCGGTCAGCAACCGCCGCGCGTCCTCGGGATCGGGCGCGGTGGCGTCCGACCCGCCGGCCCAGGCGTTCACGTCGAGCAGCACGGCCAGGCTGCGCATGCCACGCGGCCGGTACCTGATCAGCTCTTCCACGGACGCGGGCGAGACCGCGCCCAGCACCGCGATGACCTCCTGGCCGGCGCCGGGGTCGATGCCCGCGCTCAGCTCACGCCGGTGCGAGCCCTGCAGCGCGGCCAGCGAGTCCAGCACCACGTGGTCGCTGTGCCCGCCGTCGGACGACCCGCCCGCGAGCACCCGCCCGTCCTCGGAGACCAGGCGCACCTGGTGGCCGAAGTGGTGCAGGTGCAGGCAGATCGACGCCACGAACGAGATCGCCCACTCCAGCGACGCCGTCGGGCCGCTGCCCCGGTGCGCGTACACCCGGTGGTCGAGCAGCACGGTCGTGCCGCCGCGCCACGGACGTTCCTCGACGCGGACCATGAGCTCGTCGCGCCGGGCCGTGGACCGCCAGTGGACCTTCCGCAGGTCGTCGCCGTGGCGGTACGGCCGCACCACCGCGTCGTCCTCGCCCTGACCGGCCCGCAGCCGCACCGAGCCGTCGTCGCCCGCGCCCATGCCGGAGCCGCCGGGCAGACCCGACAGCCGCACCACCCGCGGCACCACGACCAGCCGCGACCGGCCGGCGAGCTCGCGGTCGAACTCGGCGAGCCCGAACGGGTCGGTGATCCTGGCCATGAGCGGGCCGACCTGCTGGATGCCGCGCATGACCGGCTTGAGCGGGTAGCGCAACGACGTGGGCGTGTTGCGCGGCAACCGTTCGACCAGGAACCGCGGCCGCGCGCCCAGCGCGTACGGGACCGTGTCCTCGAGCATCAGCCCGCCCGTGGGCAACCGGCCGGTGCTGCGCAGGTCCAGCTTCACCTCGGCCGCCGCACCGACCGGCACGCGGCTCGGCGCGAGGAACCGGGCGGCGTGCAGCCCCACCCGAGCCCTCGTCGCGAGCCACGCGGCCAGCAGCGGCAGCGCGATCACGAACGCGGCGACCCTCAGCAGGTCGCGCTCGTTCAACACGGCGGCGCACACCCCGGCGGCGAACCCCGCGGCCAGCAGGCACCGACCGCGTGTGGTCAGACCGGACAGTGCGGTTCGCATCGTCAGCGTGGCGTCCCTGCGTTGTTGTTGTTCATGCTGCGGACAAAGGCTGCGCTCGGGTCGAGTGCCGCGGTCGGCACCGGCACCCGCTGCAGCAACGCCCTGATCAGTTCGGCGGGAGACCGGCGGGCGGCCTGCGCCTCCGCGGTCATCACGAGCCGGTGCGCGAGCACGGGGATCGCGATCGAGTGGATGTCGTCCGGCACCACGAAGTCACGACCCGCGAGCGCGGCTTGTGCCCGTGCGGCGCGCACGAGGTGCAACGTGGACCGCGGCGACGCACCCAGCCGCAGCTCCGGCAGGCGGCGCGTGGCCGACACCAGCTCGACGGCGTAGCGACGCACCTCGGGGGAGAGGTGCACCCGGCGCACGGCCTCGATCAGCCGCAGCACCTGGGCCGCGTCCGAGACGGGCCGCAGGTCGTCGAGCGGGTTGTGGCCCGCGTGCTCGTCGACCATCGCGAGCTCGGCCGCCGGGTCCGGGTAGCCGATCGACACGCGCGCGGTGAACCTGTCGCGCTGTGCCTCCGGCAGGGCGTAGGTGCCCTCCATCTCGATCGGGTTCTGCGTCGCGATCACCATGAACGGCGAGCCCAGCGGGTACGTGTTCGCGTCGACCGTGACCTGGTGCTCCTCCATGCACTCCAGGAGCGCCGACTGCGTCTTGGGGGAGGCGCGGTTGATCTCGTCGCCGACGACGATGTTCGCGAAGATCGGTCCCGGCCGGAACTCGAAGTCGTTCTCCTGCCGGTTGTAGATCGACGAGCCGGTGATGTCGCTCGGCAACAGGTCGGGCGTGAACTGCACGCGGCTCACGGTGCAGTCGATGGAGCGGGCAAGCGCTTTCGCCAGGGAGGTCTTGCCGACGCCCGGCACGTCCTCCACGAGCAGGTGCCCTTCGGCGAGCAGCGTCACGAGGGCGAGCCGGACCACGTCGGGTTTGCCGACGAGCACCCGTTCGACGTTGGCGGCGATCCGCTGGACGGCGCCGTGCAACTCCCCGAGGATCTGATCGACCGGCGCGTGACTGTTCGCGCTTGGGCTTCCCGGTGTCACTAAACCTCCAGCAGCCGTGTCCGGAACACGGACGTGTGAGCGTTTCACGCAGTGTGTCAAACCACGGCTAAGAGCCCTACACCTGCGGGCTACATCGGGTTCGCTCCACCACTTTCCACCTTCCCCCACCATCACGTTCCAACCCCACGTTTTGGTCGAAATTTCTAGGCCGTTCGAGTGGCAAATCGGCCCTCAACCCTCACCCGCGAAGGTGGAGCCTGACCAGCTCCCCCACCGTCCCCCCACGCCTCCCCACTCGATCTACCTGCACAAACGGGTTACGAGTTGGTGCGTAAACACCTGTTTCAGCGTTGACTGTGGTGAAAAGTGGGGTACTGTGGCGGCCGGTGGGGCAGACGGGGGCTCCACTGCCGGTCCGTCGCCCGGCTAGGGAGGTGGCTGCCGATGTTCCTCGGCACTCACTACCCGCGCCTGGACGACAAGGGTCGGCTGACACTGCCTGCGAAGTTCCGGGACGAACTGGCGGGAGGTCTCATGGTCACCAAAGGCCAGGACCACTGCCTGTACGTGTTCCCGCGAGCGGAGTTCGAGCAGATGGCGAGGAAGGTCGCCGAGGCGCCGTTCACCAACGACGCCGTACGCGCCTATCAGCGGTATCTGTTCGCAGGTACGGACGAGCAGCGTCCGGACGGTCAGGGCCGCGTTCTGATCGCACCGGAACTGCGCCGGTATGCCGGGCTGACCAAGGAGTGCGTGGTCGTCGGCGCGTTCACCAGGTTGGAGATCTGGGACGCGCAGGCCTGGCAGACCTACCTCGAGGAGCACGAGGACGGCTACGCCGAGGCTCGCGAGGAGGTCATACCGGGCGTCTTCTGATGGCGGTCAGCCGAGCAACAGGCCGGATGTTCCACCGCGATTCGGGTGCCGTGAGGCCTCGGTCCGCTCGACTATCGGCCCTGGCGCACCTTCCCCGGCGCCAGGTTCGACGGGCGGGCGGGGACCTGACGTCACCCGAACGCGCATCAGGGGAGTAGAGGGACCGATGGATCAGCCGCGGCACGTTCCGGTGCTGCTGGACCGCGTCCTGGAACTCTTCGCTCCGGCGCTCGAAGGCAAGCCCGCCGTCCTCGTCGACACGACGCTCGGCATGGGCGGTCACTCCGACGCGCTGCTCAGCGCTCACCCCGAGCTGACGCTGATCGGGCTCGACCGCGACCCGCAGGCCATCGAGATGGCCGGGAAGCGGCTCGCCCGCCACGGCGACCGCGTCCATCTCGTCAACGTCACCTACGACCACATCGCGGAGGCCGTGCACGACCTCGGCTACTCGCATGTGGACGGTGTGCTGATGGACCTCGGCGTGTCCTCGTTGCAGCTCGACGAGGAGGAGCGCGGGTTCGCGTACTCCAAGGACGCGCCGCTGGACATGCGGATGTCCAAGGGCACCGGGATGACGGCGGCGGACGTGCTCAACACGTACTCGCACGGCGACCTCGCGCGGATCCTCTCCACCTATGGCGAGGAGCGGTTCGCAGGCAAGATCGCGTCGGCGGTGCTCAGGGAGCGCGAGAAGGAGCCGTTCACCACCTCCGGACGGCTCGTCGAGCTGTTGTACAACGTTGTCCCCGCGGCGTCGCGGCGCACGGGCGGGCATCCGGCGAAGCGCACGTTCCAGGCGTTGCGCATCGAGGTCAACGGCGAACTGGAGTCGTTGCGGCTGGCCCTTCCCGCCGCGCTCGGTGTGCTGGGCATGGGCGGGCGGATCGTCGTCGAGTCCTACCAGTCGCTCGAGGACCGGATGGTGAAGCAGGCGTTCGCCGAGCTCGCGAAGTCGAAGACGCCGCCGGGCCTGCCGGTCGAGCTGCCGGGCCACGGACCCGAGCTCAAGTTGCTCACGAAGGGCGCGGAGCTCGCGTCGGAGCAGGAGATCGAGGACAACCCGCGCGCGGCCCCGGTGCGGCTGCGGGCGGCGGAACGGATCGGAGAACCGAGATGACGGCACCCGCACGGGTCGGCGAGCCGTCGCCCCGCGACCCTTCCAGGAAGAAGACGCAGAAGAAGGCCGAGGAGTACGACAAGGCGCGGCGGCGGACCGCCGGTGCCGAACGTGCCTACGCCCGCCGGGCCCAGCGCGCCCAGAACCTGCGCGGCGGTGCCGCGGTGCCGCAGCAGAAGCCGGTGTCGAAGGCCCCGTTCGTCGTGCTGGTGATGCTCGTGCTGGGCGCGGGTGTCGCCGGGATCATGTACTTCTCGACCCAGGCTGCCGCCGACACCTACCGTCTGCAGGAGGCGAAGGCCGAGGCGGAGAAGCTGACGTTGCGGATGGAGCAGCTGCGCCGTGAGGTCGCGCTGCTCGAGTCGCCGACCGACCTCGCGCGCCGCGCCGCGGAGATGGGTCTCGTGGAGCCGTCGAACCCGGCCCGGCTGCGGCAGAACCCGGACGGCTCGATCGAGGAGTTCGGCAAGCCGAGCGCGCCGACCAAGTCGACGCCTCCGCCGCCACCGTCCTCCGAGCCGCCGGCGCCGCCTGCCGGTCAGACGCCGCCCGGCACCACGACTCCTCCGGCGGGTGGCTGATGCCGGGTCCGCAGCAGAGGGGGCCGCGCCGCCCGTTGTCGGTGCGCGGCCCTCGCCCGACCGCGCGGCTGGGCGGCAACGCGAAGCTGCGCATCGCGATCGGCCGGATCCTGCTGATCGGCGCGCTGCTGGTCGCGGGCGTGAAGCTCGTGCAGGTGCAGGGCATCCAGGCGGCCGAGCTCGCGCAGCAGGCACAGAAGCAGCGCACCACGCGGCTGAACATCCCCGCCGAGCGCGGCTCGATCCTCGACCGCAACGGCAACCAGCTCGCGTTCTCGATCGAGGTGCGCGCGCTCTACATCCTCCCGCAGCGCGCCCGCAAGACGTGGGACGAGGCGCGCGCGAAGGAACCCGAGAAGTACCCGGTCTCCTACGACGACCACATGCGCGAGGTCGCGAAGTTCATCTCGTCGACCCTCGGCCCCGAGGTCAACGGCGAGAAGACCGACGAGGAAACCGTCTACCAGCAGCTCGTGAAGGACATCAGCTACGAGGTCCTGGTCAGCGAGGCGGAGCCGGCCAAGGCGGCGCAGATCGTCGCGAAGTACCCGACGGAGATCGGGTCCGAGTACCGCTCGAAGCGCATCTACCCCAACGGCGAGGTGGCGTCGAACATCATCGGCGCCGCGAACTGGCGCCAGGAGGAGAAGCCGCCGACCACCCAGGGCATCCTCGGCCTGGAGAGCGCGCAGGACAACGTGCTGGCTGGCCGCATGGGCCGCCGCGTGGTCGACACGATGTCCGGCGACGACACGCTCGTCATCCCGAACACCGAACGCGAGCTCGTGAAGCCGTTGCCCGGCAAGAGCCTCGAGCTGACCATCGACATCGACACCCAGTACGCGGTGCAGAAGATGGTCACCGACTACACGAAGAAGTCGGGCGCCCGCAACGGTTCCGCGGTGGTTCTCGACAGCCGCACCGGCGAGATCGTCGCCATGGCCAACGACAAGACCTACGACCCGACGGACTTCGGCAAGGCCGACCCTGAGCAGCTGCGCAACACCGCGGTCGCCTCGTCGTTCGAACCGGGTTCGGTGAACAAGATCGTCACCGCTGCCGCCGCCGTCGAGTACGGCCTGTTCAAGCCGGACGACGTGCTGCAGGTGCCGGGCTCGATCAAGGTCGCCGACCGCACGATCAGGGACGCGTGGACCCACGGGACCGTCCCGATGTCGTTCACCGGCGTCTTCGCCAAGTCGTCCAACGTCGGCACGCTGCTCGCCGCCCAGGAGGTCGGCAAGGAGCGCTACGCCGAGATGCTGCAGAAGTTCGGCCTCGGCCGCCGCACCAACTCCGGCGTTCCCGCGGAGGAGTCCGGTGTCGTGCCGCCGCTCAACCAGTGGTCCGGCTCGACCTTCGGCAACCTGCCGATCGGCCAGGGTCTCTCGATGACGCTGCTGCAGATGACGGGCATGTACCAGGCCATCGCCAACGACGGCGTCCGCATCCCGCCGCGTCTGATCCGCGCCGAGATCGGCGAGGAGGGCGCGCGCTCGGAGAAGCAGCGCCCAGAAGGCGTCCGCGTCGTCTCGCCGCAGACCGCGAAGACGGTCCGCGACATGTTCCGGTCGGTCACCCAGTCCGATCCGCGGGACGCGAACCAGAACGGGACGGGCAAGCAGGCCGCGCTGCCCGGCTACCAGATCGCCGGCAAGACGGGCACGGCCCAGCAGATCGACCCGACCTGCAAGTGCTACTCGCAGTCGCAGTACTGGATCACGTTCGCCGGCATCCTCCCGGCCGACAACCCGCGCTACGTCGTCGGCATCATGCTCGACGCGCCGCACGGCACCCAGTTCAGCTCTTCGGCGGCGCCGTTGTTCCACGACATCGCGGCGTACCTGACCCAGCGGTTCCAGGTGCCGATGTCGGTGGAGCAGACGCCGTACGTGCAGCTGCAGATGTAGATCATTTTTCGGGGGCGCGCATTCTTTATGACGCGCCCCCATTTTTGCAAGTGATGTGAGACACGCTCAGGCGTGCACTGTGAGGCGATTCCCTGTTCTTCTGATTAACAGTGAAAATCGTCATGTCAACCAGCCGAAATGAGACGCATTCCATCACGTCTAATACTCCGAAACCGGAGTGCAAGGCGAGATGGGGTTTGGTGTGCGTTTCTTCGGATATTCGATCTTGGTCGCCGCATTGACGGTGACGCTGGTTCCCGCAGCTCAGGCCGGAGAGGAAGCCTGGACTGCCAAGACTTACTGGCTGCACATGAACAGCACGCCCACCTCTGAAGAAATGATCACCACCGAGGCTGCCCGCCGTTCGTACGTGGTGCTCAACGCCTGGGAAACCGATCTTGCCGCCAAGTTCAAGGCGGCCAACCCGAAGATTCAGACGTTCGTCTACAAGGACCTCTCGTCAACGCGTAGTTATGCGTGCACGGACGGTGTCGACGATTCGGCTCTGCCCACCGGCGTCGGTTACTGCGCGGCCGACCCCTCCTGGTTTCTTCTCGACCCGAACGGTCGCCGTTTCGAGTACGACGGCTATGAGGGCCATTGGCAGATGGACGTCGGCAACACCGACTACCAGAACGCCTGGGCCGACAACGTGATCGCGTCCTCGAAGGGATCGTTCGACGGCGTGTTCATGGACAACGCGCTCTTCGCCTGCGACACCTACCACGACGGCGTCTGCCCGGCCGCGTACCCGACCGACGAGTCGATGCGCGCGGCCTACCGCTCGATGCTCGCCAACACCAGGCAGAAGTTCGTGGACGCGGGCCTCAAGACCGTCGCGAACATGTCCAACGCCCGCCTCCACGAGGGCGCGTGGGACAGCTACGTCGAAAACCTCGACGGCGGCTTCGACGAGTGGTGGCTGACGTTCAACGACAACGACCTGCTCTCCGAGTACCCAGAGGGCTGGAGCCGCCAGGTCGCCGAGATCGCGGCCAACGAGGCCAAGGGCAAGATCACCTGGGTGCAGCCGCACCACAGCGGCGCCGAGCAGCCGTTCCGCTACGCCTACGCGAGCTACCTGCTGGCGGCCGGCACGCACGCGGCCATCTCCGAGATCGACCAGACCGACCGCTACGACAACCCCTCGCAGTGGCGCACCGAGTACGACTGGGACCTGGGCACGCCGGTCGGCCCGTACTTCGCCGTGGCCTCGAACGTGTTCCAGCGCGACTTCGCGTGCGGCACCGTGATCGTCAACGCGAACAAGACCGGCAGCTCCGCGGTCACCGTGCGACTTTCCGCACCGCACGTCAACGAGAAGGGCTCCACGGTCCGCTCGGTCTCACTGCCGGGTACTTCGGGAACGGTGCTGCGCAGGTCCTGCTAGGCCCACCGGGGGTGCTGCCCGGTGATGCCCCAGATCAGCTGCTCGATCGGGTCGGGGTCGGCCGTCCGCATGTCGACGGTCGACCACACCCGCAGAAAGCCCGGCAGCTCCGGCTCGCTCTCGGTGCCGTCGAGGATCACCGGGATGACCCGGCGGCTCCTGTTGCGCGCGGACCAGTCGTTGATCAGCTCCATCTCGGCCTCGTGCCACGGCCCCGGTCCGGCAGGCCCGATGAGCACGGCCGCGGACCGGCTCTTCTCGATGCCCTTCGCCATCTCCTGCTGCCACCGCGACCCCGGCTGAATGTCGTGCACGTCGAGCCACGGCAGGATCCCGCGCGCCTCGAGCTCTTGGGCGATCTCGAGCACCTGCGGCTTGTCCTTGACGTTGTGGCACAGGAAGACGTCGTAGTCCCCGGCCTCCCGCTTGCCCCGCAGCGTGGTGGCCGCGACGTCCTCGTCCCGCCGCGCGTCGGCGTTGGAGTTCATCTGCTCCACCACCGGCCGCACGTCACCGACCTCGTCCGGCCCGTCCACCAGCGTGATGACGAAGTCGTCGCACTGCGGACACGTCATCTTCTGCTTGCCGCGCTCGATCCGCCCCCGCACGAGATCGTCCGGAATCGTGTACCCGCAGAGCCCGCACCTGCGCACCCGCCGCGTCGCGACCTCACCGGCCCGCTGCTGGAGATGCTCCACGACGTAGGCCTCGAACTGCTTGCGCACCAGCGGAATCGCCGACTCGTCGTAGAACAGCGCCAGCTCGCCCTTGCCCTCCTCGACCTCCCGGATCGCGATCCCGCACAGGCCGCCCGCGTCCGCCTTGTACGTGGCGGAGTTGTGCCACATCTCGTGCCGCTCGAAGAACCGCGAGTGCGACAACCGCACCGCGAGCGTCGAGTAGATCGAGTACAGGTGGCCGTCGAACGTGAACACCACGTCCTGGCCGGGCAGCCGCGGCGCGTCGGGCCGTTCCCTGGTGAACTGCGACGGGAAGATCAGGTCGACCTCCCTGTCGGTGACCTCCTTCAGCGCGATCTCTCTTCTGAGCAGCTCCTGCACCACGGCGTTGAGCAGGATCCGTTCCTGCTGCGGATTCGTCAGCCGCTCGTCCTTGGGGATCCGGAAGTTCCCTTCGAGCGCGTCGTCCTCCTTCACGAACCCCAGGCCGTCTGGCTCGTCCTTGGCCGCCTGCACGAGAGACGAGGCGTAGGAGTCCAGCAGCTCGGGGCGCAGCAGCACGTAGTCGCCGTACGACATCCGCCGCACCACGCCCACGCTCTCCAACCGCCCGATGCACGCCCCGAACTTGTCCGCCAGCTCGTCGGTCGGCGGTGCCTCCAGCTGGGTGCGGCGGAAGCTGTGCATCAGGTCGTCCACAGTGGACAGAATGCGGCCCTGCTGCTTCTCCTCGACCAGGAAGTCCTTGATCGCCTCGAACAACGCGTTCGAACTGACCACCGGCAGCGCGTCCCAGTCGATGCCGTCGCGGACCGCGCGGATGAGGTCGTCGATGCCCCAGCCCTCCTTGGCACTGGTCTCGACGTAGTCGTCGAACCCGAACTCCCGCACGCGCCGATCACCGACGACGCGTCGGGAGCGAGGATCGCCAATGCCCCTCCGCCCGGACGACCCTTCCACACCAGCCGCAGACCCCGTGCCAGGAACAGATGCGCGGCGGTCCGGTGGGTTGCCACGATGTGCAGCCCATCGCGCGTCCAGTGCGGCTTCGGAACATAGGCGCCCATTTGTCCAGGCGCCCCGCGGAACACGTGCTCCACCAAGGTGGCGCCGGAGACCACGTCGACGATCCGCAGCGAGTAGGGGTCGAGCAGGGCCACTGCCGATCCGTTGGGCGACCAGCTGATCCGGGTGCCGCTTCTCGCCGCGCAGAGAAGGCGGGGTTCTGCTCCGTCCAGCGCGGTGACCAGGATCCGGCGCGTGTCGATCGGCGATCCGGTCTTCTCCTCGGAGGCAGGGCTTCTCTGCACGATCGCGGCGATCGATCGGGCCGGATGCCAGTCGACGTCCGAAACTCCGCGATGAGATTCGATCGCTCGCGGCTGACCGTCCTCGGTGATCTTCCAGAACGTGATCTCGCGGCCGGAGTTGGTGGTCAGCAGCTGTCCGTTGGCGGACCAGGTGACCTGCCCGATCGGCTTCGTGCCCAGCTTGAGCGCTCGGTGGACGAACTCAACGGCGCTTCGCGGTGACTCCGGCTCATCCGCCTTGGTGGTCCGTTCGACCTCCTTGGCGACGAGTCGCAGGAGGGTGAGGTTCGTCGAGAAAGTGGACCTGGATCGGCCGGCTGTCGGCTGGTACCCCCTGTACCCGTCCATGCGCGGAGGCTGATCGTTCCGGTTCAAGGTCGCCAGAAAAAGCATGCGCCACAGCGGCCGCAGCTCGACCGTCGATCGGGCCAGCCTGAACACCATCGACCAGAGCGGCCATCGATCAGTCAACAGCCGGTGGGAAAGTAGCGCGAACAGCAGCTCATCGTCCGTTCCGGTCAGCACGTCCAGCAGGTAGGAGGCGATCTGGTAATCGGCGAGCGGTCCCCATCGTTGCGGGTACTGCCAAGCGGGGACCTGGAAGCCGAGCGCGGCGAGGTCGGCTTGGAATTCGGTCTCTGAGAGCGACTCCCGGCCGCGGACGAACATCCCCAGTGCTGCCACGGAGAGCGCTTGCGGTTCCATGCCCACCCGTCGAGCACAGAGGTCGTTCAACCGTTCCAGGAGTGCGGTCGTCGAGAGATCGGCGGAGGGTTCCGGTGTCAGTGGATCAGTCAGATATGTCGCGAGCATGAACAGCAGCAGCGGCTGCGACGCCAGTAGCCCATGAGCCAGCACGGTCTCCACCGGCAGACGTTTTCGCGGGGTTGTCGCGGTCGCCCGGTTCCAGTGAGCGACCCAGTCGCGGGTCTGCGACTCGTCGAACGGCTCCAGCCTCACGACCGGGAGGCCGTCCGGGATGAGTACCTGATCGAGGGACGACGTCCGCGAGGTGATCACAACGGACACCGGACGATTGCGAGAGGCCTCCTTGAGCTGGAACCTCACAACTTCGAGCAAGTAATTGCTGTTCGGCCGCAACGACAACAACTTGTCCAAGCCGTCGAGCACGACGACGGACACGTGGTCGGAGAGGTCTTCCCACGTGACGCGGTCACCGGTGAGGTACCGCAGAGCCTGTCCGATCTGGTCGGCGACTGGCAGGTCCGGATCGGCTTGTCCCAGCGGCACACGGACGACGGTGGGCTCACCGGCGGGTGGGAAGGCTGCCAGCATCCTGGTCACAGCCGACTTCCCACAGCCGGCCTCACCGATCATCAGCATCGGGGCTCCGGTGGCACGCGGACTCGTGAGGTGACCGGCCAGCATCAGTTCCAGGTCCTGCCGCCGCGGAACCTCTGACGACCACCAGTCGTCGCTGGTCAGTCTTGCTGATGGACCTGCTTCGGTCACGCGAAAGTGCGGGTTCACGTAGATGTCGTGGATGGTCGGCAGATGGGGCTCGCCGGCCAACGGCTGTTCGAGCGCGGCCAGGTTGGCGCTGCGCAGAGTTCCTGGCAGGTAGTCCGTCGAGGACTCGTGTCTGTTCGATGACAGCCACCGGCGAGCTCTGGTGGTGATGTCGGCGTCTGTGACGTCTGCCCATACCGCGAACTCCGGCACTGACGCCGCCACTGCCGAGAAGTCGTCCGCGTAGCTGGCCGTCACCGCCTCAGCGAAGGAGTTGGTCAGCAGCGCGTTGGCCGGTCTTCCCAGGCGCAGGATGCGTTGGATGCGTTCACCCCGGTGGGCTGCCCATTTCGTGACGTCTCTGAGGTGGGCTTCGAAGCTCTGCGCGGCAGAAGGTACTGGAAGGTCGTCCGAGTAGAGGTACGAGACGAACGACCGGTCTTCCTCGTGCCAGTCGTGTGCGCTGGGGGCGGCGAGGCCGGGCATGCTGGCCGCGATCTCGCGGACGTGCTCGAAGAAGGAGAGCGCCACCGTGATGGTGTGCACGGCGGCCACCAGTTCGAGCCGCGCCGGTCCGGGGCCGAGTGACGACAAGTCCTGAACGGTGCTCTGCCGTGCCTCCCGCACGAGCTTCGGCACTTCGGTGCCAGGAGCGATCCAGCCGAAGACGGCGTGCATCGACTTGCGCTGATCGGTGCCGGTGAGGACGTTGCCGAGCCACCCGTCCACCTTCCGCTTCCACAAGACGTCGTTCCTGCCGAGGGTGAGCAAGGCGCCGTGGAGTGTGGTCGCGGCAGGCGGCATCAGCCAATGCTAGACAGCTCGTGTGCGGCCGAACGAGTTTCCGGTTACAGCACCACCCGATCGTCGTGAAGCGGCTCGGGCCGAGCCACCAGCACCGGACAAGAGGCGTGATAAAGCGCAGCCCGCGTGATCAGCCCGACGCCGTCGTTCTGCCCACCGCGCCCCACGACCACCAGATCCGAGTCCAAAGAGGCCAGGGCCTCGTGCGGGTGCCGCGACTCCACCACAACCTCGGGCGTCAGCTCGGGCGCGGTGGTGCGCAGGAACAACACGGCACGGCGGACCGCGGCCTCGTCGCGGGGGACGGCGACGCCGTGCTGGGCCGGTGGGTGGACGTGGAGCAGGCGCAACGACGCGCGGCGGGTGCGGCAGAGCTCGACCGCGCGCCGCAGCACGACCGGGTCCTCGCACCCGCCGACGGCGGCGGTGATCCAGCCGTATTCGCCACGGATCGCCGGGGGTCGTCCGCGCACCACTACGACTCCGCACCGCGCGCGGCGCAACACCGGGAGGACGAGCGAACCCAGACCCAGGCTGCGGTGCTGTTCGCCCTTGCACCCCAAGACCAAGATCGCACTTGAGTCCGACGCCCTCACCAGTGCGGCCACCGGGTCGTCACCGCTCGGGCGGAAGTGGGCGGTGAGCATCGGGAGTCGTTCCAGGACGCGCTGGACCGTCGTGTCGCCGGGGTCCGCGAGGTACACCTGGAGGTCCGTCCTGAGTGACCAGGCGTGGCGCGCTGCCCATTCGAAAGCGTGATACGCGGTTTCGGAGGTGTCGACCCCCACCGTCACGGAACGACTGAAATCCGGTGCCCAGAAGGAGAACCTCCTGGGTTGCACCGTTGTGGTTGTTCTCATCGCCGCCTCCTGCCGCCCCCTACCTCACCGCGCTCGCACCGCTGGTCACAGGGGCCAAAGTCACAAACCACGCAGGAACTTGTTCGGCCGGACGGGCTCACTCCTGAAGCGCAACGGGCAAGGCCACCCGAACGGCCCATCAAGGCAGATCATCACCCGAACGCCAACGCGCCGCTCGGCCACTCTGTGCACGCCGGTAGCCTCTTGCCCGTGCCTGCCAAGCTCGAGGGCAAGGTCGCGACCGCCCCGCCCCGCCCCACCAGCATCCGACCTGCTTCCGTGGCTGCTCTCGCCGCGGTCGCCGACGTGCACCTGACCAGGCCAGCGCATGCCGACGTCCAGGTGACGGGGGTGACGCTGCGTGCACAGCACGTGGTCCCCGGAGACCTGTACGCCGCGTTGCCCGGTGCCCACGTGCACGGCGCCGACTTCGCCGAGACGGCTCTCGCGAACGGTGCCGTCGCGGTGCTGACGGACGAGGCCGGTGCCGCGCGTGACGCGCTCAGGGACGTGCCCGTGCTGATCCACCCGCGCCCGCGCGAGGTCGTGGGGCTGCTCGCCGCGCACGTCTACGGTCAGCCGTCGACGAAGGTGAGGCTCTGGGGCGTCACCGGCACGTCCGGCAAGACCACCACGACGTACATGATCGAGTCGGTGCTCAAGGCCGCCGGCAGGCAGACCGGTCTCATCGGGACGGTCGGCACGCGCATCGGCGACGAGCAGCTCGGCAGTTCGCACACCACGCCGGAGGCGCCGGACCTGCAGGCGCTGTTCGCGGTGATGGCCGAGCGCGGCGTCACCGACGTGGCGATGGAGGTGTCGAGCCACGCGCTGCACATGGGCCGCGTCGCCGCCACCGAGTTCGAGATCGGCGCGTTCACGAACCTCAGCCAGGACCACCTCGACTACCACGCCGACATGGAGGAGTACTTCCAGGTCAAGGCGCAGCTGTTCGACGGCCGCGCGCGCAAGGAGGTCGTGTGCGTCGACGGCGAGTGGGGTCCCAGGCTGGTCAAGGACTCCACGATCACCGTCGCCACCACCAAGCCCGCGACGTGGACCGCGAGCAACGTCGAGGTCAGCGCGACCGGTGAGCAGACGTTCACCGCGCACGGCCCCGACGGCGACATCGAGATCCACCTCCCGCTCGCCGGCAGCTTCAACGTCGCGAACGCCCTGCTCGCGATCGCCTGCCTGCACGCGGAAGGCATCTCGTCCGACGCCATCGCGGAAGGACTCCGGCACGTCCAGGTCCCCGGCCGCATGCAGCGCGTCGACGAGGGCCAGGCGTTCACCGCCGTCGTCGACTACTCGCACAAGCCCGCCGCCGTCGCGCTCGCGCTCGACGCCGTACGCGCCAAGACCGACGGCCGCGTGATCATCGTGCTCGGCTGCGGTGGTGACCGCGACCGCGCCAAGCGGCCGTTGATGGGCGAGGCCGCCGCGCAACGAGCCGACGTGTTGATCATCACCGATGACAACCCGAGGAGCGAAGACGCGTCCTCTATTCGGGCCGCCATGCTCGAAGGTGCCCTCGCCACCGAGAACCGGGGCGAGGTGCTGGAGATCGGCGACCGGAAGCTCGCGATCGAGAAGGCCGTCGAGCTGGCGCATCCGGGCGATGTCGTCGTCGTGGCGGGCAAGGGACACGAGACGGGACAGGAGATCGCCGGCGTGATCCACCCGTTCTCGGACGTGGAGACGCTGACCGCCGCGATCAGAAAGGCTCACCGTTGATCGCACTCACGCTCGCCGAGATCGCTGAGATCGTCGGCGGACGGTTGCACGCAACCGATGGCAGCCCGGTGGTCACGGGCTCCATCGAGTTCGACACCCGCAAGGTCACCGAGGGCGGCCTCTTCCTGGCGCTGCCCGGTGAACGCGTGGACGGCCACGACTTCGCCGCCCAGGCCGTCGCGGCAGGCGCTGTCGGGGTGCTGGCCGGCCGCGAGGTCGACGCTCCCGCGGTGATCGCGCCGCCGGTGGAGACCAAGCACGCGAACGCCTACGTGCTCGCGGGTGACAAGACCGGCGAGGGCGCCGCGGTGCTGGCCGCGCTGGCCAAGCTCGCCCGCCACGTCACGGACCGGCTCAAGGACCTGACGATCGTCGGCATCACCGGCTCGGCGGGCAAGACGTCCACGAAGGACCTCATCGCCCAGGTGCTGCGGCCGGTCGGCGAGGTCGTCGCACCGCCGGAGTCGTTCAACAACGAGCTGGGCCACCCGTGGACGACGCTGCGGTCCACCGAGGACACCAAGTTCCTCGTGCTGGAGCTGTCCGCCCGCGGCATCGGCCACATCGCGAACCTCTGCGAGATCGCCCCGCCGCGCTTCGGCGCCGTGCTCAACGTCGGCACCGCCCACCTCGGCGAGTTCGGCTCCCGCGAGGGCATCGCGCAGGGCAAGGGCGAGCTGGTCGAGGCGCTGCCCGAGGACGGCGTCGCGATCCTCAACGCCGACGACCCGCTGGTCGCGGGCATGGCGAGCCGCACGAAGGCCAAGGTCGTCCTGGTCGGCGAGAACCCGAAGGCGGACGTCCGCGCCGAGGACATCGAGCTGGACGAGCAGGCCCGCGCGAGCTTCACGCTGAAGACCGCCAAGGGCGACGCGCGGGTCAAGCTCGCGCTGAACGGCCCGCACCAGGTCGGCAACGCCCTGGTCGCCGCCGCGATCGCCCTGGAGCTCGGTGCCACGCCGGACGAGGTGGCCGAACGGCTCGGCGCGGCGCAACGGGTTTCCTCGCACCGCATGGTCATCACCGACCGCGCCGACGGCGTGACGGTGATCGACGACGCGTACAACGCGAACCCCGACTCGGTGCGGGCGGCGTTGAAGGCGCTCGCGACGATCTCGCGCGCCACCACGCCCGCTCGGCGCAGCTGGGCCGTGCTCGGCCCGATGGCGGAACTGGGCGACGACGCCGTGCGCGAGCACGACGAGATCGGCCGTCTGGTGGTGCGCCTGGACATCAGCAAGCTCGTCGTCATCGGTGACGCGGCCCGCGCGATGCACCAGGGTGCGCACCTGGAAGGATCTTGGGGAGAGGAATCCGTCCTCGTGCCGGACGCGGACGCGGCGATCGCGTTGCTGCGCGCGGAGATCCGGCCCGGTGACGTCGTTCTGGTCAAGGCATCCAACGCCTACCGCCTGTGGCGCATCGCCGAGGCCCTGCTGGAGGCAGGAACCAAGTGAAGAGCATCCTGATCGCGGCAGCGATCGCACTCGTGGTGTCGATCCTGCTGACGCCCTACCTGATCAAGATCTTCTCCCGTCAGGGCTTCGGCCAGGAGATCCGCGAGGACGGTCCGCAGCACCACAAGACCAAGCGCGGCACGCCCACCATGGGTGGCGTCGCCATCCTGGTCGCGATGTGGGCGGGCTACCTGGGTGCGCACCTGGTGAACTCGATGTCGGCGTCGGCGTCGGGGCAGACCCCGTCGGCGTCCGGCCTGCTCGTGCTGATGCTGACGACGTCGCTCGGCCTCGTCGGCTTCCTCGACGACTTCATCAAGATCCGCAAGCAGCGCAACCTGGGCCTGAACAAGACCGCGAAGCTGGTCGGCCAGTTCATCGCGACGATCACGTTCGCGATCCTCGTGCTGCAGTTCCCGAACAAGGACGGCCTGACGCCCGCGTCGGTCAACCTGTCGTTCGTCCGCGACATCACCGTGGTCTCGTTCGGCGTCGTCGGGTTCGTCGTCTTCTGCTACGGCATGGTCGCCGCGTGGTCGAACGCGGTGAACCTGACCGACGGCCTCGACGGTCTCGCCGGCGGCTCGTCGGCGATGGTGCTCGGCACGTACGTCGTGATCTCGTTCTGGCAGTTCCGCTACAACTGCTCGAGCTACGCCGTCGCCGGGTGCTACGACGTCCGCGACCCGCTGGACCTGGCGCTCGTCGCCGCGGCCGCGATGGCGGGCTGCATCGGCTTCCTGTGGTGGAACGCGGCTCCGGCGAAGATCTTCATGGGTGACACCGGTTCGCTCGCGCTCGGCGGCCTGGTCGCCGGTCTCGCGATCGCGACCCGCACCGAGCTGCTGATGATCGTCATCGGTGGTCTGTTCGTGGTCGAGGCCCTGTCGGTGGCGCTGCAGGTCGCGGTCTTCCGCACCTCGCGACGGCGCCTGTTCCGAATGGCCCCGTTCCACCACCACTTCGAGCTAGCAGGCTGGGCGGAAACCACGGTCATCATCCGGTTCTGGCTGATGGCGGGCATCTGCTGCATGTTCGGTCTTGGCGTGTTCTACAGCGAGTGGCTGACGGGCGGGTTCTAGTTCCATGACCAAACTGGCCGGAACGAAGGTGCTGGTCGCCGGTGCTGGAGTGACCGGCCGGTCCGCCGCCGAGGCGTTGCTGGCGGCGGGCGCCGAGGTCGTGGTGACGGACTCGTCGCCGGAACGGCTGATGGCGCTGGAAAGCCTGCTCGAAGGCGTCGACCTGGTGCCGGGCCTGACCGAACCGCCCGCCGGGACGTCCCTGGTCGTCACGAGCCCCGGCTGGCGGCCGTCGAGCCCGTTGCTCGCGGCCGCGTCGTCGGCGGGCATCGAGGTGATCGGCGAGGTCGAGCTGGCCTGGCGGATGGCCTCGGAACTAGCCGACCCGCCGGTGTGGCTCGCGGTGACGGGCACGAACGGCAAGACCACGACGGTCGGCATGCTGGAGTCGATCCTGCACGCGGCCGGTGCGGACGCCGTGGCGTGCGGCAACGTCGGGCTGCCCGTCGTGGACGCGCTGCTGGCCGGCCGCAGGGTGCTCGCCGTCGAGCTGTCGAGCTTCCAGCTGCACTGGGCGCCGTCGGTGCGGCCGCAGGCGGGCGCGTTGCTCAACCTCGCGGAGGACCACCTCGACTGGCACGGCGGCATGGAGGCCTACGCGCAGGCCAAGGCGCAGATCCTCACCGGTGACGTCGCGATCGGCTGGCTCGACGACGACCTCGTCGTCGACCTGCTGGAGGACGCACCGGCCCGCGACCGCGTCGGCTTCACCCTGGAGGAGCCGTCGGACGGTCAGCTCGGGGTGCGCGACGGCTGGCTGGTCGACAGGGCGTTCGCCGACGACGAGCAGTTGATCGAGGTCTCGAAGATCCGCCCGGCCGGGCCTCCCGGTATCGCGGACGCTCTCGCTGCGACGGCGTTGGCGCGCGCGTACGGCGTGCCGTCGGAAGCTGTGCGCGAGGGCCTGGAAGCGTTCGAACCGGCTGCTCACCGCGCGGTGCTCGTCGCCGTCGACGGTGATATCCAATATATTAACGACTCCAAAGCGACGAATCCGCATGCCGCGGTGGCGTCGCTGCGGGCGTTCGACAGCGTCGTCTGGATCGCCGGCGGGCTGCTGAAGGGCGCGTCGGTCGACGAGATGGTGCGCGCCGAGGCGCACCGGCTGCGCGGTGTGGTGCTGATCGGCCAGGATCGGCAGGTCATCGCGGACGCTCTGGCGCGACACGCGCCGGATGTCCCCGTTCGTGTGCTTGACACAGGGGACGATGAGCCCATGACCGTCGCGGTACGGGCTGCTCAGGAACTTGCGAGGCCGGGGGACACCGTGCTGCTCGCGCCGGCGGCGGCCTCCATGGACATGTTCACCGACTACGCCCATCGCGGGCAGGCTTTCACAGCCGCGGTGCAGGAGCTCATCGGCCGATGAGCGTCGTCGCGGAGAAGACGAGACCCAAGCGCAAGGTGCGTCCAGCGGGCCGCATCGCGTCGGTGCGCGGTGGTCTGACCGCGTGGCTGAGCCGCCCGCTCGCCGACTTCCACCTCCTGCTCGCGATCTTCGGCATGCTCACCGTGCTGGGCCTGGTGATGGTGCTGTCGGCGTCGGCGCCGGGACAGGTCGCATCGGGTGTGTCGGCGTACAGCGTGTTCCAGAAGCAGCTGATCTACGTGTGCATCGGTGCCGTGCTGTTCTGGCTCGTGCTCCGGTTCCCGTTGCGGCGGCTGCGGCACATGTCGACGGCCGCGATGGGCATCGGCGTGCTGCTGCTGGCGCTGGTGCTGACACCGCTGGGCGACGTCCGCGGTGGTGCCCGGTCGTGGTTCACCGTCGGCCCGATCTCGTTCCAGCCGATCGAGGCCGTGAAGCTCGCGCTGGCGTTGTGGGGCGCGCACGTCCTGGTCACCAAGCGGGCGTTGCTGTCGCAGTACCGGCACCTGCTGGTGCCCGTCGTACCGGTCGCGATGCTGATCTTCGCGCTGGTCATGCTGCAGCCCGACCTCGGCGGCACGATCACGCTCGGCGTCGTGCTGATCAGCCTGCTGTGGTTCGTGGGCGCGCCGATGCGGCTGTTCGGCGTGATCGCCGCCGGCGCGGTGGCCGGTGCCGTCGTGCTCGCGATCGGTGCCGCGTACCGGCTGCAGCGCGTGTCGACGTTCCTCAACCCGGACGCCGATCCGGAGGGCGCCGGCCTGCAGGCGCGGCAGGCGATGTTCGCGCTCGCCGAGGGCGGCTGGTTCGGCAAGGGGCTCGCGCAGGGCAGCTCGCAGTGGCGGTACCTGCCCAACGTCGAGTCGGACTTCATCTTCGCCGTGATCGGCGAGGAGCTCGGGTTCATCGGGTGCGCGCTGGTGCTGGCGCTGTTCGGCGGGGTCGCGTGGGTCGGCCTGCGGGTGGCCTGGCGCAACACCGACCCGTGGATCCGGATCGTGGCCGCGACGCTGACGGTGTGGCTGGTCGCGCAGGCCGCGATCAACATCGGTTACGTCGTGCGGCTGCTGCCCGTCACCGGCATCACGCTGCCGATGATCTCCTCCGGCGGCACCTCCGTCGTCATGACGATGATCGTGTTCGGCATCCTCGCGAACTGCGCCCGGCACGAGCCCGAGGCCGTGGCGGCGCTGCGGTCGCTCGGCCCCGGCCGCGTCGGCGGGCTGCTCAAGCTGCCCGCACCCGAGGCCTACAAGCCGCCGCCCAAGCGCAAGCCGGTCCGCCCGTCGACGCCGCCGCGCGCACCGGGCAGGCGCACCGCGCAACTCCCGGTCGTCGACGAACGTCGTATGGCTGGACGATCCGCTCCTCCCTCGGAGTACCGTCGCCGCGAAACCCGGCGGGTGAACCAGGGCCGGACGGAGCAAGGCAGGTCGACCCGCGGTCGCGGGCGATACAACTGATCGCTGAAGTCGAAACCAATATCCGGAGGCAAGTCTTGACCGGGCACCCTGCCCCCAGTGGTCCGTGCGTCGTGGTCGCAGGTGGTGGCACCGCCGGCCACATCGAGCCGGCACTGGCGCTGGCCGACGCGGTCATGCGGCTGCGGCCGGACGCACGCGTCGTCGCACTCGGCACCGAGCGCGGCCTGGAGACCAAGATCGTGCCGGCCCGCGGGTACCCGCTGGAGCTGATCCCGCCGGTGCCGATGCCGCGCAAACCCACGCTCGACCTGCTCAAGCTGCCGCTGAACGTGCGCGGCGCGGTGAAGCAGACCCGTGAGGTGCTGGAGCGCGTCGGAGCGGACGTCGTCGTCGGCTTCGGCGGCTACGTGGCGCTGCCCGCGTACCTGGCCGCGCGTGGCCGGGTGCCGATCGTCGTGCACGAGGCGAACGCGAAGGCCGGTCTCGCGAACAAGGTCGGCGCCAAGTTCGCCGAGC
The DNA here is from genome assembly GCF_014648475.1 of Lentzea flava. Lineage (GTDB taxonomy): Bacteria > Actinomycetota > Actinomycetes > Mycobacteriales > Pseudonocardiaceae > Lentzea > Lentzea flava. The sequence goes on along the minus strand of NZ_BMRE01000011.1, from coordinate 26,384 downwards.
ACGTCGCGGCGGCCGTGCCGGACTCCGGCCTGACCGACGCCCAGATCATCGGCATCCCGCTGCGCCAGTCGATCACGACGCTGGACCGCGCGGCGTTGCGCGCGGAGGCCCGCCGGTTCTTCGGCCTGGACCCCGACGCGCCGACGCTGCTGGTGTTCGGCGGCTCGCAGGGTGCGCGCTCGATCAACGAGGCCGTGGCACCCGCGGCGGCCGAGTTCGCCCGTGCGGGCATCGGTGTGCTGCACGCGCACGGCCCGAAGAACACCGTTGCCGTGCAACAGGTTCCGGGCGCGCCCGCGTACGTGCCGGTGCCGTACCTGGAGCGCATGGACCTCGCCTACGCCGCCGCGGACGCCGTGCTGTGCCGCTCGGGCGCGATGACCGTCGCCGAGGTGTCGGCCGTCGGCCTGCCCGCGGTGTTCGTGCCGCTGCCCCACGGCAACGGCGAGCAGGCGTTGAACGCCGGGCCCGTCGTCTCCGCCGGTGGCGGCATCCTGGTGCCGGACGAGGAGCTGACGCCGGAGAAGGTCGCCTCGCTGGTCGTGCCGCTGGTGGCGGATCGCGCCCGGCTGGCCGCGATGTCCGCGGCGACGCTCGGCACCGGCCGTCGCGAGGCGGACGAGATCCTCGCCCGCACGGTGCTGGAGGTGATCAAGAAGTGAGCCTCGAGCGCGTTCACCTCGTCGGCATCGGTGGTGCCGGCATGAGCGGCATCGCCCGCATCCTGCTCGCACGCGGTGCCCAGGTGTCCGGTTCGGACGCCAAGGACTCGCGGACGGTGCTGGCGCTGCGGGCCCAGGGCGCGCGGATCGCCGTCGGTCACGACGCCGCGAACCTCGACCAGCTCGTCGGCGGTCCGACCGAGGTCGTGGTCTCGACCGCGATCAAGGACTCCAACCCGGAGTACGCGGCGGCTCGCGAGCGCGGCATCACGGTGCTGCGCCGCGCCGAGGCGCTGGCCGCGCTGATGGAGGACCACCGCGTCGTGTGCGTCGCCGGCACGCACGGCAAGACGTCGACGACCTCGATGCTGACGGTCGCGTTGCAGCACTGCCGGTTGGACCCGTCGTTCGCCATCGGTGGCGACCTGAACGAGTCCGGTGCCAACGCGCACCAGGGCACCGGTGGCGTGTTCGTGGCCGAGGCGGACGAGTCCGACGGCTCGTTCCTGTTCTTCTCGCCGTCGGTGGCCGTCGTGACGAACGTCGAGGCGGATCACCTCGACCACCACGGCACCGTCGAGGCGTACACGGCGGTGTTCGACTCGTTCCTGGACCGGATCACGCCCGGCGGCGTGCTGGTGTCCTGTGTGGACGATCCCGGTGCGGCCCGGCTGATCGCCGAGGCTCGTGCGCGCGGCATCCGGGTGCGCGAGTACGGCCGCACCGCCTCCGACGCGCGGATCGTCGACTACAAGCCCTTCGAGTCCGGTGGCCTGGCGTCGGTGGAGATCGACGGTGTCGCGGTCGAGGTTCGCGTCGCGGTGCCCGGCGAGCACATGGCGCTGAACGCCGTAGCGGCTCTGCTGGCCGGTCTCGAACTCGGTGCCGACCAGACGGGGTTGCTCGAGGGCCTCGCGGCTTTCGGTGGGGTGCGGCGGCGGTTCGAGTTCAAGGGCCGTGCCGGTGGCGTGTCGGTCTACGACGACTACGCGCACCACCCGACCGAGGTCGACGCCCAGCTGCGGGCGGCACGTCCGGTCGCGGGTGCGGGCCGTCTCGTCGTGGTGTTCCAACCGCACCTGTACTCACGCACGCGCACGTTCGCCACCGAGTTCGCCACGGCCTTGTCGCTGGCCGACGAGGTCGTCGTGCTCGACGTCTACGGCGCCCGCGAGGAGCCGGAGCCCGGCGTGTCCGGCGCGCTGATCGCCGACCAGGTGACGGCTTCCGTGCACTACGAGCCGTCGTTCGACCGCGTGCCCGCCCTGGTGGCGTCGCTGGTCCGCGAGGGCGACCTGGTGGTGACCATGGGCGCGGGCGACGTGACGATGCTCGGCCCCGAGATCGTCAGCGCGCTGTCGCACGAAGAGCAGGCATGAGCGCCCCGGTTCGCGGCAGGTCCACGCGAGTTCGCCCCGCCCCGAACCGGCGGCCGAAGAGTGCCGAGTACCGGGCGCGGCGCAGGATCATCCTGCGCCGCCGCCTGGTCGCGCTGCTGACGTTGCTCACCATCGTCGGCTTGACCTACAGCGTGTTCTTCACGCCGTTGCTGGGCGTGCACCAGGTGGACGTCCGCGGCTCCGTCGTGCTGACCGAGGACGAGGTCCGCGCGACAGCGGCGATCGAACCCGGATCCCCGTTGGTGCGGCTGGACCTCCGCGGCATCCACGACCGCGTCGCCGCCATCCCGCGCGTCGCCGCGGTGGAGGTCGAACGCCAGCTGCCCGGCACCGTCCGGCTGCTGATCACCGAACGCGTCCCGGTCGGCTCGGTGAAGATGCCGGACGGCTTCCACCTGGTCGACGCCACCGGCAAGGACTACGCGGTCCTGCCGACGGCGGCGCCGGGCGCACCCGAACTGTTCCTCGCCGCGCCGTCGCCGTCGGACCCGGCCACTCGCGCCGTGGTCGGGGTCCTCAACGAACTGCCGGAGAAGCTGCGGCCCGACGTCCTGCAGGTGGCGGCGACGTCCGGCGCCGACGTGAAGCTGACGCTGACCGGCAACCGCGTGGTGAAGTGGGGAAGCTCCGACGACACCCCGCGCAAGGCCGCCGTGCTGCAGGTGCTGCTCACGCGGCCGGGCACGACGTACGACGTGTCGTCGCCGGACCTGGCCACGGTCTCCTAGCCCAGCGTCAGGTGGAAGCCGTCGGACTTCGCTTCCTGCTCGGTCTTCCAGATCACGCCGCGGTTGGCGTTGCCGGTGCTCGCACCGTAGAGGCGCTCGCCGGTGGGGATTCCCCGCACGGTGAAGGTGAAGTGGCACCTCTCGTTGCTCGTCTGCAGCGTGGACACGCCGAGCACCTTGTTGTCCTGGTTGACGATCTCGACCTGGGCGCCGTCCCGGATGTCGCTGTAGCCGCCTGATCCGCAGCTGCCGTCGACGGTCATGCTGCCGCTGACGGTGAACGCGTCAGGCGTCCCCCAGTCCACCGAGGCGCGGCCGAGGCCGAATCCGATGCCGCCCACCGCGAACAGCACCACGACGGCGATGATGACGAGCAGCCGAGGTGTTCGCGCTCGCGGCGGCGGTTGTTCCTGAAGCTGTTCCGGTGGTGGAAGAGGTTCCACAGCAATCCTTTTGGTTCGTTGGCGCGCCGACGACCCTGGTGTCGGCGAACCGCGATCACGGCCGCGGTGTCGGCGGCCGCGACGGCGTCGGGAAGCGGCGAGGACGCCGGAACGGGGACCGGGGAGTCGGCTGGGAGCACACGGAGATCTCCTTCGTCCGCCCGGTCAGCCGTTCGCCTTCAGCGCTGTCGCGACCCGCACGAACAGGCTGCCCAACCTGCTCGTCACGAGTTCCAACACGATCGCCTCGATGACGAGCGAACGCACGGACGCGGGTGCGGGTGCCAAGACGGGCCTCCTCGAAGTGAACGACTACCGTGCTCATCGGACTGCTTCTCGCGGCATTAGCCGTATTGGTCGTTGTCACCCGAAGGAAGTACGCATGGCAGGACACGTCGTGGTGGTGGGCGCCGGTCTTGCCGGACTGTCGGCCGCGTTGCACCTGCGGGGCACCGGTCGCCGGGTCACCGTGCTCGAAAAGGCTGCTGTGCCAGGCGGTCGCGCCGGGACCGTCCAGGTGGGCGGGTTCACCGCGGACAGCGGGCCGACCGTCCTCACCATGCCCGAGTACCTCGACGAGGCGTTCGGTGCGGTGGGGGAGCGGACGCAGGACTGGCTGACCCTCGACCGCGTCGATCCGGCCTACCACGCGCGGTTCGCGGACGGGTCGCGGATCGCGGTGCACACCGATCCGTCCCGGATGGAAGACGAGATCCGCACCGTCTGCGGCGCAAGGGAAGCGGCCGGGTACCGGAAGCTGCGGCGGTGGCTGGGCGAGCTGTACGCGGTGCAGCGCGAGCACTTCATCGGCGCCAACTTCGACTCGCCGCTGGACCTGCTCAGGCCGGAACTCGTGCGGCTGGCGGGTCTGGGCGGGTTCGGCCGGCTGGAACCTCAGCTGCGGCGATTCATCAGCGATGAGCGTTTGATCCGGCTGTTCTCCTTTCAGGCGTTGTACGCGGGTGTGCCGCCGCAGCAAGCCCTCGCGGCGTACGCGGTCATCGCGTACATGGACACCATCGCGGGCGTCTACTACCCGCGTGGCGGGATGCACGCGGTGCCGCAAGCGCTTGCCGGTGCCGCGACGAAGCACGGCGCGGAGTTCCGTTACGGCGCAACGGTCACGCGGCTGGAGTGGAGCGGGTCGCGAGTCACCGCCGTCCACACGGCGGATGAGCGGATCGCTGCGGACGCCGTGGTGCTGGCGTGTGAATTGCCGGACGCGTACCGGTTGCTCGGAAAGCACCCGCAACGGCCGCTGCGGCATCGTTGGTCGCCATCGGCCGTGGTGTTGCACGTCGCGACGGACCGCACGTGGGACCTGGGGCACCACAACATCCTGTTCGGCGCGGCCTGGCGCGAGACGTTCACCGAGATCGTCCACAAGGGACAGTTGATGTCGGACCCGTCGTTGCTCGTCACGCACGCCCAGGACGGGCTGCACTACGTGCTGGCGCCGTGCCCGAACCTGCACACCGGCCCGATCGACTGGCAGCGCATCGCACCCCGATACCGCGACGAGCTCGTGGCCACGCTGGAGAAGCGAGGCCTGGAGGGGTTCGGCGCGGCGATCCGGGACGAGCACCTCGTCACGCCGCCGGACTGGGGCAACGCGGCGGGAACGCCGTTCGGGCTCGCGCACACCTTCGCGCAGACCGGCCCGTTCCGGCCGCGCAACGTCGTCAGGGGCGCCGGGAACGTGGCGCTGGCGGGCGCGGGAACGACACCCGGCGTCGGAGTGCCGCCGGTGCTCATCTCCGGAAGGCTCGCGGCCCAGCGGATAAATGCGGTGCGGTGACGAAGACGCTCATGCAGGCTCCGCCGCATGACACGTACCGCACCACCACTCGTCGCCGACGAACGCGCGACGTACACCGCCCTGCTGGACTACCTGCGCGCGACCATCGAGCTGAAGGTCGACGGCCTGTCGGACGACGACGCGACGCGCGCGGTCCTGCCGTCGAAGCTGACGACGGCCGCGGGCGTGGTGAAGCACGTGCGGTGGACCGAGCACCACTGGTTCGAGGTGGTGCTGGCCGGACGCGAGTCGCGCGCGCCCTACACGATGGAGGACCCCGACGCGGACTGGCGGATCGAAGACGGCGAGACGCTCGCCGGGTTGCTCGCGGACTACCGGGAGCAGTGCCAGACCAGCCGGGAGATCCTCGCGGATCTCGACCAGGTGGTGCCGTTCCGGGGTGACGGGACGGTCTCGGCTCGATGGGTGCTCGCGCACGTGATTGAGGAGACCGCCCGGCACGCCGGTCATCTGGACGTGGTCAGGGAACTGCTGGACGGAACCGTCGGCGACTAGGCCGCCGTCAGGTCCCACTTCTGCCAAAGGCCGCCGTAGTACGGGTACGCCTTCGCCAGACCGTCGGTCTCCTCCAGGTAGTTGCCGGTCAGCTCGCTCCTGACCCGGTAGCGGCCGAACTCGTCGGCGACGAGCGCCCACTGCTGGTCCCGCGCACCCGGCGCGCAGTTCACCAGGTTCACCTCGTAGTACTCGTTGGTGCTCAGGCACTTGCCGCTCGACGAGCTGCGCAGCGCCACCTTCCCGTCGCCGGCGTCGAGGCGCTGGTACGTCTCGCGCGGCAGGGTGCTGCAGGAGGTGATCCTGGCGACGGGTCCGTCCTCGGTCAGGCACTTGCCCCAGCCGGCGCTCTTCGGCCGGACGACGGCGGTGAGCTCGGGCTTCCGCGCCACGCCGACCTCGCGGATCTGCCAGTCCTGGTACCCGGCCGAGTTCGGGATCTCCATGGTCAGCTCGCCCCGGCTGCGCCAGGACCACGCGTCGACGAACTCGCCCTGGTTCTTCAGCTTGACGCTGCCCGAGGGCTGCGGCTCCAGCTCGAACCGGTGGCCGGCCTGGTCCGTGTCGCAGTTCGACCGCAGCGCGATCCAGTACGAGAACGTCCCGTCGAGGCACCACCTGTCCCCGACGTTGCGCAGGAACTCGCCTCTGCCGTCCGCTGCCGGGACCCGTTCGAACAACTGCGTGGCAGCACCCGTGCAGGTGGTCAGACTCGGCCGGGTGGACCCGGCCTCGGCGAAGTCGAGGCACAGGCCCTCGAGCACGTTCTTGATCTCGACGATCTTGTTGCCTTCCGGCGCCGCACTCGCTGGTGCGACCGTCGCTGCCCCCAGAGCGATCGCGGCCAGCGCGACGCTCAGCATCTTCATCCCCATCCACGGACGGTAGCGAAAGATCACCGGGAAAAGAGGTGGAAGTGATGAAGGTGTGGGCGAGACGATCTCCGATTCGAGCTCCGACTAGGCTGGTGGTGCGTCGTGCTCTGCACCGTGCGCACCTACTTGACGGCACGACCGGGGAGTAGTAGCGCACAGTGTTGGGACCCTACGGCGCGCCTGCTGGACCGACGCACCGCCGGTGCTTACCGTCCAGCAGGAACATATGGGGTTGACATAACTCTGGACCTCGAGGAGAGGTTGAGGGTTTCAATCCGGGTGCATCACCACCCAGCACCACAGCACGGACCACGATCAGGAAGGCGGATCCGATGACGCCCCCGCACAACTACCTCGCGGTGATCAAGGTCGTCGGCATCGGTGGTGGCGGCGTCAACGCCGTCAACCGCATGATCGAGGTCGGGCTCAAAGGCGTCGAGTTCATCGCGGTGAACACCGACGCACAGGCCTTGCTGATGTCTGATGCCGACGTCAAGCTCGACATCGGCCGCGAGTTGACGCGCGGCCTCGGCGCGGGTGCGAACCCCGAGGTCGGGCACAAGGCCGCCGAAGACCACCGCGAGGAGATCGAGGAGGTCCTCAAGGGGGCCGACATGGTCTTCGTGACCGCCGGCGAGGGCGGCGGCACGGGCACCGGCGGCGCGCCGGTGGTGGCCTCGATCGCCCGCAAGCTCGGCGCACTGACCATCGGTGTCGTCACGCGCCCGTTCTCGTTCGAGGGCAAGCGGCGCGCCAAGCAGGCCGAGGACGGCATCCAGGCGCTGCGCAACGAGTGCGACACGCTGATCGTCATCCCCAACGACCGGCTGCTCCAGCTGGGTGACATCGGTGTCAGCCTGATGGACGCGTTCCGTTCGGCCGACGAGGTGCTCCTCTCCGGTGTCCAGGGCATCACCGACCTGATCACGACCCCCGGTCTGATCAACCTGGACTTCGCCGACGTCAAGTCGGTCATGTCCGGCGCGGGCTCGGCGTTGATGGGCATCGGTTCCGCGCGCGGTGAGGGCCGCGCGGTCCAGGCCGCGCAGAAGGCGATCAACTCGCCGCTGCTCGAGGCGTCGATGGAGGGTGCGCACGGCGTGCTGCTCTCGATCGCCGGTGGCTCAGACCTGGGCCTGTTCGAGATCAACGAGTCCGCGTCGCTGGTCCAGGAGGCCGCGCACCCGGACGCGAACATCATCTTCGGTACGGTCATCGACGACTCGCTCGGCGACGAGGTCAGGGTCACGGTGATCGCTGCCGGGTTCGACGGCGGTGGTCCCACGCACAAGAAGCTGGAGCCGACGGCGTTGTCCTCGCCGCCGCGCACGGCTTCCGGGCCGATCGCCGCGGCGACGGCCACGCCGACGCACACACCGGCGCCGCAGCCGGTCGCGCCGACGCCGCCCCCGCCCGTCGTGCAGACGCCGGCCCCGCAGCCCGTCGCCCAGCCGGCCCCGCAGCCCGCTGCGCCCGTGACGCCGCCGCCCACCTCGGTGCCGCCGCAGCCGTCGCCGGTGCAGGGCAACGGGTACGTGCCTTCGGTGCCGCGGTCGCTGTCGCAGAACGGCTCGCTGCCGTCGCGTCCGGTGCCCGTCACCGACGACCCGGACGACGAGGTGGACGTGCCGCCGTTCATGCGGCGCTGATCACTTCACGCTGATCACTTCACGCTGATCACTTCACGCTGATCCCGCTGAGCAGCGCGTCGACCAGGCGCGCTGCGAACTCCTCTTCGCTCGGGCGGTCCTCGCCGTCGACGAAGTGGCCGAGGAACGCCCGTTCCAGGCAGGCGCCGAGGAGCATGCCCGCCGCCGCCCGCGGGTCGACGCCGGCGTTGATCCGGCCGAGAGCCTGCTCCGCCTTGAGGTAGGTGGCGACCGCCTCGCCGACCTGGTGCGGTCCCTTGCCTCGCTCGCGCAACGCCGCCCGGTGGGCGTCGAACACCTTGGGCTCGGCGAACAACGACGCCGCCATCGGGAAGGTCTGCTCGTAGAAGTCGGCGGCGGCGAGAGCCACGTCGCGGAGCACCTCCTCGACCGGGTCCTGGCCGAGCCGGTCCGGCAGATCGACGAGCACGCGGCTCAGACGCGTGGGGCCGCGCTCGCCGAGCACCGCCACGAACAGCTCGGTCTTGTCCCGGAAGTGCTTGTACAGCGCCGCTTCCGAGAACCCGGCCGCCTTCGCGATCTCCTTGGTGGTCGCACGGGCGAGGCCGCGGGTGCGCATGACCTCCGCGGCGGCCGCGACGATCCGGTCCCGAGTGTTCACTGACGCACTTCCCTCTTGACGTTGGTGAGTGCTTACTAACATAGTGGTTAGTGAGTACTCACCAACCAGCTGAGGGGGCTGATGTGAAACTCGCGATCTTCGGTGCGACCGGAGGCACCGGACAGCACCTCGTCCACCAGGCCTGCGCCGCCGGGTTCGACGTCACCGCCGTGGTCCGCAATCCCGCGCGACTCGCTGACCGGCCGAACCTGTCCGTGGTGCAGGCGGACGTGATGGATCCCGTGCAGATCGAGGGTGCGATCGCGGGCTGTGATGCCGTGATCTCGGCGATCGGTCCGCGCGAAGGCAGGACACCGACGACCGTGTGCGAGGACAGCGCGTCCGCGATCATCACCGCGATGCGCGCATGCGGCGCGCGGCGCCTGGTGGTGGTGAGCAACAGCGGCATGGTCGTCGACGAGGGCGACGACCTGGTCACCCGGTACGCGGTGAAGCCGATCCTCGGCCGGGTGCTGCGCCACGAGTTCGCCGACATGCGGCGGATGGAGCAGCTGGTGACGACCAGCGGCCTCGACTGGACGATCGTCCGCCCGCCGCGGCTGACCGACCGGCCGCACACCGGCAGGTACCGCACGGCGATCAACCGCAACGTGCGCCGCGGCTACGTCGTGGCCCGCGCCGACGTCGCCGATCTGGTGTTGCGCTGCCTCGACGACGAGCGCAGCACGCGGACGACCGTCGCCATCGCGAACTAGTCGGTGCCAACGCACGAATCCCGTTGATGTCGTTGCCGCCGCTCGGCGAGGACCTCGATGCGGTTACAACTCGGGGTTGAGGCCACCGCCGAGCGCGGTGGCCGCCTGGCTCGCGGAGGCTCCCGCGCCGGGCAACTAGGCTGTTGCCGTGCGCATTCGTCGTGTTGTCACCACCCGCGCCGGTGGCGTGTCCAAGGCCCCGTACGACTCGTTCAACCTCGGTGACCACGTGGGGGACGACGAGAAGGCGGTCGAGGCCAACCGCGCTCGTCTCGCCGAAGGCATCGGTCTCACGCCGGACCGTTTGGTGTGGATGGAACAGGTGCACGGCCGGACGGTCGGCGTGGTGGACGGGCCGCGGGCCGAGCCGCTGGAGGCGACCGACGCCGTCGTGACGAAACAGCCTGGTCTCGGGCTCGTGGTGCTCACGGCGGACTGCGTGCCGGTGTTGCTCGGCGACGCAGAGGCCGGGGTGATCGGCGCGGCCCACGCCGGGCGTGTCGGCGCGCGTGTCGGAGTTGTCGTCGAGACGCTCAAGGCGATGATGGCCCAGGGCGCCGAGCTGGAGCGGATCGAGGTCCTGCTCGGGCCGTCGGTGTGCGGCGAGTGCTACGAGGTGCCCGCCGACATGCAGGCCGACGTCGAGAAGCACCTGCCGGGCAGCGCCTCGAAGTCGCGCAGGGGCACCCCCGCGCTCGACCTGCGGGCCGGGCTGTGGAACCAGCTGGCCAGTGCCGGTGTGGGCAAGATCGGTGTGGACCCGCGGTGCACGTTCGAGGAGAAGGATCTCTTCAGCCACCGCAGGCAGGCCCCGACCGGACGGCTCGCGTCGGTCGTTTGGATCGAGCCGTGAGCCGCCGCGACGAGCTCGCCGCGAACCTCGCCGAGGTCGAGGAACGCATCGCGAAGGCCTGCGAGGCGGCGGGGCGTGATCGTTCCGAAGTGATGTTGCTCGCGGTGACGAAAACCTGGCCGGCGAGCGATGTCGAACTCCTCTACGAACTCGGGCTCCGCAACTTCGCGGAAAACCGCGATCAGGAGGCGAGCGCGAAGGTTCGCCAATTGAGACATCTCGAAGGCGCGAGATGGCACATGGTCGGCCGATTGCAGCGGAACAAGGCCAAATCCGTCGTCGAGTGGGCCGATCAGGTCGACTCGGTCGACAGCGTGAGATTGGCCGAGGCCCTCGCGAGGGCCGCGCACGCGAAAGGCACGAAGCTCGACGTGTTGTTGCAGGTCAGCATCGACGGCGACACGTCACGAGGTGGCTGCCCGATTCCCGATGTCGGGGAACTGGCTGGCGCGATCACTCGTTCGGGTGATCTTATTCTTCGCGGTGCGATGACTGTCGCGCCGTTGACGATGAAGCCATCGCAGGCGTTTGAGGCGTTGGCGTCAGTGGTATCAGGCCTACGTGATGATCATCCCACTGCCACCGGGGTGTCAGCGGGAATGAGCGGGGACCTGGAAGATGCCATCTCGCACGGATCGACCTGTGTGCGTGTCGGAACGGCGTTGCTCGGCAGTCGACGGCTAACGTTGCCTTAGGTTGTCGGGAACCTCGGGACCGTCCGCACCGTCCCTATGAGTGGGGCACCGCCGAGGAGGGGCTGGAATGAGCGCTTTGCACAAGCTGAAGGCCTACTTCGGGATGGTCCCCGCCGAGTACGCAGACGACCCCGGCTACGACGACGACCGCGGTCGCTACGGCGACTACCGGTCCGAGTACGCGGCCGAGGCCGACGACTACGACCCCTACCCGCGGCGCAGCCGCGTGTTCACGCCGGGCCGGTCGGAGCTGCAGAGCTCCGGGTACCGGGCCGACATCGACGAGTCGGACGACTACGAGCCGGAGTCGCGGCGCGGGGGCAGCCCCTCGAGCACGCGGCGCTGGAGCGCCGATGCACCCGTGCACGGCGCGCTCGCCGTCGAGCCGCAGCGCGAGCCCGTGAGCAGACTGCGTCCGGTCGCCGAGCCGGCAGGCAACCCGTTGGCGCGCATCACCACGCTTCACCCCCGTAACTACAGCGAGGCGCGCACGATCGGGGAGCACTACCGGGACGGCACTCCGGTGATCCTCAACCTGACCGACATGGACGACGCGGACGCCAAGCGTCTCGTCGACTTCTCGGCCGGTCTCGCGTTCGCTCTGCGCGGGTCCATGGACAAGATCACCAGCAGGGTGTTCCTTCTCTCACCGCCCAACGTTGACGTGACGGCGGAGGACCGGCGGAAGCTGGCGGAGGGCGGGTTCGGCAACCACGGTTAGAGTTGACCCCGTGGACCCGATCCGTCTCGTCATCTTCTACGTCCTCTTCGCGTTCTCCCTGTTCCTGACCGCGCGCGTCGTGGTCGAGATGGTGAGGACCTTTGCGAGGGAGTGGCGCCCCGCGGGCGGCGTGGCCGTGACGCTGGAGACCGTTTACACCGTGACCGACCCACCGGTCCGTGCTGTCCGTCGGATCATCCCGACTGTGCGGATCGGGGGCGTCGGGCTGGACCTATCGATTATTGTGCTGTGGCTGGTCGTTATCATTCTGATGCGATTCGCAGATCCCAGGTGACGGGGAACCGGGGATGACCGCAGCCCAGGAGTGCGAGAGGTGATCCGATGCCGTTGACCCCCGCTGACGTGCACAACGTCGCGTTCAGCAAGCCGCCGATTGGCAAGCGGGGCTACAACGAGGACGAGGTGGACGCGTTCCTCGACCTGGTTGAGGGCGAACTGGCCCGCTTGATCGAGGAGAACAACGACCTCCGTCAGCAGGTCGAGCAGCTCGACCAGCAGCTCGAGACCGCACGCGCCGACCTCGACGACGCGCGCGCAAAGGCTTCTTCCGGCCCCGTGACGAGCCGCATGCCGGTGGAGGAGCCGCGCCGCCTGGCGCCGGTCCCGCCGCCCTCCGTGCTCGAGCAGACCTCCCCCGGCGGGGGCGGCGACCACCACGTGCAGGCCGCGAAGGTCCTGGGTCTCGCCCAGGAGATGGCGGACAGGCTGACCGGCGAGGCCAAGGCCGAAGCCGACGGCATGCTGTCCGAGGCCCGCACGAAGTCCGAGCAGTTGCTGTCCGAGGCCCGTGCCAAGGCCGACACGATGGTCAACGAGGCGCGCACGCGTGCCGAGACCATGCTGAACGACGCGCGCACGCGCGCCGAGACGCTCGAGCGGCAGGCCCGTGAGAAGGCCACCGCGCTCGACCGCGACGCGCAGCGCAAGCACGCCGAGGTGATGGGCAACATCACCCAGGAGAAGAACACGCTCGAGAAGCAGATCGACAAGCTGCAGACGTTCGAGCGCGAGTACCGCACGCGACTGAAGACCATGCTCGAGTCGTCCCTGCGCGACCTCCAGGACCGCGGCCCGGCCGCTCCGTCCGAGGGCCGTTCCCAGGGCTACTCCTTCGGCGCACGCGCCGAAGCGGGCTGAACTACTGTTCACTAGGTGCTCTTCGTAGTTCTACTTCTGGTGCTGGCTGCCCTCGGGCTGCTCGTGCCTGCGCTGACCACGTCCAACAACATCTGGGCGTGGTCGTCCGTGGGCGCGAGTGTGCTCGCCGCCCTGGTTCTGATCTGGGACTGGTGGCGACGACGTCCGGGGGACCCCGCAGCCGTCGCGCAGAGTGTAGATCAACACGCAGTAGCTGATGATCAACGGGTAGTGGTTTCGCCAGAAGACGTGGCTGAAGCCGACACACCGCCCGCTGACGAAGAACCACCGGAAGAGGACACCGACGCGGCAGACCTGCTCGCGGTGGCCGATCTGGTGGACGAGGTGCGGGTGCTGGACGAGCGGCCCCGGTACCACCTGAGCTCGTGTTCCTGGCTCGCCGGGAGGCCCACGCTGGGCCTCCCGGTGCAGGAGGCACGACAGCTGCAGTTCACTCCGTGTGCCATGTGCAGGCCCGACGCGACCCTGGTGGCGCGCCATCGCGTCGCCCACCGCGGGAGTTCCGATGACGTCGGCTGACAACAAGGCAGTGGTCCGCAGGTTCCTCGACGAGGTCGTGGGCCAGGGCCGGTTCGACCTCGCAGACGAGTTGTGCGCACCCGACGTGGTCAACCACGCGGCGGCGCCCGAGCGGCAGCACGGCGTCGAGAACGTCAAGGCCGTTCTCGGCTTCTCGCTCGCTGCCCAGCCGGACCAGCGGTGGGTCGAGCGGCACTTCCTCGCCGACGGCGATCTCGTGGTCGTCTACGGCCGCCGTGACGGCACGTGGCAGGCGCCGGGATTCCGCGGCGTGCCCACCCCGCAGAGCGGCAAGGTGTCGGTCGAGCTCGCGCACATGTTCCGGCTGCGCGACGGCAAGATCGTCGAGCACTGGGCGGTGCGTGACGATCTCGGCATGCTGCAGCAGCTGGGCGCCATCAGCGCCGGTGGCTGAACTTCGCGCGGATCTGCTCAGACCACGACCGGCCGCGCGCCGTGGGCCGTGACCAGGCCAGGCAGGCGTTCCCTGCTGGTCACGATCACGTGGCACCGCGGCGTCCCCGGCAGCAGCGGCACGACCTGAGCGGTGTCGGCGGCGTTGTCGAGAACGATCAGCATGCGCCGGTTCGCCAGCAACGTGCGGTAGAGCGCCGTCTGTGCGTGCGGTTCTGGTGGAATGCCGTCCGGTGCGGTGCCCAACGCGGTGATGAACGCGCGGACGACGTCGGCCGGGTCGCTGCCGTTCAGGTCCACGAACAGCTGGCCGTCCGGGAAGTCGGCGGCGTGCTCGTGCGCCCACCGCAGCGCGAGCCACGTCTTGCCGGTGCCCGCGGGGCCGGTGATCGTGACGATCGGCCCCTCGCCGAGCGCTTCGAGTTCGGCTTCCCTGCCCGTGAAGCCCTCCGGTGGCGACGGAAGCTGACGCGGGCTCCACTGTGGACGCTGGATCGACGCGGCGAGGTCGCGCAGCGCGGGGCCGGGGTCGAGGCCCAGTTCGTCCGCGAGCCGGTGCCGCAGCCGCGCGTAGTGGGCCAGTGCATCGGACCGGCGGTCGGCGCCGATCAGCGCGCGCATCAGCTGTCCCGCGAGCCGTTCGTCGAGCGGGCGCTCGGCCGTGCGCGCGGTCAGTTCGGCGACCAGCGCCCGGTGCTCGCCCGCGGCGAGACTCGCGTCGGTGTGATCCAGTTCGGCGGCCGTGATCTCGCGGGACACCGTCTCGCGCTGACCGGCGAACCACGCGCCCTGCAGTCCCTCGAACGGTTCGCCGCGCACGAGTGCCATGGCCTCGCCGGGCCGTCCGAGCGCCACGAGCGAGCGGAACCGGTGCAGGTCGACGGCCTCGGGATCGGCTTCCAGCACGTAACCACCGGAGCGGCGCAGGATCGGCGGGCCGTCCAACGCCGTCCGCAGCCGGGACACGTAGCTGTAGAGCGCGGACTTCGCCTGCCGCGGCGGCGCCTCGCCCCAGACCCGCGCGAGCAGCTTGTCGACGCTGACCACCTGGTTGACGTCCACCAGCAGCACGGCCAGCACGCTGAGCTGCCGGGCGTGCCCGACGTCGACGAGCGCGGCGCCGCGCCGGACCTCCGGTGTGCCGAGGACGTGGAAGGAGAGCGTCACCGGTCCAGGAACAGCAGGGTGATCAGCAACGCGAGCAGCACCAGGTCCACGACCACGCCGGTCGGCTTCGAGTCGTACCTCAACCGGGTGATCGTGGCGCCCACCATCAACAGCCCGAGCCCGACGGTGGCCGCGTGCGCCACCCACTCCCACGTGACCAGCCCGACGACCAGGCCGAGCGCTCCCGCCCACTCCAGCACACCGATGGTGCGCCACAACACGGGACTCATCCGGAAGTGATCACGGGCCTGCAGCGACGCCTTCGCCCCGAACAGCTTGCCCGCGCCTGTCGCGACGAAGAGCAGGGCCAGCACGATCGACAACGCGATGGTCAACGTCATCGCGCGAGCATACGGTTTGCGCCCACCAGTTACCCTGTACCCACAGGCACCGATCCGGCCATCACCGGGGAGCCTCCGGAAGAACGGGTTCAGCGAACCTCAGTAGAACCGGACGGGACCGGCCCGTCACAGCCGAAGAACGAGAGGCCCACCGTCACCGGTGGGCAAGCGGGGTGGTACCGCGGCCTGCCGGGCAACGTCCGGCGTGTCGTCCTCGCGTGTCCTTCATGACCGCGAGGAGCAGTGGAGATGGCCTACCCCAGGGCCGGACAGAACGAGGTCCCGGCGCAGCCGTCCTTTCCGAACCTCGAGCAGGACGTGCTCGGGTACTGGAAGGACGACGAGACCTTCCAGGCGAGCATCGACCGCAACCCGGCCGGCGAGAACGGCGCGAACGAGTTCGTCTTCTACGACGGCCCTCCGTTCGCCAACGGCCTGCCCCACTACGGGCACCTGCTGACCGGCTACGTCAAGGACGTCGTGCCGCGCTACCAGACCATGCGCGGCAAGCACGTCGAGCGCCGGTTCGGCTGGGACACGCACGGCATGCCCGCCGAGTACGAGGCGGAGAAGCAGCTCGGCATCACGCAGAAGCACGAGATCGACGAGCTCGGCATCGAGAAGTTCAACGAGGCGTGCCGCACGTCCGTGCTGCAGTACACCGACCAGTGGCGCGAGTACGTGACGCGGCAGGCTCGCTGGGTCGACTTCGACAACGACTACAAGACGCTCGACCTCGACTACATGGAAAGCGTCATGTGGGCGTTCAAGGCCTTGTGGGACAAGGGCTTGATCTACGAAGGCTTCCGGGTGCTCTGGTACTGCTGGCGTTGCCAGACGCCGCTGTCCAACACCGAGACCAAGATGGACGACGCCTACCGCGACCGGCAGGACCCGGCCGTCACGGTGGCGCTGCGCCTGGAGTCCGGGGAGAAGGCCCTGGTCTGGACGACCACGCCCTGGACGTTGCCGAGCAACCTCGCCGCCGCCGTGCACCCGGACGTCGACTACGTGACGGTCGTGGGCTCCGACGGCGACAAGTACCTGCTCGCCGAGGCACGGGTGGCCGCGTACGCGCGCGAGCTGGGCGAGGAGCCCGAGGTCGTCGCCCGCTACAAGGGCTCGGACCTGGTCGGCAAGAAGTACCTGCCGCCGTTCGACTTCTTCGTGGGCCGCGAGAACGCGCACCAGGTGCTGACGGCGGACTACGTGACCACCGACGACGGCACGGGCATCGTCCACATCGCACCGGCGTTCGGTGAGGACGACAAGGTCGTGACGGACGCGGCGGGCATCGAGGTCGTCGTGCCGGTCGGGCCGGACGGCAAGTTCACCGCGGAGGTGGCGCCGTACCAGGGCGTGCACGTCTTCGACGCGAACAAGCTGATCATCCGCGACCTCAAGGAAGCGGGCCTGCTGCTGCGGCACGAGACCTACGACCACCCGTACCCGCACTGCTGGCGGTGTGCGAACCCGCTGATCCAGCGCGCGCTGTCGGCGTGGTTCGTCGCGGTCACGCAGTTCAAGGACCGGATGGTCGAGCTCAACCAGCAGATCAACTGGGTGCCGGCGCACATCAAGGACGGCCAGTTCGGCAAGTGGCTGGAGAACGCGCGCGACTGGAACATCTCGCGCAACCGGTACTGGGGTTCACCGCTGCCCGTGTGGGTGTCGGACAACCCCGAGTTCCCGCGCACGGACGTGTACGGGTCGCTGGACGAGCTGGAGCGCGACTTCGGCGTGCGCCCGGACAACCTGCACCGGCCGTTCATCGACGAGCTGACGCGGCCGAACCCGGACGACCCGAGCGGCAAGTCGACCATGCGTCGCATCCCGGACGTGCTCGACTGCTGGTTCGAGTCGGGCTCGATGTCGTTCGCGCAGGTGCACTACCCGTTCGAGAACGCGGAGTGGTTCGAGAACCACTACCCCGGCGACTTCATCGTCGAGTACAACGGGCAGACGCGCGGCTGGTTCTACACGCTGCACGTGCTCGCGACGGCGCTGTTCGACCGGCCCGCGTTCCGCGACTGCGTGGCGCACGGCATCGTTCTCGGTGACGACGGCCAGAAGATGTCCAAGTCGCTGAAGAACTACCCGGACGTCAACGAGGTCTTCGACCGCGACGGCTCGGACGCGATGAGGTGGTTCCTCATGGCGTCGCCGATCCTGCGCGGCGGCGACCTGGTGGTGACCGAGCGCGGCATCAGGGACGCGGTGCGCCAGGCGGTGCTGCCGTTGTGGAACTCCTGGTACTTCCTCGCGTTGTACGCCAACGCTTCCGGCAAGGAAGGCACGTGGCGCGTCGACTCGAAGAACGTGCTCGACCGGTACGCGCTGGCGAAGACGCACGACCTGGTCCGCGACGTCCAGGCGGCGATGGACGGCTACGACATCTCCGGTGCGTGCCAGCTGGTTCGTGAGTACCTCGAGGTGCTGACGAACTGGTACGTGCGGCGGTCGCGGCAGCGGTTCTGGGACGGCGAGCAGGACGCGATCGACACCCTGCACACCGTGCTGGAGGTCGTCACGCGCGTGGCGGCGCCGTTGCTGCCGTACACGACCGAGGTTGTGTGGCGCGGGCTGACCGGTGGCCGTTCGGTGCACCTGACGGACTTCCCGTCGGCGTCCGACCTGCCGGCCGACGACGCTCTCGTGGCGGCGATGGACGAGGTGCGCGACGTCTGCTCGACGGCGTTGTCGTTGCGCAAGGCGAACAAGCTGCGCGTGCGGCTTCCGTTGGCGCGCTTGACGGTCGCGTCTCCGGTGGCGGCGTCGCTGGAGGACTTCGCCGAGATCGTGCGCGACGAGGTCAACGTCAAGGAGGTGTCGCTGTCCACGGACGTCGACGCCTACGGGCAGTTCCAGCTCGTCGTGAACGCGCGGGCCGCCGGTCCGCGCCTCGGGCCGAACGTGCAGAAGGTCATCAAGGCCGTGAAGGCCGGTGACTGGTCCGAAGTGGACGGTCGGGTCGTCGCCGCCGGTGTCGAACTGTTCGAGGGCGAGTACGAACAGCGTTTGGTGGCAACGGATCCGGCTGCCACGGCGGCGCTGCCGGGCGGTGCGGGTGTCGTCGTGCTCGACACGGTGGTGACGCCGGAGCTGGAGGCCGAGGGTGTCGCGCGTGACCTGGTGCGCGTGGTGCAGCAGGCGCGCAAGGACGCCCAGCTCGACGTGTCCGACCGGATCACGCTGACGCTGGAGCTCCCGGACGCCGTGCGGTCCGCCGTCGAGCCGCACCTGGAGTTCGTGCGGTCGGAGACGCTGACGTCGTCGGTCGTCTTCGGCGAGGGAACCTCCGAGGGCACCGTGGGTGACGGCCTGAAGGTCAAGGTCGCCGTCGCACGCGTCTGATCTCAGGTGAACGGGGCCGCTGTCTCGCGACGGCGGCCCCGTTTACGGTTTCCGGCGTGACCGAACCGACCACCAGGGCCGCCTACGACTCCGTCGCCACCCTCTACGCCGAGCTGTTCAGCGACGTGCTCGACAGCCTGCCGCTGGAACGCGCGCTGCTGGCCGCGTTCGCCGACCTCGTGCTGGCCGGTGGCAACGGGCAGGTCGCCGACGTCGGGTGCGGTCCCGGCCACGTGACAGCACACCTGTGCTCGCTGGGGCTGAGCGCGTTCGGCGTCGACCTGTCGCCCGAGATGATCGCCATCGCCCGCCGGGCGCACCCCGGCCTGCGGTTCGACGTGGGTTCGATGACCGCGCTGGACCTCGCCGACGGCGTTCTCGGCGGCGTGCTGGCGAACTACTCCTTCATCCACACCCCACCGGCGCGGCTGCCGGTCGTGTTCGCGGAGTTCGCGCGCGTGCTGGCACCGGGCGGTCATCTGCTGCTCGGGTTCTTCGCCGGGGACGACCCGGAGCCGCGGGAGTTCGACCACAAGGTCGCGCCCGCCTACCGGTGGTCGCCCGACAGCCTCGCGGATCTCGTGGGACAGGCCGGTTTCGCCGAGGTCGCGCGGCTCGTGCGGGCACCGCACGAGGGTGAGCGGGGCCCGCAGGGACAGCTGCTGATGCGCAGGCAGTCGTGATCAGACGCTGGCCGGCCGGCGGCTGAGGAGTCCGAACGACCGCCGCACCAGCCGCACCCACGGCGACCACCGCGCCGGAACCGCCGGCTCGCGGCCTGCCGCGCGTTCGCAGGCGTCGAGGAGGTCCTCGATGCACGCGTCGTGCAGCCAGCGGATCACCAGAGCCCAGCGCAGCCGCGACTTCGGGTTGAAGTGGCCGATCAGTTCGTGCGTCAGCACGGTGCCCGACGCCGACAGGGTGTGCGTGCCCTCGCCGCTGCTGAAGGCGAAGGTGATCGACTTGCCGGGCTCGTACTCCGTGCAGCGGTAGCGGATCGGGCCGTGCCCGCCGTCGGCGCCGACCCCCAGCGGCCGGTCGAACTCCTGCTTGCCCCAGGCGGGCGGCCACAGCTCCTGGATGCGGTCGACGAACTGGCCCGCAGGCACGCCCAGGTCTCGGGTGTGGACGTTCTTGATCATGGATCTCCCCTTCCATACGCTGGCGTATGTTTGCGAAACATACGGTAGCGTACGGAAGCGTGGTGCGGAGGAATCGGGACGACTGGACTGAGATAGCGCTGAGAGCCCTCGCGGAAGGCGGGCTGGCCGCCGTCGCGATCGAACCGCTCGCGGCCAGGGCGGGGGCGACGAAGGGCAGCGTCTACCACCACTTCCCGAACCGCGAGGCGCTGCTGAAGGCGACGGTCGAGCGGTGGGAGCGGGAGCACACCGAGAAGGTCATCGAGCTGGTCGAGGCCGAGAAGTCACCGCAGGACAAGCTCAGGACGCTGTTCGCGACGGTGCTCGACCGCACCCGCAAGGGATCGGTGGAGATGGCGTTGCAGGCGGGAGCCGACAACGAGGTGATCGCGCCTGTGCTGAAGCGCGTCACCGAGCGACGGCTGAGCTACCTGACCGAGCTGTTCGGGCAGCTCGGGTTCGACCGGGAGCACGCGAGGAAGCGGGCGCTGATCGCGTTCAGCCTCTACCTCGGGCAGGTGCAGATGGTCGCGACCCTGCCCGGCCTCGCCGAGTCGGTGGTCGACGAGGCCGTGCAGGTGCTGACCAGGAACTAGGCGGCGACGGCCCACAACGTGGACGCGATCACGTCCGCGTTGCGGTCGAGCGCCGTGTCGTTGATGTTGCTCGTGGTGTCGCAGGAGCGGTGGTAGCAGCGGTCGAAGGCCTGACCGGCCGTGCCGCCCCACTTGGCGGCCTGGGCCGCGGTTTTGATCTTCTCGGCGCCGGTGAAGGTGCCGCCGACCGGGATGCCCGCCGCCATGAACGCCCTGTGGTCGGAGCGGTTGCCGACGTCGATCAGCTCCGTCGGGATGTTCCGCGCCTTGAAGTCGGCCTCCAGGCGTTGCTGCAGTGCCAGCGAACCGGCGGGGAACTCGCCCTTGACGGCGTCGTAGACGAAGTAGCCGGGGTTCGGCGAGCCGGTCATGTCGAAGTTCAGGTACGTCTTGATCTTCGACTTCTCGGCGCTGGACAGGGAGTTCACGTAGGCGGCCGAGCCGATCAGGCCGCGTTCCTCCGCGCCCCACCAGCCGAACCGCACGTGCTTGGCCGGCCGGAAACCGGTGGCCTTCATCTGGAGGGCGACCTCCAGGATGGACGCGGAGCCCGTGCCGTTGTCGTTGATGCCGGGGCCCGCGGGCACGCTGTCGAGGTGGCCGCCCAGCATGACGACGTTGTTCGCGTCGCCGCCGGGGTAGTCCGCGATCAGGTTGTAGCCGGTGGCGCCGCCGTAGGTGAACGAGTGCACGCGCGTGGTGAAGCCGGCCGCGTCGAGCTTGCTCTTCACCCAGTTCACCGAGGCCAGGTACCCCGGACGTCCGTGTGCGCGGTTGCCGCCGTTGGCGTTCGCGATCGACTGGAACTGGGTGAGGTGGGCTTTCACGTTCGTGACGCTGATGTCGGGTGCCGCCAGGGCCGAGGGAGCGGCCGCTTGCGCGGGAGCTGCTCCGGCCACCGTCAAGGCAGCCGCCAGCGCGATCAGGATCCTCATGGTTCAACTCCGTGCAGGGTTGGGATTGAGCCACTGATCAACATGCTCCTGTGCGCATGTGACCGGTAGATGCGAACGGCGGTTGTTGCGAGGCGTCGGATTCGTCCAATTCGGTGGTGATCACTCAGAATGGTCCAGGTGGGTGACGTCACCGTCGTGCTGGGCATCGGCGCCGCCGTTCTGCTGGTCTCCGTGATCGCGGTACGCGTGTCGATCCGGCTCGGGCTGCCCTCGTTGCTGCTGTACCTGGGCATCGGGGTGCTGCTCGGCGAGTCCGTCGTCGGCATCGACTTCGACGACGCGGGCCTCACCCAGTCGCTCGGCATCGCGGCCCTCGTGCTGATCCTGACCGAGGGCGGGCTCACGACCCGTTGGCAGGCCGTGAAGTCCTCGCTGCGGTTAGGTGTCGCACTGTCCACAGTGGCCGTTGCGGTGAGCGTCGCCGTGACGGGAACGGCGTTGCACTTCCTGCTCGGCCTCGACTGGCGGATGGCGTTGCTGTGGGGCGCGGTGCTGTCGTCCACGGACGCGGCGGCCGTGTTCAGCGTTCTGCGGTCATTGGGCGTGGGGGCGCGGCTCACGGGCGCGCTCGAACTGGAATCAGGCCTCAACGACGCGCCGGTCTACATCGCCGTCGTGCTGCTGGCGTCCGCGGACCAGATCACCTGGACCGCGCCGCTGCTCGTGCTCTACGAACTGGGCGCGGGCGCGCTGATCGGCGTCGGACTGGGCATTCTCGGCGGGGCGGGGCTGAGACGCGCGGCCCTGCCCGCCACCGGTCTGTACCCGCTCGCCACGGTGGCGGTGTGCGTGATCGCCTACACGGCCGGCGACCTGGTGCACGCCTCCGGTTTCCTCGCCACCTACGTCGCGGCGCTGGTGCTGGGCAACGCCCGTCTGCCGCACCGCGCCGACACCCTCTCCTTCGCCGAGGGGCTCGGGTGGCTCGCCCAGATCGGGCTCTTCGTCCTGCTCGGCCTCTACGCGTCGCCGGCGCGGCTGCTCGACGTGCTGGTCCCCGCGCTGATCGCGGGCGTGGTGCTGACGTTCGTGGCGCGGCCGCTGTCGGTGGTGCTCGCCTCGCTGCCGTTCAAGGTGCCGTGGCGGGAACAGGCGTTCCTCTCCTGGTCGGGGCTGCGCGGTGCGGTGCCGATCGTGTTCGCGCTCATCCCTCTCATCCAGGGCGTCGAGGGGGCGAGTCAGCTGGTCGACGCGGTGTTCGTGCTGGTCGTCGTGCTGACGGTGGTGCAGGGCACGACGCTGCCGTTCCTCGCGCGGCGCCTCGGGCTGGTGCGGTCGAGCGAGCCGCAGGAGGTGCAGGTCGACGCCTCGCCGTTGGACGAGCTGAGCGCCGAGCTGCTGCAGGTGCGCATCCAGCGCGGGTCGAAGCTGCACGGCGTCTACATGTCCGAACTGCGGCTGCCGATCGGTGCTTCGGTGAGCCTCGTCGTGCGCGGCGGGAAGAGTTTCACGCCACAGCCGACGACCCGGCTGCAGACCGACGACCAGTTGCTCATCGTCACCACCGAGGAGGCGCGCGATGCCGCTGAGCGGCGCATTCGTGCCGTCGACCGGGCCGGCCGCTACGCACGGTGGAAGGGCGAGACCGGCGATTAGTCGGTTTCCGAGGCTTCTCACGATGTGATCGGTTGTCGACGGCCGGTAGCTGCCTCCGCTAACGTCGTCGGCAGGTCATGAGAGCCAGCGTCAAGCCCAAGCTTGCTGGCCGGCAACCCTCCAACCGCGGTGGGGTGCCCTTGGTGAGGACCTGGTCCGGCGCGTGGGGCGCCGGTCAAGCGCGGGCCTTCGCGACACGAGGCCCCTGGCCTCGGAGGCAGCTCGATGACGCTCGCGATCACCAAGACCACCAGCACCGCCGTTCCGGCTGTCGTCGGCGCCGACCTGCGCGTTCCGCTCGTGACCGGAGAGCGCGTCACCTACGCCAACCTCGACCACGCGGCTTCCGCGCCGTGTCTGCAGGAGGTGCGCGACGCCGTCGACGAGCTGCTGCCCTGGTACGCCAGCGTGCACCGCGGCGCGGGCTTCGCCTCCCAGGTCTCGACCCGCGTCTACGAGCAGGCGCGCGACCGGATCCGCAAGTTCGTCGGCGCCCACGCCTCCGACACCGTCGTCTTCACCCGCAACACCACCGATTCGCTGAACCTGCTGGCGCGCAGCGTTCCTCGCGGCACCGCGGTCGTTCTGTTCGACAGTGAGCACCACGCGGCGCTGCTGCCGTGGCGCGGCCCGAACGTTCAGCGCATTCCTGCTCCGTCTTCGTCTGGCGCCGCCGTTGTCGCGCTGGACCGGGCTCTGGCCGCCGCCCCGGTCGGTCCTCGGCTCGTGATCGTCACCGGGGCGTCCAACGTCACGGGTGAGCTGTGGCCGGTCGCGGAGCTCGCGAAGGTCGCCCGCAGGCACGGCGCGCGCATCGCGCTGGACGCCGCGCAGCTCGCCCCGCACCGCCCGCTGAACGTGCGTGAGCTGGGGGTCGACTACGTCGCGTTCTCCGGCCACAAGATCTACGCGCCGTTCGGCGCCGGTGTGCTGGTGGGCCGCGCGGACTGGCTGCAGCAGGCCCAGCCGTACCTGGTCGGCGGCGGTGCGACGGCGAAGGTGACCGACCACGGTGACCGCCTGGGCGTGGCGTGGTCCGCGGTGCCCGAGCGGCACGAGGCCGGCAGCCCCAACGTCGTCGGCGTGCACGCGCTGGCCGCAGCCTGCGAGATCCTGTCGCGGCACTGGGAGCAGACCGTCGCGCACGAGCAGGAGCTGCTGACGCGCCTGCGGGACGGCCTGCGCACGGTTCCGGGCTTCCGCGAGCTGTCGATCCTGACCGACGCCGACAAGGTGGGCGTCGTGAGCTTCACGATCTCCGGCTTCGACGCGGGCTTCCTCGCGGCGGCGCTGTCCGCCGAGTACGGCATCGGCGTCCGTGACGGAGCGTTCTGCGCCCACGTGATCGTCGGCAGGCTCGTCAAGGCCGGAGCGCACGAGGACCGCGCCGTCCGCGCCTCGATCGGCCTGGGTACGACGGCCGAGCACGTCGATCGGCTGGTCGCGGCGCTGCGCACCCTCGTCACCGAGGGTCCGAAGTGGACGTACACGCAGCGCGACGGCCGCTGGGTGCCGGAGGACGACAGCCGAACCCTGCCGCCGTTCCTCGCGTAGTCCCGTACGTGGACAATGACCTGGTGACTGACGAGTCCAAGACCGCGGAGACCCCTGCCGAGGAGGAGGCCGGCGAGTCGAAACCGGTCGACGAGCCGGCCGAGGCCGAGGTCGAAGCAGAGGAGAAGACGGTCTCTCCCGACGAGGTCGTCGAGCCGGAGTTCTCGCTCACCGGGTCGCTGCCCCAGCCGCGGATCAAGATCCTCGCGATCCTGGCCGGTTCGGTGCTGGCGCTGGACGTGCTCACCAAGGTCCTGTCCGTGGCGTTCCTCGAGGGTGCCGATCCGATCAAGCTGTTCGGCGGCGTGCTCTACCTGACGTTCGTCCGCAACCCCGGCGCCGCGTTCGGCATGGCAGAGGGCATGACGTGGATCCTCGCGCTCATCGCGCTGGGCGTCGCCGGGTTCATCCTCTGGATCTCCCGCAACCTCCGCTCGCAG
Source organism: Lentzea flava (assembly GCF_014648475.1). GTDB lineage: Bacteria > Actinomycetota > Actinomycetes > Mycobacteriales > Pseudonocardiaceae > Lentzea > Lentzea flava. Next base: position 1,448 of record NZ_BMRE01000011.1, on the reverse strand, counting down.
CCCTGGGCCGTCGGCCTGGGCCTGGTGCTGGGCGGCGCCGTCGGCAACCTCGCCGACCGCCTGTTCCGCGAGCCGGGCCCGATGCGCGGCCACGTCGTCGACTTCCTGTCGCTCTTCGACGCCTACGGCCGCGTGTGGCCGGTGTTCAACGTCGCCGACATGGCGATCGTCTGCGGTGGCGCGACGATCATCGTGCTGGCGCTCATGCAGCACGACTACGACGGGACGATCCACAAGACGCCTCCCGCACCGGTGGAGTCCGAGAGCCAGCCGGAACCGAAGTAGCTGCTCCTGGTAGTTTCAGCGGGTTCTGCAAGGAGAAGAAGGTCGAGGCCCCGCGCGTGAGCGGATACCGAACGCTGCCGATTCCCGACGGTTTGGACGGCATGCGCGTCGATGCCGGCCTCGCGAAGCTGCTGGGGCTCTCGCGCACCGCCGTCGCGGCCATCGCCGACGCTGACGACGTGCTGATCGACGGCCGGGTCGTCGGCAAGTCGGATCGGCTGACGGCCGGGGCGATGCTGGAGATCACGCTGCCTGCGCCGCCGCAGCCCGTCACCGTGCAGGCCATCCCCGTCGAGGGGCTTGTCGTGATCCATGAGGACGACGACATCATCGTCGTGGACAAGCCCGTCGGGGTCGCGGTGCATCCCTCGCCGGGGTGGACCGGGCCTACCGTTGTGGGTGGGCTGGCTGCCGCTGGGCACCGGATCGCGACTTCTGGGGCTGCTGAGCGGCAAGGGGTTGTGCATCGGCTGGATGTGGGGACCACCGGGGTGATGGTGGTGGCTAAGTCGGAGTCGGCGTACTCGGCTTTGAAGCACGCCTTCAAAGAGCGGACCGTCGACAAGGTCTACCACGCGATCGTGCAGGGGCATCCGGATCCGATCAAGGGGACTATTGATGCTCCTATTGATCGGCATCCCAAGCACGACTACAAGTTCGCGGTGATGAATTCTGGGAAGCCTTCGGTCACCCATTATGAGGTGATTGAGGCTTTTCGGGCGGCGTCGTTTGTTGAAGTGCATTTGGAGACTGGGCGGACGCATCAGATTCGGGTGCACTTTTCGGCGTTGCACCACCCGTGTGTTGGTGACCTGACGTACGGGGCCGACCCCACGTTGGCCAAGCGGCTCGGGGTGTCGCGGCAGTGGCTGCATGCTCGGGAGCTTGGGTTCCATCACCCCGGTAGTGGGGAGTGGGTCACCTTCACGTCGGAGTATCCGGCTGATTTGGCTGCTGCTTTGGAGAAGTTGCGCGAAGAGGGCTGATTGTTTGGGGGCGCGTGGGTTTTGTGGGTCGTCCCCCGGTTGCGTCGGCGGGTTCCTGTTTGTTGTCCGTAGGTGGTTGGGTTGGGTCCTGATCCGGCGGTTGCTTTCTGGGGCTCCGGCCCCAGACCCAATGCCACGTAGCTTAAGTTGATCTTGGTGGTGTGCTGGCGGTTCGGC
>NZ_BMRE01000010.1 GCF_014648475.1 Lentzea flava | reverse complement strand
CCCACCCCACCAGCCCGGTATGCCAAGGACTGCTCGGCTGCGCCATCGCTTGGGGCTCGCCTGCGGCTTCGCCTTCGCGAGAGAACCGGGGTGCGGGGTGCGTGCTGGGAGCGAGAAGGTGACTAGTCCTCGACGGTCCACACGAGCGTGTTGAGGTCGACCTCGGGGCGCACGCTCCAGCGGACCTGGATGACCTCGGTCGTGTCCGGCAGTACGAAGACCGTGTGGCCGCCGGCCGTCTCGCCGGGCTGCACGCCCAGCTTGTGTGCCGGGCGCGAGGACAGTGAGACGGGGGCCTTCGTCACGGTCTCGCCCGTCTTGGTGACCAGGACCAGGTACATGTCCGGGAGTGAGGTGTACGGGACCTGCGAGGTGTTCGTGACCTCGGTGTGCACGACCACGGCCCGTTCGCCCTCGGCCAGCTTGTAGCCCGCTGCGGTGAACAGGAAGTCCGCCGGGTCCACGAACTCGACCAGCTGGATCGAGAGGTGGGCGCCTTCCAGGCTGTCGGCCTCCAGGGCCGAGCCGATCTTGCCGGTTCGCGAGACGGGCCTGGGCTGTGGCTGGTCGGCGCGCACCCACCCGGCCGACTGCGGTGGGCCCCAGGTGGCCTGGGGCTGGGCCTGCGGCTGGGCCGGGAACGGCTGGCTGGTCGGGGCCTGGGGGGCGTAGGGGACCTGGTGCGGGCCGCTCACGTGGTGGGGGCCGCTCTGGTGGACGGCGTAGGAGCCTGAGGCGGGTGGGCCCAGGTAGTTGCCGTAGGCGGCGGCGTTGGCCAGGGCCCTGCGGATGCCGTTCGGGTCGCATTCGACGCCCACCAGCAGGGGGAGGCCGCTGCCGGAGAGGGTGATCAGGCGCATGGCGGCCTCGCGCGGGTCCATGCCGAGACGCTGGGCGATCTCGTGCACGGCTGCGCGGCCCGAGTCGGCGAGCATCGCCAGGAGTCGGGCGTCAACGGGATCAGGGGCCACCACGAATCGAACGCTACCCCGCGCTCCCGATCTTCGCGTCACCGGCCGGTTGATTGAGATCAGCTTGTGCGCGACCTTCGTCACCAAGGGGGATGAGGGTGTTGTCGATCATGGTGTTGACCAGGTGGTTCGGCACGACTTGGCAACAGGCCGCGGGGACCTCCCGCACCGTCGCCGCATGGGCCTGTAGGCTCGACCGGCGCGAGGACGTGATCGTCCCCTGGTCGCGCGAAAACGCTTGCTACACAAGGGGGTTGCCCGTGGCGGACTCGTTTGTGCACCTGCACGTGCACACCGAGTACTCGATGCTCGACGGTGCGGCGAAGCTCAAGGACATGTTCGCCGAGTGCGAGCGCATGGGCATGCCCGCCGCGGCCATCACCGACCACGGCAACATGTACGGCGCCTACGACTTCTTCAAGCAGGCGACGGCGGCCGGGATCAAGCCGATCATCGGCATCGAGGCGTACATGGCGCCCGACTCGCGGTTCAACAAGAAGCGCGTGCTGTGGGGTGACCCCGGGCAGAAGGCCGACGACGTGTCGGCGTCGGGTGCCTACACGCACCAGACGATCTGGGCGCGCAACGTCGAGGGTCTGCACAACCTCATGAAGCTGTCCAGCCTGGCCTCGACCGAGGGGCAGCTGGGCAAGTGGCCGCGGATGGACGCCGAGCTCATCGCCCAGCACTCCGCCGGGCTGATGGCGACGACCGGGTGTCCGTCGGGTGAGGTGCAGACCCGGCTGCGGCTGGGGCACGACAAGGAAGCTCTCGAGGCTGCTGCCAAGTGGCAGGAGATCTACGGCAAAGAGAACTTCTACATGGAGATCATGGACCACGGCATCGAGATCGAGAGCCGGGTCCGCGGCGGGCTGCTGGAGATCCAGAAGAAGCTCGACATCCCGTTCGTCGTGACGAACGACTCGCACTACACGTACCCGACGGACAAGGACACGCACGAGGCGCTGCTCTGCATCCAGACGGGCAAGACGCTGCAGGACCCGACGCGGTTCAAGTTCGACGGCACCGGTTACTACCTGAAGTCGCCGGAGGAGATGCGGGCCGTCGACTCCAGCGACGCGTGGCAGGAGGGGTGCCGCAACACCCTGCTGATCGCGGAGAAGGTCGACACGACCGGCATGTTCGCGTTCAAGAACCTCATGCCGCGCTACCCGGTGCCCGACGGGCTGACCGAGGACCAGTACTTCCGCGACGAGGTCTGGCGCGGCATGCACCGGCGGTTCCCCGACGGGGTCGACGAGGAGCACACCCGGCAGGTCGAGTTCGAGATCGACGTCATCCTGCAGATGGGGTTCCCGTCGTACTTCCTCGTCGTCGCGGACTTCATCAACTGGGCCAAGTCCAACGGCATCCGCGTGGGTCCCGGCCGTGGTTCGGCCGCGGGTGCGCTGATCGCGTACGCGCTGGGCATCACCGACCTCGACCCGCTGCCGCACGGCCTGATCTTCGAGCGGTTCCTGAACCCCGACCGCGTCAGCCCGCCCGACATCGACATCGACTTCGACGAGCGCCGGCGCGGTGACGTCATCCGGTACGTGACGGAGAAGTGGGGCAAGGAGAACGTCGCCCAGGTCATCACATTCGGCACCATCAAGGCCAAGGCCGCCATCAAGGACTCCGCGCGAGTCCTGTACGGCCAGCCCGGCTACGCGGTCGCCGACCGGATCTCCAAGGCGATGCCGCCCGCCGTCATGGGCAAGGACATCCCGTTGTCGGGCATCTTCGACCCGTCGCACAAGCGGTACGCCGAGGCCGCCGAGGTGCGCGGGCTCTACGACACCGACCCGCAGGTCAAGGAGATCATCGACACCGGTCGCGGTCTCGAGGGCCTGATCCGCAACGCCGGTGTGCACGCGTGTGCGGTCATCATGTCCGCGGAGCCGCTGACCGACCACATCCCGGTCTGGATGCGCCCGCAGGACGGGTCGATCATCACGCAGTTCGACTACCCGACCTGCGAGACGCTCGGCCTGCTGAAGATGGACTTCCTGGGTCTGTCGAACCTCACCACAATCGACGACGCCCTGCGCAACATCGAGCTCAACGGCAAGGGCAAGATCGACATCACCGACGGCAACCAGGTGCCGCTCGACGACAAGAAGACCTACGAGCTGCTCGGCCGCGGTGACACGCTGGGTGTGTTCCAGCTCGACGGTTCGGCCCTGCGCGACCTGCTGCGGCTGATGAAGCCGGACAACTTCGAAGACGTCTCGGCCGTCATCGCCCTGTACCGGCCGGGTCCGATGGGTGCGAACTCGCACACGAACTACGCGCTGCGCAAGAACAAGCTCCAGGAGATCACGCCGATCCACCCCGAGCTCAAGGAGTCGCTCGCGGAGATCCTGGACACGACCTACGGCCTGATCGTCTATCAGGAGCAGGTCATGGCGATCGCGCGGAAGGTGGCCGGCTACTCGCTGGCCCAAGCAGACCTGCTCCGCCGCGCGATGGGCAAGAAGAAGAAGGAGATCCTCGACAAGGAGTTCGAGGGCTTCGAGAAGGGCATGCTCGACAACGGGTATTCCAAAGAGGCGATCAAGACCCTCTGGGACATCCTCGTCCCGTTCGCCGACTACGCGTTCAACAAGGCGCACTCCGCCACCTACGGCGTCATCGCGTACTGGACCGCGTACCTCAAGGCGAACTACCCGGCCGAGTACATGGCCGCGCTGCTCACCACGAACTCCGACAACAAGGACAAGTCGGCGATCTACCTCGCCGAGTGCCGCCGCATGGGCATCACGGTGCTCCCGCCGGACGTCAACGAGTCCGAGCGCGAGTTCGCCCCGGTCGGCAACGACATCCGCTTCGGTCTCGGCGCGATCCGCAACGTCGGCGCGAACGTCGTCGACGCGATCATCAAGGCGCGCAAGGAGAAGGGGAAGTTCGTCGACTTCTCCGACTTCCTGCGCAAGATCGACGCCACGGCCTGCAACAAGAAGGTCGTCGAGTCGCTGATCAAGGCGGGGGCGTTCGACTCGCTCGGCCACCCGCGCAAGGGCCTGCACATGGTCCACGTAGACGCCGTCGACGCCGTGATGATCACGAAGAAGGAAGAGGCCAAGGGCCAGTTCGACCTCTTCGGCGGCGGCGACGACTCGGGCGAGGACCTGGGCGGCGTGTTCGACGTCAAGATCCCGGACGAGCACTGGGAGTCCAAGCACCAGCTCGCGCTGGAACGGGAGATGCTCGGCCTCTACGTCTCCGGCCACCCGCTGAACGGCGTCGAGCACGTGCTGGAGTCGTACTCCGACACCTCGATCGCGCGGATCCTGGAAGGCGACGTCCCGGACGGCACCCAGGTCACCATCGGCGGCATCCTCGCCTCGGTGATGCGCCGGGTGAACAAGAACGGCGAGTCGTGGGCGTCGGCCCAGCTCGAGGACCTCGCCGGTGGCATCGAGGTGCTCTTCTTCCCGAAGAGCTTCATGGTCCACGGCATGTCCGTGGTCGAGGACGCGATCGTGCTGGTCAAGGCCCGCGTGGCCAAGCGCGACGACCGCATCTCGCTGATCGCGAACGACCTCGTGGTGCCGGACCTGAGCGAGATCGGCAACCGCGCGATGAGGTTGAAGATGCCGGCCACCAAGTGCCGGCCGGAGATCGTGACGCAGCTGAAGGAAGTGCTGCGGGCGCACCCCGGCTCGACCGAGGTGCACCTCAACCTGATCATCAACGCGTCGCGCAACACCGTGCTGAAGCTGGACGACGCGCTGCGGGTGGCGCCCACGCCGTCGTTGATGGGCGACCTGAAGGCGCTGCTCGGACCGGGATGTCTCGGCTAGCTGAGAATTTGTGGCGAGAGTTGAGTTAACGGGGTTAACTGGGTGAGGTGACGACACTCACCCAGTTGCCCGCCGACTACGTCCAGAACCCGCACGAAGTGCACGACATGTTGCGTGCCGAGGGGCCCGTGCAAGAAGTCCACCTGCCGCGTGGACTCAAGGTCTGGCTCGTGACTCGTTACGAAGAAGCCAAGATCGCCCTCACCGATCCGCGCATCAGCAAGGACGTGCAGGCCGGGGGCCACGTCTTCGAGCTGCACTCGCCTCCCGACGGGCCGCGCCGCCCGCCGGCGAGCACCTTCTCGGAGAACATGCTGAACATGGATCCGCCGAACCACACCCGGCTGCGCAAGTTCGTGACCAAGGCGTTCACCGCCCGGCGGATCGAGCTGATGCGCCCGCGCGTGGAGGAGATCGCCGCCGAGCTCATCGCCAAGATGAACGACGGCGACGAGATCGATCTGCTGGAGGCCTTCGCGTTCCCGCTGCCGATCACGGTGATCTGCGAGCTGCTCGGCATCCCGATCGACAACCGCGACGAGTTCCGCGGTTGGTCGAACACGCTGTTGTCCTACGGCACGCCGGAGCAGATCGCCGAGGCGTCGGGGAAGATGGCGCAGTTCCTTATCGGGCACGTCGACCGCGTCGCGAACGAGGCGCCGGACGACACGTTCTTCTCCGCGCTCGTGCACGCGGACGAGTCGGGTGACCGGCTCAGCCACGCCGAACTGGTGTCGATGGCGTTCCTTCTGCTCGTGGCCGGACACGAGACGACGGTGAACCTCATCGGCAACGCCGTCCTGGCACTGCTGCGCAATCCGGACCAGCTGCAGATCCTCAAGGACCGCCCGGAGCTGATCCCGGCGAGCACGGAGGAGTTCCTGCGGCTGGAGGGACCGGTGAACATCGCGACGTTCCGCTACACCGCCGAGCCGGTGGAACTCGGCGGCGTCACGATCCCCGCCGAGGAGCTCGTGATGGTGTCGCTGATCGCGGCGAACCGGGACCCGGAGAAGTATGAGAACCCCGACCAGCTGGACGTCACCCGGTCGGCGCAGGGGCACGTCGCGTTCGGGCACGGCATCCACTTCTGCCTCGGCGCCCCGCTCGCCAGGCTGGAGTTCGACGTGGCGCTGACGCAGCTGCTGGCGAGGTTCCCGAACCTGCAGCTCGCCGCCGAGCCGGAGACGCTGGTGTGGCGCGACAGCACGTTGATCCGCGGCCTGCACACGCTGCCCGTGCGCCTGGCTTAACCTTCGGCGCGTGGACGACCTGCTGAAGCTCGACCAGGCGCACGTCTGGCACCCGTACGGCCCGATGCCGGGCACCCAGGAGCCGTTGCTCGTCACCGAGGCTTCGGGTGTCCGGCTCACGCTCGCGGACGGCAGGGAGCTGGTCGACGGCATGTCGTCCTGGTGGGCGGCGATCCATGGCTACCGCCACCCGGTGCTGGACGCCGCCGTCACCGCGCAGCTCGGTCGCATGAGCCACGTGATGTTCGGCGGGCTCACGCACGAGCCCGCCATCCGCCTCTGCGCGAAGCTCGTCGAGATCACGCCCGCGGACCTGCAGCACGTCTTCCTGTGCGACTCGGGCTCGGTGTCGGTCGAGGTCGCGATCAAGATGTGCCTGCAGTACTGGCGTTCGCAGAACAGGCCGGAGAAGCGCCGGCTGCTGACGTGGCGCGGCGGCTACCACGGCGACACGTTCAACCCCATGTCCGTGTGCGATCCGGACGGCGGCATGCATTCGCTGTGGCGTGGAATCCTGCCGGAGCAGGTCTTCGCCGACGCGCCACCGGCCGAAATGGACACCGCCTACGTCCAGCACCTCGCTGACCTGGTCGAACAGCACGCCGATGAGCTTGCCGCGATCATCGTCGAGCCGGTCGTGCAGGGCGCGGGCGGTATGCGGTTCCACGACCCGCGCTACCTGCACGTGCTGCGCGAGCTGGCCTACACCCACGACGTGCTGCTGGTGTTCGACGAGATCGCCACGGGCTTCGGCCGCACCGGCGAGCTGTTCGCCGCGGACCACGCGAACGTGAGCGCGGACGTGATGTGCCTCGGCAAGGCGCTGACCGGCGGATACATGACGATGGCGGCCACCCTGTGCACGCCGCGGGTGGCGGACGGGATCAGCAAGGGCGAGGTGCCGGTGCTGGCGCACGGGCCGACGTTCATGGGCAACCCGCTCGCGTCGGCGGTGTCGCTCGCGTCGATCGACCTGCTGCTGTCCCAGGACTGGAAGCGTGAGGTCGCCCGCATCGAGAACGGGCTCCGTGAAGGCCTCGCTCCCGCACGCGCGTTGCCCGGGGTGAAGGACGTGCGCGTGCTGGGCGCTATCGGGGTCGTGCAGCTCGATCGGCCCGTGGACATGGCTCGGGCGACCAAGGCGGCGGTGGACGCGGGGGTGTGGTTGCGGCCGTTCCGCGACCTGATCTACACGATGCCGCCGTTCATCTCGACCGATCAGGAAATAGGTCGGATTGCGGCTGCGGTGGTCGCTGCCGCTCGCTAGCGTGACACCACATGGGGAAAATTCCGGCCGCCGTGTGCGCGGCCATCCTGGGGGTAGCGGGTCTCGCCGCGCCGGCGCAGGCCGCGGCCGAGCCTGTCACGTTCTTCAAGTTCTACGGATCCGGTACCGGCGGGAAGCTCTACTTCCCCGGCACGGACAAGTGCCTGGACGCGGCGCTCGAGGAGATCGACCGCGACGGCGGCAAGGTGCAGATGTGGACCTGCGGGTTCGGCGGTGACGAACAGGAGTGGCGGTTCGAGCACTCGTCGGACCCCTACGAGGGCTCGCTCATCATCAACGTGGCGAACGGCAAGTGCCTCGACGTCGCGCTCGAAGAGATCGATCTCGAAGGCGGCAAGGTGCAGATGTACCAGTGCACCGGCGGCATCGAGCAGCGCTGGTACGTCTCTCCCCACCAGGGCGACATCCTGGTCAAGAGCAGGGCGACCAAGGGACTGCTCGGCGTGCCGAGCGTCTACGACGGCGCCCCTGTCGGCATTTACGGGAAGGCCTGACGGTGAAGAAGATCCCGGCCGCCGTGTGCGCGGCCGTCCTGCTGGTGACCGCTCTCGTCGCACCGGCGCAGGCCGCGGACGAACCGGTCCTGTTCAAGTGGCCGTTCTCCGGCTACGGGCACGTCGCCACTCCCATCATGTTCCGCACCCCCGCCTCTGGCATGTGCCTCGACGCGGCGCTTGAGGAGATCGACCGCGACGGTGGCAAGGTGCAGCTGTGGACCTGTGGGTTCGGTGGTGACGAACAGCGGTGGAACCTCGAACCCCATCCGTTGGGCGGGGGCTTCCAGATCGTCAGCGTCGCGAACGGCAAGTGCCTCGACGCGGCGCTGGAAGAGCTGGAGCAGGAGGTCACGCGGCTGAGCCTGTGGCAGTGCACCGGTGGTGTGGAACAGCTGTGGCAGGGCGGTTATCACACGGGTGACCTGCTGATCTACAGCGGCGCCAAGTGGCGTTCGGTGTTCGGCGCTCCTGGTGTGTACGACGGAGCGCCGGTCAGCCTCCACTCGGTCAGCGTCACCCCGCCGGCCTGATCGCGGCCGACAGCTGAGTGTCGTTCGGTTCGACCAGGACATCCCCGTTCGGCAGCACCAGGACGGGGATGTTCTTGCGTCCGGAGATCTCGATCGCCTTGTCCCGCGCCTCGTCGTCGTTCTCGACGTCGATGTAGGTGAACGGCACGTTGTTGCGGGTCAGCCACGACTTGGCCCGGCGGCAGTCGCCGCACCACTCGGCGCCGTACATCACGATCGGTTGCTCACTCATGCTGTCACGGTATGTCACGGCCTAAGGTGAGGATCCGTGAGCGTGCTGGTGATCACCGGAACCGGGACCGAGGTCGGCAAGACGGCCGTCACCGCGGGCATCGCGGCGCTGGCCAGGGCAGAGGGCAGACGGGTCGCGGTGCTGAAGCCCGCGCAGACCGGCCTGCTGCCCGGCGAGCCGGGCGACGTGGCGGAGGTCGCCCGCCTCGCGGGCGACGTGACCACCCGTGAGCTGGCCAGATACCCCGACCCGCTGGCGCCGGACACGGCGGCGCGCCGGGCCGGGATGGCCACCGTGCACCCCAAGGACGTCGCCGCCGTCGTCACGGAGCTCGACGAGACTCACGACCTGGTGCTGGTCGAGGGGGCGGGCGGGCTGCTCGTGCGGTTCGACGAGAGCGGGTCGACGCTGGCCGACATCGCGTGGGCGGTCAACGCGCCCGTGCTGATCGTGGCGCAGGCCGGGCTCGGGACGTTGAACGCCACCGCGCTGACGGCAGAGGCGCTGCAGCGGCGTGGCATCGAGTCGATAGGTGTCGTGGTCGGCAGCTGGCCGTCGCACCCCGACCTCGCCTCGCTCACGAACCTGGCCGATCTGCCGGAGGCGGCGGGTGGTCCGCTGCTCGGGGCGCTGCCGCAGGGTGTGACGAAGCTCGGTTCTGTGGATTTCCTGGCGGTCGCCAAGAGATCGTTTTCACCGTGGTTCGGCGGTGAGTTCGACCCGGAGACATTCGCGGCCCAGTTCGCCGTCCAGTGACCTATGTCGCTCCACGCTGAAGGATTCAGTGAGGCAGACTGCTCGCCAGGCCACAGGAGGAGGAGAGACCGTGACCGCAGCTCCGGAACAGATCGATGTGCTCGACGAGGCTCGTGAGCAGGTGCTCGAACGAGGCGTCGGGCTCTCCGAAGCCCAGGTCCTGAAGGTGCTCGAGCTGCCTGACGACCGGATCCCCGAGCTGCTCGCGCTCGCCCACGAGGTGCGGGAGCGCTGGTGCGGCCCCGAGGTCGAGGTCGAGGGCATCGTCTCGCTGAAGACCGGCGGTTGCCCAGAGGACTGCCATTTCTGCTCGCAGTCCGGCCAGTTCCCGTCGCCGGTGCGCAGCGCGTGGCTGGACATCCCCGGCCTCGTCCGCGCCGCCAGGCAGACGCGCGAGACCGGCGCGACCGAGTTCTGCATCGTCGCCGCCGTGCGGGGGCCGGACAAGCGGCTGCTCTCGCAGGTGCGCGACGGCATCAAGGCCATCCGCGAGGACGGCAACGACATCCAGATCGCCTGCTCGCTCGGCATGCTCACGCAGGAGCAGGTGGACGAGCTCGTCGCGATGGGCGTGCACCGCTACAACCACAACCTCGAGACGGCCCGCTCGCACTTCCCGAACGTCGTCACCACGCACTCCTGGGAGGAGCGCTGGGACACGTTGAAGATGATCCGCGACGCCGGCATGGAGGTCTGCTGCGGCGGCATCATCGGCATGGGCGAGTCGCTGGCGCAGCGCGCGGAGTTCGCCGTGCAGCTGGCCGAGCTGGAGCCGGACGAGGTGCCGCTCAACTTCCTCATCCCGAACCCCGGCACGCCGTACGAGAACTACCCGGTCGTCGAGGGCACCGAGGCGCTGCGCACGGTCGGCGCGTTCCGGCTCGCGCTGCCGCGCACGATCCTGCGGTTCGCGGGCGGTCGTGAGCTGACGTTCGGCGACCTGGGCGCGAAGCAGGGCATGCTCGGCGGCATCAACGCGATCATCGTCGGCAACTACCTGACGAACCTCGGCCGTCCGGCCCAGCAGGACCTCGACATGCTGGAAGAACTGTCCATGCCGATCAAGGCGCTGAGCCAGACCCTGTGACTCCCGTGATGACGTACTGCTCTTTCTGCGGCAAGGACACCGCTGACGGCGACCACGCGTTCTGCCGTCAGCGGCTGTCCGTGATCGACCCGCCGCGCTACTGCTCGCAGTGCGCGCGCCGCATGGTCGTCCAGGTGACCCCGGACGGCTGGGCGGCGCGCTGCAGCCGCCACGGCGAGATCACTTCTGGTCGGTAGTAACCTCTCGCGAATGGACGAGAAAGCAGCGCCGGTGCGCATCGAACCCGTGCCGGAGCCGCCGTACGTCTACCACTACATCCGGCCGCGGCCGAAGGTCGTGGTGAAGCGTGATCTGCTGCCGGCCCTGGTGGTGGCGCTGACGACGTTCGCGTTCGGGCTGCCAGCCGGATACGTGTGGTCGTGGCTCGCGCCGGGCCAGCTCAAGATCGTTTCGCCGCAGGACAACAAGTTCTACCCGATCGGGGTGGAGAGCTACCACCGGCTCGACGCGCTGATGGTGTTCGTGCTGATCGGTCTCGGCGCGGGAGCGATCACCGGCATCGCGGTGTGGCTGCTGCGGCAACGGCGTGGCCCGGTCGTGATGCTCGGGATGACGGCGGGTTCGTTCGCGGCGGCGTGGTTCGCCCAGTACCTGGGCGGCAACCTGGCCGCGGGCGCGTACCCGATGCCGGCGACGATCAAGCCGAACGACACCCTGCTCGTCGCGCCCACTTTGGAGACGTGGTGGGGAATTCTGGCGTGGCCGTTGGCGGCCGCGCTGGCCTACGGCTGCTGCGCGGCGTGGAACGGCCTGGACGACCTGGGACGGCGCCTCGGCTGAGACGCCGTCCTCTCGGTCAGCCGACGCGGTAGGCGAAGTCCGGCATGTCGGTCACGAACATCTGACCCGGCGCGTGCGTGATCGCGAACGGCGGCCTGGACTTCATCAGCACCGCCTGCGGAGTCACGCCGCACGCCCAGAACACCGGCACGTCACCGGGTTCGGGCTCAACGGCGTCGCCGAAGTCGGGCCGGTGGACGTCTTCGATGCCGAGCATCCGCGGATCTCCCGCGCCGACCGGAGCCCCGTGCACCGACGGCATCAGCGCCGTCACCTTGTGGGCGATGTCCACAAGGGACTCCGGAATCCAGCGCATCGACACGACCATCGGGCCGTGCAGCCGTCCCGCTGGCCGGCACTGGATGTCCGTGACGAACATGGAGACGTTCTTGCCCTGGTCCACGTGCCGCAGCGGCACTCCGGCGCTCTCGAGCGCGGTCTCGAACGTGAAGCTGCAGCCGATCAGGAACGTCACCAGGTCGCCGCGCCAGAACTCCGTGGCGTTCTCGGGTTCGGCGACCAGCTCACCGTGCTCCCAGATCCGGTAGCGCGGCGCGTGGGTGCGCACGTCCGCGTCCGGCTTGAGCGCGCTGACCGTCTCACCGGCGTCCAGCACGTCGAGCACTGGACAGGGCTTCGGGTTGCGGTGGGTGAAGAGGAGGAAGTCGTAGGCCCAGTCCTTTCCGATGGCGATCAGGTTGGCCTGCGCCTGGCCAGGTGCCTTGCCCGCTGTCGTCATTCCAGCTCCTTGTTGACCGTCTCGGGCAGCCAGAGCAGCGCGATGACCGCGATCCCGTACGCCGCCGCTCCGAACAGCATCGCACCGCCGATGCCCAGCTTGTCGGCCATGAACCCGACCGCACCGGGGAACAGCGCGCCGAACGCGCGGCCGAAGTTGTAGGTGAAGCCCTGCCCGGTGCCCCGCAGCGCGGTGGGGTAGAGCTCGGACAGGTAGCTGCCGAAGCCGCTGAAGATCGCGCTCATGCAGAACCCGAGCGGGAAGCCGAGGAACATCACCAACGTGTTGGCACCGTTGGGAATCTGCGTGTACGCCACGATCAGCAGCGCGCTCGCCACCGCGAACAGCGTGAAGGTCTTCTTGCGCCCCAGGTAATCCGTGAGATAGCCGCCGCTGACGTACCCGATCCAGGCGCCGCTGATGAGGAACGCGAGGTACCCGCCGGTGCCGATGACCGTGAGGCCGCGGCCGGTCTGCAGGAACGCGGGCAACCACGTCGCAAGGGTGTAGTAGCCGCCCTGGACACCGGTGGCGAGCAGGGCCGCGAACAGCGTGGTCTTGAGGATGCCGCCCTGGAAGATCTTCGGGAACGTGCCCTTCTGGTTGGTGTGGGCCTTCGCCTCGGGTGCGTCGTCGACGTTGCGGCGCACGTAGAAGATGAGGATCGCGGGCAGCGCACCGGTCCAGAACATGATCCGCCACGACCACGCCGGTTCCGCCAGCGAGGCGACCAGCGTGTTCACGATGACGGCGAGACCCCAGCCGACCGCCCACGCGCTCTGGATGAACGCCACCGTGCGGCCGCGGTACTTCGGCTTGCAGTACTCGGCCACGAGGATCGCTCCCGCCGCCCACTCGCCGCCGAACCCGAGGCCCTGCAGGGCGCGGAAGACCAGCAGCGTCTCGTAGCTGGTCGCGAAGCCGCACAGCACGGTGAAGAACGCGTACGCCGCGACCGTGATGATCAGGGTTTTGGAACGGCCGAACCGGTCGGCCATCACGCCGGCCACCGCGCCGCCGATGGCGCTCATCAGCAGCGTGGACGTGCCCACGAGACCCGCCTGGGCCTTGGTGAGGTGGAAGTAGCCGGTGATCGCGACCAGGCTCAGCGGCAGGACCCAGTAGTCGTACGAGTCCAGCCCGTAGCCGCCGAACGCGCCGATGAACGCGCGCCTGCCCTTCTGGCCGAGACTGCGGAACCAGGCGAAACGGCCTGTGTCCTCGGTCGTGGTCGTGCTCATGGGACACCTCGCAGCGTGGTGGAGGAGTGCTTGGGATGTGATGTGGCCCTCAGTGACTAGCACTGTAAGGATTGTTCAACAATCCCACAAGACCACAATTCAACGATCCTGCGATCGGCTCAACGATCGCGGGTGAGCCGGCGTTGAGGTGGCAGCAGCCAGAAGGGGGAACAGCGAATGATCACCTCGACCGACGGCACCGCCATCGCCCACCGCACCACCGGCAGCGGCCCCGGCCTGCTCGTCGTCCCCGGCGCGATGGAGACCGCGGAGGACTTCCAGCGCTTCGCGGACGCGTTGAGCGACGAGTACACCGTCCACGTCCTCGACCGCCGCGGCCGCGGCGAGAGCGGGCCGCACAGAGCGGGACACGGGCTGAGAACCGAGGTCGAGGACGTCAGGGCCGTGCTGGACGCCACCGGCGCCGAGCGGGTGTTCGGTGTCAGCTCCGGCGCGGTGATCGCGTTGCAGGCCGCGCTGCAACTGCCCGGCATCACCCACGTGGCCGCCTACGAGCCACCGTTCGACGTGGTGAAGCGCAAGGGCGGCGTCCTCACGCGGTTCGAGGAAGAAGTGCGGGCGGGCAAGGACCTGGAGGCCGTTGTCACGATCACCAAGGGCCTCGGGATCGGGCCGCGGTGGATGCGGCTCGGGCTGCGGCTGACCCCGCGCGCGCTTCTCGTCGCGATGTTGCGCAAGATCCAGGCGGACGAAGGGGAAGACCTGTTCGAAGGCCTGCCGACCGTGAGCCACGACCTGCGGATCGTCGAGGAGGGCGGCGCGAACCTCGCGCGTTTCGCAGCGCTACGCCCGCACGTGCTGCTGATCGGCGGAACGGACTCGCCGCGCGACCTCACGAGCGGCCTGCACGCGCTGGCCGATGTGCTGCCACGCGCGGAGAAGATCCTCGTCGAGAACGCCCACCACCTCACCCCCAGCGACGAGCCGCGGCTGGTGGTGCCGGCGCTCAGGGGCTTCCTGAAGACCTAGTTGGGGTTCGGCACGTGCCCGTACTCGGTGAGCGGCACCGGCACGGCCTTCAGCGCGCTGAGAATCCCGGTCTCGCGGTGCAGCATCCGCCGGACGAGCCGCAACCGCCGCGCCGGCGACCGTTCCTCCAGCAGCCGCTGCCGGTCCTCCACCGGCAGCAGGCAGTCGGCGGCCAGCAGGTACGACAGCGCGCCCAGGTCGACGTCCTCCGCGGGCGAGGACCAGTCCTCGCGGTGCCAGGCCGCCCCGCAGTACCGCTCGTGGGCCGCGCGCGCCCCGCGTTCCAGGATCGGCACGACCTCCCGTGCCGCCTCGGGCACGGGGGAGTCGTCGAGGTAGTCGACGTGGGCGAGCAGGTACGGGGCGGTCGTGGAGTCGACGTCCAGCAGGCGGAACCGGCGCACCCCGCGCGTGACGATGTCGAAGCGGCCCTCCGGCAGCGGCCTGGCGTCGAGCAGGTCGGCGGAACAGCCGATGTCCTGCAGGGAGTGCACGTTGTCGGCGCCCACCTCCCAGCCCTGCTTGATGCACACGACGCCGAACGTGCGGCCGAACAGCGACCCGGTCATCAGGTCGACGACGAGCTGGCGGTAGCGCGGCTCGAAGATGTGCAGCGGCAAAGACGCCCCCGGCAACAGCACCGTGCCCAGGGGGAAGAGCGGAAGCGTCTCGGCCACGCGTCCACGTTACGGGGTGCCACTCCCGCCCGCCGGACGGCCGGATCCCGGCGGTCTCAGCACGGCGAACGGATCGGTCACCTTGATTCCCTTGGCGCTGAACCGGAACAGGGCGGCCGGCCGGCCGCCGGACGGGCCGGGGGGAGCGGTGCCACCGGTCGGTTCCAGCAACAACCGGCGGGACAGGACCCGCTGGAGGTTCGTCGCGGACACCCGGTAGCCCAGCGCCGCGGAGTAGTGGTCGCGCAGCAGGGAGATCGTGAACTCCGGTGGTGCCAAAGCGAAGCCGAGGTTGGTGTACGACAGCTTGGAAGCGAGCCGGTGCCGCGCTCGGTGCACGATCGAGGCGTGGTCGAAGGCCATCGGGGGGAGCGTGTCCACGCAGTGCCACCGGGTGTCCTCCGGGACCTCCGGATCGACGTCCGACGGCACCAGCCCGAGGAACGCCGTCGCCACCACGCGGGGCGGCGGGACCCGGTCCGGCGCGCTGAAGACGGCCAGCTGCTCGACGTGTGACAGTTGTCGCACATCGACTTTTTCGGCGAGCTGACGGCGGATGGAGGTCTCCACGTCCTCGTCCACCCGCAGGCCGCCACCCGGCAGCGACCAGCGGTGAGCGTGTGGCTCCCGTGCGCGCTCCCACAGCATGACCTGGAGTGACGCACCTCTCACCCGCAGCACAGCTGCCAGAACTTCATGTCCCACGCCCGCCACTCGGCTGATACTATCGGCGACGTTTTCGACCAACAGGCGAAAACCTGGACCGAGGAGGCAGTGATGGTCGCTACCGCAACCGTGGAGCGAACCGCGTCGGGTGTGTACGGCGGAGTCGAGCCGGACGCGGCGTGGCGGGACGAGGTGTTGCGGCTCGCGAAGGAACGTGACGCCGTCATCCTGGCGCACAACTACCAGCTGCCCGAGATCCAGGACATCGCCCACCACACCGGCGACTCCCTCGCTCTGAGCAGGATCGCCGCGCAGTCCGACGCGCAGACGATCATCTTCTGCGGCGTGCACTTCATGGCCGAGACGGCGAAGATCCTGTCGCCGGAGAAGACCGTGCTGATCCCGGACGAGCGCGCGGGCTGCTCGCTCGCCGACTCGATCACCGGCGCGCAGCTGCGCGAGTGGAAGGCGCAGCACCCCGGCGCGGTCGTCGTGTCCTATGTGAACACCACGGCCGAGGTGAAGGCGGAGACGGACATCTGCTGCACGTCGTCCAACGCCGTCGACGTGGTGCGCTCGATCCCGGCCGACCGCGAGGTGCTGTTCTGCCCTGACCAGTTCCTGGGCGCGCACGTGAAGCGCGAGACGGGCCGCGAGAACCTGCACATCTGGGCGGGCGAATGCCACGTCCACGCCGGCATCAACGGCCCTGAGCTGGCCGAACGCGCCGCCGCGAACCCCGACGCCGACCTGTTCATCCACCCGGAGTGCGGCTGCGCCACGTCGGCGCTGTACCTGTCGGGCGAGGGCATCGTGCCGTCGGAGAAGGTCAAGATCCTCTCGACCGGCGACATGATCACCGCGGCCCGTTCGACGAACGCCCGCAAGGTGCTCGTCGCGACCGAGGTCGGCATGCTGCACCAGCTGCGCAAGGCCGCGCCGGAGATCGACTTCCGCGCCGTCAACGACCGCGCGTCCTGCACCTACATGAAGATGATCACCCCGGCCGCGCTGCTGCGGTGCGTGCGTGAGGGCCTGGACGAGGTGCACGTGGACCTGGAGACCGCCAAGCGCGCCCAGGGCGCCGTGCAGCGCATGATCGAGATCGGCCAGCCCGGCGGCGGTGAGTGATGGCCGCGCGCTGGGAGGCGCGGGCCGACCTGATCGTGGCCGGCACGGGCGTGGCGGGCCTGACCGCCGCGCTGCGAGCCCGTGAGCTGGGGCTGCGCGTTCTCGTCGTCACGAAGGCGGCGGGCGACGACGGCAACACCCGCTGGGCTCAGGGTGGTGTCGCGGTGGTCATGGAGGACCAGCACGACCCCGGCGACTCGGTCGCGCGGCACATCGAGGACACGCTGACGGCGGGCGCGGGCCTCTGCGACGACGCCGCGGTCGCGGCGATCATCTCGGACGGTCCGGCCGCGGTGGCCAGGCTGCGGGACCGCGGCGCGGTGTTCGACGCCAGGCCCGACGGCCTCCTGGAGCGCACCCGCGAAGGTGGGCACAGCGCGTTCCGCGTCGTGCACGCAGGCGGTGACGCGACCGGTGCCGAGGTCGAACGCGCGCTGCTCAAGGCCACTGTGGACGGCCGGGTTCCCCTGCTGGAGAACCACGTCGCCGTCGACACGGTGAAGACGCCGCTGGGTGCCGTCGCGGGCCTGCTGGTGCTCGACGGCAACGGCGTGCCCGGTGTACTGACCGCGCCCGCCGTGCTGCTCGCGACCGGTGGCCTCGGCCAGATGTACCAGGCGACCTCGAACCCGTCCGTCGCGACGGGCGACGGCCTGGCGCTGGCGTTGCGCGCCGGTGCGCTGGCCGCGGACGTCGAGTTCATCCAGTTCCACCCGACCGTCCTGTACACGGGTCGCGGCGCACGTGGCCGTTGCCCGCTCGTCACGGAAGCCGTGCGCGGCGAGGGTGCCGTGCTGATCGACGCGACCGGTGCCCGCGTGATGAAGGGCGTGCACCCGCTGGAGGACCTGGCCCCGCGCGACGTCGTGGCGGCCGCGATCACCCGGCACATGGCGCT
This sequence comes from Lentzea flava, assembly GCF_014648475.1. Taxonomy (GTDB): domain Bacteria; phylum Actinomycetota; class Actinomycetes; order Mycobacteriales; family Pseudonocardiaceae; genus Lentzea; species Lentzea flava. The sequence goes on along the minus strand of NZ_BMRE01000010.1, from coordinate 185,161 downwards.
GGAACCCGGCGGTGTCGACGACCACGTGTTCCTGGACGCGACGTCGTTGCACGACATGGCTTCCCGCTTCCCGACCGTGTACGCCGCGTGCGTTTCCGTGGGTGTCGACCCGGCCGTGGACCCGATTCCGGTGGCCCCGGCGGCTCACTTCGCCTGCGGTGGCGTGGTTTCCACCGTCGACGGCCGCACCGGCGTCACCGGCCTGTACGCCGTCGGCGAGGTCGCTCGCACGGGTCTGCACGGTGCGAACCGCCTGGCGTCCAACAGCTTGCTCGAAGGCCTGGTCTGCGGCACGCGCGCCGCCGAGGCCGTGGCCGCCGACCTGGCCGTCGGCTTGATCGCACCCGCTCGTGCGGTGGATCCCGTGCTGCCCACCGCTCCCGTTGCCGACCGGGACATGCTGCAGCGCGTGATGTCCCGCTACGCGGCGATCGGCCGCGACGCCGAGGGTCTCGCCGTCGTCGGCTCGGTGCTGGACGTGTCCACTGTGGACAAGCAGCTGGAGTCACGGGAGCTCGTCGAGGACGCGGCGCTGACCATGGCCGCCCGTGCCCTGATCGCCGCCGCGCAGGAACGCACCGAGTCGCGCGGCTGCCACGTCCGCACCGACTACACCGAGCGTTCCGAGGCGTGGCAACGCAGTCAGCTCGTCCGGCTCACCCCGACCGGTCAGCCCGTGCTGGCCGATCCCGTTCTCGCGGAAGGTGTGGCGTGACCATCGATTGGGACGACGCGAACCGGGTCATCCAGCTCGCTCTGGAGGAAGATCTCCGCTACGGCCTGGACGCCACCACGCTGGCGACGGTGCCGGAGAAGGCCGTGGCCACCGCGGAGATCACCCCTCGTTCGCCTGGTGTGCTGTGCGGTGTTTCCGTTGCGCGCGCGGCTTTCCAGCGTTACCTGCCCGAGGTCGAGGTGCTGTCCGAGGCTGCCGACGGCGACAAGGCGGTGCCCGGCGAGCCCGCGCTGGTGCTGACCGGCCCGACCCGCGGTCTGCTCACCGTCGAACGCACGGCGTTGAACCTGATCTGCCACCTGTCCGGCATCGCGACGCAGACCGCGCGCTGGGTCGACGCGATCGAGGGCACCGGTGCTGCCGTCCGCGACTCCCGCAAGACGTTGCCGGGCCTGCGTTTGCTGCAGAAGTACGCGGTGCGGTGCGGCGGTGGCGTGAACCACCGCATGGGTCTCGGCGACGCGATCCTGATCAAGGACAACCACGTCGCGGCGGCCGGCTCGGTCGGGGCGGCGATCCGCGCGGCCCGTGCGCACGCGCCGGAGCTGCTGATGGAGGTCGAGGTCGACAGCCTGGAGCAGCTGGACGAGGCGATCGCCGAGGGCGCGGAACTGGTGCTGCTGGACAACTTCACGCCGGAGCAGTGTGCCGAGGCCGTGGCCAGGCGGCCGGCGAACGTGAAGCTGGAGGCGTCCGGCGGGCTCACGCTGGACGTGGCCCGCCAGTACGCCGAGACGGGCGTGGACTACCTCGCGGTGGGTGGTCTCACGCACTCCAGCCCGTCACTCGACCTCGGCCTCGACCTGCGCTGAAGCGCACGCGGGGCGCTTTCGTACTGTCATGCAGTACGGGAGGGCCCCGCGTGCGGTCGAGCAGCGGGGCGGTAGCGCTCCACGCTCACGTGCCGGACGCCGGGGAAGTTCTGGACGCGGCGCCAGTCCGCGGTGGGTGAGCCGATCCCGTTGCCGTCCGACATCGCGTCGATGTGGTCCTGGGCGCTGACCCACTCGGCGACGTTGATGACGCGCTTGCCGTCGTCGCGGATGTGAAACGCGGCGGAAAGGCCGCCGGGGTGCGGGTTCGGCTCGCTGGCGAGCGCCACGAACACCGAGTCGACCCACGCCCGTGCGGTGGCTTCGCTGTCGGTGTCGACGGTGACGAGCACGACGCAGCCCACGTCGCGGTCGCGGCGCGGGCTGCTGGAGCGGTAGAGCGTGTAGCCGTCGAGGTCGGTGCGGCTGCGGACGAACGAGGGCAGCTCAGGAAGAGTCATGCCCCCGATCCTGTGATCTCGACCTAACTGGAGGTCAAGCTCATTCGAACGAACAACCCGGATTCGGCTCGTCGCGCGACAGCGGCGTGCCCGCCGGGTTCACGTACAGCACCTGCAACACCATCGGCTCGGTGCCGAGGTTGCGCCCGATGTGCACGTGCGCGGGTTCCTCGATCACCGTGTCGCCGCGGTGGTGCACGAACGTGGTGGTGCAGTCGGACATGGTCCTGGTCAGCACGCCCTGCTTCACCACCGCGTAGAGCGTGCCGTCGTGGTGGTGCCAGCCCGTGCTGCCACCGGCGGCGACGGTGATCTCGCGGATGACGTAGTCCTTGTCGCCGACGGACCACTTGGCGATCTCGCGGGCGGTCACGCCGCGCGAAGGCGTCGCGGAGGCGACACCGGAGAACAACAGCAAAGCGGCCACTACGGCCGAAACGATGCGCATGAGATCAACGTAGCCGTCGGTTCGCGAGCACAGGTAGGACGGACCGCGCCTGTTCCACCGCCCCCTCGGTGTCGATCTCGACGACCGAGACGGCCGGCTTGTCGTCCAGCTGCAGCACCACGTTGCCGAACGGGTCCGCGACCGTCGAGTACCCGATTCCGGTCGGCGCGGAAGAGCCCAGGTCGCCGGGGTAGGCCTGCCCGCACGCCACGACCCACGACGTGCAGTCCAGCGCCCGCGCCCGCACCAGCAGCTCCCACTGCTCCTTCTTGCCAGGGCCCGCACCCCACGACGCTCCGACGAGCACCGCGGCCGCGCCCTCGTCCGCCAGCGCGCGGAAGAGCTCGGGGAAGCGGATGTCGTAGCAGGTCGCCACGCCCAGCGTGACGCCGTCCAGTTCGAAGACGAGCGGCGACGAACCGGGGGCGACCGTGCGCGACTCCTGGAAGCCGAACGCGTCGAACAGATGGATCTTGTCGTAGCCGACGTGCAGGTCGGGGCCGGTCACCAGCATCGTGTTCGTCACGCGGTCGCCGGACGGCGTGAACATGCCCGCCACCACGACGACGTCGTGCGACGCGGCGATCTCGTGCACCGCGGAGGCCCACGGTCCGTCCAGCGGCTCGGCGACGGGGCCGAGCGGCACGCCGAAGCGGCACATGGTGGCCTCCGGCAGCAGGACGACCCGCGCGCCCTCCGCGCGGCGCACCGCGTCGCGGACGAGCTCCAGGTTGGACCGCGGGTCGGTCGTCGAGCTGATCTGGCTCACAGCGATGCGCATGAGGATCACTGTAGGGTCCGGCACTGTGCGTTTCCCACTGCTCCTCGTCGTGTTGCTGGCCGCCGCGGGCTGCACCGAGACCGCGCCGCCCCGCCCGGACGGTGGCACGAACGGCACGTCGATCGTGCTCGCCGACCGCGACGAGCCGACCACGCTGAACCCGTTGCTCGGGTACGGCGCGCAGGGCGTGTCGAAGATCTACGACGGGCTCGTCGAGCACCGCCAGGACGGGTCGCTGGGGCCGCAGCTCGCCGCCGACCTGCCGGAACCGGCCGCGGACGGGTTGAGCTGGACGGTGAAGCTGCGCGGTGACGTGAAGTTCACCGACGGCAGCACGTTCGGCGCGGAGGACGTCGTCGCCACCTACACCGCGGCGCTGCAGACGCCGGTCAAGGACAGGTTCGCCACGCTCAAGAGCGTCGAGCAGGTCGACCCGTCGACGGTCAGGTTCACGCTCAACCAGCAGCACGCCGCTTTCCCGCACCTGCTCACGCTCGGCATCCTGCCCAGCGAGCAGGCGAACCCGAACGGCCGGCCGATCGGCACCGGGCCGTACCGGGTCGCCGAGTGGAAGAAGGGCGACCGGCTGCTGCTGGACGCCAACGAGACGTACTTCAACGGCGCGCCCAAGATCAAGAAGCTGACCGTCGTCTTTGTCACCGACGACAACCAGCGCGCGCGTCGCATGCAGGACGGCGAGTTCGACGGCACGGTGCTGCCGCCGAAGATCGCGACGCAGTTCACCGGCAAGTCGGGGCTGCTCGTCCAGTACCACCGCAGCGCCGACTACCGCGCGGTGCGGCTGCCCGCGGCGAACCCGGTCACCGGCAACGCCGCCATCCGCCTCGCGCTCAACTACGCCACCAACCGCCAGGCCATGATCGACAGCCTGCTCGACGGCAAGGGCACCGTCGCCTACACGCCGGTGCCGGACGCGCTGGCGGAGGAGTTCGACCCGACCGCGAAGTTCCGCTTCGACAAGACCGAGGCCGCCCGTCAGCTCGACGCGGCGGGCTGGGTCGCCGGCGCGGACGGCATCCGGGTCAGGGAGGGCGTGCCCGCCCGCTTCACGCTGATGTACCCGCTCGGCGACGACCTGCGGGCCGACCTCGCCACGGCGTTCGCGGCGGACGCCAAGGCCGTCGGCGTGGACGTGCAGCTCGCCGGGCTGTCGTGGGAGGCGATCCGGCCGCGCATGGGCCAGGACGCGCTGCTCTACGGCGAGGGTTCGCCGTTCGACCCGGATCTCATGCTCTACGACCTGCGCGGCCAGGGCAGCCTGGCGGCCGACACGGCGCTGGAGAACGGCCGCAAGCTCATCGACCCGGCTCAGCGAGCGGTGGCGTACAAGCTCTTCCAGCAGGCGTTCGTCGCCGCGCCGTCGATGGCCGTGCTGGTCTTCCCGGAGCACGCGTACGTGATGCGCGACTCGTGGAACGGCTATCAGGCCGTGGTCGACCCGAACTCCTACGGAGCGCTTGCCTGGGGCCCGTGGTGGAACCTCGAGAAGTGGGAGCCTAAGTAGTCCTGGCGTTGATCTCGCGGACGGCGCGGTCCGGGTCGTCCGCCCAGAACTCGACGCGCTCGACCCGCTGGGCGCCGGTCTTGCCGAGGTCCACGAGCTGGGGCTCGCGGAACGGCACCGACACGTTCGTCCTGGTCAGCGACTGGATGACGAGGGCGTCGCCGATCACCTCGACGCTGCGCTGCCCCTTGTGGCTGCGCTCGGCGACCTGCGCGGAGCCGAGGTCCGCGGTCGGGATGCGCCAGTCGAAGAACCCCAGCTGGCGCAACCGCAGCTCGTCGTCGGAGACGGTGTGCGGCTGGCGGTGCAGCACGTAGAGAGCGCCCACGCACACGATGACGTTCAGCACGCCGAGCACGATCAGCGTGATGAGCAGCCACGGGATGTCCAGCGCAAACGCGACCAACGCGATCCCGACCGCCGTGATGATCAGGAACCGCCAGTACCGCGGCCGCATGCGCTTGCCGTAGGGGATCTCCACCATGTGGCGGAGCCTATTTCCGCAGCGCGCGCACCATCTCGTCGGGGTTGTCGGTCCAGAACTCGATCTTCGTCACCTCGTGCACGCCGCGCCGGCCGAGATCGATCTCCTGCGGTTCGTTCAGCCGCAGCGAGACGTTGGTGGAGTTGGAGATCTCCAGCACCAGCGTTCCGTCCACAACGGACCGGGTCTTGTTCAGCGACCGGCTGGTCATGCCCTGGGTGACGCTTTCGATGGCAGCCAGCGGAATCCGGTACTCGAACTCGCGCGCGTACCGCAGCCACAGGTACTCGTCGTCGATCTCGTGCTTGAACTTGTGCAGCATCCAGAGCAGCCACGCGAGCAGCAGCCCGCTCAGCAACCCGAACACGAGCAGCACGGCCCGCAGCCAGAACCACGGTACGAGCAGGTCGACGAGCAGGATTTCCACCGGTGTCAGAACCAGGAAAACCCACAGGAACGGCCTGACCTGAGCGCTGTACCCGAACGAGCGATCCCCCATGCACCCGATGGTGGCACAGTTGTGTGAGTGAGCGACCTGATCTTTCTGGACAGCGCCGGTTCGTCGATCCCTCCAGCACCCGTCGTGGACGAGGTGATCGGCCATCTGAAGCGGGAAACCGAGATCGGTGGCTACCGCGCCGCCGCCGAACGCAGAGATGACCTGGAGGCGGGCTACGGCGTGCTCGCTGAGTTCTTCGGGTGTCGCCCGTCCGAGGTTGCTTTCACGGACAGTGCAACTCGATCGTGGTTGGCGGCGTTCGACGCGGTGCCGCTGGAGGCCGGAGACCGAATTCTCGTCACCGAGGTCGAATACGGTGGCAATGCGATCCCGGTGCTGCGCCGAGCGGCGGAGACCGGGGCGGTCGTCGAGGTCATCCCTTCCGACATCCGCGGACAGGTCGATCTCGGCGCCCTGAACCTTGACAACCGGGTCAAGCTGATCTCGCTCGTCCACGTGCCGACGAACGGCGGCTTGGTCAACCCCGTGAACGAAGTGACCGCGGCGGCCCGCGAGGTCGGCGCGCTGGTGCTGCTCGACGCCTGTCAGTCGACAGGTCAGCTCGATCTGCGCGGCCTCGACTACGACATGTTGGCGTGTACAGGTCGTAAGTGGCTGCGCGGACCGCGCGGCACCGGCGCGCTGGTCGTTCGCGACGAGGTGCGGGAAAGGCTCCACCCGCGGCTGGTGGACCTGCACAGCGGCGAGTGGACCGGGCCGATGGAGTACCGGCTGCGCGACGACGCTCGGGTGTTCGAGCTGTGGGAGTGCAGCACGGCCGACCGGCTCGGCATGATCGCGGCCGCGCGGTACGCGCTGGACAAGGGGCTCGACGTCATCGAGGCCGAGGTCGCCGACCGCGCCAAGCGCTTGCGCGAGGGTCTGCGGGCCATCCCCGGCGTCACCGTGCGCGATCTCGGTGTGCGGCAGTCGGGCATCGTCACGTTCACGTCGGATCGCATGCCGGCGACGGAGCTGAAGGACCGTCTCTGGGACCTCGGCGTGACGGTGACGGTCTCGCAGATCGGTTCCACGCGGATCGACATGACGAGGAGGGGCCTGACCGAAGTAGTGCGGGCGTCCCCGCACTACTTCGTCACTCCGGAGGAGATCGATCAGGCGTTGGACCTGATCAGCAGGACACTCCGATGATCCGCTTCACGCAGTCCGAGTAGCTGACGAACAGGTCGACGGCGCGGTCGTTGCGGCTCGTCTGAGTCGCGATGACCGAGTCGCGCGGGTAGAAGCCGTTGAGGCCTCCGCTGCTCGGGTACATCTCGTAGGTGTACGACCAGATCTTGTGCACACCCCACATCCAGTCGTCGATGGTGCCGTCGGTGATGTAGAGGTCGCTCGCCTGCTCCGGCGTGTAGCCGTTGAGGGCCGCCATCTGCCGGCCGAGCGTCTGGAACGCGCGGGCCTCCTCGGCGTTCAGGCCGGTGTCGGTGTCCGCGGTGGTGTAGCCGTACGGCCACAGCACGAGCTCCGAGAACGAGTGGAAGTCGATGTTCGTCTTGATCTGCTGAACACCGCCGATCACGCGGGAGTTCACGAAGTTCTTGATGACGTTGGTCTCCGGCGCGGAGAACGCCGCCGTGCCGCGGTAGGTGTCCGACGTGCTGGAGCCGCTGGAACCACCGCAGCAGCCCCACTTGTAGCCCCAGTTGCGGTTGAGGTCGGTGCCGTTGCCCTGGCGGTTCTTGCGCCAGCCGCGGAACGAGCCGGTGGCGATGTCGTACTCGACACCGTCCGGGTTGACCATCGGGATGAACCAGATCTCGCGGGTGTCGACCAGGTTCTTGATCGCCGGGGTGGAGTAGTTGTCGGTGTAGCGCTTGATGATCTGCAGGCACTGCTCGACGGTCAGGTGCTCGCGGGCGTGCTGGTTGCAGGTGAAGATCACCTCGGGCTCGCTCTCGTCGGTCGCGACGTTGTCGCTGACCTTGAGGGCCCAGATGTCCCGGTTCTGGTAGCTCTTGCCGATGCTGCGCAGGCTCGCCAGGGTCGGGTGGTCGCGGACCGTCTGCTGCAGCTCCGCGGTCATCTCCGCGAAGTTGTGGTAGCCGGTGTAGCCGGACGGGAAGTCCTGCGTCCCGACCTGGCCGGGCTGCGGGTCCTTGAAGTCCACCTTGCCGAGGCTCTTGAGCTGCTGCTCGAAGTCGCCGACGTACTTCACCGGCAGACCGGAGGCGCGCAGGGCCTGGTACTGCGCCTTGTCCGCGACGACCGACATCGTGGTGAGCTTCGTCGCGCCGAGCACGTCGACGCCGGTCTGGGCGATCTGCGTGCGTTCGGCGGACGTGTTCGCCGTGACTTCCAGCAGGTAGCGGCCGGAGTCGGCCGTGCTGGGCGTCGCCATGCCCGCGACCAGCACGGGCAGGCAGACGGCGAGCACTGCGGCGATCTTGCCGCGGCTCTTGCTGAACATCGTTCCTCCATCATCAGCAGGGGTTTGCGACGGAGTGGTGCCCAACCGAGCGTGGCCGGGGTGTCACAGGCTGAGGTAGCGCCGTTAGCGGGCTGACCGTTGACAGAATTCGGCAGGAACTACCCTGTAGGGCATGCTCAACCGCACCGACCTGCGAGGTCGCACCACGACTCCCGCTCAGCTGCGCGCCGCACTGCCGCGCGCCGAGATGGACGTGGACGCGGCGCTGCATCAGGTGCGTCCCATCGTGGACGCGGTCGCGGCTCGTGGCGTCGAGGCCGTGCTCGAGTACACGGAGAAGTTCGACGGCGTTCGTCCCGCTTCTGTCCGAGTGCCCGCTTCGGAGATTTCGTCCGCTCTGGCGTCGCTGGACCCGGCCGTGCGCGAGGCGCTGGAAGAGGTGATCACGCGCACCCGCCGCGTGCACGCCGACCAGCGCCGCACCGACACCACGACGCAGGTGGTGCCCGGCGGAACCGTCACGGAGAAGTGGGTGCCGGTCGCGCGCGTCGGTCTCTACGCGCCGGGCGGTCTGGCCATGTACCCGTCGACCGTGGTCATGAACGTCGTGCCCGCGCAGATCGCCGGTGTCGAGTCGCTGGTGGTGTGCTCGCCGCCGCAGGCCGAGTTCGGTGGCCGGCCGCACCCGTTCGTCCTGGCCGCCGCCGCGCTGCTCGGCGTCGACGAGGTGTGGGCCGTGGGTGGCGCGCAGGCGCAGGCGCTGATGGCGTACGGCGGCGTGGACACCGACGGCGGTGAGCTCGCTCCGGTCGACGTCGTCACCGGTCCCGGCAACATCTACGTGGCGGCGGCGAAGCGGTTGCTGCGCGGTCTGATCGGCATCGACGCGGAGGCCGGTCCGACGGAGATCGCGATCCTCGCCGACTCGACCGCGGACCCGGTGCACGTGGCCGCCGACATGATCAGCCAGGCCGAGCACGACCCGCTCGCGGCCTCGGTCCTGGTGACCGACTCCGTCGAACTGGCCGACGCCGTGGACGTCGAGCTGGAGCGCCAGATCGCCGCGACCAAGCACCAGGAGCGGATCCGCACGGCGCTGTCCGGCGAGCAGTCAGGCACCGTGCTGGTGTCCTCTGTGGACGAAGGCGTCCGCGTGGTGAACGCCTACGCGGCCGAGCACCTGGAGATCCAGACGCGCGACGCGCGTGAGGTGGCGGCGCGGATCCGGTCCGCCGGCGCGATCTTCGTTGGCGCGTACTCGCCGGTGTCGCTCGGCGACTACTGCGCGGGCTCGAACCACGTGCTGCCCACCGGTGGCTGCGCGCGGCACTCGTCCGGGTTGTCCGTGCAGACGTTCCTGCGCGGCATCCACGTGATCGACTACTCCGAGGAAGCGCTGCGCGACGTCGCGGACAAGGTCGTCGTGCTGGCCAACGCAGAAGACCTGCCCGCGCACGGGCAGGCCGTCACAGCGAGGTTTGCTCGATGAAGCCTGTTGTCGGCGCGCGGGTGGAGCTGTCGGACCTGCCCCTGCGCGAGGACCTGCGCGGCCGCACGCCCTACGGCGCGCCGCAGCTCGACGTGCCGTACCGCCTGAACACCAACGAGAACCCGTACGCGCCGACGGACGCCCTCGCGGCGGACGTCGTCGCGGCGGTGGCGGAGATCGCGGGTGAGCTGCACCGGTACCCGGACCGCGACGCGGTGGCGTTGCGGGAGGACCTGGCCGCGTACCTGACCGAGGCGACGTCGGTGACGCTGACGTCCGAGAACGTGTGGGCCGCCAACGGGTCCAACGAGATCCTCCAGCAGATCCTGCAGGCGTTCGGCGGTCCCGGCCGCACGGCGCTGGGCTTCGAGCCGTCGTACTCGATGCACCCGATCATCGCGGCGGGCACGCGCACGGAGTGGGCGCCGACGCCGCGCCGGGCGGACTTCTCGCTGGACGTGGAGAAGGCCGCGACGATCATCGCGGAGACGCGGCCGGACGTCGTGTTCGTGACGTCGCCGAACAACCCGACGGGCCAGTCGATCCCGCTGGAGGATCTGCGGCTGCTGATCGCCTCGTCGCCGGGCATGGTCGTGGTGGACGAGGCGTACGCGGAGTTCTCCTCGCAGGAGAGCGCGATCAAGCTGCTCGACGAGTACGGCTCGCGGCTGATCGTCTCGCGCACGATGTCGAAGGCCTTCGCGTTCGCGGGCGGGCGGCTGGGCTACCTCGCCGCCGCACCCGCCGTGGTCGACGCGCTGCAGCTGGTGCGCCTGCCGTACCACCTGTCGGCGCTGACGCAGGCGGCGGCGCGGGCGTCGTTGCGGCACGCGTCCGAGACGCTGGGCTCGGTGGCGAAGCTCGCCGCCGAGCGCGACCGGGTCGTGGCCGCGTTGACGGACATGGGTTTCCAGGTCGTGCCCTCGGACGCGAACTTCGTGCTGTTCGGCTGGTTCGAGAACGCGCGGGAGACCTGGAAGTCCTATTTGGACCACGGCGTGCTCATCAGGGACGTCGGAATCGCGGGTCACCTGCGGGTGACCATCGGAACGCCCGAGGAGAACGACGCTTTCCTCGCGGCCAGCAAGGAGGTCAGCCGGTGAGTCGCGTGGGCAAGGTGGAGCGCACGACCAAGGAGTCGTCGGTCTACGTGGAGATCGACCTGGACGGCACCGGCCAGGTCGAGATCAGCACCGGCGTGCCGTTCTACGACCACATGCTGACCGCGTTCGGCGTGCACGGCTGCTTCGACCTGATCGTCCGCGCCACCGGTGACGTCGAGATCGACGCCCACCACTCGGTCGAGGACATCGCGATCGTGCTGGGCCAGGCGCTGCGCGAAGCGCTGGGCGACAAGAAAGGCATCCGCCGCTTCGGCGACTGCTGGATCCCGATGGACGAGACCCTCGCGCACGCCGCGGTCGACGTCTCCGGCCGCCCGTACACCGTGCACCGCGGTGAGCCGGAGCAGTTCAACTCGTTCGTGATCGGCGGCAACTACCCGTTCGTGCTGAACCGGCACGTGTTCGAGTCGCTGGCCTTCCACGCGCAGATCGCGCTGCACGTGCGCGTCGAGTACGGCCGCGACCCGCACCACATCGCCGAGGCCGAGTACAAGGCGATCGCACGCGCCCTGCGTGCGGCCGTGGAGCCGGACCCGCGCGTCGGCGGCATCCCGTCGACCAAGGGCGTGCTCTGATGCCGAAGGAGGTCGTCGTCATCGGCCTGCTGGCCCTCGCGGGCTTCCTGGCCGGTGGCGTCTACTCGACGTGGAAGACCGCCAAGTTCATGGCGATCATCCTGTTGGTGCTGCTCCTTCTCGCGGTGGGTGGCGCGGTTCTCTGGCTCGTGTGAGCACCCAGTGGAACGTGGCCGGGTCCGGCTCGTGCATGGTCACGAGGTCGTCGACGACGATCTCCATGTGCCGCGCGAGCAGGGCCCGGTTCTCCTCCGGAGTGTTGCTGCCGAAGAACATCTCGACGCCGAGCCAGGTCTCGGTCACGTCCGGGGTGCCGGTGCCGAGCGAGGCCAGGAACAGGCCGCCGGGCCGGAGCCAGCGCGCGATCTTCGCGATGAGCGCGGGCTGGTCGGCGCGCGGGACGTGCAGGATCGAGTAGAACGCGGCGATGCCGTCGAACGTGCCGTCCGGGAAGTCGAGGGCGGTCATGTCGGCCTTCTCGAACCGCGCACCGGGCACGTTGGCGCGGGCGAGGTCGATCTGCTGCTGTGAGAGGTCGACGCCGAGAACGTCGTGGCGTGCGGCGAGCTTCCGCGTGACGGGGATGCCCGCGCCGCAGCCGAGTTCGAGGATCTTCGCGCCGTCGGCGAGGCGGCTGTCGAACTGGTCGAGGTAGTGCAGGCGCGGGTCGTCGGTGATCCGCGCCGACCACGTGAGGTAGGTCCGCGCGATCGCGTCGTAGCCGTTCTCGACGATCTCCTTCACGGCGCCGTCAGGTACTCGGCGGGAACGTGCGCGGTCAGCCAGACACCGTTGGCGCTGAGCCGGAACTCGTGGCCGGCCTCGCTCATGGCCTTGGCGTCGACGGTGAGGATCACCGGCTGGCCGCGGCGCGCGCCGACTCGTCGCGCGGTCTCGCGGTCGGGGGAGAGGTGCACGTCGTGGCGTGCCATCGGGCGCAGGCCGTCGCGCAGGATGGCGTCGAGGAACTGTGCGACCGTGCCGTGGAACAACGTGTCCGGCGGGATCGCCGTCGGCAGCCCGAGGTCCACCTCGACGCTGTGCCCCTGGTTGGCCCGGATGCGGTCGCCGTCGATCGTGAAGCGCTGCTTGTCGTTGCGGGCCACGACCTCGCGCAGCTCGGCCTCGCCGATCTTCAGCGCCCTGAGCAGGTCGGCCACCGGCACCCAGCCGTTGGCGTCCAGGGTGAGGCCGACGCGCTCCGGCTGGTGCCGCAGCGCCTTGGACATCCGCTTCGACAGGCGGATCATTCTGTCTTCTTCCATTTGCCCTTCAGGAAACCACAGCACGTCGACCGATTTTGCGGTTCGATGGGTCCGGTGTGGCCGGTACTGGGGTTGTTCTTCCTCGCTCCGTTCGTGGGTGAGTTCCTGCTGGGCAACATCCCGATCACGGGCGTGGGCCTCGGGCTGCTGCTCGCCCCGCTCTACGGCAGCGGCGCCGTGCTGGTCCGCGAACTGGGCAGGCGTGCCGGCGGGTGGCCGTCGATGTTCCTGCTGGCAGCGGCCTACGCGCTGATCGAGGAGGGCCCGGTCGACCAGCTCATCTGGAACCACTCCTACGCGGGCCACGACTACCTGACCGGGCCGTCCTACGTGCCGCTGCTCGGCACGAGCGTCGAGGTCGTGCAGTCGATCCTGGCGCTGCACACGATCTGGAGCATCTGCGTCCCGATCGCGCTGGTCGAGACGTTGTCGCGGCGGGGCCCGTGGCTGCGGACGCGCGGGCTGGTCTTCTTCGGTCTGCTGTTCCTGGCCGGGTCGGCGTTCGTGTTCTTCGGCAACTACTCCGAGGAGCACTTCCTGGCGCGGTGGTGGCAGTTCGCCTACGCGGGCCTGGCCATCGTGGTGCTGATCGTTTTCGCGTTCCGGGTCCGGGTGGCCGGCGAGCGGCCCGGTGCCGCGCCATCACCACTGCTGGTCGGCTTCGCGTCGGTGGTGGGCACCAGCGCGTACTGGGGCTCGGTCACGCTGATCGGCGCCGACTGGTTCGAGTGGGTGGGTGTGGCGATCTGGTGCGTGGTCGTGGCGCTCGGGATCGTGCTGGTGACGCGCTGGTCGCGGCAGGCGGGGTGGGATCAGCGGCACCGGTTCGCGCTGGCCGCCGGTGCCGTGCTGACCTACGTGTGGTGCTCGTTCCCGGTGAAGCCCGAGCTGGGCGGCACCGAGGCGGGGGATTTCGTGTTCAGCGGCATCGCGCTGGTGCTGCTGCTCTGGTGTGTGGTGAAACTTCGGGGGGAACGTGTTCCGCGAACGAATGGTGCCCGGTGAGCCGGAGATCTTCGTGGCCTGGCAGGAGGGGACGACCGATCGGACGCTGCTCGCGATCCACGGCGGCCCCGACTGGGACCACAGCTACCTGCGCGACCCGCTGGAACGCCTGGACTGCCGCCTGCTGATGCCGGACCTGCGCGGCTGCGGGAGGTCGGGCCGCGTGCCGGAGGAGGAGTACCACCCGGACGGCATGATGCGCGACCTGGTGCGCGTGCTGGACGAGTTCGGCGTCGAGCGTGCGGACGTGCTGGGCCACTCGTACGGCGGCATGGTCGCGCAGCGGTTCGCCATCACCCACCCGTCCCGCGTGCGCAGCCTGATCGTGTCGGGCAGCAGCGTGCTGCCGGTGCCGCCGGACGCCTTCGCCGGGTGGACGGAACGCGACGAGATCCTGGCCCGCCAGGAAAACCCGTGGCAGCGCGAGGACCTGACGCCGGAGGAGTGCGTGCGAGCCGAGGCGTTCGCGGCCGTCGCCGCCAACGTCCGGCGCGCCGAGGCGGTCCCCGGCTACCTGCGGCGCCTGGAGGAGGTCCGGTTCAGCGCCCAGTATCTGCGGCCGTACCTGGCCGGAACGCTGGTCACGCCACGGCTGCCCGACGCGGCACAGCGGATCGCCAAGCTCGGCCTCCCGGTGCTCCTGCTGCACGGCAGGCAGGACATGACGTTCCCGGTGAGCCTGGTCGAGCCCACGCTGGAGCTGATCCCGCGGGCCCGCGCCGTCGTGCTGGAGGCGGGGCACATGCTGCACGTCGACGATCCGGACGGATACCTGGCCGCGGTGCGGGAGTTCCTCGCGGCCTAGAGGGTGCCGCCCTCCAGCACCGGCTTGAGCTTCGGCGCACCCGGCCCGTGCGAGGCCTGCTCGTCGTCGATGTTCTGCAGCGCGCAGCTGCGCAACGACAGGCAGCCGCACCCGATGCACCCGGTCAGCCGGTCGCGCAGGCGGAACAGGGCGTCGATGCGGGCGTCGAGCTCGGCCTTCCACGAGCGGGACAGGCGTTCCCAGTCGGACTTCGTGGGCGTGCGGTTGTCGGGGAGCTGCGCGAGGGCGTCGCGGACGTCCTCGAGGCTCAGGCCCACGCGTTGCGCGGTGCGGATGAAGGCGAGGCGGCGCAGCACCGAACGCTGGTAGCGGCGCTGGTTTCCCGCGGTGCGGACGGAGGAGATGAGGCCCCTCTCCTCGTAGAAGCGCAGGGCGGTGTGGGGGACGCCGCTGCGTTCGGCCACCTGGCCGATGGTCAGCATTTCCGGCAACTTGCTCACGAGATCATCGTAACCGCTTGACCTCCAGCATGGTCGAGGTTGAACAGTTGGTGGCATGCAACGGATACCAGAGCTCTTCGCGAGGATGACCGGGGACGAGAAGCACGAGTGGGCGGCAGCATCCACGATCGACGTGCTCTGGGTCCTCTACGACCGCGTCCTCAACGTCACGCCGGCCACCGTCGACGACCCCGACCGCGACCGGTTCCTGCTCTCCAAGGGGCACGGGCCGATGGCGTACTACGCGGTGCTGGCCGAGAAGGGGTTCATCAGCGAGTCCACTTTGGACGATTGGACGTCGTGGGACAGCCCGCTCGGCCAGCACCCCGACCGGGTGCTCGTCAACGGTGTCGAGATCAGCAGCGGCTCGCTCGGTCACGGCCTGCCGATCGCGGTGGGCACGGCGCTCGGGCAGCGGATCGCAAAGAGCACCGGACGGACGTTCGTGCTGGTCGGCGACGGTGAGCTGGACGAGGGCAGCAACCACGAGGCCATCGCGGTGGCGGCACGGCTGAACGTCGCGAACCTCACCGCGATCGTGATCGACAACCAGAACTCGATGCACGGCTGGCCCGGTGGCATCGCCAGCAGGTTCGCCGTCGAGGGCTGGCAGACCGCCGAGATCGACGGTCGCGACCACGAGGCGATCTTCACCGCACTGACCGCGCCGCACGACCGCCCGTACGCGGTGGTCGCCAAGATCGAGAAGAGCAGCTGATGACGACGATGCGCGAGGCCTTCATCACCACGGTCAACGAGGAGCTGGAGAACGACCCCCGGATCGCCGTGGTCACCGCGGTGATCTCCGCCAGCAATTTCCCACGGGACCGCGAACGCGTGGTGGACGTCGGAATCCGTGAGCAGACCATGGTCGGCGTGGCGGGCGGTCTGGCGTTGGCCGGTCTGCGGCCGGTCGTGCACAGCTACGCGCCGTTTCTCGTTGAACGGCCGTACGAGCAGATCAAACTCGACATCGGCCATCAGGACGTGGGTGCGGTGTTCGTGAGCATCGGGGCGTCCTATGACGACCCGGTGTGGGGGCGCACGCACCAGTCTCCTGGGGACGTCGCGTTGTTCGACACGTTGCCCGGCTGGACCGTGCACGTGCCCGGGCACGCGGACGAGGTCACGCCTCTCCTCAGGCAGGCGCTCAAGGACGACAACCGGGTCTACGTCAGGCTTTCGCTGCACGAGAACGCGCAGGCGTATCCGGTGGGTGAGGGATTCACCGCGTTGCGTCACGGAAAACGCGGTGTGGTGCTCGCAGTCGGACCGATGCTCGACCGTGTGCTGAAGGCAGTCGACGCGGAAAACGCCGACCTCACGGTGCTTTACGCGGCCACGGTTCGACCGTTCGACTCGGACGGACTGCGCAGGGCGGTGGAGGAGACGGACCACGCCGACGTCCTGGTGGTGGAGCCGTACCTCGAGGGAACTTCAGCTCATCTGGTTTCCGAGGCACTGCAACAAATCCCGCACCGCGTTCGTTATGTGGGTGTCAAACGACACGCAGAACTCCGCAACTACGGCACGGCAGAGGATCACGACGCCGCGCACGACCTCGACGTGGTGGGGCTGGGGAGCGCTGTGCGGAGTTTCTTCAGGGGGTGAAGAAACATGTTCGCAGTCATGGGGGATGACTGGACCGGCGCGCCTTCCCGCGCCGTGTAGGTGACGCGTGGTGCCGTGGCCGCCTCCCCGGCGGTCACGGCACGAACGTGAAGTTTCTGGCATGTCTGGCCCGGACCTGGGCGACGGACCAGGAATGATGTTGCGCGTGAGAATGCTGATCTGGACCCCGTTGAACGCCGCCGAGCTGCAGCAGGCCATGCACAGCGGCAACGTGGGCCCCGCGGCGCTGGTCCCGGTGCAGTCCGGCACGGTGCTGTTGCCTCCGCCGGCGACCAAGCTCAGCGAGGCCGCCTACATGGCGAACAGGGTGCGCAAGATCGCGGGCGGGGCCGCGCTGGCGGTGTGGAACGACGCCGCCGCCTTCCTCTACCTCTTCACCACGTCGATCGGCCGTGCCTCGATGTGGGGCTCGCGCGAGGCCGTGCTGGAGCTGTCGGCCCAGGCCAAGCAGTCGGGTCCGATCGGCAGGTTCTTCGACCGCACCACCGCGGGCCTGGTGAACCTGCGCGAGAAGGAGAAGTGGCAGCTCGACGCCATCGACAAGCTCACCGCGCTGTACCCGGCGGCCGGCCGCAAGGCCCCGCTCGAACGCATCCGCGACTTCTCGAACGCCGACCAGGCGATCCCCGACTTCTTCCGCGCGGCGGGCCTGCCGGAGGTCGCGCAGGTCGCCGAGCTCACCGAGCAGGGCCGTGCGGACGGCGTGCTCCAGCCGCTGGAGCCGCCGCGCGCGCAGATGTGGCCGCTGGCCGCGTTCCTGCCGTTGATGGTCCTGACGGCGTTGGCCACCGTCCTGCTCAACATCCCGCCGGTCGTCTACTACGGCATCGGTGCCGCGCTCGTGGCATTGCTGGCCACCGTCCTGGTGGTGCTGAGGCGGCGGCTCGTGCGCAGGAAGCCGATCAACACGGTGTTGCCGGTCATACCGGTGACGCAGGGTGCGGTTCCGACCGACTAACCTGGTCGTCGTGGCACGTGTCGTCGTACTTGACTATGGCTCCGGCAACCTGCGCTCGGCCGAGCGCGCGCTCCAGCGGGTCGGCGCTCATGTCGAGGTGACGGCAGACCCGAAGGCCGCGCGCGAGGCCGACGGCCTGGTCGTGCCCGGCGTCGGCGCCTACGCCGCGTGCATGGAGGGCCTCAACTCCGTGCGCGGCGCCCGCATCATCGGCGAGCGCCTCGCCGGTGGCCGCCCGGTGCTCGGCATCTGCGTGGGCATGCAGATCCTGTTCGAGCGCGGTATCGAGCACGGCGTGCTGACCGAGGGCTGCGGCGAGTGGCCGGGCACCGTCGAACGGCTCGAAGCGCCGATCGTGCCGCACATGGGCTGGAACACGGTTCGCGCGCCCGAGGGCTCGCAGCTCTTCGCGGGCCTCGACAAGGACACCCGCTTCTACTTCGTGCACTCCTACGGCGTGCGCAAGTGGGAGCTGGAGGCCGCGGACCACATCAAGCCGCCGCTGGTCACGTGGGCCGATCACGCCGGTGACGAGTTCGTCGCCGCCGTCGAGAACGGCCCGTTGTGGGCGACGCAGTTCCACCCGGAGAAGTCCGGTGACGCCGGGGCGCAGCTGCTGAAGAACTGGTTGACTACCTTGTCGTGATCACACGACTGCTGACGGTGGCCGCGCTCGTCGTTGCCTCCGTCGCTGTGCCTGAGGGTGCGCACGCCGCGCCGCGACCGTTCCACGACAACTTCGACAACGCCGTCGACGCCGATCCGACGTACGGCCTCAACGACAACCTCAGGCAGCGACAGGGCACCGGCGCTGTCACGTACAGCCGCGTGTCCGGCAAGTGGAACACCGGCGAGGTGCCACGCCCGTGGTACGCGCAGGTCAACCATCCGAACCACCCCGGCACGCTGTCGATGCACCTCGGCACGACCGCGGTGCGGCTCGACGCGCCGTCCACCGGGTCGTCCATCTCGGCGCGGCTCACGCCGGTCGCGGGCGACCGCACGTCCGGCGACTGGTCGTCGATCGTGCTCAGCCGCTCGGCGAACAGCTGGGGGTACGTGTCCAATCAGGACGTCGATCTCGGCTTCCTGGTGCGGGCCAACGGCGGCGTGCAGCTCTTCCAGCCGGGCAAGCCGGTCGTGAGCATGCCCGCGTTCGCCTCCGCGCACTCCGACGGCTCGTTCGACGTCACACTGACGCTCTCGGGCGGCACGCTCGACCTCGCCGTCAACGGCAGTCGCAGGGCGATCGCGCTGGGCACGCCGGTGCCGACCGACAGGCTGTGGGTCTACCTCGGCCGCTACTCCGACGTGAGCACGACGGTCAGCCGGGTCGACGACCTGCGCATCGAGCGGCTGAACTCCGACGACCTGCGCAAGCGGCCGGGTTCGAACCTGCGCTACCACGGCTACTTCGGCGCTCGTCTGAACAAGGCAGGCGGTAACCACCTGCCGGAGGTGCGCGGCCGCAGCAATCTCAACTGGGTGCAGATCAGCGACGCCGACGCCTACCGTCCCGAGGTGCTGAACGACTGCGCGCCCGAGGGCTGCGTGATCCACACCGGCAACGAGTTCTTCGACTGCGATGCGGCCGGGTGCCCGCTGTACCCGAACGCCGCCGCCCGCTGGCAGGTTCTCGCCGACAAGGTGCGCCCGTACCTCGACCGCGTCGCCGGATTCGTGCTGCAGGACGAGCCTTTCCACCACGGCGCGAGCTTCGCGGACGTCGAGCACTCGGCTCAGCAGATCAAGAAGACCTTCGGGGACAAGAAGGTCATGCTGATCGAGGCCGGCATCGAGGTCGACGACAGCTTCACCGTGCCCGCCGACGTCGACTGGGTGGGTTTCGACGAGTACTGCGTCGGCTACGACCAGCTCGAAGCGCGCATGACCAAGCTCGAAGAGCGCGCGCCGGGCAAGGAGCTCTTCGTGCTGCCGGAAGCGGCGCCGCAGTCGTGGTGCGCTGGCAGGACCGACGCGGACCTCGAAAGCACCCAGTACCTGTACCGGGCGCTGGTGGAGCAGCACCCGCGGTTCGTGGGAATCATGGTCTTCGGGCCGTGGACGGGCGTCGGGCCAGCCGCGACGGGCCCAGGCACCCCGGTTCCCTCGAAGTTCCCGCGCGCCACCGACGCCCAGGAGCGCGTGGCCGCGTTCGTGCTGGGGGACGCTAGGCTGAGCGGGTGACGTTCACACTCCTCCCCGCTGTTGACGTGGCCGATGGCAAGGCCGTCCGGCTCGTGCAGGGCGAAGCCGGTACCGAGACGAACTACGGCGAGCCGCTGGACGCGGCGTTGCAGTGGCAGCGCGACGGAGCGGAGTGGATCCATCTCGTCGACCTCGACGCCGCGTTCGGCCGCGGCTCGAACCGCGACCTGATCGCCCGCGTCGTCGGCGAGCTCGACGTGAAGGTCGAGCTGTCCGGTGGCATCCGCGACGACGCCTCGCTGGAGGCCGCGCTGGCCACCGGCTGTGCCCGCGTGAACCTGGGCACAGCGGCCCTGGAAGACCCGGAGTGGTGCGCGAAAGCCATCGCGGCGTACGGCGAGAAGATCGCGGTGGGCCTCGACGTCCGCATCACCGAGCAGGGCCACCGGGTCAAGGGCCGCGGCTGGACGTCCGACGGCGGCGACCTCTGGGAGGTCCTCGACCGGCTCGACCGCGACGGCTGCGCGCGTTACGTCGTCACGGACGTGTCGAAGGACGGCACGCTGACGGGCCCGAACCTGGAGCTGCTGAGCGAGGTCTGCGCCCGCACCGACGCCCCGGTCATCGCGTCCGGCGGTGTGTCCACTGTGGACGACCTGGTCGCGCTGTCGAAGCTCTCCCGCGACGGCGTGGAGGGCTCGATCATCGGCAAGGCCTTGTACGCCGGCGCTTTCACGCTCCAGGAAGCACTCGCTGCGGTCCGTTGACGACACTCTCGATGTGAGCGGCCGCGGCCGCGTGCGTGACTCCGGTGGAGTGCAGCACTGCGGCCGCGGTCCCGTCCTCTTCGAGCAGCACGCCGAGCAGGATGTGCTCGGTGCCGATGAACATGTGGCCCATCCGCAGCGCCTCGCGGACGGCCAGTTCGAGCGACTTCTTGCAGTGCGTCGAGTACGGCTGCTTCTCCGGGCGCTGTCTCGCCTCGGCGTCGAGCCGGTGCAGCACGGCGATGCGCGTGCTCCCCTCACCGGACTCCAGCTTCGCGATGGTCTTGGCCGCGAGCCCGCCCGACTCGTCGAGCAGTCCCAGCAACAGGTGTTCGGTGCCGATCCGCTCGCTGAACCGCGCGTGGTGCCGCGCCAGCGCGATGACCCGGCGCGACCGCTGGGTGTAGCGCTCCATCGACGGCTTGGACAGCTCCGGCGACTCCCTGGGCACGAACCGCTTCTGCGCGGCCTGCTTCGTGACGCCGAGGCTCTCGCCGATCTCCGCCCAGCTGGCACCGCCGCGCCGGGCCTCGTCGACGAAGTGGCCGATGAGGTGGTCGCCGAGCTCGGTGAGCTGGCCGCTCATCTCCACGGCCTTCGCGAGGCGCGCGAGGGCGTCGTCGGCTTCTTGAGCGACCCTGACGATGAGGTCGGTCAACTGGATCACGCGTCAACTCTAGGTTGACGCGGTTCCACGGGTCAACCTCAGGTTGACGCCGGGGTGATCTCGATGCCGACGGTGCCCGTCCGGCCGCGGCGCAGCTTGCTGCCCGTCATCGTCAGCCAGCCGATGAAGCCGTACTTCTTCACGATGCGCGCACGGACGTCGTCGCTGGCGTTGTCGTCGAGCAGCCTCGCGCGCGCCTTGACGGGCTCGCCCTCGGGGTTGCCGCGGAAGTCGCACGCGCCGATCTCCACGTCCCCGCTGCGCCGGATCCGCTTGACCTTGCCGGTGTCCTTGGCGCTCCAGGCGTAGATGACGTCGTCGCTCGGGCCGGGCGCGACCCAGACCGG
Organism: Lentzea flava; assembly: GCF_014648475.1. GTDB lineage: Bacteria > Actinomycetota > Actinomycetes > Mycobacteriales > Pseudonocardiaceae > Lentzea > Lentzea flava. The sequence goes on along the minus strand of NZ_BMRE01000010.1, from coordinate 163,783 downwards.
CGTGGGCACCGGGGTGCCGTCCTTGCGGAACGTCGTCAGCAGCAGGTACTGGCCGCGGCCCAGCTCGGTGATCATGGTGTCCCAGCGTAGTCCTCGGGCGTCCCTTGTAGGCTTTCGCGCATGTCAGTGGCTGTTCGCGTCATCCCGTGCCTCGACGTCGACAGGGGCCGGGTGGTGAAGGGCGTCAACTTCACCAACCTCGTCGACGCGGGCGATCCCGTCGAGCTCGCCAGGGCGTACGACGCCGAGGGAGCCGACGAGCTGACGTTCCTCGACGTGACGGCGTCGAGCGGTGATCGCGAGACGACGTACGACGTGGTCCGGCGCACGGCCGAGCAGGTGTTCATCCCGCTCACGGTCGGCGGTGGCGTCCGCAGCCCCGAGGACGTGAACAAGCTGCTGCGCGCGGGGGCGGACAAGGTCAGCCTCAACACCGCGGCGATCGCCCGTCCCGAGCTGCTGCGCGAGTGCTCAGAGCGGTACGGGGCGCAGTGCATCGTCCTGTCGGTCGACGCGCGGCGCGTGCCCGGCGGCACCGGGTTCGAGGTCACCACGCACGGCGGGCGCAACGGCACGGGCATCGACGCCGTGGCCTGGGCCGCGAAGGGGCAGGAGCTGGGTGTCGGCGAGATCCTGCTGAACTCGATGGACGCCGACGGCACCAAGGCCGGGTTCGACCTCGAGCTCATCGAGCTGGTGCGGCGCGAGGTCGACGTGCCGCTGATCGCGAGCGGTGGCGCCGGCGCGATCGACCACTTCCCGCCCGCCGTCGCGGCCGGTGCGGACGCGGTGCTCGCGGCCAGCGTGTTCCACTTCGGACAGCTCCGCATCGGCGAGGTCAAGGACGGCCTGCGCGCGGCCGGCGTCGTGGTGCGATGACACCGGTCGAGGTGCGGGTGGCCTCGACGGTCGCGTTCGGCGGGGCGTTGGTGTTCTTCGTGGTGGGGCTCGTGCTGTGGCGCTCGACGGGCGACGCGGACGTGCTGAAGCTGCCGTCGTTCGTCGCGCTGGTCGAACTGCCCGTGGCGGCGGCGTTGTTGCTGCGCCTGCGGTTGGTGCACTACCCGGCGATGGTCCTGTTCATCCTCATCGCGCTGCTGCACCTGGTGATCGTGCTGGCCGACGGACCGGCGTGGGCCCGTGTCGCGTCCGGCGTGCTGTCCGCTGTGCACATCTACGGAGTGGTCCTGCTCAACACCGGACCCGCTCGCGAACACCTGGGAGGCCCCCGTTGAGCAGCCCGCTCGATCCGGCTCTGTCGGCCAAGCTCAAGCGCACCCCGGACGGCCTGGTGTGCGCGGTCGCCCAGCAGCGCGGCACCGGCGAGGTGCTCATGGTGGCGTGGATGGACGACGAGGCGTTGCACCGCACGTTGACCACGCGCCGTGCGACTTACTACTCGCGCAGCCGTCAGCAGCTGTGGGTGAAGGGCGAGACGTCCGGCCACACCCAGTACGTCCACGAGGTGCGGCTCGACTGCGACGGGGACACGCTGCTGCTGGTCGTCGACCAGGTGGGCGCCGCGTGCCACACCGGTGACCGCACGTGCTTCGACGCCACGGTGCTGCTGGCGGACGCCTAGTCCAGATCGCCGGTCAGGTAGCGCTGCATGTTCGGTGCGATCGCCTTGACCACCGTGTCGACGTCGACCGACGCGAGCGGTTCGAAGTGGACGACGTACCGGACGATGCCGAGTCCCACCATCTGGGTCGCGCACAGGGTCGCCCGCAGCTCCCGTTGTTCCGCCCCGATCTCCGTCAGCAGGTTCTTGAAGATGGCGTTGACGAAGAACGACTTCAGCGCGTTCGCCACCTCCTGCTGGCTCGTGACGCTGCGGATCAGCGCGGCGAACGTGCCACCGCCGGTCGCGTCCCAGATGGTCACGAAGTTGCGGATGATGCGCTCGCCTGCCTCTTCCACCGGGCCGTCGACCAGGCGTTTGAGGATCTCGGCCGGGTCGAACGGGAGCTGCAGCACGGCCTGGCCGAACAGGCCCTCCTTGCCGCCGAACCAGTGGTTGACCATGGCGGCGTCGACACCGGCCTTGGCGGCGATCGCGCGGACCGTCGCGCCGTCGTAGCCCTTCTCGACGAACACCTCGCGCGCCGCCGCGATCAGCGCCGCCCTGGTGTCCTCGCCCGCGGCGCGGCGGCCGCGCCGTTTCTGGTTGACTTGCTCCACACGGGTCATAGTTCAACAGATGTTGAATTTATGCAACAATGACTGTCATGGTGAGCGTCATCGGGGCTGTGGCCGCCGCTGGTCTGGGGGCCGTGAGCCCAACGCGTGAGGAGTTCCGCGAGCTCGCGGTCAACCGCCGGGTCATCCCGGTGGTGCGCAGGCTGCTGGCGGACGCGGAGACCCCGGTCGGTCTGTACCGCAAGCTCGCGGCCGACCGGCCTGGCACGTTCCTCTTCGAGTCGGCCGAGAACGGCCGCTCGTGGTCGCGATGGTCGTTCATCGGCGTGCGGTCCTCGGCGGCGCTCACGGCAACCGGTGGCGAGGCGTACTGGACGGGTACGCGGCCCGTCGGCCTGCCGGACGGCGGCGACCCGTTGCAGGCCCTGCGCGAGACCGTCGAGGTGTTGCGCACCGACCCGTTGCCGGGGCTGCCCCCGCTGACCGGCGGCATGGTCGGCTACATCGGCTACGACGCGGTGCGGCGGCTGGAGCGGCTGCCGGTCATCGCCGAGGACGACCTGAAGATCCCCGAGCTGGTCATGCTGCTCGCGACCGACATGGCCGCGCTCGACCACCACGAGGGCACCGTCACGCTCATCGCGAACGCGATCAACTGGGACGACTCGCCCGAGCGCGTCGACGAGGCGTACGACGACGCGGTGCGCCGCCTCGACGAGATGACGACGCAGCTGCACACGCCGGCGCCGCCGACCGCCGCCGTGTTCTCGCGGCCCAAGCCCGAGTTCCGGCGCCGCCGCACGCAGGCGGAGCACTTCGCGGCCGTCGAGAAGGCCAAGGAGGCCATCCGGGCGGGCGAGGCGTTCCAGGTCGTGGTGTCGCAGCGGTTCGAGATCGAGACCGACGCCGACGCGCTCGACATCTACCGGGTGCTGCGCGCGACGAACCCGAGCCCGTACATGTACCTGCTGCGCCTCGACGGCTTCGACATCGTGGGGTCGAGCCCCGAGTCGCTGGTCACGGTGCGCGACGGCAAGGCGACCACCCACCCCATCGCGGGCACGCGCTGGCGCAGCGAGGACCCGGAGGAGGACGCCCTGCTGGAGAAGGACCTCCTCGCCGACCACAAGGAACGCGCCGAGCACCTGATGCTCGTCGACCTCGGCCGCAACGACCTGGGCCGCGTCTGCAAGCCGGGTTCGGTGCACGTCGTCGACTTCTTCAAGGTCGAGCGGTACAGCCACGTCATGCACATCGTGTCGACCGTGACCGGTGAGCTGGCCGAGGGCAAGACGGCCTACGACGCCGTGGCGGCCTGCTTCCCGGCCGGCACGCTGTCCGGTGCGCCCAAGCCGCGCGCGATGGAGCTGATCGAGGAGCTGGAGCCGACCCGTCGCGGCCTCTACGGCGGCGTCGTGGGCTACTTCGACTTCGCCGGGGACGCGGACACCGCCATCGCCATCCGCACCGCTCTCGTGCGCGGTGGGGTGGCGTACGTGCAGGCCGGTGGTGGCATCGTGGCCGACTCCGACCCGCTGGCCGAGGACAACGAGTGCCTGAACAAGGCGGGCGCGGTGCTGGCCGCGATCGCCACCGCGCAGACGATGGCCCCCGCTGTTGACCGGTAGCCGTCCACTGTGGATCGCCGCGCTCCTGTTGGTGGGCGCGGCGGGTGCCTTCTGGGGTGCGGGTTCCGTGCCGCTGGCGTTGCTGAGCCTCGCGTCCGTCGCCGCGGTGGTGGCGCTCAGCGGCGTGGCGCGCCGGATTCTCGGTGTGCTGCTGGTGGCCGTGGGCGTTGCGGCGGCGTTCACCGGCCATTGGCTCGCGATCGCCGGTGGCGTGCTCGTGGCGGGCTCCGGCGTGCTTCAGGTAGCACTCGGGGCCCGGATGCCGAAGATCGGTGTGGGCGGGCAGAAGACCCGCACGCGGGATCAGGAGACGGACATGTGGCGCGCGCTGGAGCGTGGGGATGATCCGACCGACGATAAGGCGCCCGGCGGGGCGTCCTCGAACGAGTGAAGATCATCCATCCGCGTTCCCGCATGTGACACGTGCACAACCACGGCTAGCTGCATCGACAGTGAACCCCCGGTGGCTGGGGCCTTACTCCGCCGGGGTTAGCATCCCCATAGCGGGAAGGGGAGCAAGACTGTGACGGTTCTCGAGTCGATCCTCGAAGGTGTGCGTGAGGATCTCGCCGCTCGCGAGGCTCAGTTGTCCTTCGACGTCGTCAAGGAGCGCGCGGCCAAGGCAGCCCCGCCGCTCGACGTGATGTCAGTGCTGCGCGGGCCGAACGTGGGTGTCATCGCCGAGGTCAAGCGCCGCAGCCCCTCCAAGGGCGCGCTGGCGGAGATCCCGGAGCCGGCCGAGCTCGCGTCCGCCTACGAGGCGGGTGGCGCGTCGGTCATCAGCGTGCTGACCGAGCAGCGCCGGTTCGGCGGGTCGCTCGCCGACTTCGACGCCGTGCGCAGAGCGGTGAAGATCCCCTTGCTGCGCAAGGACTTCGTCGTCTCGCCGTACCAGGTGCACGAGGCGCGCATGCACGGCGCGGACCTGGTGCTGCTGATCGTGGCGGCGCTGGAGCAGAACGCGCTGGTGTCGCTGCTCGACCGGGTCGAGTCCCTCGGGATGACGGCGCTCGTCGAGGTGCACACCGCCGAGGAGGCCGACCGCGCGCTGGAAGCCGGTGCGTCGGTCATCGGAGTGAACGCGCGCAACCTCCACACGCTGGAGGTCGACAAAGACGTTTTCGGCAGGATCGCTCCCGGACTACCCTTCGAGACGATCAAGATCGCCGAGTCGGGCGTGACCGGGCCCGGCGACCTGATGTCCTACGCAGGGGCGGGCGCCGACGCGGTGCTCGTCGGTGAAAGCCTCGTGACCAGCGGCGACCCCAAGGCCGCCGTGAACAAGCTCGTGACCGCCGGCTCGCACCCCGCCTGCCCCCGGCCGAGTCGATAACAGCGCTAGAGGAGCTATCCGATGGGCCAGTTCTCGCCCACGCCGCACGATCCCGACGCACGTGGCCACTTCGGCCCGTGGGGCGGCCGGTTCGTCCCGGAGGCCCTGATCGCGGCGGTGGACGAGCTGGCCACCGAGTACGACAAGGCGCGCGTCGACCCCGACTTCGTGAACGAGTTCCAGCGCCTGCTGAAGGACTTCGCGGGCCGCCCGTCGCTGTTGACGGAGGCGCCGAAGTTCGCCGAGCACGCCGGGACGCGCGTCTTCCTCAAGCGCGAGGACCTGAACCACACCGGCTCCCACAAGATCAACAACGTGCTCGGCCAGGCGCTGCTCACCAAGCGCATGGGCAAGAAGCGCGTGATCGCCGAGACTGGCGCCGGCCAGCACGGTGTCGCGACCGCGACGGCCTGCGCGCTGCTGGGCCTCGACTGCGTCGTCTACATGGGCGAGGTCGACACCGAGCGGCAGGCGCTGAACGTCGCGCGCATGCGCCTGCTGGGCGCCGAGGTCATCCCGGTGAAGTCCGGCTCCCGGACGCTGAAGGACGCGATCAACGAGGCGTTGCGCGACTGGGTCACCAACGTCGACGAGACGCACTACCTGCTCGGCACGGCGGCGGGCCCGCACCCGTTCCCGCTGCTGGTCCGCGACTTCCACCGGATCATCGGCATCGAGGCGCGCGAGCAGATCCTGGAGAAGGCGGGCCGTCTCCCCGACGCCGTCGTGGCGTGCGTCGGCGGCGGGTCGAACGCGATCGGCATCTTCCACGGCTTCATCGACGACGCGGACGTGCGTCTGATCGGCGTCGAGCCCGGCGGTTCCGGCCTGGACAGCGGCAGCCACGGCGCGACGCTGACGGCTGGCACGCCCGGCTCGCTGCACGGCGCGATGTCGTACGTGATGCAGGACGAGGACGGCCAGATCACCGAGGCGCACTCGATCTCCGCGGGCCTCGACTACCCCGGCGTCGGCCCCGAGCACTCGCACCTGAAGGACATCGGCCGTGCCGAGTACTTCCCGGTGACCGACGCGGAGGCCATGGAGGCGTTCGCGCTGCTGTCCCGGACCGAGGGCATCATCCCGGCGATCGAGTCCTCCCACGCCCTCGCGGGCGCGCTGAAGCTCGGCCCGTCGCTCGGCCAGGACGGCCTGCTGGTCGTGAACCTCTCCGGCCGCGGCGACAAGGACATGGACACGGCCGTGAAGTACTTCGGCCTCGCTGATGGGGGACAGGCCTGATGTCACTGGCAGACGTTTTCGCCACGGCGCGCGCCGAGTCGCGGGCCGCCCTGGTCGGCTACCTGCCCGCGGGATTCCCGACGGTCTCGGGCTCCAAGGGCTACCTCCGTTCGATGATCGATTCCGGTTGCGACCTGCTCGAGATCGGCCTGCCGTTCTCCGACCCGGTGATCGACGGCCCGACGATCCAGGCGGCGGCCGAACAGGCCCTGAGCGCCGGGTTCCGCGTGCGCGACCTGTTCGACGTGGTGTCCTCCGTCGCCGACGCCGGTGGGCGCGCGGTTGTCATGACGTACTGGAACCCCGTGCTGCGCTACGGCGTGGACGCGTTCGCGCGCGACCTCGCCGCGGCGGGTGGCCTCGGGATGATCACGCCCGACCTCATCCCGGACGAGGCCGACGACTGGATGGCGGCCTCCGAGGCGCACGGGCTGGACCGGATCTTCCTGGTGGCGCCGTCGTCGACCTCGGAGCGCATCGCCATGACGGCGCGTGCCTCTTCCGGGTTCCTGTACGCCACCGCGGTCATGGGTGTCACCGGTGCTCGGGACGTCGTGTCGTCCGAGGCTCCTGAGCTCGTTGCCCGGGTTCGGGAGCACACCTCCATTCCGGTCGGGGTCGGGCTCGGCGTGCGGTCCGGGGCGCAGGCCGCGGAGATCGCCGGGTTCGCGGACGGGGTGATCGTCGGGTCGGCGTTCGTGTCCGCTGTGGCCGAAGGTGATTCGGCGGTGCGGGCGTTGGCCGCTGATCTGGCCAAGGGCGTGCGGTCGGCTGCCGCGGCTGTGTGATCCCTCCTCGGTTTGTGGAACCGCTCGGCTCTCCGGGGCTGGGCGGTTCTGCTTTGTCCGCGCGGCGAAGCCGACTCTGCAGCGACGGCTTCACCTCTGGTTGTCGGGTGGCGCGGTAGAGCTTCGAACGGTGTCGAACTGTGCCCGTAGGGGAGAAGTGCCTCCTTTCGGAGTCCTTGGAGTACCTCCAACAGCATGACATGGATTCGAACACCTGATCGAGTGAAGTTGTGTCGGTTGGGGGCAAAAACCGGGTTTCATGTCGGTCTGACCTGCGATCGTGGTGCTGTGCACAAGCCAGCTGTCCACCCGGCGTGCCACACTGGTACTGGCCGGGCGGACTTCGGAGGTGATGTTCAGTGGCGGCTCCAGCCGAAGCCAAACCTGACTACCTGCTGCCCAACCACGAGGGCCCCTGGACGCTCGAAGACGTCCTCGCGCTGCCGGAGGACAACAGTCAACGCATCGAACTCGTTGACGGGATGCTCTACGTGAGCCCGCTGGGGACCTCCGAGCACCAGCACCTGGTGTTCGAGGCGGCGTCCTGTTTGCGTGGAGCATGTCCGAAAGAGCTCCAGACCACCATCGAGCTGAACGTCCAGTTCGACGGCGATCGGCTGTTCATCCCCGACTTCACAGTGCTGAAGCGCAGGGGTCTGAAGGGCCTGGCCGTGCCGGCGGCGGACGTGCTCCTCATCGGCGAGGTGATCTCTCGGACCACGAAGGTGAACGATTTGGTGCTCAAGCGCCAGATGTACGCGGAAGCCGGCGTGCCCTACTACCTGATCATCGATCCGGCCAACGGCGCCCCCAAAGCGAAGTTGCTCGAACTCGGAGAAGAAGGGAAGTACGTCGAGATCGCTCGTAGCGAGAACGGCGTGCTGGAGATCGAGCGACCGTTCCCGGTCACGATCGAACTGCCCTCTTAGCCGTAGAGCCACTCCAGCCGGTCGTGCAGGTCAGCCGTGGTCCACGAGGCGAACATCGCGTCACGGGCCGCAGCGGCGTCACCGGCCGGGTGGTAGACCTCCCGTCCCATCAACCGCGAGACGTGATGGACGCGCGCGGTCCGCGCATGACGCATTGAGACATAACGCGCAAAAGAGCCATCCACGTCCCGCGAATCGAACACCGACGAGAGGCACACGGCGTCCTCCAACGCCTGGCACGCCCCCTGCGCGGCGTACTGCAGCACGGGGTGAGCGGCGTCCCCGAGCAACACGACCCGCGCGTCCTGCCACGTCGTGACCGGCTCCCGATCGCACAACACCCACGCCCGCCACTCGCTGGCGAGGTCCACGACCCGCGCGGCGTCGTCGCACAACGGCGAGAAGTGCCGCAGCACCTCTTCGTGCTCGACGGGCTTGCCCGTCATGGGGTCAGTGGCGCCGTTGTCGGTCGTGGCCACGAGGTTGACGTAGCGCCCGCCGGCGATCACGTACCAGACGACGTGGTAGCGCGGCCCGGCCCAAAGCGTGACCACGTTCTCCTTCAGGTCCTGCGGCACGTCCTGGGCGGGGATCACGGCGCGGAACGTCGTGTGGCCGGAGACCTGCGGGTCACCGTCCCCGACGAGCTGGCGGCGCACGGCCGATCGCAGGCCGTCCGCGCCGATCAGGGCCGAGCCCCGCACGCGGTCGCCCGACCTCAGCACCGCGGTGACGCCCAGGTCGTCCTGCGTGTAGGACTCCACGCCGCTGTTGACGCGGAGGTCGACCCGTTCGTCGTTCTGGCAGGCGTCGAGCAACGGTGTCAGCACGTCGTTGCGGTGCACCACCGCGTACGTGCCGAACCGCTCGCGAAACCCGGTGTCGATCGGCAGCTGGGCGATCACCTCGCCGGAGATTCCGCAGCGCAGACGCAGGGCGTCCACGTGCACGGCCCGTGACCGCACGACCGGTCCCACGCCCAGTGCGTCGAGCATGCGGAAGCCGTTGGGACCTACCTGGATACCTGCGCCGATCTCCTCGAACACCGCGGCGGCCTCCAGCACCGTCACGCGGTGCCCGGCCCGCGCGAGGCCGAGCGCTGTCGCCAGGCCACCGATACCGCCGCCGACCACCAGGACCGTCATGCGTCCGAGTATCTCGGCTCGGCGATCACGAACCCCCTAGGTTGACCGTCAAGGTCGCGAACCTCTAACGAAGGTGCGTCCGGGCGAGACGGGATCGGGGCCACCGGTACGGTGGTCGCTGTGTTGAACGCCGTCCTGGCCACGATCCCGAGCCCCGACCAAGGTGTGTGGTACCTCGGTCCGCTCCCCATCAGGGCCTACGCGCTGTGCATCATCGCCGGCATCATCGTCGCCATCTGGTGGGGTGAGCGTCGCTGGGTCGCCCGTGGAGGCATCAAGGGCGAGGTGACCGACATCGCCGTGTGGGCGGTGCCGTTCGGCCTCGTCGGCGGGCGGCTCTACCACGTCATCACCGACAACCAGAAGTACTTCGGGCCCGGGAAGAACCCGCTAGCGGCGCTGGAGATCTGGAACGGCGGCCTCGGCATCTGGGGTGCCATCGCGCTCGGTGCCGTCGGTGCGTGGATCGGGTGCCGGCGCAAGGGCATCCCGCTGCCGGCCATGGCCGACGCGCTGGCGCCCGGCATCGTCACGGCGCAGGCCATCGGACGGCTCGGCAACTACTTCAACCAGGAGCTCTACGGCGGCGACACGACGTTGCCGTGGGGTCTGGAGATCTACCGCCGCGTCACGCCGGAGGGCAGGGAGGACGCGCTGGCGGGTGTGGCGATCGACCACACGCCGATCCAGGTCGTGCACCCCACGTTCCTCTACGAGCTGCTGTGGAACCTCGGTGTCGCGCTGCTGATCGTGTGGGCCGACCGCAAGTTCCGGCTGGGTCACGGGCGGACGTTCGCGCTGTACGTGGCCGGGTACACGGCCGGGCGGTTCTGGATCGAGCTCATGCGCACCGACGAGGCGACGCTGATCTTCGGCCAGCGCGTCAACGTGTTCGTGTCCGGGCTCGTCTTCATCGGTGCGGTGATCTATTTCGTCCTCGCCAGGTCGCGCGGCGAGCGTGAGGACATCGCCGCTCTGCGCGCCACCGCGGAACCGGAGTCCCAGGCCGTCGTGGAGAAGAACGAAGAGACCGACGACGCCGAGGAAGAGAAGACCTCCTCGGAGTCCGTCAACTCCCCGGAGTCCGTCAAACCGGAGTGATCTGTGCGCGTGCTCGTCGTCGAAGATGACGACCGGGTGGCCAGAGGCCTGCTGACCGCGCTGCGGCACGCCGGCTACGAGGTGCATCGGGTGGCCACGGCCGCCGACGCCCTCAAAGCCGCACCGGCCGACGTCGTGCTGCTCGACCTCGGGCTGCCCGACCGCGACGGCCTGGACGTGCTGCGCGAGCTGCGGCACCGTCCGGGCACCGCGGTGATCACCGTGACGGCCCGCGGCGAGGAGCGCGAACGCGTGCTCGGGCTGCGCGCGGGTGCCGACGACTACGTGGTGAAGCCGTTCGGCACGTCCGAGCTGCTGGCCCGCATCGAGGCCGTCCTCAGGCGGACGCGCGCTCACCGTGCCGAGCCGGAGAGCGACGGTCCGATCCAGGTCGGCGCACTGGAGATCTCCGCGTCCACGCGCGCTGTCACACTGGCCGGCGCGCCGTTGTCGTTGACGCGCAAGGAGTTCGACCTCCTCGCACTGCTCGCCGCCAGGGCGGGCGAGGTCGTGAGCCGCGACTTCATCGTGGATCAGGTGTGGCAGGCGCACTGGGAGGCGCCGTCACGGACGCTCGACACCCACATCGCGGCGTTGCGCGGAAAGCTCGGCGAGCACGTCAAGATCGAGACGGTGCGCGGGGTCGGGTACCGGCTCGCGGGATGACGAACTGTTCGGTGTCCGTGGAGATCACCCGCGCCGATCCCGAGCCCGCTGGAAACCTGGACAAGACCCGGATCGTGGCGGACTCACGTCCACTCGCACGTCGGGTAACGGTGACGAAGCTCCGCAAGACATCCACTGGCGGGTGCGGAACAATCGCGGCTGATGCTCCGCCGACTGCTTGTCATCACCGTCCCGTTGCTCGTCGCCCTGGTCGCGGCGCTCGGCATCCCGCTGGCGTCCGCGGTGGTGCAGCGCGAAACGCAGACCACCTACCTCGACCGGCTCGGTGACGCGCGGCGGTTCGCCTCGCTCGCGGAGAGCGCGCTGCAGTCGGACCGGCTTCTCGCGCTCGACTTCGAGATCCAGCGCTACGACCAGCTCTTCGACATCCCCGTCGCGCTGGTCAGCGCCGACCGGCGGCTCCTGCTCACCTCCCGCCGCGGCTTCAACCCCACCAACGATCCCGAGGTCGTCGCGGTCCTGGCCGAGGCGCTCAACGGGATCCAGCCCGACACCGACTACGCGGCCTGGCCGTGGCGGACCGGTCCGATGGTCGTCGTCGAACCCGTCGGGCGCGACAGCGAGGCCGTCGCCGCGGTCGTCACCGTCTCGCCGACGGGTGCGCTCAGGGGCGAGGTGCTGCGCCAGTGGGGGCTCATGGCGCTGGCGGGGCTCGCCCCGATGCTGGCCGTGGTCGCCGCCGCCTGGCCCATGTCGCGGTGGGTGCTGCGGCCGGTCCGCAGGCTCGACGAGGCCACCGCGGCGGTCGCGGCCGGCAACCTCGACGTGCGGGCGGACGAGGTCGGCGGGCCTCCTGAGCTGCGCAGGCTCGCGAGGAGCTTCAACACCATGGTCGACGTCGTCGGAAAGGCGCTGAACAGGCAGAAGGCGTTCGTCGCCGACGCGTCGCACCAGCTGCGCAATCCGCTCGCGAGTCTCCGGCTCGCCGTCGACAACCTCGCGCCGCACGTGGACGACGAGCACGGCAAGGAGGCGCACCAGATCGCCGTCGACGAGGCCGAGGAGATGGGCCGCGTGCTCGACACGCTGCTCGCCGCGACCCGCCTGGACAGTGCCCGGCAGACCGAGCCCGTCGAGATCGACCAGCTGCTCGTGACCCACAAACCCGCCTGGGAGGCGCTCGCGGCGAAGTCGGGCGTCACGCTGAAGATCGACGTGCCGGCCGGCCTCACCATGCAGGAACCGCCCGGCGGGCTCGGCAGCGTGCTGGACGAGCTGGTCAGCAACGCGATCCGGCTCGCGGGCGCCACCGAGGTCCGGATCACCGGCAAACCCGGCGAGCTGCACGTCGTCGACAACGGCGAGGGTCTCTCCGCCGACGAACGCGAGCTGGCGCTGCAGCGGTTCTGGCGCGCCACCAAGCACCAGAACATCGCGGGCACCGGGATGGGTCTCGCCATCTGCGCGGAACTGATCGAGTCGGCGGGCGGGACGCTCACGCTGCACGACGCCGGGCCCGGCCTCGACGTGAAGGTCTCGCTCAGCGCTTGACGGACCGGAACCAGCGCGCGGCGCCGTCGTGCAGCGGCACCCGGCCGGTGGCGATGCCGGTGCGGACGTTGATCCGCGCCGCCTCGGGATGTCCCTCGACGATCCGCGCGGTCTCGGTGAACACCGTGCGGGTCACGACCTCGACGACGTCCGCGCTCAGCGTCTCGTGCGCGAGCAGCAGGTTCGGCACCGCGAACGTCTTGTTCGACGGCAGCGCCTCGTAGGTCTTCGCGGGGATCGTCGCCGGGATGTACGGGCCGCGGAACGTGTCGGAGAACTCGATCGCCTCGTCCGGGATGTCGATCAGCCGGACGTTGCCGCGCAGATCGGTGATCGCGGGCGTGGGGATGCCCGTCAGGGCGAGCATCGCGTCCAGTGATCCCTCTGCCACCCGGCGCGAGGCCTCCGCGTGCGCCATGCGTTCGGCCACTGTGGACACGCCGAAGTGGTTCAGCATCCGCGTGCCGGTGAACTCGGTGCCGGAACCGATGGGGCCCAAGGAGATCCGCTTGCCCGCGAGGTCGCGGAACTTCTCGACGGGGGAGATCGCCGGGACCGCGATCTGCATGAAGCTGTCGTAGAGCCGCCCGACCGCGCGGACCTTCTCCGGCTCGTCGATGGGGTCCAAAGAGGACAGGGCGAGCTGGGCACCGCCGGACTTCAGCAGCCGGAGGTTCTCGACGGAGGCCGCGGTCGGCAGCGGGATGACCTTCGTGCCGGGCAGCTGCTCGGCCAGCGCCTCCGCCAGTGCGCCGCCGACCTCGCGGAACACGGCGCCGTCCGGCCCGGTCGCGAGCACCAGTTCTGCGGGTGCCTCGACCTTGCGCGGGGTACACCCGGCCAGAGCCAGGCCGGCCCCTAACAGAAGTGTGCGACGGCTGAGCGACACGGAAGAAGACTAGCTGTTACGTCAGAGCTGTCTGAAGTTTCCGTGTGTCGCCTTGTCGCTGTGCGTGGCGCGGCTCACCCTCCTACCCAACACGAAGTTCGAGGAGGAACCGTGGCGACCACCACAGCAGGCCGCAAACCGATCTACAAGCACCTGTACTTCTGGGTGCTGGTCTCCATCGTGCTGGGCGCAGCGGTCGGCTTCCTGTTCCCGAAACAGGCATCCGAGATGAAGTGGCTCGCCGACCTGTTCGTCAACCTCGTCAAGGTCGTCATCGCGCCGACCATCTTCGCGACGATCATCGTCGGCATCGCCGGTCTCGGAAACCTGGCCAAGGCGGGCGGGCTGGCGCTGCGGACGATTCTCTACTTCACCGCGATGACGACGGTGGCGCTCGCCATCGGTCTCATCGTCGTGAACATCGTGCAGCCGGGTCACCACGGCGGTGAGATCGAGCTGAACGCGAAGGCCGCCGACGCCACGCTGAAGTCGGCCTCGAGCGCGGAAACCGGTGTCACCGGCTTCATCCTGAGCCTGATCCCGAAGTCGTTCGTCAGTGCCTTCACGGACGGTCAGCTGATCCAGGTCCTCGTCATCGCGATCCTCGTGGCCGTCGCCGTCGCGGGCATGGGCGAGCGCGGTGCCAGGGTCGTCTCCGCGATGGAGACCCTGTCCAAGGTCATGTTCGGCATCATCAAGATCGTCATGTACGCGGCGCCGATCGGTGCCTTCGGCGGCATCGCCTACACGGTCGGCAAGTTCGGCGGCGGCATCCTCAGCAAGCTGCTGTGGCTGATGGGTTCCTTCTACGCCACCTGTTTGCTGTTCATCGTCGTCGTGCTCGGCATCGTGGCGAGGATCGCGGGCTTCAGCCTGTTGAAGTTCCTGCGCTACATCAAGGACGAGATCCTCATCGTGCTCGGCACGTCGTCCAGCGAGTCCGTCCTGCCGCGCATGATGGTCAAGCTGGAGGCGGCGGGCGCCCAGAAGTCGGTCGTCGGCCTCACCATCCCGACCGGCTACTCGTTCAACCTCGACGGCACGTGCATCTACCTGACCATGGGCGCGATCTTCATCGCCCAGGCCACCGGGCACGACGTGTCGATCGGCGTGCAGATCGGCCTGCTGCTGTTCATGCTGATCGCGTCGAAGGGCGCGGCGGGCGTCACCGGCGCCGGTCTCGTCACCCTGGCCGCCTCGCTGCAGGCCTTCGAGGCCCACTCGGCCATCCCCGCGGTCGGCATCGCGCTGATCGTCGGCATCGACCGCTTCATGTCCGAGGCCCGCGCCATCACCAACGTGATCGGCAACGGTGTGGGCTCCCTGGTCGTCGCCGCCTGGCAGAAGGGCCTCGACAAGGAGCGCCTGAACGAGGTGCTGGACAACCCGGACCTGGTCGACGTGGACCACCTGCTCGAGCAGCAGCACGCGGAGTCCGACAAGGCGGCTGCCGCCCACTGAGAAACGTCCGTGACCGGAGGCGTCTCTCCCCGCCTCCGGTCACGAGACCATCGACCTCCATGTATGCCGAGGTCCCGCTCTCCCCGCATGCGGCGCGGGGTGAACGGGACCTCGGTCTCGTTTGGTGGAAAACAATCCCGGTTAACGCGAATGGACGGTGCGCACACGGCTACGGGCAGCGATGTGAGCGTCCGCTAACTGAGACGGTAGGCGGCTGACCAGCCAACATGCTCGGGTACCCGGCGGATCCAGTGGTAAACCGCGAATGTCGCGCAGCTCTCATCAGCCTGGATGACCTTGAACGTTCGGTTACGCTTACCCGGATGTAACGAACCTCGACGTCCGCTGCAATGTCGCTCAGCGCTGGGAAATCGTTACGCTTCCATGACCTAGATCACCCATTGGCGGGTGTCCCTGGGTTTCGCGGCTGTTAAAGTCGCGTCAACACGCGGGCCATCGTCGTCCCGTGCTCCACCTGTTGGTTCGAGGTCTGAGCACGAGGACTTTAGTTCTTTACGCGAGGACGACGAAGGAGGTCTGCGCAGTGATCTTCTCCGCCATCCCCGGCCCCCCGGGTCTCTACGACCCCGCTGACGAGCGCGACGCCTGCGGTGTCGCCATGGTGGCCGACATCCAGGGCAGGCGTTCGCACGGCATCGTGAGCGATGCCCTGACAGCGCTGGCCAACCTGGAGCATCGTGGCGCCGCCGGCGCCGAGCCCACCTCGGGTGACGGTGCCGGCATCCTTCTCCAGCTGCCGGACGAGTTCCTGCGCGCCGTGGTCGACTTCGACCTGCCGGAACGCGGCCGGTACGCGGCGGGAATCGCCTTCCTGCCGTTTGAGGCCGAAGAACGTGCTGCGGCGGTGGAACAGATCGAGCGCATCGCCGAGGAAGAGAACCTGGTGGTTCTCGGCTGGCGCGACGTGCCCGTCGACCCGGAGACGGCGAACGTCGGCCCGACCGCGCTGTCGGTGGCGCCGCACTTCGCGCAGCTGTTCGTCAAGGGCACGCGCGACGAGGCCGGCATCGCGCTGGACCGCCTGGCGTTCTGCCTGCGCAAGCGGGTCGAGCACGAGGGCAGCGTGTACTTCCCGTCGCTGTCCGCGCGCACGATCGTCTACAAGGGAATGCTGACGACCGAGCAGCTGCCTGCGTTCTTCCCCGACCTGCACGACGAGCGCCTCTACACGGCGATCGCGTTGGTGCACAGCCGCTTCTCCACGAACACCTTCCCCTCGTGGCCGCTCGCGCACCCGTTCCGGTTCGTCGCGCACAACGGTGAGATCAACACCGTGCGCGGCAACCGCAACCGCATGCGCGCCCGCGAGGCGTTGCTGGACAGCGATCTCATCCCCGGCGACCTCGCGCGGCTCTTCCCGATCTGCGACCCGGACGGCTCGGACTCGGCGTCGTTCGACGAGGTGCTGGAGCTGCTGCACCTCGGTGGCCGCAGCCTGCCGCACGCGGTGCTGATGATGATCCCGGAGGCGTGGGAGAACCACGCCACGATGGACCCGAAGCGCCGTGCGTTCTACCAGTTCCACGCCTCGCTGATGGAGCCGTGGGACGGCCCGGCGTGTGTCACGTTCACCGACGGCGAGATCGTCGGCGCGGTGCTCGACCGCAACGGCCTGCGTCCCGCCCGCTGGTGGCAGACCGCGGACGGCCGCGTCGTGCTGGCATCCGAGACCGGTGTGCTCGACGTGCCGTCCGACCAGGTGGTCGCGAAGGGCAGGCTGCAGCCGGGCCGCATGTTCCTGGTGGACACCACCCAGGGCCGCATCATCGACGACGACGAGCTCAAGTCGGCGCTCGCCTCGGAACAGCCCTACGACGAGTGGCTGCACGCGGGTCTGCTCGACCTCGCCGACCTCGCCGACCGCGAGCACGTGGTGCAGAGCCACGAGTCGGTCGTGCGCCGTCAGCTCACCTTCGGCTACACCGAGGAGGAGCTGCGGATCCTGCTCACGCCCATGTCGATCTCGGGCGCCGAGCCGCTCGGCTCCATGGGCACGGACACGCCGGTCGCCGCGCTGTCGCAGCGTTCCCGGCTGCTCTACGACTACTTCGTGCAGAACTTCGCCCAGGTCACCAACCCGCCGCTGGACGCGATCCGCGAGGAGATCGTCACGTCCGTCAAGCGCGTGATGGGGCCTGAGCAGAACCTGCTCGACCCCGGCCCGGTGTCGTGCCGCCACATCACGCTCGACTACCCGGTCATCGACAACGACGAGCTCGCCAAGCTCATCCACATCAACGACGACGGCGACCTGCCGGGCTTCGCGTGCACCGTCCTGTCCGGACTGTACGAAGTGGACGGTGGTGGCGAGGCTCTCGCGGCGGCGATCGAGCGCGTGCGCCGCGAGGCGTCCGAGGCGATCGCGAACGGTGCCCGCACGCTGGTGCTGAGCGACCGCGACTCCGACCACCGGATGGCGCCGATCCCGTCGCTGCTGCTGGTCTCCGCGGTGCACCACCATCTGGTGCGCACCAAGGAACGCCTGCGCGTCGCGCTCGTCGTCGAGTCCGGCGACTGCCGCGAGGTCCACCACGTCGCCGCGCTGCTGAGCTACGGCGCCGCCGCGGTGAACCCGTACCTCGCGTTCGAGACGATCGAGGACCTGATCAGCCAGGGCGCCATCACCGGCGTGCCCGCGCACAAGGCGATCCGCAACTACGTCAAGGCGCTCGTCAAGGGCGTCCTGAAGATCATGTCGAAGATGGGCATCTCGACGGTCGGCGCCTACACCGCGGCGCAGATCTTCGAGGCCGTCGGCCTGTCCAACGACCTGCTGGACGAGTACTTCACCGGCACGCAGTCCAAGCTCGGCGGTGCCGGGCTGGACGTGCTCGCCGAGGAGGTCGCGCTGCGCCACCGCCGCGCGTTCCCGGACAACCCGACCGACCGAGCGCACCGCAAGCTCGAGGTCGGCGGCGAGTACCAGTACCGCCGCGAGGGCGAGCTGCACCTGTTCACGCCGGAGACGGTGTTCCTCCTGCAGCACGCCACGAAGACGCGCAAGGAGGACGTCTTCCGCCGCTACACCGCGGAGGTCGAGCGCCTCTCGCGGCAGGGTGGCACGCTGCGCGGGTTGTTCAAGTTCCGCACCGAGGGCCGCACGCCGATCCCGATCGACGAGGTCGAGCCGGTCAGCTCGATCGTCAAGCGCTTCAACACCGGCGCCATGTCGTACGGCTCGATCTCGGCGGAGGCGCACGAAACCCTCGCCATCGCGATGAACCGCCTCGGCGGCCGGTCGAACAGCGGTGAGGGCGGCGAGGACCGCGAGCGCCTGTACGACCAGGAGCGCCGTTCCGCGGTCAAGCAGGTCGCGAGTGGACGGTTCGGCGTCACGAGCGAGTACCTCGTGAACTCCACGGACATCCAGATCAAGATGGCGCAGGGCGCGAAGCCCGGCGAGGGCGGTCAGCTGCCCGGCTTCAAGGTCTACCCGTGGATCGCGCGCACCCGGCACTCGACGCCGGGCGTCGGCCTCATCTCGCCGCCGCCGCACCACGACATCTACTCGATCGAGGACCTGGCGCAGCTCATCCACGATCTGAAGAACGCGAACGAGCAGGCGCGGGTTCACGTGAAGCTCGTCTCGTCGATCGGTGTCGGCACGGTCGCGGCGGGTGTCGCCAAGGCCCACGCGGACGTCGTGCTGATCTCCGGCTACGACGGCGGCACGGGTGCCTCGCCGATGAACTCGCTCAAGCACGCGGGAACGCCGTGGGAGATCGGCCTCGCCGAGACCCAGCAGACGTTGCTGCTCAACGGTTTGCGCGACCGCATCACCGTCCAGGTCGACGGCGCGCTGCGCACCGGCCGTGACGTCGTCGTCGCGGCGCTGCTGGGCGCGGAGGAGTTCGGCTTCGCCACGGCACCGCTGATCGTCGCGGGCTGCGTGATGATGCGCGTCTGCCACCTGGACACGTGCCCGGTCGGCGTCGCCACGCAGAACCCCGACCTGCGCGCCCGCTACACCGGCCAGGCCGACCACGTCGTGAACTTCTTCGAGTTCGTGGCGCAGGAGGTCCGCGAGCTGCTGGCGGAGCTCGGTTTCCGCACGATCGACGAGGCCGTCGGTCACGCCGAGCTGCTCGACAAGGACGAGGCGATCGAGCACTGGAAGACCGCGGGCCTCAACCTGAACCCGGTCTTCGAGGTGCCGGAAACCCCGTACCCGACGGCGAAGCGCAAGATCCGCGAGCAGGACCACGGCCTGGACAAGGCGTTGGACCGCACGCTGATCCAGCTCGCCGAGGCGGCGCTGGAGGACGCGCACCAGGTCAACCTGGAACTGCCCGTCCGCAACGTCAACCGCACCGTCGGCACGCTGCTCGGCGCCGAGGTCACCCGCCGCTACGGCGGCGAGGGCCTGGAGGACGACACGATCCGGGTGAAGCTCACCGGATCGGCGGGCCAGTCGCTCGGCGCGTTCCTGCCGCGCGGCATCACGCTGGAGATGGTCGGTGACGCGAACGACTACGTCGGCAAGGGCCTGTCCGGCGGCCGGATCATCGTCCGCCCGCACGACGACGCGCCGTTCCGCGCCGAGGACCAGGTGATCGCGGGCAACGTGATCGGCTACGGCGCCACGTCCGGCGAGGTGTTCCTGCGCGGCCGCGTGGGTGAGCGCTTCTGCGTCCGCAACTCCGGCGCCCTGCTGGTGGCGGAAGGCGTTGGCGACCACGCGTTCGAATACATGACCGGCGGCCGGGCCGTGGTGCTCGGGCCGACCGGGCGCAACGTCGCGGCCGGCATGTCCGGCGGCATCGCGTACGTGCTCGACCTGGACCCGTTGTCGGTGAACCAGGAGATGGTGCAACTGCAGCGCCTCAGCGCCGAGGACCTGCGTTGGCTCAAGGACGCCGTCACCAAGCACTACGAGCACACCGGCTCTGCCGTTGCTGCTTCGCTGCTCGGTGACTGGACCCGACGGGCCGGTGCGTTCACGAAGGTCATGCCCGGCGACTACCAGCGCGTTCTCGAGGCCATGCGCCTCGCCCGCGCCGAGGGCCGGGACGTCGACCAGGCTGTCATGGAGGCGTCTCGTGGCTGATCCACAGGGTTTCATGAAGTACACCCGCTCCGACGCGCCGAAGCGTCCGAAGCCGGAACGGTTGCAGGACTGGAACGAGGTCTACCTCCAGGAGGCCCCGGAGGAGCGCAACGCCGCCGTGCAGACGCAGGCGACGCGCTGCATGGACTGCGGCATTCCCTTCTGCCACAGCGGAACCGCGGGCTGCCCGCTCGGGAACCTGATCCCAGAGTGGAACGACCTGGTGCGCCGCGGCGACTGGGAGCTCGCCTCCGACCGCCTGCACGCCACCAACAACTTCCCGGAGTTCACGGGCCGGCTGTGCCCGGCGCCGTGTGAGGCCGCGTGTGTTCTCGCGATCTCGCACGACGCGGGTGGTGCCGTCGCGATCAAGCGCGTCGAGGAGACGATCGCGGACATGTCGTGGGAGAACGGCTACGTCCAGCCGTTCACGGCCGCGGTGTCCTCCGGCAAGCGCGTCGCGGTCGTCGGCTCCGGTCCGGCAGGTCTGGCCGCCGCACAGCAGCTGACCCGCGCCGGGCACGAAGTCGTGGTGTACGAACGGGACGACCGCCTCGGCGGCCTGCTGCGGTACGGCATTCCCGAGTTCAAGATGGAGAAGAAGGTCCTCGACCGCCGTCTGGCTCAGCTTCGCCGTGAGGGCACCAAGTTCGTCACCGGCTGCGAGGTCGGCGTCGACGTCACGGTCGAGCAGCTGCGTGCCGAGTTCGACGCCGTCGTGCTGGCCGTCGGTGCTCTGCGCGGCCGCGACGACAAGTCGACTCCTGGGCGTGAGCTCAAGGGCATCCACCTCGCGATGGACCACCTGGTTCCCGCGAATCGCGCCTGCGAGGGCGACGGCCCGTCCGCGATCTCGGCAGAGGGCAAGCACGTCATCGTCATCGGCGGTGGCGACACGGGCGCCGACTGCTACGGCACCGCGACCCGCCAGGGCGCGCTGTCGGTGACGCAGCTCGACCAGTACCCGATGCCGCCGACCGTCCGCGACGACGAGCGCTCGCCGTGGCCGGTGTGGCCGCACATCCTGCGCACGTACCCGGCGCACGAGGAGGCGGGCGAACGCCGCTTCACCGTGGCGGTCAAGCGTTTCGTCGGCGACGACGACGGTCACGTGCGCTTCATCGAACTGCAGCAGGTGCGCGTCGAGAAGGACTCGTCCGGCCGCCGCTCGGTGATCCCGGTGTCCGACGAGATCGAGATCCTGCCCGCGGACATGGTGCTGCTGGCGATCGGCTTCGAGGGCGTCGAACACATGCGCCTGCTCGACGACCTGGGCATCTCGCTGACGACGCGCGGCACCATCTCGTGCGGCTCCGACTGGCAGACGACCGCGCCCGGCGTGTTCGTGTGCGGCGACGCCCACCGCGGTGCTTCGCTCGTGGTGTGGGCGATCGCGGAGGGGCGGTCCGTGGCCAACGCCGTGGACAAGTTCCTCACGGGGTCCTCGAACCTGCCCTCGCCGGTGATTCCGAACCAGCTTCCGCTCGCTGTGGTCTGACAACGGGGTCAGATCAGCGGAGAGCAGCATGACGCCCCGGCCGACAACGGAGTCGACCGGGGCGTTCGCCTTCTCTGCGGTGGACGGTCATGAAACCTCGCCTCGATCCGCAGCGAGTTCAGAGGCGCGCTCTGGGACGCCCCGAGCCTCGGCGTGCTCGCCCTACGCGGTGTGCACCTTTCTCGCGACTGCGGTCGGCCGCATTCATGAAGCCTGGTGTGGCAAGGGGGCATCGGACGAATACGGGGCGAATTCTGTGACTAGCCGTTCCATTGAGTGAGACCAGAAGTTCTTTCGGGTGAATTCGACGCGTGATACGGGCGATCTACGTCTCGCATATCGCGCAACTTGTCCCGTTCGGGCGAAACTGGTAGCTGTAGATCAACTCGGTCGGGGGGTGTGTCGTGCGCAGTGTGCTGCTGGCGGTCGTCATCGCCCTGTGCGCCGTGCTCGCCCCCGCCGTGACGCCCGTGTCGATCGGCGCGCCGCCGCCGAAGTCGAAAACCTCCGTGCCCAAGGAGGAAGCGCCCCGCGAGGAGCGCGAGCCGAGCCGGCTCCGCCTCACCGTGACCCCCGTCGACCGCGTGACCAGCGTGGCGAGGCCGTCGGAAGTGACGGCGCACGCGCACCGCGAAGAGCACGGCGTCGTCGTGCTGGTGTCCGCGGCCGAATCGACAGCGGTGTGGCGCACACCGCCCGCATTGCAGGTGTTCCGGAACTGATCGGTCCCCACTGTCCGATCAAAACCGAACATTTTCCTAGCAGTGAGGGATTCCCATGGACTTCCATCGCTTTGTTCAGCATGCCCGGGCACACGCCAAGACGCGTTCCCGTGCCGCTGGTCAGAAGCTCGCGGCTGGTCAGCAGCCCACGACGATGTTCATCACGTGCGCCGATTCCCGCATCGTGACGGCCGAGATCACCGGGGCCGAGCCGGGTTCGCTCTTCGAATTGCGCACCGCGGGCAACGTCATTCCTCCGTACTCGCTCACGGCGCCCACCAGCGAGATGGCCACGATCGAGTTCGCGGTGCTGCAGCTCGGGGTCAGCGAGATCGTCGTCTGCGGCCACTCCTACTGCGGCGCGGTCATGGCGCTGAACGGCGCGAAGATCGACCACCTGCCGGCGATGCGGGGCTGGCTGCGCCCACGGCAGCGGACGCGGCAGCCGAGCGACCCGGCGATGCGCGCGGAGGGGCAGGAGCACGTGCGCGAGCAGCTGGACGTGCTGCTGGCGTACCCGTTCGTCGCCGAGAAGGTGGCGAACGGCGAGCTGCGCGTGCACGGCTGGTTCTACGACATCGAGACCGGTGAGGTCTCGGCCTGTGCCGAGCAGGCTTTCCTTCCGCTGTAGGGGTTTCGCGCAGATGAAGAAGTATTGGGCCGATCTCGGGGCGTCGGTCGTCGTGTTCCTCGTGGCGCTGCCGCTGTGCGTTGGTGTGGCGGTCGCGTCCGGGGTGCCGGCCGAGCTCGGCATCGTGACCGGTGTGGTGGGCGGCATTGTCGTCGGCATGCTGCCGGGAAGCAGCTTGCAGGTGAGCGGGCCGGCGGCCGGGCTCACCGTTCTCGTCGCGGATGCCGTTGCCAGGCACGGCATCCAGGCGCTTGGTGTGATCGTGCTGGGGGCCGGCCTGCTCCAGGTCGCGCTGGGCTTAGCCCGGTGCGGACGGTGGTTCCGCGCCATCTCGCCGTCGGTCGTGCAGGGCATGCTGGCGGGCATCGGGCTGGTGCTGATCTTCGGGCAGCTCAAGCACGTGGTGGTGTCGCCGGTGGCGATGGCGCTGGGCGTGCTCACTGTCGTGATCATGCTGCTGTGGCAACGGACTCCGCTGAGTCTGGTGCCCGGCATGCTCGTCGGTGTGGTCGTGTGCACTGGGATCGCGGTGTTGTTCGGTTCGGAGGTGGCGCGCATCGAGGTCGGCACGCTGTCGACGGACGTGCACCTGCCGGACTTCTCGTTGCTCGACACCGGAGTCGTGGGCACCGCAGTCGTGTTCGCCCTCGTCGCGTCGGCGGAGAGCATGTTCAGCGCGGCCGCGGTGGACCGGATGCACGACGGGCCGCGCACGCAGTACAACCGTGAACTGGTGGCGCAGGGTGTGGGCAACTCGATCTGCGGTCTGCTGGGGGCACTGCCGATGACGGCGGTGATCGTGCGCAGCGCGGCCAACGTCCAGGCCGGTGCGCGCACCAAGGCGTCGCGGGTGCTGCACGGCGTGTGGCTGCTGTTGTTCGTCGTGTTGCTGCCCGGCCTTCTCACCCTCATCCCCATCGCCGTGCTGGCCGCGGTGTTGGTGCACGCCGGGTGGAAGCTGCTCGGTCTCAAGCAGGTCGTCACGTTGTGGCGCACGGACAAGCCGGAGGGCGCCGTGCTGGTGCTGACGGCGGGGCTCATCGTGGCAACCGACCTGCTGACTGGCACGCTCGTCGGTCTCCTGGCCGCGGTCGTGAAGACGGCGTGGGACGTCTCGCGCCTGTCCGTCACGATCACCACGGACGGGGTCGCGCTCAAGGGCAACGCGACCTTCCTGCGGTTGCCGCGGCTGCTCGACGCGCTGGACCGCGTCGACACCGAGCACGTGCGGATGGACCTCAGCGGGGTCCGGCACCTCGACCAGGCCTGCGGACAGGCCATCGACCAGTGGGTGGACCAGTCGCGCCGGGCGGGGCGCACCGTCGAGCTGGTCGGCAGATAGCGCGATGACGGGGCCGGTTCAGCGTCGCACCGGTCTCCTTCGTCCTACTGGAGCCGGCCGCAGCACTTCCCGTACGTGCTGCCGGAGCCGCACCAGCACGGCGCGTTCGGCCCCGGCGGCCACGCGGTGGCGAGGTCGTCGTTGATGGACTCCGTGACATAGGCGCACAGGGTCTCTTCGTCCATCGGATCGCCGCCCGTGCGGCTCGCGAGCTCGGTCAGCCGGTCCACCATCAGCGGCACCATGACGAAGCGCTCACCGGATTCGGACAGCTCGCGGTGGTACAGCTCGTTGTCGCGCATCATGGCGTCGACATCGGTGCGGGGCACGAGCTCCGGCCACTTCTCGTGGGCGCGCGGCACCTCGGCACGAGGCCAGAACGCCACGATCGTCGCCTCGATCCCTTTCTGGGACCTCTCGGCGGCCAACGTCGCCCTCATTTGCCGCACGAGCTCCTCGAAGCGGCGGGCCGCGGGTTCGGCCGCCTTGTCCAGATCGTCCTCCGGCAGGCCGAGCTTCTGACGCACCTCGCGCCGGCTCATGGCGAGAGGCCGGTCGGCCAGGCCGCGGGGTTCCTCCTGGGCGACCGCGAGGTCGTACCAGTTCAGCGCTTCCTCGAACTCGCCGCGTCGGCGCATGAGTTCGCCGGCCTGTTCGTACGGTTCGGGGTAGTCCGGCCACGTCTTGCGGAGAGCGCGGAGCTGAGCCCGTGCTTCGTCGTCCCGGCCGAGGTCGAACAGCACCTCCGCCAGGAGAACTCTCGGGTGGTCGTGATCCTCGACGCCGAGTTCGACCGCTTCGGTCAGCAGCTCGATCGCCCGGTCGTGGTCTCCGGCCTCGTGCCACGCCCTGGCGGCGTCCAGCAGAAAGCCCTCCCGATCCTCCTCGAGGTCTTCGTCGAGGAGGCGGGCTTTGTCGGCGGCGTCCATTCGGAGCAATCTACTCCGGAAATGGGAGGCGCCTCGGCCGTGGGGGTCGCGGCCGAGGCGCCTGGTATTCGGATGGTCTGGCTAGTGAGAAGTGAACTGGCCGCGAACGGCTCCACCGGGGAACGGACCGGTGTGCAGGTTCGAGTAGAAGTCCTTCGGCGACTTCTTGAGCGCGTCCAGCGTGGCTTTGTCAGCCGTGGCCGTGCCGGAGACCGCGAAGATGCCCTGCGGGACGGCGGTGCCGAAGAACGTGATCTTCACCGGGCCGTTGACGCCCTTGGCGCCCTGGTGGACGTGGCCCAGCGTCGGCGCGTCGATGTTCACCCACGCCAGCGAGAAGTCGACACCGCTGCCAGAGGGCTGCACGAACGTGACGGCCTGGCCGTCAGGGTCGCCGACCTTCGGGCCGCCCTGCACCGGCACCTCGTTGCGGCCGTTGGAGAACGCGCGGAGCTTGCCGCCCTTGATGATGTCGAGCGGGTTGACGTGCTTGCCGAGCGGCTTGAGCTGGGCGCGCACGGCGCCGCCCGGCCGGTCGGTGCTGTGCAGGTTCACGTAGAAGCCCGCGGGGTTCTTGCGGATGTCCTCTGCCAGCTTCGGGTCGATCACCGTCTGCCCGGCGGCCGCGGACACCGTGTCCGGCATCGGGGTCGTGAACAGGCCGACCTTCACCGGACCGTTCTGACCCGCCACGCCCTGGTGGATGTGGCCGAGCGTGATCGGGGCCGTCTTCTTCCACTCCAGCGCGAACGTCACGCGGTCGCCGCGGACCTCGACCAGCGCCTTGGCCGACCCGTCCTCGTCACCCACGGCCGGACCGCCGGGCGTGGGCACCTCCTGCTTGCCGTCGAGGTCGGCGGAGAAGAAGAACGGCTTGCCCTTGACCGGCGCGGGCGCGGGTTGACCGGTGGTCGGCGCGGGGTTCTGGCCACCGTGCTCACCGTGGCCGCCGCCGGCCTTCGTGGCGGTCGGCTTGTCGGCGGAACCACCGGCGTCGATGTTCAGCACGGGGCCGTCGGCGGTGAAGTTCTGGAAGACCGAACCGCCGTTCTTCACGACCACGCGGACCTCGATCGGGCCGTTGCCCGGCTTCACGGTGAAGGTGCGCGACTCGCCCTTCTTCGCACCGTCCAGACAACGCCCTTCGAGGACGTCGGCGGCGCAGAACGTGGCCTCGTACCCGGCCTGGTTCGTGATCTTGACGGTCACGGCGTCCTGAGCGGCGGACGCCGGCGTCACCACCGCGAGGCCGAGCGTGGCGCCCAGCAGGCATGCGGCAGCGACAGTTTTGTTGCGAGACATGGGATGTACTCCAAGGCTCCTCAGTGGGAGTCGGGGGGTCTGGCGGACCCGACACCACCAACACGGATGCCGGCCGGATCCGGTTCAACCAATTTTCTTTGGTTGAACCAAAGGTCGCCTGCGGACGTGTCGTCGTCGGAACAGGGACACCCCGCAAGGAGACGAAGATGCACGTACGTATGGGAATTCTCGCTCTGCCCGCACTGCTCGCGACGCTGGTGGCCTGCGGAAACGAGGCGCCACAACAGGTTTCGCAGCAGGAGGTGCCCGTACAGGCCGAGGTGAGGATCGCGCAGTCCGACCTCGGGCCGATCCTGGTCGACCAATCAGGACGGACGCTCTACGCGTTCACCAAGGACGAGAACTCCTCCAGCGCGTGCGACGCCGACTGCATCGCCGTCTGGCCCGCCCTGACCGCGCAGTCCGAGGTGCAGGCGAAGGAGGGCGCGGACGCGAACCTGGTCTCGCAGATCGAGGAGAGCTCCCAGGCCGTGTACGGAAAGTGGCCGCTCTATTACTACGTGGGAGACAAGGTCGCGGGTGACCTGAACGGCCAGGGCGTCGACGAAGAGTGGTTCGCGATCGCCCCGGACGGCAAACTGGTCAAGAAGACCGCATGAACACTGGGCCGATCGGGTGTATCCGGCTAACGGTCCCATGAGATGAGTCGACCCCCAAGGTGAACCAGTAGGGGGCGACACATGACCAGTGCAGGATTTGACGCGAAGTTCCTCGGGACGCTCGCCGGCATCCCGGTGCTGAGCGAGTCCGGAGCCGCGGACGCGGTCGAGCTCGACGGCTCGACCACGATCGACTACACGCACTTCTCGCTCGCGATGAGCAAGTCGCGCAGGTTCGCGAGCTGGGTCGCGTGGAACATCGACGGCGGTGAGCTGAAAGCGCTGAGCCGCAGCAACATCCCGTTCGTCAAGGACCCGCGCGTCCCGGCCGAGTTCCAGGTCGGCGACGAGCTCTACCGCGACAACAGGCTCGACCGCGGCCACCTGGCCCGCAGGGCCGACCTGTGCTGGGGTCCGAAGGCGGAGGCGCAGAAGGCGAACAGGGACTCGTTCTTCTTCACGAACATCACGCCGCAGATGGACGACTTCAACCAGAGCACGAAGGAAGGGCTCTGGGGCAGGCTCGAGGAGGCGGTGCTCGCGGACGTCGACGTCGACAACCTCAAGGTCAGCGTGTACGGCGGCCCGGTCTTCAACGTCGACGACCGGCTGTTCCGCGGCGTCGCGATCCCGCGCGAGTTCTACAAGGCGATCGCGTTCGTGGTGAACGGCGAGCTGCGCTGCAGCGCGTTCCTGCTCACGCAGAACCTCGTCCTGGCCGAGGCGCTCGACCTGGACGAGTTCCGCGTGTTCCAGGTGTCGCTGACCGAGCTGGAGAAGCGGGTGAACCTCACCTTCCCTGCCGAGCTGCACGCCGCCGACACCGCGTCGGTGCAGCTGCTCGACGAGACCGAGCGCAAGCCGCTCGACAGCCTCTCCGACATCAGGTGGTGATGCGCACGGCAGGCAGCTGCTGACGCAGTTTCTCCAGCCGGGCAAGCGATTCCGGCTGGTGCACGACGAGGTGTTCCAACGCCGGCAGCACGCGCACGTCGTCCGCCGACGGCACACCGAACACCTCGAGCACGACGATGGTCGGCCACCGCTCCAGCCCCGCCAGCAGGTAGGGCGGGCGGTGGTCGATCGCCAGCTCGCGCAACGCGGGCAGGTCCGGCAGCGCGGCCAGCCCGTCGTCAATCGCCTCGTCGTGGATCTGCAGCCGCCGCAGCGTTCCGCCTGCCAGCGTCGCCAGGTCGACCTTGCTGAAGTGCAGGTGCAACTCGTCGAGGTTCTTCACCGGCGACAGGTCGATCCGGCCGAGCGGACGGCACCGGCTCAGGTGCAGTTCCTTCAACGACCGGGACCGCGCCAGCGGCGAGAGGTCGTGCATGACCTCGTTCTGCCACAGCTCCAGCCGGTGCAGCGACGGCATCTCCGCGAGCGGGTCGAGCGGGTTGATGTTGCCGATGCACCGGACGTTCCGCAGGTACTTCAGGTGCTTGATGAACTGGATCCGGTGCCAGCCCCGCACGTCGACCCTGCGGTCACCGAAATCCACTTTGGACAGCACGGTCTCGGCGTACTGCTCAGTGTCCGGTGTGTTCCGCCACGCCCGCAGCAGCTCGTCGATGACCATCGCGTGATCGACGGCAGCGAACTCGGCGATTCGCTCCCACGCGCCCTCACCGCCGATGTTGGCCAGCGTCCGCACGATGTACGGGGCCTCCTTCACGGCTTCCGGGCCGGGCAACAGGTCCACGACGAACGGCCCCGCCTCGGACAACGCGTCGGCGTGCACGAAGCTCTTCGGCGGGATCAGCGACGCCGCGGCCCGCGTCACCTGCTCCCGCGCCGTCTCCGGCTCGATCACGTCGGCCTGGTCGAGGCACGCCAGCGCGAGCAGCCGCAGCTTGTCGCGTCCGCGCTCGTCCTTGCGCGTGTCGTCGTTGCCGGCCAACAGTTCCATCAGCACGCGGGCCCGTTCACGCGGACGAGCGTGCGCGACCGCCATCACCACGACGTCGTGCCACTCGTCGAGATGTGCCCTGTCCACCAACAGGTTCAGGTCACCGGCGTCGACGACCTCCTTGGCCGCCAGGTAGTCCCGGAACGTCCGGTGCACGAACTGCACCCGCTCGGACGAGACCTCCCGCAGCAGCCCCGCCCGTTCGAGCAGCCGCTGCATCGCGTCGTCCGGGTCGATGTCGTGCGACCGCAACCCGCGCATCGCGTTCCCCAGCCGGTGCACGGCTTCCGATCGCGGCACCATCAGCTCCCGGTTGCGCACCAACGAGTACGCGAACCGTTGCAGCAGAACGAGCTGCTCCTCCTTGGAGAACGACGGCAGAGCCAGCCCGCGATCCTCGTCCCAGCGCACCAGCAGCAGGTCCAGAGCTGCCTCGTACAGCGACCGCCGATCGCGCGGCAGGTGCATGTTCCGGTCCTGGTGCAACGCGCACAACAGCCCTGCCAGCAACGGACTCGACGCCAGCCGTCGCAGGTCGGGCCGTCTCGCCAGCGTGGCGATCAGCCGCGTCTCGCACTCGGTCAGCCACACCCGGGCCTCCCGTGTCAGGCCTGGTTCGTCGCGCGCGGCGGTGTGCCAGGCCTCCACGAAGTCGCGGACTCCCTTGTCGCTCAACGGCAACAGGTCGAACGCCGTGAAGTCGCACTCCTCCATCCAGTCCTCGGGCACGGCGGAGGGACGGGTGGTGATCGCGTACCGCGCCTGCGGATAGGCGTTCACCAGCCGGCAGAGCCACTGGCGTGCCTCCTCCCGCCGTTCCGAGACCAGTTCGTCCACGCCGTCGACGAGAACGAGCGCCCGCCCTTCCCTCAGCCGCGCGGTGACCCACCCGGCGGGCTTCTCCTCCTCGATCATCGAGGCGGTCGGTGAGATGAACTCCTCCGGCTTCGGCAACGTCGTGTACTGCCGCAGCGGCACGAAGAACGGCACCAGCCCGAGCCACTCGTTGCCGGAGGTCCGCGTCTCGCCCAGCGCGTTCATCGCGAGCCAGCGCAGGAACGTCGTCTTGCCCGCGCCCGCACCACCCCGGATCAGCACCCGAGGCGTGTTCACCAGCGCGGTCTCCACCGGCAGCCCGGCGCCGCTCAGCTCGTCGTCGGCGTCGCCGACCCGCGCCACCGCCAGCGACACGTACGAGCTGTCGAACGAGTGCCGCCGCGGCGCGCGTCCCCGCGACACCCCGAACAGCTCCAGCCCGCCCAGCGAGTGCGCGACCTGGTCGGCGTAGCGGTCCTCGAAGTCCCGATGCGCCGCCATCAGTGCCCGCTGCTGCTGGTCGGGGAGCCGTGCCACGGCCTTCGCTGTCGCCTGGCTGATCTGGAGCGTCTCCACCGCGAGCCGCCGCGCGTACTCCGGTTGGGACTGCACCAGTTCCACGACGGCGACGCACACGCGCTCCAGCAACGCGTCGTAGACCGCCGTCGCCAGGTCGGACAGGCCGGCCGACCGCCGGATCTTCTCCGACCGGGACAGCACGTACTTCCGCAACGACGCGGGCGTCAGCATCACCTGCAGCGCCTCGTCCTCCCGCAGCGGCAACGAGGCCTCGATCGACTCGAGCACCGCGTCCACCGCGGCCTGCCACTCGTGCCGCTCGATGGCGCTCAGCTCACCGCGGGCGAGCTCGGCGCTCACCCGTTCGATCAGCGGCCCCGGCCTGGTCAGCTCGCGTTGGCGCTTCTTGTCCCTGGCACCTTTGTGCACGATGTCGAAGAGACCGAGCAGGACGCGCTCCAGCACGGTCTCCAGCACCATCAGCAGTCCGGCGGAAAACGGATCGGCCACCTGTCCAGTATCAGCGCGTGATCACCTGCGTCAGCCGGACTTCACCAGCTGTTCACGCGGGCACCGCGACCTCGCGGACGTGGCCGATGTCGAACTCCCGTGTCGAGCCGTCCTCGCATTCCGCGGTCAGCACGCCCTCCAGGTGCTTGGCCGGCGTGATCACGTGCGTCTCCAGCTGGCGGGGGCCGCTCGCGTACTTGATCTCGACCCGGTGGCCCGCGACGAGGGCCGTCGCGAGAATCAGCACCTCCTCGTCGCGCAGGAAGACGTTCTGGTCGCGCAGCATTCGCGCCGCGTTGGCCCGCGGTGTGCCCCGTCTGACGGTCGGCCGCTCCTGCTCGACCAGCCGGACCGCGAGCTGGATCAGCTCCTCCTCGGCCAGTTCGGTGCGCCACCACCGGTCAGGGCGCCGCTCACCCCTGGCAGGCGCCCGCCGCCGTTCGACCCGCTCCACAATGGACTGATCACCGGCGTTCAGCCCGGTCGGCGCGTACCCGGCCCGCCGCAACGCCGCGAGCGTCTCCGTCATCGGCTGCGCGGACGCCAGCACCGTCGGCGTGAGGAACCGCAGCTTCAGCGACGCCAGCCGCTTCGACCTGGCGATCTCCTGCAGCAGCGCCGGATCCTCCGCCCGCACGCAGCTCGCCACGTCGGTCACGGTGAGCTGCCCGTGCCGCCGTGCCACGTCCTGCACCTGGTACTCGATCACCTGCGGCAACGGCGCTTCCGACACGGCGGCGAGCTTCGCCAGCACCTCCTCGGCGCCGAGCCCGGTGTCCAGCGCCCGCCGCACCGACCCGGCGGACAGGCGCCACACCCGTGCCGCGTCGTTGTCCTCCAGGTCCGCCACCAGGTTCAGCGTCGCGCTCAGCCGCGGCGACGGCAGGCCGTTCACCACCGCCGTCATGTCCGTCTGGAACGCGGCCTTCTCGGTGGCGGGCGGCATCAGTTCGGTGGCGGCGGCCTCGACGTCACCGTTGTTCTTCACCGCCACACCTAATGGCGTCAGCGCGCCACCGGCGACCAGTCCCAGCGACTCGATCTCACTGATCACGGCCGCGGTCGCACGTGGATCGTGCACGGCGGGCCGCTCCCACACCAGGTCGTCCACCAGCTCGGTGACGTCCACGAAGGCCTGGTCGGCCGAGAACCGCTCCAGCGTCGTGCGCCGCAACGCGAGCCCGGCGGCACCGGTGTAGTCGCGCAACGCCGCCCGCGCCTGATCCGGCTCCGGCCGCCAGTCCATCCGCCGCCAGGCGTTGACCAGCGCCGCGAGCCGCGCGCCCGGATGCGAGTCGAGCCAGGCGTCACCGTGCTTGGTCGGCAGCAGCCGATGGCGTTCGACGCCGATCAGCTGCGCCTCGACCGCGAGCTCCAGCCACAGCCGCAGCACGGAGTCCGCGACCCGCAACACCCGTGCGACCCTGCGGATCTCCACCGTCGCCACGCCACCGGTGTAGCGGGCGTCGAACCCGTCCTGTTCGCAGTGCGCCAGCAACCGCGCGACACCGTCCACAGTGGACATGGTGGCGACCACGGGTGACACCGACGACGCCTTGCGCAGACGCGGGGGCGCGGGTCGCAACGTGAGCTGGTCGCGCACCGCTCCGTTCGCCCGCACCGAGTTCACCGCGATGAGCCTGGCCCCGTCCGGCCACGCCAGCGCCCGTTCCTTGAGCCGGCCGAACGCCCGCTCGAAGTCGTCGGCCGAGCAGTGCAGCTCGGCGCACACCTGGTCGACCGTCCCGGTGTTGCCCATCGCCACGATGGACCCGAGCACGTCGAGCGCGCCCTGGTCCAGTGTGTCCTCCGCGGCGTGCACCGAATCGGAGTCGGTGAGCTGTGTGGCGAGGTCCTTCAGCGTCCGCACGTAGCGGTCGGCCACGTCGCGGCGGTGCAGGAGGATCGCGGCCACCTCGTCCGGCTCGAGTCGGTGGAGCCAGGTCGCGAGCGCGTTGATACGGCGGGCCATTCGCCTGATTATGGCCGTGATTGTGTGCGCTCAAACGAATTTCACGCGCTTGGGCGATCAGCCTAGGCTGTTGCGGTGACGTTCAGCGGTTTCGGCGAGTACGCCATCGACTTCTACGACGGCCTCGAACTGGACAACTCGAAGGCGTACTGGGACGACAACAAGGAGACGTACCTGCGGGACGTGAAGGCGCCGATGGAGGCGCTGCTCGCCGCTCTCGAGAAGGAGTTCGGGCCGGGCAAGGTGTTCCGCCCGTACCGCGACGTGCGGTTCGCCAAGGACAAGACGCCGTACAAGACGCACTGCGGCGGAGTGATCGAGAAGGGCCGCGGCGGCGGCGCGTACTACGTGCAGGTCAGCTCGGAAGGTCTGGTGACCGGTGGTGGTTCGTACCACATGGCCCCTGACCAGCTCGCTCGTTACCGCGCCTCGGTCGACGCGCACGGCGTGCTGCTGCGCAAGATCATCGACAAGCTCGTCAAGCAGGGTTGGGAGCTGCACGGCGACGTGATGAAGTCGAAGCCCCGCGGGTTCGCCGACGACCACACCCACCTCGACCTGCTCAGGCACCGGTCGATCTGGGTGCGGAAGGTCTGGGAGCCCGACGACGTGCTGCACGAGCCCGCGTGCCTCGACCGCGTGCGCAAGTCGTGGCGGCAGCTCAAGGACTTCAACGCGTGGTGCGAGGACCACGTCGGCGTGAGCGAATCCAGGACCAGGTAGCCCAGCCCAGCGCGATGCCGAGCACGTCCACCAGCGCGTCGAGCACGTCGCCGCTGCGGTGCAGGGGCGTGATCAGTTCCTGCAGCACTTCCGAAACACCTGCGTAGACCACCAGCACCGGAAGAATGCGAGAAATCCTCGCGTAAAGGCCCGTGCAGGCGAGCAGGGCGAACAGCAGGGTGTGGATGACCTTGTCCGTACCCGGTGGCGCGGTCGGCACACCTGACTCCGGGGTGAACAAAACGACGACGCTGAGCAACGCCGCGGTCACGAACGGAAGGACTCGCCCCATTGTCAGAACATTACCCACGGGTAGTTCGGGATCGGTCCAGGAACCAGGACTAGTCTCTCTAGACGTGAGTCGACGCGCAAAGATCGTCTGTACCCTCGGTCCCGCCACTGGCACGCCGGACAAGGTCCGCGACCTGGTAGCGGCCGGTATGGACGTGGCCAGGATGAACTTCAGCCACGGCAGCCATGCCGACCACAAGCAGGTCTACGACATGGTCCGGGCGGCAGCCGACGAGTCGGGCCGCGCCGTGGGCATCCTGGCCGACCTCCAGGGCCCCAAGATCCGGCTCGGCCGGTTCGCCGCGGGTCCTGTCGACTGGAACACCGGCGACGTGGTCCGCATCACCGTCGAGGACGTCGAAGGCACGCACGACCGCGTGTCCACGACGTACAAGGAGCTCGCGAAGGACGCCAAGGTCGGCGACCGCCTGCTCGTGGACGACGGCAAGGTCGGCCTCGTGGTCGTCGACGTCGAAGGTTCCGACGTCGTGTGCGAGGTCGTCGAGGGCGGACCGGTCAGCAACAACAAGGGCCTCTCGCTGCCCGGCATGGACGTCTCCGTGCCGGCGCTGTCGGAGAAGGACATCGAGGACCTCGAGTTCGCGCTCCAGCTGGGCGTGGACTTCATCGCACTGTCGTTCGTGCGCTCCCCGGCCGACATCGACCTGGTCCACCAGGTCATGGACCGCTCGGGCCACAAGCGCCTCCCGGTGATCGCGAAGATCGAGAAGCCGGAGGCCGTGGACAACCTCGAGGCCATCGTGCTGGCCTTCGACGGCGTCATGGTCGCCCGCGGCGACCTGGGCGTCGAGCTGCCGCTGGAGAGCGTGCCGCTGGTGCAGAAGCGGGCCATCCAGATCGCCCGCGAGAACGCCAAGCCGGTCATCGTCGCGACCCAGATGCTGGACTCGATGATCAGCAACTCCCGCCCGACCCGCGCCGAGACGTCCGACGTCGCGAACGCGGTCCTCGACGGCGCGGACGCCCTGATGCTCTCCGGCGAGACCTCGGTCGGCCGCTACGCCATCGAGTCGGTCAAGACCATGGGCCGCATCATCGAGGCCGTCGAGACCGAGTCGGTCGTCGTGCCGCCGCTGACCCACGTCCCGCGCACCAAGCGCGGCGTGATCTCCTACGCGGCCCGCGACATCGGCGAGCGCCTCAACGCCAAGGCCCTGGTCGCCTTCACGCAGTCCGGCGACACGGTCCGCCGCCTGGCGCGCCTGCACACGCACCTCCCGCTGCTCGCGTTCACGCCGGAGCAGTCGGTGCGCTCGCAGCTCGCGCTGACGTGGGGCACCGAGACGTTCCTGGTCCCGAAGGTGGAGTCCACCGACGAGATGGTCCGCCAGGTCGACACGTCCATGCTGGAGATCGGCCGTTACCAGGCCGGTGACCTCATGGTGGTCGTC
Organism: Lentzea flava; assembly: GCF_014648475.1. Taxonomy (GTDB): domain Bacteria; phylum Actinomycetota; class Actinomycetes; order Mycobacteriales; family Pseudonocardiaceae; genus Lentzea; species Lentzea flava. The sequence goes on along the minus strand of NZ_BMRE01000010.1, from coordinate 128,689 downwards.
GCCGGATCACCGCCTGGCACCATTGGGTCGACGAACCTCATCCGGGTGCACCGGCTGGGGGAGGACGACCACGCTTAGGAGTTCGACGTGACCGAGGCAGCCCGCGCCGTTGCCGCGAGCCCATCAGGGCTGAGTGGACAATCCGCAGTGGACGACCTGGTCGCGTTGCTCGACCTGGAACGCATCGAGGAGAACATCTTCCGCGGTGTGTCGCCCGCCGAGTCGCCGGTGCGCGTCTTCGGCGGGCAGGTGGCGGGCCAGGCCCTCGTCGCCGCCGGTCGCACGGTCCCGGTCGAACGCCGGGTGCACTCGCTGCACTCGTACTTCATCCGGCCCGGCGACCCGCGCGTGCCGATCGTGTACGAGGTGGACCGCATCCGGGACGGCCGCTCCTTCACCACGCGCCGCGTCGTGGCCATCCAGCACGGCAAGGCGATCTTCGCGTTGTCCGCCTCGTTCCAGCTGGAGGAGCAGGGCGTCGAGCACGCCAACGAGATGCCGTCGGTGCCGGACCCGGAGTCGCTGCCGACGTGGCACGAGGCGGCCGAGGGCTACCTGCTGCACTCGTCGAAGTTCCCGCGCCCCATCGACGTGCGGTACGTGACCGAGCCGCCGTGGGAGTCGCGTGAGGACGGTCCGGGCGAGGCCGCCTCGCGGGTGTGGATGAAGGCCGACGGCAAGCTGCCGGACGACCCGATGCTGCACATCTGCATCATGACCTACGCCTCGGACATGACGTTGCTGGACGGCGTTCTGGCTCGGCACGGCGTCTACTGGGGCCTGGACAAGGTCCTCGGCGCGTCTCTCGACCACGCGATGTGGTTCCACCGGCCGTTCCGGGCGGACGAGTGGTTGTTGTACGACACCGCTTCGCCGTCGGCGTCCGGCAATCGCGGGCTCGCGACCGGGCAGTTCTTCTCGCGGGACGGGCAGCTGGTGGCGACGGTGGTGCAGGAGGGCCTGATCCGGGTGCTCAACCCGTGACCCGAAGGGGTCTCCAGTTCGCACCCCTGTTCGAGTGATCAAGCCGTGTGCGCGTTGAGCCGATGCCTAGACTGACTGGTGGCGGATGCTCCGGGGCGGAAAAGAGGTGCGCGCGTGACTGCGGGAGCGTGGCGAGATCACCTGGTGAGCCTGGACGAGTGGGACGCGATGCCAGAGGACAAGAACCTCGAGCTCGTAGACGGAGTCCTGCACGTGGTACCTGCGGCTGTCCCTCTTCACCAGAGGGCTCAGAACCGGTTGACCTATTGGCTTGATGAGCAACTGCCTGAGGATCTGACGGCATTTGACGATGTCGACGTGGTGATCGATGACTCGGACCGGCCGACGGTGCGCAAGCCGGACATCGTCGTGGTCACGACCGAGGCCGCGGAGCGCAAACCAAAGCGGTTCCTGGCGGCAGACGTGGTGCTTGCCGTTGAGATCGTGTCTCCTGGCTCGGAGCGCACAGATCGCCTCACGAAGCCGATGCAGTACGCCAAAGCGGGAATCCCGCATTACTGGCTGGTCCAGCTCGACGATCCCGTCAGCCTGACTGCCTACGATCTCGTCGCTGGCGTCTATCACGTCGTCGAGGATGTCGTGGGACGAGTGAAGTTGAGCCGACCTGCTTCGCTGGCGTTCGACCTCGACGCGTTGTCACGTCGGTGATGAGCTTCCGAGTGGCGGAGTGTTGACCACCGGGGCGGTTTGGCGCCTGTACCACGGCGATCAGGAGATCGCCCGGCTGACGGTGACCGGCGGCGACTTCCCGTGGATGCACGCGGACGTGGAAACCCGGCCCGGCTTCGAGGAGTTCCGCTCGGTGTTCGCCGAGCAGGAGCAGGCCGTCGACGACGAGGACTGGGAACGAGCCGACGCCTGCTACGAGCGGATCCGGAAGTCGCTCACCATGACGTTCCCCGACGGCGAGCCGGTGGCCGAGTTCCTGCTCCACATCCACGCCGACGGCACCGCCGGGTGGCGCTGGAGCGACGAACCGTTCGACGAGGACTGAAGCTCAGGCCTTGCGGCGCCGGTGCGTCGGCCGCAGGTTCGCCGGCGGCGTCAACGCCCGCGTCTCCACCCGCTCCAGCACCACCGAGCTCGTCAGGTTCCGCACCTCGGTCCGCGACGCGATCTTGTCCATCAGGAACGCCTGCAGGTGCGTGGAGTCCGCGACCGCGATGTGGATCAGGAAGTCCGCCTGGCCGGACACGTGGAAGATCGAGCGCGTCTCCGGCTGAGCCATCACGAACGCGCGGAACGCCGCCACCACGGGCCGGGTGTGCGGCCGGACGTTCACCGACACCACGGCCTCCAGCGGCAGGCCTGTGGTGGCCGGGTCGACGACGGCGTGGCACCCGGTGATCACGCCGAGTTCGCGCAGCCGCCGCACCCGCTGCAGGCACGACGAGGGTGCCAGGCCGACGATCTCCGCCAGGGTGCGGTTCGGCAGGGTCGCGTCGTTCTGCAACTCCTCCAGGATGTGCCAGTCGACCGAATCCAGTTCGGCTTGTTCGCGCATAAGCGAACATCGTACTGACCAGGTGGAACGCGGCAGAACAAAGCACAACGATCGGGCGCATGCACATCGCGTGGACGTCGTTCTTGCTCGCGCTCGTGGTGATCACGATCGTGCCTGGTCCCGACTTCGTTCTGATCATGGGGAACGCGGTGCGCAGCCTGCGCCGCGGTGTGGAGGCGGCGCTCGGGGTGATCACCGGGCTGCTGGTCCACGCGACGCTCGCGACCGTCGGTCTGAGCGCGCTCGTCGTGGCGGTGCCGACCGCCCTGTTCGTCGTCAAGGCCGTCGGTGCGCTGTATCTGGCCTACCTCGGGTTCATGACCTTCAGGTCAGCGAACCAGCCGCTCGGCGACCAGGTCCAGAAGGGCAACGTGTTCCTGCGCGGCATGCTCTGCGACCTGTTGAACCCCAAGGTGATGCTCACGTTCCTGAGCCTCATCCCGCAGGCGATGGACCCGAACGCCGCGCCGCTCCCGCAGGCCGCGCTGCTCAGCGCGGTCACGGTCGGGGTGTTCGCGGGGTTCTGGGTCATCGTCGTGCCGCTCGCCCGTCAGCTGGCCGGCCTGCTGAACAAGCCGAAGATCCGCGCGACGTTCGAGCGGGTCTGTGGTACCGCTCTCATCGGGATGGCCGCGTCAGTCCTCGCGGCCTAGGACCACGTGACGGTCAGCTCGTCCCTGGTTCCGAACCGGACCAGGTGCCGTTCCACGACGTCGCGCAGGCGCGCCACGTCCTCCTCCGACGAGGACACCACGCGCATCACCAGCGCGTCGTCCTGCGCCTCGAACTCCGCGAGCCCGGCCGAGAAGCGGACGAAGCCGCGTCCGTCCTCCCAGGACCCTTCCAAGTCCTTGTGCGTGAAGTGCTTCACCAGTTGTGAGCCGTACCTGGAGGCACGGTCGGTCGCCGAGCGTCCCACGCTCGTGAATTCCGTCATGAAGCCAACTTACGCCTAGCCATACGTATTGCGGCGTGATGCGGTTCACCTGGCAAAACGGAGTCTGAGAACACCCTGTGACGTCTCGCGTAAACAAAAAGAACACGGCAGGCTGTCGCGTATGACGGAAGGCAAAGCACGCATCGCGGTCACCGGTCTCGCCACCATGGGCAGCAACCTCGCGCGCAACCTGGCGCGCCACGGCTTCAAAGTCGCCGTGCACAACCGGACGCCCGCGAAGATGAAGGCCCTGCTCGACGAGCACGGTCACGAGGGTGACTTCGTCGGCGCGGAGACGCTGCAGGATCTCGTGGACAGCCTGCAGACGCCGCGCCAGATCATCATCATGGTCAAGGCGGGTGGGCCGACCGACGCCGTCATCGACGAGCTGAGCGAAATCCTCGAACCCGGCGACATGGTCATCGACGGCGGCAACGCCCACTACGCCGACACGCGCCGCCGTGAGGCCGCCCTGAAGGAGAAGGGGCTGCTGTTCGTCGGCGCCGGCATCTCCGGTGGCGAGGAGGGCGCGCTCAACGGCCCCAGCATCATGCCGGGCGGCCCCGCCGAGTCCTACAAGCACGTCGGTCCGGTGTTCGAGGAGATCGCGGCCAAGGTGGACGGTCAGCCGTGCTGCGTGCACGTCGGGCCGGACGGTGCCGGGCACTTCGTGAAGATGGTGCACAACGGCATCGAGTACGCCGACATGCAGCTGATCGCCGAGGCGTTCGACCTGCTGAGCCGCGTCGGCGGACAGACGCCCGCGGAGATCTCCGAGGTCTTCACGCAGTGGAACTCCGGTGACCTGGAGTCGTACCTGGTCGAGATCACCGCAGAGGTCCTCAAGCACGTCGACGCGAACGGCACGCCGCTCGTGCAGGTCATCGAGGACGCGGCCGAGCAGAAGGGCACCGGCCGCTGGACCGTGCAGGAGGCGCTGGAGCTGGGCGTGCCGGTCACCGGCATCGCCGAGGCCGTGTTCGCCCGCAGCCTGAGCGGTCACACCGACCAGCGCAAGGCCGTGCGCGACGCGTTCGGTGCGAGCGAGGTCGTCGCGAAGCCGGACGCGGACCTGGTCGACGACGTGCGCCAGGCGCTCTACGCGTCGAAGGTCGTCGCGTACGCGCAGGGCTTCGACATGATCCGCGAGGCCTCGAAGAACTACGACTGGAACATCGACCTCGGTGCCATGGCGACGATCTGGCGCGGTGGCTGCATCATCCGCGCGCAGTTCCTCAACCGCATCCGTGAGGCCTACGACGCGAACCCGGACCTCGCGTCTCTGTTGGTGGACAACTACTTCCGCGACGCCGTGCAGAACGCGGAGGCCGCTTGGCGCAGGGTTGTGGTCCGTGCGGTCGAATCCGGTGTGCCGACTCCTGGCTTCGTGTCCGCTTTGGCCTACTACGACGGCCTTCGCAGCGAACGACTGCCGGCCGCGCTCGTCCAGGGACAGCGGGACTTCTTCGGTGCCCACACGTACCGGCGCGTTGATCGTCCGGGTAGCTTCCACACGTTGTGGTCGGGCGATCGATCAGAGGTGGAAGCGTGAAATTTCGTGTACTGGGGGCGGTCGTCGCTGTGGCGGCAGGGGTGACCCTGACGTCCAGCGGCGGCGGCGCGGTGGCGGCAGGCAACGAGGCACTGACTCGTGATCTCGACGCCATCCTCGCCGACCCCGGGCTTCAGGGCGCCGACATCGGCGTCACGGTGCGGGACGCCAACACCGGTGAGGTCGTCTACACCAGGTCCGGTGGCAGGCGCTCGCAGGTGGGCTCGAACCTGAAGGTCCTCACCACGGCGGCGGCGCTCGACCTGCTCGGACCGGACTACCGGTGGAAGACCGAGCTGAAGTCGTCGGGTGCCAGGAACGGGTCGACCCTGAACGGTGACCTGGTTCTGCGCGGCACCGGCGACCCGACGATGTCCGCCTCGCGCTACCAGGCGCTGGCGGCCACGTTGAAGAACAGCGGTGTCACGACGATCAGCGGCGCGCTCGTGCTCGACGACACGGCGTTCGACTCCCAGCCCTACGGTCTGGGCTGGGCGTGGGACGACGAGCCGTACTCGTACAGCGCGGAGACGTCGGCGCTGACGCTGTCGCCGGACGCGAAGTTCAGCGCCGGCACGGTGGTCGTGCGCGTCAAGCCGGGTGCCGCGACCGGTGACCCGGTCCAGGTGAGCGTCGAGCCGGCGAACGACCAGGTGCAGATCCAGAACACGGCGACCACCAACGGTGACGCCGGGATCAGCGTCGAGCGCGAGCACGGCACGAACGTGATCAAGGTCAGCGGTTCGACCTGGGTCGAGACGACGGCGCTGTCCACCGTCAAGGATCCGACCGGCCTGGTCGGGTCGGTGTTCCGCAAGGCGTTGGAGCAGAACGGGATCCAGGTCCAGGGCGGGGTGCGCAGGGGCGCGGCGCCGCAGGGTGCCGCGGTTCTCGCGTCCGACGAGTCGATGACGCTCGGGCAGCTGATCAACCCGTTGCTCAAGAACAGCAACAACATGCTGGCCGAGGTGCTGGTCAAGTCGGCTGGTGGCTCGTTCACCAACGGCGTCAACCAGCTCAGCCGCAAGTGGGCCGGGCTCGGCATCGACCCGAACTGGGTCGAGATCTTCGACGGTTCCGGCATGTCCAGGATGGACGAGATCTCGCCGGACGACCTGACGTCCGTGCTGATCAAGGGGAAGACCAGGCCGTGGTTCGGCACCTGGTCGGCGTCGCTGCCGGTCGCCGGTCGCGACGGCACCCTGGTGAACCGGATGAAGGGCACCAAGGCCGAGGGCAACGTGCAGGCCAAGACCGGGTCGATGTCCGGTGTCTCGGCGCTGACCGGCTACGTCACCACGCAGACCGGCCGGCAGCTGGTGTTCTCGATCGTGCAGAACAACCTGGTGCTGTGGTTCAGCCCCAAGACGATCGAGGACAAGATCGCCGTCCGCCTGGCGTCCGACGGCGCGACCACCACCATGGCCACGCCGAAGGTCGAGTCGGTGCCGCAGCAGCGCAAGGCTCCGGCACAGGACCGCAAGAAGGTCCCCGCCAAGGAGCGCTACGACGTCGAGTGCTCGTGGATCGGTACCTGCTAGGTCCCGAACTGCTTTGCGATGAACGGCGCATTTGTCCACCTCAGGTGAACAAATGCGCCGTTCATCGTTTTCAGGCGGGGGAGGGAACGGGCTCCAGGCCGTTGCGGTCGGGATCGACCAGGTAGACGCGGGCGTTCGAGATGTCGAAGTACATGCCCTTCAACGTCAACGTGCCCGCCGCGATCGCCTCCCGCACGCTCGGGTAGCCGAGCAGGTTGTCCAGTTGCTGCGCGACGTTCGCCACGGCGAGCCGGTCGGCCACCGGCAGATCCGCGCAAGCGGGCGACGTGGGCGCGTGGAACCGGATCAGCGACGGTTCCGCGTTGCGCAGCCACGAGTGCAGGTGCGTGCCGCGCGCGGCGGAGCCCTTCACCAGCGCCTTCATCGCGCCGCAGTCGGAGTGTCCACACACGACGATCGAGCCGACGTTCAGCACCTCGACCGCGAACTCGATCGCCGCGCCGACGGACCTGTCCTCCGCCGAGGCCATCGGCACCAGGTTGCCGATGTTGCGCACGCAGAAGAGGTCGCCAGGACCGGACGTGGTGATCAGGTTCGGCACCACGCGGGAGTCCGCGCAGGTGATGAACAGCTGCTGCGGCTGTTGCCCGCGCAGCGCCAGCTCGTGCAGGAACGGCCGCACCAACGGCGCCGACCGCAGCTCGAACTCGTGCATTCCCAGGATCATCGGATCGCTCTCGGCCGAGGACCGTTGTGCGGGAAGCGTCACCGAGCTCGGCTCGCCCTGCCAGTGCGACCACGGCGCGAACCAGCGGGGCAACGGCCCCGGCAACGTCTTGCGCCGCCCCGGCTTGCCCTGGTTCGCCCGGTCGTACCAGGTGTCGTGCACCTCGTCGACGCGCACGTGCCCGCCGAGCCGTTCGTAACCCTCGCGCCAGTCGTTGATCGCCTCGTACGACGCGTGGTCCAGGTAGTCGATGTGCAGCTCCAGCACCACGTCCTGGCCCAGCGGGAGCCGCCGCAGCTCACGCACGAGCCGCCCGACCCCGAGGAACACCAACGATCCCCGCACGCACACCCGGTTTCCCTCGACACGCACCGAGCAGTGCGTCAACCGGTACAACGCGCGCAGCAGCGCGATGGCGAGCCCGACGACCACGCCCTCCAGCAGTCCGAAGAGGACGACCCCGAGCACGGTCGCCGCGTACACCAGGAACTCCCGGTGCCGCCACAGCGTCCGCATCCGGTCCACCGACACGAGCTTCAGGCCGACGACGAGCAGCACGCCCGCCAGCGCGGCCAACGGGATCAGCTCCAGCACGGCGGGGAACGCCAGCACCGCCACGGCGATCCACACGCCCTGCAGGATCGCGCTGTACCGGGTCTTCGCGCCCGCCGCGACGTTCGTGGAGCTGCGGGCGAGCCCGCCGCTGATCGGCAGCCCGCCCAGCGCCCCGGCGACCACGTTGCCGGTGCCCTGCGCGATGAGCTCCTTGTCCAGCCTGGCTCGCGGCCCGTCGTGCAACCGGTCGGTCGCGACCGCCGACAGCAACGACTCCATGCTCGCCACCAGTGCGACGGTGACGATGGCCGTGGCCACCGCACCGACGCTGCCCTGCGGCATCTGCGGGAACACCAGCGCGTGGCTCTCCGGCAGGTCGACGCGCGCGACGTCGAGCTTCAGCACGGACGCCAGCAGCGTCGCCGCTCCGACCGCGACCAGCGGCGCGGGCACCAGGGACACGCGCGGAACCCGTGGCCACAGCAGCAAGGCCGCGATGGCGACGGCACCGGTCATCAGCGACCCGACCTGCGAGCTGGCCAGTTCGCCCGGCAGCAGCGCGAGGTTCTCCGGCACCGACGACAGCGCCGTCCCGCCCAGCACCACCACGAGCTGCCCGACGGCGATCGAGATGCCGATGCCCGCGAGCATGCCGTGCACCACGGCGGGAGACAGCGACATCACCAGACGGCTGATCCCGGTGAGCCCCAGCGCGACCTGCAGCACCCCCGCGGCCAGCGTGATCGCCGCCGTGGCCGCCCAGCCGAACTGCGCCACCAGCCCGGCCACGATCACCACGAGCCCGGTGCCGGGCCCGCTGATCTGCAACGGCGCTCCGCTGAGCGCGCCGACCACCACACCGCCGACGACGGCGGAGATGATGCCCGCCATCAACGGCGCGCCGGTGGCGTGCGCGATCCCGAGCGACAACGGGATCGAGATCAGGAACAGCACGAAGCTCGCCGGCAGGTCGTGCCGGAGGACCACCGGTGGACCGTGCGGGGTGTGATCGCCGGCGTCGGACTTCTGCAGATGGTTCACAGCAACGTTTTCCTTTCGTGGAACAGCGGCCCAGGGAAATGCGGCCCTGGAAATGCGGCCCTGGAAATGCGGCATGGCCCTGTGCGCGCAGCACAGAGCGAGGGGGGAAGGGGAGTTCGCTAGGAGCGCCGTAAGGGCAGCATGCGGCGCGGCCGAACTGCGGCGAGCGCGTCGGCGCGGTCATGCGGGGTCGGCACGGGAACACCTCCGTGTCGGCACAGGCATCGGGTCTCGATCAGGCCGCGTCGCCACCATGATGACGGCGGAATCGCTGCTGTGGCAGATGTTTCAGCCAACCGTGTTGATCTTGCCCGGTAACGTCACGCGAGGTGATGAAGAAGACGGGCCGGCTCCGGTCGGGGGTGCGGAGCCGGCCCAGGTCAGGACGGAACTTGAAGAACTATCGAGTTTCGGAATTCAGCCGACCGAGCGCAGGTGCTTGCCGTGCGAAGTCTCCTGGCCCACCACGGTGAGGATCAGCTGCGCCGAGAGGTAAGCACGGCACGGTGCGGGCAGCCTGCGGGAGAACCAGCCGCGCTTGCAGGTCGCGCACCGGCCGTGCTCGTCGGGCTGGTGCTCGTCCAGCAACGCCTTGACCACCGCAACCACCCTCGGCAGCTCTACCCTGGCGAGCACGAGGGCGGTCTGGTCGTCGCCGTGCTGGGCGAGATCGGTGAGTGTGGCCAGGTGTGAGTGCAGCGACTTGTCCAGTTGGCTGAACACCGTGACGGCCATCAGGCTCAGAGCTCCAGTCCGTGCGTAAGCAACCCATGCAGACTGTCCTGGTCCATATGAGATCTGCAAGTTGCAGTACACGAATGGATGACGTCCCTTTGCGACCGCCTCCTTTGCTCTCAAACTGAGATGCGACCAGGAGGTGTGGATGCCACGGGGTAGCAGCCCGACCCTGCGCAAGCGACGGCTCGTGAGCGAGCTCAGGCGACTGCGCGAAGCGGCCGAGCTGACGATCGAGGAGGTGGGCGAGCGGCTGGAGTGCTCGGCCTCCAAGATCAGCCGCATCGAGACGGGACGGGTGGGGGTGAGCCCGCGCGACGTGCGGGACATGCTCACCGCCTACGGTGCGGACCGCGCCACCCTCGACGAACTGGTCCAGCTGGCCAGGGAGGCCCGCCGCAAGGCGTGGTGGGACGAGTTCGGTGACATCGTGCCCGGTCGTTACGTGGGGTACGAGGCCGACGCCGACTCGATCAGGACCTACCAGGGGCTGATGATCCCCGGCCTGCTGCAGTGCGAGGCGTACACGAGGGCGTTGATCTCCCAGGTGCTGCCCGACTCGAGCACCGCGGAGATCGACCGGCGAGTCCGGTTGCGCAAGGCGCGGCAGGCCTTGCTGAGCGAAGACGACCCGTTGCGCCTGCACGTCGTGATCGACGAGGCGGCCCTGCGCAGGCTCGTCGGCGGCACCGGGGTGATGCGCGCCCAGATGGCGCGTCTCCTCGAGGTCGGTGCACTGCCGAACGTCACGATGCAGGTCGTGCCGTTCAGCGCCGGTGGTCATGCTGCGATGGACGGCCCGTTCGTCATCCTGAGCTTCCCTGAGCAGCTCGACCCCGACGTGGTGTACATCGAAAGCACTAGGAGCGGCGTCTATCTGGAGCAACAGTCAGACGTCCATTGGTACGCCGAGATGTTCGAGCGTCTGGTGAACTCCGCCCTGAATCCGAGGGAATCGGCAACCCTGATCACTGAGATCGCTCGCACTCTCGCGTGACTGCGACCGGGAGTGAACAGACAGTGGAAAGCTTGCGTTGGCGCAAGAGCAGCCGTTCGTCCGCCGGTGGACCCGAGTGCGTGGAGATCGCGCTCGTCTCGTCCGGCGCGGCCGTGCGTGACAGCAAGAACGCGGACGGGGCGCGGTTGAGGTTCGGCGACGCGGGATGGGAGACCTTCCTCGCCGCCGCGAAGACCGGCTCTTTCGTCAGCTGATCACCGAAACTCGCAGGGCCCCGGCTGGGTGTGTCAGCCGGGGCCCTGCGCTTTGGTAAGGGGACGTGGGCCGACCGGCGTTCCGCCGCCGCGGGCTGGATGCCCCTTGCACGCCGGCCGACCCACGTCGATCATGGGGAGCAGCGGGTGTTCCGCTGTCCGGTCCAACCTGCTCCGACTACTCGATCTCCGGTTTCCGTTGATCTCGCCGTCTGTGGTTGGTTGGACACGCTAAGCGTAAGAATGCCTTCTACAGCACGACTGGAGCCCGACTGAAGTGATCTTCAAGCTCCAGGTGACCACCAGGCGAAGGACAGGTCGGTGACGCACGGCGAGGAGCCCCTGCGGTTCGAGGTTCTCGGCCTACTCCGAGTCGTTCGCGCAGGTCAGGAGGTTGATCTCGGTGCGGCGAAGCAGCGCGCCGTCCTCGCGGTGCTGCTGTTGGCGCGCAACACGCCGGTCAGCCGCGGACAGATCATCGAGGCCGTCTGGGGCGACAACGTGCCCTCGAGTGCGGTGAATTTGGTCCAGACCTACGTGGCCGGCCTGCGGCGCGCGCTCGAACCGACCCGTGCTCGCCGGGCTCCCGCCGAGCTGCTGACGTCGGTCGGCGACGGCTACCTGTTGCGCGTCGAGCCCGGCGCGCTGGACCTCGACGTGTTCGAACGTCAGGTCCTGCTCGCGAACCGCATGCGCGCGGCCGGCGATCTCGCTGGAGCGGCGGTCGAACTGGACGACGCACTGGCGTTGTTCCGCGCCGAGCCCCTCGGCGGTGTCTCCGGTCTTTTCGCCGACGTCGAACGCGGCCGTCTCGTGGAACGCCGGCTGGCGGTGCTGGAGGAACGCGCCGAGCTGGGGCTCGCGATCGGGCAGGGCCCTGAGCTGGTCTCCCAGCTGAGCTCGATGGTCGTCGACCACCCGTTGCGGGAACGCGGCTACGGGCTGCTGATGCGCGCGTTGGTCCAGGCCGGCCGCCAGGCGGAGGCGCTGGCCGCCTACCGCGAGGCCCGTCGCGTGCTGATCGAGGAGCTGGGCGTCGAGCCGGGGCCGGAACTGCGCCGCGTGCACCAGGCCGTGCTGGCGGGTGAAAGCCCCGAGCCGGAACGCGCGCCCGTGCGCGTACCTCCGCAGCCCGCCGCACCGGAACCCGCTCCCGTGACGATCCCCGCGCAGCTCCCGCGCGCTCCCGTCGCGCTGATCGGCAGGGACGCCGAGCTGGCGCACATGGACGCGCTGCTGCGTGCTCACGACGGCCCGGTGCTGCTGGTGACCGGCCCGGCGGGCGTGGGCAAAACGGCGCTCGCGCTGCACTGGTCGCACCGCGTGCGCGAGGAGTTCCCCGACGGCCAGCTCTACGTCGACGTGCACGGCTACGACCCGAACCGCGAGCCGCTGGAGATCGGCGAGGTGCTCAACCGGTTCCTGCGCGCGCTGGGCGTTCCGGCGAGCGACACCCCCGTCTCGGTCGACGAACGCTCCGCGCTGCTGCGGACGTTGCTCGCCGACCGCCGCATGCTCGTGATGCTCGACAACGTCCGCAGCTCCGCCGACCTCCTGCCGCTGCTGCCCGGCGCGCCGTCGTGCGTCGTGGTGACGTCCCGCCGCCGTCTGGTCGGTCTGGTCGCCCAGGTGGAGGCCAAGCTGATCGAGCTGGACATGCTCGACCAGGACGCCGCCGTGGACGTGCTGGGCCGCATCGCCGGCCGTCCGGACATCGAGACGCACGCACTGCGCGAGCTGGCCGAGCTGTGCGACGGGCTGCCGCTCGCGTTGCGCATCGCCGCCGCACGGCTCGCCGTGTCCCCGCGTTTGCGCGTGGCCGAACTGGTCGAGGAACTGCAGGACGAGCACGGCCGGCTGGCAGCACTCGGCCTGGAGGACGGTGAGGGCACCGTGCGGGCCGCCCTGGACGCGTCACGGCGTGCGCTGCCGCCGGTGGAGTCCCGGTTGCTGGCGATCATCGGCCTGCACCCCGGCGCGGACCTGAGCACCCACGTGGTCGCGGCGATGGGCGACGTCGGGCTGGCGGAGGCCCAGCGGGCCCTGGACACGCTGACCGCCGCGAACCTGCTGTCCGTCAGCGAACCGGGCCGTCACGTGGCCCACGACCTGGTCCGCGTCTACACCAAGACGCTGGCGGGCGAGCTCTCCGAACCGGAACGCCGTGCCGCCACCGGCCGCATGCTCGACTACTACCTGCACTGCGCCGACCTGGCCGACGGCATGCTCCCGATCAACCGCGGCAGCGTCCTCGTGGCACCGGAACACCGCCCGGTCCACGTGCCCGCGCTGTCGGGTGCGGCGGACGCGATGGCGTGGTTCGACACCGAGCGCGCCAACCTGATCGCCGCGACGGAACACGCCGCCGCCACGGGCTGGCACGTCCACGCCTGGCAGCTGCCGTACACGTTGTCGCGCTACCTGTGGCTGCGAACCGAGCGCGAGACCTCGTTGCGCATCACGGAAGCCGCACTGCAGGCCGCGATCGCGCTGAACGACGACGACGCCCGGTTCGTCATGCAGTTCAACCTGGGCGTGGCCCTGCTGCAGCTGGAACGCTACGAGGAAGCCCTGCACGCCCATCGCGGAGCGCTGGAGGTGGCTCGCCGCAAGGGAGACGTGCACCAGCAGGCCCGCGCGCTGACGACGGTGGCCGACACCCTGCAGGACATGGGCAGGACTGCCGAGGCGGAGGCGCACTACCGCGAGGCCATGGAGATCTCGCGGATCGCCGGGTCGAAGTGGGCGGAGGCCAACGCCCACCACCACCTCGGGCTGCTGTACCTCGCGACGCAGCGGTTCGACGACGCGATGCCCTGGCTGAGGGTCGCGCTGCGGATGTACCACGAGGTCGGCGAGCAGTGCGGTGAGGCGGCCTGCCACGTCGACATCTCCACGGCGTTGCTGGAGACCGGTGACACCGAGGGCGCGTTGTCGTCGGCCCGCACGGCGCTGGCGGTGGCCTGCGACGCGGTGTCGCCGTACCACCAGGCGCTGGCGCACGACCGGCTGGCGGCGGTGTTCGACCGGCTCGGTGCGGCCGGAGCGGCGGCGCACTGGCAGCGGGCGCTCGCGTTGTTCACCGAGCTGGGTGCCTCCGAGGCGGACGGGGTGAGGGCCCGGCTGGCCAGGGCCCGTGCCGTCTCGGTGGGGTAAGGGGTTCGCGGCCGAGGGACTGCGTGATCGTCCGATGCCTGAGGTGAGGCCTCAGGACCACTCTGGTCGTCATGACGGAATGGACGCCTGAGGCGATCAAGGCGGAGATCGAGTACCGGCGCGGCAACGCCCGTTGCAACTGGCAGCGGTCACAGGGCCGGACGCCGTCGTGGCTGCGGCGCGTGATCCACCACACGAGTACGAAACCCAGCGGCAACGAGACATGACATGTGCGAGCATGCCACTCGTGGCGCGTCTCGGTTCCGGAATCCCGTTGGTCGCGCGCGACCGCGAGCTGGACCGGTTGCGCGCCATGTTGGCGCAGGCAGGTGACGGTGTCGCGGGGGCGGTGCTGCTCGCCGGTGACGCGGGCGTCGGCAAGACGCGGCTGGTGGACGAGCTCGCCGCCAGCGCCGAGGACACGCTCGTCCTGATGGGACGGTGCCTGGACGCCGGCGAGACCGGCCTGCCGTACCTGCCGTTCGCGGAGGCGCTCAGCGGTCTCAACGACATCCCGAACCGCCCGGCGCTCGCGATGTTGCTGCCCCAGCTGGCACTTCCCGCCGAACGCGAGCCCGGCACCGAGGGCATGATCGCGCCCAGCCTCATCCCCGGCCGCCGGCCCGAGCAGGACGTCGGCCAGCTCCAGCTGTTCGACGCCGTGCTGGGCCTGCTCACCGATCTCTCCGAACGTCAGCGCGTGCTGCTCGTCGTCGAGGACCTGCACTGGGCGGACGCCTCGACGCGGTACCTGCTGTCGTTCCTGTTGTCCCGCCTGCGTTCCCAGCGCCTGCTCGTCGTCGGCACGTACCGGGCGGACGACCTGCACCGCAGCCATCCGTTGCGGCCCTTGCTGTCCGAGCTGGTCCGGCTGCCCGCGGTGGAACGTCTCGACCTCTCGCCGTTCAACGCGGCGGACGCCCGCAGGTTCGTCGAGGCCCTGTCCGACGACCTGCCGGAGGACGTCGTCGCGGAGGTCGCGCAACGGTCGGAGGGCAACGCGTTCTTCGCCGAGGAACTCATCGCGGTGGCCACCTGCGACGACAGGTCGTCGCTGCCGTCCGCCCTGGCCGACGTCCTGCTCAGCCGCGTCGAACGGCTGAGCCCGCAGGCGCAGCACGTGGTGCGGGTCGCCTCGGTGCGCGGCCGCCGGGTCCGGCACGACCGGCTCCGCGAGGTCGCCGGCCTGTCCGACGTCGACCTCGACACCGCGTTGCGCGAGCTCGTCCAGCACCACCTGCTGGTGGTGGACGACAACGAGGTCTACACGTTCCGGCACGCTCTGCTCAGGGAAGCCGTCTACGGCGACCTCCTGCCGGGCGAACGGGTCCGGCTGCACGCCGCGTACGCCCGCTACCTCGCAGAGCACCTGGAGGAACGCGGTGCCGCGGCGGCTCTCGCGCACCACGCGTTCGAGAGTCACGACCTGCCGCTGGCGCTGAAGGCCTCGATCAAGGCGTCCAGGGAGGCCGAACGCGCCGGTGCTCCCGCCGAGTCGTTGCGGTACCTGGAAAAGGCGCTCAACCTGTGGAACGCGGTCCCCGCGGGCGACCGTCCGTCCGATGTGGACGAATCCGTGCTGCTGAGGCGGGCCTCCTGGGTCGCCGGCACGGCAGGGCAGCCGGAACGGGCCGTGGCGTTCGCCCGCAGCGCCACCAAGGCGCTCACCGCGGAGCAGACGCCGGAGGAGGCAGCCGAGGTGTGGCTGCGGCTCGCGCAGGCGTTGTCGATCCTGGACGGCAACGAGGAGGAGCACTTCCTCGTCCTGGCGAAGGCGCTCGACCTCGTCTACGACCGCGAACCCAGCCCCACCCGCGCTCGTGTGCTGGCGGGCAAGGCTTCCGCGCTGCGCCAGCAACGCAAGGACGACGCCGCGCGCGAGGCCGCCGAGCAGGCGATCGCGGACGGCCAGACGGCGAACGCTCCGGGTGCCGTCGCGGACGCGCTCGGCACGCTCGCGATCCTCGACGACCACGCGATGCGGCACGCCGAGGCCAAGGTGAGCTTCGAGCGCGCGATCAAGAGCGCGCGCGAGGTCGGCGCGTTCAACAACGAGCTGAGGGCTTGGTACTACTACGGCCTGATGCACTACGACCAGGGCGAACTGGCCGAGGCGGCCCGCGTCTTCAACGAGGCGGGCAACCGGGCCAAGGAGACCGGCCTGACGTGGAGCTCGTTCGGGCTGGAGATCCGCATCCTCCAGTTGCTGGTGCACTACTACATCGGCGACTGGGACTACGCGGCGTGGGCCAGCGAGCCGCCCGGCATGTCCGTGTCGTCGACGGTGCTGGCCAGGCTCGCGGCGGCGAGGACGCACCTCACGGTCGGCCGCGGCGAGCTGGCCGAGACCGAGCGGCAGATCACCAAGCTGCGCAGCGACTGGCACCGCGACATCCAGATCGCGCTGATCACCGGTGGCACGGGCGCGGAGGTCGCGTTGTGGCGCGGCAGGCCGGAGCTCGCCGTCGAACGGATCACGGACGCGATGGAGTGGACCCGCAAGCTCGGCGGTCCCTGGATGCTCGCGGACATCCGGATCGGCGCGATCGGCATCGCGGCGTACGCGGACCTCGCCGCGAAGGCACGGCGCAAGCGCGACACCGAGGCCGAGAAGAACGCCGTCGAAGCAGGTCACAAGCTCGCCGAGCACGTGCGGCTGACGGCGGTGCACGGCAAGCCCCGCACCGGCACCCTCGGTCCGGAAGGGCGTGCCTGGCTGGCCCGGTCCAACGCCGAGGAGTCCCGGCTGCAGGGCCCCGGCGACCCGGAGCTGTGGCAGCAGGCGGTCGACGGGTTCGCCTACGGCCTCGTCTTCGAGCAGGCGCTGTGCCGGTGGCGGCTCGCGGAGGCGTTGCTGGGCGCAGAGTCCAGGGAGAACCACCGCGAGGAGGCCGCCGAGCAGCTGCGGCTGGCCGACGAGGTGGCGACCAGGCTCAAGGCCGTGCCGCTGCAGGAAGCCGTGGCGTCGTGCGCCAAGCGGGCCCGCATCACCCTCAGGGCTGACGAACCAGCGCGGGAACACCTCGATCTCTTCACCCCTCGTGAACGGGCGGTGCTCGCGCTGGTCGCGTCCGGCCGGACGAACCGCGAGGTCGGCGAGGAGCTGTACATCAGCGAGAAGACCGTTTCCGTGCACCTTTCCCGGATCATGGCCAAGCTGGGGGCGTCGCGGCGGGCGGAGGCGGTGGCGATCGCGTACGACCGGGGTCTGCTGGAATAGCGCCGGTTGTCATACCTCAGGCTGATGCGCAACGCGTCGCGGAGTTGATGTCCGCGTACTCAGCTGACTCATAGCTTCTTCCTCGTCAAGGAACATCCCCTGTGAGGAAGGCACGAGACATGTCTGCACTGGTGTCCGATGTTGGCGCAGTCGGCACTACCGCTGCGGCGGCCCACAACCTGGTGAAGGTCTACGGCAAGGGTGACACCGCGGTGCGGGCGCTCGACGGCATCAACGTCGCGTTCCAGGCGGGGAAGTTCACCGCGATCATGGGCCCGTCCGGCTCCGGCAAGTCCACGCTGATGCACTGCCTCGCGGGACTGGACACGGTGGACAGCGGCGCGATCCACATCGGACAGACCGAGATCACCAAGCTGAACGACAAGGACCTGACCAAGCTGCGCCGCGACCGCGTCGGCTTCGTGTTCCAGGCCTTCAACCTGCTGCCGACGCTGACCGCCGAGCAGAACATCCTGCTGGGCCTCGAGCTCGCCGGCCGCAAGCCCGACAAGCAGTGGTTCGACACCATCGTCAACGTCCTCGGCCTGCGCGACCGCCTGACCCACCGTCCGACCGAGCTGTCCGGTGGCCAGCAGCAGCGCGTGGCGTGTGCCCGTGCGCTCGTCGCCCGTCCCGAGGTCATCTTCGCCGACGAGCCGACCGGCAACCTGGACTCCCGCAGCGGTGCCGAGGTCCTCGACTTCCTGCGCATGTCGGTCCGCAAGCTGGGCCAGACCGTGATCATGGTGACGCACGACCCGGTGGCCGCGAGCTACGCGGACCGCGTGGTGCTGCTCGCCGACGGCCGGCTCGCGGGCGAGATCCACCAGCCCACCACCGAGTCCGTCGTCAACGCCCTCACGCACCTGGGGGCGTGAGGTAGATGCTGAAGACCATCCTCGCGGGCCTGCGCGCCCGCACGGCGCGGCTGGTGCTGTCCAGCATCGCCATCGCGCTCGGCGTCGCGTTCGTGACGGGCACGCTCGTGCTCGGCGACGCCGTCGAGGCCCAGACCAGGGACAACTTCGCCCGCAGCGCCCGCAACGTCGACGCGGCGGTGCACCTCGCGGACAACAGCACCTCGGACCAGATGCAGAACGGCATCCCCGCCGACGTGCTCCAGAAGGTCCGCGCCACCAGCGGTGTCGCCGGTGCGGACTCGCGGGAGTTCGGCAGCGCGGCCCTGCTCGGTGCTGACGGCAAGGCCCGCAACGCGCTGGTCCAGCCGCTGCCGACGGTGGAGAAGCTGCGCGACTTCAACCTCAAGGACGGCAAGTTCCCGGTCAAGGCCGACGAGGCCGCGATCGACGCCAAGACCGCGCAGATCGCGAAGCTCAAGGTCGGCGACAAGCTCAAGCTGCTCGACAAGGACAACGCCGAGCACGCCTACACCATCGTCGGCACCTACCAGCAGGGCGCGAGCAGCATCTCGATGTCCGGCAGCGACCACGTGATCCTGTCGCCGGAAGGCGTGCGCACGGTCCTCCCGGACCAGCGGATCTACGAGATCGTCGCGGTCGCCAAGGACGGCGTGTCGCAGCAGCAGCTCGTCGACAACATCACCAAGGCCATCGGCTCCGGCTACCAGGTGCAGACCGGCGAGCAGCTGACCAAGGCGACGCTGGAGCAGGTGGGTGACGCCGCCGGCGAGATCAGGTCGTTTCTGCTCGCGTTCGCGGCCATCTCGCTCGTCGTCGCCGGCATGGTCATCTACAACACGTTCACCATCCTCGTCGCCCAGCGCACGAAGGAACTCGCCCTGCTGCGCTGCGTCGGCGCGGAACGCGGGCAGGTGTTCCGCAGCGTGCTCGCCGAAGCGGTCTTCATGGGTCTCGCGGCGTCCGTGCTGGGAATCCTCGGCGGCCTCGGCGTTTCCGCGGGCCTGCAGGCGCTGGTGGGCACGGTCGGCGGCCCCAGCGGCGACGACGTCCAGATCCGCCTGCCGATCACGTGGGTGACCGTCGTCGCGGGCTTCGCCGTCGGCGTGCTGGTGACCGTGCTGTCGGCCGTGCTGCCTGCCCGCCGCGCCACGAAGGTCGCCCCGGTGGCCGCCCTGCGCTCGCAGCCGGACAGCCACGACGACGTCGCCCGCACCGGCAAGGTCCGCATCGCGGTCGCCCTGGTGATCGGCCTGATCGGCGCGGCCGGTGTCTACTTCGGCCTCCAGCAGGAGAAGGAAGAGCCCGCGCTGTTCATCACCGGTGGCGCCACGATGGTGCTGCTGCTCGCGGTCCTGCTCCTCGGCCCGCTGTACGTGCCGCTGGTGAACCGCCTGTTCGGCAAGGCACTGCGCGGCGTCCCGGCCAAGCTGGCCTCGGCCAACGCGGGCCGCAACCCGAAGCGCACGGCCGCCACCACGGCGGCGTTGATGATCGGCGTGACCATCGTGGCGATGGTGACGGTCGTGGCCGGCAGCGGCCGCGAGACGATGAACCAGCAGGTCGACAAGCGGTTCCCGGCCGACTACGAGGTCAGCTCGAACGTCTACAGCCAGCCGCTGACCCAGAAGTTCGCCGACGAGCTCGCCAAGGTGAAGAGCGTCGCCAAGATCGCTCCCGAGCTCACCGCGTACGGCGAGTCCGACAAGCTCAAGTACGCCGACGTCACCGGCTACCCGTCCGACGCGATCGGTTCCCTGGTGCGCCCCGAGGTCGCCAGCGGCACGCTGACCGGGCTCAAGGACAACGAGATCGCGATGCGGGAGAAGGAGGCCAAGGAAGCCGGCCTCACCGTCGGGTCCACCGTCCCGATCAGCGGCAAGGACTTCAAGGTCGTCGCGCTGATCAAGGACAACAGCTACGGCACCGGCATCGTCACGCTCGCGTCGGCGCAGTCGATCCTGAAGGAGCCGGCGAAGGGCTACCAGAAGCTGCTGGTCAAGCTCGCGCCGGGCACCGACATCACGGCCGCCCGCGCCGACCTGGAACGCGTCATCGCCACCTCACCGGTCGCGGTGCTGAACTCCGCGGCCGAGACCAAGGCGGAGCTGAACTCGCAGATCGACCAGGTGCTGCTGTTCATCTGGGCCCTCGTCGGCCTGGCGCTGATCATCGCGCTGTTCGGCATCGCGAACACGCTGACGCTCTCGGTCCTGGAACGCACCCGCGAGTCGGCCCTGCTGCGCGCCCTCGGCCTCACCCGAGGCCAGCTGCGGCAGATGCTGGTGGTCGAGTCGATCCTGATGGCCCTGATCGGCGCGGTGGTCGGCGTGCTCCTCGGCGCCGGGTTCGGATGGCTGCTGGTCGAGGCGCTCTCCAGCTCGGAGTTCCAGATCAGCTTCTCCGTCCCGTTCGGCCAGATCGGGATCATGCTCGGGCTGGCCGTGGTCGCGGCGATCATCGCCGCAGCCCTGCCCGCCCGTCGCGCGGCTCGCAACTCCGTGGTCGCGGGGATGGCCGAGGCATAGAAAACGCCCTGCCTGGCTCCGGTAGTCGGGGACCGAACCAGGCGGGTTCGGGCGTGCGGAAACAGGGGCCGCACGGCCGGGGGATCGGTGGAGGTCCGGTGCTGTCGGGGCGCCGGGCCTCCGCTGCTTTCTGCCAGCGGTTCGGCCTCGCTACCCACCGCAACAGCATCTCAACCCAAAGTTGCCGAAAAAACTTCGAGAGCACGCGTCACTTTCGGCCAGAAAACCCCTCTACCTGGTATGAGGGACGACCGGAGCGAGGGCCCGGTCGTCCCTCTTTCGTGTCTCCGAGGGGCACGCGGGCCGAATGAGATGCTCGCGGGCTTTGGGCGCGTTTGTTGCCAGCCTCCACAAAGTTACGGAACGATGTCGACCGCTTGACACCCGCGCCTCGCCGGTTGAGTGTGAGAGCGCTCTCACAACAGTCAGCTGCGCCCGTGGCGCCGCCCGTCGAGGAGGACGGATGAGCAGAAGGCTGGTCGGCAGCGTCGCTGCGACCCTCGTGATGGTTCTGGCCGCAGGCTGCGGCGGGAGTTCCGAGGCCAATGGCAAGATCGAGCTGTCGCTTGGCCTGTTCTCCGACTTCGGCTACGACAAGCTCATCGAGGAGTACATGGCCTCGCACTCGAACATCAAGATCGAGCAGCGCAAGGTCAAGATGGAGCAGCACAACACGCAGCTCGCGACGCAGCTCGCGGGTGGGCGTGGTGCGGCGGACATCGTCGCGCTCGAAGAGGGTGTGGTGAGCCAGTTCCGGGCTTCCAAGGACAAGTTCGTGAACCTCGCCGAGTACGGGGCGAAGGACCTCAAGGCGCAGTGGGCCGACTGGAAGTGGAACCAGGGCACCGCGGACGGCGGTGAGTTCGTGCTGGGGCTGGGCACGGACATGGGCAGCCTGGGGCTCTGCTACCGGCGCGACCTGTTCGAGGCGGCCGGCCTGCCGACCGACCGCAAGGAGGTCGCGAAGCTCTGGCCGACGTGGGCCGACTACGCGAAGGTCGCCGACGAGTTCACGGCCAAGACGCCGAACGTGAAGTTCGTCGACACCGGCCGCAACGTCTACAAGGCCATCCTCGACCAGACCGAGGAGGGCTACTTCGCGAAGGACGACTCGTACATCGCGGAGAAGAACGACAAGGTCAAGACGGCGTTCGACACGGCGGCGGCGCTGGGCACCAAGAAGCAGACCGGTGCGCTGGAGCCGTTCAGCCAGGAGTGGAACGTCGCGCTGAAGCAGGGATCGTTCGCCACCACCACGTGCCCGGCCTGGGCGCTCGCGCTGATCAAGGCGGGTGCCGGTGACGCGGCGGCCGGGAAGTGGGACGTGACGACGGCGCCCGGTGGTGGCGGCAACTGGGGTGGCTCGTTCCTCGCGATTCCCAAGCAGAGCAAGCACCCCAAGGAGGCCTACGAGCTGGCCAAGTGGCTGACCGCGCCCGAGCAGCAGAAGCGGATTTTCAAGGAGACCGGCAACCTGCCCAGCCAGCCCAAGGTCTACCAGGACGCCGAGGTGCAGGCGACCGTGAACGAGTACTTCAACAAGGCACCGGTCGGGCAGATCTTCGCGTCGTCCGCCGAGTCGCTGAAGCCGACCTACCGCGGCACGAAGGACTCCAAGGTCGGGCCGGTGTTCGGCACCGCGCTCACGCGGGTCGAGCAGGGCAAGCAGTCCGCCGCGGACGCGTGGACGCAGGCGCTGAAGGAAGCGCAGGACGCCGTCAAGTGACGGCGGTCCGCACGAGGACCGAGGCGGCCCCGGCCGCCTCGGTTCCTTCTTCTGGAGAGTCGAAGCGCTTCAGGCTGAACAGCTGGGACGCGAAGTACACGCCGTACCTGATCGTCGCGCCGTTCTTCGTGGTGTTCGCGATCTTCGGGCTCTACCCGCTGGTGTACACGGCGTGGGTGTCGCTGCACGACTGGCAGCTGATCGACGGCAACCAGGGGTTCGTCGGTCTCGACAACTACGTCCACCTGTTCGGTGACGCCAACTTCTGGAACGCGCTGTTCAACACGATCAGCCTGTTCGTCCTGTCGACGGTGCCGCAGCTGCTGGCCGCGCTCGGCCTGGCCGCGCTGCTCGACAGGGGACTGCGCGGAAGCGCGTTCTGGCGTGCGGGTGTGCTGCTGCCCAACGTCATCTCGGTCGCCGCGGTGGCGCTGGTGTTCGCGCAGTTCTTCGGCCGCGACTTCGGCATCGTGAACTTCCTGCTCGGCCTGGCCGGGATCGACCCGGTCGACTGGCGCGCGGACACGTGGGCGTCGCACCTCGCCGTGTCCACAATGGTCATGTGGCGCTGGACCGGCTACAACGCGCTGCTCTACCTGGCGGCGATGCAGTCGGTGCCGAAGGACATGTACGAGTCGGCCACTTTGGACGGTGCGTCGCGCTGGCGGATGTTCTGGTCGATCACCGTGCCGTCGATCCGTCCGACGATCCTCTTCACCGTGGTGACGTCGACGATCGGTGGCCTGCAGCTGTTCGCGGAGCCCGCGCTGTTCGACCCCGGGTTCGCCGCGAACAACTCCACCGGTGGCTCCGACCGGCAGTTCCAGACGCTGGTGCTCTACATGTACGAGAAGGGTTTCCGGCTGTTCGACGCCGGCTACGCCGCCACCGTCGCGTGGATGCTGTTCCTCGTCGTCCTGCTGGTCGCGATCGTCAACTTCTCGCTGACGCGGCGCATCGCGGGCAAGGGGTGAGCATGAAGAACGCCAAGGCAGGGCCGCTGCTCTACGGGTTCCTGGTCGCCGTGCTGGCGGCCTCGGTGTTCCCGCTCTACTACTCGTTCATCGTGGCGTCGAAGGACAACTCCGTCCTCGGCGAGAAGGTGCCACCGCTGGTTCCCGGCGGGAACCTCTTCGAGAACATCGCCAGGGTCTTCGACACGGTCGACTTCTGGCTCGCCATGCAGAACTCGTTCATCGTGGCCGCGACGGTGGCGATCTCGAACGTCGTGCTCGGCACGCTCGCGGGCTTCGCGTTCGCGCGGCTGCGGTTCAAGGGGCGTGACTCGCTGTTCCTCGTCGTGCTCGGCACCGCGATGGTGCCCACGCAGCTCGGCGTGATCCCGCTGTACATGCTGATGTCCGACCTCGACTGGTACGGCACGCTGCAGGCGGTCATCGTGCCGGCGCTGATCGGGTCGTTCGCCGTGTTCTGGATGCGCCAGGCGTGCGAGGAAACCGTGCCGTATGAGCTGATCGAGGCCGCTCGCGTGGACGGCTGCTCGGTGCTGCGGACGTTCTGGCACGTCGGTTTCCCCGCGGTGCGGCCACAGGCGGCGGTGCTCGGCATGTTCACGTTCATGACGGCGTGGAACGACTTCTTCTGGCCGTTGATCGTGCTGGACCCCAACGACAGCCCGACGGTCCAGGTCGCGCTGTCGACGCTGGCCAGCGGGTACTACACGGACTACTCGTTGATGCTCGCCGGCGCCTCCCTCGCGGTGCTGCCGGTGATCGCGATCTTCGTCCTGCTGTCCCGTCAGATTGTTGGAGGAATCATGCAGGGCGCGGTGAAGGGATGAGTGAATGACGACCGACTCGGACGTCAAGGTCGGGCGGGAGGTGCTGACCTTTCCACCGGACTTCCTGTGGGGAGCAGCGACCGCGGCGTTCCAGATCGAGGGCTCGACCACAGTGGACGGTCGTGGTGCCTCGATCTGGGACACGTTCGCGGCGACGCCCGGCAAGGTGCTGGCCGGCGACACCGGTGACCCGGCCTGCGACCACTACAACCGCTACCAGTCCGATGTGGACCTGATGGCGTCGCTGGGACTGGCCGCGTACCGGTTCTCCGTCGCGTGGCCCAGGATCCAGCCGACCGGCAGCGGCGCGGTGGAGGAGCGCGGTCTCGCGTTCTACGACCGCCTCGTGGACTCGTTGCTGGAGAAGGACATCCAGCCGCTGGTGACGCTGTACCACTGGGACCTGCCGCAGGTCCTGGAGGACTTCGGCGGCTGGCGCAACCGGGACACGGCCTACCGCTTCGCCGATTACGCCGCCATCGTGCACGACCGGCTCGGCGACCGGGTGCAGGCCTGGACGACGTTGAACGAGCCGTGGGTGTCGGCGTTCCTCGGCTACGGCAACGGAATCCACGCGCCGGGCATCACCGACGCCGTGGCGTCCCTGGAAGCGGCGCACCACCTGCTGCTGGCCCACGGCCTCGCGACGCAGGCGTTGCGGGCGCAGGCACCCGAGTCGCACCGGCTGTCGATCGTGCTGAACTTCAGCACCGTCTGGGGTGACGACGAGGAGGCGGTCCGCAAGGTCGACGGGCTGCAGAACCGCATCCTGCTCGACCCGATCTGCGGCCGCGGCTATCCGCTCGACGTCCTGCAGGACACGACGTGGCTGGGCGACTGGACGAACGTGGTGCGCGACGGTGACATGGAGACCATCGCGACCCCGATCGACTGGATCGGCGTCAACTACTACAGCCCGACGCGGGTCGTGCCCGCCGACCCCGATCACGTGCCCTTCGGTCCGCACGCGGGGCTGCGCGGCGCCGCCATCGCGCCCCCGCAGGGCGAGCTGACCGGGTTCGGGTGGGAGCAGAACGCCGACGCGTTCACCGAGCTCCTCCTCCGGCTGTCCCGCGACACCAACGGGATCCCCCTGGTCGTCACGGAGAACGGCTCGGCGTTCCCCGACGTCGTGGACCCGATGGGCCGCGTGGTCGACGTCGAGCGGACGAAGTACCTGGTGGACCACGTCCGCGCGGTGCACAGGGCCATCTCGGAAGGCGCCGACGTCCGCGGCTACCTCGCGTGGTCGCTGCTCGACAACTTCGAGTGGGCGGCCGGGTACTCGCAGCGGTTCGGCATCGTGCACGTCGACTACGAGACGCAGCGGCGCACGGTGAAGGAAAGCGCGGTCACGCTGTCCCGGATCATCGGGCAGAACGGCCTTCCCGCGCACGGTTACACCATCTAGACCAGCAAGGCGGGCCCGAGGGGGCTGACGCTCTCACCTGCGGACACCTCTGTGCCGCAGGTGAGAGCGCTCTCTCGTTCTACCTGCGGCGCAGCACGCGAGGATCGGCGTGCAGGTTCTCCGCGAGCCGGATGGTGATGAACTCGTCGTTGTCCGGCTTGCCCGGCGTGCGGCCCGACGACGACGGGAAGTTGTTGTCGTTGAGCACCGCGAGCGTGCGGTCGTCGAGGATCGTGACGCCCTCGATGGTGACGAACGGGAACTTGAACGGGTCCGCCTGCCCGCCGACGTGCTTGGGGTTGGCGAGGTTCAGCAGGTCGGCGACCATCGTCTTGTCGAGCTTGCCGTCGTGGTCGCGGTCGCGCTTGTCGGCGAGGTAGACGCGCTTGACGATCGCGTCGGCACCCTGCGCGCTGTCCCGTTCGATGATCAGCAGCCGGTTGTGGTCGACCGCGATGGCGTCACCGATGGCGAAGTTCGTGGCCTCCAGCTGGTAGCGCCACGTCTTGCCGGTGAAGGCGTTGCTCGCGATGTCGAACTCGTTGAGCCGCAACGTGCCCGGCTCGTCTCCGGCGACCGTGCCCTCCAGCAGCGCGTTGATCGTCTTGCCGTCGGGGGAGAGTGTGATGCCCTCGAACCCCTTGCTGCCACCGATGTTCGGGTTGCCGGCGGGGTTCTCGGGAGCGCGGACGCCCGGCAACGGCACCGGCGGCGCCATCAGCCGTCCGGCGCGGTCGAAGTGCAGCAGGTACGGGCCGAACTCGTCGCCCATCCAGTACGTGCCGTCCGCGGTCCTGGTGACGGACTCGATGTCGATGTCAGCGCCGGTGATCACGCGGTCCGGCCTGGTGAGCGGGAACGGGATGTGGCCGTGCGGGTCGGTGAGCGTGATGCCGCCGACGACGTCGACCTCGCCGGTCTTGAAGTTCGGCGCGATGCGGTTGATGCGCAGCAGCCAGTCCGCGCTGTTGGCCTTGGTGCCGTAGCCGTTGTCCGAGATGACGTCGAACGTTCCGTCGCTGTTGCGGACCAGGCCGCTGAAGCCCTGGATCGGCTGGTCGGCGAACGGCGGCGTGATCCCGTTGATCGGGCTCGTCCCCAGTGCGGCGCCGCTCGGCTCACTGCCGGGCAGGTAGGTCTCGGCAGGGAGTGAGGCGAAGTTCGTCAGCGTGGCCTGCTTCGGCCTCGTCGCTGGTGCTGCGGTGGTGGGCGTGGCCAGCGCGGTGACGGTGAGCAGGGTGAGGCCTACGGCCAGTGTTCTCCTCATGGCGCGAACCCTAGTGCCGTGACCGCCGCCTTCCACCACTCAGCGGGCCGCCCGTCTGAGCGGCGAAATCCGGGGCGAAGGCCGACGGTCGCGGCACTTGTGTGACCTGGATCGTTTTACCCGCAGTTCGCACCGAGGCAACAGGTCGCGGGAACTCTGGACGCATGACCACGACGACTTGGCGCATGCGCATCGAACTCAGCGACAGCCCCGGCGCGCTCGCCCGCGTCACGGTCCGGCTCGCCTCCGCCGACTGCAACGTCCTCGCGTTGCAGGTGATCCCGGTGCCCGGCGGCGTTCTCGACGAGATCGTGGTGCAGGCCGCTCCGGGCGTGCTGCCCGCCGACCTCATCGACGCCATCCGCACCGAGGGCGGCAAGTGCGTGGGCATCACCCGTGCCGACGTGCGAGACCTCGTCGACGAACCGACGGCTGTCCTGCGCGCCGCCGGGATGGCGCTGTCCGACCCGTCCCGCACGGCCGAGGCCCTCCGCCAGGTGCTGTCGGCCGACGCGGTGACGCACGGCGAAGCCGCGGATGGTCAGGTCCAGCTCGGCGACCTGGCGGCACGGCGCGGCTGGTCGCCCTTCACCCAGGTCGAACTCGCGCGGGGCCAGGCGTTGCTCGACCTGCTCGACGCACCAGCGCCCGCGATGCGAGGAGTGCTCAGCGATGACGGCGTGGCGCTGGTTCTGCGGCCGGGCACCAATGACGACGAGGACGCCGTCGCCGGCCTGCACACCCGGTGCTCGATGAAGACGTTGTTCAACCGCTACCACTCCGGCATGCGCACGGTGCCGCGCCGCTGGCTGCACCGGCTGCTGAACCCGCCGCGCGGCACCACGATGCTCGCGCAGTGCGCGGACCAGGTCGTGGCGCTCGGCCAGCTCCTGCACACCGGCACGCCGACCAGCGCCGAGGTGTCGCTGCTGGTCGAGGACTCGTGGCAGCGCCGGGGCGTGGGCACCGCACTGCTCGGCGCGCTCGCGGCGGACGCCCGTGCCGCGGGGTTCCAGGAGCTCGTGGCGTGGTGCCTGCCGTCGGAGACCTCGTTGGTGCGCACGGCCGCACGGGCCGGTTTGGACACCACGACACGCCGGGAGGACGGGTTGCTGCGCGTGTCCATTGCGCCACGCGGGCGTGCTCTTTCGAACCCAATTGCGACGGTTGTTGCTGAAAAAACACGTTGAACAGCGCGTAAACCCTCCTCGGAGATCGCTTGCGGCTAAGCTGACCTGCGACTCAAAGGTTTTCATCGAGGAGTGGTGCTCGTGTCCATCCACGCGCGTCCGACGTTGGAGGACGTGGCCGCGAGGGCCGGGGTCTCCCGCGCCACGGCGTCACGAGTGCTGAACGCGTCGCCGCGGGTCAGCCCCGAGGCGCTGGAAGCGGTCAACGCCGCCGTGCTGGCCCTGGGCTACCAGCCCAACCGCGCCGCCCGCGCGTTGGTGACGCGTCGCACGGGCGCGGTGGCCGTCGTGTTCTCCGAGCCAGAGCCCAAGATCTTCGACGACCCGCACTTCGCCCGCCTGATCCGCGCGGGCGCGCGTGCTCTCGCCGACGTCGACGTGCAGATGGTCCTGATGCTGGTGCACTCGCCCGACGATCAGGCCCGCGCCCACCGCTTCCTCGCCGGCGGTCACGTCGACGGCGCGCTGGTGTTCGCGCCGCACCGCAACGACGAGCTCGTGTCGATCGTGAAGAAGCTGCCGCTGCCGGTCGTCTACGCCGGCAAGCCGTGGGGCTCGTTGCGCGGCATGCACCTCGTCGACAACGACAACGAGGGCGGTGCCGTGCTCGCCACCGAGCACCTGAAGTCGCTCGGCCGCAAGAAGATCGTGCACGTGTCGGGCCCGTTGGACGAGCTGTCCGCGATCGACCGCCTGAACGGCTTCAAGTCCGCGATGGGCCTCGACGACAAGGGCGCCGCGAAGGTCACCGAGGACGGCGGCTTCACGCGTGAGGGCGGCCGCAAGGCGATGGCCGCGCTGCTCGCGAAGGTGCCGACCCTGGACGCGGTGTTCGTGGCCTCCGACCTCATGGCCGCCGGTGCGCTGGAGACGTTGCAGGAGGCCGGAAAGCGGGTGCCGCAGGACGTCGCGGTCGTCGGCTTCGACGACCACGTGGCGATCGCCGAGCACACCACCCCGCCGCTCACGTCGGTGCGCCAGGACTCGGACGAGCAGGTCAAGCACATGGTCGAGCACCTGATGAAGCTGCTGCGCGACGAGACCGTCAAGACGAAGAAGCAGGTGCTGCCGACGGTCCTGGTGCGCCGCGAGTCCGCCTGACCTAGTTGCTGAAGTTCTTGCAG
Organism: Lentzea flava; assembly: GCF_014648475.1. Taxonomy (GTDB): domain Bacteria; phylum Actinomycetota; class Actinomycetes; order Mycobacteriales; family Pseudonocardiaceae; genus Lentzea; species Lentzea flava. Next base: position 99,618 of record NZ_BMRE01000010.1, on the reverse strand, counting down.
GTGGGCGGCGGCAACGGGTTCAACGGGCTGCACGGCCACCCGGACGACGTCGCAGTGGTCGTCGTGGTGACCTGAGGCGGCGGTGGCGCGGGGTTGACCACGGCAGGCGGCGGAGTCGTCGTCTTCTTCGGTGTCTGCTGCGTGCTCGGCGCCGGGCTGCTGGAGCTCGACGGCGCGCTGCTCTCGGGGGCCGAGCTCTCGACGGAGCTCGACGGGGTGGTCGCCGTGGACTTGATCCACGTGGACGCGGGTGTCCGGCTCAGCGGATCGTCGTCACCGGCGCCGTGGAACGCCATTCCCACCAGCACCCCGAGCAACGCGGACCCGAGCACGGCGGAACCACCTGCGGCCCACAGTGCGCGCACAGCGGTCCTCCTCAAATGCTCACGTTGGAAGTAAGGCGATCACGCTCAACGGCAGATTACCGGCTGGGCCAGGCGCAGGAGAACGCTCACCTGCTTGCCTTATCGGCGTCTTGATGCCCCTGGTTGAGTGATCGCTGTCACTGATCTGTGATCCGGGCGAGCACCAAACTGGCCCCGGAAAGGCCTGCCACCAGCACGGTTCCGGTCAGATGCCACGTCGGAGCGTCACCCGTGCAGGTGAACACGTCGGTGAAGCGCTCCGAGGAGCAGGTGACGAACGGGACCGACGACAGGGCGATCGACGACGCCGCCACACCGCCCAGCAACGCCGAGCCGAACGTGCGCATCAACGGGAACGCCGCGTTGGCCGTGCCGACCGCGGCGACGGCGAAGAGCAACGGCACGGGTCTGGGGAACAGGCCCGTCAGGGCGCAGCCGACCATCAGGACACCGAGCACGGCCTGGCCGATCCTCGCCTGCGTCGCCACGGGCAGGACCCTAACAACTCCGTAAGCTCTTTTCGGTCCGATTCGGGTCAGGATTTTCGGTATGCCGCATCGTCGATTTCTGATCCCCGTCGCAGTCGTGGTCGTCGTCGCCCTCGGGATCGGGTTGTACCTGTTCCAGCCGTGGCGGCTGCTCACGGTTCGCGAAACGCACGACGCGCTGCTCGTGCCGACGGCGCCGGTGACGACCAGCGTGCAGACCAGTGCCGAGAAGCCGGCGGAAACGCCGCGGGAGGTCGCGACAGGTGAGTGGCGCTCACTCGAACACGCCACCACCGGCAGGGCGAGCCTGATCGAACTGCCCGGCGGCGGGCATTCCGTCCAGTTCGCGTCCCTGAACACCAGCGACGGCCCTGACCTGTACGTCTACCTGTCCCCGCACCCGTCGAGCTCGGCCGAGAAGACGTTCGGTGAAGGATTCACCAGTCTTGGTAAGCTGAAGGGAAATCGTGGCGATCAGGTGTACGAAATTCCGGCCGGTGTGGACGTGTCGTCCATTCGGAGTGTCGTGATCTGGTGTCAGCGGTTCTCCGCGGGGTTCGCCGTAGCACCGCTGGAACAAGCCTGAAACATCTGATCAGGACGTGCTCTCTTCGCACTATTGACTTTCCTGGTCTAGACCACATAGCGTTGACATGAGGACACAACATCGTCCCTTGCCGATGGGCGTGCGGAAGCCCTGTTGGTGAGGAGCACGGCTCACTGGGTGGGCCTTCATCGGCGGTGGCGCGACTCCAACTCTCCCCGGAGCCGCGCCACCGCCGATGGCGTTTTAGGGTGGTTCGTGCACACCAGGACCGTGGCGATCCACTACGTGCGCGCGGCATTGCGCGCATGCCCGTCGCCGTCCGAGGTCCTCGCCGGCGCCGGCATCCCGCCGAGCCTCCTGGCCGACGACCGCGCCCGTGTCACGCCGGCCCAGTACACGAAGCTGATCCAGATCCTGTGGGAAGTCCTCGACGACGAGTTCATGGGCTTCGGTCCGCGTCCGTCCAAACGCGGCACGTTCGCGATGATGTGCCTGCTCACCGTCCACTGCCCGGATCTCGAGTCGGCGCTGCGCCGCGGCCTCGCGTTCTACGCCCTGTTCGACGAACCGCTGGAACTCTCGCTGGACGACGGCCGCTTCTCGTTGCACGTCCCCGGCGACCCGGACCACTTCCTGACCGAGTCGCTGCTCGTGCTGTGGCACCGCTTCTCGTCGTGGCTGATCGGCCGCAGGATTCCGTTGCGGGAGGCCGAGTTCGCCTACCAGGAACCGGCGCACGCCGCCGAGTACCACCTGATCTTCGGTTGCCCGCTGACGTTCGACGCACCCGCCACGGCGATCTCGTTCGACCAGAAGTTCCTGCGCATGCCGGTCGTGCAGGACGAGGCGGGCCTGCGCAGGTTTCTGCGGCACTCGCCGGCGGAGTTGTTGTCGCGCAGGGACTACGGCGCGAACACGGCGGGGCACGTGCGGAGGCTTCTCGGCAGCGGCGTGAGCGGGCTCGAGGCCGTGGCGGCACGTCTCGGGGTGAGTGCGCCGACGTTGCGGCGCCGGCTGGCCGCGGAGGGGACGTCGTTCCGCGAGGTGCGCGAGCAGCTGCTGCGCGACCAGGCGGTCGCCTCGCTGGTGCGGGGCGGGGAGTCGGTGGAGGAGTTGGCGCTGCGCCTCGGGTTCTCCGAGGCGAGCGCCTTCCACCGGGCCTTCAAGCGCTGGACCGGGTCCTCGCCCGGTTCCTACCGCGCCTAGAACTTCTCGCGCTCCCGCAAGGAGGCAGGCGGCCGGAACCGCTCCCCGTAGGTGTCCGCGAGGTAGTCCGCCCGCTCCACGAACGCCTGCACGCCGTAGGAGTTGATGAACTGCAACGTGCCACCGCTCCACGGCGCGAACCCGAACCCGAAGATCGAGCCGATGTTCGCGTCCGCCACCGACGTCAGCACGCCCTCGTCCAGGCACCGCACGGTTTCCAGCGCCTGCACGAACAGCAGCCGGTCCCGCACGTCCTGCTCGGAGACCCCGGCGTCGGCCTTCACGTACCGGGTCGTGAGCTCGGGCCACAGGAACTTCTTCGAGCCGTCGGAGGGGTACTCGTAGAACCCCGCCCCACCGGCCTTCCCGGTGCGCCCCAACGACACCATCTCGCGGATCAGGTCGTAGGCGGGGCTGTCCGACACCAGCGACGGGTCGTCCGCGAGCGTCTGGTCGTGGATCTTCAGCTGCAACGACAGCGTCACCTCGTCCGACACGGCCAGCGGTCCGACGGCCATCCCGGCCTTCTTCGCCACGTTCTCGATCAACGCCGGCGCCACGCCCTCGGACAGCATCGTGATCGCCTCGATCACGTACGTCGCGAACGTCCGCGACGTGTAGAAACCGCGCGAGTCGTTCACCACGATCGGCGTCTTCCCGATCTGCCGCACGTAGTCGAGCGCCCGCTGCAACGTCTCCTCTGACGTCTTCTCACCGCGGATGATCTCGACGAGCCGCATCTTCGGCACGGGTGAGAAGAAGTGCAGCCCGATGAACCGCTCGGCGTCCGGAACCGCCGTGGCGAGACCGGTGATCGGCAGCGTCGACGTGTTGGACGCGATGACCGCGTCCGGCAGCGCCTGTGCTTCCGCGGCCGCCAGCACCTTGTTCTTCAGCTCGCGGTTCTCGAACACCGCCTCGATGATCAGGTCGCAGCCCGCGAGGTCGTCGTCGGAGTCCGTCGGCGTGATGCCTTCCAGGCCCCCAGCGCCCTTCTGGGCGGCTTCGAGGGTCACGTCCTTCAGTACGACCTCGATGCCCGCTTTCGCGGACACCTCGGCGATTCCAGCGCCCATCATGCCCGCGCCGAGCACGCCGAGCTTCGTCACGCGCCTGCCCGACGAGGACGCGCGGCCGTTGACCTCGTTGAGGTTGAACCAGAACGCCGTGATCATGTTCTTGGAGACCTGACCCGCGGCCAGTTCCACGAAGTAGCGGCCCTCGATCTTCAGCGCCGTGTCGAAGTCGACGTAGGCACCCTCGACCGCCGCCGCCATGATCTTCTCCGGCGCCGGGTACACGCCGTGCGTCTTCTTGCTCAGCACGGCGGGCGCGGCGGCGAGAACGCCGTAGCTGTTGGGGTCGCCGAACTTCAGGTCCGGCACCCCGGCGCCCGGCACGTCCCAGGGCTGCACCGGCGCCGGGTTCGCCTTGATCCACTCGCGGGCCTCGGACAGCAGTTCCTCGCGCGTGTCCACGAGCTGGTGCACGATCCCGGCCTGCAGCGCGCGTTCCGGCCGCAGCTGCTTGCCCTCCATGAGCAACGGCAACGCCTTCTGCACGCCGAGCAGCCGCACCATGCGCGTCACGCCACCGCCGCCGGGCAGCAGACCGAGCGTGGCTTCCGGCAGGCCGAGGCGGATGCCGTTGTCGTTCAGCACGATCCGGCGGTGCGAGGACAGCGCGATCTCGAACCCGCCGCCGAGCGCGGACCCGTTGATCGCCGCCACGACCGGCTTGCCGAGCTTCTCCAGCCGCCGCAGCTGCGACTTGATCTCCTCGACGCCGTCCAGCGCCTCGGAGGCGTTCTCCGGTGTGATGGCGATCAGCACGTTCAGGTCGCCGCCCGCGAAGAACGTCTTCTTGGCCGACGTGATGATCACGCCGGTGATCTCGTCGCCCTCCAGCCGGGAGACCGCCTCGTTCATCAGCTCCCGGTACTCGAGGTTCATGACGTTGGCGGAGCCGGACATGTCCATCGTCAGGGTGACGATGCCGTCGGCGTCCTTGTCGTAGTGGAACGGCATCTCAAACCCTCTCGATGATCGTCGCGATACCCATGCCGCCGCCCACGCACAGCGTGGCCAGGCCGCGGCGCAGGTCCCGGCGCTCCAGCTCGTCCAGCAGCGTCCCGAGGATCATGCAGCCGGTCGCGCCGAGCGGGTGGCCGAGCGCGATCGCGCCGCCGTTGACGTTGACCTTGTCCTCCGGGATGTCCATGTCCCGCAGGAACTTCAGCACGACCGACGAGAACGCCTCGTTGACCTCGAACAGGTCGATGTCCTCGACCGAGAGTCCCGCCTTGTCCAGCGCCTTGCGCGCGGACGGCGCCGGTCCGGTCAGCATGATCGTCGGCTCGGTTCCCACCACGGCGACGGAGACGATCCGGGCACGCGGGGTGAGTCCCAGCGACCTCCCTGCGGCCTCCGAGCCGATCAGCACGGCCGCGGCACCGTCGACGATCTGCGACGAGTTGCCCGGCGTGTGCACGTGGTTGATGCGCTCGACGGTGGGGTAGCGGTCGATCGCCACCGTGTCGTAGCCGAGGTCGCCGTGGAACTGGAAGCTGGGCTTCAGCTTGCCCAGCGACTCCACAGTGGACTCGGGCCGGATCGTCTCGTCCTCCTTCAGCACCACCGTGCCGTTCTGGTCGACGACCGGGACGACGGACCGCTCGAAGAAGCCGTTCTTCTGCGCCTCGAACGCGCGGGCGTGCGACCGGGCGGCCCACGCGTCGACGTCCGTGCGGGAGAAGCCCTCCAGCGTCGCGATCAGGTCGGCCGACACGCCCTGCGGCACGAACGACAGGTCGAAGTTCGTCTGCGGGTCGATCGCCCACGCACCGCCGTCGGACCCCATCGGGACGCGCGACATCGACTCGACGCCACCCGCGACCACCAGGTCCTCGAAGCCGGAGGCGACCTTCGCGGCCGCGAGGTTCACCGACTCCAGGCCCGACGCGCAGAACCGGTTGAGCTGCACGCCCGCCGGCCGCTGGTCCCACCCGGCCGCCAGCACCGCGGTCCTGGCGATGTCACCACCCTGCTCGCCGAGCGGTGACACCACGCCGAACACGACGTCGTCGACCGCGGAGGTGTCGAGGGAGTTGCGTTCGGACAGCGCGCGCAGCACACCGGCGGCCAGCGCGACGGGCTTGACGCTGTGCAGCGACCCGCGCTTCCCCTTGCCGCGCGGCGTGCGCACCGCGTCGAAGATCAAGGCTTCGCTCATGGCACCCACGCTAGGCCGGGCCTCTCGGCCTGGCCATGACCGTGAAGGGTGACCGATTAGCTCAGCACGAACTCCATGTGCTCCGGTTCGTCGGCGTCCACGAACCCCAGCCGCTGGTAGAGCTTGCGCGCAGGCAGGTTGTGCTCCCAGACGCGCAGCCGGACCCGCTTCCAGCCCTCCTCCGCCGCCCACGCCAGCACGGCCTTGACCAGCGCTTCTCCGACTCCTTTGCCGCGATGGGAGCTCCGCACCCACATCGAGTAGAGGTGGAGGTCGCCGGGTTTGGAGGTGGCGCCGACCAGGCCGACGGGGCCGGGGTCCAGTGCGACGAGGTTCAGGCCGCCGACGATGCGCTCGCGCCACTCGTTCTCGCCGTAGGCCTGCTCACGGGCCAGCGTCGAGCCGAACTCCGCGGGGTCGCTGGCCAGCGCCTCCAGCCGGATGTCGCGCCACAGCCGCCACTCGTCCGGCGTGATCTGGTGGATCTGCACACCGAGCAGTCTGGCCGACCGAGGTGGTTTTTTCGCTCAGTTTTTCGGGTGACGCCCTGGCGCGCCGGTCATGGCGTGGACCACCGCCCGGTGGTTTCGTGGACCGCATGGCAGAGCGTCGATCGCGGTGGATGGACAGCGACCTGGACCAGTTGCGCCAGCTCGCCCGCACGTTCATGGAGAAGGAGGTCGCGCCGCACCAGGAACGCTTCGCCGAGCAGAAGCAGGTCGACCGCGACCTGTGGCGCAAGGCCGGTGACCTCGGACTGCTGTGCCTGAGCATCCCAGAGGAGTACGGAGGCGGCGGCGGCACCTTCGCACACGAGGCCGTGCTGCTCGAGGAACAGGCACGCGCCGGTGACAGCGCCTGGGGCAACAGCGTCCACAGCGGAATCGTCGCCCACTACCTCAACTCCTACGGCTCCGAGGAGCAGAAGCGCCGCTGGCTGCCCAAGCTCGCGTCCGGTGAGTACGTGGGCGCGATCGCGATGACCGAACCCGGCGCGGGCTCCGACCTCCAGGGCATCCGCACCAGGGCCATCAGGGACGGCGACGAGTACGTCATCAGCGGCTCGAAGACGTTCATCACCAACGGCGTGCACGCCGACCTCGTGATCGTGGTCGCGAAGACCGACCCGTCGCAGGGCGCCCAGGGCATCTCGCTGATCGTCGTGGAAGGCGACATCCGGCGCGGCCGCGTGCTGGACAAGGTCGGCATGAAGGGCCAGGACACCGCCGAGCTGTTCTTCGACGACGTCCGCGTGCCCGTCGCGAACCTCCTCGGCGACCAGGAGGGCCTCGGGTTCATCCAGCTCATGCAGCAGCTGCCGCAGGAACGCCTGATCATCGGCGTCTGCTGCATCGCGGGCATCGAGGCGGCCGTCGACGTGACGCTGAAGTACGTGAAGGAGCGCACGGCGTTCGGCAAGGAGCTGATGAAGTTCCAGAACACCAGGTTCAAGCTCGCCGAGTGCGCCACCGAGGCGGCCGTGACCAGGGCGTTCATCGACGAGTGCATCGAGAAGCACCTGCGCGGCGAGCTCGACGTGCCGACCGCGGCGATGGCGAAGTGGTGGGCCAGCGACCGGCTGGGCAAGGTCGTCGACGAGTGCGTGCAGCTCTTCGGCGGCTACGGCTACATGAACGAGTACCCGATCGCACGTGCCTGGTCCGACGCCCGCGTGCAGCGGATCTTCGGCGGCACGAACGAGATCATGAAGGAAATCATCGCGAGGTCGTTGTGAGCGGGCCGCTGGCAGGACTTCGCGTCGTCGAGCTCGCGGGGCTCGCGCCCGCGCCGTTCGGCTGCATGGTGCTCGCGGACCTCGGCGCGGACGTGATCCAGGTGCACAAGCCGGGCAGCCACCTGACGGTCCCCGGCGACTTCCTGACCCGCAACCGGCGTTCGGTCGCGATCGACACCCGCAAACCCGAGGGCGCCGAGCTGGTGCTGCGCCTGGTCGAACGCTCGGACGTGCTGGTGGAGGGTTTCCGGCCGGGCGTGACCGAGCGGCTGGGCATCGGTCCGGCGCAATGCCTCGCCCGCAACCCGCGCCTCATCTACGGCCGCATGACGGGCTGGGGCCAGGACGGGCCGCTCGCCGACCGGGCCGGTCACGACATCAACTACATCGCCGTCGCCGGCGCGTTGGAGCCGCTGGGACGGGCCGGTGGGCCGCCGTCGTTCCCGATCAACCTCCTCGGCGACTTCGGCGGGGGAGGGATGTTGCTCGCCCTCGGCGTGCTCGCCGCGCTGTATGAAAGGGAACGCTCCGGACGTGGCCAGGTCGTCGACGCGGCCATGGTCGACGGGGCCGCGCTGCTGACGACGTTCCTGCACGGGATGAAGAACGCGGGCATGTGGTCCGGTGCGCGTGGCGAGAACATGCTCGACGGCGGCGTGCCCTTCTACGACGTCTACGAGGCCGCGGACGGGCGGTTCGTGGCCATCGGCGCGTTGGAGGAGAAGTTCTACGCCGACCTGGTGCGCGTGCTGGGGCTGGAGGACGCGCCGTCGCGCAACGACCCGGCGAACTGGCCCGAGCTGCGTGAAAGCATCGCGGCGGCGATCAAGACCAGGACGCGGGACGAGTGGGCGGACCTCGCTCGCGACACGGACGCGTGCCTGGCGCCGGTGCTGACGCCGTCCGAGGCAGCGCGGCACCCGTACAACGAGGCACGGGGCACGTTCGTCGACGTCTCCGGCGCGCTGCACCCGGCGCCCGCACCTCGCTTCGACCGCACTCCGGCGGCTGTTCCGACGGCGCCGGTTTCCACCGGGATGAACACCGGGGAAGTGCTTGCCGACATGGGTGTGGCGGACGCCCAAATTATGGAACTGCGGCGGTCAGGAGTAATTGCGTGAATGCGGGTGCGCATTAATAAGGACACGACGGGGTGACAGAGCGTGATGCCGGCGGGTCGGCATCCGGGTGAGGCTCGATGCAACAGTGTCTGGTCCAAGCTGTGGGATGCGAGGGTGTCCGTGTTCACCTCGTGCCCAGGACATCGGCGCTGGATCCGGGGCTCTTTAGCCGCCATTCGGGTGACATTCCCCGTCGTGCAGGCGTGCGCCGCTGGTGGATCCTAGGACGAGTTGGGCGTGGTCGTTGTTCATCGCAAGGGTGAATGAGGGACCATGTCGGGTGACACGGGCGGTCCGCCGCCTCACCTGTGAGCGACATGGACGGAGAGGTACCTGTGAACCTCAAGAAGGTGCTAGTGCTGGCGGGCGTCGCGCTGGTGCTGTTCCTCCTGATCACCCAGCCCGAACAGTCCGCGGCCGCGGTCCAGACGGTCCTCGGCTGGCTGCGTCAGGGCGCGGAGTCGATCATCACCTTCATCAGGAGCCTCTTCGGGACGGCCACCCCGATCAGCTAGTGACTCTGGGTGATCCTCGGCCGTTCGGGTTGAGCCGGATGGGTGGAATGAGGCCAATCACGCACTGGTAACGGGTGTTCTGAGGATTCAGGGTCTGGCGATTGTCAGACCTACCGAATACCTTCCGCTGCAATGGCCGATCCCCGACCGACGAGGAGGCATGGATGGTCGAGGACTCCGGGGTCCACGAGCTGTTGAAGCAGTGGGCGGCTGAACGGTCTGATGACGCAGAGATGCAGGAGGTGAACCGGATCAAGAACGCGTGGCTCGCGGAGGCTCCCCCCTCGGCGCCCGGCATCCCCGTGCAGCGGGGAGGCAGCAAGGGCGGGTCGCGTGGCTTGGTCAAGGTCGACTCGGCGGATCCGGCCTACGTGGCCGCGATGCGCAAGCGGGCGCCGGAGGCACCCGAGGCACTGCTCGCTGCCGCGGCGAGCTACTGGCAGCTGGTGGGCGACGTCAGCGAGGCCGAGCAGTGGTGGGACGCGGGCATCAGCCCGTTGGACCAGCGCGCGCTCGACTACCGCGCGGCGGGCCTGACCCCTGCCGACCTCGGGAGGCGCCTGGGACCGATGACGGTTCTCCAGCACCTCCGCCGTGGTTCTGCCGCGGCCTGGTGCGTCGCACGTCTGCAGAGGCAGCGCCGGGACGGCGTGGCGTAGGGCGTAACGAACGGGAGAGGTGTGCTCGCGAAGAGCGCTCGCCGATGTTCGTTCCGCGTGTTTTGTGGGGGCCGAGCCCCCACACCCCAGCCGGGGGCAAGCCCCCGGACCCCCAACCGGGTCCGGCCTCCTGACGAGGAGGCCCCTACCCGAGCGGTTCCCTCAACGGGTTGGCCTCCTGGGTGGAGGCCCTTACCCGAGCGGTTCCCTGAACGGGTTGGCCTCCTGGGTGGAGGCCCTTACCCGAGCGGATCCTTCAACGGGTTGGCCTCCTGGGTGGAGGCCCCTGCCCGAGCGGATCCATCAACGGGTCGGCCTCCAGGTGGAGGCCACACCCAAGTCATTCGAGGGCAGGCTCTCGGAGGCGGGAGCCCCGCCCACTCGCAAGTGGATTCGCGTGCTCGCCAGGGCTTGTTCGTCGTGTTGAGCTGGGGGCGGACCCCAGATCCGCGGAACAGCCTCTAGTCTGGAAGCCGTGCGCGGCCTCCTCACCCCCCAGCGGATCCTGATCGGGCTCGGATGCCTGGTCGCTCTGATCGTGTGCTGCGGGCTCGCCTGGTGGCAGTGGCAGCGCTTCGAGTCCGCCAGCGGCACGTTCCAGAACCTCGGTTACGTGCTCCAGTGGCCGCTCTTCGGCCTCTTCCCGCTCTTCATGGTGTGGCGCTTCCGCCGCCTTGCGCGCCAGCGTCGTGACGAGGCTCTCTCCGAGCCGGAGCCGGTTGTGTCCGCGCAAGAGCCGGTGACTACGGTTGACGCCGTCAAACCCGCGCCTGTCGAGCACTTCGACGACGAAGAAGACGCGGAGCTCGCGGCCTACAACCGCATGCTCGCGGACCTCAACGCGCGGGACGGTCGTTGAGCGAAGGCGGGCAGATGAAGGGTGCGTTGACCCGGTTCCGGGTCATGGCTTACGTGGTCGGTGTCTTCCTCCTGCTGCTGGTCGTGGCGATGGTGCTCAAGTACGCCGCGGACATGGGCCAGTTCATGAAGGTCGTCGGCCCGGTCCACGGCTTCCTCTACGCCATCTACCTGGTGATTTCCGTCGACCTGGCGCTGAAGCTGCGCTGGTCGATCAAGGGCACCGCGCTCGTGCTGCTCGCCGGCACGGTTCCGTTCCTGTCGTTCTGGGCCGAGCGCAAGGTGGTCGAGAAGACTGCGCAGGGCGTGCCGCTGTGACGTTTGGCCTGCTAGCGTCTGGGGCTACCAACTGAACACGGCCGTCGATGTCGCGCGGGAGAGCTCCCTTCAGCGGGAGCGCCGAAGGAGCAACTCCTCCCCGGAATCTCTCAGGCACAGATACCGCACGACGAAGGCAACTCTGGAAAGCAGGCGTCCACGCCTCGCCCACGGTGCAAGCCACTGAAGGTGGCGAAGCTCTCAGGCTCATGACAGAGGGGGAGGCTGCTCTGGAAGAGGAGTCTCCGATGGACCGTGTCATTCTTCTGTTGCCTCAGCCGGCCTCGTCCGGCTCTTCGGCGCACCCTGGAGGAGCGTTCTGATGTCCCGCCTCACGCCTCTGAACGCCGAGCACGAACAGCTCGGCGCGATGTTCACCGACTTCGCGGGCTGGCGGATGCCGCTGCGCTACTCGAGCGAGCTCGCCGAGCACCACGCGGTGCGCACCACCGCCGGCCTCTTCGACCTCACGCACATGGGTGAGATCGTGCTGACCGGTCCGCAGGCGGGCGAGGCGCTCGACTTCGCGCTCGTCGGCCACATCTCCGCGCTGGCGGTCGGCAAGGCGCGCTACACGATGATCACGCAGGCCGACGGCGGCGTGATCGACGACCTGATCGTGTACCGCCTCGGCGACGAGGAGTTCATGGTCGTCGCGAACGCCTCCAACGCCGCCGTGGTGGCCGAGGCGCTCGTCGAGCGTGCCGCCGGGTTCGACACGGTGGTCACCGACAAGTCCACCGACTACGCGCTGATCGCGATCCAGGGCCCGAAGTCGGTCGAGGTCCTCGCCGGGCTGACCGGCACCGACCTCTCGACGGTCAAGTACTACGCGTCCTACCCGTCGAAGGTCGCGGGCGTCGACGCGCTGCTGGCGCGCACCGGGTACACGGGCGAGGAGGGCTTCGAGCTCTTCCTGGCGCCCGCCGACGCCGCGGCCGTCTGGAACGCGCTGCTTCAGGCCGGTGCCGCGCACGAGCTCAAGCCGTGCGGTCTCGGCTGCCGCGACACGTTGCGTCTCGAAGCCGGAATGCCGTTGTACGGCAACGAACTCACGACGTCGCTGACGCCGTACCACGCGAACCTCGGCCGGGTCGTGAAGCTCGACAAGCCTGGCGACTTCGTGGGCCGCGACGCGCTCACCAAGGTCGCCGAGTCCGGTGTGGACTCCGTCCTGGTCGGGCTGAAGACGCCGGAGCGCAGGGCCCCGCGGCACGGGTACGCGGTGCTGAGCGGCGACGAGGTCGTGGGCGAGGTGACGTCGGGCGCGCTGTCCCCGACCCTCGGCTACTCCGTCGCCATGGCCTACGTGACGAAGGCGAGTGCCGAGCCCGGCACCCAACTGCTGGTGGACGTCCGCGGCAAGAAGCAGCCGGTCGAGGTCGTCGCACTTCCGTTCTACAAGCGCGCCAAGTAGGGAGATCTTCCAGATGTCCGACCAGTTCAACGCCTCCCTCGCGGAGTACGACCCCGAGGTTGCCGAGGCCGTTGCGGCCGAGCTGGCGCGCCAGCAGGGCACCCTCGAGATGATCGCCTCGGAGAACTTCACGCCGGTCTCCGTCCTGCAGGCGCAGGGCTCGGTGCTCACCAACAAGTACGCCGAGGGCTACCCCGGCCGCCGCTACTACGGCGGCTGCGAGCACGTCGACGTGGTGGAGCGCCTCGCCATCGAGCGCATCAAGTCGTTGTTCGGCGCCGGTTTCGCGAACGTCCAGCCGCACTCGGGCGCGCAGGCCAACGCGGCCGCGATGTTCGCGCTGCTGCAGCCGGGCGACACGATCCTGGGCCTGGACCTCGCGCACGGCGGCCACCTGACCCACGGCATGCGCATCAACTTCTCCGGCAAGCTCTACAACGTCGTGCCGTACCACGTGTCCGACACCGACGGCCGCGTCGACATGGCCGAGGTCGAGCGCCTCGCCCAGGAGCACCGCCCGAAGCTGATCGTCGCCGGCTGGTCCGCCTACCCGCGTCAGCTGGACTTCGCCGAGTTCCGCCGCATCGCCGACTCGGTCGAGGCCTACCTGATGGTCGACATGGCCCACTTCGCCGGCCTGGTGGCCGCGGGCCTGCACCCGTCGCCCGTCCCGCACGCGCACGTGACGACGACGACCACGCACAAGACCCTCGGCGGTCCTCGCGGTGGCGTGATCCTTTCGAACGACGCGGACATCGCCAAGAAAATCAACTCCGCGGTCTTCCCCGGCCAGCAGGGCGGTCCGCTGGAGCACGTGATCGCCGCGAAGGCCGTGGCGTTCAAGCACGCAGCCTCGCCGGAGTTCGCCGACCGCCAGCGCCGCACGCTGGAGGGCTCGAAGATCCTCGCCGACCGCCTGTCGCAGCCGGACGTCGCGGCCGCGGGCGTGAAGGTGCTGACCGGCGGCACGGACGTCCACCTGGTGCTGGTCGACCTGGTGAACTCCGAGCTCGACGGCAAGCAGGCGGAGGACGTGCTGCACCAGATCGGCATCACGGTCAACCGCAACGCCGTCCCGAACGACCCGCGCCCGCCGATGGTCACCTCGGGCCTGCGGATCGGCACGCCGGCGCTCGCGACGCGCGGTTTCGGCGAGGTCGACTTCGCCGAGGTCGCCGACATCATCGCGGAGGCCCTGAAGCCGGGTGCCGCGCTCGACGAGCTGCGTGCCCGCGTCGAGGTGCTGGCTGCCAAGCACCCGCTGTACCCGACGCTCTCCAGCTGAGTGGGAAAGGGGCGCCACCGGAGTCTCCGGTGGCGCCCCTTTCGTGGTGCGAGAGCGAAACGACGGGAACCCCGGCCCCTTCCCCAGGGCCGGGGTGTCACCGTGTCAGGGTGTTGTGTGTCTCAGATGGACCGTCCTAACGGAACGCTGTGGGGGATTACGCCGCGGGAGCCGTCACACCGGGCGGGAGGCACTCGACGTTGCGCTTGCCGTCGGGCTGGATCACGAACCACGTGCCGCCAACGCCCTGGCCGGCCCACTTGCCCGGCCCTGGGTCCTTCGAGTAGGCGTAGATCGCCCAGCCGTCGATGGCGACCTGCTTCTTGCCGTCCGCGCGGGTGATCAGCGAGACGAGCTTCGGGTCAATGCCCTCGAGCTGCGGGATCGTGTCCGACAGCAGCGGCGGCCACGTGACGGCGCACTGGTTGTTGCAGTTCGACTTGCCTTCGGGCTTCGGGGTGTCCTTGTCGAAGCGGTACATGGTGCGGCCGTCGCCGTCCTGGACGACCATGCCCATCTTGTCGACCGCCTTGCCGACCAGGCGCAGAGTGCTCACCGGGGCCGCTGCGGGAGGCTGCGCGGCGGGAGGCTGCGCGGCCGGGGTCGGGGTTTCCGGTGCCTGCTGCTGAACAGGGGTTTCTGGCGCCTGAGCGGGCTCCTGGAGTACCGGGGCCTGACCCGTGTCGCCGTAGTCGCCGAGGACGCCGAGGTCGGTTTCGGTCTGTGCCACCGGTTTCGAGTTCGTGCCACTTCCCGTGGCACTCCAGACACCCAGACCCAGCACAACTGCCAGCCCCGCGGCGAGCCCGATGGCAATGCGGTTACGTCGGATCACACTCATGTCCTCCTTGTCCGTCGTTCGCTCTATCGAGGCCATACGGGCGTGGTTGCGTCTCGGTTCAGAAACGAACCGAACCTCCTCCCGTCTCGAACGTCTGGCGGAGCCAGGTCACGCAGGAGGTGCAGGGTGGTCGTCGCTGGTCAGCTGGCAGGAATGGCCGAACGCGTGCTGGGCGCGCCGTTGCCGATCGGAATTCGGGCGTGGGAGGGCAGCGTGGCGGGTCCGCAGGACGGCACGGTGCTCGTGATCCGCTCCCGCGACGCTCTCCGCCGCCTCGTCTGGAGCCCGAACGAGCTCGGTCTCGCGCGCGTACGTGAGCGGCCGTCCCAGATCTGGGGCCTGGTGCGGCGCGGCGTCACGCGGCGGCCGCGGATCTCCGAGATCGTGAAACTTGCATTGCGACTGAAAGTGCTGGGACCCAACCCGTCCACGCCTCGTGAGGAGGCACGGCTGCGCGGCGCCCCGCACACCCGGTCGCGCGACCGCGCCGCGATCTCGCACCACTACGACCTGAGCATGGCCTACTCGTGCGGTTACTTCGCGTCCTCATCGGACTCACTGGCCCAGGCCCAGCACAACAAGCTGGATCTGGTGTGCCGCAAGCTCGGCCTGCGACCGGGGATGAGGCTGCTGGACGTCGGCTGCGGCTGGGGATCGATGATCATCCACGCCGCCCGCGACCACGGGGTGCACGCCACCGGCGTCACGATCTCCACCATCGAGATGGGTGAACACGTCGGCGAGCGGAACTACCCGGCGTACGCCTCGCAACAGATGTCGCGCGGCCGCAACGCACCCGGCGGCGGCGCGTTCATCGAGTCGTACGTCGCGCCGGACACGCACATGCGACCTGTCAGTCAGACGATGAGCTTCCTCGAAAGCGCCGGCTTCGAGATCCGTGACGTGCACGCGTTGCGCGAGCACTACGTCTGGACCGTGAGGGCGTGGGCGCAGACACTGGAAGACAGGTGGGACGAGGTCGTCGCACTGGTCGGCGAGGGACAGGCGCGGGTGTGGCGGCTCTACCTCGCGGGTGGCGCGCTGACGTTCGAGGAAGGGCGGATGGGCGTGGACCAGATCCTCGCGGTGCGCAGGAGCGAGCACGGCCGCAGCGGCATGCCGCGCGTGCGCGCCGAACTGGTGGCGCGATGAGCTTCCTGATCAGCCTGGTCGCCGTCTTCCTGCTGCTCAGCGGCCTGTTCCTGTACGCGGACGCACGCCGCCGCTACGACCTGATCGACTCCGCGTGGGGCCCCGGTTTCGCCGTGATCGCGGTGATCACCCTGCTGTTCGCGGAGGGCGAACCAACTCGGCAGTGGCTGGTGACGGCCCTGACCGTCGTGTGGGGCGCACGCCTGGGAGTGCACATCTTCGTGCGCAACTCCGGCAAGGAGGAAGATCCCCGCTACCAGGAGATTTTGAGGCGTGCCAACGGAAATCAGCGCCTGCGGATGTACCGCGTCTACCTGATCCAGGCCGCTCTGATGTGGATCGTGTCGCTGCCGGTGCAGGCGGCGCAGCATCTTTCGGCCCCGATCGGAGTGGTAGATTGGGTGGGCACTGGCGTGTGGATGGTCGGCTTCGTCTTCGAGGCCGTTGGCGATTGGCAGCTCTCCCGGTTCCGCGCGGACCCCGCGAACAAGGGTGCCGTGATGGATCGCGGACTGTGGCGCTACACGAGGCACCCCAACTACTTCGGCGACGCCGTCGTGTGGTGGGGCCTGTACCTGTTCGCGTTGCACTCGTGGCTCGCCGCGCTCACGATCATCGGTCCGGTGATCATGACGTGGCTGCTCGCGAAGGGCACCGGCAAACCGTTGCTGGAGAAGGACATCGTGTCCCGGCGTCCCGGTTACGCCGAGTACGTCCGGCGGACGAGCGGGTTCGTGCCGCTGCCTCCGCGCACTCGCGTGGGCTAGGGCTGTGTCGCTCGTCCGCAACCCCCGACGGGTCTGTATCGCGCCAGGTGCGGCGCCTCACGGCACCGGCCTCGCCCGGGCCCTCGGGTTAGTGTGGGCGGGTGGGCAACGACATCTCCTTCCCGCGCCAACAGGCGCGCACCCAGCGGTTCACCGTAGGCGCACCCAGGACCTTCGCGGTGTCGTCAGACGGGGCACGTGTCTTCTTCCTGCGTCCGGCCACGGCCACGAGTCGTGCGAACGGCCTCTGGGAGCTGAACACGACCACCGGCGTCGAAAGGCTGCTCGCCGACCCGGCGCAGCTGCTGACCGATCCGGAGGACCTGCCTGCGGAGGAGAAGGCCCGCCGCGAGCGCACGCGTGAGTCCGGCGCGGGCATCGTGGGCTACGCCCTGTCGAAGGACGCGACGGTCGCGTCGTTCGCGCTGTCCGGCCGCCTGTTCGTGGCGGACCTCGTCAAGGGTGCTGTCCGCGAACTGCCGACCGAGGGCGGCGTCATCGACCCGCGGGTCGACCCGACGGGCTCGCGTGTGGCCTACGTCACCCGCGGCACGCTGCGCGTGGTCGAGCTCGACTCGGGCGACGACTACGCCGTGGCCGTCCCCGACGGCGAGGACGTGACGTTCGGCCTGGCCGAGTTCATCGCGGCCGAGGAGATGTCGCGCTACCGGGGCTACTGGTGGGAGCCGAACGGCACCCGCCTCATCGCCGCGCGCGTGAACAACGCCCCGGTGCAGCGCTGGTACATCGCCGACCCGGCCAACCCCGGCACCGCCGCCACCGAGATCGCCTACCCGGCCGCCGGTACCGCCAACGCCACGGTGTCGCTGCACGTGGTGTCGCTGGACGGCACCTTCGTCCCGGTGCTGCTCGAGTTCGACTACCTGAACGACGTGCACTGGTCTTCCGGCGGCGCGCCGCTGATCACCACCCAGACCCGCGACCAGCGTACCCGCAGGATCTACGCACTGGCGCCGGAAACCGGCTCGGTGTCCGAACTCGTCACCGAGACCGACCCGGTGTGGCTCGAGGTCACCGACGGAGCCCCGGCGTGGACCCCGGACGGCCGCCTCGTGCGGATCGTGGGCAACGGCGACGAGTACGCCCTGCAGGTGGGCGACGACGTCCTCACCGAGGGCCTCCAGGTGCGTCGTGTCCTCGACATCGCCGACGACTCGATCCTGGTCGCCGCCTCGTCGGACGACCCGACCCAGACGCACGTCTACTCGGTCGGCACGACGGTCGAGCGTCTGTCCGCCGAGGACGGTGTGCACGCGGCGATTCGGGGCGGCAGCACGGTTGTGCTGCTTTCGGCCACTTTGGACAGGTTCGGCACCCGAGCGACTGTCGGCGACCACGTCATCGAGTCGTGGGCCGAGACCCCGGTCCTCAAGGCGTCCCCGCGCATGCTGACCCTGGGCGAGCGCAAGATCCGCGCCGCCCTGCTGCTCCCGACCGGCCACACCCCGGGAACCAAGCTCCCCGTCCTCATGGACCCGTACGGCGGCCCGCACGCGCAGCGCGTGGTGTCGGCCCAGAACGCCTTCCTCGCCTCGCAGTGGCTGGCGGACCAGGGCTTCGCCGTCCTCGTGGCCGACGGCCGCGGCACCCCTGGCCGAGGCCTCGCCTGGGAACGCGCCATCGCGTACGACTTCGCCGGCGCCACCCTGGAAGACCAGGTGGACGCCCTGCACGCGGCCGCGGCCCTCGAACCCGACCTGGACCTGAGCCGCGTGGCCATCCGCGGCTGGTCCTACGGCGGCTACCTCAGCGCCCTGGCCGTCCTGCGCCGCCCGGACGTCTTCCACGCGGGCATCGCCGGCGCCCCGGTGACCGACTGGCGTCTCTACGACACCCACTACACCGAGCGCTACCTGGGCCACCCCGACGAGAAGCCCGAGGTCTACGACGCGAACTCGCTGATCGCCGACGCCGACAAGCTCTCCCGCCCGCTGATGATCATCCACGGCCTGGCCGACGACAACGTGGTGGCAGCCCACACGCTGCGCCTCTCCAACGCCCTGCTGGCCGCGGGCCGCCCCCACACCGTGCTGCCGCTCTCGGGCGTCACGCACATGACCCCGCAGGAACAGGTGGCCGAGAACCTCCTGCTGCTGCAGGTCGACTTCCTGAAGCAGTCACTGGCCTGAGCGAGGCGGGCGGGACCAGGACCGGTCCCGCCCGCACCCCGACACGACCGACTCCGGCGGTTCAGCCACCAGCTCGACCAGCTCCGGTGCCCAGCAACAGCGAAAGGGGCGCCTCCCGCAACGGGAGACGCCCCTCTCACAAGCCGAACCGTCAGGCCAGCGAGTGCCGCACCCGGTAGGGCGGAATGCTGTTCCCGACCAGCGCGAGGTCGTCGATCGACTCCGGCTGGTACCCGGCGGTCTTCAACCGCTCCACCATCAGGGCGGTCGGGTCCTCGACCACGTCGGCGCGCCCGAACAGGTACGCCCACTCGTGCTCGTCCGAGCCGTAGTAGGCGACGGTGTCGAACACCTCGTTGAACCGCTGCCAGGAGCGGATCAGCGTGGTGTTGCGCCACATCGTCTGGCAGCCGGACTGGTTGACGACGACGCCGCCCGGACGCAGCAGGGCCTTGCACATGCGCAGGAAGTCGGCGCCGTACAGGCGGTTGTGCTGCGCCTCCTCCTCGCGCTCGTCGGGCAGGTCCACCAGCACGATGTCGTACTTCTCCGACGTCGTGCGGATGTACTCGAACCCGTCGATGTACTGCACGCGGATCGGGCCCTCGCCCTTCTCAGCGAGTGCCAGCTCCTCGAGCGTGTACCCGTACGGCAGGTGCTCCGCGCACAGCTTCACGGCCTGCTCGTCGATGTCGATGTGGTCGACGACGGAGGCACCGTGCTCCACCGCCATCTGGCACACGACGCCCTCGGAGGAGCCGATCACCAGCACGCGCTCGACCTGGTCGGCCAGCAGGAGCGCCGGCACCATCAGGGCCTCGTGGTAGGTCAGCTGGCTGAACTCCGTCGACTGGCGGTCGTTGTCGCAGAACAGCGACACGCCCTGGGCCGTGCGGGCGATCACCAGGTGCTGGAAGTCGGTCTTGGTGTCGACCAGCACCTCGTCCACTCGCCAGTGGCGGGTCATGCCCTCGGCGAGCGGCTCGTTGATGGTGTTCACGCGGCGTGCTCCTTGATGCCACGAGTGACGAGATCCGTGCTCACGTGAGCGGCGCCCAGGGCGTCAGCGAGTAGCTGGACGGCCAGTGCGGGTTTCGCACGAGTACCGCAGGTGAACACGTCGACGAACACCGACCCCACTTCGGGATAGGTGTGGATCGACGCATGGGATTCCGACAGCAAAGCCAGCACGGTGACTCCTTGGGGATCGAACTTCTTGGAGATCACCTCCAGCACCGTTGCGTCGGCCTGCGTGAGAACCTCACCAAGGGCGTGTCGGAGGAACTGCTCGTCGTCGAGCAGATCGGCGCTCACACCCGAGAGCTCTGCAAGTACGTGCTGTCCCGCGAACAAACCGACGGTTTCCTCGGTCTGACAGGGCGCTTCGGACATCAATCACTCCAAACTATGTGAATAACTACGGACTCAGATGCAGTACGTGGCCAGCGGCGGGAAACCGTTGAAGCACACGGACGAATAGGAGGACGTGTAGGCGCCCGCGTGGAGGATGTCCACGTGATCACCGGCCACGAGGTCGAGCGGCAGGTCGTAGCGCGTGTGCTGGTAGATCACGTCGTCGGCGTCGCATGTCGGGCCGGCCAGCACGACCGGGCCGGTCGGCGAGCCGTCGCGCGAGGTGCGCAGGCGGTACGCGATCGCCTCGCCCTCGGTCTCGGCGAGGCCCTGGTAGCGGCCGATGTCGAGGTACACCCAGCGGCGTTCGTCCGAATAGGACTTCCGCGACACCAGCACGACGGAGGAGCGGATCATCCCGGCCTCCGCGGAGATCGCGCGGCCGGGTTCGATCATCACGCGTGGACGCACAGCACCGAAGTGTCGTGCGATCGACGCTTCGATGGCAGAGGCGAAAGCCTCGAGTGAGGGTGTGGAGTCCTGGTACACGGCGGGAAGGCCGCCGCCCAGGTTGACCGTTGACGTCTCGATGCCCTCCGCGCGCAGCTTCGCGGCGATCAGCGCCGCGTCGGCGATGCCGGAGTCCCAGCCGGAAACGGACATCTGCTGCGAGCCCGCGTGGAAAGCGACACCCAAAGGAACGAGTCCCAGCTGGTGCGCCAGCCGCAAGAGATCCGTCGCCATCTCCGGATCGCAACCGAACTTGTTGCCGAACGGGTAGGTGGAACCCTTGCTCTGCACGAGAATCCGCACCAGCACGGACGCCCCCGGCGCGTGCTCGGCCACGAACCGCACGTCCTGCTCGCTGTCCGACACGAACAGTCGCACCCCGCGCGAGTAGGCGTACGCGATGTCCGCGGCCTTCTTGATGGGGTTGCTGTAGGAGATCGACGCGGGTGAGGCACCGCGCTCGAGGCACAGGTCGATCTCCGCGGGCGACGCCACGTCGAACCGCGAACCCTCGGCCACGAGCGTGCCGACCACGTCCGCCTCGGGGTTCGACTTGACGGCGTAGTAGATGTCGACGGACGGCAGTGCCGCGTGAATCGCCTGGTAACGCGCGCGGATCGTCTCGAGGTCGATCACCAGACACGGTGTCGACGGGTTCTCCTGGTCCAGGAAACGCCGAATACGAGCCTCTGCCTCGTAACGCCGGTCAACGGCGAAGCTCTCGGTCATTTCCCCAGGGTTCCCCCTTCATCCGCCTCGCGGTCCGTACGCGGGCACGGCCGTCCACTCTACGGCCTGGACACCCCAAGTGCGCAATCCAGTCCGGCCGAGTGTGACTTAGCCAGCAGAACGCAGTTCGATCATCGTGATGTCCGGAGGCGCGCCGACGCGCACCGGCGGACCCCAGAAACCCGCGCCACGACTGACGTAGAGCCACGTGTCGTCCACCTTCGACAGCCCCGCGACGCTGGGTTGCTGCACCGGTACCACGAAGTTGAACGGCACCATCTGACCGCCGTGTGTATGACCGGACAACTGGAGGTCGACACCACGTGAAGCCGCGTCGCTCACCTGCACGGGCTGGTGTGCCAACAGGACGAGCGGGTTGTTCCGGTCGCGGCCCGTGAGAGCGCGCTCGAAGTCCGGCGCGTCGCCGTAGGACTTGCCGATCACGTCGTTCACGCCGGCGAGCTCGATGCCACCGGCAATGGTCAAACCCTCGTTGCGCAAGGGGTTCACCCCGAGCTTCTCCACCTCCGAGATCCACTGCTCGTGGCCGGAGAAGTACTCGTGGTTGCCCGTCACGAAGAAGCTGCCGTGCCTGGACACGAGGTCCCGCAACGGTGCCGCGGCCTCGCCCAGCTCGGCGACGGTGCCGTCCACCAGGTCGCCGACGATCGCGACGAGGTCGGCGTCCTGCTCGTTGATCATCCGCACGATCCGCTCGGTGTGCGAACGGCCGAGCAGCGGCCCGAGGTGAATGTCGCTCACCACCGCGATCCGGAAGCCCGACAGGGACTTCTGGAGCTTGTCCAGCGTGACCGGCACGGTCAGCAGCTGCGGCGCGCCCAGCGCCTGCGTCATGCCGTAGCCGACGACGCTGCCCGCCGCGATGCCGGAGCCGATGGCGACCGACCGCGAGATGAACAGTCGTCGCGACGGGTCGGGCACGACCTCGACCGGCTCGGCGCCCACGGCGGCGGGTACGAGCGTTGCTCGCTTCAACAGGATCCGGCGGGGAATCTCCGCGATGCCCAGCGCGATGGCCAGGTAGAACAGCACGGCGAGCCACACGAACCCCGGCCAGGCGAAGAACTTCCCGAACTCCGGCGGCACCCGTCGCGTCACGACCAACGTGCTCATCAGCAGCACGAACGCCCCGATGATGGCCCACGTGCCGATGCGTCGCCCGAGCGTGCGCGGACGCGTGGTGTCCACGACGAGCCGGCGCCACAGGTACACATGGCCCAACGCGGTCGGGACCCCCAGGAGCAACAGGAAAATCACGACATCAGTATGCGTTTCGCCCGTCCGGGCTTGATCGTCGGCGCCGTTGTCCCACTTTCGGCACGCGAGCCGTCACAGCCGGTGGCACCCTGGCCCTGCCGCCCCGGAAAAAAGTCGCTCAGGTTCATGCAACCCGCCGGGCCGCAGGTGGCGTGAGTAACCCGGTACCGCAGATAGGGGGAAACCTGATGAGTGATCGGGACGCCGCGTTCCAGGACTACTTCGCGGCCCGTTCCGACGTCATGCGCGGCACGGCGTACCTGCTGTGCGGCGACTGGCATCGCGCGGAAGACCTCGTGCAGCAGGCGTTCACGAAGCTCTACCTGGCGTGGCGGCGGGTTGAACGGCACGAGGCGCTGGACGCCTACACCAGGCAGATCCTGGTGCGGACGTTCCTGTCCGAGCGGCGGCGCGGGTGGTTCCGGTTCGAGTCGACGAGCGACGAGCTCACCGACTCGGCTGCTCCACCGGGCGCGTACCCCGAGGACCGGATGATGTTGCTGGAGGCTCTGGCGAAGGTGCCTCCGAAACAGCGTGCGTGCCTCGTCCTGCGGTACTGGGAGGACATGTCGATCGAGCAGACGGCGGCTGTCCTCAGGTGTTCGGAAGGAACGGTAAAGAGTCAGGCCGCGCGGGGGCTGCAGACGCTGCGCGGCCTGCTCTCACAGCAGGAGAGGGTTCGATGAACGAACAGGACCTCAAAAGGGCTTTCGAGGACGTTGTGGTGGCGAGCAGCCCGCCGCCGGCGATGGATCCGGGCAGGGCGCTCGACCTGGCGCGCAAGGCCAGGTCGAAGCGGCGGTCGTCGATCGTCGGCGCCGTGGTAGCGGTGCTCGTGGTCGGCGTCGGCCTCGGGTCGGCGTTCGCGCTCAACCCGAAGGGCACGCAGGAGTACCTGACGGGTGCCGGGCCGAGCAGCAGCTCCAACGCGGGCATGCCGGACACGCAGTGGGGCGACAAGTGGCCGGTCGGGCAGAGCGACCGCACGGCCACCAGCGGCCCGCAGGCCGACCGCGGCACGCAGCTGTTGAACCTGGCCAAGGCGTCCGTGCCCGCCGGGTACGACACGCCGGATCTGAACTACAAGGATCCCACCATGTACGGCGGCATGCTCCGCGCCCAGGCGCAGATCTCCACGAACAAGGGTCAGGTACCGGAGGTCTGGCAGTACACGGCGTACGTGCCGGTGCGCAAGGGCGACAAGGTCGGCAGGCTGATGGCACAGGTGTCGATGCCGAATCCGAAGGATCCGGCCGACCCGTGTGCGCTGGCCAAGCGCTTCCAGGGCATGAACGACGCCGAGTGCAAGATCATCGAGGTCGCCGGGAAGCAGGTCGGGGTCGCCTCTCCCGCGAGCCCCGAACGAGGCTCCGGCACCTGGGCGTCCTACCGCGCGGCCAACGGCTGGACGGTCACGATCATGCAGGAGGCGGAGTACCCCTACGGCGGATATCCGGCGCTGGACGCGCAGCCGTTCCTGTCGCCTGAACTGGCGGCACTCGCGGCGGATCCGAAGTTCCTCCTCGGGAGCTGAGTCATCGCGTTGCCCGGAGGGCGGTCACGTCTGTGGCCGCCCTCTCTCGTTGCTCCTTTTGGGTGTTTTGGCAGGTAGAGTGCCGTATTGCAATGCGGACTCTCCTCATCGACAACTACGACTCGTTCACGTTCAACCTCTTCCAGCACCTGGCTGAGGTGAACGGTGTCGAGCCCGTGGTCGTCCACAACGACGACCCGCGCTTCCGGCTGGCCTCACTGCGTTCGTTCGACAACGTGGTGATCTCGCCAGGACCGGGCCGGCCGGGGGAACCGGCCGACTTCGGCATCTGCCGCGCGGTGATCGACCACGCCGAGATCCCGTTGCTCGGGGTGTGTCTGGGCCATCAGGGCCTTTGTTTGTCGTACGGCGCTGTTGTCGGTCCTGCGCCCGTGCCGCGCCACGGGATCGTCTCGCCGGTCACACACACGGGTGTCGACGTCTTCGCCGGGCTGCCGTCGCCTTTGGACGTCGTGCGGTACCACTCGCTGGCCGTCACGGATCTGCCGTCCTCTCTGGAAGCCATCGCGTGGAGCGACGACTCCGTGCTGATGGGAGTTCGCGCTCTCGACCGGCCGGCGTGGGGTGTGCAGTTCCACCCCGAGTCGATCTGCACCGACTTCGGGCGGGAGCTGCTCGCGAACTTCGGCGCGCTGACCCCGACCCGGACCGCCGCCGTGCCCGAACCGGTGCTGGTTCGTCCAGAGCCTCAGAAGCGCCCTGTGCACGTCCGGCAGCTCGA
Source organism: Lentzea flava (assembly GCF_014648475.1). Classification (GTDB taxonomy): domain Bacteria; phylum Actinomycetota; class Actinomycetes; order Mycobacteriales; family Pseudonocardiaceae; genus Lentzea; species Lentzea flava. Next base: position 74,817 of record NZ_BMRE01000010.1, on the reverse strand, counting down.
CGTGGCCGTGGACCCCGAAGAGGCGTTCGCGGCGCTCCACGGGGCTTCTGGGACCGCGTTCTGGCTGGACAGCGGGTCCGGCGGGCGGTTCTCGTTCATGGGGGACGCGTCGGGGCCTCTCGCGCGCGTCGCGCAGTACTCGGTGCCGGACCAGGTGCTCACGCTCGACGGCACGCGTCTGCATTGCCCGTCCTTCTTCTCGTGGATGGACGACGACATCGCGGCGTGGGGAGTCGAACAGCCCGATGTGCCGTTCGACTTCGCACTCGGGTGGGTCGGATATCTGGGCTACGAGCTGAAAGCGGAGTGCGGCGGCGACTTCGCCCACCGTGCGGAACAGCCTGACGCGTCGTTCGTGTTCGCGGACCGTGCGGTGGTCATCGATCACGTTGATGAGTGTGTCTATTTGCTGTCGTTGACCGATGACACGTGGTTTGACGATGTTTCGGCAGTTCTGGCCGATCTGAGGCCGTTGGGGGAGCCTTCCCGGCCGGTGGTGTCCGAGGTGACGCTGCGGCATCCGCGTGCGCACTACCTGAAGCTGATCAGCGCGTGCCAGGAGGCGATCACGGCGGGGGAGACCTACGAGGCGTGCTTGACGAACATGATGTCGTGCACGACGTCCGGTCGTGCCCCGCTCGACCCTTGGGACACTTATCGGCTGCTTCGCGCCGCTAATCCCGTTCCGTTCGGTGCGTTGCTGCGTTTCGGTGAACTGTCCGTGCTCAGCACGTCACCCGAACGATTTATCCGGGTAGACCGACATGGTGTCGTCGAGTCATCGCCGATCAAGGGGACACGCCCCCGAGGTGTTGATGCGCCGGACGACGAGATGTTGCGCACAACGTTGGCCCGTTCGGTCAAGGACCGCGCGGAGAACCTGATGATCGTGGACCTCGTCCGCAACGATCTCGGCACGTGCGCGGAAGTCGGTTCGGTCGAGGTGACGCGGTTGTTCGACGTCGAGACCTACGCGACCGTGCACCAATTGGTGAGCACCGTGCGGGCGCGCCTTCGGCCGGACAGTTCTGCCGTCCGATGTGTTCGAGCCGCGTTTCCCGGTGGTTCCATGACCGGCGCCCCGAAGATCCGGACCATGCAGATCCTTGATGGGTTGGAAGCCGGTCCACGCGGGGTGTACTCGGGAGCGCTCGGTTACTTCTCGCTCAACGGAGCCGCCGACTTCAGCATCGTCATCCGAACGCTCGTCGCGAACGGCGACCGGGTGAGTTTCGGCGTGGGCGGAGCGGTCATCTCGCTGTCCGACCCCGACGAGGAATTCGAGGAGACAGCGGTCAAGGCGACTGCGGTGTTACGCCTGTTCGGAGCGCACTTTCCCGGTCGTTGATCCCACGTTCCGGGGTATAGCGCGAGTGTGAACGAACAAGACCGTGTTTGATCCTCTGGCGGGTTAACACGTCGGCCGGAGACCCGGCCGACGTGTGGAAACCTCGCGTGTTCGCGCAGGTCAGGAGGCGTGCGCTTCCTGGAACTGCACAACCAGGTTCTGCGGAATGCGACCGCGGTCCGAGATCTGGTGCCCCTGCGCACGAGCCCAGTCACGAATGCGCTGCGCCTCGGCCTTGTCGCTGGCCTTCACGGTGGACTTGCCGGTGCCCTTGCGCTGCTTGCGGCCACCCGCACGACGAGCCTTGGCGACGAAGTCCGCCAGCGACTCGCGAAGCCGCTCCGCATTTCCCTTCGACAGGTCGATGGCGTACTCGACACCGTCAAGTGCGAAGGTCACGGTCTCGTCGGCTTCTCCGCCGTCGAGGTCGTCGATGAGTTGGACGACGGTCTGCTGTGCCACTGTTCCTCCGTTGGGTACTCACATAGCACGCGGATCCTCGACGTAACCACGTGCTCCGGCAACACCATAGTCCACATGAGGAAAAACGGCGAACCTTTCGCCGCTAAAATGTGACCCAACCGCCCGGTCGGGGCATTTACCCCGGTAAACCACACGGGTGTTATGGGTCCAAAATGTGCAGCTAGTCGTCTCACTTCGGCCCGTTGCTGGGCTTGCCGGACGCTTCACCATTCCCGCTGACGGAGCAGCGTTGCACATAACGCACCCCCATCCGGTGCAGGTATCCTCGACATACCCGCCAGGGGTAGGGAAGGTCAGGAGCGATGCACGGGTACACCGCGGACAAGGACGCATACCTCAAGCGACTGCGCCGCATCGAGGGACAGATCCGCGGCCTGCAGCGCATGGTCGAGAACGACGAATACTGCATCGACGTCCTCACTCAGATCGCGGCGGCCACGAAGGCCCTCCAGGCGGTGTCGCTCGGGTTGCTCGACGAACACCTGAAGCATTGTGTGGCGCAGGCGGCGGCCGAAGGCGGCCCGGTGGCGGACGAGAAGCTGGCGGAGGCGTCGGCGGCGATCGGACGCCTGGTCAAGTCGTAGCGGCCCCGCGCGTAACTGGCTCGCGTGATCCGCTAGAGTTCACTCAGCTACGCCCCCGTAGCCCAATCGGCAGAGGCAGCGGACTCAAAATCCGTCCAGTGTGCGTTCGAGTCGCACCGGGGGCACGTACAGGATGCACACGGGCCGTGGTCTGCGAGTTCGCGGCCTGCTTCGTTGGTGCGGTTTGCAGCGTGCCAACGATTGCCGCGACTGTCTCACCGCGTTCCAGGACGGCATCGCCGCCGCGATCGGCAGCAGCGAGGCGGACTGGAGCGGCAAAGCCGCCGACCAAGCCCGCACCGCGGTCGCCGGGCTGGGCAACAAGGCCTCCGAGGCCGGAACGGCGGCGCAGTTCGCGGGCAAGCTGATCGCGCAGCAGTCGCGCGCGTTGAGCACCGCGAAGTCCACCGTGCCGCCGCCACCCGCTGTTCCGTACGACCCTGCGGCGGCGAATGCCGGGCGGATGGCGATCACCGACCCGATCCTCTACGGGCAGCAGGCTGCTGCCGATACCGCTGCAGAAGCAGCAGCACGAGGACGCTGCGCGAGTGGTGGAGACCTACGACCGCACGGTGGCACAGACCGCGGCTGCCCAGCTCGCGTTCGCGCCCGCTCCTCCGGCGCCGCCGTCCCAGCCTCAACCCGAGCCGCGGCCGCTGCCTCCGATCGGCACCGGTGACGCGAACGGACGCGGGTTCACGCCACCGCCGCAGGTCGGTGACACGACCAACACGGCGTGGACGGCGCCACCGGTGACCAACACCGTCGGCAACACCACCAGCACCAGCGGTCTGGGCGGTGGCCAGAACAACCTCGGCCTGGGCGGCAACCCGCCTGGTGACGGCAACAACAACCGCGGCGGCGGGCTCAACCCCGGTGGATCCGCGGGCGTGCTGCCCGGTGACGGCGCGGCAGGTCGTGGCGGCAGCACGGGCACCGGTGGCGCGGCGACTGGCCGCGGTGGTCCGGGTGCCGGTGCGATGGGTGTCATGGGGCCGACGGTGCGAAGGGCAAAGGGCGAGGAAGATCTCGAGCGGACCACGCCGTCGTACCTGTTGGAACCGGACCCTGACGAGACCTTCGGCAGCGACGCGCTGGTGACACCGCCGGTGATCGGTGAATGGACCGAGCCGTAAGCCGCCCCCTGTTCGGATGGAGGCGTGGTGGGCGGCTGGGTCGAGTTGTGTGCTCCTAACCAACTCGAGACCGTGGTCGAGTCGGTCGGCGCGCTCTCTGTCGTCGCCGGGCACCGGTTCGGCGGGCCAGGAGACGAGGACCTGCGTCCACACTGCTGGGTCAGCGGATGGCTGCGGCGTGTGATGTGGTCGCTTGCCCGGTCAGTCAGTTCGGCATAGCTCGCAGCACGGCATCGGCCACGGTGTTGAAACTCGGTACCTGCGCTGGGACCGGTGGGGTGATCCAACGCAGGCGGTGCCGTCCGAAGGTGCTGGGTGGTAGGTTGATCGACCGGCCGGACCGGATGTGGTCGACACCCCCGCACGGCAAGCTCCCGGAAGCGTCGGCCCGATGTGCGGCGCCGTGACGAAGGTCCAGCAGATGGCGTGATCGTCTGGCGCCCCGAACACAGGGACCGACTGGTCCAGCAGGTTCCAAGTACGGGAGCCAAGTTCCCTTGGTATGTCAAGGGCTTCGACTGCGCGCCCGGCGATCAGCCGTACACCGCAGCCGTACACACCAACGGTCCAGCCGTGTTCGTCCTGATAGGACTGCGCGGCGGCTTGGACCTCCGTCTGCGGCCCTTCGAGGTCGTCGATCCCCAGCCGCGTCACGCGGATTCACCTTGCTCGCGAACCGCATCGGCCTGAGGCATCGTTCCCTCGTTCAAGCGGTCGGTTGCCGACAACGCTTCGCCGGGGCGGGCTATCGCCGCTTTCGACTGCTCAGCGTCCAGGCTGCACCGGTCGAGGGAGCGGACAATCGCGTCGTAGCCCTCGACTGCGGCGGTGTCTTCGATGAACAGCGTGGAGTTCTCGTTCCTCAGGCACACCAGCGGCTCGTACCTGGCGAACGTCAACTGCGTGAACGACCCGCGTGAGCACCGATCGCCGCAGGCACGATCCGGATCGTGATACCCGACCGCACCGCCATCCTCAGAAGGTGGTGCACCTGCTCGACGTGCACGTCATGGCCACCGACCGGCAGGCGCAGCGCCAACTCGTGGATGAAGTAGGTGCACTGCACACCCGGCCGACGCAGGGCTTGCTGCGTTTCCAACTGCGCCTTGGCGCGCTCGTCCAGCTCAGCAGCAGGCTCATTACAGGACGCGATGATCGCCGAACGCGCGTAGGCGGGCGTCTGCAAGAAGTCCGGCACCACGCACGCCTGCCAGCAGACCAGCGTTTTCGCCATCGCCAGGGGTTCGACAAGGGTACGAAGACGGACGGGCGCGCACCTTCCGTGCTGCTGCCACCAACCCCTGACGTTCGTCTCCGGAAACAGCCTCAGCAAGTGATCACGCTCAGCGGCCACCGTCCGGCAGATCCCCAGCACAAAGTCAGATCGACCACGTTCGAACCGCCCTTGCCGTTCACCAGATCAGAGAGCTTGGCCTCATCCCGGTCCGCGAGCTCGGCCGCCGCACGCGAAGAGGCAGCAACCGTTCTGCCCGCCGCGCTCGCACCGGTGCGGGTGCTGGGGATCGACGAGACCCGCCAGGGCAGGCCGAAGTACCAGCTCAACCCGGAGACCGGAAAGAGCGAGGAGGCGGTGGGGCGCTGGCACACCGGCTTTGTCGACGTCACCGGGACGCAGGGGCTGCTGGGACAGGTCGAGGGTCGCACCGCTGAGGACACCGTCACCTGGCTGGAGCGACAGCCCGAGTCCTGGCGTCAGGGATCAGGTTCGTGGCCATCGACATGTCGGCCTCCTACCGCGCCGAGATCCGCCAGGCGCTGCCGGCGGCGCGACCGTGGTCGATCACTTCCACGTGGTCCAGCTGGCCAATAAGGCGCTGTGCGAGGTACGGCGGCGGCTGACCTTCCAGCACCGCGGCGGCCGCGGCCGCAAGACCGACCCGGAATGGAGCGCCCGCAACCGGCTGACCCGCAACTGGGAAGACCTCACCGATGAGCAGGTCACCACGATGCGGACCAAGCTCGAGGCGGCCGGGCCGCTCGGCACCGGCATCCTCAACGCCTGGATCGCCAAGGAAGAACTCCGCACGGTCCTGGCCTGCAACCGCGAGAAGGTCGACCCCGCCAAGATCCGCACGCGTCTCTACAACTTCTACCTCTGGTGCGCCGACAGCGACATCACCGAGATCACCCGCCTGGCCACCACCATCGAGACCTGGTGGCACGGCATCGAAGCCTTCCTGCGCACCGGCATCACCAACGCCAAGAGCGAAGGCATCAACCGAGCCGTCAAACTCGCCGCCCGCAACGCCTACGGCTTCCGCAACCCCGAGAACCAACGCCTGCGCACACGCAGCGTCACCAACAACGTTACGGTGCCCGGTTAAGTTCGAAGACCCACCATTCGGCGATACGGAAACGCCGTGAAACCCGAAGCGGAATTCGCGACGGTTCCTTTCCAGTGCACATGTCATGCGGCAAGCACGCCAGTATCGGCGCTCAGCCGTAATAGGCCATGAGATCGATCCTTTCCGGCCTCGTCACGCATTTGTGAGGACGGCCGGGTTCCGCTTTTTGGTGACGGCATCATTGGTGCAATTGATGGCTCCGGCCTGCGACTTCGGGTACGATCGGAGGTAGGCCCAGGTCCCCTGCGTGGTGACCTGATCCGGGGCGGTCATGGTCGAAGCTGTGGTGGCCGGACGTGCCCGTCGCGGCAGCCGCACCTGGCAGGGAGACGGTGATGCCGAGCGTCGCCATGGCGGAGCCGGCGCCGAACGCGATCTTGCGAAGCATTGGGATTCCTTCTTCAGCCACCTCGGAACAGGCTGGCAAAGGTACATTCGGATACCGAAATTGCGTTCTGACCGGGTGTCAGGCGATTGTCGACGCGCCCTTTCGGCGGGCGCTCTCCGTCACCTGTCGGGAGTTTCAATGATCAGGTCAAGCGATCTGGGCTGTGAGTGGTGAGCGATGAAACTCCCGGCCGTCGCACAGCAGTGCCCAGATGACGTCGACCAGTCGGCGTGCCAGTGCGATGAGCGCTTGGGTGTGATGCTTGCCCTCGTCTCGTTTGCGCAGATAGAAGCGTCGGGGTGGGTCGTCCTGGACCTTGATCGAGGGCAGGGCGGCCAGGTAGGAGACGCGGCGCAGGCCGCGGTGGTAGCGCTTGGGCCGGTGCAGGTTGCCCCGCACTCGCCCAGAGTCGCGTGGCACCGGGGCGAGCCCGGCGTAGGCGGCCATGCGGCCGGTGTTGCCGAACATCGCCCGCAGGCCACCGCCGGTGTCGGCCAGCAGTTGCGCATCCAGGATCGGGCCGAAACCGTCGACACTGGTGATCGGACCGGCATGCGGATGCTCACCGAAACGCTCGGTGATGTGCTTGTCGAGATCCTTGATCTCGCGATCGAGCTCGAGCAGCCGCCGCGCCAGCCGCATGATCAACGGCGCGGTGATGGTTTCTGTCTGCAGGGCAACGGTTTGCTCGCCGGCTGCGGCGAGAGCTTTGTCCACCATGGACGGAAAGCCGTTGGCCACGCGCCACCGGCACGCAAGTGCTCGGTCAGGTCGGCCGCGCCCGCGTCCCGGATACCGGCCGGGGTGCAGTAGCCGGTGAGCAGGACCAGCGCCGAGCGGGTGGATAGTCGAAAGCGCGTTCCAGGGCGGGGAAGATCGAGGCGAGCAGCTCGCGCAGCCGGTTGACCCCACGCACCCAGTCGGCCATCAGGTCCTCCCGGCGCGCGGTCAGGATCCGCAAGTCGGCCGCGATCTCGTCCGGGCTGCTCACCGGGGTGAGGTCGCCTCGCATGCGGGCGGTCTCGGCGATCGTGCGGGCGTCCTTGGCGTCGGTCTTGCCCTCGCCGGGAAACGCGCCGGCCATGCGGTTGACCAACCGGCCCGGCACATACAGCACCGGCTGACCCGTCTGCAGCAGCAGCGCCAGCAACAACCCCGCCTTGCCCGAGGTCATGTCCACCGCCCACACCACCCCGCGGGCCTTGCGACCGCGCGCGTGATCAGCGCCTCGATCGCGGCCTGGCCGTTGACCACCTTCTGGCTGAACACGACCTTGCCGGAGTCGTCGACCGCACACGCGTGGTGGCCGGCCTTGCCGACATCGACGCCCACCCAGATCCTCTCGCGCACCGCCACGCGGTCCGCCCTCCCCTTTCAGTCGTACAGCCCCGTGGACGGTCCCGCCAGCGACCACACGCACGTTTTTCAATCAGCTGCCAGGGCGTCCAGAACGGCGAGGCGGCCACTCCCGGAGAGCCACCCAGCGGCAAGGACACATCAGCCACACCCCGCCGTTCTGGGCATCCAGAACACCTCGTCCTGGACATCAACAAGCTTATGGAGCGATCATGACCACCTGGTGATCTCCGGGCCGTCCGGTGAGGGCGTCCATCATCGCTGAGACTCGGCCGGCGTCCAGGGGGACGACGTCGGTGATGATCCGCCCGACCGGGACACGGCCGCCTCCGAGGAGATCCAAGGCTGCCTCGAAGGCGCCTCTGTTTTGGGCGAAGCTGCCCACGATCCGGATCTCCTTGGTGACGAGAATGACGGAGTCCAGCTCCGCGGGCCGCTCGTTCACCCCGAGTGCGACGACCGTTCCCCGTGTCCGCACGCGTCGGGCCGCGTCCGTGAGCGCCGTCACCGAGCCCACGCACTCGAACACCACGTCTGCTTCCGGGCCCCGCTCGTCGACGTCCACGGTGGCGATTCCGGTCGCGGTCAGGCGTGCACGCCGTACGGGGTGCGGTTCCACTACCCGCACGTCCTCGACTCCCCGTAGCCGCAGCACGTGTGCGAGCAGGAAGCCGATGGTGCCGCCTCCGAGGACCGTGACGGTGTCCGCTGCCGAAGTTCCGGAGCGGTCGACCGCGTGGACCGCGCAGGACAGCGGTTCCGTCAGTGCTGCGTGCTCCAGCGAAACGCCGTCCGGCACCGCATACACCGTGTGCTCGGGGACGACGACGGCTTCGGCGTAGCCACCGGGACGTGTGCCTAGGCCGAGTGAACTCAGCCGCCAGGGCTGTGCGGCACAGAGGTGGTTGTCGCCTACCTGGCAGTCCTCGCAGTCCCCGCAGCCCGCTTTCGGCCACACCACCACGGCCTGCCCCACCGTCAGCCGCTCCCCGGCCGGTGCGGTGACATGCCCGGAGATTTCGTGTCCGAGAACCGCGTCGGCCGGGACGAGGTGCGGCATCGCCCGCAGGTGCAGGTCGGAACCGCAGATGGCGCAGTACGCCACGTCCACGCGAACCCAGCCGGGCTCCGGCTCGCGTTCGTCGACCTCCGCTAGGCGCAGCCCGCGCTCCTCGGTGATGACCAGTGCCCTCATTTCCCCTCCACTGCCCTCTCCGCGGCCAGGAAAGCCTGGATCCGGGCGATCAGGACGTCCGGCCGCTCCTCTGCCGGGAAATGCCCGCAGGAGTCGATCTGCGCCCCCTCGAGCCGGTCGGCGTATGCCCGCCACAGGTCGAGTACGGGCAGTGTCCCCACCAGCCCTTCGGCGCCCCAGGCCACGTGAACGGGCATTGTCAGGCGGCGACCCGCAGCAGCGTCGGCCTCGTCGGCTTCCAGATCCTCATGGCGAGCGGCGCGGTAGTCGTCGAAACTCGCACGAAGCGCCCCCGGCCGTGCGTACGCTTCCGCGTAGTGCCGCAGGTCCGCATCAGTGAACGCCTCCCGGCGGAATACTCCGGCGGCCAGCATGAATCGGACGTACTCCCCGGCTTTTCCTTCGGTGAGGAACTCGGGGAGGTCGGGGACGAGGTGGAAGAGCCAGTGCCAGTACGCCGCACCGACCCGTGCGTCCATGTGCCGCCACATTTCCCGCGTCGGTACGACGCTGAGCAGCATCAGATGGCTGATCTCGTGTGGCCGGTCCAGTCCCCACCGATGGGCCACGCGTGCGCCCCGGTCGTGCCCGACCACAACAGCCTGCGCGTACCCCAGCTCGTGCATGAGCCCGCTCATGTCGGCGGCCATGGTCCGCTTGTCGTAGCCGCCACCCGGCCGGCTGGACGCCCCGTATCCGCGCAGGTCCGGCGCGACCACCGTGTAGTCCCGCGCGAGGACGGGCAGAATGCGGCGCCAGGCGTGGCCGGTCTGCGGCCATCCGTGGAGCAACAGGATCAGCGGACCCTCTCCAGCGCGCCGTACGTGAAATCGCAGACCGTCTACCGTCCGCGTCTCTTCCCGCGTACGCATCGCCACGGTGGTCTACCGTCCCTGCACTGGGATGGGAATTCCCACGGCCCGCGCAGGGGACGTGAATTCCATCAGGTAACTGTCGTCGACCATGGGGGCGGTGACGAGCTCGGGCAGGGGCGAGAGCACCTCGGCCAGGAGACCGATCTTTTCCCTGTCTGCCGACACCGGCCGGTGCGGTTCCCCCAGCCGGTGTACGGCGAAATCGGCTACCAAGTCGTCCATGATCTGCTGTGGTACCCGCGGGTCGGCGGCGTGCTCACTCAAGATGAGGCCGAGCATGCGGGCGTGAACGAGCGTGACGGCCTCGGCATGGGTGAACGAACCGCCCGGACGGCTGCGCCACGCTTCGGTCAGCTCCTTCTCGACCCGCTCGGGCAATGTCCCAGGCGGGCGTAAGGCGAACCGGTCCGCACGCAGGGCGGCGCGCGCCACTTGGTAGGCCATCACGGAGTTGTCGCCCGCGAAGGTCACGTTGACCTCGAAGTCGGTTCGCATGGTGACAATCTGGTTGTGGCAGTGGAACCCCTGCGACCCGCACATCTCACGGCATGCTGCCAGGACGTCCAGTACCAGCCAAGAGCCGCATTTTCCGGTCGCGGTGAGCAGATGCAGGCCCTTACGGCTGGGGTCGGAGTGCCAGTCGCGTTCGACGCCCCTGACGACGGCGCCTTCCAACAGGCGCAGCGCGAGGCAACGCAGTTGAACCGGATACAGGCGGTCCAGGAACAGAGGCTCGTCCAGCAGGACCCTGCGGGCAGGCACGCGGCGGATTTCCCGGTGACCGGCGAACCGCCAGGTGAGGTGAGCCGCGAGTTCGGCAGCTCTTGCGCCGGCGCTGAGCGGGAAGATACGTTCCTGGACGAAGGTCTCGATGGATTTCACGAAGCGGGCGTCGGTATCGGGAAGTGTGCTGGAAAAACCTCCGCCCGCGTCAATGCGCGAGTACCGCCCCATCAGTGCCTCGCGGGGGAGCCGGACCCCGGTGAAGCGGACACCGCCGACCTGGTTGGCCTGGATCCCTCCCTTCGGGTCGCACGAGAGGATCGTGATACCCGGCAGGGGAGGACCGTTCTCCTGGCCTCGCAGCGGGACACGGAACCAGTGGTGGCCTACGTCTTCGCCGTCGATGACAAGGCGGGCCAGGACCATGCCGACGGTCGCGGCGTGTTTGATATTCCCGATCCAGAACTTGCAGGCGGCGTCCGTGGGGGTGTCGAGCGTGAAACTCTGCTCCGCGCGATTCCAGGAGACCACCGTGCGGATCTCCCGCAGGTTGGTACCGCCGCCGATCTCCGTGCAGCAGAACGCGTAGACCTGGTGCATCCGCGTGATTTCGTCGTGGTAACGGGCGACCTGCTCAGGAGCGCCGTGGTTGAAGAGCACGCTCCCCGCGATGAGGTGATCGGTGATGGTCGAGGTGAGCGCGAAATCGAAGGCGCCGGTCAGGCCCATCACCTCGCACATGGACCGGAACGCGTGTTCCCGGGACTGGCCCATCCACATGTCGTTGTTGACGAGCCCCTCCCGGAAGATCGCTCTCATCCGGTCGATGGTCAGGTCCATGTACTCTCGCAGGGGCAGATCGTGACGCAGCCGCGGATCGAACAGCTCCTGTCGAAACAGGTCGCCCATCGCCCGCCGGCAAGCGGCGACGTCCTGCTCCGCATCCAAGGCGGTCAACCGTTCCGCCTCTGTGTCATCGGCATGGGCAAAAGGCTTTTGCCCATTAAAGACTGCGGTTTCGGCCATGATCTGGATCCTCCCGGTTCGTGGGCAAGTTTCCACAGCGGGCAGTCTGATGCGAACGGTCCGCCAGGCGCAGCTTCCCCGGCCCTGCGCACTCGCCCGGCCAGACCACGACCATGAGTACACGGGCGGTGACGCAGGGTCGATCGAGACGTCAAAAGAGGCAACGAGCGGTAGCCGAAAGTACCTCGGCGGCAGCTGGTCGTGAGTGGTCACGATGGTGACGCGGTCGCCTTGCCAGTAGACGGTGGCGGTGCGGCCGGCCCAGGTGCGGCGGAGGACGACGGAGCAGCCGGAGAAGGCGATCACGTCGGTGGTGTAGACGGGGCGGGTGGTGACGCCGCTGCGCCGGCGGGGGCCGGTGGCGGGGGCGGCTTTCGGGCGGACGTCGTAGCGTTGCTGGGATGTCTGGCCGTCGAGGCTTTGGTGGCGGCGGTTGTTGTAGAACTGTCGGTATTCGTCGAGAAGGTCTTGCAGGGCGGTGAGGTTCTCGGCTGGAGGGCGGGTGGCGAGCCATTTCTGCAGGGTCTGGTGGCTGCGTTTGTTCTTGCCGCAGGTATGTGGGTGGTGCGGGGTGGAGGCGATGCTGGTGACCCCTCGCTCGGCGATGCGGCGTTCCAGGTCGACCATCCAGCCGCGGTGGTGGCCGGTGAAGGTGAGCCCGTTATCGGACAGGAGTTTGATGGGCAGGCTGTAGCTGGCGAAGGCCTGTTCCACCTGCCCAAGCAGTTGTCGGACTCTGGAGGCAGGCCATGCGAGCCCTTTCGCGTCATCCTTCAGCGTCAGGCCATGCTGCTCCGCCAGATCGAACGCACTCGTAAGGAGGGTCGGCGTCTCGCCTGGGTACCTGGTAATGGAGTCAGGGCGCAGTAGTCCAGCAGTCCGTAGTTGCTGTATGCGTTGATACGCCCGTCGCGCGGAGACCTCGGAGATTACGCCAAGTTCCTTGGACCGTCGCACTGGTGACGCAGGGGACACCCCAGACGCGACTGAGGTCCTCCAGGGCGGAGATGCGAAACCGCGATGGCAGTTCTCGCTCGATTTCGGCGGCTCGTGTCAGCAGCTCCGCTGCGAACCGGCTCGCTTCGCGTTCTTGTTCCGGATCTCCAGGAACTACATCCGTGTGGAGTAGCAGGTGACCAAGTTCGTGCGCCGCCGTAAAGCGATGACGGTAGATGTCGTTTGCCCGGTCCGGTGTGAGGATCACGATGGGCCGCGGCAGGCGCGACGTGCAGAACGCGTCGACCCGTGCGACGTCTTCGCCCGCTACCGACAGGACGAAACGATGACGCCCTTTAGTTCCATCGTGCGGACCAGGTGACGTAGGGGACCTTTGTCGATGTCCGACGTGGGAACGACAGGAAGGTCAACAGGCGGAGGTTCGACCCGTCGTTCAAGTGCATAGACCAGTTCCCAGAGTTGCTTGACGACAGCCGTCGCCTTCGCGCGCTGCGACACGCGTGTCGTTCGCAGGCTGCGGAAGTGCGCCATCGACGCGTCGAGCCGTGCGTGCGGCCTGCCCGTCGCGAGGAACGCGACGGGGTAGTCGAGCTCGACGGCCAACCGCTCCAGGTGATCGGGCCGGGGCTTGGTGATCCCGGCTTCGTACTGTCCGACGGCCGCGGCCGACACGCCGAGGCGTTCCGCCAGGTCCAGTGGAGAGCGTGGCCGGAGGTGGTGAGCGGCAGGAGTTCCGGCGTCGAACGCAGGGCGGCCGTCGGTTGTGGTGACGGCGCGTAGCTTGGAAGGGTCGGCGGGAGTGATTGCCAACGGCTCGCGGAATACCCAGTGCAGGTGCTCGTCCCCGCGCAGAGAGGCATAACCAAGGTAACTGCTCAGCAATGCGTCCGGGTTGCGCGCGTAGGCCAAGACAGCAACCAGGTGGTGTTCTGAGGCAAGCGTGACCATCTCTCTGCCGTAGGCGTCGAGTTCCTGCCGTTGCTCGGGCTGTCGTGGACCGGGCTTTGCGCATCCACATTGGATGATTGGGCGTCTGCTGCTCGTCCGGTGGACTGCTGGGCGAACTCTTCACCTTCTCGATGTCTTCTCTTCGTGTGGTGCGTCGGGTGAGCTTGGCTGTCTACAAAGGACTTCGAGTCGCGTCTGGACTGTCCACACTCCCTTTTGCGTAGTTGATCAAGGCCGAACGGCGGATTCGGGGGTGGCTGGGAGGCGATACGGTCGTCAAAGTTTCAACGACCGCGTCGGGAGCCCTGGTGGTGCGGAAGTTCTTGTCATTTCTCATGGTTCTCCTCGTGTGTGCGTGCACGGCGGAGGGTCCGGCGCCGCCGGTGGCCAGTCGTGTGCCGTCGCGGCAGCCCACTTTGATCACTGAGGCGCAGGAGAACGTGCCGATGTTCGTGCGTGAGGTGGTGGATGCGCGCACGGTCGAGTTCGACGGCGGTCAGCGTGTTCGCATCTCGTTCTTGGCGCAGCCCGCGGTGTGCTGGGCTGCCGCCGCGATTGCTTTTGCCACGAGAACATTGGTGGACAGGCCGGTTCGCGTCACCTCGATCATTCCCGGCGAAGTGAACCTGTGGCTCGAGGACGGAACCAGTTACGCGGTTCTCGCTGTGCGTGAGGGTGTGTTGCGGGCGCAGGACGCGGCGGGAGCGCTGGCCGACGCCGAAGCTGCTGCGGCGCGGGAGAAGCGCGGGCTGTGGGGGCCGCCCTGCAACGGTGTGGAGGTGACGTCGACGGCCGGCACGTCGCCGAAGCGGGTGCAGCCGACGAAGACTGTGGCGACGACGAGTGCGGCTCCCGTTGTGACGACTGCACCTGCCCCTGTCCCTGCTCCTGCTCCTGCACCCGTTCCCGCTCCTGCGCCGCCGCCGTGCACGGTCGCCTATCGGATCGCCGGGCAGTGGCCCGGTGGGTTCCAGGGTGGAGTCACGATCAGGAACACCGGTTCGTCGGCGATCAACGGCTGGACGTTGCGGTGGTCGTTCAGCGACGGTCAGACCGTGACGCAGATGTGGAACGCGACCTCGTCGCAGCGCGGTGCGGCGGTCAGTGCGACCAACGTCCACTACACGGCGACGATCGCGCCCGGCGGGGAAGTGTCGATCGGGTTCCTCGGTTCCCTGCGCGGTGGGAACGCTGTGCCGGCGTCGTTCACGCTCAACGGAACGGCCTGCGCGACAGGCTGAGGTGTTGGTCCCTGCGGTCGAACGTGGCAAGATAAATTAGTAATTAACCACGCACTCGATCAGATCAGGGGCGATCCGTGCAGGTCACGCTGTACGCCGAGGTCGACAACGCCCTCGGTGGGCGCTGGACGTCGCTCCGCACGGACCGCCGCGAGTGGCTGTGGCGTCGCGCCGACGGGGCTCGCGCGAGCGTGACCCTGGGCGTCCCGTTCGTCGACGCGGGCGGCCTGGAGGAGTGCGTGCCGACCGTTCGCGGCACTCCTGATCACGGCGACGCGTGGAGCAGGCCGTGGGACGAGACCGGTGTCGTCTGTCCCGAGTTCGTGCTCCGCCGCCGCGTCGAGTCCGAGGACGGCGCGGTCGTCGCGGACTACGAACTGACCGCCGAGCCCGGCTACCGGTTCGTCTGGGCGGCGCACGCACTGCTCGACGTCAGCCCCGCCGCGCATCTCGTCGCACCCGAAGGCACTCCGGTGCTCGTCACCGATCCCGAACCGGTGCTGCGCGAGTGGCCGGCGGGACTGTCCGCGCTCGGGCCGGACGACGGCACGGCGACGGGTGCCGTCCTGGAACGCGGCCAGATCCGCGTGGTGGACGGAGATCACCGGCTCGACGTGCGAGTCGAGTGTGCTGACCAGCCCGTCTCCATCGCGTTGTGGCGCAACCTGCGCGGCTGGCCGGAGGGCGAGCCGTACCGCAGCGTCGGCGTGGAGCCGATGCTCGGCCGCACCTTCGACCGCGACGACCTCACTCGTCCCGCGGCGATCGTGCCCGCCGACGGAACCGTGCGGTGGCGATTGACCTTCACCGCGTACGAGGGAGGGACAGGGAGCACCGTCCGATGACGTTGACGCAGTGGAACTTCGAGCAGCTCGAACTCGGCGAAGGCGCGCGCTGGATCAACGGCAGGCTGGTCGTGGTCGACCTCCTCGACGGCCCGATCCTGCAGTCCCTCGCGGGCGAGGCATGCGGGTGAACGACGCGGTGGCCGACCCGAACGGCCCGGCGTTCTCCCACGACGGCAAGCACATGTACCTGGCCGACAGTGCCCGCGGCATTGTGCACCCGCCCGGCAGCCGACGAGCGTCTGCCTCGGCGGCCAGGACATGACCCGGTTGTTCATCACCACCGCCAGATACGGCCTGCGCCGCCCGACTCTGCACGACGGCGCGCTGTTCGCCGTCGACGTGGACATCCCCGGCCGCCCGGCGGACGAGTACGTGCCTGCTCAGAGCTGATCTGCCCACAGCAGAGAAAGCGGCGAACCGTCGGCACCCGACGGCATCGTCGACGGCATGACGAACAACGAGAAGCTCTTCAGCCCCGGGCTGCGGGAACGGTTCTTCGGTCAGCGGGTGCTGATTCTCGACGGCCCGCTCGACGACGACAACGGAACGGTGCTGGCGACGCAGCTGCTGTCGCTGGCGAGCGAGGACCCGCGGCAGGACATCGCGTTGTGGATCAACTCGCCGGGTGGTTCGGTGCCCTCGATGCTGGCGATCCGGGACGTGATGCGGCTCGTGCCGTGCGACGTCGCGACGCTGGCGCTCGGCCTCGCGTGCAGCGCGGGGCAGTTCCTGCTCTCCGCCGGTACCAAGGGAAAGCGGTTCGCGTTGCCGCACGCGCGGATCCTGATGCACCAGGGCAGTGCGGGCATCGCCGGCTCGGCGGTCGAGGTCGAGGTGCAGGCGGACGACCTGCGCTACACCAGGGACACCGTGCTCGGGCTGATCGCGGAGGACACCGGGCAGCCGTTCGACCGGATCTTCACGGATTCGTTGCACGACAGGTGGTTCACCACCGAACAGGCACGTGAGTACGGCTTCATCGACCACATCGTGAGCGACCTCGCGCAGGTCGTTCCCGTCCGCACGCACAAGCTGGGACTGCACTCGGGAGCCGTCGCATGAGCACCTACACCATTCCCAACGTCATCACGCGGGACGCCCGTGGCGAGCGGATCATGGACGTCTACTCGCACCTGCTGAGCTCGCGGATCGTCTACCTCGGCACCGCGATCGACTCGGGTGTCGCCAACGCGTTGATCGCGCAGCTGCTGCACCTGGAGTCCGACAACCCGGACCTGGAGATCAACCTCTACATCAACTGCGAGGGCGGCGACCCGTCGGCGATGCTCGCGCTCTACGACACCATGCGCTACATCAAGGCGCCGGTCGCGACGACGTGCGTGGGTCAGGCGGTGGCGGCCGGTGCGGTGCTGCTGGCGGCGGGTGCGCCGGGGCGCAGGGCCGTGCTGCCGCACAGCAGGGTCGTGCTGCACCAGCCCGCGGCGCAGGGGCGTGGCACGATCCCCGATCTGATCCTCGCGGCGGACGAGGTGGTCAGGGTGCGCACGCAGCTGGAGGAGATCCTGTCCCGCCACACCGGCCGGAGCGTGGCCGAACTGCGCCACGACACCGACCGGGACCGCGTGTTCGACGCGGCGGGCACCGTCGAGTACGGCCTCGCGGACCAGGTGCTCGAACAGCGTTAGGCGACGGCCATGAGCACGGGACCAGACGGACGTCCGATCGGCCGCGACGTGTGAAAGTGGCGGACCTGGCCGGCGATCCCGATCAGCAGATCGGCCAGGTCGATGCCCAGCGCACCGGTGACCGCGGCGATCATCTCGCTCGACGGCTCCTTGCGGCCGCGCTCGATCTCGGACAGGTACTGCACCGAGATGCCGGCCCGTTCGGCCACGTCGACCAGGCGGTCGCCGCGCTCCTCTCTGGCCTCGCGCAGCTTCCGGCCCAGAGCCTCGCGCCACAACGGCTCGGGAGCGCGGTTGAAGTCCAGGATCTCCGCCATGACGTCATGGTGACAGCAGCCGGGTGGCCCGCGGCAGCCGTTCTGCTGTGGGCGGAACACGAACTGTGTTCGAGATGTGCACGGTGCGTGTGGTGGCGGGCGGAAGGGTGTTCCACGACCTCCGGGTCATTCGCATTTGTCAGTTGAAAGGAACACCCGTGTCCCAGCAGACCTACCAGCCGCCCGTGCCGCCGCACAACGCCGTGCAGCAGCAGCCCCGCAACGGCTTGGGCATCACCGGGTTCGTGCTCGGCTTGACAGGTCTGGTGTTTTCGCCGATCCCGTTCGTCGGGATGATCGCCTGGCCGTTGGTCGTCCTCGGCCTGATCTTCTCCATCGTCGGTGTCGTCCGCGTGAAGAAGGGCAAGGCCACCAACAAGTGGCTTTCGATCATCGGCATCATCACCTCAGTCGTGGGCCTCGTCGTCTGCGTCGTGTGGGTCGCCGTGATCGGCTCCGCGGTCAACGAGGTCAACGAGGAGGTCAACAAGGTCGCCAAGGTGAAGTACGAGGTGACCGGTGACGCCAAGAACGTCGACGTGACCTACGGCGAGACACTCAACCCCAAGGAAGAGACCGCGGCGACGCTGCCGTGGTCGAAGGAGACCGAGAACAAGGGTCTGGTCAAGGGCGGCATGCTCACCGTGACCGCGGGCGAGGACGGTGGCACGGTGACGTGCAAGATCACCGTCGACGGCCAGGTCGTGTCGACGAAGACGGACAAGGGTCCGTTCGCGTCGGTGGTCTGCACCGGAGTCTGACGCTCAGTCCTCAGTGGACAGTGCGAGCAGTGCGCCCAGCTTGACGCTCGTGACGAGGTCCGGCCGGTCAGCCAACCGGTCGGCCTCGGCGCGTGCGCCGGCACCGCAAGAACCGGTGGCGTCGAGCGCGTCGGCGAGGAGGTGCAACGTGATGGTCTGCTCCGAGTCGACGGCCAGCTCCCGGAACACCTCGAGGCTGTCCCGCAACGCGGAAACCGCCTCCTGGGTGCCGATCCGGGCGGCGGCGAGGCCGCGGGCGGTCGCCGCCACCAGTGGCCGCTCGTCGATGTCGCTGGCGAGCTGCCCGCTCTCCTCGAAGCACCGCACGGCGCCGTCGCGGTGCCCGAGCCTGGCTTCGACCAACCCGAGGTCGTACAACGTGTTGGCCAGCGCGGACCGTTCGCCGAGGGCGCGGAAGAGCGTCACCGCGTCCGTTCCCGCGGTGCGGGCGCCGGAGAGCTCACCGGTCAGCAGCCGGACCCAGGCCACCTCGCTCAGTGCGAGCGCGATCTGCCGGTCCTCGTTCAGCTCGCGTGCCAGCGCCAGTGCCCGCTCACTGTGTGCCAGCGCTTCGGTCAGCCGGCCGAGCCTGCCCAGCGTGATCGAGGCCGACCGGCGGGCGGCGGCTTCGCCGAAACCGTCACCCTCGGCGCGGAACAGCTCGATCGCGCGCTCGGCGTCGGGCAGTGACCGTTCAGCTTCTCCCGTCAGCGCGAGGAAGTGGGCGTAGTTGCTCAACGCGCAGGCCAGCGCGTGCAGGTCACCCAGCCGTTCGAACTCCTTGCAGCACCGCTCGAACCGGACGGCGACCTGGTCGTGGTGGCCGCGATGCGCGTCGATCAGGGTGAGCACGAACTCGGCCCTGGCAGCCGTGCGCTCGTCGGAGCCGCGCAGGACTTCGTGCAGCGTGCGCATTTCCGCCCACTCGCTCCTGCTCCACAGCTTCACGTCGAGGCGTTCGGCGAGCAGCGCGGCCTCGCGGTGCCAGCCGCGGGCGCAGGCCATCCGCACGAGGTGGATCAGGTTCGACTGCTCGGCGGTGAACCACGCGACCGGGTCGTCGATCAGGTCGTGCACCCCAACCGCCGGTGCGGCGACGACGTCGTTCAGCCTGGACAGCGTGAACGTCCGCGGCATCCGCCTGGCAGCCGCGTCGGCGAACGCCAGCGCGGCGTCGACCACGCGGCGGCAGGCGCCCAGCCGGTCGGACTCGGTGTCCTCGGTCTCGGCGCGCTCGGCGCCGAACACGCGCAGCAGGTCGTGCATGCGGTAGCGGGGCTCCCCGGCCGCGTCGGAGCCGGCCGGGTCGAGCAGGCTGGCTTCCACGAGCTCCTCGAGCACGCCGTCCGCGTCCGCGGCGTCCAGCAGGACTGCGACCACCCAGCCGGGCACGCTGTGCGGGCCCAGCAGGCTCATCCGGCGGAACGCCTTGCGCCCCAACGGGGTCAGCGCGTCGTAGCTTACCGCCAGGCTCGCCCTGACCTGCAGGTCGCTGATCGCGAGCTCGTCCAGCCGGTGCCGTTCGTCGCCCAGCCGCCTGGCCAGGTACCGCAGGCTGAGCTGCGGCCTGGTGGCGAGCCGGGTGGCCGCGATCCGCAACGCCAGGGGCAGGTTGCCGCACATCGCCGCCACCCGGCTCGCCGCGACCGGTTCCGCGCCGACGCGCGCGGGCCCGGCCACCCGTTCCAGGAAGTGCCGCGCTTCGTCGTCGGTGAACGGCAGCACCGCAAACCGCTGCACCCCGGCCAGGCCGCTCAGCCTGGTCCGGCTGCTCACCAGGACCGCGCAGCCGGGCGTGCCGGGCAGCAGCGGCCGCACCTGGTGCGGGCTCGCGGCGTCGTCGAGCACGACGAGCACCCGGCGGTCGGCCAGCCGGGCGCGGAACAGCGCGGCGCGTTCCTCCGGGTCGTCGGGGATCGACGCCCCGGACGCCCCGGTCGCGCGCAGCAGCCCGGCGAGCGTGTCGTGCGCCTGCTTGGGTTCGCGCGTGGCGCCGGTGAGACGGGTGAACAACTGCCCGTCGGGGAACTCGCTGCGCAGCTGGTGGGCGACGCGCATGGCGAGAGCGGTCTTCCCCACGCCCGGCTTGCCGGTCAGCACGACGACGGGAACGGTGGAAGTGCTGGCGCGCAAGACGTTCGTGAGTTCGTCGAGCATCGGTGCCCGGCCGGAGAAGTCGGCGACGTCCGGCGGCAGCTGGCAGATCGGGAACCCGGTGCGCAGCGCCGCCGAGAGGCGTGGTGGCTCACCGCGCAGGATCTTCTCGTGCAGCTGCCGCAGTTCGGGGCCCGGCTCGACGCCGAGCGCGTCGACCAGGGTGGCTCGTGCCGTCCGGTAGACCGCGAGCGCGTCGGCCTGCCTGCCCGCCTCGCACAGCGCGGTCATCAGCTGGCCGCACAACCGTTCCCTGGTCGGATGTTCGGCGACCGCCGCCTGCAGTTCGCCGACCAGCTCACCACCACGCCCGGTCGCGAGCTCGGCGGCGAAGCACTCCTCGACGAGGTTCAGCCTGGTCGCCTCCAGCTCGGTGATCTCCGCTTCCAGCCCCGGCACGCTGAGGTCGGGCAACGGCCGGTCCCGCCACTGCGCCAGCGCGGCGCGGAAGTGCTCGGCCGCCGCGGCCGGATCGCCGCCGCGGACGGCCAGCCTGCCTGCCTCCGCTTCACGGCGGAACCGCAGCAGGTCCAGCGCGTCCGGGGGCAGGTACAGGCAGAACTGGCCGTCGAAATGGTCGATTCGCACGCCGTCGAGCCGGTCCCGCAGCCGGGAGATGTAAGTGTGCAAATTGGACAGATGCGATTTCGGCGGTGCGCCGTCCCACACCGTGTCGACCAGGCGGCCGACCGAGATCGGGTTTCCGGCGTGGAAGAGCAGAACCGCGAGGAGGGTGCGTAGCCTGGCACCGCCGACCGTGATGGGCACACCGTCGCTGGTGGTCACGGTCAACGGGCCGAGCACTCCGAATTTCACCGCCGAGACCTTAGGGCAGGCCTCGGTGCCTGGTAACCATTTCCACGGTGTTCCAGAGATTAATTCACTTGATCTGATCTACACCAATGACTCGACCTTCTTCTGGCGCAACCGAACCACGACCGCCACCGCCAGCAACACGACGAGCACGCCGTAGGCGACCGCCGCGAACGGGCTCGTCACCAACGCGCTGAGCGAGCCTTCGCTGATCTGCAGCGTGCGCCGGACCTGTTCCTCCGCCATCGGCCCGAGAATCAGCCCGACCACGAGCGGCGCGACCGGATAACCGTGCCGCCGCATGAAGAACCCGGCCACACCGATCACCAGCAACACGATCAGGTCGTCCACGACGAAGTTCACGGCGTAGGTGCCCAGCGCCGCGAACAGCAGGATGCCCGCGTACAGGTACGGCCGCGGAATCTGCAGCACCTTCACCCACATCTTCACCAGCGGCAGGTTCAGCACGAGCAGCATCACGTTGCCGATGTAGAGCGACGCGATCAGCGCCCACACCATCGCCGAGTTGTTGGTGAACAGCAACGGTCCCGGCTGGATGCCGTAGCTCTGGAACGCCGCCACGATCACCGCGGCGGTCGCCGACGTCGGCAGGCCCAGCGTCAGCAACGGCACCAGAACGCCTGCCGCGGCAGCGTTGTTGGCCGCCTCAGGACCCGCCACGCCCTCGATGGCCCCGTGCCCGAACTCCTCCGGCCGCTTCGACAGCTTCTTCTCGGCCGCGTAGGACAGGAACGTCGACACGTCCGCGCCACCGGCCGGCACGGTGCCGATCGGGAACCCGATGAACGTGCCGCGCAGCCACGGTTTCCAAGAGCGCGCCCAGAACGAGCGGGTCATCCACCTGCCACCGACGGGGATCACCTCGATCGGCCCGTGCCGCAGCCGTGACGCCACGTACAGCGCCTCGCCGACCGCGAACACACCGACCGCCACCACGACCACGTCGATGCCGTCGGCCAGCGTGGAGACCCCGAGCGTGAACCGCTGCTGTCCCGACAGGGTGTCCGTGCCGATCAGGCCGATGAAGAGCCCGAGGCCCAACGAGGCCAAGCCGCGCACGGGCGACGACCCGAGCAGTGCCGCGACGGTCGTGAACGCGACCACCATCAGCGCCACGTAGTCGGCAGGACCCAGGGTCACGGCGATGTCGGCGATCGCCGGCGCCAGCAGCGTCAGCAACACGGTGGCGATCGTGCCCGCCACGAACGACCCGATCGCCGCCGTCGCGAGTGCCGCCGCGCCTCGTCCGGCGCGCGCCATCTTGTTGCCTTCCAAGGCTGTCACGATCGACGCCGACTCACCCGGCGTGTTCAGCAGGATCGACGTCGTCGACCCGCCGTACATGCCGCCGTAGTAGATGCCCGCGAAGATGATCAGCGCCGCCGTGGGATCGAGCGAGTACGTCAACGGCAGCAGCAACGCCACCGTCATCGCCGGTCCGATGCCCGGCAGCACGCCGACGGCCGTGCCGAGCGTGACGCCCAGCAGCGCGTACAGCAGGTAGGCGGGCTGCGCGGCGGTGGCGAAACCCTCCAGCAGAGCGGTGATGCTATCCATCGAGGAACGGCACCCCTTCGAAGATCCCGGCGGGCAGCGACAGGCCCAGACCCCACGCGAACACCACCTGCACGACCAGCGCCAGCACCACCGCGATCGGCAGCGCACGCCACCACACCGCGCCGAGCGTCCACGCCGCCCCGAAGAACAGCACGGCCGCCGCGACCGGCCAGCCGACCAGGCCGATCAGCACCAGGTGTGCCACCAGCACGGCCACCAGCTTGCCCACGGTGACCCAGTCGGTGCGGACGCCGGAGTCGACGTCCTCGCCCTCCTCCGCCTGGCCGAGCCTGCCGCGGGCGGTGGCGACGATCGCCGCCACCCCCGTCACGACGAGCAGAGCCCCTACGGCGTAAGGAAAAGCACGCGGCCCGACCGCGTTGTCCGCACGCGCGGCGATCGTGGTCGCGTCGACGAGGGTGAAGATCCCGATCGCCGCGACCAGACCGCCGAACGCGTACTCTTCGACCTTCTCGGAGGTTTTTCCCGAGATCACTTCACGAGCCCGATGTTCTGCAGCGCGGGACGGATGCGGCCGATCTCCTTGTTGAGGAACGTGGAGAACTCGCTGCCGGTCAGGAACGTGTCGGTCCAGCCCTTCTTCGTGAGCTCGGCCTTCCACTG
Source organism: Lentzea flava (assembly GCF_014648475.1). Taxonomy (GTDB): domain Bacteria; phylum Actinomycetota; class Actinomycetes; order Mycobacteriales; family Pseudonocardiaceae; genus Lentzea; species Lentzea flava. The sequence continues at coordinate 51,450 of NZ_BMRE01000010.1, read as the reverse complement.
CTCGCTCGCGTGCATGTCGGTCACGAGCTTGGTGAGCCGGTTCTTGGCCTCCGGCGAGATCCCGCCCGGTGCCACGACCCCGCGCCAGTTCGTGAGCTCGACACCGAGGTTCTGCTCCTTGAAGGTCGGCACCTTCAGCGTCTGGTCCTGGTTGGGCCCGGACGTGCCGAGCGCGCGCAGCTTGCCCGCCTTGATCTGCTCGCGGTACTCGCCGATGCCGGAGATGCCTGCGTCGACCTTCTTGCCCAGCAACGCGGCCAGCGACTCGCCACCGCCCGAGTACGGCACGTAGTTCAGCTTGGCCGGGTCGATGTCCTTCGCCTTCAGCAACATCCCGGCGAGGATGTGGTCGGTGCCGCCGGCCGAGCCGCCGGTGATCGACACGCCCTTGCCCTTCTCCTGCACGGCGGCCAGGAGTTCTTCCGTCGTCTTGTACGGCGAGTCCGCCGGCACGACGAGCACCTCGTCCTCGGCGGTCAGCCGGGCGATGGGCGTCGTCTCCTCCAGCCGTGCCTTCGAGGAGTTCGTCTCGACCGCGCCGACCATGACCAGGCCGGTGATCATCAGGTACGAGTCGGACTTCTCGTTGGACAGCTTCTGCAGGCCGACCGTGCCTCCCGCGCCGCCGACGTTGCTGACCTGGACGGATCCGGCCAGCTTCGCTCCGGACACCGCCGCCTGCATGGCGCGCGCGGTCTGGTCCCAGCCGCCGCCGGGGTCGGCAGGAGCCATGATCTCCAGCTTGCCGATGGTGTCACCACCGCCGGAGCTCTTCGCCGCCTGACCGCATCCCGCGAGCACCAGTCCGACCGCGGCGACCGCTGCCGCACGTCTCCAGCCTGCACTCATCGAGCCCACTCCTCAGCTTCGTTGCCGGTGTTGGGCGGGAACGGTAGGTAGCGGCGCGGTGAGAAGCCGAGCATCGGTCGTAAAAGACGTATTGGTCGTTTTGTTCGTGACCTGTTTCACAGGGATTGAGCAAGAATGCACTCCATGTTTCGCCGGTCCGTCTCGCTGGGCGTGTCGCTGCTGGTGTTGCAGGTGGTCATCGTGCTGATGACGACCTGTGCCGCCGGGCTGCTCGCGGCCAAGTTGCAGAGCGATCGGATCCGCGAGGCGTACAAGGACCGGATGCTGTCGGTCGCGGAGAGCGTGGCCCAGCTGCCCACGGTCGTGCAGGCCTTCGACTCGCCGGACCCGGCCGCGATCATCCAGCCGTTGGCGGAACTCATCCGCAAGGCGTCACAGGTGACGTACGTCGTCGTCACCGACCGCAACGGCGTCCGGTACGCGCACCCCGATCCCAGCCGCATCGGCGAGCGCGTCTCGACCGACCCGACCGCCGCGCTGTCCGGCGAGGTGTTCGTCGGCACCGAGACCGGCACGCTCGGCACGTCGTTGCGGGCGAAGGTGCCGGTGCGGGCGGCCGACGGGCGGATCATCGGCATGGCCTCGGTGGGCATCCTGGAGAGCCAGCTGTCCGACGACCTGGCGGAGGACCTGCCGGAGCTGATCGGCTGGCTGGCCGCCGCCGCGCTGGTCGGGGTGCTCGGGGCGGCCCTGATCACGCAACTGGTCCGGCGCCGCACGTTCCGGCTCGAACCCGCCGAGATCGCGCAGCTGCTGGAAACCAGGGACGCCATGCTGCACGGCATCCGCGAAGGCGTGGTCGCCGTTGACGATCAGGAGAAGCTGGCGCTGGTCAACGACGAGGCGATGCGCCTGCTGGGGTTGACCGGCGATCCGAGCGGACAGCCGGCGGCGGAGGTTCTCGACGACGGACTGCTGGGCCTGGCGCGCGGCGACGACGACGTGGCGGACCGGCTCGTCCTTGCGGGAGAACGGGTCCTGGTCGCGAACAGGATGACGGCGAAGACACACGGCCGTGCCGTCGGTGTCGTGCTGACGTTGCGCGACCGCACCGAACTGCACGACGCGTTGCGCGAGCTGGACGGCCAGCGCACCGTCACCGAGGTGTTGCGCGCGCAGGCCCACGAGTTCTCGAACCACCTGCACGTCATCGGCGGGTTGCTGGAGCTGGACCGGCCGGCCGACGCCGTCGCCTACATCGAACGCGTCGGCGGAGCGGGTTCGATCACCGCGGACATCATCGACGGCGCGAACGCGGACCCGGCGCTGGCGGCCTTGCTGCTCGCGAAGTCCTCGACCGCGCACGAGCGCGGTGTGGAGCTGCGGCTGGATCCGGAGAGCGCGGTCGACATCCGCGCGGGCGACGACGCGCTGACCGTGCTGGGCAACCTCGTGGACAACGCGGTGGACGCCGTGGAGACCGGTGGCATCGTGCGCGTGCTGGTCCGCTCGTCCGATCGAGGCGTGCGGATGGTCGTGGACGACGACGGGCCGGGAGTGGCGGAGTCGCAACGCGGCCGGATCTTCGACCTGGGCGTCAGTTCCAAGGACGCCGACCGGGGGATAGGACTCGCATTGGTGTCGAGGGTGGTCACCCGGCGCAGCGGCCGGGTGGCGATCACCGACTCGGAGCTCGGCGGCGCGTCGTTCGACGTGTGGCTGCCGGAAACGGGGAACCGATGAGCGTGCGGACCCTGGTCGTCGACGACGACTTCGCCGTGGCGGCGATCCACCGCGGCTTCCTGGAGGCCCTGCCCGAGTTCGAGGTCGTCGGGGAGGCGCACCGCGGCGGCGAGGCGTTGCGGGCGGTGGAGGCGTTGCGGCCCGATCTCGTGCTGCTCGACATCCACCTCCCGGACATGTCGGGACTGGAGGTGCTCGCCCGGTTGCGCGCTCGCAGCGGCCCGCCGGTCGACGTCATCGCGGTCACGGCCGCGCGGGAACGGGAAACCGTGCGGCAGGCCATGTCCAGGGGAGTGGACAACTACCTCGTGAAACCGTTCACCCGCACGGCCTTCCTCGACCGGATGCGGGAGTACCTCGCCCAGCGCATCGAGGTGCAGCGGCTCGGGCAGGTGCTGGACCAGGACGAGGTCGACCAGCTGCTGCACAACCGCCCGCGCACGCCGTCGATGCCCAAGGGGCTGTCGGCGGTGACGCTGCGCCTCGTCACGGATGCGTTGCGGGACAGCGAGAACGACCTCTCGGCGCAGGAGGTCGGCGAACGGGCCGGGTTGTCGCGCGTGAGTGCGCGCCGTTACCTGGAGCACCTCGTGACGATCGGCAAGGCCGAGGTCCAACCGAGGTACGGCATGGCGAACCGGCCCGCGCACGGCTACCGGCTGACCTGAGCGTCCCAGTCGATGCGGTAGTTCTGGTCCCTCGTGAACGCCCGCTGCCCCACCGTCTTCATCACCAACGGCATCAGCAGCCGGGTGATTGGGCCGATGCCGCGCTTGTTGCTGTTGGTGCGGGCCGCGCGGGCCGCGATCGCTTCCACCCGTGGGCGGCGCAGGCGCTCGTAGGTGGCGAAAGCCGTTGGGACGTCCCGGATGTCGCGCAGGCACCTGGCCAGTTGCACGGCGGACTCAGCCGCGAGTGAGGCGCCCTGGCCGGAGCTGGCGCTGGGCGCGTGGGCCGAGTCGCCGACGAGCACCATGCGGTCGCGGTGCCAGCGCGGGACGCTCGGCATGATCTCCAGCGGCAGGCCGCCGATCACCGTTTCGCTGTGCGCCAGCAGTTGTTTCGCCGGCATGTCGTCCCCGTAGGCCTCGCGCAGCCGTGCCATCCAGGTGCTGCTCGGGACGGCGGCGATCTCGGCAGCCGTCATCGGTTCCGCGACGGCGAGGTTGTTGAACCAGGCGATGGTGCCGTCCGGCTGGGCCCAGTAGCCGAGGAACGAGCTGCCGAAGACGAAGTACATCGTCTCCGGATCGCACCGCACGCCGCTGTTCACGGCGTGCGAACCGAATCCCAGCAGGCCGACGTACTCGGGGCCGGGCGCGGCCGGGTCGATGATCGTGCGGACCGTCGAGCGGATGCCGTCGGCACCCACCAGCAGATCGCCCGATTCGGTGCTGCCGTCGGAAAACGTCGCGACGACACCGTCCTCGCGGGTCTGCACGTCCACCAGGCGCTTGCCGTGCTCGACCTTGATCTGTTGTGCCGTCGCGAGATCACGCAGGCGGCGGTACAGATCGGCCCGCCACACCACCCGGCTTGGCTCACCCTCGACGCTGCCGAGCACACGGCCTCTGTTGTCCGCCATGACCATGCGGCGAACCGGCTCGCCGAAATCGGAGTCCAACCCGACGATCCGCAACGCCGCCAGGCCGTTGGGCGCCACGCTGAGGACCCCGCCGACGTCGTCCGCGGTGCCGTCGTACGCCTCGAACACGACCGAGTCGATGCCCGCCTTGCGCAGAGCGAGTGCCGTCGCAGGTCCCGCGATCCCGCCCCCGATGACCAACGCCTTCATCGTTCCCTCCCGAAGATCTCGTGCCACTTGTCCTGGTACTCGGTTTTCGCCAGTTCCCCCGTGAGCTTCTCGACCAGCCGGAGTTCGGCCTCCAGCAACGAGATCCGGTACTCCTCCTCGACGAGGAAGATCCACTCGACCCCGTCGCCGGTCGCCTGACCGACCATCGCGCGCGTGTTCTCGATGTCCTTCGCGAGTGCTGCGGAGCGGGCGCGGAGCAACTCCACGGCCTCCGCCGGATCCAGCACCGAGATCAACGACAGCGCCACGCCGAACTGCGGGTACTCGTGCACCGGGTCGCGGACGAGCTCGCGCATCCAGTCGTACAGCTCGGCACGGCCTTCGTCGGTCAGCGCGTAGATCGTGCGTTCGGGCCGCTGGGTGTCCTTGACGGTCTCCTGCTCGGCGACGAATCCGGCCTTCCGCAGCTGCTCGACGACCATGTAGAGCGAGCCGCGGTTGAACTTGATGTTGCGGTCCTTGCCCGTCTCCTTGAGCTGTTTGCCCAGTTCGTACGGGTGCTGCGGACCCAGCACGAGGTGGGCCAGCACGGCCAGGGCCAGCGGGTTCGACACCTTGCGGCGCAACTCGACCTCCTTGGTTGAAGTCAACTATCCGACTCTGACTAGTCGATGTCAACTATAAGCTTGATTGGTCTATACCTCGTATTGACCGGGACGTGTCCCGGTTCCATGCTTGATGCCACAGGCCGCCTCCCTGCAGGAGGTTCGGCATGCGCAGATTCTCCGGAAAGATCCTCCCCCTGCTGGCGGCCCTCGTGACCATCGCGGGCCTCGTCGCGCTCGTCGATCCGGCACCGTCGCAGGCCGCCGGGCACGAGGACTGCCGCCCGGACGGCCTCTACCGCACGCCCGGCGTCGACACCCCGTACTGCACCGCCTACGACACCGCCGGCCGTGAACTGCTGGGGGCCGGTCACTCCCGCCGGGTGATCGGGTACTTCACCAGCTGGCGCACGGGGAAGAACGGCGCGCCCGCGTACCTCGCGAGCAACATCCCGTGGAGCAAGGTCACGCACCTCAACTACGCGTTCGCGCACATCGGTACGGACAATCGGATCTCCGTCGGGCCCGCGGGCGCGAACAACGCGTCGACCGGCATGGAGTGGCCGGGGGTGCCGGGTGCGGAGATGGATCCGTCGTTGTCCTACAAGGGACACTTCAACCTGCTGACCAAGTACAAGAAGCAGAACCCGGCCGTGAAGACGCTGATCTCGATCGGTGGCTGGGCCGAGTCGGGCGGGATCCTCAACCCGGACGGGTCGCGCACCGCCACTGGTGGGTTCTACAAGCTCGCCCAGTCGCAGGCGTCGATCGACACGTTCGCCGACTCGGTCGTGGCCTTCCTGCGGCAGTACGGGTTCAACGGCGCGGACATCGACTACGAGTACGCGACCTCGAACAACTACGCCGGAAACCCCGACGACTTCTGGATCTCCAACGCCAACCGCGGCACGTTGTGGACCGGCTACGAGAACCTGATGCGGACGTTGCGCGACAAGCTCGACCGGGCCGGTGCCGCCGACGGCAGGCACTACCTGCTCACGGCAGCGGTTCCGGCGTCCGGATGGTTGTTGCGCGGCCAGGAGGTCTACGGCGTCACGCGATACCTCGACTACGTGAACATCATGAGCTACGACCTGCACGGCGCGTGGAACCACTTCGTGGGCCCGAACGCCGCGTTGTACGACAACGGCCAGGACGCCGAGCTGGCGCACTGGCAGGTGTACACGACACCGCAGTACGACGGGCAGGGCTACCTCAACACCGACTGGGCCTACCACTACTTCCGCGGCGCGATGCCGCCCGGCCGCATCAACATCGGCGTCGGCTTCTACACCCGCGGCTGGCGAGGCGTCACCGGTGGCACGAACGGGTTGTGGGGCCGCGCGGCCCTGCCGGACCAGGCGAAGTGCCCGCCCGGCACCGGCTCGTCCGTCGGCTCGACCGTCCCTTGTGGAAACGGTGCGATCGGGATCGACAACCTGTGGCACGACGAGCTGAACGGCATGGAGGTGCCGTCGGGCGTGAACCCCATGTGGCACGCCATGAACCTGCAGAACGGCATCACACCGGACTACCTCACCAAGTACGGCCTCGACCCGGTCAACGACCCGGACGACCGGCTCACCGGAACCTACACCCGCAACTACAACAGCACGATGGTGACACCGTGGCTGTGGAACAGCTCCAAGGGCGTGTTCCTGTCCACTGAGGACGATGTGTCGATCGCGGCCAAGGCGAGCTACGTGGCGAGCAAGGGCATCGGCGGCATCATGATCTGGGAGCTGGCGGGTGACTACGCCTACGACAGCGCCAAGAGCCAGTATTACATCGGCGACACGCTGCTGTCGAAGATCAATGACGGTTTGCGAGGCGCGGCACCTTACGGCGCGTCGAAGGCTGGTCGCACGATGCCGTCCACCGTTCTGAACGTCAGCGTGAGCGTGAGCGGGTTCGCGTTGGGCGACAACAACTACCCGATCAACCCGACGATGCGCATCACCAACGGCTCCACCACGACGATCCCCGGTGGCACGCGCATCGAGTTCGACTACGGCACCAGCGCGCCGGGCAGCATGACCGACCAGTCCGGCTTCGGGCTCTCCGTCGCGACGAGAGGCCACAGCGGCTCCAACGCCGGTGGCCTGCGCGGCGACTTCCAGCACGTCGTCGTGACGTTGCCGAGCTGGCAGACCATCGCGCCGAACGCGTCGGTCGATCTCCGGCTGAACTACTACATGCCGATCGCCTCGCCATCGAACTTCACGTTCACCTTCGGCGGCACCAGTTACGTCATCGCCGGAGACCTCCCACGTGGTGGTGGCACTCCGCCGACGACGACTACTTCGACCACAACCACTACAACCACAACTACTACGTCCAACCCAGGTGGCAGTGCCTGGGCGCCCAACACCTACTACGCCACGGGCGCGCAGGTGACGTACGGCGGAGCGACCTACCGCTGCCGTCAGGCGCACACCTCGCTGACCGGCTGGGAACCGCCGAACGTCCCGGCGCTGTGGGAACGCGTCTGATCCGTTCCGTTCTTCGGGTTGTCTGCACGGCTCAACCCGTCGCAGGGAGCGCCCCCTTGTCAGCCTCGGCCGGCAAGGGGGCGTTGTGCGTGAATCAACTTGGCCTGCGCACGGCATCGGCCGCACCGGTGCGCGTGACACAACGCGTTCGCCGTACTTGGCTTTCCCGCTCGTGATCGGCTCGCCAGTCTCAAGTTTGGTCGAGGTTGTGCCTGCCGCCGGACCGGACATCTCGTTCATTCCCAGAGGCGGGAATCCGCGCCTGTGGCATGATCGATCGCATGAGAACTGGGGGCAGGATTCTCGTGGTGCTGGCCGCGCTCGCCGGTCTGGCCGGGTGCGGCGCGCGTCCTGACGTGCGGCCGTTGCCGGAACCGGCCGGAGCACAGCCGGTCTCGCTGGCCACGCCGACGTCGGGCGAGCCGTCGTGTGCCACGGGGCTGCGGTTCATTTCGGGCTACACCGACGCGGCGATGGGCCTGCGCGTGATGTCCGTCGAGGTGGTCAACTGCGGCACGCAACCGGTCGAGCTGAACGGCTACCCGCAGGTCAAGCTGCTCGACGAGCACTGGCAGCCGCTGGCCGTCGAGATCATCAACGGCTCGGGCGGCATCGCCGTCGTCGGCGGGTTCGACGACGCGCCGCAGCCGATCGTGGTGCAGCCGGGGGAGAGCGCGAAGAGCGCGTTCATGTGGCGCAACACCTACACGTCGGACGAGCCGCCGCAGGTGGGCAGCCACGTCGACATCGCGGCCGCGCCGGGCGGTGCGGTGCAGTCGTTGCTGCCGGTTTCCCCGCAGAGGGACATCCACATCGACCTCGGCAGCACCGGCCGGATGGGCGTCAGGGCCTGGTACCGGTGATGGTGGAGCTGCGGCGCGCGACCCCGGCGGACGCTCCGGCGATCGCCGGGATCTGGTATTCCGGCTGGTGCGACGCGCACCTCGGCAACGTGCCGCAGCAGCTCGTCGACGCGCGGCCGGAGGAGTCGTTCGAGCCACGGGCGTTGGAGCACGTCCGGCACACCACCGTCGCGACCGTGAACGGTGAGGTGGCCGGGTTCGTGATGGTCGTCGGAGACGAGGTCGAGCAGGTCTACGTCTCCGCCTCCCACCGCGGATCCGGTGTCGCGTCCGCGCTTCTGCGGGCCGCCGAACAGGACGTCGCCGCTGGTGGGCACGCCGTCGCGTGGCTGGCGGTGGTGGCGGGGAACACGCGCGCCCGGCGGTTCTACGAACGCCAGGGCTGGACCGACGAGGGCCTGTTCGACCACCAGGCACCCCATCCGGACGGTCCCATCCCGGTGCCTGCCCACCGCTACACCAAGCCGGTGTGATCGTGTCCGCCGCGTTAATTCTTCCGGCGACGCGGCTTCGGCGTGTTCTCATGACGTCATGTCGACCACCGCGCTCCTGAGCTTCACGTTCGTCGCGCTGCTCACCGTCGTCACCCCGGGCCTGGAAACGCTGCTGGTGCTGCGGACGGCCCTGCTGGTGGGCCGCCGTGCCGCCATGGGCGTCGTGGTCGGCAGCACGCTGGGCTGCCTGGTGTGGGCAACCGCGGGCCTGGTCGGCCTGACCGCGCTCCTGCAGGCCTCCGAACTGGCCTACAACATCGTCCGCTGGCTCGGTGCCGCCTACCTGATCTACCTGGGCGTGAAGGCGTTGTGGAACTCCCGCCGCCCGGCCGAGCTCGACGAACCCGCCCCGGTGCCGTCCGTGCGCGCGGCCGTCCGGGTCGGGCTTCTCACGAACCTGCTCAACCCCAAGCCGGGCGTCTTCTACATCTCGTTGCTGCCGCAGTTCCTCCCGGTCGGGCAGCCGGCGTGGGGCGGGGTCCTGGTGGCGATCCACCTGGGCATCGGCCTGTTGTGGTTCCCGATCCTCATCACCGCCGCCGGTCGCGCCCGCGCTTTCCTGCTGCGCCAGCGAAATCTGCTCGACCGCCTCTCCGCCTCCGCCCTCATCGCGTTCGGCGTGAAGACGGCCGCGGACGCCCGCTGACCGGTCAGGTGCCGGTGGCCGAGCGGTGCCAGGCGGCGAGCGACATCCGGTTCGGCAGCCCCAGCTTCACGCGGATGTTGACCACGTGCCGGTCCGCCGTGCGCGGTGAGATGAACAGGCGCGCGCCGATCTGCTTCGACGTGAGACCCTCCGCGACCAGGCCGGCGATCGTGAACTCCTGCCTGGTCAGCCCGCCGGGCAACGCGGGCTTGGCCGGGCGTCGCTCGGAGTCCGGCACCGGTTCGAGCGCGAACGCCATCGCCTGCTCGTACCGCAGGTCGGCGCCCAGTGTCGTGATCACCGGGTAGTCGTCGCCGAGCGCGCGGCGGACGGCGCGATCGGTGCGTTCGAGCAGCTTGTGGAACGGGCTCATGTTCGCGAACGAGATCCGCGAGATCCGTTCCTGCGTGCGCAGCGCACCGAGCAGCCGTGCCGCACGGTCGTACGCCCCCAGTTCGGCGCACGCGCAGGCGAGCAGCCACAGGTTGAACGCGGGACCCCAGGTGTCGCCGAGCGTCAGCTGGATCCGCAACGACTCCACCGCCAGCGGATGCACCTGGGCAGGGTCGCCGTGCAGCAGCTCGTAGAGGGGCTGGTGCCACCGTCCCCAGGCCTGCGACCAGTCGCTCTCCGCCAGCCTGAGCAGACCGGTCGTGGCCTTCTCCGCGGCCTCGGCGTCCAGCAGGAAGCACGACGCCATCGCGTGCATCAGCTCGGTGATGTACGCATCGCCCGGTGATGCGTATTGACGGCACAACTCGACGACGTGCGCGTACAACGGCACACAGTCCGGTGAGCCCTCCACGAAGAAGAGATGCGTGGCCTCGACGATCACCAGGTGTATGTCGGTCACCGGCCGTCGGGGCAACGCGCGGGCCTCGTTCATCAACGGAAGTGCCGCCGCCATGTCGCCCTGCACCTGCGCGAGGTACGCGGAATGCGCCAGCAACGAGGTGCGCAGCGGCGGTGTGGTGATCACCTCACGTGCCGCCGCGAGCAGGTCGCGTGCCTGGCCGAGCATGCCGGTGAACGTCGTGAAACGGGTGCGCTGCACGTTCATCGCCATGACAGCGCCGGCTTCGGCCAGGTCCGGGGTCTTGAGCGCGTGCCAGATCGCGGCGCGGACGTTCGGCCACTCCTCCCGCAGCCGTGCCATCCACAGCGCCTCGTCAGGCGAGAACCACGACCGTGTCGCCTCGTCCACGAACGCGCTGTAGTGCAACGCGTGCCGTCGCAACAGCTCGTCGGCGTCCGTGAGCTGACGCGCGCCGAACCGCGCCACCGTGGTGAGCAACCGGTAGCGCGTGCGCTGGGTCGCCGGACTGGTCGTCGCCACCACGATCGACTTGCGGACCAGTGCTGACAACGGTTCCAGCACCTTCCCGCCGGCCACCGCCTCGGCCGCGGCTTCGTCGAAGTCCGCCGGGAACACCGACAGCGCCGCCCACAGCTGCCGTTCCTCGTCCGTGCAGTGGCGCGCCGACCATTCGAGCACCTGCTCCAGGGTCGCGTCGCCCGTGAGCTGCTCGCGGACCTCGGCAGGCCACGCGGCCGCCAGTTCGATCGAGAGCGGCAGTCCGTCCAGTGCTGGGACGGGCGAGCCGTCGGCCGCCGCCCGTTCCAGGAACAACTCGACGGCGTCGTCGTCCATCGGCGGCACCCGCAGCACGTGTTCGCCGTAGACGCCGAGCGGCTCGCGCGAGGTCGTGAGGATTGTGAGTCCCTCGCAGTCCCGCAACAGGTGGTGCACGAGATGCCGCACCGGCTCCAGCAGGTGCTCGCAGTTGTCGAGGACGAGCATCAAGTGCTTGTCGTACAACGACTCCACGAGCCGCCCGAGACCCGCGTCCGGCGAGTTGTCGACGATCCGCAGCTCGGCGGCGACCGCGCGCGCCAGCAACGCGGGCTCCTCGAGATCCCCGAGCGGCACGACCCAGACCCCGTGCTGGAACACCTCGGCCCGTGCCACGGCACGGCCGATCTCCAGGGCAACACGCGTCTTGCCGACACCGCCGGTGCCCGCCAGCGTGACCAGCCGGGCCCGGCCGAGCAGTGCCCCGGTTTCGGCGAGCACCGCCCGTCGGCCGATGAACGTCGTGGTCTGGGCAGGCAGATTGCCCCGCACGGTCATCGGCGCATCTTCGCTCAGTGGCGCGCGGACGTGACCACGAGGATCACCTCACCACCCTTTCGGACTAGCCGGTTCGACCATGCGTGGTCACGCGTCCACGGGGACGGATGATCATCTTGGTCGCGAGACGAAGTCCTTGGCGTGCGTTGAGGTGCGGGAGGTAGGCGCGGCTGACCGCGTTCGCGATGCGGGGCAGTGCCGCCGAGTCCGGGTAGGCCATGAACATCGGACGGTAGGACGGCTGGAACTTCGCCTTGAACGCGAACAGCGAGCGGAACCCGTACACCGGCTCGAGCACCTGCCCGGTGAAGTCGAGGACGCGCTGCAGCGCCCTGGGTCGCTCACCGCGATCCAGGCGGGCCAGCGGCGCGCCGGACAGGCTCAGGAACCGGGCGCCCTCTGTCTGAAGTTGTTGTGCGGCAGAAGCGATCAGGAACTCCATCGAGCCGCGGAAGCCGTGCGTGCGGCGGCGCATGAAGTCGAGCGTGTAGCCGACGACCTCGCCGTTCTGGTACACCGGCAGCCAGCTCGTGATGCCGTGCACCGTGCGGTCAGCATCGACCGCCAGCAGGCAGCGGACACCCTCGCCGGTCAGCTCCTCCAGCCCGCCCAGCGTGAAGCCCATCTCCGGCAGACCCTTGTCCGCCACCCACTCCGCCGAGATCGACCGGATCTGGTCGGTGATCGCGAACGGCGCGTCGGCGTAGGTGCACCACTCGGCGGTGATGCCGGCCTTCGCGGCCTTGTTGAACGCCGTGCGGATGTCCTGCCACTTCTTGCCGGTGAAGCTCAGCTCGTCCAGCTCGATCACGGTGTCCTCGGCGACCTGCACCGCCGACCACCCGAGACCCTCCACCGCCTCTCTCGTCTCCGCTCCCACGCTGTACAGGCACGGCGTCCAGCCGTTGCGGGCGCAGAACTCCGCGAACCCGCGCACGGCCTCGACCCGTGCCGGACCGATCGGATCGCCGACCGTCAGCGCGATCGTCGCCACGATCCGGTACGCGATGGCCGTCTCGCCGTCGGGCGTGAACCAGTACTGGTTGCCGCGCCACGTCGTCATGTACGACAACGACGAACCGCCGTAGCGTCGCATCAGCTCACGGGCGTGCTCCGCCTCCTTCTCGCACGACGACGGCCACGCCTGCCACGACGCCATCAGCAGACCCGCCAGCACGATCAGCCAGAACACCACGCCGGTGTACTCGTACAGCAGCGAGCCGGCGAACCCCTCCGCGGAGTACTGCAGCGGCACCAGGTCGAGGTACCCCGGCGGCAGGAACCGCGTCGGCAGGTCCGCGAGCAGCTCGACGAAGCCCGGCTCCGGCGTGAACTGGTCGCGGACCAGATACCCGCCGAAGACGTACAGCGCCGACAGCAACGCCACGCTGCCGAGCGTGAACCGCCAGAACTTCCTGACGGCGTGCCGAGGCAGCCGCACGGCGAAGTGCTTGCGCGTCAGCAACAACACGACGGCGATCGCGAGCGGCGCCAGCATCGTGATGCCGAAGGAGAACGTCATCTCCAAGGCGCCGGCGTCCGGAATCCGCGCCGTGTCCACGACGTACCACCCGATGAACGCGGCGTACGCCACGTTGCACACCAGCGCCGACCACCACGCGAACCGCCGTCCGCGCCGCAGCCCTTCCGCCAGCACGAGCAGCAGCAACGCGGGCAGCAGCGACATCACGAGTGCGGGGAACCGGCCGTACGACAACTGGATCAGCATCGTCCGGCACTGCTCGACCGCGTCCGAGGCGCACACCTCGTCGACGTAGTCCTGCGACGGCTGAGTGACCGCCACGACATCCGTGAACCACGCCAGCGGACCGTTGGGGTACGGCGACATCATCGCCACCACCGGCCCGAGCGCCGACGCCGCGAGCAGCAGCGCCACCAGCACCCGCGTCTCCTGGAACGAGCGCGGCCTGTGCACCGCCCTGCTCTTCAGGAACACAGCCCCGATCACCAGCCCGGCCACGCCACCGGACAGCCGGAGCAGATCTTCCAGCCAACCTGAGTACAGGGTAAGCACCAGCACCGACAAGATCGTCAGCAGGCGCACCCGACGCCTCCACAGGGGAGGCATCCGGAACGTCAGCGCGAGCGCGAGCCCCACCCCGCCGATCGACGGCCCCGCCGCGGCACCGCCCACCAGCGAGTCGAGCCAGGACCAGTGGACGTCCCGGCCGATCAGCACCACCCCGAGCCCCAGGAACGAGCCGATCACGTGCGAGGAAAGGAAGATCGCCGCCGTGCGCAACCCTCCGAGCGAACGCTCGGCCAACGGACCGAAGACCAGCAACAGAACCGTGGTGGCCACGTACCCCAGCAGGTCCATGGCCCACAGGGCCGAGCTGAAGACGGTCCACAACGGACTGTCGGTGCCGAACCCGACCAGCGCGAGCAGCTCGTCGTCAATGCCGGCGATCGCACCGGTGAGTGCCCCGACGGTCCAGAAGACGACCAGGAAGACGCACGTCAGGGGCGCTGTGCGAAAGAGCAGGGCGATCATCTGGCCAGCCCTGTCCGCCCAGCGAGCCAGGGGAGCGACCCGAAGAAGCCCTCTCGCGCCATGTTCCAGTCGTGTCCGTTCGGCAGTTCTTTCCACAGCACGTCCATCCCGGCTTTGCGGCAGGCCTCGAACACCTCTGCGTCCGCCGTGCGGTACGTGGCGTCGTCGCGGCCCGCGACGATGGTGCCCGCGGTCTGCGGGAAACGCTGGCGCGCGAGGACGTCCATCGGGTTGACCCGGAGGAACGCCGCCTCGTCGCCGCCGAACGCCGCCTTCACCGTCTCCTGCCGCGTGCCGAGCGTGGGCTCGCGTTGAGGAGCGAGGGCGACGAAGTTTCCGTACACGTCCGGCGCGCGCACGGCGAGCTGCACCGCGCACGTGCCTCCTTGGGAGAAGCCCGCGATGGTCCACGCCTCGCGGCGCTCGTCGACGGTCAGCCGTTGCTTGATCCACGCGGGCACGTCGTGGGCCAGGTAGGTCTCCGACTGGCCCAGCTTCGAATCCAGGCACAGCGGGTTCGCCGTCGGTGCGCCGAGCTGGTCGGCCACCACGACGATCGGCGCGAGCCCGTCGTGCGCGCGGGCGAACGCGTCGAGGTTGTCGGCGACCCTGCCGCCGTCGAACCAGTCGCGCGGGTGGCCGGGCTGACCTGCCAGCAGCACGACGACCGGCAGCTTCGGGCGTGGCGTCGTCGCGTAGGCGGGCGGGAGGTAGATCCACGCCGGCCGTGCGGGGAACGCGCCGGGGATCGGTGCCTCGGTGACGGTGCCCTTGTCCGGCAGGTCGGCAGGCCTCGTCCAGACGTCGGCGAGCTTCTTGCCCGCGGGCACCTCGACCACCGTGGACGGGGGAGGAGCGGCCTCATCGATGTCGACGCGGTTGTTCCGGAAGACGTCCAGCACCGAGCGCATGTTGGGGTACTGGCCGAAGTGCGCGTTCGTCGCGACCATCGCGCTCGTGGCGACGCCCAGCGCCAGCAAGACGTTCAGCACACGGACGTACCATCGCCCCGTGCGCAGCCGTACGGCCGCTAGCGACAGCGCCGCCAGCGCGGCTCCCGCCCAGATCGTCAGGATCAGCGGCAACGGCTCCGGCCAGGGTTTCCACACGTGGTCGACCACGTAGGTCAGCCCGGACACGACCACCGCGCACGCCAGCACGACGATCGGAAGCACCCTGGTCCACCAGGTCCGGGTCTTCCTGATCGCGAGGTAGGTCAGGGCGACGGCGGCAGCGACCGTAGCGGCGGTGGGGATCGGCCCGTTTACCAGGGACAGATCCAGAGGGCTGAGCACGCCTCAAGTTCATCAGCAGATCTTCAGGTTCACATCGGAGATTGGTCTTGATTCAGAGGTGTGAACATCAGCCTTAAGAATGACAACGCATCAGTCACCTGGTGCGTCGCGCCAGGCGTTGGTCAGCACCCGCAGTGCGTCGGGGTGTTCGGAAATCTCCGCAGCACTGGACAAATCGGACTCCGCCATGCCCAGTTCCCGCAGCGACGTCGCCGCGCCGAACCTGGTGGCCGTGTCGCGTATCCGTTTGGCCAGATCCGCGGGCGCCGTGTGGCTGAGCAGGGCCGTGTGCGTCGCGGCGTGCGGCAAACCGAACGAACCGCCTAGAACGTGCGCCAGCTTGTGGTGCAGCCCCATGGGAACGCTGGCGAGACACGTGCCCGCGAGCCACGCCGAGTGCAGCAGCTCCGTCCGGGCATCCACAGTGGAGGGATTTCCGCCCAAAGCGTGCAAAATGCCCTCGATCGCCTTCGTGGCGATGGCGTCGATCAACGGGTTTTCGTTGCCACGCGCGGCGACGGCGTGCGCGAGAGCGTTGAGCGCGCTTGTCACCGTGACGTCCAACGGCAGGTCCAGCGTCAGATCGACGTCGTAGATCACCGTGTCGGGCTGGATCGCCGGGTCGCGCCGCGTCTTCTTGAGCCCTGACGCCGTCTCCCCGAGCACCGGCGTGACCTCGGACCCCGCGTAGGTGGTCGGGATGATGATCTGCGGCACGCCCGCGCGCACCGAGAGCGCCTTCGACAGCCCCGTGCTCGATCCGCCGCCGACCGACACCACGCCATCAGCACCGTGTTCGTGCAACAACGCGAGCGCGCGCTCAGTGACCTCGACCGGCGTGTGCATCGTCGCGCCGGTGAACCGCGCCGCGAGCAACGAACCGAGCTCGGCCGCCACCCTGTCGCCGCCGTGCCGGGCGATCAGCAGAACCCTCGTCACGCCGAGACGCTCGGCCTCGGCGCGCACGGAGGCGGCGGTACCGCGGCCGAAGACGACGCGCGTCCGCGCCGGGTCGAAGGTGAAGCCCACGAAGGTCGAATATTCGCCACCGGGCGTAGTTGACGCAACCGCGAAGGATCAATCCTTTCGGCTCTGACGGGTGACAACGTCACTCCATAGCGTGAATATCCATGAACCGTGTTCGTGTTGTAGTGGCGTTAGCAGGAGCCCTGACCCTGACGCCAATCCCTGCCACAGCGGCGACACCGGCGTTCTCCCTGTCCGGCGGCGTGTCCGCGCCGATCCACTCGATGGCCGACGCGGTCCGCGAGACCGTCTACGTCGACTCCGGCCTCGACCTGGACGGCGACGGCACCAGAGACCGGGTGACCGCGGACATCATCAGGCCGTCCACGACCGGGCGCGTGCCCGTGATCATGGAGGCCAGCCCGTACTACCAGAGCGCGGGCCGCGGGAACGAGAGCGAGGTCAAGACCTACGACTCCGCCGGCGTGCCGGTGAAGTTCCCGCTCTTCTACGACAACTACTTCGTGCCGCGCGGCTACGCCGTCGTGCTGGTCGACTTCCTCGGCACGAACCGGTCGCGCGGCTGCGTCGACGTGGGCGGCCAGTCGGAGATCGCGTCCGGCACCGCCGTGATCGACTGGCTGAACGGCCGCCGCACCGGGTACACCACGCTGACCGGCACCGCGACGAAGACGGCCTCGTGGTCGACCGGCGCCGTAGGCATGATCGGCAAGTCGTGGGACGGCTCGATCGCGAACGGCGTGGCGGCCACCGGCATCGACGGGTTGAAGACCATCGTGCCGATCGCGGCGATCAGCTCCTGGTACGACTGGTTCCGCTCGGACGGCGTTGCGTACCCCGGTTACAGCTCGCCGACCGGGCTGGGTTCGCAGTTCGAGAACTCCAACGCCCGCTCGCGATGCGGTGCGGTGCGCACGCAGATGACGAACGGCTCTCCTGCCAACGGCGACTACACGGCGATGTGGCAGGCACGTGACTTCGTGCGCAACGCCTCGCGCGTGAAGGCCTCCATCTTCGCGATCCACGGGCAGAACGACCTGAACGTGAAGACGCTGCAGTTCGGCCAGTTCTGGGACGCGGTGCCCGCGACCGTGCCGAAGAAGCTCTGGTTCTCGCAGACCGCGCACGTCGACCCGTTCGACTTCCGGCGCGGCGAGTGGGTCGCGACGCTGCACCGCTGGTTCGACCGCTGGCTGCTGAACGTGCCAAACGGCATCGAGAACGAACCGCAGGTGTCGGCAGAGCGCGCTCCGGACCAGTGGGCGGACGACCAGAAGTGGCCACCCGCAGGCACCGCCAGCACCGTGCTGCGTCCTTCTTCTTCGGGCCTCGGCACGGCACCTGGCACCGGCACGGCGGCGTTCACCGACAACGGCAGCGCCACGCCGTCCACCTGGCTCTCCGGCTCGAACACCGGCAGGGTGATCTACTCGACGGCGCCGTTGACGTCGGACCTGCGCGTCGCGGGCACGTCGTCGATCACGGTGGGCGTGTCATCATCGACGCCGACCGCGCACCTGACGGCGTACCTCGTCGACTACGGCCCGGCGCGGGTGCGGACCGGCGAGGGCATCCGGACCCTGACCACCGAGTCGTGCTGGGGCGAGAGCCGCACGGGCGATGACGCCTGCTACCGCGACACGGAAGCGACGTCGGGCAACGTCGACGCGCAGATCATCGCGCGCGGCTGGGCGGACCTCGCGAACTACGCGTCGCTCTCCACCCCGCGCACGATCACGCCGGGAACCAGGTACAGCATGACGTTCCGACTGTCCACAACGGACCACGTCATCCCCGCGGGCCACCGGCTGGGCCTGCTGATCGGCGGAACCGACTCGAGCGCGATCGTCCGGCCGAGCCAGCTGCCCAGACTGACCGTCGACCTGGCGAGCACCTCGGTGCGCGTCCCGCTGCTCGGCTCGGTGCCGTCGGCGTCGGCGGACCAGCTGACCGCCACCAGCGTTTCCGCTGGTACGACGGGCAAGTTGGGCTAGCGGCCCGGACTGTCGGTGCTGCTCGCTAGCATCGGCGGCATGGCTTCAACCGACGGTGTCGACCTCGGAGACGCGCTGCAGGTCCTGCAGCGCGTCTTCGGGTATCCGGAGTTCCGCGGCGACCAGGCCGACATCGTCGAGCACGTGATCGCGGGCGGCGACGCGCTCGTGCTCATGCCGACGGGCGGCGGCAAGTCGTTGTGCTACCAGGTCCCCGCCCTGGTCCGGCCGGGCACCGGCGTGGTGATCTCGCCGCTCATCGCCCTGATGCAGGACCAGGTCGACGCCCTGCGCGCCCTGGGCGTGCGCGCGGGCTTCCTGAACTCGTCGCTGTCCTACGACGAGCGCCGGATGGTGGAAGCCGAGTTCGTCCACGGCGAGCTCGACCTGCTCTACCTGGCCCCGGAACGCTTCACCTCCGAGGCCACCCTCCGCCTGCTCGACCAGGGCGAGATCTCCCTGTTCGCCATCGACGAGGCGCACTGCGTCTCCCAGTGGGGCCACGACTTCCGCCCCGACTACCTCTCCCTGGCCCAGCTGCACGAACGCTGGCCCAAGGTCCCGCGCATCGCCCTCACCGCCACCGCCACCGAGGTCACGCGCAAGGAGATCCTCACGCGCCTCGACCTGGGCGAGGGCCGCCAGTTCGTCTCGAGCTTCGACCGCCCGAACATCCAGTACCGCATCGTTCCGAAGAAGGAGCCGAAGAAGCAGCTCCTCGACCTCCTGCGCACCGAGCACCCCGGCGACGCGGGCATCGTCTACTGCCTCTCGCGCGCCTCGGTGGAGAAGATCGCGGAGTTCCTGGTGGCCAACGGCATCCAGGCCCTCCCGTACCACGCGGGCCTCGACGCCCAGACCCGCCAGCGCAACCAGGCCCGCTTCCTCCGCGAGGACGGCCTCGTCATGGTCGCCACGATCGCCTTCGGCATGGGCATCGACAAGCCGGACGTCCGCTTCGTGGCCCACCTCGACCTCCCCAAGTCGGTCGAGGGCTACTACCAGGAAACGGGCAGGGCTGGCCGCGACGGCCTGCCGTCCACCGCCTGGCTGGCCTACGGCCTGAGCGACGTGGTCCAGCAACGCAAGATGATCGAGTCCTCAGAAGGCGACCTGGCCTTCCGCCGCCGCGCCCAGACCCACCTGGACGCGATGCTGGCCCTGTGCGAGACCATCACGTGCCGCCGCACCATGCTGCTCGACTACTTCGGCCAGTCCAGCGTCCCCTGCAACAACTGCGACACCTGCCTGACCCCGCCGGAGTCCTGGGACGGCACGGTGGCGGCCCAGAAACTCCTCTCCACGGTCTGGCGCCTGCGCAACGAACGAGGCCAGAAGTTCGGCGCGGGCCAAGCCATCGACATCCTCCTGGGCCGCAAGACCGCCAAGGTCATCCAGTTCGACCACGACCAGCTGAGCACCTTCGGCATCGGCGAGGACCTGAACGAAAGCGAGTGGCGAGGCGTGGTCCGCCAGCTGCTGGCCCAAGGCCTCCTGGCGGTGGAAGGCGAATACTCCACCCTGGTCCTCACCGAAACCAGCACCGAGGTCCTGTCCCGCAAACGCCAGGTCCTCATGCGCAAGGACCCGACCCCGCCGCGCGCCTCCACGAGGACGGCCGCCTCCCCGACGTCCACCAAGGCCAAGCAGACGATCGACCTGCCCCCAGAGGCCGCTCCGCTCTTCGAAACCCTGCGGGACTGGCGAGCCCAACAGGCCCGCGAGCAGGGCGTCCCTGCCTACGTGATCTTCCA
The DNA here is from genome assembly GCF_014648475.1 of Lentzea flava. GTDB lineage: Bacteria > Actinomycetota > Actinomycetes > Mycobacteriales > Pseudonocardiaceae > Lentzea > Lentzea flava. The sequence continues at coordinate 31,365 of NZ_BMRE01000010.1, read as the reverse complement.
CGACGCCACGCTGAAATCCATCGCGGCCTCCCGCCCCACCACCCTGGCGGCCCTGGGCGCCCTGAGCGGCGTGGGTCAGGCCAAACTGGCGAAGTACGGCGAGCAAATCCTCGAAGTGGTGGCCGCCGCCCCCACCACGGCCGCCGCACCCACCCCAGACCCCGCACCAAGGCCAAAATCCAAGCCGACACCCAAGGGCGGCGCAGCCTGGGGCTCAGGCACGGACGACGACGAGTGGCCAGAACCAGAAGAGCCGGACGAGCCGATGGACTGGTAGCCCACACCCGCGCCGGCACGCGACCCGAACCCGCCCCTCACACCACCTTCTCGATCTGAGCCCGAGGGATCGAGTTCTTCCCAGCTTCCCCCACAACCTCAAACCCCGCACTGTTCAACACCAAACACCCAGTCCCAACCCCGACAACCCGAACGGTGACTTGCCTCCGGTTGTCCAAATTGGTCACCCGGACCAACGTTCCGACAGGCAACGAGGACGAAAACGCCCCAGGCGCCCCACCAACAGCCGACAACCCGACGACGGCCCCATCACAAACCACCGCCCCCACCACCCCGGCCCCTCGAACCCGAGGTGCGGAAGTGGAGACCCGGACCGGCGCAGGAGCATTCCCCACGATCTCGACCCGAACGCGCCGGAGAACGCTTTCCTCCCCACCCCGCCCGGCCCCAGGCGACCGCAACAGCTCGAACGCGGCGGTGTTGATCGCAGCACACCCGGTCGGCACTCCAGCAGCCGCACCGTTGCGATCCCCGGCAAGCGCACGGGCAGAGCTTTCGGCGACCGCGGCCGTCACAGCCCGTCCGTTGGCCAGGTTGGTGATGCGCAACGAAGTCCCCACCGGAAACGAATCCGACAGGACCCCGGCCGCTCCACCAACATCCACCACCCTCACCGGCTGTCCAGCACAAACCTCTTTCCCGGCCACCCCGGACCGCGAAGCAGGAGTTCCAGATCCCGCAAGGGCGAAGGCCGCACCCCCGACCGCCGCGACGGCGGTGATCACCCCGGCAACCGCTATCCAGCCCTTCGACCAGCGCACGTACAACCACCCGACCTTCCTGCCAGGCCGTACGGCCCGCAGATCGGGAAGGTTCAACGACGGGTGGCGCGAACCAGCGCGGTCGGGTCACACGAGGCGAGGTGATCTCGCAGTGCCACGTGCGCGAACCGGTACTCCCCGTCGACACGGGTGAGCAGCAAACGGTCCTGCGCGAGATGCAGCAAAGCCTTGCGGCGGAACGACAACTCGCCCAGCGACAGCGGCCGGGTGAGCCCCTCGGCGGCCACTTCGGCGAGCGCGTCGAACGGCCAGATGTAGTCACGGGCTGCGGTCGGCGTCACCAGCAGCCCGAGCGCCACGCCCAGCGCGCTGCCCCACGATCCCAGCGTCCCCAGCCCGCCGAGCACGCCGACCAAGCCGAGAAGCGGGACAGCCGGCTGAATCCACCACGGCCGCCCGAGCCTCATGCGTTGCTGTTGTCCCGGACGCACCGTGCGCCACACACGTCCCACAGCTGCGGCGAACACCCCGCCCGCCACACCCGCGGAGAAGCCGATGCCCATCCCGGCCAGCACCACGTACGGGCCGGTCCAGATCATCGACACCCCCGGCGCGGCGGCGATCAGCACGGACCACGGCACGGGCGCGTCACCCGGCACGAAGCCCAACGTCAGGAAGAAGACGGCCACCACGACGAACACATACGCCACGGCATAGGGCCACGGCGCCCCGATGCCGCCGAGCCACAAACCGACGAGCCCGACCAGCAGACCGGCGACCACGCCGGCCAGGAATCCCAGCGCGGCGGTCAACAGGCCGTGCGCGCGCCCCGGCGGATGGAAGACATGCGGCAGCTTGTTCACCAGAACGAGCAACGCAGAGGCCGCCACCACGAACACCAACGCGGGCCACAGCCCGAGCTGCAGTCCCGTCAGAAACGCCACGGCACACATACCACCGGCGTATGCGGCCGGCACGGCGCGGATGAACAACAACCACAACGGACGCGTTGGCAGCAGCGGAAGCCACGCACGGCGGTGAGGCATGTGCACGGGTGCACCGAGGTCCGGTCTGTCCAACCTCGCTAGGAACTTCAACGCACGGATGGTCGGGCCCGCAGCGCGTTGCGCGGAAAGCCGTTCCACGACGAACGAGCCGACGAAGTCGGTGCCGATCGTCTCGACCTGACGATCGAGGTGCGTCAGTGCCAACAGGTTCAGCGCCAGTGGCGAGTCCAGCCGCTCCCAGATTTCCGGGGTCAGGGCGGATTCCAGGCTGTCGAGACGAGGGCTGACCGAAGCGATGTACTCGAGCACCTGCCCACGCGACAACGGCTCGACGTACACCGACGGCAGGTTCTCGATCGGCTCGGTCGAGCACACCACCGATGCGAACGGCGCGAGCTCGGACTCGCAGTGCGCACGGTCGAAGTGCGGCACCTCGTCAAGGCCGTCGATGAGCACGGCCACCCGTTCACGGCGTAGCCAGATCGTGCCCGCTGAGCGGCTGATGCCGTAGCGGCGGTTCATCTCGCGCAGCAGCCACGCGGTGAACTCCGTCGGTTTGCGTGTGCCGTAGGCGCGCCACGTCGCCAAGTCCACGACGACGGGAATGGGTGCCTGCGGGTCGTTGCGCGCGCGCTCGACCAACGCCAGGCAAAGTTCGCGCAGCAACGTGGACCGTCCGCTGCCGACAGGTCCCACGAGGACCATGGTGTGGCCGAGCCGGTCGTAAACGGCTTCCAGATCCGGCGAGGAGATTGCCTCGCCCTCGACGCGCACGGAGAGCTTCGGTTGCTTCAGCACACCCAGTTTGATCTGCGTCTGCGCTGCCAACGATGAGGCGAGCAACGTCTTCACCCGTGCCTCGACGCGGTCGAGAGCAGCGGTGCGGTTGCTCGTCTCGTGACCGCGCACACGTTCCCAGATCGCGAGACCGATCGCGACCAGCACCATCACGCCGACAGCCGGCCAGAGCCACCGGCCGAACTCGCCGAGGAACCCCGGCACGGCCCCGCCGGTGCTCACACTGATGGCCGCCGGAAGCAGTAAAACGACGGTGACCAGGCACAACGCGGCTAACGCAGTCAGCCGTGCCGCTCTTGTCACCCCGCTCGGATCCACCTTCACCTCCGCGATCCCGGCGAACGACGGTAACCGGGCCGCCGGGATCGCGGAAGTGACTCAGCGGCGCTCCCAGAGGGATGCCGCGTTCGGCGGTTCCCCACCCGCGATCGACGTGTGCGCCTGAAGGCACTGATAGTCCAATCCGACGTAACTCACACGCGAACCAACCGCATAAGCAGTCCCAGATGCCCACGCTGGGTAGGTGCCACCACCAGGAGGTTCCGTCGTTGTGGTGGTTCCGCAGGCGCCGGACACCTCGAACTCCGAGAACAACCTTCGTCGCCGAGTACCTGCGTCCGCGTTGGTCGGCTGAACGACAGCGACCAGCGCACTCTCGGTGAGCACGCCGGCCGCTGTCAGGACGATGGATGTTCGTTGTCGAGTGAGCCTCGCGGCAGGTCTCAACGGTGAGGAGGCATCACTTCCTGTGGTGCCGGTTTCGTGCGATCACTGCTGCTCGCCGAAATTGCGGAGACCTTCCTTGAGCTTGTCCTCACCCTTGTCGATGTGCTCACTGTGCTTGCCGCCGGTCTTCTCGTCGGCGAACTGCCCGGCACGCTCGACCCCCTGGTCGACCTTGTCCCCGTGCTGGCCGATCAGGTCCTTCGCCTTGTTCTTCATCTCGTCGAAGCCCATGACTGCATCACCTCCCAATGCAGTGCGGGTACCCGGTCTCGTATCCGGCACACGTCACTGGATCGAGTGAAGTGCGGCCACCGGGCTCACTCGCGCCGCACGACGGGCAGGCAGCAACCCCGCGCCTGCTGTGAGCGCGGTCAAGACGAGCACCACCACGCCGATCGGGAAAACGGGCACCTGCAGCGGCCAGTCGATGCCGAGCGAGATGATCGCGAGCCACGCGTAGGGAACCCCGATGGCGAGGCCGAGCAACGCGCCCACGACGCCGTACAGGCCAGCCTCGGTCGTGACCAGGCGTGCGAGTTCCTTGCGGGTCAACCCGATCGCGCGCAGCAACCCGGACTCCCGGGTCCGTTCGAGCACCGACAACGCCGTGGTCGATCCCACTCCCACCACGGAGATCAACATCGTCAGGAACAGCAGTCCCACCGCGATTGCCACCAATGTGGTGAACCAGTTCTCCTGCGCGAGGCGGTGATCCGTGAGCGACTCGACCTCGAACCCGGCCGGCACGCGTTCCTTCGCGCCGTTGGCGAGCGCGCCGACCGGCTCACCCTCCACATCGGACGCGTGCAGCAGTGCGCTGCCGAGCGGAACGTTTCCGAACACCGTTGCCGCGACCGTCATCTTCTTGCCGTTGACCTCGACCTCCGTGCCCGCCGTGAGACCGAGCCTGCTCGCGACGTGGGTCGACACGACGATCCTGTTCGGTCCCAGGTCGTGGAGAGCGCCGGTGTCGACCTTGAAGTCCGTGAGGTCGCGGAGCTTGGTCATGTCCAGGTCGGTGGCCTGCATGGTGAGCCGCCCGTTGATGTTGATCTCGGTGCGCCGGTAGGGGATCACCTCGGTGAGTCCCGCCGCCTGCAGGGCCCGCACGTCGACCGGACCGGTGATCTCCAGGTCGGCGGGGTAGGCGCCCGCCATCTCGGCCTTCCCCAAGCCCCGCAACGTGTTCGCTCCGGTGAGCGTCGCGATGACGAGGCTCACCCCGAGCGCCACGATCGCGGTGACCGACGCCGCCCGGCGTGGTGCCCCGCCGACTCCGCTCACCGCCAGCGTGCCGATCGTGCTGCGCCGCAACGGAATGCTGATCAGCCGGAGCACGGGGGAGATCAGCGCGGGACCGAGGACGATCAGCGCGCCGAACGCCAGCGTGCCGCTGATCGTGGTGCGCAGCAACAGGTCCTCGGTCATCCCGGCCGGCCGTTGCGTCGTCGCCAGCCCTTCGATCGCGACGTCGACCAGCAGCACACCCGCCCCCGAAGCCATCAGGACACCGAGCACCCAGCGCGCACCGCCGATCTGGCTCTTGGTGTCCTGGACCGCTGACGTCCGCAGGGCCTCCAACGGCGAGACCTTGGCCGCGGACCACGCGGGCGCCAGCACGGCCAGCGTCGTCAGCGCGAACGATCCGAAGACCACGACCAGCGCGGGAGTCAGCGGGAATCCTGGGGCGACGAGTCCGGACAACGGCACGAGCCGCCCGGTCCCCACCGCGAGGGCGACCCCGGCGATGGAGGCCAGCAGTCCGGTCATCGCTCCCTCCGCGACCAGTCCTCGCGCCAGGCGCGCACGGGAAGCACCGATGGCTCGCAGCAGGGCGAGCTCCCGCAGCCGTTGCGCGAACACGATCCGGAACGTCGAGGTCGACACCAGCGCCGCCACGATCATCGCGACCGTCACGAACGCGCCGAGCAACGCGAACACCTCGACCAGCTGAGCGGCCTTGACCGCGAACGCACGTTCGGTGATGTCCTTCGCGAGCACGGTCGAGTAGGCGAAGAACGCCGCGATCATGATCGACAGGACGGGCAGGAACTTCCTCATGCCGCGACCGCCTGCACAACCCGTCCGTCAGCCATCCGCACGACGTTGTCGGCGTACGAGGCGGCACGGTCGTCGTGCGTCACCATCACGATCGTCTGCCCGAACTCCCGCACGGCCTGTCGCAGCAGGTTCAGCACGTCCGCGGACGACGTCGAATCCAGGTTGCCGGTGGGTTCGTCGGCGAAGACGACATCCGGCCGTGTGATCAGCGCGCGCGCCAACGCCACGCGCTGCTGCTGCCCGCCGGACATCTCCGAAGGCCGGTGCTTGAGCCTGGAGACCAAGCCCAGCACCTCGACGAGCCTCCGGTACCAGCCGCGGTCCGGCGTCCGCCCGGCGAGGTTCAGCGGCAGCAGGATGTTCTGCTCGGCCGTCAGCGCGGGCAGCAGGTTGAACGCCTGGAAGACGAACCCGATCCGGTCCCGCCGCACTTTGGTCAGCGCGTTGTCCGAAAGCCTGGTCAGGTCCTTCCCGCCCAGCAGTGCCGCGCCGGACGTGGCCGTGTCCAGCCCGGCCAGGCAGTGCATCAGGGTCGACTTGCCGGACCCGGACGGCCCCATGATCGCGCTGAAGGCGGCGGGCGGGAACCCGAGGGTCACCCCGTCGAGTGCTCGAACCGCGGTGTCGCCGGAGCCGTACACCTTCACGAGGTCGACCGCGGCGGAAGCGAAGTTGTTCACGTGAACCAGAAAACGGCAAACGACGTGGCCGGGCCTCCCTCTCCGGCACGGCCCGCCTCTGTCTTTCGGCCGATCTGCGAGGCATGCGCGAATGCATAAGGTCATGGCCATGCTCTGGAGGTACGGCGCGATCGCCGCCCTGGTCGCCGCCGCGTTCGTGGACTGGTACTACGGCCTGTTCCGCTCACCCGGCCTTCACCCGTGGACCGGCTGGGCGGCGCTGGCGTGCGTCCTGCTGCCCGCGTTCGCCTGGCTGCGCCCCCACCGGGTGACGGCTGCCGCGGCTGCCACCGCGTGCCTGACGTTCACGCTGGTCAACCCGCTGGAGAAGGAGTTCGGGCTGGCCGAGGCCCTGGCGCTCACCGGCGTGCTGGCGGTCACCGCGCACCGCGCGAGGTCGTGGTGGGACGCGCCGCTGATCGGCTGGATCGTGATCGCGCTGGTCACCCAGCCGGTGCGATACCCGCTCGGCCCCACGGAGCTGACCCTGGCGATGGGCCTGCTCGTCGTCGCCACCGGCGTGCTCGCGCTCATCGGCTACCTCCGCCTGCTGGGCAACGCGCGCGAGAAGCAGGTCGCGGCCGTCAAGGCCGAGCAGAAGGCGGAGTTCGCCAGGGACCTGCACGACTTCGTCGGCCACCACATCACCGGGATGGTCGTGCTCGCCCAGGGCGCTGGCCGGATCGTCGAACGCAATCCTGAGCAGGCGAAACAGGCTCTGGAACGAATCGAGGAAGCCGGTGGCGAGGCCATGGCCGCGATGCGCCGCATGGTCGGCATGCTCCGCGACGACGCCCCCGTCGCACCGGTCGCGGGCCTCGTCGACATCGAGCCGCTCGTGGAGGCCGAACCGCGGGCGACCCTCGAAATCCACGGCGACACCGCAACCCTGCCGCTCGAGGTCGCGAGCTCCGTGCACCGCGTGGTCATGGAGTCGTTGACCAACATCCGCAAACACGCGCAGGAAGCGACCACAGTGGACGTTCAGATCCAGGCCACCCCGGACTGGGTCACCGTGCGGGTCGTCGACGACGGCAAGCCCGCACGGCAGGGCAACGGCTTCGGTCTCGTCGGACTCACCGAACGCGTGCAGGCGCTCGGTGGCAGGATCAAGGCAGGGCCGGGCATCGACGGCGGCTGGGTCGTCGACGCCGCGCTCCCGACAGGAAAGGCGACCGCGTGATCAGGGTTCTCGTCGCGGACGACCAGGCGATGGTGCGCACGGGGTTCGGCATGATTCTGGGAGCCGAGCCCGACATCGAGGTCGTGGCCGAGGCGCAGGACGGTGTCGAAGCCGTCGCCGAGGCCCGCCGCACCAAGCCGGACGTCGCGTTGATGGACATCCGCATGCCGCGCATGGACGGCCTCGAAGCGCTCAAACAGATCGCGAACGACGTCCACGTGGTCGTGTGCACCACGTTCGACCACGACGAGTACGTGCACACGGCGCTGAATAACGGCGCGTGCGGGTTCCTGCTGAAGGACGCCGGTCCCAACCTGCTCATCGAAGCGGTCCGTGCGGCCGTCACAGGTGATGCGCTCATCAGCCCGTCCATCACCGTCAGGCTGTTGCAACACATGAACACGCCGACACCTCAACAGCCGCACAACCTGTCCGCGCGCGAGCTCGATGTCGTCAAGCTCGCGGCCATTGGCCGGACAAACGCCGAGATCGCTCAGGAACTCTTCATCTCAGTGGGCACGGTCAAAACGCACCTGGCCAGCGTTCAGACCAAATTGGACGCGCGCAACCGCGTCGAGATCGCCGCCTGGGCGTGGGAATCCCGGCTGGTCGGCCAAAAGTAGGACCCACAACCCGTCCGCAGACAGAAGTGACACCGCGAGCCGATCACCAGAATTCGAGCCATGAACAAACTCCTCCTGCTGGTTCCCGTTTTGGCACTCACGGCGTGTGGCCCGAAGAGCTACACCTACGAGGCGTTCTACGACGTCGAAGGCACCGGCAAGGCCGAGGTCTCGGTCAGCGTTCCCGGCGGCAACTCGTACACCGAAACCGTCGACCTGCCGGTGCGGAACCGCGGAATGCTGGCCAACGCGCTCGGCAAGATCACGGTGAAGGTCAAGTCGGACAACCAGGTCACGTGCAAGCTGCGCGTCGAGAAGGAGAAGGAGATCGCCCGCTCCGGTGAGGAAACGACCTGCGAGTACGAGATCACCGAGGACACCGACAACTGAGTGATCCGTTAAACCTTGCCCGGCCGCGGCCCACTCCACTAGGAAACGCGCATGAGGCGAATCGCAGCTGGTCTGGCAGTGGCGGCACTGGCCGTTGGATTCATCACCACCGGAACCGCTTCCGCGCAGCCACAGGCACGGCCCGACTGCGGCTACACCGCGACGCCGGAGGAACCTCCCGCTCGTCCGGTGTCGATTCCGCGCAACCCGTGGTTCACCAAGGGCAAGGTCCTGGTGAAGGTGAAGACGAACCAGGGCGACATCCCGCTGCTGCTCGACCGCGCCAAGGCCCCGTGCACGGTGCACAGCTTCATCCACCTCGCGGAGCACCGCTTCTACGACAAGACCGAGTGCCACCGCCTCACCGCGTACCCGACGCTGAAGGTGCTGCAGTGCGGCGACCCGTCCAACACCGGTGAGGGTGGCCCCGGCTACAAGTACAAGGACGAGCTGCCCACCGACCTGCAGCCCGCGCCGAACGACCCGACCGGCCAGCGCCGCATCTACCCGCGCGGCACGCTCGCGATGGCCAACGCCGGCCCGGACACGAACGGCAGCCAGTTCTTCCTGGTGCAGACCGACTCGATCCTGCGCCCGAACTACACAGTGTTCGGCACGATCCTGCCGGAGGGCCTGAAGACCCTCGACAAGATCGCGGCGGGCGGCATCGCGGGGGAGAACCCGCTGGACGGCCGGCCGAACCTCAAGGCGGAGCTCCAGCGCGTCAGGGTGTGCTGAGCCTCAGGGGTTTCACGCTCCCGAGTTCGCCCATCCGCGCAGCGCTCCGTAGAACGCGTCCGAGAGCCGCCGGACCACCTGCTCGTCGGGTAGTCCGGCGGTCTTCGTCAGATCGATGATCTCCCGCGGGTCGAACAGCGCGTTGTGCAGGAACCGCGCGACGGACAGCAAGGCGTCCGGCAGCGCCAGCTCGATCAGCACTCCGCGCAGCGCCCTGTCCCACGCCTTGCCCGACAGCGTGGTGAGGACGTCCGCGGACTGCAGCCGCTCCAGGAACCCGCGCTGGGACCAGAACCGCACGATCACCGGACCGTGCACGTTCTGCAGCTTCACCCAGCGCGTGGCCTGGTGCTCGAACAGCTCCTTGCCGGTCTTGCGGGACCGTTCGCCGTGTTCGGCCAACGACGTGATGACGTCCTCGTGATACGCCGAAACGAGCGCTTCCACGGACGGGAAGTGGCGGTACGCCGTCGCTTGCGAAAGCGCCGCCCTGCGCGCGATGGACTGCATCGTCGCCGTTGCTGGTTCAGCCCGCAGAACGTGCGTGGCCGCCTCCAGCAAACGCTTGCGGTTGCGGCGCGCGTCGCTGCGGCTGCTCATCTCCTCCGGCAGAACGTCCTCCCACCCCACGATCCCGTTGCGGGTTGCAGGATAGGGCGAAGGATCATCGGAATGAGGCGATTCCGGTCAACGCGTGGCCGATGGATAGCAGGTGGATGTCGGAGGTTCCCTCATAGGTCAGCACGGATTCCAGGTTGTTCGCGTGACGCAACGGCGAGTACTCCAGCGAGATGCCGTTGGCCCCGAGGACCGTCCTGCTCTCCCGCGCGATCGCGATGGCCGCCTCGACGTTGTTGTACTTGCCCATGCTGATCTGCTCCGGCTTCAGCGTGCCGGCCTCCTTGAGCCTCGCGAGGTGCAGTGCGAGCAGCATCGCGTTGTTGACCTGCACGGACATGCTCGCGAGCTTGCGCTGCGTCAGCTGGAACGCGGCGATCGGCTTGTCGAACTGGATGCGCGTGCCGGAGTAGTCGAGCGCCGCCTGCAACGAGTCCCGCGCGGCGCCGACGGCACCGAACACGATCCCGAACCGCGCCTCGTTCAGGCACGACAGGGGAGCGCGCAGCGAAGTCGCGAGCGGCAGCCGCGCGCTGTCCGGCAACCGCACGTCCTCGAGGATCAGCTCGGACGTGACGGACGCTCGCATCGACAGCTTGTGCTTGATGTCCCTGGTCGAGAATCCCGGCGTGCCGCGGGGCACGAGAAATCCTCGGATTCCCTCCTCGGTCTGCGCCCACACGGTTGCCACGTCCGCGAGGCCACCGTTGGTGATCCACATCTTGGTGCCGTTCAGCACCCAGTCCCCACCGTCGCGCACGGCCCGCGTGCGCATCCCCGACGGGTTCGAGCCGAAGTCCGGCTCGGTCAGCCCGAAGCACCCGATCGCGTCGCCGGCCGCGAGCCGCGGCAACCACTCCTGCTTCTGCTCCTCCGACCCGTACTTCCAGATCGAGAACATCGACAGCGACCCCTGCACCGACACGAAGCTCCGGATCCCGCTGTCCACGGCCTCCAGCTCCAGGCACGCGAGCCCGTACGCCAACGCCGACGTGCCCGCGCACCCGTACCCCTCGAGGTGCATGCCCAGCACCCCGAGCTTGCCGAGTTCGCGGGCCAGCTCCCGCGGCAACACGCCTTCCTCGAACCAGGTGGCGATGTGCGGCCGCACGTGATCGGACAGGTACGCCGCGACGGTGGCCTGGATGTCGCGCTCCTCGTCGCTCAGCAACGACGGGATGTCCAGCAACTGCAACGGGTCCTGCACTTCACTGCTCCAGCTTCGGCGGGCGCAGCCGGTAGGTGACCGGCGTGCGCGACAGGCGGATGGGGTTCGCGACGAGCGTCATGTCGCCGATCGTCGCGGTGGGGTTGAGGTCCAGCGACTCCGCCAGCGCGAACGCGTGCGCGATGTCGTTCACCGGACCGCACGGAACGCCCAGCGGCGTCAGGGTTTCGAACCAGTGCTGCGCCGGCCGCGTCCGCAGCCGCGCCGACAACACCTCGAACAGCTCGTCGACGTGCTCGACCCTCGCCGAGTTCGTCACGAACCGCTCGTCCGTGGCCAGCTCCGGCACGTCCAGCACCGAGCACAGCCGCCGGAACTGCCGGTCGTTCCCGACCGCGAGCACCATCGGCTGATCGGCCGTCGGGAACACCTCGTACGGCGCGATCGACGGGTGCCGGTTGCCCATCGGCTTCGGGATCGAGCCGGCCAGCGTGAACCCCGCGCTCTGGTTCACCATGCTGGACAACAACACCGACAGCAGGTCCAGCTCGACCAGCTGCCCCTGCCCGGTCGCCTCCCGGTGCCGCAACGCCGCCAGAATGCCGACGCACGCGTGCAACCCGGTGAGCACGTCGACCAGTGCCACACCGGTTTTCACCGGCTCGTACGGCCCGGGCCCGGTCATGCTCATCAGCCCGCCCACGGCCTGCACGAGCAGGTCGTAGCCGGGCAGGTCCGCGCCCTTGCCAGAACCGAACCCGGAGATCGAGCAGTAGACCAGGTCGTCACGCCCCAACGACTCGTAGTCCAGCCCGAACTTCTTCATGGTGCCCGGTTTGAAGTTCTCCACCACCACGTCCGCCCGCGCGATCAGCTCGCGCGCCTGCTCCCGGCCCGCCCGCGTGGACAGGTCGATCTGCACGGACATCTTGTTCCTGTTGACGGACAGGAAGTACGTCGCCTCGCCCTCGAAGTGCGGCGGACCCCACGTGCGGGTCTCGTCGCCGCGGCCGGGTTGTTCGACCTTGACCACCTCGGCGCCGAGGTCGCCCAGCACCATCGTCGCGTACGGGGCGGCCAGCACCCGGCTGAAGTCCGCGATCACGATGCCTTCGAGCGCGCTCGCACGACTCGGCCCGGGCTGTTGCGCCGTGCCTGTCACGCCTTCCTGTGCCGACGCCCTTTCTTCTGCGTGGGTTGTGACGGCTTCGGCCTCGGTTCCGGCCGCTTGGTTCGCGGCAGCGTCGGGCGCGCTCGCACGACTCGGCTCGGACTGTTGCGTCGCGCCTGTCACGCCTTCTTGTGCCGTGTCCGTCTCGTTCGCGGCACCGTCGGGCGAGCTTGCGCGGCCGGGCACAGGCTGTTCCGCCTCGCCCGGCACGCCTTCCCGTGCCGGGTGCGTCCCGTTCGCGGCAGCGTCGGGCGCGCTCATGCGACCCGCCCCCGCAGCTTCATCGCGGCCAGCACACGTTCCTGCGCGAGCTCCCGCGCAGCCACATGTGTTGTGGTGCCGCGATTCCGGGCTTCCGCGACGATGTGGGCCGCGTTCGCCCTCAGCTTCTGCGACACCGCGTCCAGCACCGTCGCGGGGTTCACCGGGAACGGTGAGTACCGCGCGTCCATGCCGAACGCCGCCGCGACCACGCCGCCGGCGTTCGCGATGAAGTCCGGCACGACCGTGATGCCGCGCGCGGCCAGGACCTCCTGTGCCGCAACGGAGGTCGGCAGGTTCGCGCCCTCGACCACCAGGGTGGTGTCGAGCTCGCCTGCCAGGTCCGCGTCGATCACGTCCTGCAACGCGGCCGGCACCAGCACGTCGCACGGCACCCGGAGTTCGGCGCCCAGTGCCTGAACCGGGCCGTACTCCTTGACCGCGAGATCACCGGACGACGCCCGCAGGTCGAGCAGGCGCGCCACGTCCAGGCCGTCGGGGTCCACCAACGCGCCGTGCACCGACGACACGGCAACGACGACAGCGCCCAGTTCGGCGAAGCGCCGAGCCGCCGCGGCACCAACCGCGCCGAAACCCTGGATCGCCACCCGCTTGCCGGACAACGACATCAGTTCGTCCGCCACCTCGGCCACGCCGAACCCGGTGACGCCCAGCTCGTCGTACGGAAGACCGCCGAGTTGAGCCGGTGCGCCCATCATAGCGCCGCGGTCCGACAGTTCGTCCTGGACGATCGCGGCGTCCCGTTCGGTGAGGCCCATGTCGAGGCCGAGCACGTATTCGCGCGGCACCTCGTTGGAGAGCTTGCGCGCGAACGCCCGCAGCGCGGCTTCCTTGTCAGGCGAGGCAGGATCGAACACGATGCCCGCCTTCGCCCCGCCGAAGAACAGGTCGGCCCCCGCCCACTTCCACGTCATCACGCGCGCGAGGCGGGCGATCTCGGCGACGGTCACGCCGGGGCTCATCCGCGTGCCGCCCTTGCCCATGCCGCGCGCGGTGTTGTCGATGACGAGCACACCTTTCATGCCGGTGCGCCGGTCGGACACGCAGACGACCTTCTCAGGCCCCCACTCGTCCATGAGCTGGAGAACGTCCATCAGCATCCCTCACACGCAGTTGAGTTCCGGCCGCGCCCGGTCGGCGGCGAACCGGGAGGCGTCCAAACTGGACACGTCGACGAAGGGCTCGCGGCCGAGCACGAGGTCGCGCACGACCTCGCCGACCGCGGGGCCCTGCAGGAAACCGTGTCCGGAGAATCCCGTGGCGTAGAAGAAACGTCCGGCTGAGCCGATCAGCGCGTTGTGGTCGGGCGTCACCTCGTACAGCCCGGCCCACCCGTTGCGCACGCCCACGTCGAGCAGTCGCGGTGCGCGCCGTTCGATCGCCTCGGTGAGGCGCGGCAGCCACGCGTCGGACATGTCCAGCTTGAAGCCCGGCGTCTCGTCCGGGTCGGACATGCCGAACAGCAGCCCGCGGCCCTCGCGGTGGAAGTAGAAGGTGCTGGCGAAGTCGATGGTGAAGGGCGTCACCCGATCGTGTAGCTCTGGCATGGGCTCGGTGAACATGATCTGCCGTCGCAGAGGGGAAACCGGCAGGTCAACGCCCACCATCTCGCCGATCGAGCGCGACCACGCGCCCGCTGCGCAGACCACATTCCCCGTCGAAACCTCGCCGCGGTCGGTCTGCACGCGAAAAGTGTCGGACCCCGTCCCTACGATCGATCTCACGGTGGTTCTGGTGTGGAAACGGACACCGAGCCGGCGGGCCGCGGTGGCGTAACCGAGGACAACGGACTCAGGCGTGCAGTGTCCGTCGTCCGGCGAGTAGGTCGCCGCGAGCAGGCCGTCCGTTTCGATCAACGGCGACATCCGTCGTGCTTCCTCGACAGTCAGCATCCGACTGCGCACGCCGAGGGAGTTCTGGAGGTCGACGTTGCGCTCGAACGCCGTGACGTGTTCGGCAGAAGAAAGGAGGAACAGGTAGCCGACCTGGTGCAGATCGATCTCCTGCCCGGGCCGCTGCGGAAAGCGCTGGAACGCTTCGAGTGATCGGGCGCCGAGCCTGATGTTCAGTTCGTCGGAGAACTGGGCGCGCACTCCACCCGCTGCCTTGCAGGTGGAGCCGGACCCCAGCTCATCCCGCTCCACGACGACGACGTCCCGGACGCCTGCCTCGGCGAGGTGAAAGGCAACGGATGTGCCGATCACCCCGCCGCCGATGACGACGACCTCGGCCTGAGAAGGCAGCTCAGCCGAGTCGGAAGTCAAGGTTCGCCTCGATCGCGAGCGTGTCCATCTGCGCCTTCTGCAGCTTCCCCGAGTAGTCCCAGTTCATGGACTGCCAGCGGGTGAACTGGTCGAGCACCCACACGCCCGACTGCCGGGAGCCGTTGCCGCTCTTGCCGTTTCCGCCGAACGGCAGGTGCGCTTCGGCCCCGGACGTCGAGTTGTTGACGCTCACCATGCCGGCGGAGATGCCGGCGCGGAACCGGAAGGCCTTGTTCGGGTCCGTGGTGTAGATCGAGCACGACAGGCCGTAGCCCGGCTTGTTGCCGAGCTCGATCGCCTCGTCCAGGTCCGAGTACTTCATGACGCCGACGATCGGTCCGAACGTCTCCTGGAGGAACAGTTCGTCGTCGGCACGCACACCGGAAACGATTGCGGGGTGGTAGAAGAAGCCGTTCTCACCAGTGAAGCCGTTGCGGGGGCTGGCAGCCGTGATGCGGCCGGTCGGGCCGTGCACCGTGTGGTGCTCGCCGATCCAGCCGAGGTACTTCTCGTACGCCAGTGCGAACTTCTCGTCCAGCAACGGTCCATAGAGGACATCGCCAGTCGGGTCGCCCACGGTGGCGGCGGACACGGCCTCGACGAACCGGGACAGGAACTCGTCGTACACCGACTCGTGCACGATCGCCGTGCCGAGCGAGGTGCACCGCTGGCCCGCGGAGCCGAAGCCGGCGAACAGCGCCCCCTGCACGGCCAGGTCCAGATCGGCGTCCTCGGTGACGACCATCGGGTTCTTGCCGCCCAGCTCCAGGCACGGCGTCTGGAGGTGGCGTCCGCAGAGCTCGCCGATCCGCACACCGACCTCGCTGGAGCCGGTGAAGCCGACCTTGTCGACCAGACCTCGCTGCAGCGCCTGCTCCAGGCCGTTGAACGTCTCCGACCCCTCGGCGAAGACGATCTCGAACACGCCGTCGGGGAGGCCCGCGGCCTGGAACACGTCGTAGAAGGCCTGGGCGGACGCGGCGGAGTACTCGGCGGGCTTCCACACGACCGAGTTGCCGCACAGCAGCGCGGGCACGATGTACCAGGACGGCACGGCGACGGGGAAGTTGCCGGCGGTGATGATGGCCGCGACGCCGACCGGGTTGCGGAAGGTGAAGAGCTGCTTGTCGGTCATCTCCGACGGCACGGTGTGCCCGTAGAGGCGCCGGCCCTCGCCGAGGAAGAAGTTGCAGGTGTCCACGATCTCCTGCACCTCGCCGCGTGCCTCCGCGATCGGCTTGCCGATCTCGCGGGTCACCAGCTGGGCGAGTGGCTCGAAGTTCGCCTCGACGAGCCGGCCGATGTTGCCGATGACCTGCCCACGCACGGGCGCGGGCACACGCGCCCACGCGCGCTGTGCCGCCTTCGCCCGCTCTGCTGCGTCGACGAAGGTGCGGCTGGTCCCGAGCTCGATCTCGGTGACCACGTCGGAGGTGTTCGACGGGTTCGTGGAGACATAGGGCATGCCCCCACCCTGGTAGTTGCCCGGTCGTTCCGCCAGGGGTTGCAGAATGAAACCTCGCGACGTCGAGCATAAGCTGTCCTGGTGCTCAACCCGGTCCATCTCCGCACGCTCGTCGAGGTCGTGAAGACGGGGTCGTTCGCCGAGGCGGCTCGCCGTCTCGGCTACACGTCGTCGGCCGTCTCGCAGCAGATCTCGGCGTTCGAACGTGCCGTCGGCGTGACGCTCTTCGAACGCGAGGCGCACTCGATCAGGCCTGCCAGCGCGGCCCTGCTGATCGCTGACCGCGGTGGCGAGCTGCTCGCCGCGTTCGACGGGTTCGAGCACGAGGTCAAGGCGATGGTGCAGGGCCTGCGCGGGCGCCTGCGCATCGGCACGTTCCCCACGGCCAGCTCGAGGCTCGTGCCGAAGGCGCTGGCCAAGCTCTCCGCCGACCTGCCCGACGCCGAGATCCGCCTCGACGAGGCCGAGCCGGAGGACGTGCTGCCGCTCGTGCTGACCGGTGAGCTGGACCTCGCGCTGGTGTACGCCTACGACCTCGTCCCGCAGACCTGGCCGGACGAACTCACGGTGCTGCCGTTGCTGGACGAGGCACTCCTGGTGATGGTTCCGGTCGATCACCCGGCGGCGAAGAACAACGTCAAGATCGAAGATCTCAAAGACGAGCGCTGGATCGCCTCGCGTGACGGCACGTCCGGTGCCACCTGTCTCACCCGGCTGTGCGCGGCGTCGGGTTTCACCCCGAGAATCGCCTTCCGGAGCAACGACTACGAGGTCGTCCAGTCGCTCGTGGCGGCCGGTGTCGGCGTCGCGTTGGTGCCCGCGCTCGGCTACAAGGCGATACCGGGTACGCACGCGATGCCGTTGCGCCACAAGCCGTTGCGCAGGCACGTGCACGTGGTGCACCGCACCGCGAACACGAACCCGTTGCTGCGCGACGCGGTCAACGCTCTGCAGGAGGTGTGCCAGAACGCCGTGGGTGGCTACATAAGTCAGCCATGACGGCGAAGTGAGCTATTCGCCGGTCTGCCCGTCCGCGAGCTCGCGCAGCAGATCCAGATGGCCGACGTGCCGCGCGGTCTCCTGCGCCACGTGGGCGAGGATCCAGCGCACGGTGTAGCTCTCGTCCGCCGCGCTGTCGTCGGGATCGCGGTGCTTCAACGCCTCGGCGTTGGCCCACTCGGCGCGGTAGGCCTCGATCAACGACTCAGGCGTGTCGTCGTCGGTGAGGTCCCACGACGGGTCCGGGTCTCCCTTCCACAACGACGGCAGGTCCAGCCCGGCGCCCGCGATGCACAGCCAGTAGCGCTCCACCGCGACGAGATGCTTGAGCACGCCGAGCGCGGTCAGCTTCGGCGACGTCGGAATCGGCGCCGCCGCGGCCAGGTCGCGGGTCAGCCCGTCGACCTTCATCACTGCGGTCTTGCGGAGGAAGTCGAGGAACTCCCAGGCGAGTACGCGTTCGTCGGTAGCGCGGTTCGCGGGCCAGGTTCGGGTCACCGGGCGATTCTGTCAGCCCTCAGTAGTAGTGGCGCAGCTTCGGCCAGATGTCGTCCCATGGTTCCGCGGGTGCCGTGCACGCCCACATCTCCGTGCCGTCTTCTTCGTTTTCCACGACGTTGTGGTGCTGGGCAACGCGCTTGCAGCCCGTGAACAACGGATTGTTGAACCCGACCAGGAGCACCTTCTTGCTGGTGGTCGCAGGAGGTCCCCAGTCGTAGTAGGACATGTGTCCGGAGTAGACGTGAATCCGGGTGTAGGTCTCGATCGCGCCGGCCTGGCCGTAGTTGCTGGTGATCACGACGGGTCGGTCGTTCTCCTGCCACGCGTGCTGGACCGTGGCGGCGAACTCGCGCCAGCCGATCTGCTCGCCCTGTTCGGGGTTGATCGCGAGGACGGGGCCGAGCGCGCTGGGCGGCAGGACCGGCAGTGATCCGATCACCGCGGGCACCACGCTCAGCACCGCCAGCACACCGCCGATCACCTTGCGGCGCAACAACCATTCCTGGGCCTGACGCGCGCCCGCGGCCACCAGCACCAACAGCAGCGGGATGGCGTAGTAGGGCTTGCCGCCGGTGATGAGCGCCAGCACGCAGAGGATCGGGTAGGCCACCGCGAGCGAACGGAACGTCCTGTCGCGCCACAGGTTCCGGAAACCGATCACCCACACCGGCAACAGGAACGGCGACAGCATAAGGATCTGCATGGGAACGAACATGATGCGGTTCTCGGCGCCGTCGTCCTCGCTGATGCCGCGCGCGACGGTGAGCAGGGGGAAGTCGTGCAGCACCTGCCACGCGACGACCGGGGCGGCGATCACCGCGCACACCGCCAGTCCGGCCGGCAGCCACCAGGTGCGGAACACCTCCCGCGGGCCGGTGACGAGCAACGCGATCGCCAGCGCGGCCACCAGCAGGAGCACCAGCCACTTGTTGGCGAGCCCGACCCCCGCGGTCGCGCCGAGCGCGAGCCACCAGCGTCCGTCGCGCGTCTTCAGCAGCCTGACCGCGAAGTACCCGAAGAGCACCCAGATCAACAGGTCGACGGTGGCCGTGGACACCATGTGGCTCACCGCGAGCACGAACGTCGACGTCGCCGACGCCGCGGCGGCGAACACCGCGCCACCGCCCAGTTCCTTCGCGATCAGCGCGACCACGACCGTGATGGCGAGCGCGAGCAGCGTGGCGATCACCCGAAGCCCGACCGGCGTCTCGCCGAAGATCTCCGTGCTGACGCGGGCGAGGATCGGTGTGATCGGCGGCTGGTCCACATAACCCCAGTCGGGCCGCTTCCCCGCCGCGATGAAGTACAGCTCGTCGCGGTGGAACCCGTACCGTCCCGACAACGCGGTCAGCACCACTGCCTGCACAGCGAGCACGATCCCCAGCCCACGTCTCATGGGCGGACGGTACCCAGCAGGTGTGTGATCAAGTGGCGGTTTTGCGGTACCAGCGAGGCGAGGTGTTGACCGGTGGCCGCAAGCTCGCGTTGACCACGATCATGGTGGGTCCCACCGCGGAGGCCAGCGCCTCCTTCAACCCGTCGAAGCCGTCGAGCGTGACAGCGGGAACGCCGAAGCTCTCCGCCAGCTTCGCGAAGTCGGGCCTCGTGAGATCCACCCCGCTGATGGCGTGACCGGCGATCTGCTGGTCGTACCGCAGCATCCCGTACCCGCCGTCGTCAACGAGCACGATCGTCAGCGGCAGGTTCTCCTGCCGCAACGTCGCCAGGTCTCCGCACGCGAACAGGAATCCGCCGTCGCCGACCACCGCGATCGTCCGGCCCTGCACCGCGGCCCCGATCGCCGCCGGGAAGCCGAACCCGAGCGTTCCCCATCCGACGGGGTACGCCAGCCCGCGCGGCCTGGTGACGTGGTGGAAACCGCCGATCCAGTAGCCGGGGATGCACATGTCCGCGACGATCGTGGCCGTCTCACCCTCGAGCGCCTGCAACAGCCGCACTGCCTCGGGCGAGTCCGCCTCGGCCAACGCCCGCACCTCGGCGTTGACCGCCTCGACGTCGACGACGGCTTCCTTGCCGGTCACGCCGGCCGCGAGTGCGGCGGTGACGGCGGCCGCGTCGCCTTCCATCGTGACGTCCGCCGGGTAGTTCTTGTTCGCCTCGGCCTTGTCGATGTTGATCGCGAGCAACGCGGGTGGCCTGGGCTGCAACCAGTTCTGCGTCATCATGCCGTCGAAGTCGGTGCCGATCGCGATGACGAGATCGGCCTCGTCCCACATCCTCCCGACCGGCGGTGCGTGGACGGGTCCCTTCACGACGTACCGGCTGTCCGTCAGCCCCCGAGCCCCGTACGTGGTGACGATCGGCGCACCGAGCTTGTCCGCCAACGCCCCGACCGCGGCACCCGCCCCCGACCGCGCCGCGCCGCCGCCCGCCCAGATCAACGGCCGCTCCGCCGAAGCGATGAGCCCCAGAGCCTCGGTGAGGTCGGGAACGAGGTGGGGCTGCTCGACCTTCGCCGGCGTGTGGTGCGGCACCTCGGCGGACAGGAAATCCGTTGGCACACCGAGATAAACCGGTCCGTGCGGGCTCCGCGTGGCCGCCTGAACCGCCTTGTCGGTGCACGCGCCCAGCTCGGGCGCGCTCGGTACGTCGAACGCGGCCTTGGTGACCGGTCCGAACATGGCCTTCTGGTCCCGCGTCTCGTGCAGCACACCCCGGTACACCCCTGGCTGCCGCAGCGTCGACGGGATGTCCGTCGCGATGACGAGCACGGGACTGCCCGACGCCCACGCCTCACCGGTCGCCCCGAGCGTGTTCGCCGCACCCGGCCCGGTGGTCACGACCGCCACGCCCAGCTTGCCCGTCGCCCTTGCGTAGCCGTCGGCCGCGTAGACCGCCGTCTGCTCGTGCCGTACACCGATCATGCGGATGCCCTTGTGCTTCTCGAGCGCCTCCCAGATGGCGAGGTTGTGCACACCGGGCAGGCCGAACACGACCTCGACCTCGTGCGCGGCCAGCACTTCCAGCAAGCTCTCGGCACCCTTGGGCATGCGGCCGACGCTAAGGCCTGCTTATCGCTGCGGCAACGGGCGTGCAGCAGGTCTGGTGCTCAGCGTCAGAACACGTCGCCGCGGTCGTTTGTTCGGCCGGGCGGACAAGTTGCGAATTCCGCAACCCGGTGCGGATACCGGTTCTGCACACGAGACAACGAGCCCGAGGTGTGGTGCCGGAGTGTGCGGGAAAGCGCGCGCGGAATCGACCTGAACGGAATCCGGGCGAGGCTCCGCGGCGTTCGAGAAATTCGGCCGCGCAGGCGTATCGCTTCACCCTGGAGAGTGATTTCGTTGCCCAGGTCGGACCACCGCGCTGGACCTGTCGGCCGAGCGGGTGTCCGGTCGCCGGGTGTGCTGTGCTGGGGGTTTCCAGGTGGCCTGTGCGCCAGGCCCGACCAGGTCGGATGGTGTAGACCACGTCCGTCTCAAATGGTGGAAATGCGGCCTGGCCGACGCGAAGTCGCGGGTTTTGTTTCGGCGATGTTCACCACTGCCGGAATGGGGCGGGGTTGATTGAGGAACCAACCATGTTCACGGAGTGGCCCCTTGTGCCACCATGTGCGCGACCGCACGACCTGGGGGGTTGGAGATGTTGTACTTCGGTGGGCTGTTCGGAGTGGTGACGTTGCTGCTGACGATCTTCGCTGTCGTGGATGTCATCACGACCGACGAAGGTTCAGTTCGCAATCTGCCGAAGATCCTCTGGCTTCTCCTGGTCCTGCTGTTCCCGTTGGTGGGTTCGATCGCGTGGCTCGTGGCCGGCCGTCCGGTGGTGGGGACCGGGCGTGCGCGGCTCGGGGCGTACGAGCGCGATGCCGCCGATTTTCCCGAGTACAACCGGCCGGGGCGGTTCGCGGCCACCAATCCTGACGACGACGAGGAGTTCCTGCGCCGCTGCCGTGAGCGCGCGGAGGAACAACGACGCAAGGGACGCGAGAACCAGTGAGGAAAGTCCTGCTGTTCTTAGTTGTTCTGCTCGCCGGTTGCGGCGGCAACGCGCAGATGGCAGCCCCACAGACAGCACCGCAGACGTCCACATCGGACAAGCTGACGCCCGGTGAGTTCCAGGCGCGCTGGTGGACGTGGGCTTCCCAGCCCGCCAACAGCAACCCCGTGTCCGACACCTCCGGCCGGTTCTGCATGCGCGACCAGCCCGTCGAGGTCTGGCTGCTCGCCGGGTCGCTCGGTGAGGGACCGGTCGAACGGCAGTGCCGGGTGCCTGCCTCCAAGCCGTTGCTCGCGCCCGCCGTGAACCTCGCGAGTGACGTCGCCGAGTGCGAGAGGTTCATGAAGGGCGCCCAGGGCGAGGTGCTGCTGGACGGCTCCACCCAGGCGTTGACGAGGGTGTCCGCGACGCCCTTCACCTACGAGGCGCGCGCGGGCAACCCGTTCGGCACCCAGGCGGGCAGGATCAACTCGGTCGGCTGCGGCCTGTACGCGTGGATCAACCCGCCCGCGTCCGGCGAGCACGAGCTGATCATCCGCGGCTCGGCCGGCGGCAAAGAGGTCGACGTGAAGTACAAGCTGATCGTGGGCGCCGACTAGAAAACCGGGTGCGCCGGTCCGGTAACGTGGTGGGTGGCGTCCGAGCAGACGTGAGGCTGGAGCCGCTCCCCGGCAGTGAGCGGCGAACTCCGCCGCAGTGTTCAGCAACTCCTGCTCACCGAAGCGAACCGACCACGTAGACGCGTGACACATGCGTCCTTGTCGTGCCGAGCCGGGCGGCGGAAACGAGGACTGCTGTCATGGCACGTCTGTCCATCACGGACCAGCTCGCCGATCTGCGGCGCACCTACACGGGCGAGAACCTCTCCCAGGCGGTGCCCGCCGTGCGCGACGGCGAGCTGCTGCCCGACGCGACCACCGAGGCCCAGCGGCAGCTGGAGGCCAAGGTGCTGCTCGCGGGATGCACCGCGGCCAGCACGCTCCAGCTGATGCCGCCGGCGAGCATCCTCCGGCCCACGCACGCGTTCCGGGCGGTGGAGCCGGGGGAGACCCTGCGGCTGCACCTCGATGACCGCGCTCTGGGGCCGCTGCTGTTCGAGCTGCTGCCGCGGACCGAGGCCGGTTACGGCATGGGCGTCGCGGGTCTGACGCACCGGCAGTACCGGCGGTCGGCCGAACTGGCCACTCCGGACGCGGCAGTCGTGCTCGCCGGTGTGGACGAGCGGGCCTGGGACCTCGGCATGCGGTACGTGCGCTGGATGCACGAGTTCCGCGGTGTCGAGTACACCGACGGCGGCGGCAATGATGAGGAGATCGCCGAAGCGGCCACTGGGAGCGCTCTCCTGCGCCGGGTACACCTGTGGCATGACGCGAGTTGGTTGCGAGCACTTCCCATGGGCGCGGGGTGGTTCGTCGAGTGGCCGGGCGGACCGGCCGAGGACGAGATCAGGGCGAAGCTCGCCCACCCGCAGTTCGGTACGACGTGCGACATCACGCTGCGCCGCACCGAACCTCCCGCTCAGGACGTCGACTCGGCCATGCGGACCTACCCGTGGCCGGAGGAGTTCGTGTCTGCCGTCACGGCTGGTGAGCCTGATCAGGGGCCTGCACGCCGGTAGACTGCGCTTTCGCCCGCAGGAACGATCGTCAGGAGGACCCCGGTGACCCAGCAGGCTGCCGAGGCCCAGTCCGAAGCCACGCGCAAGGCCCCTCGCGTACTGGTCGCCGAGGACGAGGCGCTGATCCGTCTCGACCTCGTCGAGATGCTGCGCGAAGAGGGCTACGAGGTGGCGGGTGAGGCCGCTGATGGTGAAGAGGCCATCAAGCTCGCGACCGAGCTCAACCCCGACCTGGTGATCCTGGACGTCAAGATGCCCAAGGTCGACGGGATCGAGGCGGCGCAGCACATCGCGGGCCACCGGATCGCGCCGGTCGTGATCCTCACCGCGTTCAGCCAGCGCGACCTGGTCGAACGGGCGAGGGACGCCGGTGCGATGGCCTACCTGGTCAAGCCGTTCGCGAAGCGGGACCTCGTGCCCGCGATCGAGCTCGCGATGAGCCGGTTCAGCGAGCTCGCCGCCCTCGAGCAGGAGGTCGCCGGACTGACCGAGCGCCTCGAGACGCGCAAGGTCGTGGAACGGGCCAAGGGCATTCTCATGACCAAGCAGGGTCTGAGCGAGCCGGAGGCGTTCCGGTGGGTGCAGCGCACCGCCATGGACCGCCGCACCACGATGAAGGCCGTCGCCGAGGCCGTCATCGAGAACTTCGGCTGAGTTCGAGCCACACGGAGTCCGTCTGCGCGTCCGGGTTCTCGGGCCGCAGGCGGACTTCGACGGTGTGGTTGCCCTTCAGCGAGAGCTGGAGCTCGTGCCGGCCCCCGATCCCGCCCGGCATGGGCATGGTCGCGATGCGACCGCTGTCGAGATAGACCTCGAAGCCCGCTATCGGCGCCACTGATCGCGCGGTGGTGGCGTCGAGCGTGACCACCAGTGTCGCCTCGGCCGGGGTCACGGCGACGAACTCGGCGGTCATCACGGGCAGAACCGGCGCCGGCTCGTCGAGCACGTTCGGCAGCTTCTCCTGCGACTCACCCGGCACCTCCAGGTAGCTCTCCAGCACCTGGGCCTGCGACGCGCCGGGCATGCGCAGCACGAACGGCGTCAGCGAGTCAGGTCCCTCCCCGCCCAGCAACGACGCCGGCAGGTCCCCGGCGACGGTCAGCTCGCTGTCCTGCGCTCCGGACCAGCCGCTCACCACCGGTCGCAGCGGCACCCGCTCCGAGCCGAGCTGGGCGACCAGGCCGTTCACGTCGCCGCCGTCGCCCAGTCGCACCGTGGCCCGCAGTCGCGCTGATGCAGCTCCACGCAACGGTGCGCGCGCCACGCCGATGCCCGGCGCCTCCTCGTTGGGCTCCAGCACGCGCAACGTTCCCGCCACGAGCGGTGTCTCGGTCACGGCAGTCGACGGCGGCACTGACGCGCTCAGGCCGACCGTGTCGAGCTCCACCCGGCCCGGATAGCTGGGCGGAGGAGTGAGGCCGATCAGCACGCTCGCCTCGCGCCACCGCGGTACGGCGGGTGAGGTCGCGATTTGCGTGCCGTCCTGCAGAACGCGCACGCCCGATCGTGTCAGCACCACTTCGAATCGATGCAGAACGCCCGCACCGCGGGTACGAGGTGCGACGGAGTCGTCCACCACAACGCGAATCGCATCTGCGGGAGGGATGGGTCCGACCCGGTCGGGAGTTCCTGGCACGAGGTCGAGCACGAGCTTTCCCCGTGGCCCGGCGGCGTCCGTCACCACGGCCACCCGGCCGAGTTCGTCCGAGTCGGTCAGCTGCAGCAGCGACCGTGCGCGCAAGACGGCCGTGTCGTTCCCGCAGGGCATGTCGATCACCAGCCGGCCGTTCGACCCGGAGCCGGGGTTCACGCAGCCGGGCCGGCCGCTCAGGTGGTAGCGCCGTTGCAGGAACGTGTCGTCGAAATCGTCCATCCACCCGCTGACGGCCCGGCGCCACGTGTCGTCACGAGGGCGTTCCTCGGCTCGGGCGGGTAGGGAGCGCTGGCCGAACGCGTCCACGGCCCGCACGTCGGCACGCCCGGACCCGCTGGTCTCTGGCGACGCCACAAGCCGGCCGGACACCTCGTACCCGGACGCGCCGTCCACGGGCATCCATTGGAGTCTGCCGTCACTGCTCCAGACGGAGGACGGCGCGTGAGGTGCTGCCGGTTGGGCCGGTAACGTGACGGACTCCGCCGCGTAACGTGTCAGTCGAACCGGCTCTGAGCTGGGCTTCTTGGCCGCGTCATCGGTCTGGCGCAGTGCCAGGACCGCTGCGACGAGGACGGCGGCCACACCTAGCGAAGCGATCACCCGATGACGCGGAGTCATACGTCCACGCTATGACAGGCGTCCAAAGAGTGAACGAAGGTTACGCTATGTAAGATCCCTTAAGGAAAACATAACGCCGCGTTGCGTTATGGTCACGAGCCCATTGGCGTTGATGACTGGGGTCACAGTCATCGCCTAGGTTCCGGCCATCCCTCAGGAGAGGGTCGTGGAGCGGTGCGCGGAGAACTCGCGTCGCCGGGAGCAGGGATAGAGGAGGGACATCACGTGCGTAAGCACTCTGTGAAGTCCGCAGCGATTGTCGGCGCAGCGCTGCTTGTTCTTGCAGCCTGTGGCTCGAACAAGGATGAGGCAGGCGGCAACAACGGGGGCAGCTGCGACACGTCGAAGGGCACTCTGACCGTCGGTGTTGTCGCCCCGCTGTCCGGGAACCTGTCCGCTCTCGGCATCGGCATCAAGCAGTCCGCCGAGCTCGCGGTGGAAGAGGCCAACAAGAAGTGCACGGTCAAGGGCTACAAGTTGACCGTGTCGGCCCAGGACGACGAGGCCAACCCCGCCAAGGGTGCCCAGGCCGCCACCAAGCTGTCGACCGACCCGAACGTCGTCGGCGTCGTCGGCACGCTGAACTCGTCGGTCGCCCAGACGGTCCAGCCGATCCTGCGGGACAAGAAGATCCCCCAGGTGTCGCCCGCGAACACCAACCCGACGCTCACCAGGGGCAACGACTTCCTGACCGCCCCGAAGCGCCAGTTCGACAACTACTTCCGCGTCTGCACCACCGACGACCTGCAGGGCCCGTACGCGGCCAACTACCTCGTCGAGAAGGCCGGCAAGAAGAACATCGCCATCATCACCGACGGCAAGACCTACGGTGAGGGCCTCGCCGCCGAGCTGTCGAAGCAGGTCGCCAAGAAGGGCGGCAAGATCGTCGGCTCCGAGAAGGTCGGCGAGAAGGACACCGACTTCTCCGGCGTCATCTCCAAGATCAAGGCGCTGAACCCGGAAGCCGTCTACTACGGCGGTGAGTACCCGGTCGCCGGCCCGCTGTCGAAGCAGATGGCGAGCGCGGGTCTGAACGTTCCGCTGATGGGCGGCGACGGCATCTTCGACCCGAAGTTCATCGAGCTCGGCGGCAAGGAAGGCGACCTCGCCACCTCCGTCGGCGCCCCGACCGAGTCCCTGGCCACCGCCAAGGCCTTCGTCGACGCGTACAAGGCGAAGTTCGGCAAGGAGGACTACGCCGCGTACGGTGCGTTCTCCTACGACGCCGCGAACGCGATCATCGGTGCCCTGGCCGCCACCCTCTCCAGCGGTGACTGGTCCGACGCCAAGCGCGACGACATGCTGACCAACGTCGGCAAGTACAGCGGCTCCGGCGCCACCGGTGAGGTCAAGTTCGACCAGTACGGCGACAGCACGAACAAGGTGCTGACCGTGTACCAGGTCACCTCTGGCAAGTGGAAGGACGTTCAGACCGGGACGTTCTCCGGCTGACGACTACTGATCACTGATTGAAGCTACGGCGGGGGCGGGCGTTGTTTGCTCGCCCCCGCCGTCTACGGAGGTAGTCGTGTCAGTCCTGCTTCAACAGCTGGCCAACGGGGTCGTGCAGGGTGCGTTGATCGCCCTGATCGCCCTCGGGTACACCATGGTGTACGGCATCATCCAGCTGATCAACTTCGCCCACGGCGAGGTTTTCATGGTGTCCTCGTACGGAGGACTCGCCACGTTCACGCTTCTTCCTGACGACCTCAAGAAGTCGCCTGCCGTGGCTCTGCCGCTCATGTTCGTCGGCGGCATCGTCATCGCGGTCATCGTCGCCGTGATCATGGAACGGTTCGCCTACCGGCCGCTGCGCAACGCACCCCGGCTCGCGCCGCTCATCACGGCGCTCGGCGTGTCCGTGTTCCTGCAGGAAGCCGTGCGCGTCTGGTACCCGAACGCGAAGTCGAACCTGCCGTACCCGAAGGTCTTCCCCGAAGGAAGCCTCACGCTCGGCACGATCAACGTCCCGTGGACCGGCGTGCTGCTCGTGGTGCTCTCGGTGGGTCTGTCGGTCATCCTGCAGACCTACGTCAACAAGTCGCGGATGGGCCGGGCGATGCGCGCTACCGCGCAGGACCCCGACACCGCGAAGCTCATGGGCGTCAACCCCGACCGCGTGATCGTCCTGACGTTCGTCTTCGGTGCCGTGCTCGCCGGCGTCGCGGGCATCATGTTCGGCGGGTACCTGAACAACATCAACATCGACATGGGCTTCCAGAACGGCATCTTCGCCTTCACGGCGGCCGTCCTGGGCGGCGTCGGCAGCATCCGCGGTGCGGTCATCGGCGCGTTCATCATCGGTCTGATCAAGACCCTGGCCGGTCAGTACATGCCGGGCGGCACCCAGTACGACTACGTGTGGATCTTCGTCGTGCTGATCCTCGTGCTCGTCTTCCGCCCGCAGGGTCTGTTCGGTGAGCCGGAAAGGGTGCGCGCATGAGCACGAGCACTGTGTCCACTCCCGCTGCCGCCCCGCCCGTGGAGCAGCGTTCCGCCCTCGCACCGCTGGGCAAGCCGTTCGCGGCCGTCGGTGGCGTCCTCGGCATCGTCGCGGCTCTCCTGCCGTGGGTCACGTTCGGCCTCAAGGACGGCAACTGGCCGGACAAGTCCACGCTGCAGTTCTTCGACGCGCCGTTCGCCGTCACCGGCTTCCGCTGGCACGTCCTGCTGCTCGGTGTGCTCATCCTGGTCGCGGCCTTCGCGCCGGTCCCGTCCAAGGGCCGCGTCGTGCGGGCTCTCGGCTGGGGTCTTGCCGTCGTGTCGTTCATCAACGGCGCGTACATCACGGTCAAGGGCGGTGGCCTCGGTGCCATCACGGCCCTCGACGGCGACGTCGCGTTCGGCAGCATCGTGGGCCTCGTCGGCGGTGTGCTGGCGATCCTCGCCGGCTACGGCATCGGCATCGAGCTGCCCGGCCAGTGGAAGGTCAAGCTCTCCACGCCGGTCGCGTACCTGGTGCTGCTGGTGTCGTTCGCGGCGGTGCTGTACGCCGTCGCCGCGATGCTCACCACCGGCGGTGTCGGCACGTCCAACCCGTACGCGGGCGCGATCTTCCTGTCGTTCCTCGGGTTCGCCGGTGGTGTGCTCGCCGCCCTGAGCGGTGTCGGGTTCATCCGCTGGCTCTCGGTCCTGTCCGAGGAACACCGCGTGTTCAGCGTGATCGTGCTGGCGGCGTGCGCGCTGCTGCTGCCGTTCACCGAGGCGGGCAACGAGTACTGGATGACCGTCGCGGCGAACATCGGCATCTACGCCGCCACCGCGATCGGCCTGAACATCGTCGTCGGTCTCGCGGGTCTGCTCGACCTCGGGTACGTGGCGTTCATGGGTATCGGCGCGCTCGTCGCGGCGAACTTCTCCGGTGCCGCCACCGCGCACTTCGGCATCACCCTGCCGTTCCCGGTCGCGGCGGTGATCGCGGGCGTCGTGGCCGGCATCTTCGGCGCGATCGTCGGTTCGCCGACGCTGCGGGTTCGCGGTGACTACCTGGCCATCGTGACGCTGGCGTTCGGTGAGATCTTCACCAGGTCCGCGCAGAACGACATCGGTGGCATCACCAACGGCTCGAACGCGATCCCCGGCATCCCGCCGCTGTCGCTGTTCGGCGCGGAGTTCAACAAGTCGTTCTCGATCGGCGCGGTGAAGCTGCCCGCCGGCGTCCTCTACTACATCCTCATCGTGCTGCTCGTGGCGGCGACGATGGCGGTGTTCGCGAACCTCAAGTTCAGCCGCATCGGCCGGGCCTGGATCGCGATCCGCGAGGACGAGGACGCTGCCCGCGCGATGGGCATCCAGACCGGCAAGAAGAAGATCCTCGCGTTCCTCATCGGCGCCACGCTCGCGGGTCTCGCGGGTGCGGTGTTCGCGCACAAGAACGGCACGGTGTCGTACGAGTCGTTCAAGTTCATGGAGTCGGTCACGCTGCTCGCGGCGGTCATCCTCGGCGGCATGGGCTCGATCCCCGGCGCCGTCCTCGGTGCCGCGCTGCTGTTCGTGCTGCCCGAGAAGCTGCGCGAGTTCGAGGAGTACCGCCTGATGATCTTCGGCCTCGCGCTGATCGTCATCATGCGGTTCCGTCCGCAGGGTCTGATCCCCGACCGGCACCGGCGAGCCGAGCTGGCTGACGAGGACGTTGGTGGTGTGCCGGTGGACGAGGTCCACGAGGTGCCGAAGGAGGCGAAGGCGTGAGCACGCCGGTGTTGGAAGCGCGCGACGTCTCGATGGTCTTCGGTGGCCTCAAGGCGTTGAAGGGCGTCACCCTGACGCTCGACGAAGGCAAGATCGTCGGCCTGATCGGCCCCAACGGCGCGGGGAAGACGACGTTCTTCAACTGCCTCACGGGCCTGTACCAGCCGACCACGGGCCAGGTGCTGCTGAAGGGCAAGGAGCTGCCCGGCGACCCGGCGCACGTGACGAAGGCGGGCGTGGCGCGGACGTTCCAGAACATCCGCCTGTTCCCCAGCATGACCGTGCTCGAGAACGTGCTCGTCGGCAGGCACTCGCGGATGAAGCAGGGCCCGCTGGCCTCGCTGTTCCACGGCCCCGCCTACCAGCGCGGTGAGCGGGCGGCCCGTGAGCGGTCGCGGGAGCTGCTCGCGTTCGTCGGCCTGAACAACCTCGACGACGAGCTGTCGCGCAACCTCCCGTACGGCGACCAGCGCCGTCTCGAGATCGCGCGCGCGTTGGCGACGGACCCGGCGGTGCTGCTGCTGGACGAGCCCACCGCGGGCATGAACCCGCAGGAGACGGAAGCGACGCAGCAGCTGATCTTCCGCATCCGCGAGACGGGCGTGTCCGTCGTCGTCATCGAGCACGACATCAAGTTCATCTTCGGGCTGTGCGACTCGGTTTCCGTGCTCGTGCAGGGCGAGCTGCTCGTCGAAGGCAGCCCCGAAACCGTGCGGGCGGACCCGCGGGTCGTCGAGGCCTACCTCGGCAAGCCGCCGGAGGAAGTCCAGCACGACGTCGAGGCCGCCGCTGCTTCTGCTGAGGAGGAGCAGGCATGACCGCGCTGCTCGAAGTCCGCAACCTCTCGGTCTCCTACGGCGCGATCGAGGCCGTCCGCGACATCTCGTTCACCGTCGAGGCCGGCCAGATCGTGTCGCTCATCGGCTCGAACGGTGCGGGCAAGACCACGACCCTGCGCACCATCTCGGGTCTGCTGCGGCCGTCGTCCGGCGAGATCCTGTTCCAGGGCAAGCCGATCCACAACGACCCGGCGCACGCGATCCTCGGCGAGGGCATCGCCCACTGCCCCGAGGGCAGGCGGCTCTTCCCGCGGATGACCGTGGAGGAGAACCTCCAGCTCGGCGCCTACGTCCGCAAGGACGACGGCGTGCAGGCCGACATGGACCGGGTCTACGAGCTGTTCCCCGTCCTGGGGGAGCGGCGGCACAACAAGGCCGGGCTCTTCTCCGGTGGTGAGCAGCAGATGCTCGCCATCGGACGCGCCATGATGTCCAAGCCCCGCCTGCTGATGCTCGACGAGCCCTCGATGGGTCTCTCGCCGATCATGACGCAGCGGATCTTCGACACCATCAAGGAACTGCAGTCGCTCGGCACCACCATTCTCCTGGTGGAGCAGAACGCTCTGGCGGCTCTGGCGTTGTCGGACTACGGCTACGTGATCGACCTCGGTCGCACCACCCTGTCGGACACGGGTCAGGCGCTGCTGGCTGACCAGCGCGTGCGTGACGCGTACCTGGGTGAGGCGCACTAGCCTCCTGTTTGATCGATGAAGGGCTCCTTCATCCACCTGACGTGTGAACTGGTCCCGGAAAGTTGGACTGGCTAAGTAAAGGTTAGGCCGCGAGGGTCTGGGC
>NZ_BMRE01000009.1 GCF_014648475.1 Lentzea flava | reverse complement strand
TGATCAAGCGGTGGCCGTGCCCATGTCAAAGATCAACAGCCCCCTGGTTAAAACACCAGATCCACGTGAGGTGGATGAAAGAGCCCTTCATCGGTCTTACCGGTAGGTGCCTACAGGTAGGTGCCGGTGTTCGTGGCCGTGTCGATCGCGCGGCCCGCCTCCTGGTTCTTCCCGGTGACGAGCGTGCGGATGTAGACGATCCGCTCGCCCTTCTTGCCCGAGATGCGAGCCCAGTCGTCGGGGTTCGTCGTGTTCGGCAGGTCCTCGTTCTCGGCGAACTCGTCGATGATGGCCGCCTGCAGGTGCCGGACCGAGAGGCCGGGCTGCTTGGTGTCGAGCAGCGACTTGATCGCCGCCTTCTTGGCCCTGTCGACGATGTTCTGGATCATCGCGCCGGAGTTGAAGTCCCGGAAGTACAGGACCTCCTTGTCACCGTTGGCGTAGGTGACCTCCAGGAAGCGGTTCTCCTCGGACTCCTCGTACATGCGCTCCACGGTGTGCTGCACCATGCCCTCGATGCAGGCCTTCGGGTCCCCGCCGAACTCGGCGAGGTCGTCGGCGTGCAGCGGGAGGTTGGGCGTCAGGTACTTGTTGAAGATGTCCTTCGCGCCCTCGGCGTCCGGTCGCTCGATCTTGATCTTCACGTCGAGGCGGCCGGGGCGGAGGATCGCCGGGTCGATCATGTCCTCGCGGTTGGAGGCGCCGATGACGATGACGTTCTCCAGGCCCTCGACACCGTCGATCTCGGAGAGCAGCTGGGGCACGATCGTCGTCTCGACGTCGGACGACACGCCGGAACCGCGGGTGCGGAAGATCGAGTCCATCTCGTCGAAGAACACGATCACCGGGGTGCCCTCCGACGCCTTCTCGCGAGCTCGCTGGAAGATCAGGCGGATGTGCCGCTCGGTCTCGCCGACGAACTTGTTGAGCAGCTCGGGGCCCTTGATGTTGAGGAAGTAGGACTTGGCCTGCTTGTCGGTCTCGCCGCGGATCTCCCGCACCTTCTTGGCCAGGGAGTTCGCCACCGCCTTGGCGATGAGCGTCTTGCCGCAGCCGGGAGGGCCGTAGAGCAGCACGCCCTTGGGCGGGCGCAGCTCGTACTCGCGGAAGAGGTCCGCGTGCAGGAAGGGCAGCTCCACGGCGTCGCGGATCTGCTCGATCTGCCGGGACAGGCCGCCGATGTCGCTGTAGTCGATGTCCGGGACCTCTTCGAGCACGAGGTCCTCGACCTCGGCCTTGGGGACCCGCTCGTAGGCGAAGCCCGCCTTCGAGTCGACCAGCAGCGAGTCGCCGGGCTTGAGCGGCGAGTCGAGCAGCGGCTGGGCGAGCCAGACCACCCTCTCCTCGTCCGCGTGGCCGACGACCAGCGCGCGGGCGATCTGGTCCTCGCCTTCCTCGGCGAGCACCTCCCGCAGTGCGCAGACCTCACCCGACCGCTCGAAGCCGCCGGCCTCGACGACGGTCAGCGCCTCGTTGAGGCGGACCGACTGGCCGAACGCCAGCTTCTCCGGCTCGACGGCGGGGGACACGGCGACCCGCATCCGCCGGCCGGACGTGAAGACGTCCACCGTCCCGTCGTCGAAACGCGCCATGAAGACGCCGTACCCGCTGGGCGGCTGGGCCAGCCGGTCGACCTCCTCACGCAGCGCGAGCAGCTGGCTTCGTGCTTCGCGGAGGGTGTCTATGAGCTTCGTGTTTCGCTCGGTCAGTTGGCTGACCCGCTCCGTCGCCTCGGCCAGCCGCTGCTCGAGCAACCGGACGTGGCGCGGGGACTCGGTCAGCTTGCGACGCAACGACGCGATCTCGTCCTCGAGGAACCTGATCTGCGCTGTCAGCTCAGCAGAATTGTTGCCCTGGTTCAGCTCGCCACCCTCGTCGGGCTGGCTGCCGGGATGACCGTGCTGCATGTCGGCACCCTCCTCCCGTGTTCGTACCGATTACGGTACCGGCGATCACCGACAAAATGGGGTACTCACAACATCATCTTCGCTCGTGTGACGCAACGGTCACGCCTCCAACAGAGGTCAACTGCTCCATCTCGGTGTCAGGTGGAACCGCCCACCCGCTACGGTGCGTCCCAGAAACCGCGACCGGCGTTTCGCCCAGCGACACGCCGATCGACCTGCGAGAAGTCCGAGGAGAGGGTCATGGGAGCACCAGGGCGGGCGCCCGGTCCCCACGCTCCGCGACCACCCTCGGACGAGGGTGACCACGCCTCGTGCGGCTCGCGGCCCGGCGACGGGCGGCAACCCGTCGTCGTCCCACCAGGTGGACCAGAGGCTGGTCCGATCGGTGGTCACGCACCGCAACACACCCCGTCCGCGTTCGTCGGAGGACCCGCTCCCGCGCGGCTCCGGTGCGACCGGAGGCCGTGCAGCCAACCGGGTGGTTCTGCCGGCGCAACCGGCGCACCACCCCGACAGCGCAGTGCATCGCGCTCGATTCGCGCTGGAGTTGCCGCAATCGTTATCAGACACGGCCTTCGCGCGGCCAGATGGCAACTGCACATGGTGTGCATAACCACTCGTGCGTGTCGATAGGCCCCATTCGGCCGCGCATTAGTCCACGACGTACCACAATGTCCACCTGAAAGATCACCTCATCCGCATCGGGGGAGTTTCATGACCTACCCGCCGCAGCAGCCCGGCCCCTACGGGCAGCAGCCGCCGCCCGGTGGGCCGTACGGGCAGCAGCCGCCGCAGCAGCCGGGATACGGCCAGCAGCCGCCTCCCGGCTACGGCCAGCAGCCGCCACCGGGTTACGGCCAGCAGCCCGGTCCGTACGGCCAGCCGCAGCAGGACCCGTTCGGCCAGCAGGGTCCGTCCAGCGGTGGCTTCCCGCAGCAGGGATTCGGCCAGCCCGGCCAGCCCGGTCCGTACGGGCAGCAGCAGCCCGGCTACGGCAGCTTCGGCGGCCCGCCGCCCAAGAAGAGCAACACCGGCCTGATCATCGGTGTCGTCGTCGGCGTACTGGTGCTCGTCGGTGGCGGCATCACGACCGCCGTGATGCTCTCCGGCAACGACTCGAAGAGCAGCTCGTCGAGCTCGTCCGACTCGGGCAGCAAGGACAGCAGCAGCAGCGGCAGCGACGACGCGGCCGAGGTCAAGAAGGTCGCCGAGGAGTACTTCTCCCTCGACTACCGCAAGGACCAGAGCAAGGCGAAGACGATGGTCTGCCAGGAGGTCATCACCGAGGCCGAGGAGGCCGAGAAGAGGCTCACGCCCGAGCAGCGCAAGGCGGCCGAGCAGGCGAAGAACCTGCCGCTGCCGGAGACCAAGTTCACGGTGAAGGACGTCTCGGTCTCCGGTGACGAGGCGAAGGTCAAGGCGAACATGACCATGTCCTACCAAGGCCAGACCCAGAGCCTGGACACCGAGTACAAGTTCAAGAAGATCTCGGGCGACTGGAAGTTCTGCACGCTGGCGAAGGACATCAAGCTCCCGACCACCAAGTGACGGTGTGTGCGGTGCCCGGCCGCGTTCATCCCGGCCGGGCGCCCACCGCGAACGTCGTGCCGAAAAGATCAATCTCATTCATGTCGGGGGATTTCCGATGACGTACCCGCCGCAGCAGCCCGGGCCCTACGGGCAGCAGCCGCCCAATCCGTACGGCCAGCCGCAACCGGGCTACGGCCAGCAGCCGGGGTACGGCCAGCAGCCGGGACCGTACGGCCAGCCGCAGCAGGACCCGTTCGGGCAGCAGGGCCCGTCCAGCGGTGGCTTCCCGCAGCAGGGGTTCGGCCAGCCCCAGCCGGGGTTCGGCCAGCAGCCCGGCTACGGCGGCTTCGGCGGGCCGCCGCCCAAGAAGAGCAACACCGGCCTGATCATCGGCGTCGTCGTCGGTGTCCTGGTGCTCGTCGGCGGTGGCATCACGGCCGCCGTGCTGCTCTCCGGCGACGACTCGAAGAGCAACAACACGGCGTCGACGGACACGAGCTCGCAGCCGACGAACGGCAGCACGAAGCCGACCACTCCGTCGTCGAAGAGCTCGTCGGGCGGCGGCGACTCGGCCGCGAAGGAAGTCGCCGAGGAGTTCACCGAGATCGTCCTGAAGGGCGTTCGTGCGGGCAACAGCAAGCCGGAGGACGTCAAGGCCCTGGTGTGCTCCGCGGAGTACCCCAAGCTGAAGTCCCAGCCCACCACGCCGCAGCCGACAGCGTCAGCCACGGTGACGGACGTCAAGGTGTCGGGCGGCAGCGGCACGTTCACGCAGAAGCTCAGCGGGCTCGCCGATCCGAGCAAGCCGGGCACGACCACCTCGGGCAGCATCATCTACAAGCTGTCCAAGGAGGGCGGCGACTGGAAGGTCTGCGGCATCGAGAAGATCGAGTCCAACTGACCCGACGCGAAGGGCCCCGCACTTCGGTGAAGTGCGGGGCCCTTCGCATGTCTCAGCGAGTCGCGCTGGCACCGATCGCGCGGCCGTACGTGTCACAGGACGCCCGGGAAGTGGCACCAGGCCCAGCCCAGTTGCCGTAGACGGTGTAGACGACGCCGCCCATCATGTCGTGACAGGTCAACATGAGCCGCTGAACCCCGTCGCTGCAGGTCGACGCACCGGAACCGCGCTGCGTGGACTGGTTGTACTCCTCATACGCCGCCGAACAGCCCGGAACAGCGTGTGCCGCCGGAACATGCAGCAGCGGCGCCCCCACCGCAACGACCGCGATCATGAACTTGCGCAAGTCAGCCCCCTCGAGTTGGACGTTCCCTCTCCGCCGTGATCCAACTGGATCCGCTGGCGCGCTCGGACCCAAATGTTGATCTTTGTCCGGAACCGGACAAAGATCAGCCCTTGCTGGGACGGCGCTGCGGCTTCGGTGCCGTGACCCCGTCCGCGAGCTTGCGCGTGGTCAGCAGGAACGCCGTGTGCGCGATCATCCGGTGCTCCGGCCGCACCGCGAGGCCCACGACGTGCCACGGGCGCACGAGCGTCTCCCACGCGTGGGGCTCGGTCCAGCACGTCATCTCCCGCAGCGCCTCCGTGACCGTGGAGAGCTGGGTGGTGGTGGCGACGTACACGACGAGGACGCCACCGGGGATGAGGTTCTTCGCGATCGTGGGCAGGACCTCCCACGGCGAGAGCATGTCGAGGATGACCCGGTCGACCTCGCCCTCGTGGTTCTTCACGTCGTCGACGGTGATCGACCAGTTGCCGGGCCGTTCGCCGAAGAACTGCTCGACGTTGCGGATCGCGTGGACGGCGTGGTCGTCGCGCACC
The DNA here is from genome assembly GCF_014648475.1 of Lentzea flava. Lineage (GTDB taxonomy): Bacteria > Actinomycetota > Actinomycetes > Mycobacteriales > Pseudonocardiaceae > Lentzea > Lentzea flava. Next base: position 213,557 of record NZ_BMRE01000009.1, on the reverse strand, counting down.
TCGTACGACTGGACGCTGCCCTTCTCCCCCACCGCGCGCAGCAGCGAGCAGGACAACGCACCGGAGCCCGCGCCCGCCTCCAGGACGCGCGCGCCGGGGAAGATGTCGCCGTACATGACGATCTGCGCGGCGTCCTTCGGGTAGATCACCTGCGCGCCGCGCGGCATCGACAGCACGTAGTCCGGCAGCAGCGGGCGCAGGGCCAGGAAGTTCGTGCCGCCCACCGACTGCACCACGGACCCCTCCGGCTGCCCGATGAGCAGGTCGTGCGGGATCGCACCGCGGTGGGTGTGGTACTCCTTGCCGGGTTCGAGGACAACGGTGTAGTGCCGCCCCTTGGGGTCGGTCAGCTGAACCCGGTCGCCCGGACGGAACGGGCCACTTGCGCTAATCACCGCGCAATGGTGTCAAACGCCCTTCTCAATGGCCGCACGCAGGTCCTCCCTGCGCAGCACACCGGCCGGCCTGCCCTCCAGGTCGACGACGAGGAACTGCCACGCCGCGGTGCCCTGGACGCGTTCGACGATCTCCTCGCCGGGCTCGTCGGCGAGCAGCACCGTCTCGGGCAGGATCGGTTCGGCGGCCTGTTCCGCCGGCGCGAACGGGCGTGCGGCGGCGAGCTTCTCCGCGGCTTCGGTGTCGAGCAGCCCCGCCGCGACGCCGTCCGCCCTGACCAGCACCACACCGCGGCCCGCCGACGTGCTCAGGGCGTCGGCCACGGGGCTTTCCGCCGGCAGCTGGAGCACGGGGCGGATGAGGTCGTTGAGCGTGACGCCTTCGGGCCACGTGCGGCGTCGTTCGCTGGCCAGCTCGCTCTTCGCGCCGGCGACGACGACCCACGCCGTGAGCGCGCACACGCCGAAGCGCAGCCACCGGTCCTCAGCGCCTTCGGCAACGCCGTAGAGCGCCCACGCCATCAGTGCGATGGCGACGGCGAAACCACCGACCACGGCGACGCGCGTGCCCATCGCCCGTTGCCCTGTCACGGCCCACACGCCCGCCCTGACGATCCGGCCGCCGTCGAGCGGCAGGCCGGGCAGAAGGTTGAAGACGGCGACCGCGACGTTGGCGGCGGCGATCTGGAAGACCAGCACCCACACGACGTCGCCCGGTTCCATCACGAACGCGCCGACGCCGAAGACGACCGCCAGCGCCACCGACACGACGGGTCCCGCGCCCGCGACCACGCCTTCGTGGCTGGGTTTGCCGGGCGTGCGCATGATCTCGGACAGCCCGCCCAGCAGGTACAGGCGCAGCCTGCGCACCGGCAGGCCGAGCCGCAGCGCCGCGACGCAGTGGCCGAGCTCGTGGGCCAGCACGCTCAGGCCCAGGAACACGGCGAAGAGCGCGGCCAGGAGAAGACCCACACCGGGCGGTGTGCCGGGCGCGAGGTCGTCGACGAGCGGCGCGTAGAAGGCCACCACGATCGCCGACCCGATCCACCACGACGGCGCGAGCAGCACCGGGATGCCCGCCACCCGGAACAGCAGCAGGCCGCCCTCTCGCTCACTGATCCGCGCGGCCACGGGTGCACTGTAGATCGGCCGGTGTGATCTCGCGGTGTACCGCTTCCGGGAATTGTCAGACCTCTGTCCTAGGGTGCCAATCATGAGCACCACGTTGCGCAGGCCCGCCCTGTCCCCGTCACGAGCAGGGGACTTCAAGCAGTGCCCGCTGCTCTACCGGTTCCGCGCGGTCGACCGGCTGCCGGAGAAGCCGACGAAGGCGCAGGTGCGCGGCACGGTGGTGCACGCGGTGCTGGAAGATCTCTTCGCCCTGCCCGCCGCGGACCGCGTTCCCGACCGCGCCCGCGCGATGATCGCGCCCGCCTGGGAGCGGGTGAAGGCGGAACGTCCGGAGTTCTCCTCGTTGTTCGAGGCCGAGGGCACCGACGAGGAAGCGCAGTGGCTGGAGTCGGCCTCCGCCCTGCTGGACGGCTACTTCGGCCTGGAGGACCCGCGCCGCCTCGAACCGGAGTCGCGCGAGCTGCTGGTCGAGTCCGAGCTCCCGTCCGGCGTGCTGCTGCGCGGCTACATCGACCGCGTGGACGTGGCCCCGACGGGTGAGATCCGCGTGGTGGACTACAAGACCGGCGCCGCGCCCCGCGAGGTGGGCGAGGCGAAGGCGTTGTTCCAGATGAAGTTCTACGCGCTGGTGCTGTGGAAGCTGCGCGGCGTCGTCCCCCGCCAGCTGCGCCTGATGTACCTGGCCGACCGCCAGGCCCTCGCCTACACGCCGGACGAGTCGGAGCTCTCCCGCTTCGAACGCACCCTGGAGGCCATCTGGCAGGCGATCATGCGCGCGGCGCCGACCGGCGACTTCCGCCCGTCCCCCAGCCGCCTGTGCGACTACTGCGACCACAAGGCGTTCTGCCCGGCGTTCGACGGCACCCCGCCGCCCTACCCCGGCTGGCCGGAGCCGGACGACACCGAACCCCTCCAGGACCGCGACTGATGCCGGCCTTCTACCTGCCCCTGGGCGACAACGCGTTCCGCTCCACCGACCACACGGTCGGCCCGTGGGGCCCGGACAGCCAGCACCTGGGCCCGCCGTCCGCCCTGCTGATCCACTCGCTGCTGACGCACCGCCCGACCTTCGCCCGCGTGACGTTCGAGGTGCTCGGCCCGGTACCGGTGGCCAACCTGACGGTGTCCACGTCGGTCGAACGCCCCGGCCGCTCCGTGGAACTGCTGTCGGCCACCCTGTCCCACGAGGGCCGCGCGGTGCTGACCGCCCGCGCCTGGCACATCGTCGGCTCGGACACCACCGCCGTCGCGGGCGGCGCCGTCGCCCCGATGCCACCACCCGCCTCGGCCGTGCCGATGGAGATCCCCGACTTCTGGTCCGGCGGCTACCTGGCCGCCGTCGAGTGGCTGTCGGTGTCGGGCGGCATCTTCACGCCGGGCGACGCCCAGGTGTGGGCCCGCCCGCGCGTCGCCGTGGTCGAAGGCTCCGAGCCCTCACCGCTGGAACTGTTGTTCGCGGTGGTCGACTCGGCGAGCGGCGTGTCGTCCCGAGTGGACATCCGCAAGTGGTACGCCATCAACACCGACCTGACGGTCCACCTGCACCGGCAACCCGTCGGCGAGTGGGTGGGCCTGGACGCGCGGACCACGATCGGGCCGGACGGTGTCGGCATCGCCACCAGCGTGGTGCACGACGTGGAAGGTCCGGTGGGCACGACGGCGCAGGCGCTGTTCGTCCGCGAGCGAGGCTAGAGATATCGGTGGAACGGTCCGTCAGAGACCGTGCGCGAGGTCGCTCATCGTCGACCGGAGCGCGATGGCGAAGTCGCGTTCATAGCCCACGCGCGTCTGGAACTCCCAGTCGTCCACCAGTTCCAGCGCCTCGTTGACCGAGCCCATCAGGGTGAGGAACTCCGCCTTCGTCAGCGACAGGGTGAGTTCCTCGCCGTCGGAACGGATCATCTCCACGTTGCTCTCCCCCAATGCACAGTGCCAGTGACCGAAATATGGTACTGGCTAGTTCCGCAAACACCTGGGCGGGCCTCGCGACCGCGCGATCTCTCGTCTCTTCGGGGTTCTCGTGATCTTCTGCGCCGTCGCGATCAACCGCGAGAACCACTGGCGCGCGGTGACGTTCGCCGTCGTGGCGGTCTGCTGGATCAGCGCCGCGCGCTTCCCCGTCAAGTGCGCTGTGACCACGGACGAGCCCCGGCGGGCCACCGTTCTCTTCTGGCTGACCGTCGTCGCGACCAGCGCGGGCTTCATCTCGATGACCACCGACGTCATCGCGCTGTTCGACCGAGGCGTGAACCGGCGTACCGTCAACCGACTGTGAAGAGGTTCGCGAACCGGCGGGAGGCGGGCCGCGCACTGGCCGCGCGGCTGGCGGACCACGCCTGGCACGAGCCGCTGGTGCTGGGGCTGCCGCGCGGCGGGGTGCCCGTCGCCAAGGAGATCGCCGCGCACCTCGACGCCGAGCTGGACGTCGTGGTGGCGCGCAAGATCGGGGCGCCTGGGCATCCCGAGTACGGGGTCGGGGCGGTCACGGCCGACAGCGAACCGATCTACGACCCGGCGGTGCTGCGGGCGTTGAACCTCACCGAGGAGCAGTTGTCCGGCACGTGCGACCGGGAGCGCGAGGAGGCGGCCAGGCGCACGACGCTGTACCGGAAGGACAGGCCGCCGCTCGACCTCCGGGACCGTGACGTGATCGTCGTCGACGACGGGCTGGCGACGGGGGTCACGGCCAAGGCGGCGCTGCACTGGATCGCGGGACACGCGCCGCGGAGCGTGACGCTGGCGGTGCCGGTGGCCGCGCGGGAGTCGCTCGGCACGTTCCGGACGCCGGTGGTCGCCGTGCTCGTGCCGAAGCACTTCGGCGCGGTCAGCCGGTGGTACGAGCGGTTCGATCAGACCACGGACGCCGAGGTGCTCAGCGCGCTCGAGTAGTGCTCGACCGTCGGGAACGGCGAGTAGAACCCGTGCAGCAGCGACGACCAGCGTTCGTAGGACGGCCCCTGGCGGAAGCCGACCGTGTGCGCCTCGACCGACTCCCACCGCACCAGGAGCAGGTAGCGCGAGGGCGTTTCCAGGCACCGCAGCAGTTCGAGGCCGAGGAAGCCCGGCGAGGCGGAGATCAGCTCCCGCGCCTCGCCGAACGCCCACTCGAAGTTCGTCTCCTGGCCCGGCAGCACGTCCAGGACGGCGTGCTCCAGGATCACAGGCGGCAGAACCTGATGTCCGAGGCCAGCACGGCCTTGGCGCCGATCGCGGCCAGCTCGTCCATCACCTGGTTCGCCTCCTTGCGCGACACCATCGCGCGGACGGCCACCCAGTTGTCGTCGGCCAGCGGTGCGACGGTCGGCGACTCCAGGCCCGGCGTCAGGCTGACGGCCTTGTCCAGGATCGAGCGCGGGCAGTCGTAGTCGAGCATCAGGTACTGCTGCGCGAACACGACGCCCTGCAGGCGGGCCGTGAGCTGCTTCTTCGCGGCGGAGAGCTCCGAGCCGGCCCGGTGCACCAGCACGGCCTCGGACTCGCAGATCGGCTCGCCGAACGGCACCAGGTCGTGCTGGCGCAGCGTGCGGCCGGAGCCCACGACGTCGGCGATCAGGTCGGCCACGCCGAGCTGGATCGAGATCTCCACGGCGCCGTCGAGGCGGATCACCTTCGCGTTGATGCCGCGGGCGGCGAGGTCTCGGTTGACCAGCTTCGGGTACGCCGTGGCGAGGCGCTTGCCCTCGAGGTCGGAGACCTTCCAGTCGGTGCCGCGGGGACCGGCGTAGCGGAAGGTCGACGAGCCGAAGCCGAGTGCGAGGAGCTCCTCGACCGAGGAGCCGTTGTCGTCGGCGCCCGAGTCGGCGGCCAGGTCGCGGCCGGTGATGCCGAGGTCGAGGTCGCCGGACGCCACGTAGATCGCGATGTCCTTGGGGCGCAGGAAGAAGAACTCAACGTCGTTGTTCGGGTCGAGCACGGTCAGGTCGCGCGGCTCGTGCCGCTGCCGGTAGCCGGCCTCGGTCAGCATGGCGGAGGCGCGTTCGGCGAGCGCGCCCTTGTTCGGGACTGCTACGCGCAGCATGTGAATGTCTTCCGTCAGAGGTACTTGTAGACGTCTTCGAGGGTCAGGCCGCGGCCCAGCATGATCACCTGGAGGCGGTACAGCAGCTGCGAGATCTCTTCGGCGAGCTTCTCGTCGGACTCGTACTCGGCGGCGATCCAGACCTCGCCCGCCTCCTCCAGGACCTTCTTGCCCTGCGCATGGACGCCGGCCTCGAGCGCTGCGACGGTGCCGGAACCCTCCGGCTTGGTGGCGGCTCGTTCGGTCAGTTCGGCGAACAGGGAGTCGAAGGTCTTCACGACTCGACATCCTCCCATCTCGCGCACCCCGGTCCACACCGCGGTCACATCGGTCCCACGCCGTGGACGTGATCTGTCCTGCATGGACACCCGGTACGGTGAATTCTCGTGTCGGAGTTCGCGGAGGTTCTGGAAGCGCTGCGCCGGGTGCGCGGCATCAACCCGTTCTTCGCGCTCGACGTGGGCCGCCCGGACGAGACGTGGCTGCCGGGGACGGCGCTTCTCGAAGGCCCTGCTCTCAAAACCACCATCGACGCCATCGCGACCCGGTACAAAGCCGAGGAACCCCGCGTCGCGGCGAGCCTGTTCTTCCTGAGCTACACCGCCCGGCTGCTGAGCCCGCTCACCGCCGCGAACCTCCCGATCGACGTGCGGCCGGAAAACCTGTGGTGGCGCCACGACATCGCGAACGGTCTGAGCGTCCGCATCGACGAACCGCGGCTCGGCCCACCGGCAGCGGAAGCGCTCGAACCCGTGGTGGAAGCGATTCAGGCCGTCACGCCGGTGGCGCGCGGATTGTTGTGGGGCAACGCGATGTCGAACATCGCGGGTGCGCTCAAAATGGTTGTCCGCGCACGCATGCTCACGGCCGAGGAAGCAGAAGAACGCGGCATCGAGCTGATGAGCGCGCCACCGTTCGAACAGGCGGGAGAATTTCTGAGCTTCCCCGGCGAGGTCACGTTCCGGCGTCGGTCCTGCTGCCTTTACTACCGCGTCGCCGCTGGTGGGAAGTGCGGCGACTGTCCACTCGTGAAGTGAGGAACGCAACAACTCTTATGGCCGGTTGTGCTTCAGCCCCGGCTCAAATTACGGTTCACGCGCCGCAGTGACGGGAAGCCGGTGAAAATCCGGCGCGGTCCTCGCCACTGTGACCGGGAAGCGATCCCCGCCGAGAACGTCACTGGCACCCGTGAGGGCGCTGGGAAGACGCGGGGGCAGCGTTGATCCGGGAGTCAGGAGACCGGCTGCGGCGCCGCAAGGAGAGTTGACCTTCCACGAGGTATGGAGGAGCCCGTCATGACGAGCCCCGCAGCACATCTGTCCGCCGTCCGCGTGCCCAAGTGGGCCTTCGCCGTCGCTTTGCTCGGCCTGATCGTCACCTACCTGGTCCTGCAGGAGAACGGCCTCGCGCTCGGTGCGAGCTCGGAGCTGCTGCACGAGTTCTTCCACGACGGCCGGCACGCGCTCGGCGTCCCGTGCCACTGATCTGATCTCCAGATCAAGCCCATGATCACGACGTACAGGTCCCTCGCGCTGCGGGGGATCGCGGCGGGCGGCATCGCCGGTGCCGCCTCCGCGCTCGTGCAACTGCTGGTCACCGAGATCCCGATCAGGGCGGCGCTCGCGGTCGAGGAGGCCAGGGAACCAGCCGCCGGCGAAGGCCATTCGCACGGTGAGGAAGAGCTGGTCAGCCGCGGCGCCCAGGTCGTGGGCGGCATGCTCGGTGTGATCATCGTCGGCATCGCCGTCGGGCTCGTGTTCGCCACGGCCTACGCGCTGTCGAAGCGGTGGTTCACCGACCGCACGCCGTTCAGCCGCAGCCTCGCGCTCGGTGCCGCGGTGTTCGGTGCCGTCGCGCTGCTGCCGTGGATCAAGTACCCCGGCAACCCGCCCGCGGTCGGCGACCCGGAGACGGTGAACTACCGGACCGCGCTCTACCTCGGTGTGGTGGCGGCCGGACTGGTGATCGTGTGGGGTGCGAGCTGGCTCGCCGAGCGGCTGCGGACCCTGACGCAGCCGGTGCGGGTCACGGCGGTGCTGCTCGCGGTGGTCGCGGCCGTCGCGGTGGTGCTGCTCGCGTTCCCCGCGCCGCCGGACACCATCCCGGCGGACATGCCGGTGACCGTGCTGTGGCAGTTCCGCCTCAGCTCACTCGCCCAGCTGGCCACGCTCCACGTCGGTCTCGGCGTGGTGTTCGGCCTGCTGATCGACCCGGCCACGCGCAGGAGCAAGGCCGCCCAGACGGCCGCTGTCGCCTGATGGTGTGGGGTGGCCGCGGATGCGGCCACCCCACCCAGGCGGCGTTGGTACGTTCGGCGCATGCCGGACAGCGCTGAGTTGCTGGACCAGATGCGTCAGAAGCTCGAGTTCTTCGAGCAGGCCAACCGCGCGGCCGAGGCCCGTGCCGCCGGGTACGACGCGATGGGCACCGAACTCAGAACCGTCGAAGCCAGCGCCCAGTCCCCCGACCGTTCCGTCACGGTCGTCGCCGGCTTGTCCGGTTCCATCAAGGACATCCGGTTCACCGAGGACGCGAGGCGCCTCTCGCCCACCCAGCTCTCCCAGGCGGTGATGTCGGCGCTGCAGCAGGCCGTCGCGGCCGCCGCGCGTCAGCAGGCCGAGATCGTGCAGAGCCACGTCGGCACGGACATCCCGGTCGCCGAACGCGTCATGAAGACCCAGCAGGAGATCTTCGGTCGGCCCGCTGATCAACCCCCTCGCCCGCCGGTGGACGACGACGAGGACACCGGCAGCATCTTCCGCGGGGACGACCGCTGGTGAGCGACTTCATCGTGCACCCCGGCGAGCTCACCACGTGCGCCAGGAACATCGGCGCGCTCTCCGGCACCTCCACCAAGCTCAACGACGCGGCCACGACCGCGTCCGTCCCGGCGGTCAGCTGGGGCGCGCTCGGGCACCTGCTCGGCCTGTACGAGCAGTACGACGGCCTGCTCGGCGACCTGCACGGCCACTTCGGCAAGATGACCGAGGGCTTCGGCAAGATCGACGCCGCCCTCGTGGCCACCGCGCAGACCTACGCCGACAACGAGAAGGCGACCGCCGACGCGTTCGGCAAGACCCTCCGAACAGGACTGGACAACGCGACCGCGCCGCCGATGGTCAGCGGTGGCAAGGCGAAGTCGAACCTGGGCGCGATCGGCGGCAGCTACGGCGACCAGTACTCCGGGAGCAACGTCGGCAAGCAGGCGGCGAAGCTGGTCCCGTTCGGCGGCAGCAGCTACTCGTTGATGAAGGACAGCTCCAAGCTGGCGGACGACCTGAAGAACGGCGACGGCGTGGCCATCGCCCGGGACGTCGTCACCGTCCTCTCCGACATGAACAACTTCATGCAGGACGGCATGAAGCTCGCCGGCTCGATAGCCGACCCGTTGAACTTCCTGATCAGCAAGGGACTCGGCTTCCTGCTGGAGCTCGTCGCCCCGCTCAAGCAGGCGGTGGACCTGGTGACCGGCGACCCCGCCGCCACGAGCAAGGCCGCCGGGACGTTCAACGACATCGCGAAGCAGACCGAGGAGCTCGCGAGGACCTTCGACGAGAACCTGAAGGAAGGCCTGCGGAGCTGGAAGTCCGAAGCCGGCGACAAGGCCGCGGAGAAGCTCGGCGGCTTCCACCACGGCATCGAGGGCACCGCGGCCACCGCAGGCCACATCGCGTCGCTGTTGCAGGGCAGCTCGATGTTCATGCAGGTGGCCGAGGACATCGTCAAGGGGATCCTGAGCGACCTGATCGAGTGGCTCGTCGTCACGTGGATCGCCGCGCAGCTCGCGGCCGTGCCGACCTGCGGCGCGTCCGAGGTCGCGGCGGCCGGTGCGTCCACGGTCGAGGCGGGTGTCTCGACGGCGAAGGCCACCGGCGAGGTCAACAAGGTCCGCTCGCTGATCCAGAAGATCATGGACGTGCTGCGCAAGATCCGCGCCGTGCTCGGCCGTTCCAAGATCGGCAAGGCCTTCGTCGAGGGCGCCGCGAAGAGGCCCGACTCGTTCGGCAAGGCGCTGTCGGAGGCCGGGTTCAAAGCCGGGGAGAAAGCGCTCGGCCTCGACCAGAGTGGTCCGGACGGCATGAAGTACACCGACCCGGTCAAGATCGCGAACAAGGTGGCAGGGTACGCCGACGGCATCTACAAGACCGTGGCGTACGACCAGCACGGCGCCGACCAGGAAGCTGGCAAGACGGACCAGGAGCTCGACATCTGATGTTCGGGTCCAGGCGACGGCCCACCGTGCAGACCGTCGGCGGGCGCTCCTTCACCGTGTACTCGGAGATGCGCAATGTCGGCCCGGAGACGGCAGCCGGGACCCAGTACGAGGAGAGGCACGTCTGGATCAGCACGGCCATCGGCCCGTGCCCGCCGCTGCGCGTCTCCGTCCGTGGCAGCAACCACCTCGACGACCGCAACGACGGAGCGGTGGCGACCGGGGTGCCCGCCTTCGACGACAGGTTCCTCGTGCACTGCGACGACATCGCCTTCGTCCGGCGGGTGACACCAGCGCTGACGGCCGCGCCCCGCGAGTCGACAGGATTCCTCGAACTGCGTGGCGGATGGATCACCGTGCACCGCACGGGCACGGAGCACGACGGTCCCGCCGCGAACTACCTGAACGCCTTGATCCCCCTGCTGCCACCGGAGCTGCGCCGATGACCGACGCGCCGATCGTGGTGCCGCTGTCGCCCGACGTGGCCGTCGTGATCGAGCAGAACCGCGTGTACTTCAGCCGTCTGGTGGCCGGCGCCCCTGTCGACTCGCCGGTGTTCGGCACACCGCTCGCCGCCGTGCTCCTGGTGCAACCCGGCGAGTTGCGCAAGGAGCTCAAGTACAAGATCGACCAGCGCGACGGCCTGCGGACGAAGGTCGCGCTGCCACCGGGCCCGGCCGTGTGGATCCGCTACAAGGAGGACATCTTCGTCCCCACCCCCGACCCGCGCCGGCTCGCGGCCGAGATCGAACGCCGCCGCCGCAGGGTGGCCCGCTACGGCGGCCTGGCGGCGCCCGAGGTGTGGAAGATCAATCCCAAGCTGCGGGTCACGGGTCCGCACGGCTTCGAGCCCGGTGGCGCGGAGTTCGCTCCCGCGCGTCCGGACAAGGCCAAGTGGGAGGCACTCACTCCCGGTCCGGTCGGCGAGCCTTCACCGGGCAGGCCGCCGTCGGCGCCCGTCGTGCCCTCCTCGGTGCCGTACCCGGAATCGCTGCCGGTGATCACCGAGACGCTCGCCACCGGGGTGCGGTTCTCGGTGTCGGTGCGCAGGACGTTCCTCGGGTACGAACCGGTGCCGGCCGGGCTGGTCACCGAGACCCCGCCGGTGTCGTCGCTGCACGTGCCGCTGGCGGCCTGGCACGTGGTGCAGGCGGGCACGCTGCGCGGCGGGCTCGCGCCGATCCGGTGGTGCGCCGCCGACGGGCGGACCGAGATCAGGATGGACCTGTCCGACGGACCCGCGCTGTGGCTGTGGGGCCCGTTGCGCGAGTGGGTGGTCGCCACGCCGCGGGCCGCCGAGCTGGCGGAGGAGATCCGGCTGCGGCAGGCCGTGGGGATGATGTTCCCGCTGTCGAGCGATCTCGGGGCCGAGCGCAGGACGTGGCTGGACCTGCCGACGACCAGGCCCGTCGACACGCCGTCGGGGCGGGCGCTGCCCGGCGTCCCGGAGTGGGCGCCGGTGTCGCCCACCCTCGTCCCGCCGGGGTGCTGGATCACGAACGACTGACGAGGTGTCGCGCCAGGTCGACGATCGGGCCGATCGAGGTGTCGTAGTTGCCGAGCACCACGGCCACCCACTCGTCGCCGGGGAAGACGTCGAGGTTGGTGGCCCGGCCGGGACCGCTGCCGGGATGCCCGAAGACGTGCCGGCGGCCGTACACGTGATCCTCGAACCCGTAGCCGGTCAGCCACTGGTCGGCCGTGGTGGGCCGTTCTCCCGGCGGCACGGGCAGCTTGCCGCCGGTGACCAGGCCGACGAGCGCGGGAGGCAGCAACCGGCCCGCCCGCAACGCCGTTGCGAACCGGAGCAGGTCCCCGGCGGTGGCGTAGGCGCCGCCGTCCGGTCCGCCGACGAACCAGTGGTGCGGCGTGGCGGTGAAGTCGCCGCGACCGCCGGACGGCTGGGTCCAGTACGGCCGGGCGATGCGGGGATCGACCAGCACCTGCGGCCGCGTGTGGAAGTCCGAGCGGGTCATCCCGGCCATGGCGAAGACGTTGCGCCGCACGTAGTCGAAATAGGACAGTCCGCTGACTTTCGCCACGATCGCGCCGAGCACCCAGAACGCGTCGTTGCTGTAGCCGTACCCGGTGCCGGGGGCGAACCGCGGCGGGGTCTGCCGGATGAGGGCCAGGGTGCCCTCGACCGTCGCCTCGACGCTGTCCCACACCGGCAGCGGACCCGTCCCCACCGGAGGACGGCCGAGGCCGGACGTGTGGGTGAGCAGCTGGTGGACGGTGACACCGGCCGGGAACCCGGTGAGGTAGTCGCTCAGCTGCGCGTGGAACGCCACCTTGCCCTGGTGCACCAGCTGGGCGATCGCCAGGCCGGTGAAGCACTTCGTCACCGACGCGAGGGAGAAGACGGTGTCCGGTCCGTTGGGCACACCCTCGCCGGCCATCCCGTACGACCGGGTCAGCACGGGACGGCCGCGGTGGGCGAGCAGCACGGTGCCGGAGAACAGGTCCTGCTCGGCCCGGCACGCCACGAACCGGTCGAACGTGCCACCGGGCAACAGCTCCGGGTTGGTCATCGGGACTTCCCTCCGGTGATGAGCTTGCGCGCTCTCGCGGCGACGGGTGCCACGAACTGGGGGTCGTAGTTGCTGAGGATCACCGACACCCAGTCGCCGTCGGGGTACATCTCGACGTAAGCCCCTTCGCCGGGGGCACCGCCGTTGTGCAGGTGCACCCACTGGTCGTTCAGCAGCAGCGAGAGTGGCCCGTACGCCTGGAAAGCCGCCTGGGGAACGATGTCCGGCGAGTCCGTCCAGCGCCCGATCGGCTCCTTCCCGCCGAGCACGAGTTCGGTGTACGCGGGGTTGAGCAGCTTCGCGCCGGTCAGCGCGCGAGCGAAGCGGGTCATGTCCCGCACCGTGGAGAACGCGTTGCCGGCCGCGCTGCCGACGAAGGTCGTCTGGTCGACGACGTCGACCCGGCCGGACGGGCGTGACGCGTAGGGCCGGGCGATGCGCCGGTCGCTCTGCCACTGCGGCCGGGTGAAGAAGTCCGAAGTGGACATTCCGGCCGGTGTGAAGACGTTGCGCCGGACGTAGTCGTAATAGGACAGTCCGCTGACCTCGGCCACGATCGCCCCGAGGACCTCGTACCCCGAGCTGCTGTACCGGAAAGCGGAGCCGGGCGCGAACTCCGCGGGCAGCGATCGGATGATCGCCAAAGTGCCGTCCCACACCTCACCGACGCTCGACCATGCGCGGGAACCCTCCTGGAAGGCCGGGGTCTGGCGGTACTCCGCGAGCCCTGACGAGTGGCTGAGCAGGTGGTGGACGGTGATGCCGGCCGGGAAACCGGCGAGGTGGTCGCTCAGCTGCGCGTGGAACGCCACCTTCCCCTGTTGCACCAGCTGCACGAGAGCGACCGCGGTGAACAGCTTGCTGATCGACGCGAGAGCGAAGATCGTGTCCGGTCCGTTCGGCACCCCTTCGCGTGCCTTGCCGTACGAACGCGCCAGCACGGTCTGCCCGCAGCGGGTCAGCAGCACGGTGCCGGAGAACTCGTCCCTGGCCGCCCGTTCCGCGAGGAAGCGGTCGAACTCGCCTTCCGGGCCCAGAGGCGAAGCCGTGGCGGGCGCGGCGGCCAGCAGCAGCGGGGTCGCGCCGAGCAGGCCGAGCACCGAACGTCGAGTCGTGGTCATGCGGCACTTCTATCGACGGGCGGCTACGGGGAACCGATCCGCAGGCCATACGTGATCCATATGTCGTGGCCGGAACACTGGGCGAATGCGGGTGTTGTTGGTCGAGGACGAGCAGCCCCTCGCCAAGTACGTCGCGGCCGGGCTGCGCAAGCACGGGTTCGCCGTCGACATCGCGAACGACGGGCGGATCGCCATCGACAAGTGCGAGGTGACGCCGTACGACGTGGTGGTGCTCGACCGGGACCTGCCGCTGGTGCACGGCGACGTCGTGTGCCGGCACCTGGCGCGGCAGGGCACGGCGCGGGTGCTGATGCTCACCGCGTCCGACGCCGTCGAGGACCGGGTCGAGGGCCTCACCCTCGGCGCGGACGACTACCTGGGCAAGCCGTTCGCGTTCACCGAGCTCGTCGCGAGGGTGCGGGCGCTGTCACGGCGCAGCACCCCTGCGCGCCCACCGGTGTTGCGCGCCGGCGACCTGGTGCTCGACCCGGCACGGCGCACCGCGGAACGCGCGGGCCGGCTGCTGAACCTGACGCCGAAGGAGTTCGGTGTCCTGGAACAGCTGCTGACCGCGGCGGGCGACGTCCGCAGCGCGGAGACGTTGCTGGACAAGGTGTGGGACGAGCACGCGGACCCGTTCACCAACGCGGTCCGGATCACCGTCGGGACCCTGCGCCGCAAGCTCGGCGACCCGCCGCTGATCGAGACCGTGATCGGCGCCGGCTACCGGATCCGCTCGTGCGACTGACCGCCCGCAGCCGGTTGGCACTGCTGTACCTCGGGCTGGTCCTGGTCACCGGCGTCGTGCTGATGGCGCTGACGTACGTGCTGGTGCGGCAGAGCATGAACCGGCGGGTCCTGCTGGGCTTCACCACCGACCGGCCCCCTGACCTGACGGCTCTGCGCGAGCGGTTCCGCGCCGAGACCCTGTCGGAACTGCTCACCCAGGCCACCATCGCGCTGGCGGTGGTCACCCTGCTGGCCGCCGTCCTGGGCTGGCTGGTGGCCGGCCGGATCCTGCGCCCGATCCGCGCGATTTCCGCCACGGCGCAACGGCTTTCGGCGGAGAACCTGTCCGAGCGGGTCCCGGTGACCGCACCGGCGGACGAGCTGGCCGCGCTGGCCGGCACGATCAACGGAATGCTGGACCGCATCCAGCACGGCATCGCCGAACGCGACCGCGTGCTGGCGAGCCAGCGGATGTTCACCGCCAACGCCGCCCACGAGCTGCGCACCCCGCTGGCCACCATGCGCACGGCGATCGACGTGACCCTCGACGGCGACCCGAGCAGGGCCGAGCTGCTGGCCATGGCCGGTGACGTCGCGGCCGCGGTCGACCACAGCAGGCGGACGCTGGACGGGCTGCTCGCGCTGGCCCGCAGTCACCCCCGCGACCAGCGTCCGGCGGACCTCGCCGAGGTGGCGCGCGCGAGCCTCGCCGCCGTCACCCGCGCGGACGTCACCCTGCACGCCGACCTGCGGCCGGCGCCGGTCAGCGGCGAACCGGTCCTGCTGGAACGCCTGGCGAGCAACCTGCTGGACAACGCCGCCAGGTACAACCACGCCGGCGGCCACATCGCGGTCGGCACGGGCACGGACGGCGGCCGCGCGTTCCTCCGCGTCAGCAACTCCGGCCCGGCGATCCGCGCGGAGGAGGCGGAAGCGCTGCTGGAACCGTTCGTCCGCGGTGACGGCGTCCGCACCCACACCGACGGCGGCGCCGGGCTCGGCCTGTCCATCGTGCGCGCGATCGCCGCCGCCCACCACGGCGAGGTGACCGTCGCCGCCCGCGAGGCAGGCGGACTGGACGTCACCGTCCTCCTGGGCTAGAGCGCCTTGAGCACGTCCAGGTCCACGCCCACCAGCGAGTCGCGGAAGATCCGCCGCTCCCCCGCCTCGACCTCGACGTCGCACGGCACCACCAGCACGGTGCACCCGGCCGCCACCGCGGCCGCGACACCGGTCGGCGAGTCCTCGATCGCCACGCACCGCGCCGCGTCGACACCGAGCAGCCGCGCGGCCTTCAGGTACGGCTCCGGCAACGGCTTGTTCAGCCCGTCGACCTCGTCACCGCACACCGTGACGTCGAAGAGGTCCCGCCCGATCGTGTCCAGCGCGACCTCGGTCAGCGCACGCTCGGTCGACGTCACCAGCGCCATCGGCACGCCCGACGACCGCACCGCCCGCAACGCCTCCTGGGCACCCGGACGCCACGGCAGCCCGGCCCGGAAGACCTCCTCGGTGCGGCGCGAGATCCACGCGGCGCCGTCGAGCAGATCAGCGTCCGTGGGCTCGATGCCGACGTCGGCGAAGAGCAGGCGCATCGTCGTGGGCACGTTGGTGCCGACCATGCGTTCGCGGGTCTCCAGCGACAGCACGCCGCCGAGCTTCTCCGCGTACTCGTAGAGCGGGATGTCCCAGAGCTTCTCGGAGTCCAGCAGCGTGCCGTCCATGTCCCACAGGACAGCGTGCGGGTCAGACATTGAAGTACTTCGCCTCCGGGTGGTGCGCCACGAAGGCGTCGGTGGACTGTTCGGGGTGCAGCTGGAGCTCCTCGGACAGGGTCACGCCGATGCGTTCCGGGTCGAGCAGGTCGACGATGCGCTTGCGGTCTTCCATCTCGGGACAGGCGCCGTAGCCGAACGAGTACCGCGCGCCGCGATAGCCGAGTTTGAAGAACTCCTCGACGTCGGCGGGGTCTTCCGCGGCGACCGTGCCGCCCGTCGGCCACACGAGTTCCTCGCGAACCCGCTTGTGCCAGTACTCGGCCAGCGCTTCGGTGAGCTGGACCCCCAGTCCGTGGACTTCCAGGTACTCACGATACGCGTTCTTGCCGAACAGCTCGTTGGCGTAGTCGGCGATCGGCTGGCCCATCGTCACGAGGTGGAACGCGACGACGTCGACCTCACCGGACTCCTTCGAGCGCCAGAAGTCCGCGAGGCACAGGCGGCGATCCCTCTTCTGGCGCGGAAAGGTGAAGCGGAAGCGCTCGGGGGAATCCGCGGCGGGCTCTTCCAGGATGATCAGATCGTCGCCGTCGGACACGCACGGGAAGTAGCCGTAGACCACGGCGGCGTGGGCAAGAACACCTTCCGTGGCAAGGCGTTCCATCCAGTAGCGCAGCCGCGGGCGGCCCTCGGTCTCGACCAGCTCCTCGTAGGTCGGGCCGCCGCCGCGCGTGCCCTTGAGGCCCCACTGACCCATGAACGTCGCACGTTCGTCCAGCAGCGCCGAGTAGTCGGCGACCGGGATGCCCTTCACGACCCGGCTGCCCCAGAACGGCGGCGTGGGGATCGGGTTGTCGGTGGCCACGTCCGAGCGGCCGGAGAACGGCTCCTCCGGTTCGGCTGCAGCCTTGCGGGCGGCGGCGATGCGCAGCGAACGTTCGCGCCGGGCCTTGCGTTCGGCGGCCTTGGCCTGCGCCTCGGGATCCACCAGCGGCGCTTCGCCGCGCTTGGCCGCCATGATCGCGTCCATCAGGCGCAGGCCCTCGAAGGCGTCGCGGGCGTAGCGAACTTCTCCGTAGTACATCTCCGTCAGGTCGTTCTCGACGTACGCGCGCGTGAGAGCCGCGCCGCCGAGCAGGACCGGCCACCGTGCGGCGACACCCCGGGAGTTCATCTCCTCGAGGTTCTCCTTCATGATCACGGTCGACTTGACCAGCAGGCCGGACATGCCGATCGCGTCCGCGCGGTGTTCCTCCGCGGCTTCGAGGATCGCGTTGATCGGCTGCTTGATGCCGATGTTCACGACCTCGTAGCCGTTGTTGGACAGGATGATGTCGACGAGGTTCTTGCCGATGTCGTGGACGTCGCCCTTGACGGTGGCGAGCACGATCCGGCCCTTGCCGCCATCTTCCGAGCGTTCCATGTGCGGTTCGAGGTGCGCCACGGCGGACTTCATGACCTCGGCGGACTGCAGCACGAACGGCAGCTGCATCTGGCCGGAGCCGAACAGCTCGCCGACGGTCTTCATTCCCGCGAGCAGCGTGTCGTTGATGATCTGCAATGCCGGGCGCTGCTCCAGCGCGGCGTCGAGATCCGCTTCCAGGCCGTTGCGCTCACCGTCGACGATCCGCCGCTCCAGGCGTTCGAACAACGGCAGCGCCGCCAGCTCCTCGGCACGCGACGCGGAGTTCGACTTCGTCGTGACGCCCTCGAACAGCTCCATGAGCTTCTGCAGCGGGTCGTAACCCTCGCGGCGGCGGTCGTAGACCAGGTCCAGCGCCACCGCGCGCTGCTCGTCGGGGATGCGGGCCATCGGCACGATCTTGGACGCGTGCACGATCGCGGTGTCGAGGCCCGCCTGCACGCACTCGTGCAGGAACACGGAGTTGAGCACCTGGCGGGCGGCCGGGTTGAGTCCGAAGGAGACGTTCGAGACGCCCAGCGTCGTCTGCACCTCGGGATAACGGCGCTTGAGCTCGCGGATCGCCTCGATCGTCTCGATGGCGTCGCGGCGGACCTCCTCCTGGCCGGTGGAGATCGGGAACGTCAGGCAGTCGACGATGATGTCGGAGACCTTCATGCCCCAGTTCGTCGTCAGGTCCTCGATCAGCCGGACGGCGACGCGGACCTTCCACTCGGCGGTGCGGGCCTGCCCCTCCTCGTCGATGCACAGCGCCACGACGGCCGCGCCGTGCTCGGAGACGAGCCGCATGATCTTCTGGAAGCGGGAGTCGGGCCCGTCGCCGTCCTCGTAGTTCACCGAGTTGACGGCGCAGCGGCCCCCGAGACACTCCAGGCCCGCCTGCAGCACCGCGGGCTCGGTCGAGTCGAGCATGATCGGCAACGTCGACGCGGTGGCGAGGCGGGAGGCCAGCGCGCGCATGTCCGCTTCGCCGTCGCGGCCCACGTAGTCGATGCAGAGGTCGATCAGGTGGGCGCCCTCGCGCGTCTGGTCGCGTGCGATCTCGATGCAGTCCTCCCACCGCTCGGCCAGCATCGCCTCGCGGAACGCCTTGGAACCGTTGGCGTTCGTGCGCTCGCCGATCATCAGCACCGAGGCGTCCTGCTTGAACGGGACGGCCTGGTACAAAGAGGACACACCGGGCTCCGGGCGCGGCCGCCGTTGCGTCGGGCCCAGGTCCTTCACCGCTTCGGCGACCTGGCGCAGGTGCTCGGCGGTGGTGCCGCAGCAGCCGCCGACGAGCCGCGTGCCGAACTCCCGCACGAACCCGGCCAGCGACTGCGCCAGCTCCTCCGGCGACAACGGGTAGACCGCGCCGTTCGGGCCGAGCTCGGGCAGACCGGCGTTCGGCATCACCGACAGCGGGATGCGGGCGTGCTTGGACAGCGTCCGCAGGTGCTCGCTCATCTCGGCGGGGCCGGTGGCGCAGTTCAGGCCGATCAGGTCGATGCCGAGCGGCTCCAGCGCGGTGAGCGCGGCGCCGATCTCCGAGCCGAGCAGCATCGTGCCGGTCGTCTCGACGGTCACCTGGGCGATGATCGGGACGACCCGGCCCTCCGCCGCCATCGCGCGCTTGGCGCCGATGATCGACGCCTTGGTCTGCAGCAGGTCCTGCGACGTCTCCACGATGATCGCGTCGACACCGCCGGCCAGCAGGCCCTTGCACTGCTCCTGGTAGGCGTCGCGCAGCGTGGCGAACGGCGCGTGCCCGAGCGTCGGCAGCTTCGTGCCGGGGCCGACGCTGCCGAGCACGAACCGCGGCCGGTCGCTCGTGCTGAACTCGTCCGCGACCTCGCGGGCGAGCGCGGCACCCCGTTCGGACAGGTGGAAGATCTGGTCGGCGATGTCGTACTCGGCGAGGTTCGCGAGGTTCGCACCGAACGTGTTCGTCTCGACCGCGTCCACGCCGACCTCGAGATAGCCGCGGTGCACGGCCTTCACGACGTCCGGGCGGGTCACGTTGAGGATCTCGTTGCACCCCTCGAGACCGTTGAAGTCGTCGAGGGAGAGGTCAGCGGCCTGAAGCATGGTGCCCATGGCGCCGTCGGCGACGACAACACGGTTCACCAGCGCTTCCAGGAATGGCGACTCTCCGCGATCACGCATGGGCCAAGCCTACGATGAGTTACTCGAGCGAGGCCGTAGTCTGGCGCCGTGAACGATCCGTCCCAGGAATCCCCGACCCGTGCGAACCCGCGCAAACCGCTCACGAGCCCGATCATGGTCTGCGCCTTCGAAGGGTGGAACGACGCGGGCGATGCCGCGAGCACCGCCATCGAGCACCTGCAACTCACCTGGGACGCCACCCCGCTCGCCGAGATCGATCCGGACGACTACTACGACTTCCAGGTGACGCGGCCCACTGTCCGCATGGTGGACGGTGTCACCCGAAGGGTCGACTGGCCGACGACGCGGCTCTCGGTGTGCCGGCCTCCAGGCTCGTCCGTCGACGTGATCCTCGTGCACGGCATCGAGCCGAACATGCGGTGGCGCAAGTTCGCCGCCGAGCTGCTGGGGCACATCGAGGCCCTCGGGGTGACGACCGTGGTGACGCTGGGCGCCCTGCTCATGGACACGCCCCACACCCGTCCCGTGCCGGTCACCGGCACCGCCTACGACCCGGACGCCGCCGCGAAGTTCGGCCTGGAGCACTCGAAGTACGAGGGCCCGACCGGCATCGTCGGCGTGTTCCAGGACGCGTGCGTGCAGGCGGGTGTCCCGGCGATCTCGTTCTGGGCCGCGGTGCCGCACTACGTGTCGCAGCCGCCCTCCCCCAAGGCCACGCTGGCGCTGCTGCACCGGGTGGAGGAGGTGCTCGACATCGAGGTCCCGCTCGGCGCGCTGCCGGAGCAGGCCGAGGAGTGGGAGCGCACCGTCACCGAGATGGCCGACGAGGACGAGGACGTGCGCAACTACGTGCGCGCGCTGGAGGAGCGCGGTGACGCGGCCATCCAGATCACCGAGGCCTCTGGTGACGACATCGCGGCGGAGTTCGAGCGGTACCTGCGGCGGCGCGGGCGCGGGCCCGGCTGGCCGTCGACCGGGCCCCGCTGAGGTTCGCCGGACCTGTCGATTTCGCCGGCTTCCGTTCGTCTCACTGCGTCCGAGTCCCGTTGAGGAGGATGCGTTGAAGTACGTGATGCTGGTCTACCAAGGCGACGCGCAGGAGCGGCAGGCGGCGCTGTCCGACGAGGAGCGCGAGCAGGTCCACGCCGACTACCAGGGCATCACCGAGATGCCTGGTGTGACCTCGATGCCGCCGCTGGGTCCGGCGCAGAACGCGACCACCGTGCGGGTCGAGGGCGGCAGGACGCTGACCACGGACGGCCCGTTCGCCGGGATGAAAGAGGCCGTGGGCAGCGTGTTCGTCCTGGAGGCCGACGACCTGGACGCGGCGATCGAGGTGGCCGCCCGCGTCCCGGCGGCCCGCTACGGCGGCGCCGTCGAGATCCGGCCGTCGGAGGTCTATTGGTAGCGGGGCTCGACCAGGTCTTCCGCGAGGAGTGGGGCCGGGTCCTGGCCGTCCTCGTCGGCTTCCTCGGCGACTTCGACCTCGCCGAGGAAGCCGCGCAGGAGGCGTTCGCACTGGCCGCGGACCGGTGGCCGCGCGACGGCGTGCCGGCGAACCCGCGGGCCTGGTTGATCACCACGGCCCGGAACCGGGCGACCGACCGCATCCGCCGCGACCGGGTCCGCACGGCCAAGTACGGCCTGCTCGACACCCGTGAGCACGTGGAGGAGCCGGTGGAGGCCTCGGCGTTCCCGGACGAGCGGCTGGAGCTGATCTTCACCTGCTGCCACCCCGCGCTCGCGCTGGAGGCCCAGGTCGCGCTCACCCTGCGGGCCCTGGGCGGGCTCACCACCGACGAGATCGCCCGCGCCTTCCTCGTCCCGGAGCGCACCATGGCGCAACGGCTGGTGCGGGCCAAACGCAAGATCAAGGCCGCGGCGATCCCGTTCCGCGTGCCACCGCCCCACCTGCTGCGCGAGCGGCTCGACGCCGTTCTCGCCGTCGTGTACCTGATCTTCAACGAGGGCTACGGCGGCCGGAACGAGCTGGCGGCGGAGGCGATCTGGCTCGGGCGCGCGCTCGCCGAGCTGCTGCCGGACGACCCGGAGGTGCGCGGGCTGCTGGCGCTGATGCTGCTGCACGACTCCCGGCGCGAGGCCCGGTTCGACGGCGGCGAGCTCGTCCTGCTGGCCGACCAGGACCGGTCGCGGTGGGACACCGGGCAGATCGCGGCCGGCCGCGCCGAGCTCGACCGTGCGCTGGCGTTGGGCGGCCGCGGACCGTACGTGCTGCAGGCCGCCATCGCGTCGTTGCACACCGAGGTGCCGTGCGACTGGGCGCAGATCGCGGCCCTGTGCGGGCAGCTCGGGCGGTTGACCGGCTCGCCGGTCGTGGAGCTCGAGCGAGCCATCGCCGTCGCCGAGGCGGAGGGTCCCGAGGCCGGTCTGCGCATCGTCGACGGGCTCGGTCTCGACGACTTCCGCTACCTGCACTCCACCAGGGCCGAGCTCCTGCGCCGGCTGGGGCGGGTGGACGAGGCGCGGGAGGCGTTCCGGCGGGCGATCCGGCTCACCGGCGACGGCGCGGAACGCCGGTTCCTCGAACGGCGGCTGACCGAGCTGGCCAGAACCACCCCGTGAGCGGCCGCGTCAGCGTGCGAGCTTCTCGACGGCCGCCGGGGTGACCGGCGTGAAGAAGTTGACGAGGTTGCCGTCGGGGTCGTGCAACAGCAGCGACCGGTTGCCCCAGGGCATCGTGGTGGGCTCGGTGACGAAGTCGGTGACGAAGCTCCTCAGGTTCTGGTGCACGAGGTCCACGTCGTCGACGAGGAACTCGGTGATCACGCTGTGGTTGTCCGCCGGGCGGGCCGAGCCGGGGGCGAACAGCCCGACGGTGCGGGTGCCGCCGATCGCGAGGGTGGCGCCCCCGATCCTGAGTTCGGCGAAGTCCTCGGTGGCCCACGCCGCCCGCGCTCCGGTGGCGCGCTCGTAGAACTCGACGAGGCGCGCCACGTCGCTGGTGATGATGCGGATCGAGACGAAGTCCATCGGTGTGTCTCCTCGGCTGTGCTGGGACGTGCACGGCGGAGGCTAGGAGAAATACTGGACACAATCGGTCCGGTATTCGCGTTAGGCTGCGGAGGTGCCCCGACCCACCGGCCGCGTGCTGACACTCCTGGAGCTGCTGCAGTCGGGCGGCACCCGGACGGTGGCCGAGCTCGCCGGCCGGCTCGGCGTCGAGGGGCGCACCGTGCGCCGGTACGTGGACCAGCTGATCGACCTCGACGTGCCGGTGGAGTCGGTGCGCGGCCGCTACGGCGGGTACCGGCTCGCCCCCACCTACCGCCTGCCCCCGCTGATGCTCAGCGACGACGAGGCGCTGGCCGTGCTGCTCGGCCTGATCGCCGGCCGCCGGGCGGGTGTAACGACGGAGCTCACGGCGAGCGAGACGGCATCGGCGAAGATCCGGCGGGTGCTGCCGAAGCACGTCGCCCGGCGGCTCGGCGCGCTGCTGGACGCTCTCGCCTTCACGGATCAGCCCGGCGAGTCCGACACCCCGGACGCCGCCGTCCTGCTCACGATCGCCGACGCGGTGCGCCACCACCGGCCGGTCTCGATCCGCTACACCGACCGTGCCGGACAGCGCAGCGAACGCACGCTGCACCCGTACGGGATCGTCGCCCACGCGGGCCGGTGGTACGTCACCGGCGAGGACGCCGGGCTCGGCGAGGACCGGACCTTCCGGCTCGACCGCGTCGCGGACGCGCGGACCCTGCCCGGCTCGTTCGGCGTGCCGGCGGGTCCTGACCCGGCGGAGCGTGTGGTGACGGGGTTCGCCACGGCGGAGTACCGGCACGAGGTGACCTTGCGGATCCACGGGACGGTCGAGCAGATCCGCGCCCGCCTCCCGGTCACCGTCGCCTGCCTGGAGGCGGACGAGCCCGCGGCCGAGCGCTGGCGGCACGTCGAGCTGCGGGCGGAACGCCTCGACTGGGTGCCCGGTGTGCTCGCCGCACTCGACCGGCCGTTCGTCATCGAGCGGCCCGACGAACTCCGCGACCTCGTCGTCGCACTCGCCGATCGCCTCACGTCCTGCACCGCGAGAAAAACTTAGCTCTGACAACCATCGGCCACTAGGGTGGGCGGTGGAGGTGTCTGTGGGCCGCTTGGCGCGCGCCGGGTTGTACGCCGGTGCATTGATCGGGCCGTTCGGCGGCGCCATCACGACGTCGATCCTGCCCGAGATCGGGACCACCTTCGGACGATCACCGGGCGCGGCGGCCTCGACGCTGACCTTCTACCTCGTGCCGTTCGCGGTGCTGATGCTCGTGTCCGGGACGCTCGCCCAGCGCTGGGGTCCACAACGGACGGTCCGGATCGCCTACGTCGCCTACGCGGTGACCTCCGCGCTGGCGGCGAGCGCCTGGACGTTCGAGGTGCTGCTGGCCTCACGGGCGTTGCAGGGCGCGGCCAACTCGTTCACCACGCCGGTGCTGCTCGCGGTGATCGCCGCCTCGACGCCGAAGGAGAAGCTCGGCCGGGCCCTGGGCCTCTTCGGGTCGATGCAGGCCGCCGGGCAGACGTCCGCGCCGCTCGTCGGCGGGCTCACCGCCGAGATCGACTGGCGGCTGGCGTTCGTGGTGATCTCGGTCGTGGCCGTGGGGCTCGCGGTCCTGGGCGTGCCGCAGACGGACGCGGAGCCGGAGCGCAACGCGAGCCTGCGCAGTGCTTTCGTGCCGAGCACGCTGCGGCCGGCCCTGGTCGCGTTCGTCGGCTGGGCCTGCCTGGGCGGGCTGTCGTTCCTGGTGGCGTTCCGGCTGGACGACGTGTTCGGGCTCGGCGCGGGTGAGCGCGGGATCCTGCTCACCGGGTTCGGCGTCGTCGGGTTCCTGACCGCGCGGCAGGTCGGCAAGGCCATCGACCGGTACGGGGCCACGACCACGGTCGTGATCGGCGCGACGCTGGGCGGCGGTCTCATCGCGGCGGTCGGCACGTCGCCGATCGCGGCGCTGGTCGTCATCGCGTGGGCGCTGACCGGAGCGGCCGCCCAGGGTGTGCTGGTGAGCGTCAACGCGCTGGTGCTGCAGAGCGACAACGCCAACAGGGGCGGCAGCGTCAGTGTCGTGCAGTCACTGCGCTTCATGGGCGCTGCCGCGGCCCCGCTGGCGTTCGTCCCCCTCTACCAGGCCCATCCGCTGCTGGGGTTCCTCGTCCCGGCAGCCCTGCTGATCACGGTGCCCGCGATCGTCACGTGGTCAGGTCGCGGCGCCGGAACCCGGCGAACCCCGCAGCCAGAAGCACCACCGCCACCCCGGTGAGCCACAGCAGCGGCCCGGCGACGATGTCCGGGTACTTCGGCACGTGCGTGAACGGCGCGACGTCGAGCACCCACTGGTCGAGCTGGAGCGCCGGGCCGAGCAGGGTGATCACCAGCGACGCCGACACCACCGCCCAGCTGACCCCCGTGAGCTGCGGGAACAGCCCGAACAGCAGCAGCGCCACGCCCGCGACGACCCAGGCGGCCGGGAGCTGGACGAGCGCGGCGCCGAGCATCTTCGGCAGGACCGTGCCGACGTCATCGGTCTGCAGGCCGTGCACCAGCCCGAGGCCGAGACCGGCGAAGGCCAGCACGATCGCGCCTCCGGCCAGGGCGAACACCGCGTGCGACGCCACCCAGCCCCAGCGCGAGACCGGCGTGGCCAGGATCGGCTCCGCGCGGAACGACGTCTCCTCCGACCGCAGCCGCAGGACCGCCTGCACGAGGTAGATGGACGTGATCAGGCCGATCAGCTGGGTGATGGTCGCGAAGAACGCGTCCACCATCGCGTCCGCGCCGCCGATCTTCTGCACGATCTGGCCCAGCGCCGGGTTGTCCTGCACCATCTCCCCGACCGCCTGCGCCACGCTGCCGTAGATCATGCCGACCACGAACAACGCCAGCGACCAGCCGATCAACGAGCCCTTCTGCAGCCGCCACGCCAGGCCGAACGGGGTGCCGATCGTGCCGTGGGCAGGCCCGAGGCGCGTGGCCAGCAGCCCGAGACCGACGTCCCGGCGCGTCACGACGTAGGCCGAGACGCCCACCAGGACCACGAACGCGGCCAGCGAGAGGCCGAGCACCCAGAACCGGTTGTCGCCGAACGACCGCACGTGCTCGGTCCAGCCGATCGGCGAGAGCCAGGTCAGCCACTGCGGGCCGGACTCCCCCGCCGCGTCGCCCGCCGCGCGGAACAGGTACGTCACGCCCAGGAAGCCGCCCGCGATCGCGTTGGAGACGCGCGAGTTCTCCGACAGCTGCGCGGTGAACGCGCTGACGCCGGTGAAGACCAGGCCGACCGACGCCGTCGACAGCCCGAACGCGAACGAGCCGGCCACGTCCAGGTCCTTGCCGATCAGCACCACCGCCTGGAGCACGCCGATCAGCAGGCTCGCGCCACCCGCGACGATCACCGAGGCGGCGAGCGGCGCGTGCCGGCCGACGACCGTGGCGGCGATCAGCTCGGTGCGGCCCGCCTCCTCCTCGGCACGGGTGTGCCGGGTGACGACCAGCAGCGCCATGATCGCGATGAACAGGCCGGCGAAGACGCCCCAGCGCCACACGACCAGACCGCCCAGCGACGACCAGTCGTGCAGCGGGCCGAGCATCGCGAGGAACGCGGAGTTCGCGTTCGCGGTGACCCCGAGCAGCGCCCTGGACTCCTGGGTGCCGTAGAGCTCCTCCAGCGCGGTCGTCGTCGACAGCGTGGTGAAGACCAGGAAGAAGATCCAGATCGGGAGCAGGATCCGGTCGCGGCGCAACGCCAGCCGGACGAGGTGCCAGGTGCCGATCATTTCGCGTCCTCGTAGTGCCGCAGGAAGAGCTCCTCCAGCGTCGGCGGCTGCGAGGTCAGCGTGCGCACGCCCGTCGACACGAGCTGCTTGAGCACGAGGTCGAGCTTGTCCGAGTCGACCTCGAACTTGACCCGGTTGCCTTCTGCGACGAGGTCGTGCACGCCCGCCAGCGACGTCAGCCCGTTCGGCGGCCCTGCCAGCTCGGCGGAGATCGACGTGCGGGTCAGGTGCCGCAGGTCGGCCAGCGTGCCGGTCTCGACGCAGTGGCCGTTGCGGATGATGCTCACCCGGTCGCACAGCGCCTCGACCTCGGCCAGGATGTGGCTCGACAGCAGCACGGTGCGGCCGCGCTCGCGTTCGTCGTTGATGCAGTCCTGGAAGACCGCCTCCATCAACGGGTCGAGGCCCGACGTGGGCTCGTCGAGGATCAGCAGCTCGACGTCGCTCGACAGGGCGGCGACGAGGGCGACCTTCTGCCGGTTGCCCTTGGAGTAGGTGCGGCCCTTCTTGCGCGGGTCCAGCTCGAAGCGCTCCAGCAGCTCCGCGCGGCGTTGCTTGTTCAAGCCGCCGCGGAGCCGTCCGAGCAGGTCGATGACCTCGCCACCGGTCAGGTTGGGCCAGAGGTTCACGTCGCCGGGGACGTAGGCGAGGCGGCGGTGGAGGCTCGCGGTGTCCTTCCACGGGTCGCCGCCGAGCAGCCGCGCGGTGCCGGAGTCGGCACGCAGCAGGCCGAGGAGGATCCGGATCGTCGTCGACTTGCCGGCCCCGTTCGGGCCGAGGAAGCCGTGCACCTCACCGGTCTGGACGTCCAGGTCGAGATCGTCCAGTGCACGCGTCGGGCCGAAGGTCTTCACCAGGCCCGACACGGATATCGCAGATGTCATGGCCGGTAAGCTACACTTCTTTCACAAGTTCGTGAAGTACGTAAATTTTGCTCGATCGGCTGACGAAAGGGGATGATGCGGCCGTGACGAGAGCTACGCAGCGTGACCAGCAGGCGGTGAGCCAGTTCGTCGAACGCTTCGGCGGAATTCTGGCGGACACCGGCGTGCCGCGCATGCCGGCGCGCATCCTCGCGGCGCTGCTGACGACGGACTCGGGACGGCTCACTGCGGCCGAGATCGCCGACCTCCTGCAGATCTCCCCGGCGGCGGTGTCGGGCGCGGTGCGCTACCTGACCACGGTCCAGATCGTCAGCCGCGAGCGGGAGCCGGGATCGCGCCGGGACGTCTACCGGATGCGCGACAACGTCTGGTACGAGGCGACTTTCCGCAAGGACCAGATGCTGGCCATGGTCGACGAGGTGCTGGGCGAGGGCGTCGAGGCGCTCGGCGCGGGCACCGAAGCGGGGACGCGACTGGACGAGACCCGCGAGTTCTTCCGGTTCTGCCACAGCGAGCTCGGCTCGATGCTGGACCGGTGGCGCGCGCACCGCGAGAAATGGCTCGAAGAGCGGCAAGCCTGAGCCATACGATCTTCGCATGGGGTACGTGAGCAGCAGGCACTACTTCTTCCTGTGATCGGAAGTGACGAGGGCGATGCCATCGGCGTCGCCCTCTTCGGTGTGCCCGCTTCCCGTCCCAACCAGGAGTGCTCGCGTTGTTCCCCCATGCCCTCGCTCAGTCCGTCGACCTGCTGCGGTGCCCGGTGTGCCGCACCGGCCTGTCCCCCGCTCGCACCGCACTGCGCTGCCCGGCGAGCCACACGTTCGACATCAGCAGGAGCGGCTACGTCAGCCTCCTGTCCGGCACCCGCGCCACCAGCGGCGACGCGCCGGACATGGTGCGGGCGCGCGACCGGTTCCTCGCCACCGGCAACTACTCCCCCATCCGCCGGGCCGTCGCCCACCTGGCGGGCGACGCGTTCCCCGGTCGCGGCACGGTGGTGGACGTCGGCTGCGGCACCGGCTACTACCTGGCCGGAGTCCTCGACCACCTGCCGGGAGCCCGCGGCCTCGGCCTGGACACGTCGGTGCGGGCGTTGCGTTCGGCGGCACGAGCCCACGCACGGGCGGCCGCGGCGAGCTGGGACGTGTTCCGCCCGTTTCCGCTGGCCGACGCGGTGGCCGACGTCGTGCTGGACGTGTTCGCGCCCCGCAACCCCGCGGAGTTCCGCCGGGTGCTCCGCGCGGACGGCCGGTTGGTCGTCGTGCGTCCCACCGGAGCGCACCTGGCGGAGCTGCGCACCGCGGTGCGGGTCGACCCCGCCAAGGAAGAACGCCTCGGCCGGGCGCTGGGCCGTCACTTCGACGCCGTGGCCACCGAGCACGTGACCTACCCGATGGTCCTGAACAGCACGAACGTCGTCGACCTGGTCGCCATGACGCCGAACGCCCGGCACGCGCCCCCGCGGGAGCACGTGCCGGGCGTCGAGGTCACCGTCTCGGTGCTGGCCACGGCCTACCGGGTCCGGTGACCGGAGGACGTCAGCCCGTGACGAGCGTCAGGCCGTACACCGAGAGGATCTCGTTGACCGGCTGGAAGTAGGTCGTGCCGCCGCTGGTGCAGTTGCCGGAGCCACCCGAGGTGACGCCCTGCGCCTGCGTGCCGCTGACCCACGAGCCGCCGGAGTCACCGGGCTCCGCGCACACGTTCGTGCGCGTCAGACCGCTGACCGAGCCCTCCTGGTAGTTGACCGTCTGGCTCTTGGCCTGGACCTCGCCGCAGTGCCAGCCCGTGGTCGAGCCGGAACGGCAGATCGAGGCGCCGACCGCGGCCTCGGTGTGACCGGAGACGATGACGTCGGCACCGCCGTAGTGGTTCACCTTGGCCGTCGCCGTCCACGCCGAGTTGGTGCGGACGAACGAGTAGTCGTTGCCGGGGAAGGACGACTTCTCGAACTGGCCCATCGCCGACCGGTCGACACCGTTCACCGTGTCGCCGGGGGAACCGCAGTGCCCTGCGGACACGAAACCGCCCTGCACCGCGAACCCGACGGAGCACCGTCCGGCGTTGTTGATGTAGTAGGCGTCGCCGCCGCGGATGTCCTTCAACAGCCGCGGCGCCTCGTCGGTCTCGACGACCTTGGCGAGCGCGCCCACCTTCTCCACCAGGGACTTCGCCGCGTCGGCCTGACCACGCCGGACGGTGATCGTCACCGCGTTGGCCTTGGTGTCCACGTACCAGCCGGTGACCTCGGCCGGCGCCGGCGAGGCGTCGAGCCTGGCCTTGGCCGCGTCGAGATCACTGGCCTTGTGGGCGACCGTGCGGGGCTCGGCGCCGAGCCTGCGCAGCCGGTCGGCCTTGGCGCCGTCCGTCACACCGACGACGAGCTTGCCGATGGACGCGTCGAACCACGCTCCGCCGAACTCGTCACCCGCGAACCCCTTCGCGACGTGCTGCAGGACCGCCGCCGCGCTTTCCTGACGCAGCCGCTCCGCCGCCTGCTGGGCGTTCAGTCCGAGGTCGCGCTGCATCGCGGCGAGCAGGTCAGCTGACGGCTCCTGCGCGGCGACAGCGGCAGGGGAGACCGTCGTCGCGAGTGCACCCGCCAGCACGGCGACAGCCGCGACAGCCATGCGCTTCATAGGCATTTCTCCTTGATCTTCGGTTGTGCAGGGCCGGTGTAACGCCCGACCGGGCAACCGCGATGAGGAGATCGGCTGTGCTGCAACACAGCCCGCACGACACCGGTAGCAATGGCGTCCCCAGGCGGTCGAACTGCCCGATCAGTTCGTTCCTCCGTCTGGGTGACGCTATGTCGTGCTGCCTACCGGACGGTAGGGCCGATCGAGGGTGGACCTCTCGGCACCCGTGTTGGTATAGGGAAATCAAATGCGTTCTCTCAGCCTATTTCCGTGACGCAGAGCGACTGTTCGTCTTGACACGAAATGTCAAATCTGTCAACAGTTCGCACTCGACGGCGTATCCCTCTGACCTGCGGCTCAGGGCTAGCGTGCAGGTCACCCTGTTCCCTGCACGAGGGAGAAACCCTGCCATGCGAAGAGTCTTGGGTACGGGACTCGCCGCCGCCGCTGCCGTGTGTCTGGCCGCCGCTGTGGTGCCCGCTGCTTCAGCACAAGAAAACGTGGGGACGATTCTCGGCGCCGACCGCGCCGATGTCGTGAAGGACAGCTACATCGTCTCGCTCAAGGCCGACACGGCGTCGAGGGCCGCCGCGCCGGGCCTGGCGAGCAAGTACGGCGGTCAGGTCGACCAGATCTGGCAGCACGCGCTCAACGGCTTCTCGGTGAAGATGACCGCCAAGCAGGCGGCCAGGCTCGCCGCGGACCCGAAGGTCGCGTACGTGCAGCAGGACGCCCAGGTGCACCTGCTCGACGTCCAGCAGAACCCGCCGTCGTGGGGTCTGGACCGCGTTGACCAGCGGGACCTCCCGCTGAGCAACAGCTACCAGTACGACACGACCGCGTCCAACGTGACGGCGTACGTCATCGACACCGGTGTGCGCACCACGCACTCCACGTTCGGTGGCCGCGCGACCTGGGGCACCAACACCTCCGGTGACGGCAACAACAGCGACTGCAACGGCCACGGCACGCACGTCGCCGGCACCATCGCGGGCTCGCAGTACGGTCTGGCCAAGGCCGCGAAGGTCGTCGCCGTCAAGGTGCTGAACTGCCAGGGCTCCGGCACCACCGCCGGTGTCGTCAGCGGCATCGACTGGGTGACGGCGAACGCGGTGAAGCCCGCTGTCGCCAACATGTCGCTCGGTGGCGGCGCCGACTCCACCCTGGACGCGGCCGTGCGCCGCTCCATCGCGGCCGGCATCACCTACGCCATCGCGTCCGGCAACTCGAACACCGACGCGTGCAGCACCTCGCCCGCACGCGTGACCGAGGCGATCACCGTCAACGCGTCGACCAACACCGACGCGCGCGCCTCGTTCTCCAACTACGGCTCCTGCACGGACATCTACGCGCCGGGTCAGAACATCGTGTCGTCGTGGAACACCAACGACACCGCGACGAACAACATCTCCGGCACGTCGATGGCCACCCCGCACGTCGCGGGTGCCGCGGCGCTGTGGCTCGCCACGCACCCGAACGACAGCCCTGCGGCCGTCTGGGCGGGCCTGGACGCGGCCTCGACGCCGAACAAGATCACCAACGTCGGCGCCAACACGCCGAACAAGCTGCTCTACACGCTGTGGGGCGGCGGCCAGCCCGGCACCCCGTCGGTGACGAACCCCGGCAACCAGACCTCCACGGTCGGCTCGCCGGTGTCGCTGCAGCTGTCGGCGTCCGGCGGCACCCCGCCGTACACCTGGTCCGTCTCCGGCCTCCCCGCCGGTCTGTCGGCCTCCGCCTCCGGCGCGATCTCCGGCACGCCGACCACGGCGGGCACCTCCACGGTGACCGCCACGGTGACCGACTCGGCTGGCAAGACCGGTTCCGCGACCTTCACGTGGACGGTCAACGCCGTTGGTGGCGGCTGTGACGCCAAGACCAACTCCACGCCGGTCACGATCGGCGACCTGTCCACGGTCACCAGCACCATCGTGATCTCGGGCTGCGCGGGCGACGCGTCAGCGACGTCGTCGATCAAGGTCTCGATCACGCACACCTACAAGGGCGACCTCGTGGTGGACCTGATCGCGCCCGACGGCTCGGTCTACAACCTGCACAACCGCTCCGGCGGCTCGGCGGACAACATCAACGAGACCTACACCCGCGACCTGTCGGGTGAGGCCGCCAACGGCACCTGGACGCTGCGCGTGCGCGACGCGGCGTTCCTGGACAGCGGCACGTTGAACAGCTGGACGCTCGACGTCTGAGCTGATCCGCGATGACGAGACCGCCCCCGGTGCTTCCGCCTCGGGGGCGGTTTCCTCTTTCTCGGCGGAACGACGATCCAGCAGGCGTTCACCCGGCAGTTCGGCCACTGCGGCCAGGGGTGCGCGGTTCGCCGAACTGCGGGCGGGTCACCGCGACCGGTATCCGGTGGCAGCACTGAGCCCCGGTGTGGGCGTCGGCTCGGCGCCCACACCGGAGTCGCTTCAGAGCTCGACGCCCAGCAGCGCGTCCACCGCGGTCCGGATCTGCGACGGGCCGTGCGTGTCCGAGCCGCCGTGCGCCAGCGCCTCGTCCGCCCACGCGTCGACGGCCGCCAGCGCCTTCGGGGTGTCGAGGTCGTTGCCGAGGTGGTCGCGCAGCCGGGAGACAGTGTCCACAGCGGACGGTCCGGACGGCAGCGTCGCCGCCCGGCGCCACTTCGCCAGGCGCTCCAGGGCCTCGTCGAGCAACGACTGGGTCCACGGGCGGTCCGAGCGGTAGTGGCCCGCCAGCAGGGCCAGGCGGATCGCGTTCGGGTCGACCTTCTGCGCGCGCAGCTTGGAGACGAAGACCAGGTTGCCGCGCGACTTCGACATCTTCTCGCCGTCGAGGCCGATCATGCCCGCGTGCACGTAGTGGCGGGCGAACGGGTGCTGGCCGGTCTGGGCCTCGGCGTGCGCGGCCGAGTACTCGTGGTGCGGGAAGATCAGGTCGGAGCCGCCGCCCTGCACGTCGAAGCCCATGCCCAGGCGGTTGTGGGCGATGGCGCTGCACTCGACGTGCCAGCCGGGGCGGCCCTCGCCCAGCTCGGACGGCCACGACGGCTCGCCGGGGCGCTTCATGCGCCACAGCAGAGCGTCGAGCGGGTGGCGCTTGCCGGGGCGGTCGGGATCGCCGCCTCGTTCGGCGAACAGCTCCCTCATCTGCTCGGCGGAGTAGTTCGACTCGTAGCCGAAACGGCCCGTGGCGTCGTGCGAGTAGTAGATGTCCGGGTACTCGGGGTCGTCCGCGCGGTAGGCGTGGCCGTCGGCCACCAGCTTCGCGACCACCTCGACGATCTCGGGAATGGCCTCGACGATGCCGACGTAGTCCTGGGGCGGCAGGACGCGCAGCGCCTCCATGTCCTCGCGGAACAGGGCGGTCTCGCGCATCGCCAGCACGACCCAGTCGTCCTGGTCGCGTTCGGCGCGCTCCAGCAGCGGGTCGTCGACGTCGGTGACGTTCTGGACGTAGTGCACGTTGTGGCCGTTGTCGAGCCAGATCCGGTGGACGAGGTCGAACGCGAGGTAGGTGGCGGCGTGGCCGAGGTGCGTCGCGTCGTACGGCGTGATGCCGCACACGTACAACCTGGCGGTGTCTCCCGGCGCCGTGGGGCGCACTTCGCCCGTAGCCGTGTCGAACAGCCGCAGCGGGCGGGGGTCCCCCGGAACCCGCGGCACAGGAATCGATGACCAGGTCTGCATACATCCGACACTAATGCCTGCCACCGGCCGGAGTGCACTTTCCGGCTGTTGGGACGACCACCCCCGATCGGACCAGGACAGAAAGATCGGACATTCGTTGACGACGTTGTCATCACGTCCCTAGCGTCCAAGGGCATGCTTCGTGTCGTCGTAGCCACGGTAGTAGCGCTCTCACTCTCCCCCGCCACCGCACAGGCCGAGCCGCTGGACGCGTTGGCGTACCTGGAGAACCCGCGGATGACGGGTGAGAACCAGGAGCCTCCTCATCCCGATCTGAAGCCCGAACGGCGTCTGACCCTCAACGGCGAGTGGCGCCTGCGGATGTTCGACAGGCCGCAGGACGTCAGAGACACCCGGGAGGGCTGGCGGACGGTCCAGGTGCCGCACACGTGGCAGACCGACTTCCTCGACCACCCGATGTTCCGCAACATCCCCACCGAGATGTACCCGGACGACCCGCCGGCGATCCCGCACGACGTCAACCCCACGGGGGTCTACGAGAAGACGTTCGACCTGCCCGCGGACTGGGACCGCACGCTGCTCAGATTCGAGGGCGTGACCAGCGGATACTTCGTCTGGGTCAACGGCGCGTACGTCGGCTACGACCAGGGCGGCTACACCCCCGCCGAGTTCGACGTCACCAGCAGGCTCAAGGCAGGGCGCAACACCGTGCGGGTCCAGGTCCACCGCTGGGGCTCCGGCTCGCACCTCGAGGACTACGACCAGTGGCGGTTCTCCGGCATCTTCCGCGAGGTCTGGCTCTACTCGACGCCCAGGACGTACATCGCCGACGTCACGATCAAGACCGACCTCGACGCCCAGTACCGCGACGCCACCATCAGCGCCGACGTCAAGATCGGCGGTCCGCAGGAGGGCCACACCGTCCGGACGAGGCTCTTCGACCCGCAGGGCCGCGAGGTCGCCGTACGGGACGGCAAGGTGAGCAACCCGCTGAAGTGGACCGACGAGACCCCGAACGTCTACGAGCTGCGGATCGACCTGGTCAGGGACGGCAGGGTCGT
Source organism: Lentzea flava (assembly GCF_014648475.1). Lineage (GTDB taxonomy): Bacteria > Actinomycetota > Actinomycetes > Mycobacteriales > Pseudonocardiaceae > Lentzea > Lentzea flava. The sequence goes on along the minus strand of NZ_BMRE01000009.1, from coordinate 179,182 downwards.
CCAGACCGGCAGGCAGCCCGTCGGGTTCCGCGAGATCGAGATCATCGACCGGCAGCTCAAGATCAACGGTAAGCGGGTGCTGTTCCGCGGCACCAACCGAGCCGAGACCAGCGTCCGCGGCAGCCGCCACGTCACCCGCGCCGAGCAGGAAAAAGACGTCGAGCTGATGAAGCGGTTCAACATCAACGCGGTCCGCACCTCGCACTACCCGAGCGACCCGTACTTCTACGAGCTGGCCGACCGCAACGGCCTGATGATCGCCGACGAGGTCGACATCGAGACCCACCACCACGACGGCTGCCCTGCCAACTGCCTCGCCGAACGCCCGGAGTGGCAGGACGCGTTCCAGGACAGGTTCGTCGCGATGATGCAGCGCGACAAGAACCACCCGAGCGTGATCATGTGGGACACCGGCAACGAGGCGGGCCTCGGCAAGGCGCACTACACGATGGCCGAGTACGCGAAGAAGAACGACTCCCGCCCGCTGTACCACCAGCCCAACTCCCCCGACGGTGACGCGCCGTTCGCGGACGTCTCCGGGCCGCGCTACCCGTCGCCCGCCGGCCTGGAGGCCAAGGCGAAGACCACGACGAAGCCGATCATCATGGGCGAGTACGCGCACGCGATGGGCAACAGTCTCGGCAACTTCAAGGAGTTCTGGGACGTCGTGCGCGCCCACCCGCAGGTGCAGGGCGGCTTCATCTGGGACTGGGCCGAGCAGAACATCGCGCTGCCGCTGTACACCACGCCCGATGACGCCAACGGGATCCTGACGTGGCTGTCCGGCAAACCGTCGCACGTGGACGGTCCGCACGGCAAAGCGGTGCAGCTCAGCGGACTCGACGACTTCGTGGAGGTCTATCGCGACCGCAAGCTCGACGAGGTGAGCACCGGGCTGACGCTCGACGCGCAGGTCAAGCCCGCCGAGTGGACCGGTGACTTCACGGTGATCTCCAAGGGCGACCACCAGTACGCGCTGAAGATGGCCAACCGCACGACGCTGCAGTTCTTCATCCACAGCGGCACCTGGCGCACGGTCGAGGCGCAGGTCCCCGCCGACTTCTACGGCAACTGGCACCGCCTCACGGGCACGTTCGACGGCACGAAGCTCCGGCTGCTGATCGACGGCACGGAGGTCGCCACCACGCCCTATACCGGCACGATCGACTGGTCGCACTGGCCGGTCAACATCGGCCGCAACGCCGAGACCATGCAGGAGAACGTCCAGACCCGCATGGCGCACGGCACGATCGACCAGGTCCGGATCTACCACCGCGCCCTGACCGACGCCGAGCTCGCCGGGGATCCGAAGAAGACGGCCGTCCTGGCGCTCGACTTCGAGAAGCTGGAGGACAAGGGCCGCAAGGAGTCCTACGGCGCGGGCACCGGTGGCGTCGACGGCGTGGTGTGGGCCGACCGCAGGCCGCAGCCGGAGACCGCCGAGCTGATGGCCGTCCACTCCCCGATCCGCTTCTCCTTGCAGGACAACAAGCTCACGATCGTCAGCGAACGCCAGTTCACCGGCACCGACGACCTCGAACTGCGCTGGCAGGTCCAGGACAACGGACGCACGATCGCCCAGCACCGCGGCGCGCTCCAGCCGGGCACGATCACGTTGCCCGACTTCCGCGCCCGCACCGAACGATGGCTGACCGTCCGCGCGACCGACCGGCGGGGCAACGACGTCGGCATCGCAGGGTTCCCGGTGGGCGGCAGGCAGATCGCCGGCCTGCACACCCCGAGCGCCCCCGGCAAGCTCACGACCGCCCAGGACGACAACGAGATCGTGGTGTCCGGCAAGGACTTCCGGTACGTCGTCAGCAAGAGGTCCGGCACCCTCACGTCGATGCGCGTGCGCGGCACCGAACTGCTGAAGACCGGTCCGGAGCTGGACGCCTGGCGCGCGCCGCTGTCCAACGAGTTCATGAGCGAGGACGGCTCCTGGTACCGCAACGGCCTCGACCGGCTCCGGACCACGCCGTCGAGCGTCACCGTCACGCAGAACGGCCAGGACACCGTCATCACGGCGAAATCCACCGCACAGGCCGTGCAGAACGCGTCGTTCGGCCAGACCTTCACCTACCGGATCACCGGCGACGGCGAGATCCACGTCGGCCACCGGGTCGCGGCGAAGGACGGGATGCGCGACCTCGCGTACCTGCCGGGCATCGGTTTCACACTCAAGGTTCCCGACAGGTACACCAGGTTCACCTGGTACGGCCGAGGTCCCGGCGAGAACTACGACGACCGCAAGTCCGGCAACCCGATCGGCGTCTACCAGTCCACTGTGGACAAGGAGTTCAACGACTACTACAAGCCGCAGGACTTCGGCAACCACGCCGACACGCGCTGGGCGACGCTCTCCGACGGCCACGCGGGCCTGCTCGTGGCGGGCGACCTGGACGTCCGGGTGTCGCGCTACGACGACCTCGACCGGGCGCCGTACCCGTTCGCGCTCAAGAAGAACGACGGCTGGACCACCCTGCACGCGGCTCATCGCGTCACGGGTGTCAGCGAGACGTTCCACGAACCGCTGCCGCAGTACCAGGTGGAAGCCGACAACGAGTACGCCTACTCCGTGCTGCTGCGCCCCCTCACCCCGCAGGAAGCGGCCACGGGCAAGCTCGGCGACCGGGTGGACTGCGCGCCCGCCGTCGAGCTGAAGGCCGCTGACACCGCACTGGAACCCGGCGAGCAGGTCGAGGCCGAGCTCGTCGTGACCGAGCCGTGTCCCGCCACCACGAGGGCCACCCTGTCCGCACCCGAGAACTGGTCGGTCTCCCCCGCCTCCGTCGACCTCACCGGCGGCTCCGCCAGGGTGACGATCAGGCGGGACGGCGGCGAGACCGGCAGCAGGCCGGTGTTCGTCGAGGTCACCGCGGGCAAGGCGACCACGACGGTGACGAAGGACTTCACCGCCACGCCGCGTCCTCCGCAGGGCGAGGCACCGGTGTCGGCGCTGGAGTTCCTCGGCGAGCGCAACGGCTGGGGCCCGCTCGAACGCGATCGCAGCAACGGCGAGAACTCCGGCGGCGACGGCAACCCGATCAGCATCCGGGGAGCGAGGTTCGACAAGGGCGTCGGCGCGCACGCGGAGTCGGAGTTCACGGTCTACACGGGCGGGAAGTGCACGACGCTGACCGCCACCATCGGCGTCGACGACGAGACGGACGGCAGCGGCAGCGTCGCGTTCGAAGTCCTGAAGGACGGGCAGCGGGCCTACCTGAGCCCCACGCTGACCGGGCAGAGCGCGGCGCTCCCGATCACGGTCGACACGAGCGGGGCGACGGTGCTGACCTTCCGCGTCGCGGACGGAGGTGACGGCAACGCCCACGACCACGCGGACTGGGCGAACCCGGTGCTGAGCTGCCGATGAGAGGTACCGTGAGATCAAGGGAATTCGCCGATGAAAGGCGGGTCTCATGGTCGTGGAAATCCTCGGCGGACTGGTCGCGCTCGGGGGCTTCGGCCTCGCCATGAGCGCCAGAGTCATCAAGCAGTTCGAACAGGGACTCGTGTTCCGGTTCGGCAAGCTCCAGCAGGCCGTGCGCGGGCCGGGGCTGACGATGATCATTCCGGGCGTGGACACGCTGCGGAAGGTCAGCATGCAGATCGTCACCCTGCCCGTGCCGGCGCAGGACGGCATCACGCGTGACAACGTCACCGTGCGCGTGGACGCCGTCGTGTACTTCAAGGTGCAGGACCCGGCGAAGGCCGTCATCAACGTCGAGGACTACCGGTTCGCGATGTTGCAGGTGGCCCAGACGTCGCTGCGGTCGATCATCGGCAAGAGCGAGCTGGACGACCTGCTGTCCAACCGCGAGCGCCTCAACCAGGGCCTGGAGCTGATGATCGACACCCCCGCGCTGGAGTGGGGCATCGACATCGACCGGGTCGAGATCAAGGACGTGGCGCTGCCGGAGAGCATGAAGCGCTCGATGTCCCGGCAGGCGGAGGCCGAACGCGAACGCCGCGCCCGCATCATCACCGCGGACGGCGAGCTGCAGGCGTCCAAGAAGCTCTCCGAGGCGGCGGGGACGATGGAACAGACGCCCGCGGCGCTGCAGCTGCGACTCCTGCAGACCATCGTCGAGGTGGCGGCGGAGAAGAACTCGACGCTGGTGCTGCCTTTCCCGGTGGAGCTCCTGAGGTTCCTGGAGAAGAACAGCAACGTCGAATTACCGAAGGGTGATTCGTCCGACTGAGTTAACCCGAGTAACGCCTCCGGCCCGGTAGCGACGTCCGGACAGGGGGTTGTGAGGCATGCGGGAGAGGGTCAGAGGCAGGTTCGTCGGCATCGGCGTCGGCTCCTACGAGCTGGTGCAGCCGCTGCAGCACGCCGTGAGCGACGTGCGGGAGCTGCGCGCGCTGCTCAAGGGGTACGAGGGCGAACCGCTGGCCGACCCGACCGAGGCCGACGTCCGCGCGCACATGAAGGCGCTGCGCCAGAAGCCGCAGGACGGTGGCGCGCTGGTGGCGTTGTGGAGCGGGCACGCCATCCCCGTCGCGAACAACCTCAGGCTCCTGGCCAGGGACAACGACGGCGTCGTCGACGGCATCATGCTGCACGAGTTCGCGCTGTGGTGTGCCGCGTCGGGAGCGCACCAGGTGCTCATCATCATCGACGCCTGCTACTCGGGCGCCCAGCTCGACGAGGCCGTCCGCACGGTCGCCGCCGTGCAGGACGAGCTGCTCGCGGGCCAGGTGCACTGGGCAGGCGTGCTGGTGTCGTGTTCGAGCATCGAAACGGCCCGTGACGGCTTGTTCGGCGGGAAGCTGCGCAAGCTGCTGCGGACCGGCCCCACGGCCGATGAGGACGCACGGCGGTGGAGCGATCGCATCGCGTTGGTCGACGGTGGCGCCGTCGGCATGGCGCTGCTGAACGCGTGGGACAGCGACATCCAACGGCCGCGCTTCATGCAGTACGGGTCCGCTCAGCCGATGCTGCCCAACCCGGTCTACGCCGCGAACACGGTCGTGAAGCACCTCCTGCTCGCGGCGAGAGGCGGTGACTCGGCGGACAACCGGTCGTGGTTCACCGGCCGAACCGCCCAGGTCGACAAGGTCGTGAGCTGGGTGAAGTCCGGGGTCGCCGGGCTGCGGGTGGTCACCGGGTCGCCGGGCACCGGCAAGTCCGCCGTCGTCGGCCGTGTCGTGAGCCTGTCCAACTCGGCCGAACGCGACCTGCTGCTGACCACGGGACCGCCGTTCCGGCACGCCGACCCCGGCCCCGACTCGGTCGACGCCGCCGTGCACGCCCGCGCGATGGACGCCGACCGCGTCGCCGACCTGCTCAGCCGCCAGCTGGTGGGCGCGGGACTGATCCCGGAGCCGGAGGGGCCGCGCCGGGGCGCCGCCGAGCTGGTCGGCGTGGTCAGCACGCTCGCCACGCCGCCGGTGCTGGTGATCGACGGCCTGGACGAGGCGCGCGGCGAGTCGTTCTCAATCGCGACCTCGCTGCTGACCAAGCTCGCGAACTACGCCGTCGTGATCGTCTCGACCCGGCAGGCGCACCGCGTCGCCGGTGGCGCGCCGTTGCTCACCGAGCTGGCGCCGGTGGAGACGCTCGACCTCGACCAGGCAGACAACGAGAACGACGTCCGCGAGTACGTGCTGGCGCGGCTCGGTCCCGACGCGCCGCAGTCCACTGTGGACGAGCTGGCGAACCTGCCGTTCCTGACCGCGTGGATGATCACCGACCAGGTGCTGGCCGACGGTGGCGCCGACCTCAAGCTCTCGCTGGACGCGGCTTTCGACCGTGAGCTCGCGAAGGTGCCGTCCGCACGTGCGCTGCTGACGGCGCTGACGTGGAGCTACGGCGCGGGTTTTCCCGAGGCCGAGTGGATCGCGGTCGCGGAGGCGTTGTCCGGGACGAAGTTCGACCGCGACGACATCACGGCCGTGCTCACCGAACTCGGCCGCCACGTCGTGCAGGACGGCGAGGAGGGCACCGCAGTCTTCAAGCTGACGCACCAGACGTTCGCCGACCACCTGCGGCCGCCGTTCGCGCCGAGCAGGGACGCGGTGTTCGCGCCGGACGCGGAGAAGGTGGCGTGCGCGCTGATCGAGCTGTACCGGCAGCGGATGGACGCCGGTGTGCCGCCGGACGTGCCGGGCTACCTGTGGAAGTACGCGTGGCGGCACTGCGGGCACGCGGGCACCGAGGCGTTGGACGGCCTGCGCGAGCTGGCGATGCTCAACGAGATGTTGTTGCCGGACATCGCTCTCGCGGCGACCACGGCGGCCAACGAGCTCACGCACTGGGGTCGTGGCGATGAGGCCATCCCGCCGTTGGAGGAGGCCGCCGAGCACTTCCGCACGCTCGTGCCGACCACCCGGATGTACCTGGCGGACCTGGCTTTCGTACTCAACCGGCTCGGCCAGCGGTTCCGCGAGGCGGGGCGGCTCCAGCAGGCCGTCGCGCCCGCCGAGGAAGCCGTGGTGCGGTATCGGGAGCTGGTCGCGTCGACTCCGACGACAGCGGAAACCCTTACGCACAAACGACTCGCGCAACGCATCGCGAAGACGACGACGCACGGCGGCGACAACCCGACGTACGCGGCGCACCTCAGTGGCGCGTTGGTGGACCTGAGCGACGTCTACGCCATGCTGGGCCGCAGGCACGAGGCGTTGTCGACGGCGAGAGAGGCCGTGGCCGCGGTCGACTCCGACGCCCCGCTCGCGCGCGCCATGACGTGCCTCGCGGCCCGGTGCAGCGAAACCGGCCGCCGCTACGAGGCGATGCAACGCTCCAGGCAGGCGGTCGAGCTGTACTTCGCCCTCGCGCAGACGAACCCCGTCTTCCTCGCACATCTGGTCAGCGCGCTGGTCGAGCTGAGCCGCGACCACCTGGCGCTGGGCAGGCTGGCCGAGGCCAGTCGCACGACGCAGCAGGCCGCGGAGATCAGCGGCACGCTCGGCCGGCACGCCGCGTTCCGCCCGCAGCTCGCGGACGCCGCGCTGAGCCTGAGCGTCGCCTACAGCATGGTCAACAGCCGGGAGCAAGCGCTCGAGACCGCACGGCAGGCCGCGGACCTCGCCGACGGCCTGCGGATCCACGGGCAGGCGCTGCACAACCTGATGCGGCGGCAGCGGGACGCGGGCAAGCCACAGGAAGCGCTCGTGACCGGGCTGAGGACGGTCGAGGTGTGCCTGCTGCCGGAGCACCAGCACCGGTTGTCGACGCTGGCGGCCGCGCTGTTCACGCTCGACACGATCTGCGCGGGCCTGGGTCAGCCGGAGATCGTGGACGAGGCCTGGGACCGGGTGACCGCGCACTTCACCGGCCCTCACCTCGCGACCCTGCTGATGCTGCGCGCGGCCGCGACGTCGGCTGGTGACCCGGTGGCGGCGAAGTGGCTCTGCCAGGCGCTCACCCACGTCGGGCAGTCCCGGCAGGCGATCCACGACGTGCACGACATCGCCCGCCGCCACTACGACTCCGGCCGCCCCTGGCCGTGGGACACCACGCCGGACTGGCTCACGGTGGACCGGACGCTGCTGCGGACCGCGCGGAAGTGGGTGTTCGCCCGCTCGTACGCCGAGGAGCGCGCGGTCCTGCTCGACCACCCCGAGCTGCTGTCCACCGACGCCGACGTGGCGGTCACCGAGGCGTTGTACGGGACGAGCCTGATCGAGGCCCAGACGATCCAGTCGCGGCGCACGGCAGCGCAGCAGCAGGGCGTGCCGCTCGCCTACCGGCCGTGGCTGCTGGCGAGCCTCGCGGACGAGTTCGTCGACGCCACGCCCGCCCGCCGCCGCGAACTGCTGGCGACGCGGCGGGAGGAGCTGCTGGACAAGGAAGTCCTGAAGAACGTCCGCGACAACCGGCCCGCGCACGCGTTGCTGCTGCTGGCCGACGACGATTCGGACGTGCTCGACCTCGTGCTGGACGCGCTGGAGAGCCCGGAGCGCGCCACCGAGATCCTGCGCGGCCTGGCGGCGAGCGCGTCCCCCCAGGCGCTCTCCCAGGCCGTGACCGCGCTGGAGCCGCACCCGCTCGCGGGGCTGTACCGGGTGGTCGCGCGGGCCAGGGCCGGTGACGCGCGGCTCGCGTTGCCGTCCGCCGGCCAGCGCCTCGCGTGGATCCACGAGCTGACCTACCTGGTGCCCGCGAACCTCACGCTGCTCACCCTCATCCGCAAGCTCGCAGAAGAACCTCACCCAGCGGAGTCCTAGATGAGCGATCTGGTCGTCGTCCTGCCCGGCATTCTCGGCAGCACGCTGCGCGACGGGGACGGCATGGTGTGGGAGGTGTCCGGCAAGGCCGCGCTGAGGGCCGTGCTGACCCTCGGCCGCAGCCTGCAACGGCTCAAGCTCCCCGCCGGGATCGGCGACGAGCACCCCGGCGACGGCATCGAGCCCGTGGCGTTGATGTCGGACCTGCACGTCATCCCCGGCATCTGGACGCCGTTGAAGGGCTACGACCGGGTGACCCGCAGGATGAACTCGCTCGGCTACACCGTCGAGAAGGGCAACCTGCTGCTCTTCGCCTACGACTGGCGGCTGTCCAACCGCTACAACGGCGCGTTGCTGGCCAAGCGCGTCGACGAGGCGTTGGACAGGATCGGGCCGAACGCCAAGGTCAGTTTCGTGTGCCACTCGATGGGCGGGCTCGTCGCGCGGTGGTGCATCGAGCAGTGCGGGATGGCCGAGCGCACCGACAAGCTGATCACGATGGGCACGCCGTTCCGCGGTGCGGCGGCGGCGCTGGACCAGCTGGTCAACGGGGTGCGCAAGGGGCTCGGGCCGCTCGCGATCGATCTGACCGAGTTCGCGAGGTCGATGCCGTCGCTGCACCAGCTGCTGCCCGAGTACGCGTGCATCGAGTCGCCGAACGGCCTGGTCAAGACGACCGAGACGACGTTGCCCGAACAGGACACGAAGATGGTCGAGGACGCGATGGCGTTCCACGGCGCGTTGACCGACTCGTTCGCCGACCAGACCTACGCGATCCTCGGCGGCAAGCAGCCGACCGCCACGACCGCCCGCATCGCCGACGGCAAGGTGACCTGCTACCGCACGTACGAGGGCGACGAGCTGTACGGCGACGCGACGGTTCCGATGGTCGGAGCCGCGCGCCGAGGCCTGCAGTTGTCCTCGAACACGCTGCACCGCGTCGTCGAGCAGCACACGTCGTTGCAGGACAACTCCACGGTGCTGGACATGGTGGAGGCGTTCCTGACCTCGACCACGATCGTCCCGCGCAATGTGACGGCGACGGAACCGCAGGTCAGCGTGCCCGACCTGGTGCTAGCCGACGAGGACCTGGAGGTCACCGTCGAGCTGAAGGACACCACGCCGCGCGCGTTGAAGGTGGCGTTGGTCGACGAGAACGGCAAACAGGTCGAATCGCGCAGCCCCGCGATCTCCGAGACCATGACGATCAAATTCGGCGGATTGCCCCCTGGCGCGTACTACGTGCAGGTCAGCGGCATCTCGCCGGGTGCTCCGGTGGTGCCGGTGACGTCGGCGGCGCTCGTCATGGATTGCCCCGGAGTCTGACCGGGAGGACGATGTTCCGGTCACGGAGGAGGCGCGATGACGACTATCAAGCCAACGCCCGTAGTACCCCACCCCGGGGCCGCTCGCGTGCGCCCGAAGGGCTCGTACTTCCTCTCGCTGTTCAAGACCACGGATCCCAAGCAGATCGGGATCATGTACCTGACCACGTCGTTCGCGTTCTTCATGATCGGCGGCGTGATGGCGCTGCTGATGCGCGGCGAGCTGGCGCGGCCGGGACTGCAGTACCTGTCGAACGAGCAGTTCAACCAGCTGTTCACCATGCACGGCACGATCATGCTGCTGCTGTACGCGACGCCGATCCTGTTCGGGTTCGCGAACTTCATCCTGCCGTTGCAGATCGGCTCGCCGGACGTCGCGTTCCCGCGCCTGAACGCCTTCTCGTACTGGCTGTACCTGTTCGGCGGCATCATCGTGGTCCTCGGCTTCGTGACGCCGGGTGGCGCGGCCGACTTCGGCTGGTTCGCCTACACGCCGCTGTCGTCCGCCGTGCACTCGCCGGGTGTCGGCGCGGACATGTGGATCATGGGCCTGGCTGTGTCCGGTCTCGGCACGATCCTCGGCGCGGTCAACATGACCACCACGGTGATCACGTTGCGGGCGCCGGGCATGACGATGTTCCGGATGCCGATCTTCACCTGGAACATCCTGGTGACGTCCATCCTGATCCTGCTGGCGTTCCCGATCCTGACCGCCGCGCTGATGGGGCTCGCCGCAGACCGGCACCTCGGGGCGCACGTGTTCGACCCCGCCAACGGTGGCGTGATCCTCTGGCAGCACCTGTTCTGGTTCTTCGGCCACCCCGAGGTCTACATCGTCGCGTTGCCGTTCTTCGGGATCGTGACCGAGATCTTCCCGGTGTTCAGCCGCAAACCGCTGTTCGGCTACAAGGGCCTGGTGTTCGCGACGCTGGCGATCGCGATGCTGTCCGTGGCCGTGTGGGCGCACCACATGTACGCCACGGGTGCCGTGCTGCTGCCGTTCTTCTCGTTGATGACGTTCCTCATCGCGGTGCCGACCGGCATCAAGTTCTTCAACTGGATCGGCACGATGTGGAAGGGGCAGCTCTCGTTCGAGACGCCGATGCTCTTCAGCGTCGGGTTCCTCGTGACGTTCCTCTTCGGCGGCCTGACGGGGATCCTGCTCGCCGCGCCCGCCGTCGACTTCCACGTCTCCGACACGTACTTCGTGGTGGCGCACTTCCACTACGTGCTGTTCGGCACGATCGTGTTCGCCACCTACGCGGGCATCTACTTCTGGTTCCCGAAGATGACGGGCCGGATGCTCAGCGAACCGCTGGGCAAGCTGCACTTCTGGACGACGTTCATCGGCTTCCACGGCACGTTCCTCGTCCAGCACTGGCTGGGCAACGAGGGCATGCCGCGCCGCTACGCCGACTACCTCGCCTCGGACGGCTTCACGACGCTGAACATGATCTCCACGATCAGCTCGTTCCTGCTCGGCGCGTCCGTGCTTCCGTTCGTGTACAACGTCTTCCACTCCTACCGCTACGGCGACCCGGCCCCGCAGGACGACCCGTGGGGCTACGGCAACTCGCTGGAGTGGGCCACGACCTCTCCCCCGCCGCGGCACAACTTCAAGGAGCTGCCGCGGATCCGGTCGGAGCGCCCGGCGTTCGAGCTGCACTACCCGCACATGGTCGAGCGGATGCGCGAGGAGGCGCACTTCTCGTTGCTGCATCCCGGGAAGCACCGGGTCGGCAAGGACGAGGCGACGGAGAAGACCCTGGCCTCAACGCATCGGGAGACCGACACCGAGTAGCACCCGCATGGTGTCGGTGAGCACGCTGATCGAGGGCTCACCGTCGACGAACCGCTGCACGCCCAGGCCGATGCCGAGGCTGAGCAGCGCGCGGGCCACGTTCTCGGTGGGCAGCACGGGGTGCAGGCCGAGCTCCTCCGCCTGGTGGTCGATGAGGCCCTTCAGCGCGTCCACCACCGAGTTGGCCCGGCGGGCGAGCTCCTGGCGCAGGCCGGAGTCCTTGCGCGCCTGGAGGGCGAACTCGACCTCGAACTGAGTGCGCGGCGCGTCACCGATCATGGTCTCGGCGTAGGCCTCGAAGGCGGTGAGCCGGTCCTCGACCGTGGTGCCGGTGGTGAAGACCTCCGCGATCCTGGCGATGCGCTCGGCGTAGAGGGCGTCGAGGACCACCAGGCAGAGCTCGTCCTTGCTGCCGAAGTTCGAGTACACCGCGCCCTTGGAGAAGCCGGCCGCGTCGGCGACCTTCTCGAGCGACGTGGCGTGGTAGCCGTCGCGCAGGAACAGCTTCTGCGCCGTCTCGGTCAGCAGCGTCCTCGTGCGCGCCTGGCTCTCGGCGCGCGTCAACCTGGCCATGGCGACGAGCATACGTTGACATCCCAATGGGATCTAAATACCGTCGGTATCCGTGGACGTACTCGTCATCGGAGCGGGACCAGCGGGCATCGGTGCGGCCATCCGGCTGCGCGCACTCGGATTCGACGCGCACGTGATCGAGAAGGCGCCGGCTCTGGGCGGGACGTGGCGGGACAACGTCTATCCGGGCTGTGCGTGCGACATCCCGTCGGCGCTGTACTCGTACTCGTTCGCGCCGCGGCGGTGGAGCGCGGCGTTCTCGGGTCAGCAGGAGATCCTGGCTTATCTGCAGGAGACAGCGGCCGCGCACGGCGTCGTGCCGCAGTACGACACCGAGATGCTGGACGCGGCCTGGGACGGGTCGCGGTGGCAGGTCACGACGACCTCAGGAGTGATCACCGCACGGGCCCTGGTGTCGGCGACCGGCCCGTGGCACGAGCCGAAGATCCCCCTGGACGCGGCGGTGTTCCAGGGCGAGGTGTTCCACTCCGCGCGGTGGCGGGACTTCTCGGGCCGGCGCGTGGCCGTGGTCGGCACGGGTGCGTCCGCCGTGCAGTTCGTGCCGGAGATCCAGCCCTCGGTCGATCGGCTGTACCTGTTCCAGCGCACGGCCCCCTGGGTGCTGCCGAAACCGTCGGTGAAGCTGCCGCGCCCGGTCGTGTTCGGGTTGCTGGAGCTGTTCAGCTTCGGATTCCGGCATCCCGCGGTGATGAAGGTGGTGCAGCGACTCGGGTTGCTGCACCTGCGGCGGGCGGTGCCCGACCCCGCGCTGCGTGCCGCGCTGACCCCCGACTTCGTGCTGGGGTGCAAGCGGTTGCTGATGTCGAACACCTACTACCCCGCGCTGACGCAGCCGAACGTGTCCGTTGTGCCGCACGCGGTCCAGGGCTTCACCGCGGACGGGATCATCGGCGCTGACGGCGTGGAGCGCAAGGTCGACACGATCATCTTCGGGACCGGTTTCCACTTCAGCGATCCGCCCGTGGCGTCCCGCGTGCGGGTGGGCGACGTGTCGCTCGCGTCGGTGTGGCGCGGAAGCCCGCAGGCCTACCTGGGGACGTCCGTGCACGGGTTCCCGAACCTGTTCCTGTTGCTGGGCCCCAATCTCGGCACCGGGCACTCGTCGGCGTTCACGATCATCGAGACCCAGCTGCGCTACATCGCCTCGGCGCTGACCTCGCTGCGTGCGCAGGACTGGCCCGTCGCGGACGTGCGTCCTTCTGTGCAGGCGGCGTTCAACTCGTCGGTGCAGGTGGCGTTGCAGCGCACCGTCTACAACGCCGGTGGCTGCACCTCGTACTACCTCGACGCGAACGGCCGCAACTCGACGATGTGGCCCTGGTCGACGGTGCGGATGATGCGCCGCATCCGCACCTTCGACCCGGCCGACTACGACATCACTCAGCGCCGCGCGGGCACCAGCCCGGACTCGACGACGGCCTTGCTCAACGGCCCTGCCAGCTCGACGTAACGCTGCTTCTCCTGCTCCGACAACACGTCGTAGGCGGGCGCGTTCATGCGGTCGGTCTCGTCCTCGATGCTCTGCCGCAACTCGCGCCCGGCCTCGGTCAGCAGGTGCTCGGCGTCGACCAGGCCACGGCGCTGCAGGTCCTCGACCGTCTCGGCCCACTTCTCCTCGGACCACCCGCGCGTCCTGCGCAACGTCTCGGCCGCGTAGTCGCCCTCCGCCGCGTGCAACACGAGCGCCTCGATGCCGGTGATGTTGTGCCGCAGCAACGCCGCCAGGTGCCCGTCACCCCGGAACTCGCGCAACAACGTCTGCGCGTGCCACAGCTGCAGCCGCGGCTCGTCCGGCCACTCCAGCCCCGCGTGCGCGGCGAACAGCGTGCGCCCGTGCAACATCTCCGTCGCCCGCTCGGCGGCTTTCCTGGCGAGCCCGGTGATCTCCGCGAGGTCGTCCGGCAGCAGCTGCTTCAACGTCGCGTCCGCCGCCTCGAGCCGCAGCCGCAGCATCTGCTCCGGCGTGACCTTCTCCCACACCGCGGGAACGCATGCCCTGATCAGCGCGGGGTTGAAGTTGTAGAACGTGGAGATCACGACCTCGGCACTGGCCCGGCCGAGCGCGGCCGCCCGCGAGGCGAAGTACCCGCCGGGCCGGTCCAGCCCGGCCGCGGTGTACCGGCTCTCCGCCTCGGGAGCGAAGTAGATCACCGCGTGCACGGCTTCGAGCGAACGCCACAGAGTCCTGATCATGCTTCCAACCTAGATCGTTCCGCCTCTGTTCGTCAGGCCCCGAAAATTGTCAGACCTCTCTGTCAAGCTCGCAGACGTGGACACCTTCTGGACCCTGATCGCCGACGCCAGAGCCGGCGTGCCCGACCCCACCGACTGCTGCGCCGTGGTGGAGCGGGCCACGAGCCTGCTGGCGGCCTTACCACCCGCCTCGATCGTCGCCGCCCAACAGGTCGTGTGGGACCTGCTGGCCGACTCGTACCGCAACCCGCTGTGGGCCGCGGCCTACGTGATGAACGGCGGCTGCTCTGACGACGGCTTCGACTACTTCCGCGGCTGGCTGCTGACCCAGGGCGCCGAGGTCTACCGCGCCGCCGTGGCCGACCCCGACTCCCTGGCCTCGCTGGAGGTCGTGCAGGACGCGGCGCGGTCCGGTGCGGAGTTCTGGTGCGAAGCCGCGCTTTCGGTGGCCTGGGACGCGCACCTCCTGGCCACCGGCATGAAGCTGCCCGAGGACGCCTTCACCATCCGCTACCCGGAGCTGGACCCGGACTGGGACTTCGACTTCGACGACGGGGAGGAGCTGGCCGCTCGGCTGCCGCGACTGGCTGCGCTGTACGAGGTGTGAGCGTCGCGGGCCAGGTGGCCGACCGGATCCGCCCGACCCACCGGACCGATCGAACCCACCGAACTGCCCAACCCGGCCCGGCCAGCCCAACCCGGCCCGGCCTGCCCGGCCTGTGGTCTGCGAGAGCAAGGGCGCCGCTCACCTCCGAACGCGACCGGCCCGCGCACGCCGAACACCACATGGTCCAGCCACTGCGACACCCTCAGCAACGCCCAGATCTCCGGGTTGTCCCTGCCCGATCACCGCCGACCCCGACCAGCCGCGCGCACGCCGAACACCACATAGCCCAGCCACTGCGACACCCTCAGCAACGCCCAGATCTCCGGGTTGTCCCTGCCCGATCACCGCCGACCCCGACCAGCCGCGAGCACCCCGAACACCACATAGCCCAGCCACTGCGACACCCTCAGCAACGCCCAGATCTCCGGGTTGTCCCTGCCCGATCACCGCCGACCCCGACCAGCCGCGAGCACCCCGAACACCACGTGGTCCAGCCACTGCGGCACCCGCGGCAACGCCCGCATCTGCGCGTTCCCCCGCCCGATCACCTCCAGGTCGAGCGCCGCGATCAGCACCCCCGCCACCGCGCCACCCACCACACCCCGCACCCGAAGCCGCCGCAACACGAACACCCACCACGCCGACACGGCCAAGTGCACCACCACACCAGCGCCGGCACCCCCACCCACCAACGACCCAGCAGCCCTGGTGGCGCGCAACGGGTCGTCACCGGTCACCAGGGCGTGCACGGTCGACGGCACGCCGCTCAGCACCGCGGCGAGCACGAACCGCCGAAAGCTCACGGGTGCACCTCCCGCACCGGTCAGCGACGACGCCGCCGCGACCTCAGGTAGTCGCTCACCACGGCCGCGCCGAGGCCCTCCTCGTCGGGCGACACCACGCGCCCGCCGCCCCGCCGCGCCACGATGTCGACGAACGCGGCCAGCCGGGGGTCGTCGCCCAGCTTGAACACCGAGATCGTCGCGCCGAGCCGGGCCAGCGCGTCGACCTCGTTCAGCGTCTTGGTCAACGTTCTGGGCAGCGGCGGGTAGTTGAACTCCGCGTCGCCGTCGGGTTCCAGGTGGGCGGTCGGTTCGCCGTCGGTCACCACCAGCACCACGGGCTGGGCGTCGGGGTGGCGGCGGACGTGGCGGCCCGCCAGCAGCAACGCGTGGTGCAGGTTCGTGCCCTGCTCCCACACGCCCTCCAGCGCCGTCAGCTGACCGATGTCCACGGACTCGGCGTAGCGGCCGAAGGTCACGAGCTGAAGGGCGTCGGTGCGGAAACGGGTGCGCACGAGGTGATGCAGGGCCAGGGCCGTGCGTTTCATGGGCACCCATCGGCCGTCCTGCACCATCGACCAGGAGGTGTCCACGCACAGAGCGACTGCCGCGCGCGTGCGGTGTTCGGTTTCCGAGACCTCCAGGTCGACCACGTCCAGGGACATGGAGCCTGAGCGCAGCACGGCGTTGCGCAGGGTTCGCGGCACGTCCCACGGTTCGGTGTCGCCGAACTGCCACGGGCGGGTCGAGCCCATCAGTTCGCCCGCGGCGCCGGCGGAGACCGTCTCGCGGGAGCCCTGCGACGAACGCAGCTGGTCCACCACGCCGCGCAGGGCGGTCTCGCCCAGGCGCCGCAACGCTTTCGGCGTCAGCCGCAGGGAACCGTCCGGCGCACGCTCCAGGATGTTCTGCTGGCGCAGCGCCTTCTCCAGCTCCGCCAGGCGGCGGGCGTCGACCGAGGCCGACGCACCCAGCTGGCGTTCCAGCGCCTCCAGGTCGATGTCCTCCAGGCGGGCGCCCGGATACGACTGCGAGAGCTGTTCGGCCAGCGCGTCCAGCTCGGCGAGGTCCGCCATCGCCTGTGCGCCTTCGCCGAGGCCCAACGGGTCCTGGCCGCGGAAGCGCGCGGACGAGGTCCAGTCCTCGCCTGGACGCAGCCGCTGCAGCAGTGAGTCCAAAGTGGACAGCTGAGCGCCGATGCCGCCGAAGGCCTGCTGGGACAACGCCGCCAGCTCGGCCCGCTGGGCGTCGGTCATCGAGTTCATCATCCGCTGCGCGGCCGCGGAACGGGCGGCCAGAGCGTCGATGAGCTCGTCGACGTTGCGGGGCTTCTCCGGGAAGAACTCGCCGTGCTTGCGCATGAACTCGTCGAACAGGCGCGGCGTGTCCGGCGAACCGGACGCATGCGCCTCCAGCAGCGAGTTCAGGTCGCGCAACATCCGCTGGATCCTGCGGACGTCATCGGAGTCCACATTGGACAGAGCTTCCTTCATGCCCTGGAAGCGCTGGTCCAGCAGTTCCCGGCCGAGCAGGTCGCGGATCTGCTCGAACGCGGCACGGGCGTCCGCGGAACGCCAGTCGTAGGACGACAGTTCCTGCACGGCCGCGGCGGTGCCGGGCGGCAACGCGTCGAGCTGGGCCTCGCGGAAGCGCGCGTCGTCGGACGGGTCCGGGAACAACGCCCGGCGCTCGGCCTCCAGCGCCTCGTCCAGCAACCGGCGCACCTCGGACAGCGTGCCGTCCAACCGGTGCCGGCGCTGGATGGACGCGCGACGCTGCCACAACCGCGAGGTCAGGTCGTCCAGGCCGCGCGTTCCGTCGACACCGCGCCGCAACAGCTCGCGCAGGGCCGCCGACGGCGAGGCGCCCTCCATGATCTCGCGGCCGAGCTCGTCCACGGCCGCGCGCAGGTCCACCGGCGGCGCCAGCGGGTCGGCGCCGCCGCTCCAGCGTCCGTAGCGGTATTTCATCCGTACACCGATCGGTCTTCGTCGGAGGAGGTGTCCTTCGCCAGGTGACGGGTCAGGTACAGCGACTCCAGGGCCAGTTCCACGGCCGAGGCGATGCGGCCCACCGGGTCCTTCGGGCCGGCGCCCAGGCGGGCGGCCACCTCGTGCAGGATCGGGAGTTCCGGCAGCGCGGCCAGGATGTCGCCGGCGTGCACGCGGTCGCCCGTCGCCACCGGGTGACCGTCGGAGACGACCTCGGCCAGCGCCCTCAGGTTGAGTCCGGCGAGCCGGGCGCGGGCGGTGTCGGCGATCGAGCGGCGCAGCAGGTGGACCAGGACCTCGTCCTCGCGGCCCTCCTCCCCCGCCTCGAACTCGAGCTTGCCGCGCAGCACGTCCGGAACCGACTCGAGGTCGATCGGGCGGGCGATCGCGGGCGTCTCACCGATCAGCGCGGACCGGCGAAGTGCCGACGCCGCAACGGTTTCCGCCGCCGCGACGGCGAACCGCGCGGACACGCCGGAGCGCTGGTCGATGGACGACGACTCGCGCAGGTGGCGGACGAACCGGGCGATGATCTCCAGCAGGTGGTCGCCCACCTCGGCGACGAGATCGGCTTCCTGGCGGACCAGGTCGACCTCGGCGTCGATGTCCAACGGGTAGTGCGTGCGCACCTCGGCGCCGAAGCGGTCCTTGAGCGGAGTGATGATGCGGCCGCGGTTCGTGTAGTCCTCGGGGTTCGCGGTGGCGACGAGCAGCACGTCCAACGGCAGGCGCAGCGTGTAGCCGCGGACCTGGATGTCGCGCTCCTCCATCACGTTCAGCAACGCGACCTGGATGCGTTCGGCCAGGTCAGGAAGCTCGTTGATGGCGATGATGCCGCGGTGGGCGCGCGGGAGCAGGCCGTAGTGGATCGTCTCCGGGTCGCCGAGCGAACGTCCCTCGGCCACCTTCACCGGGTCGACGTCGCCGACCAGGTCACCGACGGACGTGTCTGGCGTCGCGAGCTTCTCGGCGTAGCGCTCGTCGCGGTGCCGCCACACCACGGGCAGGTCGTCGCCGAGCTCGGCGGCACGGCGCCGCGACTCGGGCGTGATCGGGTCGAGAGGGTGTTCGCCCAGCTCGGAGCCCTCGATGACGGGGGTCCACTCGTCGAGCAGGGAGACCAGCGTGCGCAGCAGCCTGGTCTTGCCCTGACCGCGTTCGCCGAGCAGGACGACGTCGTGGCCGGCCAGCAGCGCGCGTTCGAGCTGCGGCAGCACCGTGCGGTCGAAGCCGACGATGCCGGGCCACGGGTTGCGTCCCTCGCGCAGCGCCGCGAGGAGGTTTTCCCTGATCTCGGTCTTGACGCCGCGCGGCAGGTGCCCGGCGGCGCGCAGTTCGCCCGCCGTGCGGGCCAGGTTCTGGGTCACGCAAACGACGCTACGCACCGAAACAGGACCCGTCGATGTGGAGCAACTCCAGGCGGGGGCGCTTCTCGTACAGCAGAATGCAGGGCGATATGAGCAACAGTGTGGATTTCAGGTGGGCTCCGTCGCCCGCGGACTGGCGGGCCAGCCTGCGCGCGATGGTGCCGATGTTCAAGTGGGCGCCCTGGTTCGCGATCGTGCTGGGCGGCTTCTCGCTCGTGCTGCTGATCGGCTTCAGCGACGACCTGTTCCCCGTCGCCGTGTTCGGCCTGGTGTGCGCGCTGGTCATCGGCTTCATGGAGCCGGTCGCGGTGTGGTGGCGGTTCTCGTCCGACGAGATGATCAGCCGGACCGTGGTGGGCAGCGCCGACGACCAGTCGTTCCGGATGGCCGTGGGCAACGCGGTGCGCGAGGAGATCGTCTGGGAGGAACTTCCCGGCTGGACCGAGACGCGGCAGGGCTTCGTGCTGGAGACGCTCGACGGCGGCTCGGCGTCGCTGTCCGTGCCGCACCGGGCCTTCGCGTCCGATGAGGACCTGGCCTCGTTCCGGACGCTGCTGGAAGAGCACATCGGCCCCGCGAAGTAGCTGTCTCGGATCAGGCACACCGGGTGGGGCAGCCGGGGCGCGGCCACGTAATCTCGTCGCGTGTCCTGTGCGAGTGCCACGCTGGTCGTGTGGACGTCGGGATGGCTGCACGGCCTGGCCGCCGCCGACGACGTTCTCGACGCCCTGCACACGTGGGCCGAGCAGCACGAGGTGGTGGCCGACGACGACGGCACCGCCACGGCGCTCGACCTCCCCGGTCCGGACGAGGCCCCGGTGGGCCCCGCCCTGCTGCTGGCCGCCCTGCGGCGCGCCGGTGCGACCTCGGCACGGCTCGTGCTGCCGGTGCCGGGTGACGTGCGCGGCCTTGGCGGCAAGGGCCCGCTCGCGACCTGCGCGCTGCGGTCCGGCGAGGCGCTCGTGATCCCGTCCGTGCACGTCGGCCTGGTGCCGAAGATCGTGGCCGACGGCGTGATGCGCTGGACGGTGTTCGACCTGCCGTCGGCAGGCGGCCTGGAGCACATCCCGATCAGCGAGGCCGAGCACGGCCTGGGCGCGGCCCTGCGCGAGGCGACGGCCGCCCTGGCGTCCCTCGACGTGGCCAAGCACCGCCCGAACGTGCGCAAGGAGATCGCCGAACTGGCCGCCACGAACTCCTCCCTGCCGTGGCCGGACGCGATGCCGCCGCGCGCTCTGCGCGTGTTGCAGCGCGCGGCCGAGGTCGACGCGATCCTGTCCGTCGCCAAGTCCGACTCGCCCGGTGGCGCGGTGTCGGCGTCGGCGATGTCGGCACGGACCGATGCGCTGCGTCCGGTGTCCGAGGCAGTGCGCCGCGCACGGTACGCGGCGGTCGACGAGGCCGTGCGCGTGCTGGCGGACACGGGCGCAGGCAGGCACTGAAGTCACCCGGTCGGGTCATCCGCGACCAAACAGCCTTGACTGGCCGATCGGCGCTGAAAAGCTGCGGCCGTGGCACCACGCACCTGGGTGATCACGGCCGGCATCGTGCTGACGGCCGTCGTTCTGCTCGTATTGATCCGCAGCTCTCTTGACCAAAGCGACGCCTACAGCAGCATCGCCTCCGCGCTGGTGGCGATCGGCACGGCGTTCGCGGGCGTCGTCCTCTACCTGTCGCGCGACCAACGCCCGCAGGCCGCCGAGCAGGAAGCCGATGCGCTCGCCCTGGAACTCCTCGGCCAGTGGGAGCCGGAGATCAAGCACCGCCGCCGGCGTTTCGGCGACCAGCGCCTGATCCCCCTCAGCTGGACCGGCACCGACATCGGCCCGGTCCGCCTGCGCCTGGACGGCCGCCTCGACGGCAACCCGGACGCCGCCGCCACCCGCCTCGCCGACGCCTTCGACCAGCTCCCGTCGCGCCGCCTGGTGGTGATCGGCGAACCGGGTTCCGGGAAGACGTTCCTCGGCGCGATGCTGACCATCGGCCTGCTCCGCCGCCGCACCGCGGGCGCCGCCGTACCGGTGTTCCTCTCACTGTCCTCTTGGGACCCGGTGGCGGACAGCCTCGACGACTGGCTCGTCCGCACCATCGCCACCACCTACTACAACGGCCGCCATCAGGCCGCGAAAGCACTCCTCGTCAGCCGCCTGCTGCTGCCGATCCTCGACGGGTTGGACGAGCTTCCCGACCACGCCCGCCGCCGTGCGGTGAACCGGCTCAACGACGTGCTGGACGGCGACCGGCCGTTGGTCCTGACCTGCCGCATCGCCGAGTACGAGGACCTGATCGCGGGCGGCGCGCCCACGTTGCTGCGCGCCCCTGTCGTCCGCGTCGACCCGGTGAGCACCACCGACGTCGTCATCCGCCTGCAGCCCTGGCCTGGCATCGCGTCCCACGTCGCAGACGAACCCGACGGGCCGGTCGCCACCGCGCTGAGCACCCCGCTGATGCTCTCCCTCTTCGCCGCCGCCTACGAGAACCGCGAACCGGGCGAGCTCACCGCGTTCACGAGCAGGCACGCCGTCGAGGACCACCTCGTGGACCTCATGGTCGACACGATCTACCCGGACCCGAAGCACCGCCGCTGGCTCACCTACCTCGCCGAGGTGCTGCACCGCCACGACGACCACGACTTCCGCTGGTGGCAGCTGGCCCGCCGGACCCTGTCACCGTGGGTGGCGCCCGTGCTCGGCCTGCTGGTCGCCGCCGTCGCGTACGCCGTCGTCGCGTCGCTGCGTTCGAGCAGCGCGGAAATCACCTGGGAAAGCGATCCCGCGCACCACATCAGCACCAACGCACCGCTGGTGGCGATGCTCTTCGGCGTCGTGGTGACGTCCCTCTGGCTGGCCGGTGGCGGACGCGAACCGGGTCCGGTGTCCGCGGGCAGCGGCGGCTTCTGGCGAGGACTGCTCACCGGTGCCGCGCTGGTGCTGGTGCCCGGCCTGCCGATCCTGCTGGTCGGCGCGGACGCGTTCACCCAGGACCTCGACTCCCGCAGCACGCTCATGACCTATGCCGGCGCACTGTTCGCGTTGGCGGTGCTCGCGGGTGCTGGTGTAGGGCTGCACGAACTGCTCGCCTCCCGAACCGGCGGCGCCGGCAAAGCCGGTCCCGACGACTTCCTCCGACACGACCGCCGTTCCACCCTCACCTCGGCGGCGGTGACAGGGCTCGTCGTCGGCGCACTGGCCGTCGCCGTCAGCACTCTGGGCGCCGCGTTCGGCGGCCACCTCGGTGAGCGCGTGGCGTCAACCGAGCACTTCCCGTCGATCATCAACCTCGACCTGCCCGCGCTGCAGACGCACGTACCGTGGAAGTTGAGCTGGGACAACGCGACCGCGCTCATCACGACCAGCGCGCTGTTCGTCGTGCTCTTCGCGATGGCGGTGCTCGCGACCCGTGCGTGGACCCGCTTCGTCGTGGCCAGGGCGGCACTGGCGCTCACGGGACGGCTGCCGTGGCGGCTGATGCGCTTCCTCGCTCAGGCGCGCGAACGGGGCCTGCTGCGCATCGCCGGAGGTGGCTACCAGTTCTGGCACGTCCGGCTGCAGGAGCGCCTGGTGATGAGGTCCGAGCGCCGGGCACGCCGCCGGGTACCGCGCCCGGTGGTCGGCGGACTCGTCGCCGTGGTTCTGGCCGGTGCGGGAGCCGTGGTCTGGGCCGTGACTCCGGAGACGTGCCAGGCGACCGGCTGGCCGGAGGTGGACGAACGGATGGTCCGCGTGTCCTACCGCAGCGCCAGCGGCTGCTTCGCCGTGCTCACGAACGACGACTGGCACCACCTACGGCACGGACCCGAGGACGACCGACTGCTCACCGCGATCGGCGCGCACCACCGCTCTGCGGACAGGTGGAGCCTCAACCAGGTCGCAGTTCTGGGCGCGCTGCCGGACATCGCGAGGGCGCGCTGGACGGAAATGTTGCGGGGACTCGCCGCGGCACAGGAGATCCACCACGGCCGCGAAGGGGCGCCGCTGGTCATCGAGTTCACCCACACCGACTCCAGCCACGAGTCGTCTCACGACTTCCACGTCGTCGACCGGCACTACGTGGGCCACACGAACGACCACCGCGAACGGGGTGCGGTCGTCACCATCGACGGCACGAGTTCGACCAGGTTCACCGAGGACCGGGAAGCGGGATGGTCGATCATTGGTCTGCAGGACGACAGGTTGAGCGAGCCCGACCTCTCCGCACTGGCCGCTCAGGCCAACGGCTCGGCGCTCGCACAGTTCGTGAAAGAACGCGTTGAGCTCACCAACATCCAGCTGGCCGACGGCGTGTCCGGTGAGGAGTGCGCCACGGTTCGCTCGAAAGAGGGCAACCCGGTCCACGTCGACCTGAGCGACGTCCGCCCGACGCCCGACCTCCTCGCGCGACTGAGCACCTGCGCACCGGAGAGCTACCTCGGCGTGTTCGTGGATGACCAGGACTTCCGTGAGGTCGCAGCACAGCGCGCCCGGCTGGTCAGGACGAAGCCGATCGACGTGACTTACCTCGAGGGCGACTTCGAGACCATCCCGGCGGCCTGCCGGGCGAAGGTGTCCTCCTCCACCGCGGTGACGACCTGCGTCGCGACGCTCACCGCAGTCACCCGCGTCAGGCTGACGACGGAACCGGACCATCCGAGATGATCAGGGCGTTCGCCTCCGCAACGTCACCGCGCCCAGCACCAGCGCGAGAAGCCCGCACGCCGCCACGATCGTGAGGTCCTGCACGAGTTCGCCCGTGATGTCCGACGACGTCGTCACCGCGGTCAGCGCGTCCACGGCATACGACAACGGCATCACGTTGGACAGCCACTCCAGCACGGGCGTCATCGACTCACGCGGCGAGAACAGCCCGCACAGCAACACCTGCGGCATCACGAACAACGGCATGAACTGCACGGCCTGGAACTCGGTGCGGGCGAAGGCGCTCGCGAAGAGCCCCAAAGCCGTGCCCAGCAGCGCGTCCAGCCCCGCGATGACCACGAGCAGCCACACCGAGCCGCCGATCGACAGCCCGAGCCAGTACAGCGACACCCCGACCGCGACCAGCACCTGCACCACGGCCACCAGGCCGAACGCCAGCGCGTAGCCGAAGAGCAGGTCCAGCTTGGCGATCGGCATCGTCATCAGGCGTTCCAGCGTCGCCGTGGTGCGTTCGCGCAGCGTGGTGATCGACGTGACGATGAACATGATCGCGAACGGGAAGACCGCGAGCAGTGCGGGCGCGGCGCGGCTGAAGGCCTGCTCGGAGTTGAAGACGAAGCGCAGCAGGATCAGCAGCAGCGACGGCATGAGGATCATCAGCGCGACGGTGCGGCGGTCGTGGCGGAACTGGTTGAGGATCCGCGCGGTCGTGGCGAGCAGGATTGAGGTGTTCACGCCGCCTCCCTCGCTCGGACCAGGGACAGGAACGCCTGCTCCAGGTCGTCGGTGCCGGTCTCGGACAGCAGCGACGAGGGCGTGTCGTCGGCGAGCAGCGCGCCGTCGCGCATCAGCAGCAGCCGCGAGCAGCGGGCGGCTTCGTCCATGACGTGGCTGGACACCAGCAACGTGACACCGCGCGCGGCCAACGTGCGGAACAACGTCCACAGCTCGTCACGCAGCAACGGGTCGAGGCCGACTGTCGGTTCGTCGAGCACCAACAGCTCGGGTGTGCCGAGCAACGCGACCGCGAGGCTCGTCCGGGACAGCTCACCGCCGGACAGCGACGACACGAGCTGCGAGACGTTCGCGCCCAGGCCCACCTCGTCGATCACCCGCGACACGTCCGAACGGGGAGCGCGCAGAACCGAGCAGAAGTAGCGGAGGTTCTCCTCGACGGTGAGATCGGCGTAGACGGCCGGGTTCTGCGTCGCGTATCCGATCCGCCTGCGCAGGTCAGGACTGCCGGCGGGCGAGCCGAGCACCGACACCGAGCCCGACTCGACGATCTGCACGCCCACGACCGAGCGCATCAGGGTCGTCTTGCCGCAGCCGGACGGGCCGAGCAGCCCGGTGACACTGCCCTGCGGGATCGTGCAGCTCACGTCCCGCAGGACCAGACGCTTGCCCCGGCGCACCCGGAGCCCGGTGACCTCAACGGCCGCGGAACTGGTCATCCACCAATTCTTCGCCCGTTGAAAAATGAAGTCTAGCCGCGAACGGGCCTCTTGACCGGTTCGCAACACAACGGCGCACACGGCGCGCCGTTCACCGTGCAGCCCGCCGCCACGAACGACGAGAGCTTCCGCGCGGGCGCCCCGGACGTGTGCTCGGCGACCAGCTCCTCGACGAGTTCGGCGAAGCGCGGGTCGCCGTTCGGGGTCGCGGCGCGGGCGAACTCCATGCCGAGCTCGGCCGCCCGGTCGCGGGCCTCGGTGTCGAGGTCCCACACGACCTCGAGGTGGTCGGACACGAACCCGATCGGGCACACCACGACACCGGTGACGCCCTTGGCGTGCAACGCGTCGATGTGGTCGACGATGTCGGGCTCGAGCCACGGGATCTGCGGCGGGCCCGACCGCGACTGCCACACCACGTCGTACTCGGTGACCCCCAGCTCGGCGGCGACCAGGCGGGAGGCCTCGACGACCTGGCGCGAGTAGCGGTAGCCGCCCTCGGTGGGCGGGCCGGCGGCCTTGTCCGCGGACACCGGCACCGAGTGCGCGGTGAAGACGAGCCGGTACGGACCCGTCAGACCAGCGGCGGCCGCACGCACACCGTCGGCGAAGGCCGCGATGAACAGCGGGTGGTCGAAGAACTGGCGCAGCTTCACCAGTTCGGGGCCGTCCGGCACGGCCTGCAGCGCCCGCACGATGTCCTCGTCGTACTGGCGGCACGCGGAATAGCCGCCGTAGGCGCTCGTCGGGAACACCAGCGCGCGACGGACACCGTCCGCCTTCATCTGGGCGACGGTGTCCTCGACCATCGGGTGCCAGTTGCGGTTGCCGAAGTAGATCGGCAGCTCGAAGCCGCGGGCCTTGACCGCGTCGATGGCCTCGAGGTTCAGGCGGTTGATCGGCGACACGCCGCCGAAGTGCTGGTAATGGGCCTCGACCTCGTCCAGCCGCTCCGGCGGCACGCCACGTCCGCGAACCACGTTCTCCAGGAAGGGGCGGACGTCCTCAGGACCCTCTGGGCCACCGAACGACAACCAGAGCAGCGCGTCGAAACTCACCGCCCCATCCAATCAGACGCCGAATCGGCCCACACGACGAGCCGATGTGACGTCAGAGACCGAGGAAGTGCACACCGCCGTCGACGAACACCATCGAGCCCGTGGTGGCCGGGAACCAGTCGGACAGCAGGCCGCACACCGACTTCGCGACCGGCGTGGGGTCGTCGACGTCCCACGACAGCGGCGCCTTCTCGCCCCACATCTTCTCGAGCTCGGAGAAGCCCGGGATGGACTTCGCGGCCATCGTG
Source organism: Lentzea flava (assembly GCF_014648475.1). GTDB lineage: Bacteria > Actinomycetota > Actinomycetes > Mycobacteriales > Pseudonocardiaceae > Lentzea > Lentzea flava. The sequence continues at coordinate 152,950 of NZ_BMRE01000009.1, read as the reverse complement.
CGCACCGGGCCCGCCGAGATGAGGTTCACGCGGATGCCGTCCGGGCCGAGGTCGCGCGCCATGTAGCGGTTGATCGACTCGAACGCCGCCTTCGCCGCGCCCATCCAGTTGTAGGCGGGCCAGGCCTGGCGGGCGTCGAAGTCGAGGCCCACGACCGAGGAACCGTGCGACAGCAACGGGCGGACGGCCTGCACGAGCGCCTTGTACGAGTACGCCGAGACGTGCATCGCGACGGAGACGTCCTCCCACGGCGCGTCCATGAACGGCGCGCCGAGGCAGCTCTGCGGGGCGAAGCCGATGGCGTGCACGACACCGTCGAGGCCGTCGACGTGCTCACGGACACGGTCGGCCAGCGTGTCCAGGTGCTCCTGGTTCTGCACGTCGAGCTCGATCACGGGCGCGGGCTTGGGCAGGCGCTGGGCGATGCGCTGCACGAGGCTCAGCCGGCCGAACCCGGTCAGCACGACCTCGGCACCCTGCTCCTGGGCGACGCGTGCGACGTGGAAGGCGATCGACGCGTCGGTGATCACACCCGTGATCAGCAGTCGCTTGCCTTCGAGCAGTCCGGTCACTTGATCCAACCCTTTCACCGAAAGAACAGAAAACTCAGTGGCCCATGCCGAGGCCGCCGTCGACCGGCAGCACGGCACCGTTGATGTAGCCGGCCTCGTCGGCCGCGAGGAACGTGACGGCGCGCGCGATCTCCTCGGCGGCACCGTAACGACCGGCCGGGATCTGCTTCAAAGCGGCTTCGCGGACCGACTCGGGCAGCTCGGCCGTCATGTCCGTGGTGATGAAGCCGGGCGTGACGACGTTCGCGGTGATGTTGCGCGAGCCGAGCTCCAGCGCGATCGAACGCGCCATGCCGACCATGCCCGCCTTGGACGCGGCGTAGTTGACCTGGCCCGCGCCGCCGGTGAGACCCACGACGGACGAGATGAAGACGATGCGGCCGAACTTCTTGCGCAGCATGCCGCGCGAGGCGCGCTGGGCGAACCGGAACGCGCCGGTCAGGTTCGCGTCGACGACCTGGGTGAACTGCTCCTCGCTCATGCGCAGCAGCAGCGTGTCCTGGGTGATGCCCGCGTTGCAGACCAGCACCTCGACGGGCCCGTGCGCGGCTTCGACCTCGGCGAACGCCGCGTCGATCTCCGCGGAGTTCGTCACGTCGCACTTCACGCCGAGCAGCCCCTCGGGAGCGCCGGACCCGCGGTGGGTCACCGCGACCTTGTCGCCCTGCGCGGCGAACGCCTGCGCGATGGCGAGGCCGATGCCGCGGTTGCCTCCGGTGACCAGAACGGACCGACTCACTAGCTCTCCCGAGAATCGCTGCTGGTTGATCTGGGTGAGGCTATCGGCTACCGGCAGGTAGACCGGCATCGGCAGAGCCATGTCACATCCAGCCAGGCATGATCGGGTGATGCGGGCGTTTCTCGATCAACTCCGCCGTCACGTGGACGGCGACGTCCTCGACGACCCGGCGAGCCGGGCCCTGTACTCGGCCGACGCGTCGAACTACCGCCACGTGCCGCGTGTCGTCGTCCGTCCACGAACGACAGACGCCGTGGTCACGGCGGTTGCGCTGGCCGCGGAGCACCGCGTGCCGATCACGAGCCGGGGCGCCGGAACGTCCATCGCGGGCAACGCGTGCGGCACCGGACTGGTGATCGACTTCAGCCGGTACCTGAACGCGATCGAGATCTCCGGCGATCGGGCGCTCGTGCAGCCCGGCGCGGTGCTCGACCGCGTGAACTCCCTGGCGGGTGACCACCTGTTCGGCCCGGACCCGTCGACGCACTCGCGCTGCACGATCGGCGGAATGATCGGCAACAACGCGTGCGGCGCGCACTCGGTGAAGTGGGGCAAGACCAGCGAGAACGTCGCGAACCTGCGCGTGCTCACGGCGGACGGCCGCACGTTCGACACGACGAACCCGCCCCCGTTCGACCTGCCGTCGTTCGACCCTGCCTGGTTTCCGCGGCTCAGCCGCCGGGTCAGCGGCTACGCGCTGGACGCCCCGACGCTCACGCAGCAGCTCGTCGGCACCGAGGGCACCTGCGTGGTGCTGCTGGGCGCCGAGCTGAAGCTGGTCCGCCGTCCCGAACGGCGGATCCTGGTCGTGCTCGGCTTCGCGGACACCTACGACGCGGCCGACCAGGTCACCCAGATCGAGGACGCGCTGGCGGTCGAGGGCATCGACGAGGCACTGGTCCGCGGCGTGCGCACCCGCCCCGACCTGCCGGAGGGCCGCAGCTGGCTGTTCGTGGAGGTCGAGGACCACCCCGAGCGTGTCGCCAAGATCACCAAGAACTCGATGATCATCCACGACCCCGCGCACCAGCGGGCGCTGTGGCGCATCCGCGAGGACGGCGCCGGGCTCGCGACGAGAATGCCCGACGGCGGCGAGGCGTGGTCGGGCTGGGAGGACGCGGCCGTCCCGCCGGAGCGCCTCGGCGCCTACCTGCGCGAGTTCGATCAGCTGCTCGCGCGGCACGGCCGGCGCGGCATCACCTACGGCCACTACGGCGAGGGCTGCCTGCACGTCCGCATCGACTTCGACCTTGCGCGCGGCTACCGCGAGTTCCTGGAGGACGCCGCCGACCTGGTGGTGAGCCACGGCGGCAGCCTTTCCGGCGAGCACGGCGACGGTCAGGCGCGGTCCGAGCTGCTGGGCCGCATGTACCCGCCCGCGGCGATCAGGGCGTTCCAGCAGTTCAAGCACGCGTTCGATCCCGGCAACCTGCTCAATCCCGGCCGGATCGTGCAGCCCAGGAAGCTCGACGAGGATCTGCGGATTCTCGTTGCGCCACCGCGGATTCCGACGCGCGCGGAGTTCGCGAGCGACACGCGCCGGTGCGTCGGCGTCGGCAAGTGCCTGAACACCAAGGGCGGCGTGATGTGCCCGAGCTACCGGGTGACGAAAGAGGAGAAGCACTCGACGCGCGGCCGTGCGCACCTGCTGTTCGAGATGCTCGCCGGTGACGTGATCAAGGACGGCTGGCGGTCTCCCGAGGTCGCCGAGGCGCTCGACCTCTGCCTGGGGTGCAAGGGCTGCAAGCGCGACTGCCCCGTCGACGTCGACATGGCGAGCTACAAGGCGGAGTTCCTGCACGAGCACTACAAGGGACGGTTGCGGCCGCGGTCGCACTACGCGATGGGCTGGCTGCCGACGTGGCTGAGGTACGGCCTGGTCAACAGGTTCACCGCGAAGTTCGGCCGGTTCGCCGGCATCACGCCGGAACGCGAACTGCCCGCTCCGGTCACTCCCCTGGTCCGTCGGCTGCAGCCGCTCGGCGAGGGCGATCCGGTGCTGCTGTTCCCGGACACGTTCACGAACTTCTTCGAGCCGGGCATCGGCATCGATGCCGCGAACGTCCTGGCACACCTGGGAAACCGCGTCGAGCTGCCGTCCGCGAACGTCTGTTGTGGACTGACGTGGCACTCGACCGGCCAGCTCGCGAGGGCCCGCCGCGTCGTCGAACGGACCGCGCGGTCGCTGCTGCCGTGGACGAGCCGGGGTGTCCCGGTGATCGGCCTGGAGCCGAGCTGCACGGCGTTCCTGCGCGCAGAGGCCCCGAAGTTGTCGGGCGACCCGGCGGTGCGGGCGCTCGCCGACGCCACCCGCACGTTCGCCGAGCACGTGGCACCGACGCTGCCCGCGGTGGACGGCACCCGAGACGCCGTCGTGCAGACCCACTGCCACCAGTACGCGGAACTGGGTTTCGCCCCGGACCGCGAGGCGATGACCAAGGCCGGGATCGCGCCGAAGATCGTCGAGGGCTGCTGCGGCCTGGCCGGCAACTTCGGGTTCGAGCAGGGCCACTACGACGTGTCGATCGCGTGCGCCGAGCAGGACCTGTTGCCCGCCATCAGGAACAACGAGGACGCACTGGTGATCGCGGACGGCTTCAGCTGCCGCACGCAGATCCGCCACACCACCGACCGCGAGCCCGCGCACCTGGCGACGGTGCTCGCGACCCGGCTCGGTGTGATTAACCGCTGACTAACCGGCCTGGTTCACCGTGAGGATCATGCAGAAGAGGATTGGTGCCGCCGTGCTGGCGGCGGCGGCCGTCGCCCTGACCTTCACGGGCGCGGCGCACGCCGAGACGAACCCGCGGTGCTCGACCGGCGTCACGCAGATCGGCTCCACGAAGTACCTCAAGAGCGGCAACACGACCGTCGCCTCGGTCAAGCAGTTCAAGGGCTGCGGCAAGAACTGGGGCTACATCTACGTCTGGGACTCGTGGAAGTCGGGTCACCCCAACGTCGAGGCCTCCGTCGCCATCACCAGGGGCGACGGCGACATCGACATCGCCAACGGCCGGCGCGGTCAGCAGGAGGTGTGGTCGACCGGCGCGAACACGCTGCGGTTCTGCACCATGGCGCACGGCATCGTCGACGGCGTGGGCCAGACCTTCACCAACGAGGTCTGCTGACGTGAGGAGGCGGAGGGCGGTCGCCGCATGACCGCCCTCCGCGTGGCCGGTCAGTCCTTGTCCAGGACCGAGTCCTTCGACGTCTCGCGCATGAACCCGTAGACCAGCAACGAGATCAGCACACATCCGGCGACGTAGTAGAAGAACACCGACTCCATGCCGGCCTGCTTGAACCACAGCGCCACGTACTCGGCCGTGCCGCCAAAAATGGCCACGGTCAGCGCGTACGGCAGGCCGACGCCCAGCGCGCGGATGTTCGTCGGGAACAGCTCGGCCTTCACGATCGCGTTGATCGACGTGTAGCCCGTGACGATCACCAGCCCGCCCAGCATCAGCAGGAACGCCGGGAACGCCTCGGACGTCTTCGCGAGCGTCGACAGCAGCGGCACCGTGACCAGCGTGCCCAGCACACCGAACCCGAGCAGCAGCGGACGACGCCCTACCCGGTCGGACAACGCGCCCGCGATCGGCTGCAGCACCACGAAGACCAGCAGCGCGGCGAAGTTGATCCAGCTGACCGTCGCGGCGTCGATCCTGCTGGTGTTCACCATGAACTTCTGCAGGTAGGTCGTGTACGTGTAGAACGCGACGGTGCCACCCAGCGTGAGACCGACGACGAGCAGACATTCCTTGGGGTGCTTGAGCAACGCGCGCAACGTCCCCTTCTGGGCGTTGCCCTTCTGCTTCTCGAAGTTCTCCGACTCGTCCATGCCGCGCCGCAGCCACATGACGATGATCGCGCCGGTCGCACCGATCACGAACGCGATCCGCCAGCCCCACTCGGTCATCTCGGGCTTGGACAGGAACTGCTGCAACACGATCTGCACGCCCAGCGCCACCAGCTGCCCTGCCGTCAGCGTCACGTACTGGAAGCTGGAGTAGAACCCGCGCCTGCGCGGCGAGGCCACTTCGGACAGATAGGTCGCCGAGGTCGAGTACTCACCGCCGACCGACAGGCCCTGCAACAACCGGGCGAGCACCAGCAGGATCGGCGCGGCGACACCGATCGTGGCGTACGACGGCGTCAGCGCGATGATCAGCGAGCCGAGCGCCATCAGCGTGACGGACAACGTGAGCGCGGCGCGCCGGCCGTGGCGGTCGGCGTACCGGCCGAGCAGCCAGCCACCCAGCGGCCGCATGAGGAAACCGACGGCGAACACCGCGGCGGTGTTGAGCAGCTGCGCGGTCTGGTCGCCCTTGGGGAAGAACGCCGCCGCGAAGTAGATGCTGAACGCGGTGTACGCGTACCAGTCGTACCACTCGATCAAGTTCCCGACTGATCCGCGCAGCACGTTCGCCACCACTCGGCGCTCGGCGCGTTTCTCCGCAACGACTGTCATGCCGGACACGATCTCGGCGCCGCGGCACCCGTCACAACCTGGGCTGTAGCTTCTTTACAGTCACTTAAGCGCGTCGCCGCGCGCACGAAACGAACTTGTGGGGCGATACTGCTCCCATGCGGGTGCTGTTGGTCGAAGACGACGACGGTGTCGCCGACGCCCTGGTCGAGGCGCTGCGGGCGAACGGGCACCGGCCTGCCCGCGTGCGCAGGGGCGCCGACGCGTTGATCGCCCACCGGGACGCCGACGTGGTGCTGCTCGACCTCGGCCTGCCCGACCAGGACGGCCTGGAGGTGCTGCGCAAGCTCCGCAAGATCGACCCGGTGCCGGTGCTGGTGCTGACGGCGCGCGGTGACGAGCGGACCGTCGTGCGCGGGCTGCGGCTCGGGGCGGACGACTACCTGGTCAAGCCGGTGCGGCTGGCCGAGTTGCTGGCGCGCATCGACGCGGTGGCACGGCGCAGTGCGGCACGGTCGCAGGAGCCGGGCGACGTCGTGCGGGTGTCCGATGTGGAGATCGACCTGTCCGGCCGCCAGGTGCTGGTCGGCGGGCGCGAGATCTCGTTGACCACCAAGGAGTTCGACGTGCTGGCGGTGCTCGCGCGCAGGCCCGGCACCGCGGTGAGCCGTCAGCAGCTCATGGACGAGGTGTGGGGCAACGCATTCGTGGCCGTGTCGCGCACGCTCGACGTCCATCTGACGCAGCTGCGCGCCAAGCTCGACCGGCCCGGCCTGCTGCACACGATCCGCGGTTTCGGCTACCGGCTCGGTGACTAGATGCGGCAACGGCTTCTGGTGGTGCTGCTGCTCTTCTCGCTCTCGGCCGTCACCGCGTTCGCCGTCCCGCTGCTGATGAGCACCGCGTCCGAGCGCACCCAGCAGTTCGTGATCAGCCGCACCGCCGATCTCGACCGCTTCGCCACGCTGCCCGCCGACGTCGTGGTGTCCGAGGCGTTGCGGTACAACGAGGTCTACGGCGAGGAGGTCGTGGTCGTCAACGCGGCGGGCGAGCCCGTCGTCGAGGCCGGGATGACGATCGCCGAGGTGTCCGCGCAGATCGACGCCGCGCTGCGCAACCAGCCCGCCGCACCTGTGCCGACCGTGCTGCCCTGGAACGGCGGCGACGTCCTGTTCGCCCGTCCCGTCGGCACCGGCACGAAGGTCGCGGGCGCCGTGGTGATGCGGGCCTCGACGCACGTGGCCGCGCTGGACGTGGCCCGCCGGTGGGCGTTCGTGCTGGCCGGGGCGTTGCTCGCGGCCTGCGCCTGCGTGCTGCTCGCCCTCGTCGTCGCCCGCTGGCTGCTGCGGCCGCTCAAGGAGCTCGACCGGGGTGTCCGCGCGGTCGCAGAGGGTCAGCGGCGCACGCACGTCGCCGACACCGCGGGACCGGCAGAGCTGCGGGCGTTGTCGGAGTCGTTCAACCGCATGTCCGACGCCGTGGCAGAGGCCGCCGACCAGCAACGACGGCTGATCGCCGACGCGTCGCACCAGCTGCGCAACCCGATGGCCGCGCTGCGGTTGCGCGTGGACATGTTGCCGTCCAACGGGTCGCTGCTGACCGAGGTCGAACGCCTGGAGTCGCTGCTGGACGGTCTTCTCGCGCTCGCGTCCGCCGAGAGCACCGCCACCGAACGCGCGGCGGGAGGCGTGGAACCGGAGCTGGCCGACCTCCAGGTCGTGGCGCACGACCGGGTCGACGCCTGGCGCGCCGCGGCTCGTTCGGCGGGCGCGACCATCACCGTCGACGACCGGGCGCCCGGCCTGGTGCGGTGCGCGGTGTCGGACCTCGCCCAGGTGCTGGACGTGTTGCTGGACAACGCCATCAAGTACGGCGGCTCCGAGATCACGGTGATCTGCGACCGGGCGACGCTGGTCGTGCAGGACAACGGCGACGGTCTGTCCGAAGAGGACATCGCCCGCGCCACCGAACGGTTCTGGCGCGGCGACGACTCGCAGCGAGGAACCGGCCTTGGTCTCGCGATCGCCGATCGCATCGTCACCGCGCACGGCGGAACACTGACCTTGCACACCAATGGCGGGCTGGTCGTGACGGTCGAGCTGCCGAAGGAGCCGCTGCTGTGAAGCGACGCACGTTCCTCCTCGGCGCCCTGGCCCTCGCCGCCTGCGGCACCGGCGAACCGTCCGGCACGATCAGGATCGCGGGCGGCGAACCCGGCGGCTTCTACAACGACTTCGCCGCCCTGCTCTCCCGCCTGGCCCCGAGCCCGCTCACCATCACCCCGGTCGAGACCGGCGGCAGCGCCGACAACCTCGAGCACCTGCGCAAGGGCACCGCCGACCTCGCGCTGACCCTGAGCGACAGCGCCCACCTGGAGTCCGGCGTCGTCGCCCTCGGCCGCGTCTACGAGAACTACCTGCAGCTCGTGGTCCTCGACTCCTCGCCGTACCGCTCCACAGCCGACCTGGCCGGCAAACCGGTGTCGCTCGGCGCCGCCGGATCGGGCGCGGCCTTGCAGGGCGAACGCCTCGCGCTCGGCGTGAAGGAAGAGCACTACCCGCTGCGCAACGCCATCGACGCCCTGAAGGCGGGCGACATCGCGGCCCTGCTGTGGTCCGGCGGCGTCCCCACCCCGGAGCTCAACAAGACCAGCGGCATCCGGCTCCTGCCGCTCGACGGTTTCCTGCCCCGGCTCCGCCAGGACTACGGCAAGGTCTACGAACGCGTCGACGTGCGGATGGGCGTGTACGGCTCGACCACCGACGTCCCCACGATCGGCACGCCGAACCTGCTGGTGTGCCGGCCGGACCTGAGCACGGAGTTCGCGGGCGCTGTCGTGCGGCTGCTGGTCGCCAAGGCAGCGGAGCTCGTGCCGGAGCAGGCGCTCGGCACGCAGTACCTCGACGTGCGCAGCCTCATCGACACGGGCAGAGTGCCGCTACACCCTGGTGCGGCAGCGGAATACCGGAGGCTCCACGGATGATCATCACGATGACGTCGCTCTCGCTCGACGGGTTCTTCGAGGGCCCCGGCCACGACATCAGCTGGCACCACATGAGCGAGGACATGCACGACTACATCAACGCCGACCTGGCGACGATGAGCGCGTTGCTCGACGGCCGCCGCACGCACGAGCTGATGCTCCAGGCGTGGCCGCACGCCGAGGACGACCCCGACTTCACGCCGAAGATGCGGGAGTTCGCGCCGATCTGGCGGAACGTGCGCAAGATCATCTACAGCCGCACGCGGACGTTCACCGAGTGGAACAGCGAGACCCGCACCGAGGTCGACCCCGACGAGATCAGGAACCTGCCGGGCGACAGCATGGTCGGCGGCCCGAACCTGCTGGAGACGTTCTTCGCGCACGACCTGATCGGCGAGATCCGCGTCTACCTGAACCCGATCGCGATCGGGAGCGGCACGCGGTTCTTCAAGAAGCCGAACGCCCTGGCGCTCAAGGGCACCAGGACGTTCGACTGCGGAGTCGTGCTGCTGACCTACGGCAGGCGCTGACCCAGGACCAGCGCCGCGGCGGCCGCGAACATCGCCGTCATCGTGCCGAGCAGCAGCCACGGCTTCGACGCGTCCGCCTGCTTCTTCTCGTAGCCGATCTGCTCGCCGAGCGTGTCGTAGACGCGCCGCAACTCCTCGGCCGACGCCGCCTTGAAGAACTCGCCGCCCGACAGCTTCGCGATCTCCTTCATCGAGTCGTCGTCGACCGGGACGGACTGCTGCCTGCCCTCGATGTCGACCACGCCGTCCTCGGTGCCGAACGAGATCGTGGAGATCGGGATGCCGGCCTTCTTCGAGTCCTCGGCCGCGTCGAACGCCTTGCGGGTGCCGACCGTCTCCTTGCCGTCCGTCATCAGCACGATGCGGGCGGGCGGCGGGCCCTCGGCACCGCCGACGACCTTGCCGAACGAGTCGATCGACGCCAGCGCGGCCATGATCGCGTCACCGGTCGCGGTCGACTGGGCGAGCTTCAGCCCGTCGATCGACTGCGTGACGGCCGCGCGGTCCGTCGTCGGCGCCACCAGCACGGTCGCGGAGCCCGCGAACGAGATCAGGCCCAGGTTGATGCCCGGTGTGAGGCCCTCGGCGAACGACTTGGCGGCCACCTGGGCGGCCTCCAGGCGGGACGGCTTCACGTCCGTGGCCTTCATCGACAGCGACACGTCGACCACGAGCATCACGGTGGCCCGGTTCCGCGGCACCCGCTGCTCGGACGTCGGACCGGCCAGCGCGACCGTCAGCAACGCGAGCGAGGCCAGCAGGAACGCCGCCGGGACGTGCCGCGACCAGCGTTCCCGCTTGGGCGCGACCTTCTCCAGCAGCTCGAGGTTGGTGAACCGCAGCACCCGCTTGCGCCGCATCCGCTGCACCAGCACGTAGGCGGCGCCCAGCAGCGCGACCGCGATCAGCAGCAGGAACCACCACGGGGCGACGAAGTTCGAGAAGCTCATGCGACACCCCCAGACCAGCGGCGCTTGCGCGCCACCACGAAACGAACCGTGTCGGCGATCCAGTCGGAGTCGGTCCGCAGCACCAGGTGCCCTGCGCCCGCACGCCGCAGCCCCGCGGCCACCTCGGCCCGGTGTTCCGCGGCCGCGGCGTTGAACTCCTTGCGCAGCAACGCCGACGCCGTCACCTCGCGCTGCCGCCCGGTCTCCGGGTCGGCGAGCACGACGGTGCCGACCTCGGGCAGGTCGACGTCACGCGGGTCGACGATCTCGACGGCGACGATGTCGTGCCGCGCGGACAACGCGCGCAGCGGACGTTGCCACTCCATGCCGCCGAGGAAGTCCGAGATCACCACGATCAGGCCGCGCCGCCGCGGTGGCCTGCGCAGCTGTTCCAGCAACGCGGCCAGGTCGCCGCGCGTGCCCTCTTCCGCGCGCGGCATCTCGGCGATCTTGCGGATCATGCCCCGCGCGTGGGCGAGGCCACCGCGGGCAGGGATGCGGATGTTCTCCGCGCCGGTCGAGACCGCCGCGCCGATCCGGTTGCCACCGCCACGCGTCAGGTGCGCGACCGCGGCCGTCGCGGCGATGGCCAGGTCGCGCTTCTCGCACACCGCCGTGCCGAAGTCGAGCGACGGCGACAGGTCGATCGCCACCCACGTCTCCAGCTCGCGGTCGGCGACCGTCTCGCGGATGTGCGGCACCGTGGTGCGCGCCGTCACCGCCCAGTCCATCCTGCGCACGTCGTCGCCGGGCTGGTAGGTCCTGGCCTCGCCAGGTTCGGTGCCCGGCCCCGGCACGAGGCCGAGGTGGTTGCCCTGCAGCAGGCCGTCGAGGCGGCGCCGGACGTCGAGCTCGAGCATGCGCAACGCGGCTTCCATGCGGACACCGCGCAGGACGGGCGGCGCCCACGAGGGACGCTCCTTCTCGGCGCTCTTGTCGCGGCTCACTGCCTACCAGCCGGAACCGGCTGCTGCGGACGGGCCGACACCTGCGGCAACGGCACGATCTGCAGCACTCGGGTGATGATGTGGTCGATGGGCACGCCGTCGGCCAGCGCGTCGTAGGAGAGCACCAGACGGTGGCGCAGCACGTCCGGCACCACGTCCACGACGTCCTGCGGCAGCACGTAGTCGCGGCCGCGGACCAGCGCGAGGCCGCGGGCGGCGGCGATGATGCCGAGCGACGCACGCGGCGACGCACCGTAGGCGACCCAGCCGGCGACGTCGGTGAGGCCGTGCTCGGCGGGCGCGCGGGTCGCGATCACCAGCCGCACCACGTAGTCGACGAGCGCGTGGTGGACGAAGACGCGCGACGCCACGCCCTGCAGGCGCACCAGCTCCTCCGGCGAGAGGACCTGGTTCGGCACCGGCGCCTCGACGCCCATGCGGTAGACGATCTCGCGTTCTTCCTCAGCGGTCGGGTACTCGACCTGGATCTTGAACAGGAACCTGTCGCGCTGCGCCTCCGGCAGCGGGTAGACGCCCTCGTTCTCGATCGGGTTCTGCGTCGCCAGCACCAGGAACGGGTTGGGCATCGGGAACGTCTGCCCGCCGATCGACACGTGCCGCTCGGCCATGACCTCGAGCATGGCCGACTGCACCTTGGCGGGCGCGCGGTTGATCTCGTCGGCGAGCACGAAGTTCGCGACGACGGGACCCAGCTCGACGTCGAACGCCTCGCTGGACTGGCGGTAGATGCGGGTGCCGAGGATGTCGGCGGGCACCAGGTCGGGCGTGAACTGCACGCGCGAGAACGAACCGCCGACCACGCGGGCGAACGTCTCGACCGCGAGCGTCTTCGCGACACCCGGGACACCTTCGAGCAGCAGATGGCCCTTGGCCAGCAGACCCACGAGCATCCGCTCGACGAGCCGGTCCTGGCCGACGATCACCCGCTTGACCTCGAACACGGTGCGTTCGAGCAGCTGGGCGTCACGAGCCGGGGTGACGGGCGCCGATGCGTTCGGCGTTGCCTCGGCGGCGGGCTCGGTCACGTGCGGGCCTCCATGCAGAACAGGGTTTACCGATAGTGGGACAGTCTTGCTCTTCGCCTGTTCAACCGCTGTGAAGGGTGTCCAGGTCGGCCGGGGTGTCGACGTCGCGCGCCTCACCGGGCAAAGCGGACACCTCCACCGGGTTCAACAGCCCGAGAGTCTTGCGCAACGGCAGATCGCGCGGATCTTCAGGTAGGACTCCGCGCAGCTCGGCCACGTTCCAGAAGCCGATCAGCCACTGCGTGCGATCGTCCTTCAGCACCGCGTTGCGACCGGTCGCCCTGAGCCGGGCGATGGTGTCCCTGGTGATGCCGGGCTGGTCGACCGCGAGGACCGCGACGCGATCGGCGGTGACGTGCGCGAGCCCCGCCGCCAGCCCCGCCAGCGGTCCGCCGCCGGGCGGGTCCTCGCGTGCCCAGATGACGTTCGGGACGTCTTTTTCGGGCCCCACCACGATGATCTGCTCGGCATCGTCCACAACGGACAGCACGTGGTCGAGCAGCGTGGCGTCCCGATAGGACAGTGCGGCCTTGTCGACGCCGCCGAGCCGTTCACCCTTGCCGCCGGTGAGGATGATCGCCGCGTAGCTCATGCCGTGCCCTTCGTCGCGATCGCCTTTTGCGCATGACGTACGCACAAAATAGGGCGTGCGATGATCGTCGAAACAGCCGGGCTGACGAAGAGGTACGGCGAGAACACCGTGCTCAGCGGCCTGGCCGGAAGGTGGCCGAGGGGCCGGTGCTCGCACTGCCCTGGCCGAACGGTGCGGGCAAGACGACCTGCTCACCGAGCGACGCTCGGCGGCTGTTCCGGCGGATCAGCCGCCGTTGAGGTGCAGCGCGTCGAGGCGGGTGAGCTCCTCGGTGGTGAGTTCCAGCTCGCCAGCCGCGACGTTCTGCCGCAGGTGTTCCGGGTCGCCGGTGCCGGGGATGACCAGCACGTGCGGCCCCTGCGCCAGTGTCCAGGCGAGACGGACCTGCGCGGGCGAGGCGCCGTGGGCACGGGCGATCTCGGTGACCACGTCGTCCTCGGCCGACGTGCCGGCCTCCTTGTTCGCGCCGGCGAGGGCGAAGAACGGCACGAACGCGATGCCGCGCTCCCTGCAGACACCGACGAACTCGTCCTGCTCGGGGTGGTGGCCGAGCCCGTAGGAGTTCTGCACGCACACGACCTCGGCGATCTTCTGCGCCTGGTCGAGGTGGCGCGGTTTCACGTTCGAGAGCCCGAGGTGCCGGACCATCCCCTCCTGCTGCAGGACCGCGAGCTGCTCGAAGTGCGCGCTGACGTCGTCGAGCCCGCTCACCCGCAGGTTCACGACGTCGAGCTGGTCGGTGCCGAGCTGGCGCAGGTTCTCCTCGACCTGGCCGCGCAGCTGCTCCGGTGTGGCGAGCGGCAGCCACTCCCCCTGCGCCGTCCTGCCCGGCCCGACCTTCGTGGCGATCACGAGGCCGGGCGGGTACGGCGACAGCGCGCTGTTGATCAGTTCGTTGGCCGACCTGGTGGCGGAGAAGTAGAAGGCGGCGGTGTCGATGTGGTTGACGCCGAGCTCGACGGCCTGCTGGAGGACTTCGATCGCCTGCGCGCGGTCCCGTGGTGTCGCCTCGGGGTCGAACGCGGCTCCCCGCTGCGGAAGGCGCATCGCGCCGAAGCCGATCCGGTTCACGGTGAGGTCACCCAGTCGCCACGTCACTCCGTCCACTGTGCCAGCCTTGGTGTCGTGGGACTGTTCACCCTCGACGAAGCCCAGGCCGAGCTGGCCCGGTTGTTGCCGGTGCTGGACGAGATCGTGCGGCTGCGCGCCGACGCCGCCGAGCTGGCCGCCGGCTCGTCGTCGCTGGGCGGGCTGCCGGAGTTCAAGGCCGCGCAGGCACGGCTGGACGAGCTGCTGGAGGCCGTGCAGCAGACCGGGGCGGAGCTGAAGGGCTTCGCGCCGCTGCTGGTCGACTTCCCGTCGGAACGCGACGGTGTGCCGGTCCTGTTGTGCTGGCTGGAGGGCGACCGGACGCTGGGGTGGTACCACCGCGCCGACGTGGGGTTCGCGGGCCGCCGGCCGCTCTAGGGCGCGAGGAAGCCCGCGATCAGCAGCACGCCGATCAGCCCGGCGATGAGCCCGAGCGCTGCCAGGTGGTGCTTCGCGGTGGTGCGGCCGGGCATGCGCCAGAGGATGACTCCCGCGGCCAGCGTCAGGGCGAACGCGATCGGGGCCAGCGCACGCCACGCCTTGTCCCAGGTGAACGGCAGGTAGTCGTCCGCGCCGTAGAGCGACAGGATCAGCGCGGGCAGACCGAGTCCGGCGGCGGCCGCGGCGGCGAGCATGTTGAACCGTTGCTGCGCCTCGCCTTCCTGCGCGACGGCGAACGTCGACACGCTGCTCAGCAACGACTGCAGCCGGGTGACCTCGTCGCCGAGCTCGGCGTCCATGGCCTCGCAGTGCCGGACCACGCCGGGGATCCTGACCTCGCGCAGCGTGTCGCGGGCCTGGTCGCGGGCGCGGCTGACCGCGATCGACAGCTCGACGAGCTGGGCCATCACCATCCGCAGCGCGGTGTTCCTGCGCTGTGCCAACAGGTCCGCGACCTGCCGTTCCATCTCGTAGCGCAGACCTCGCAGTTCCGCGACGGTGTTCCGGGACCCCTCGGCGATGGCCTTCGCCACCACCTCGGCCCTCGTGCCGTCGCCGGGGATCGGGTGGGCCGGGTTCTTCAGCAGCTCGGCCACGCCGTCGCCGGGCCACGATTCGCGGTGCCAGCCGCCGTTCTCGGCCCAGGCCGCCCGTGCCACCACGTCGATGTGGTGGCCGTCGGTGCGTGCGTGTCCCACGAGGATCCTGCGCACTTCGCCCTTCGTCACGCGCACGAACGGCACGGCGTACCCGTCGAGGCTCTCCTGCCCCACCGAGACCGTCACCTCGGCGCCCAGCTCCGGGTTCGCGGGGTCGCCCGCCAGCACGCGTAAGTCCACGTCATGATCTTCGCACGGTGACCAGATCCGTCCGCATGACGGCCGGGCAGTGCCTGTCTCGACCACGGCGGGACGACGAGGCTTGAGGTCATGAAGCGAGCATTGATCGTCATCGACGTGCAGGAGTCGTTCCGCCAGCGGGCCAACTGGGCCGAAGTGTCCGACCCGGACATCGCGGGCAAGGTGAACCAGCTGGTCGACATGACCAGGGACGCCGGTGACCTCGTGGTGTGGGTGCTGCACTCCGAGCCCGGCAGCGGCGACGTGTTCGACCCCGCCCTGGGCCACGTGCGCCTGATCGACGGCCTCAAGCCGCTCGACGACGAGCCCGTCCTCACCAAGACGGCGCACAACGCGTTCACCACCACGAACCTGCAGCAGACGCTCACCCTGCACGGCGTCAGGGAGCTGCTGATCAGCGGCATCCGGACCGAGCAGTGCTGCGAGACGACGACGCGGATCGGGTCGGACCTCGGGTTCGACATGACGTTCGTGACGGACGCGACCGCGACCATGCCGCTGCCGCACTGGAGGACCGGGAAGGTGTTCGGCGTCGAGGAGATCATCGAGCGGACCGAGTACGTGCTGGCGGGCCGGTTCGCGCGGATCTCGGATGTCGCTACGCTGACCGGATCGTGACCAGAGTCGTCTTTCTGCTCGTGCCGGGAGTGCACCTGCTCGACCTCGCGGGGCCGGCGCAGGTGTTCTCCAGCGCGGCCGACCTCGTGGGCGGGTACGCGCTGGAGTACGTGGGCGACTCGGACTCGGTGCCCAGCCACCAGGGCGTGCCGCTGGGCACCACGGCCGAGTTGCCGTCGCTGACGCCGCAGGACCTGGTGTTCGTGCCGGGGTGGCGGTCGCCGGCGCTCGCCGGGACCGGACCGCTGAGCGGCCGGGCACTCGCGTGGCTGCGGCAGCACCACGAAGGCGGCGGCACGGTGGCGAGTGTGTGCGCCGGAGCCGATGCACTCGGTCGCGCCGGTCTGCTCGATGGCCGCCGTTGCACCACGCACCACGAACTGCAGGACGAGCTCGAACGGCGCTACCCGCGCGCACGGGTCGTCAGAGACGTTCTGTTCGTAGAGGACGATCGGATCGTGACGTCGGCGGGCATCGCGAGCGGCATCGACCTGGCGTTGAACCTGGTCGCGACAAGGCACGGACCCGCCACCGCCGCCAGCATCGCGCGCACGATGGTCGTCTACGCGCGCAGGAACGGCGACGACCAGCAGGCGAGCGTGCTGCTGCGACACCGCTCGCACGTCAACGAGACCGTGCACCGCATTCAGGACGTCATCGAGTCACGCCTCACCGACCGCCTGTCGCTCACGGAGCTGGCCACCGTCGCCGGGTGCAGCGAACGGACGGTCACGCGGTTGTTCGGCAAAGCGACGGGCATGACACCGTTGAAGTACCAGCAGGCGTTGCGCGTCGAACGGGCCGAACACCTCATCGGGCAGGGCGCCACCGTCGAGACCGCGGCGCGCAACGTCGGCTTTGAGGACGCCCGCATGCTGCGGCGCCTGCGCTCGCGCTGAAAATTGTCAGACCCCCGGCATAGTGTGACCCACGTGACGACTCTGCCGAACCGCCCCAACACCGCACTGCTCGTGATCGACGTCCAGAACGGCGTGGTCAACCACGCCCACAACCGCGACGAGGTCGTGGCCAACGTCGCCACGCTCGTCGACAAGGCGCGCGCGGCCGGCGTCGAGGTCGTGTGGGTGCAGCACAGCAACCCCGAGCACCTGCCCAAGGGCTCCGACGGCTGGCAGTTCGTGCCGGAGCTCAAGCTCGCCGAGGGCGAACCGGTGGTGCACAAGACGTACGCCGACTCGTTCGAGGGCACCGACCTCGAGGAAGTGCTGGCGGGCAAGGGAATCGGCAGCCTCGTGGTCTCCGGCGCGCAGACCGACGAGTGCATCCGCTCGACCCTGCACGGCGCGATCGTCCGGGGCTACGACGCGCTGCTCGTGAGCGACGCGCACACCACCGAGGACCTGTCCGAGTGGGGCGCGCCCACGCCGGACAAGGTCATCGCGCACACCAACCTCTACTGGGAGAACCACACCGCGCCGGGCCGCACGGCGGGCGTCGTGACGACCGAGGAGGCGTTCAAGCCAGCCGGTTGACGTCGTCGCTGCGCAGCAGCTTCGGAGCCGGAGCACCCTTGGCCAGCGCGACCATCGCGCGGCCGAGAGCCTCGGTGCTCGTGACGTACTGGGGTGCGACCCGCCGCAGCAGCGGGAAGAGCCACGACGACCACGAGTAGAGGTAGCGGTAGATGCGGGTCCGCGACGTGATCCCGTGCCGCGGCTGGATGAACCCGGGCCGCACGACGTGGACGGGCCGGTCCAGCGCCAGCAGCTCGTTCTCGGTCCGGCCCTTCACGCGCGCCCACATCGTACTGCTCTCGGCGTTCGCACCCTCGCCGGACACGTACACGTACGTGCCACCGACGACACGTGCGGCCTCCAGCGCGTAGTCGTGCGTCACGGGCGTGTACTCGTCCTCGGACAGACCGGCCGACGTGACGCCCATGCAGTAGAAGCACGCGTCGGCACCGGCCAGCTCACCGGCGACCGGCGACAGGTCACCGAAGTCGGCGTGCACGACGTGCCGGTGCTTGGCGTCGGTCACGTCCATCGGGGACCGCCCGACCGTCACCACCGAGTCCACCTCGGGGTCGAGCAGACATTCCCTGAGCGCACCCTGACCCACCATGCCGGACGCGCCGAACACCACGATCTTCACGCCACTAGTGTGTCAGCGCGTCGATCAGGTGGCGCAGTGTCGTGCGGGCGTGCCGCAGGTCTTCTGCCGTCACCCCACTGCCGGCGAGCGTGTCGAGCCGCCGAGGTTCACTCGCGGCCCACAACCGCTCCAGCACGCGTACGCCCTCGGGAGTGATCGCGTACAGCATCGACCGCCGGTGCGCCGGATTCGGCTCGACCCGCAGCTGCCCGGCCTCGACCAGGTCGTCGGCCACCCGCTGCACCGCTTGCCGGACGAGCCCGAGCCTGCGCCCGATCGCGGGAACCGTCAGCGGTTCCTCGGACACCACGCTCAGGATGTGCCAGCGCGCGACGGTCGTGCCGTTCTCGGCGGCCTCCCGTTCGCTGATCCGCCGGCTCAGCCCAGCGAGTTCGTACACCTCGGCGATGAGGAGCCGGTAGTCGGTCACCAGGTCAGCCATGTTTGACAGCATACTGTCATTTATGGATCCTGGCGGCATGGACGTCTCCGAGCGGATCGCGAGTGTGTTCACGGCGGCAGGTCCCCGCCCCGAACTCGCCGAGCACCTGGCCGTGTTCGAGCCGTTGATCGGCAGCTGGTCGTTGGTGGTGCAGAACTTCAGCGAGGACGGCACCGTCCACACCACCGACGGCGAGTGGCACTTCGGCTGGGCGCTGGACGGACGCGCGCTCACCGACGTGTGGATCAGCCCGGCACGCGCGAGCCGCACCGACGCGGACGGCGAATGGGGCATGAGCCTGCGGTTCTACGACCCGCAGCTCGGCGCGTTCCGGTCGACCTGGCTCGGCCCCGGCCGCGGCTGGGTGATCCCGTTCGTCGGCAGGCCGACCGAGGACGGCTTCGCCCTCGAAGGCGACAAGAACGGCACGCGGCTGCGCTGGATTTTCTCGGAGCTCACCGCCGACAGCTTCTCGTGGCGAGCGGAGGAAACGTCGCCCGGTGCGAACGAGCCCTTTGTGCGCCAACGGTTCCAAGCTCGACGCGAAACCACGACACTGAACAGGTGAACCGGACCGTGTATCGCCGTGAGCCAGGCCCCGTGCCCGGCCTGCGACACAACCTCCGTCCCGTCAACGACGAGGACGACGCCGCTCTCGCCGATCTCATGGAACGCGCCTACGCGGGCACCATCGACGAACACCTCGGCGGCAACAGCGACGGCGCCGTCGAGATCGCGGGCTGGCGGCCCACCGCCGTGCCGCACGCGAGCTTCGTCGCGGACGAGGACGGAATCGTCGCCGCCTCCCTGATCTCCCGCAACGGCGACGACTTCTGGCTCGCCTACGTCATCACGCATCCGGAGTGGAAGGGCCGCGGCCTCGGCACCGCCGTGGTCGCGGCATCGCTGCGCGCCCTCGACGCGCCCGTCCTCGCCGGCGTCACCGACGGCAACACGCCCTCGGAACGCCTCCTCGCCAGGCTCGGCTTCACCCCAGTGCAGCGCTGACCCGTTCCACGTCTCCCGTCGCGAGCAGATCCAGCAGCGCACCCCGCAACAACGCGAGCTCCCGCGTCCGATTCGCCAGCCCTTCCGGGGTGTCACGCACGTCCACCGGCTGCGAAGCCTTGAGGACCTCCAGCCAGTCCTCAACGGTCGCGCGCGCAAAACCCGCCCACGGCCCTTCCGGCTCCACAAGAGAGCGCGCGTAGGCCTCCAGCCACAACGTCAGCAACGGCCGATGCGCCGGCGCGGACAGCCACTCCCACAGCCGCGTCACGACCCCGGGCCCGGTGCCGATGTCGGCGAGCAACGCCAGCTCGTCCGCACGAGCCCGCGCCAGCAACGCCCTGACCAGCCCGTCCTTGCTGCCGAACAGGTAGAGCAGCACCCGCGTGCTCGACCCGATGGCCGCCGCCAGCGGGCGCAACGACACGTCCGCCAGCCCGTGCGTGAGCACGTACCGGTAGGCGGCTTCGAGCAGTTCGGTCTCGCGCGCGGACGGCATGGGCGCTATCTTCGCATTACTGAAACAGTCGTGTCAGTGGAGGTGTCATGCTGATCCGCCCTCTCGGCCGGCCCGGCGACCTGGGCTGGGTCGTCCAGGCGCACGGCGAGCTCTACGCCGCCGAGCACAACTGGGACGCCTCGTTCGAAGCCCTGGTCGCCAAGATCGTCGGCGACTACGCGGCGGACCACGACGACACCCGCGAAGCCGCCTGGATCGCCGAGCTCGACGGCGAACGCGTCGGCTGCGTGTTCTGCATGCGAGAAGACGACACGACGGCGAAGCTCCGCGTCCTGCTCGTGCACCCGAAGGCCCGCGGCCACGGCGCGGGCAACCAGCTCGTCGACACGTGCGTGAAGTTCGCGCGCGACGCCGGTTACGAGCGCATGGTCTTGTGGACGGTCGACGGCCTCACGTCAGCCCGGAAAATCTATGAGGCGCACGGATTCGAACTGATCGAGAAAACCCCTCAGCACAGCTTCGGCCACGACGTCATCGGCCAGCTGTGGGCCCGACCCCTCCAGGCGTCCTGACCAGCTGATTTCATCATCGCCACACAGTCGTGCAACCGCCCGCTGACACCTTTCCCCTCGCACCGCAGAACAACACAGAGGGGAACCGAGCATGAGGAACTCAGCTCGCGCGATCGTCGGCATCTCGGCCGCCGCGCTCGCCGCCACCATGGGCATGGCGACCGCACAGGCCGCGCCGGCGCAGTACAACATCGAGGTCCGGACCTGCAACGTCGAGGACGCGGGCACCGACGCGAGAGTCGAGGTGCGGCTGAACGGCAGCGGCTGGATCAACCTCGACAACCCCGGCGACGACCGCGAGCGGGGCCGGACCGACACGTACAACTTCACGCTGACCGACCTCGGCCCGATCACGTCGGTCGCGATCGCGTTCGACAACAAGGGCGACAGCCCGCACTGGTGCCTCGAAGAGGTCATCGTGCGCGGCCCGGACGGCGTGACGATCCACCCGTTGCACAACTGGCTGCGCCGGGCGTACACGAAGGTCAGCCCGCTGAACCTGCCGGCTGCCTGAGGAATCTCCGGGTGGCCCGTCCTCGTGGCGGGCCACCCAGGTCTCACAGCATGCGCGTCACGTACGGCATGATCCCGCCGTACCGCACGGGCGAAATCCGCACCACGGCACCGGAATGCGGCGCTTCGACCATCATGCCGCCGCCCAGGTACAACGCCACGTGCGTGCCACCGCCGGGACCCCAGAAGATCATGTCGCCCGGCGCCATCTGCGACAGCGGCACCTTGCGTCCGGCGTTGTACTGATAGCCGCTGTAGTGCGGCAGGTAGACGCCGACGCCCGCGAACGCGTACATCATCAGGCCCGAGCAGTCGAAGCCGATCTTGCGGTAGTCGCCGTACGAGTCCGCGACGCCGCCATCGCGCACGCCATAAGTGGGGCCGTTGTAGTTGCCACCGCCCCACGCGTAGATGACGCCGCGCTGAGCCAACGCCCGGTTGATGACCGTCTGCACGCGACTCCCGGACGACGCCGCGGCGACCGGACGCTGCGGAGCCGGGGCGGCGGCAGCGGCTGCGGAAGCAGCGGCGGCCGCGGCGCGGCGGGCGTTCTCTTCTTCTTCGCGCTTCTTGTCCTCGACCCACTGGTCGTACTGACGTCGTTGCGCCTCAAGGCCGTTGACCTGACCGCGTGCGGCGACGAGCTCGCGTTCGACGGCCTCCTTGTCGGACTGGAGCTGCGAGGTGGCAGCGGCCTGCGCCGCGTGTGCCTCCACGGCCACCTGCTGCGCCTGGTCCGCGACCTTCTTCGCCTCGTCGGCGGCCGCCTGCTTCGCGTCGGCCTTCTGCACCGCGGCACGCGCGGCGGCGTCGAGGTTCGCCGCGACGCCCTGGTCGCGGGTCACCTGCTCCAGCTGGTTCAGCCCGGACGCCGACACGGCCTCCAGCAGCTGGGCGCGGGCCAGCAGGTCCTCCGGCGACTTCGCCCCGAAGTACGCGGAGAAGGAACCGACGGTGCTCCCCTGCGCGTAGGAAGCCGCCGCGAACTCGTCGAGCGCGCGACGACTCTCCTCCACGGCCTTGGAAGCGGCATCGGCCTGGACCCGCGCGGCCGACGCCTCACGACGGGCGGCCTCGGCCTCCGAGATGGCGGTCTCCAGGTCGACGCGCGCCTTGTTGGCGAGCTCGCGCTTGTAGGAGACCTCGTCCGTCAGCTCCTGCAGGCGCGACTCGGCCTGGGTGAGCCTGCCGGTCAGCTCGCCCACGCGCGCGGCCTTCGCGTCGGCCTCGGCCCGTGACGCCGAGATCTCACCGTCGCTCGGGTTCGGCGGAGGCGGCGGCACAGCGTGGGCCGTCCCCGTCAGGATGGCCGTCGCGAGCACCACCACGGCGGAGAGTCGTGTCAACACCGGACATCACCTCCGACCGCATTAGACCAATCAGACTCATTCGGCGCATCTGGAACTAACGCACCGTCAACCACACGTGTCACAGTGGAACACGCGCGGTGGTCCTTTTGGGACGATCGGAGTCCGGCGTGTCGCCGGAGTGGCCTAGTTGACTCCTCGCTCCCGGCCGGCCCAGTACGGTTCGCGGAGCTTGAACTTCTGGATCTTGCCGGTCGCCGTGCGCGGGATCGAGTCGCGGAACTCGATCGACGTCGGCGCCTTGTACCCGGCGAGCCGCTCCTTGCAGTGCTTGATCAGTTCGGCCTCGGTGACGTCCCCGGAACGCACGACCAACGCCTTGATCGTTTCACCCCACTTCTCGTCGGGCACGCCGATGACCGCCACCTCCGCGACGGCCGGGTGCGAGAACAGGCAGTCCTCGACCTCGATCGACGAGACGTTCTCGCCGCCGGTGATGATCACGTCCTTCTTGCGGTCCGAGATCGTCAGGTAGCCCTCGTCGTCGAAGTGGCCGCCGTCGCCGGTGTGGAACCAGCCGTCCTCGATCGCCTCGGCGGTCGCCTGCGGGTTGTCCCAGTAGCCCTCCATGACCACGTTCGACCGCGCGAGCACCTCGCCGGTGTCGGAGATCCGCAGCTGCGCGCCCAACGCCGGAGCACCCGCCCGCGACTGCTTGCGCGCCTTCTCCTCCCCGGTCGGCCCCGGCTGGGCGCGGTTGAAGGTGAGCAGCGGCGCCGTCTCGGTCAGGCCGTAGATCTGCAGGAACTCCCACCCGAGCTCTTCGGTGACGCGCTGGATCGTGCGCGAGGGCGGCGGTGCACCGGCGCACACGATCCGCACGCGGTCACGGCCGGGGATCTCGCCATCCCACGACTGCGCGGCGTCGAGCACGGCGTTCCACACGGCCGGTGCGCCGCACATCAGCGTGACGCCGTGGTCGCGCACGCGGCGCAGGATCTCGGCGCCGTCGACCTTGCGCAGCACCACCTGCGGCACGCCGAGACCCGCCAGCCCGAACGGCATGCCCCAGCCGTTGCAGTGGAACATCGGCAGCACGTGCATGTAGACGTCGCCCTCCCACGCACGCGTGTGCATGGCGAACGTGACGGCGTTCAGCCAGATGTTGCGGTGGGTCAGCTGCACGCCCTTGGGCCGCGCGGTGGTGCCGGACGTGTAGTTGATGGTCGCGGTCGCGTCCTCCGAGGGCTCGCTCCACGGCCGTGGCTCCACGTCGAACCGGAGCAGCGACTCCGACTCCTCGCCCAGCGTGAACCGGTGCCGCGCCACCACGTCGTCCAGTTCCAGCTCGGGGTCGACGAACAACGCCGACGCACCGCTGTGCTCGACGATGTACTTCACCTCGTCTGGTCGCAGGCGGAAGTTCACCGGCACGCAGATGCGGCCGCTGCCGGGCACCGCGTGCAGCAGTTCCAGCAGCCGCGCCGAGTTGTGGCTGACGACGGCGATCCGCTCGCCCTCGCCGATGCCCAGTGCGTCGAACCCGGCCTGCCACGCGCGCACACGGGTCGCCATCTCCGCATACGTCGTCGTCTCGACCGGCTTGGCCGGCTGGTCGGGTTCGTCGATGGTCGCGGTCGTCGCCGCGAACGCGAACGACGCCCGGTCCAGGAAGTCCGTGGTGATAAGCGGTACGCGCATGTTCCGACCCTACGGCCAGGTGCTCGGATCTCCCCAGGACGAGAACCGGCCTCCCCCGGATGGAGGAACCGAACTGAGATCGGGCAGCACCTCGCCGACGGGTTCGTGCAGCACGACGGCCGCCACCGCGTCGTACGGCGTCGGTTCGGCGTTGCAGATGATGACCTGGGCGCCCGCCTTCGCCGCCAACGGCACGAGGCCCGCCGCGGGCTGCACCGACAGCGACGTCCCGGCTACCAGCAGCACATCGCAGTCCAGCACCGCGAGCCGGGCGCGGCGCAACACCTCGCCGTCGAGCTCCTGCCCGAACGAGATCGTGGCCGACTTGAGGATTCCCCCGCAGCGCACGCAATCCGGCTCCGGCTCGCCCTCGGCGACGCGCTTCAGGGCGTCCCGCATCGGGCCGGTCGCTCCACATGCGAGACAGACCGTCGCGTGCAAGGTGCCGTGCAACTCCAGCACCCGATGGGGATCGGAGCCCGCTTTCTGGTGCAGGCCGTCGATGTTCTGCGTGACGACGGTGCGCAGCCGCCCCGACCGTTCCAGCTCCACCAGCGCCCTGTGCGCGGAGTTGGGCTTCGCGGTCCACACGGGACTGTCGAGCCGCGTCCGCCACGCGAGCCTGCGCACCTCGGGATCGGCGAGGTAGGTCTCCAGCGACGCGGCCCGTCCGGCGTCGGCGTCGCGCGTCCACAGTCCGTCGGAACCGCGGAAGTCCGGGATGCCCGAATCGGTGGAGACCCCGGCGCCCGTCAGCACGGTGATCCGGTGCGCGGACGCGACCAGCGCCCGTGCCGCTGTGCACGCGTCCGAGGCCATCGGTTCACACTAGTCCGGTGCGCAGCGCAGTGGGAGCCGCCATCGCGGCAGTGGGCTTGATCACTTCCATCACCGGGACTTTCCTTCCCTGGCTGAAGTCCGGATCCACCACGAGGGACAGTTACGAGGTGCTTTCGCTGCGTGATCTCGCCGGGTTGGACGGGGTGGCCGGCGGCGTCGTCACGTCGGTCTGGGTGGGTCTCACGCCGCTCGCCATGATCGCCGTGGCCCTGTACGTGGTCCGTTTTCGTCGAATTGCCGCGTGCGTCGGCCTTCTCTTTGGCACGATCGGGGGAACCGTGGCCCTGCTGGCCGCGGTCCAAGGGGATAGCAAGGGCGCGTTGGTCGGAATCAGCATCGCCGGACCGGTCGTCACCCTTGCCGGTGCCGTACTGACGATCGTGGGGGCGATCACGGTGCTCACCTCCAACAGGCGCAGCGCAGTGAGAACTCCGGGAGGGAATCCGTGAGCTACCCAGGTGGTGGCGGCGGCCAGTGGCAGCCGCAGAACAACCCGTACGGCGGTGGTCACCCGCAGCAGGGTGGTTACCCGCAGACGGGACCCCAGCCGCAGCAGGGCGGCTATCCCCAGAGCCCGCCGCAGGGTTTCCCGCAGCAGGGCTACCCGCAAACGGGTCCGCAGGGCTTTCCCCAGCAGGGCTTTCCGCAGCAGGGCTTCGAGCAGCAGCCGTACGGCTACGCGCCGATGGGCGGCGAACCGCCGAAGAAGAAGCGCACCGGCCTGGTCATCACGGCCGTCGTCGCCGTGCTGCTCCTCGTGGGCGGCGCTGTCACGTTCTTCGCGCTGAAGAAGTCCGACCCGGCGGCGAACGCGGGCCAGGACACCCCCGCCGTCGCGGCGAAGAACCTCATCGAGCAGCTCGGCAGCGGTGACGTCGTCGGAATCATGGCGTCGCTGGCGCCCGCGGAAGCCGCGCTGTCGAAGGACTACATGGACTCGATGACGAAGGAGATGAAGCGTCTCGAGATCCTGAAGCCCGACGCCGACCCGAACAAGCTCACCGGCGTCGAGTTCAAGAGCGAGAACATCAAGTTCGACGAGGCCAAGGCCGAGAAGATCAACGACCACCTCACCATCAACAAGCTGGTCGAGGGCAAGATCACGGTCACCTCGGACGTCTCGAAGATCCCGCTGACCGACAAGCTGATGGACGCGATCGGCGACAAGGTCAGCCTGACCAAGTCCACGACCGAGACCTGGGACATCACCGCCGAGGTCCAGAAGCGCGGCGAGCCGATCGGCATCGCGTCGATCAAGGTCGGCGACAAGTGGTACCCGAGCGCGTTCTACACGATCGCCAACGCGATCCTCGAGGACGAGAAGCTGAAGTGGCCGCAGCAGGGCTTCGCGCCGCAGGGCGCGGCCTCGGCGCAGGAGGCGGCCAAGCAGCTGGTCAACGCCGCGCTCGACGGCGACCTGAAGACGGTCATCACGCTGCTGCCGCCGGACGAGGCCGGTGTGCTGCAGGACCTCGGCCCGCTGCTGCTGGAGCACGCGGGCACGATGAAGCCGACCGGCGCCAAGCTGAACACCCTGGAGACCGACGTCAGGGACGTCACCGGCGGCAAGCAGGTCACCGTCAAGAAGCTGTCGGTGACGGCGGAGGGCGAGACCGTCACGATCGTCCGCGAGGGTGACTGCTACGCGGCCGACGTGCCCGGCCAGGGCTCGCAGAAGCTGTGCGCCGACGAGATCACGCAGCTGATGGAGCAGCAGGGCGGCGGCAAGATCCCGGCCGCGGCGGTCGAGGTCATCGGCCGGGTGGCGGCGTCGGTCATGAAGACCGGTGTCGGCGTCGTCGCGACCGAGGTCGACGGCAAGTGGTACGTGAGCCCGGTCCGCTCCTACTACGAGCTGGCGCTGACGGTGTTCCGCGGCTTCGAGCCCAAGGACGTCGACGCGCTGATCGAGCTGATCAAGAAGTAGGTTCTCGCAGTTCGGCCACGGCCCTGTCATCCGCAACAGCGCGGTGACAGGGCCGTGGCAGTTCACCGGCGGAGTGTTGCCGCCATGGACACTCAGGTTCTGATCATCGGCGCCGGCCCGACCGGCCTCACCCTCGCTCTCGACCTCGCCCGCCGCGCAGTGCCGTTCCGCATCGTCGACGCCTCGCCCGCGCCGTTCGCGGGCTCCCGCGGCAAGGGTCTGCAGCCGCGGTCGATGGAGGTCTTCCACGACCTGGGCGTCATCGAGCCCGTCCTCGCGTCCGGCCGCTTCCACATGCGGATGCGCGCCTACAACGGCCGCGAGGTGGTGCGGGAGTGGGACGTTCACGAGGATCGGCACCCCACGGCCGACCGCCCGTACGCGAGCACCATGCTCATCCCGCAGTTCCGCGTCGAGCAGATCCTGCGCGAGGCGTTGCCCGCGGGGACCGTCGAGTACGGCACGCCGCTCACGTCGTTCTCCCAGGACGACGACGGCGTCACCGCCGTCGTCGGCGCGGAGACCGTGCGCGCCAAGTACCTCGTCGGCTGCGACGGCGGGAAGTCGTTCGTGCGCAAGCATCTCGGCGTGCAGTTCGTCGGCGAGACGTGGGAGGACCAGCGGATGCTCGTCGGTGACGTCCGGCTCTCCGGACTCGACCGCGAGTACTGGCACTGCTGGGCCGGCGGCGTCGACCAGTGGCTCGCCCTGTGCCCGCTGCCCGGCACGGACCTCTTCCAGTTCCAGGCCACGGGATTAGGCGAGCCTTCGGTGGAGCTGTACCGGCAGATCGTCCGCGAACGCACCGGCCTGGACGACGTGGTCCTCCACGACGCGACGTGGATGTCGTTGTACCGCACCAACATCCGCATGGTCGACCGGTTCCGCGTCGGCCGCGTGTTCCTCGCGGGCGACGCCGCGCACGTCCACTCCCCCGCCGGCGCGCAGGGCATGAACACCGGCATCCAGGACGCCTACAACCTGGGCTGGAAGCTCGCGATGGAAACGCTGCTCGACACCTACGAGTCCGAGCGCAAGCCCGTCGCGGAGTGGTTGCTGGGCATGACGACCAAGATCATGACGTCCGGCGACATGTTCTCGAAGCGCGACGACGAGACGCTGCAGCTGTCGTTGTCCTACCGCACGTCCGACGGCGAGGGCCTGCAGCCGGGCGACCGCATGCCCGACGGGATCACCGAGCAGGGCCGGATCTTCGACCTGTTGCGCGGCCCCGACTTCGTGACGCTCGACTTCCCCGACGGCCCGGTGCTCGTGCGCCCGGACGGCTACGTCGCCGCCATCGGCAGGTCAGCGATCGACGCCTACTTCGGCGCGAACCCGGTCACGCAGCTGCACCACCGCCGGGTCGCTGCTCGGGCCGCCGCGTAGCCGCTCCGCCTCGTCCAGGGCCTCCCCCGCACTCCGGGGGTCGCCCTGGGCGAGCAACCAGTCCGCGTACGTCTCCAGCACCGTCGCGCGGGCGGGCCCGTCCGCGCTCCTGCTGACGGTGTCGAGCGCCTTCCGGTGTTCCTCACCCGCCCTGCCGAGCTGCCCGAGCCGGGTCAGCGCCAGCCCGAGTCCGGCGTGGACGGTCGCTCGGAACTGGTTGGCCTGCGAGCCTTCCGTGGCGTGCAACGCCTGCTGATAGAGCGCGACCGCGTCCTCGAAGTCGCCGTTGAAGTACGCCACCTCACCGTAGGCCTGCGCGACCCGCCCCCGGTCGAGGCCGACCGTGGACGCGGGCACTCCGGCCAGCTCCTCCCGCGCCCCGTCGAGATCCCCGATCCTGATCTTGAGGCGAGCGGTCTGCACCAGCACCGACATCGGCACCAGCACGCTCTCCGGCTCCCCCAGCTCCTCCGCGACCTGACGGGCCTCCGACACCGCTTCGAAACCCTCGGCGAACGCCCCGCGGTTGATCAGCACCATGACCAGGCACGACAGCCCGAACACCACGGCCCACCGGTCGCCCACCGCACGGAACCGCTCCAGCGCCTCCCGGTACGCGGCCTCCGCCCGCGGCGCCGCCCCTTCGCTGAACTCGCCCGCCACCACTCCGCGGATGAGGGCAGCGAACGCCCGCATCCACTCGTCCGGCGACCGCTCCAGCCGGTCGGCCAGCGCGGTGAGCCGGTCCCCGAGCTCGGCGAGGCCCCACACCTGCCCGCTGGTCAGCATCAACGCGCAGAGCGCGGTCGGCAGGTCCTCCAGCCACAGCCTCTCCGCCGCCTCAACGGCCTGCGGCGTGCCGAGCGAGACGAGAACCTGCGACAGCGGGTCGTCCGGAACGAGCGGCGCCCACCGCCGGATCTCCTCGAACCGCTTGGTCATCACCAGCCAGTGCCACGTGCGCGCGGCCATCATCCGCCGGGCCGTCCGCGGCTCGTGCCGCACCGCCCACGCCAGAGCCGCGTCGAGGTTGCCCCGTTCCAGATCGAAGACCTTCAACGCCTCCAGCTGCCGCGGCCCGCGCAACAACGGCTCGTTCCGCTCGGCCAGCGCCACGTAGTACGCCGCGTGCCGCGCGGGATCGGCCTGCCCCTGCTCCGCCGCGTACTCGCGCACGGTCTCCAGCAGCCGGTACCGCTCGCCCGTCCGCACCACCAGCGACTTCTCGACGAGCGCGGCCAGCAGGTCCTCGGTGTCCCAGAGGTCCTGATCTTGTCGGGGGTCCTGAGTAGGTTGAGCTGCAGGGGTTCCCAGCGAGGGGGTACCCCTGCGCAAGCTTGCCTGCCATGCCTCGGGCGCGGTGTCGCCGGCCCGAACGGCAGCACCCCGTCCCGCTGGCTCCTCCGCGACACCGCGCAGCTCACCCGGAACCCGATGCCCACGTTGAGACGCAGGAGTTCCCAGCGAGGGCACATCCCCGCCCAAGCTTGCCTCCCGCGCCTCGCGCACGGTGCCGCCAACACCAGGTTCCGCTACTTCTTCCGCGGCGCCGCCCAGCCCACCCGGAACCCGATGACCACGTTGAGACGCAGCAGTTCCGAGCGAGGCCGTCCCCCCGCCCAGGCCCGCCTCCGGCGCGGTGTCGCCAACCCCAACACCACCACCCGGAACCCGCTGAGACGCAGGGGTTCCCAGCGAGGGCGCACCCGCACGCAAGCCCGCCCCGCACACCTCGTGCACCGCCGCGGCCGTCGCCCCGCCCACGAACACGGCCAGCCGCGCCAGCAGCAGCCGCTCGGCGTCGTCCAGCAGCTCCCAGCTCCAGTCGATCACCGCCCGCAACGTCCGGTGCCGCGCCGGGCCGGTGCGCGCCCCGCGGTCGAGCAACCGCAGCCGGCTGTCCACCCGGGCCTCGAGTTGCGCGGCCGACAGCGAGCGCGCCCGTGCCGCCGCCAGCTCCAGGGCGAGCGGAATCCCGTCCAGCGCAACGCACACCCGGCGCACCACGTCGGCGTCGAGTGCGGTGCCCACCCGTGCCGAGAACAACCTCACAGCGTGGTCGGTGTCCAGCGGCGCCACCGGATGCACCACCTCGCCGGGAATGCCCAGCGGCTCCCGCGAGGTCGCCAGCACTCGCACGTCTGGCGCCTCGGCGAGCATCCGGACGCACAGAGCGGCCGCGGCGTCCACGACGTGCTCGCAGTTGTCCAGCACCACCAGTGACGATCCGAGCCGCGAGAACACCGGCGTGGCCAGAGGATTCGGGCCCAGCGCGGCGTCCAGCGCGGCCAGCGGATCGGCGGCGGAGTCCAGTTCGACGAACCACGCCTCGGCGACCGAGGCCGCGTGGGTCAGCGCGAGGCGCGTCTTGCCCACCCCGCCGAACCCGGTCAGCGTCACCAAGCGGTTGTCCCGCAACAACTCGGCCAGCCGCGCCAAATCGGAGTCACGTCCCACGAACGATCCGACGGCAGCCGGGAGGTTCCCGCGTGAGGAACGCTCCCGCAACACCGTCGCGTGCGCGGATGCCAACGCCTCGCCGGGATCCACGCCCAGCTCGTCGGCCAGCGCGGACCGGACGCGCGCGAAGACCTCCAGCGCGTCCGAGCGACGCCCGGCGGCGTGCAGCGCCAGCATCAAGCGCGCCTGCACGTCCTCGCGCAACGGGTGCGCGGCAGCCAGAGCCTCCAATCCCGCCAGGTCGTTCCGCAACAACGCCAAGCGCACGGCCTCGTCGACCGCGAACGGCGCCTCCTCGAACGCCGCCCCGCGCCACAACGCCGCGTCGCGGGTGCGGCAGAACTCCTCGACGTCGGTCGACGCCTCCAGCCGATACCCCGACGCGTGCGAGGACACCGCGCCGGCGCCCACCGTGCGCCGCAACCGCGACACCAGCGACTGCAACGCGGCGGCGCCGTCGGCGGGCGGCTCGTCCGGCCACAGGTCCGCGATCAGCCGGTCGGCGGCGACCACCCGACCCGGCTCCATCGCCAGGCGGATCAGCAACCACCGCAACCGCTTCCCGCGCACCTCGACGGAAGCGCCGTCCACGAGGACCTGCAGCGGGCCGAGAACGTTGACGCGCATCAGGCTCGCCGCACGCCCACGACGACCGCACCGGCCACCAGCGCGACCCCGACGACTCCGGCCCACAGCACGGACAGCGAGAACCGGTTGTGCCCCAACGCGTCCAGCACCCACCCGAGCGGAGTCGCCCGCCCCAGCGGATACGTCAGCACCACGACCGAGAACACGGCCAGCACCGTCCGCCCGATGGAGTCGAACACCGGGCGCGCGAACATCAATCCCACACCAACGCCGAGCAACGCACACACAGTATGCGCGCCGAGTCCGACAAAGAATTCGCGGGCCGTGTACGGGTGGGGGTTCGTCACCACCGGCCACACCGCCCCGACCAGAGCCATGGCCACCGCGATCGCCACCGCGACGACAGCGGCCGCGGTCAGCACCCGCGACCACCCACCGGCCGACACGACGGTGATCTCACGCCGCACCGCGTCTTCCGACGTCGCCACGACGACGGCCATCCAGGCCGCGATCGGGTACAGCAGCGCGGAAGAACCCGAGTAGGCCTCCAGCGGCCGCCCGGCGTCGCTGGAGAACAACATCCCCATCACGCCGAGGAACACGATCACGGGCGCCAGATACCGCTGCCCGCGTAAGACGTCCGCCGCGAGATACCGCACCAGGGAGATCACCGCACGCTCCGCACCGAACATCCGAGCCGCAACGCCTCGGCCAGCACCTGGTCGCTGCGGTCCGGCGCCACCACGACCCGTGCCGACGACCCGCGAGCCAGCACGGACCGCACGCCTTCCAACGCCTCCAAGGCATCCAGCCCCACCACGCGGCTGAGCTCGATCGTCACGTGCCCACCGGCGAGATCCACCCGCGTCGCCGAGACGAAATGCCCCTCGTGGTCGGACACCAGCGCCGTGCGGTCCTCCAGCAGTGACACCAGCTCGGCCGACGCCGCCGGGTCGAGACCCGTCCACGGCTCGTCGAGCACCAGCACGTCGGACGCCAGAAACGCCTGTGCCAGCGCGACTTTCTGCGCGTTGCCCTTCGACAGCTCCGACATCGGCGCCGTCAGCGACCCGACGAACCCCAGCCGCTCCAACACGTCGTTCGCCGCAGCACGCCGGACCCGGCCCATGTGCGCGAGGTACGACGAAGCGGACATCTTGACGTCCGAAGGAAACCGCTCGGGCACGTAGCCGACGGAGGCGGGCCGGACGACTCGCCCTGAGGTCGGCTTCAGCACTCCGGCGGCGATCTTGAGCAACGTCGACTTGCCGGTGCCGTTGGCCCCGGTCAGGACGACCGGCCCGGAGACTTCCAGCGTGAGGTCGCGCAGCACCCAGGGCCCGCGCCCGTACCGCTTGGAGACCTGATCGAGGAGCACCCCGTCAAGATAACCATCCATGACACCTCTTCCGCTCGCTTTGGCGTGCATCTGGTTCGGCATGGTGCTGGCGATCTCCATCGAGGCACCGCTGAAGTTCCGCGCGCCCGGCATCACGCTCCCGCTGGGGCTCGGCATCGGCCGGCTCGTGTTCCGCGCGCTGAACGCCTCGGAGATCGTTCTCGCCACGGCCACGGCCCTCACGTTCGCGCTCGCCCCGCGCCCGCTCGCGGCCACCGTGCTGCTGGTCGCACTCGCCGTGACGCTGGTCGTTCAGGTCGTCCTGCTGCGTCCCCGGCTGGAGGCCAGGGCCCAGGTCATCATCGATGGAGGGACACCCCCTCGGGCACGCACACATCTCGCCTACATCGTGCTCGAAATCGCGAAACTGCTGATGCTGGGCGCCTTCGGAATCATTCTCATGTTCGCCGGATGAAACTCTGAGTTGCACCACATACATCCCCAATAAATATAGTCGCCTCACTTTTCACACGATCGAGTGAACAGTGGCGACAAACCGTCACCCCAGCAACAAAGATGAGTTCCCGAAGCACGGTGAACGAACCCGTGCGACTCGGTGATACGAATGCGGGTGACATCCCTGAAAACCGGCACGCAATTCTCCTTCGACCTGCTCGCGGGTGCGCTCACCGGGCGCGATTCGGCAAGCGCCACGGGAACGTTGCACGTCCTGGGAAATCCCGGTGGACGAATTCATCTGCGCGATGGCGGAATCATCTGCGTGGAGAGCGCGGGTTCACCGGGACCGGACGCGTTGTTGTTGCGCACCGGACGAATCAGCGAATCCGAGTGGACCGCCGCGCTCACGACCGGCACCCGCGGCAACATCGGCGAAACCGAACTGCACGTGGTCGCGATGATGGCCACGCAGGACGCGGCGTTCACCATCGTCGCGGGCGACATCGAGGACTGCACGTTCACCCCGCAGACGCTCGACGTCCCCGTCGCGATGAGCACCGCGATCGACCCGATCCGGTTGCTCCAGGAGACCTCGCGCCGGATCAGCTCGCTGCTCGCGCTGAAGCACCCGCTCTCCCCGCACCGCGACCGCCTGGCGCCGGCACCCGGCTCTCACCTGCGCGATCTCGGCCCGGTGCGCGGGGAGAT
Source organism: Lentzea flava (assembly GCF_014648475.1). Lineage (GTDB taxonomy): Bacteria > Actinomycetota > Actinomycetes > Mycobacteriales > Pseudonocardiaceae > Lentzea > Lentzea flava. Next base: position 119,329 of record NZ_BMRE01000009.1, on the reverse strand, counting down.
CCTCGCGCACGCCACCGGCAGACGCACCACGCGCGACATCGCCTTCGCGTCCGGCCGCAGCGTCTACCCGGTGACGATCGAGGCCTGCCGCATGGTGGCCGACGGCCTGCTGACGATCGTGCCGGGCACGACGGTCACCGCGGCGGGCCCGCAGCTCGCGGTGCCGTTGCGGCCCAGGCAGATGCCCCGGCCCACACCGCCTCCCCCTCCTCCGAACCCGCCGCCGGAGCCCGTTTCCGGCGACGACGGCGACGACGTCCCGCTGCCCCGGTCGTTGAGGCGCCAACTGTTACCCAAGCTGTTCAAACAGACAGAGAGGAAGAAGCCGTGAATCACGACGTGCTGGCCGCCGAGCTGCACGGTCTGCGCGAACGAGTCACCGGAATCACCGACACGCTGATCGCCGCCAACGACGGCATTCTGATTATGGCAGACATGTCCGAGAGCCTCGAGGCCGAGGTCATCTCCGCACTGGCCGCCGCCGATCTCGGAATCGCCAGGCGAACCAGCGAGGTCGCCGGTCAGGGAGCATTCCGGCAAACCGTCGTGTACAGCAGCAACGGCTGCATGGCCGTGTACGCGGTCGGCACCCTCGCGTTGATGGTCGTGCTCGGCGACGAAGGACTCAACGTGACCCGGCTCCACCAGGAGTCACAACCCGCGATCGAACGCATCAACTCCGTTCTCACCGCCGCCTGAAAAGAAACGTGAAATGACGAAGATGAGCAACAGAGCCATGTCCGACCAGATGGCCGCGATGGTCCGATATCTGCGGCAGGAGGTGCCCGGCTGTCTCGCCGCCGGCGTCGTCGACATGGCCACCGGCATGCTGCTCTCGTTCGAGACGACCGAGAGCCACCCGTCGGAGGTGCTCGACCTGCTCGCCGGGGCCACGCTGGACCTCTTCCAGGGCCGCACGGTGACCATGATCGAAGACGTCTTCAAGGAGCGGCGCGGCATCGCGAGCTCCGAGCACTACTTCCAGGAGATCCTGGTCAACAGCAGCAACCTCACGCACCTGTTCATCCGCAACAACCACCACGAGGACGTCGTCGCCGTCGTCGTGTGCCCGAAGTCGGTCAACATCGGCATGCTCTTCGCCTCGGCCCGCCGGGTCGTCAAGGAACACGGCGGCGCGTAGCCGCGCCGCCCTTCCGCGGGTAGCCCGGCGACTCCTCCGGCCCCGGCCGGGCTACCCCTGAGCATGTCGCCCGGAGCTCGCCGGGCGAGCACCGCGGTGACTTAGGGCAACCTGGGTTGAACGGGCTAACAGGACACGCGTACTGTTTGGGGTCGAGGGGCAGTGGTCGACCGGTTGAGGAAGACTCTCCCCGTACCCCGAACTGACCACTGCGCTGTCACCAGATGGAGTTGGCACGTGACTGCACCAGCGAGCAAGGACAGCTTCGGCGCCCGCGGCACGCTCAACGTCGGCGACGCCTCGTACGAGGTGTTCCGGCTGAGCGCCGTGGAGGGCGCCGAGCGTCTCCCGTTCAGCCTGAAGATCCTGCTGGAGAACCTGCTGCGGACCGAGGACGGCGCGAACATCACCGCCGACCACGTGCGCGCGCTCGCCAACTGGGACCCGGCCGCCGAGCCCAACACCGAGATCCAGTTCACGCCGGCCCGCGTCGTGATGCAGGACTTCACCGGCGTGCCCTGCGTCGTCGACCTCGCGACCATGCGTGAGGCCGTCACCCAGCTGGGCGGCGACCCGGCCAAGGTGAACCCGCTCGCGCCCGCCGAGCTCGTGATCGACCACTCGGTGATCGCCGACATCTTCGGCCGCCCGGACGCGTTCGAGCTGAACGTCGACCTGGAGTACGAACGCAACAAGGAGCGCTACCAGTTCCTGCGCTGGGGCCAGACCGCGTTCGACGAGTTCAAGGTCGTCCCGCCCGGCACCGGCATCGTGCACCAGGTCAACATCGAGCACCTGGCCCGCGTCGTCATGGTCCGCAACGGTCAGGCGTACCCGGACACCCTGGTCGGCACCGACTCCCACACCACGATGGTCAACGGCATCGGCGTGCTGGGCTGGGGCGTCGGCGGCATCGAGGCCGAGGCCGCGATGCTCGGCCAGCCGGTCTCCATGCTGATCCCGCGCGTCGTGGGCTTCAAGCTCTCCGGTGAGCTGCCCGCGGGCGCCACCGCCACCGACCTCGTGCTCACGATCACCGAGATGCTGCGCAAGCAGGGCGTCGTCGGCAAGTTCGTCGAGTTCTACGGCGAGGGCGTCGGCGCAGTGCCGCTCGCGAACCGCGCCACGATCGGCAACATGTCGCCGGAGTTCGGCTCCACGGTCGGCATCTTCCCGATCGACGGCGAGACCATCGACTACCTGCGCCTGACCGGCCGTTCCGAGGAGCAGATCGCGCTCGTCGAGGCCTACGCCAAGGAACAGGGCCTCTGGCACGACCCGTCCCGCGAGGCCGTGTACTCCGAGACCCTGGAGCTGGACCTGGCGACGGTCGTGCCGTCCATCGCCGGCCCGAAGCGCCCGCAGGACCGCATCGAGCTGACCAACGCGAAGGCCTCCTTCCGCGCGTCGCTCAAGGACTACGTCGCGCACGTCGACTCCCCCGAGCTGTCCGGTGTGGACGAAGCCGTCGACGAGACGTTCCCCGCCTCCGACCCGGTCGCCATCCACGAGGGCGACAACGGCTCCGGCACGCCGCGCATCCAGACCGCCGCCGAGGGCTCAGAAGGTCGTCCCTCCAACCCGGTCAAGGTCACCGTCGACGGCAACGAGTTCGAGCTGGACCACGGCGCCGTCGCGATCGCCGCGATCACGTCCTGCACCAACACCTCGAACCCGTCCGTGATGCTGGGCGCGGCCCTGCTCGCGAAGAAGGCGGTTGAGCGCGGCCTCGAGCGCAAGCCGTGGGTCAAGACGACCCTGGCGCCGGGCTCGAAGGTCGTCATGGACTACTACGAGCGCGCGGGCCTCATGCCGTACCTGGAGAAGCTCGGCTTCCACCTGGTCGGCTACGGCTGCACCACCTGCATCGGCAACTCGGGCCCGCTGCAGGAGGAGATCTCGGCGGGCGTCCAGTCCGGCGACCTCGCGGTCGTCTCGGTGCTGTCCGGCAACCGCAACTTCGAGGGCCGGATCAACCCGGACATCAAGATGAACTACCTCGCGTCGCCGCCGCTCGTCGTGGCGTACGCGCTGGCCGGTTCGATGGACAAGGACATCACCACCGAGCCGCTCGGCCACGACTCCGACGGCAAGCCGGTCTACCTGAGCGAGATCTGGCCGTCGCCGCAGGAGATCGCCGAGGTCATCTCGACCTCGATCTCGCCGGAGGGCTTCACCAAGGGCTACACGGACGTCTTCGCGGGCGACCAGCGCTGGCAGTCGCTGCCCACGCCGACCGGCAACACGTTCGAGTGGGACCCGCAGTCCACCTACGTGCGCAAGCCCCCGTACTTCGAGGGCATGGAGATGGAGCCGAAGCCGGTCACCGAGATCTCGGGTGCCCGCGTCCTCGCGCTGCTCGGTGACTCGGTCACCACCGACCACATCTCCCCCGCCGGTTCGATCAAGGCCGACTCGCCCGCCGGCAAGTACCTGACCGAGCACGGCGTGGAGCGCAAGGACTTCAACTCCTACGGCTCCCGCCGCGGCAACCACGAGGTGATGATCCGCGGCACGTTCGCGAACATCCGCCTGCGCAACCTGCTCCTCGACGACGTCCAGGGCGGCTTCACCCGCAACTTCCTCGAGCCCGACGCCCCGCAGACCACCATCTACGACGCGTCGGTGGCCTACGCTGCCGCCGGTGTCCCGCTGGTCGTCCTGGCCGGCAAGGAGTACGGCTCTGGCTCGTCGCGCGACTGGGCGGCCAAGGGCACCTCGCTGCTCGGCGTCCGCGCCGTCATCGCCGAGTCGTTCGAGCGCATCCACCGCTCGAACCTCATCGGCATGGGCGTCCTCCCGCTGCAGTTCCCGCAGGGCGAGAACGCCGCGTCCCTGGGCCTCGACGGCACCGAGACGTTCGGCTTCACCGGCATCACGGAGCTGAACAACGGCACCACGCCGTCGACGGTCCACGTGGTCGCCACGAAGACCGACGGAACCAAGGTCGAGTTCGACGCGGTCGTCCGCATCGACACGCCCGGTGAGGCGGACTACTACCGCAACGGCGGCATCATGCAGTACGTGCTGCGCAAGATGGTCCGCAGCTAGTCAGCACCAACACGACAAGGGGCCGCTCACCGTGATCGGTGAGCGGCCCTTCTGTCTTTCTCAGCGGACCAACTCGTCCAACGCGATGTCCACAGCGAACGGCACCGCGGTCTTCAGCCGGTCGTGGAAGATGGCCGTCACCACGTAGGTCGATGTGGCCGGATCCAACTCGTAGACGTACACGACCGGCTGCCCGCTGATGTTCTCCACCCGCCAGTAGTGCTGGATACCGCCCTGCGCGTATCGCCTCGGCTTCGTCTCCCGATCGCGGATTTCCGAAGACTTCGACACGACCTCGACGACCAGCAGTACGTCATCGCGCTCGTAGTAGGTGCGATCCATGTCGGACGTCGCCGTCTTGGTCACAACTGAGATGTCCGGACAGGGCCGCTGCTTCGGGCCGAGGAGAACGTCCATCTCACGAACCGCTGTCAGGTGATCGGGGCATTGGCGACGCAACTCGCTGCGCAGACCGTCGACGACGAGCATGTGAAACTCGGTCGGCGGACTCATGATGATGAGTTCTCCGTCGATCAACTCGATGCGCTTCAGCGCATCCAATTCGCCGTTGGGTCCATCAGGGCCGATGTGATCCAGGTCGGCCGCTGTCCAGCCGTCCGGCGGCACGTACGGCCACTGGAGATTGGCAGTCATGTCCTTCCAGCCTCCCCGACTCCTCGCCGCAGACCGCTGCACTGTCGGCGCGCATCCGACCACGTTAACGCTATCTGACTACGTCAAACACGTTCGAGTGGGACCTACGGGCGGCTTCACCCGCAACCTCCTCGAGCCCGACGCCCCGCAGACCACCATCTACGACGCGTCGGTGGTCTACGCGCAGGCCGGCATCACGCAACTGGACAACGGCACCACGCCGTCGACAGTCCACGTGGTCGCCACGAAGACCGACGGCAACGGCGGCATCATGCAGTACGTCCTGCGCAAGATGGTCCGCAGCTAGTCAGTTCGATTAAGAAAGGCCACCCACTCTCCGTGGACAGCCTTTTCACATTCACAGAATTATCCTTTCAGTAATCGCGCGAATGCTCATCGCATGTGATGTAACAAACTTCTGACCAGCACAGATGTCCCTGCGAACACCCTTACTACGGGAAGCGGTGAGACATTTGTTGAATCGTCCACGAGCACTGCTGGCCGCCGCCGGTCTCGGGGCGGCTCTGTGCGTCGCCCCGGCGATCCACGCCGGTGCCGCGACGGAGTCCACCTACGTCGTCCTCTACCGCGAGGGCGCCTCGTCGTCGAACGCCGCGAACACCATCGCGAGCGCCGGCGGCACCGTTGTCGCGAACTACAGCCAGATCGGTGTCGTGATCGCCCGTTCGTCCAGCAGTGGTTTCGCGGGCGCGGTGAAGCAGAACGGCAACGTCGAAGGCGTCGCGGCCACCAGCGGCCTCGGCGTCCGCGTGGCACCCGACCAGAGCGACGAGGGCACGGACGTCGCCGCGGCCGCCGCGTGGGGCGACTCGCTGTCCGGTCTGCAGTGGGACATGCAGCAGATCAACGTGCCGCAGGCGCACCAGGTCACGCCCGGCAGCAAGCAGGTCGTCGTGGCCACCCTGGACACCGGCCTCGACTTCACGCACCCCGACCTCGCGCCGAACTACGACGCGTCGCGCAGTGCGGACTGCTCGAGCGGCACGCCGACGCCGTTGCTGCCCGGCAACGACCAGAACGGTCACGGCACCCACACCGCCGGCACCATCGCCGCGGCCGCGAACGGCACCGGCACCGTCGGTGTGGCGCCGAACGTGCGCCTCGCCGGTGTGAAGACGAGCAACGACGACGGCTTCTTCTTCCCCGAGATGGTCGTCTGCGCCTACATGTGGACCGCCACGCACGGCATCCACGTCACCAACAACAGCTACTTCGCCGACCCGTGGCTGTTCAACTGCCGCAACGACGCCGACCAGCGCGCGATCTGGAAGGCCGAACGCCGGGCCATCCGGTACGCGCAGTCCAAGGGCGTGGTCGTCGTGGCGTCCGAGGGCAACGAGAGCACCGACCTGTCGCACCCGCGCGTCGACGTGATCAGCCCCGACTTCCCGCCCGGCAGCGAGCAGGAGCGGGAGATCACCAACGCGTGCTCGGTCGTCCCGGTCGAGGTCCCCGGTGTCGTCGGCGTGACCGCGACGGGCAACAAGCGGCTCAAGTCGTTCTACTCGAGCTACGGCATCTCCACCGCCGACGTGGCCGCACCGGGCGGCGACTCGATCCTGCAGGTGACTCCGGCCGCCCCGAACGGCCGCGTGCTGTCCACCTACCCGAGTTACCGGCCGTGCGCGCGGCAGGTGCTCGAGAACGGTGCGAAGTACTGCTACCTGCAGGGCACCTCGATGGCAGGGCCGCACGTGGCCGGTGTCGCCGGTCTGCTGATCAGCAAGTACGGCGCCGCGGGCGCGGCCGCCAAGCTCCAGCAGGCGACCAACCCGCTGCCGTGCCCCGACACGTCGATCTACGCGGCCTTCCCGCAGAACAGCGGGGAACCGCAGACGTGCCAGGGCGGAACGGCGCACAACAGCTTCTACGGCTCGGGTGAGATCGACGCCCTCAAGGCCGTGAGCTGACAACCGCGGGAGGGGCCGCCCAGGCCCCTCCCTTTGCGGTGGTAACGGTGCACGCTCACCCCGCGATGCCAAGTCACCCTGACACTCCGCGGGAGACGACATGAGCTTGAGCGTGCTCGGCGACTTGAACTGGTTCGCCGTCATCGTGGCCACGATCGCCTACTTCGCGCTGGGTGCGCTGTGGTACGCGGAGTTCGCCTTCGGCCGGGCCTGGCAGCGGTCCGTCGGCTGGGACCTCAACCCGCCGGAGAACGCGGGTCCTGGCATCTACGTGGTGCCGCTGGCGACGTGCTTCCTCGCCACGCTGGCGACCGCGATGATCGGTGCGGCGTCCGGCACCGACAACATCATGGAAGGCATCCTGCTCGGCCTCGTGGTCGGCATCGGCGTCGCCTTACCGGTGATGTTCGTGACCGGGATGTTCGACATGACGAAGCCCGCGCCGACGACCTTCATGGCCATCGGCGCGGGCTATCACGTCGTGGGGCTGGTGCTCGCGGGAGCGATTCTCGGCCTCTGGCGCTAAACCCCGTTGCGCCGCGCGTACCTGGCGGCTTCCGCCCGGTCCGGCACGCGGAGTTTGCGCAGCACCGAAGCGACGTGGTGCTCGACGGTCCGGCAGGACAGGAACAGTTCCTCCGCGATCTCGGTGTTGCGCCGCCCGTCGGCGAGCAGGGTGAGCACTTCCCGCTCCCGCGCGGTGAGGCCGTCCGCGCCGGTGGTGGTGGATCTCCTCGGGATGTCGCGGACGCCGTGCCTGCGCAGGCGTCTGGCGGTCGCGTCGCGCATCGGCCGGGCTCCCAGGCGGTCGAACTCGGCCAGGGCCTCGCGCAGGAGACGTTCGTCGCCGCTGTCCGTCAACGCGAGTGCGGCCTCGTACGGGCATCCGACCTGCCGCCACCGCAGCGCTGCCTCCTCGTGGAAACCGGTGAGGTGCAACCGATACGGCTCAGCCGCTTCGTCGGGCACCACCGTGCTACCCGTACGCGACAGCAGGTGGGCGAGCGCGCCCAGATGCCACGGCTCCCGCGCCGCTGTCGCGAGCGCCGGGGTGACGATCGCCCGCACCTCGCCGAGATCGCCCGCGTACCAGGCGGTTTCGGCCAGTGCCCTGGTCGCGCCGACCAGCCAGCCGACGACGGGTTCGGCGGTGACCATGGCCGGTCGCACGTGCGTGAGCAGCTGCCGCGAGTCCGGGTCACCGCGGCGGGCTCGCACGGTGGCGAGCACCACCATGCTGATCATGGTGCGGCCGTCGTCCACGGCCGCTGACCGCAGCACCTCGGAGGCCAGCGCCTCGGCGTCGTCCCAGCGGCCCTGGTCGAGCAGGGCCCGAGCCCGGAACGCGCGCAGCCACTGGCGCCAGACCTCCTGGCCGTGGTCCTCGGTGTACGCGATCGCCTCCGCGTACCAGTGGTCGGCCTGCCGGTACCAGCGGCGGGTCACGCAGATCAGCTGCGCCCAGAAGTACGCGAGCCCCGCCTCGTCGTACGCCCCGGCCGCACGGGTCAGCCGGATGCTCTCGCCGATCAGGTCCAGGCCTCGTACGTCCCCGTTCTGCGCACGGCCGATACCGATCGACATGGCGGCCAACGCGCGCACGAGCGGCTCTTCCCCCACGAGCGCGCGCTCTCCCCACGCGATGGCCTCGTCGTTGCGGAACCCCATCGCCGCGAACTTCGCGCGCACAGCACACGCGAAGGCGAATTCGGGTCCTGGTGGCAGGCTCGTGAGCACCTCGACGGCCTGATCGATCGACCGTTCGCCGAGCGGGACCTCCCGCGCCAGGTGCAGCGCCGTGATGGCGAGTCCGGCCAGTGCTGTGCCCTGACCGCGCCGGTCGCCGATCGAAGTCCGCGCCGCGACGGCGTCCTGCCACCACCGCAGCGCGTTGCCGAGGTCGTCGGCGAGGTGACACTGCCTGCCCAGACCTTCGAGCAACTCCGCCCGCAGCACGCTGTCCCCGCACACGTCCAGTGCGCGCCTCAGGTGCGCGGCCGCTTCCGTGTGCGCACCCAGCGCCGACGCCTGCTCGGCGGCCGCACGGGCATGGGTGAGCAACGCGGACCTGTCCTGGGCGAGCAACGCGTGGTTGGCGAGCCGGGCCGGCTCCACCTCACCGGGCGGAGCGGCTCCCAGCACGTCGAGTGCCCGCCGGTGCACCCTCGCGGCACGACCGGGTGCGATCGCCTCCTCTACCGCGACGCGGGCGAGTTCGTGCCGGAACGACACCACACCGCCGTGCGCGACCACCAGACCGCGGTCCGCGCACTCGTCGAGGTCGGCGAACGGACGACCCGACACCGCCTCCACCACCCACGGCGCGGCCCGAGGCCCGAGGCACGCGAGCGCGTCGAGCACCTCACGCGCGCCAGGGGTCAGCCGGGCGGCCCTGGCCAGCACCGCGTCCCGGACCGTGGCTGGCACGGTCGCGCCGCCGTCGCCGAGCACCTCCGTCACGAAGAACGCGTTGCCGCCCGTGCGGTGGTGCAGTTCGGCGGCATCGAGTCCAGAGCCCTCCGCGAGCGCGGTGACAGCGGCGAGAGAGAGCGGTGGCACGGCCAGTCTGCGCACCACGGGCACGGTCGACAGGTCACCGGCCAGCACGCGCAGGGGGTGGCGCACGCCGACCTCGTCGTCCCGGTACACCACGACCACCATCGCCGGGCACCGCTCGATGCGCCGTCCCAGGAACCGCAGCAGATCGAGGGTGCCCTCGTCGGCCCACTGCGCGTCGTCCAGCACCACCAGGGTGGGGGTGCCGCGCAGCTCGTCGAGGAACCACCGGCGGATCTCGGCGGGATCGCCGGTGAGCGGCAGGTCGCCTGCCATGTCGCGCAATGGTCCCAGTGGCACCGGGGTCGCGAGCGGTTCGCAGGTGCCGTGCAGCAGACGTCCGGAGAAGTGGCGGAGGAACGTGTCGACGAGCGCGGTCTTGCCCGCTCCCGCGTCGCCGCCCACGAGCACGAGCCGGCCTCGCCCGGCGCTGGCCTCGTCCCACCACGAGGCCAGCGCGGCACGTTCGCGGTCGCGCTCCACCAGCGCGGTTGCGCCCACGCGCTGATGGTAGGTAGTCAACGGACGAATAGGTACTCAGCACGGATGTCGCAGGTCCGCACGCGGTCGCACCCTCGTCGGCATGGATTACGACGTGATCATCGTGGGAGCGAGCATCGCCGGGTGCACGGCGGCGATCGAGTACGGGCGCGCGGGTCTGCGCGTCGCGTTGCTGGAACGGCATCGCAGCCCTCAGGCGCACAAGACGCTGTGCGGGCACTTCATCCTCGGCGGCACGCACGACGTGTTGCGGCGGCTGGGTTTCTGGCAGCCGATGCTCGACCGCGGCGCGGCCGTCACCACCGGGCTCGGCGTGTGGACCGGCTCCGGGTGGATCGTGCCCACGCCCGGCAACGGTGTACCGCCCGCCATCAGCCTGCGCCGCAGCAAGCTCGACCCGTTGCTGCGCGAGATCGCCGCCGCCACACCCGGCGTGGACCTCCTCATGGGACACCGGGTGACCGGTCTCGCCGAGACCGGAGTCGTCACGGACGCCGGAACCAGGCTGCACGCGCGTCTCGTCGTCGGAGCGGACGGCCACCACTCGACGGTCGCCCGCCTCGCCGGTGTCGGAGAAGACGTCGCCCCGAACGAGCGCTTCCTGTTCTGGACCTACTACGAGGGCGCGCTGATGAACGGCCCTGGTGACGGCCAGGTGTGGCAGCTGGACCCGGACGTGGCCGTCTGCATCCAGGCGGGCGACGGCCTCACGCTGGTCGGCGTCTTCCCGGCCAAACACCGTCTGGCCGAGTTCACCGAGGACCGGGCCGCCGCGTTCGACAGGTTCGTCGCGCGCCTGCCCGGCGGCCCGTCGCTGTCCGGGGCACGGCAGGTGTCGAACCTGATCGGCACCACCGACTACCCGTGCGTGCGGCGCGATCCCACGCCACGGCCGTGGCTCGCTCTCATCGGCGACGCGGCCACGGCGTCCGATCCGGTGCCGGCCGTGGGATGCGGCTGGGCCTTCCGCAGCGCGGCGTGGCTCGCCGAGGCCACCACGGGACCGCTGCGCGACGGAGGCGATCTTCGTCCGGCGTTGCGGCAGTATCGGCGGGCCCACAGGTTCATCGACCGGTACGACGACCTCGGGCGGCAGGACGCGCTCGCCCGGCCGCCCGCCGCACTGCGGCGCGTCATCCGTGCGGCCGGCGTCACCGACCCGTGGATCGCCCGCAGGCTGGCCATGTTCGGAATGCGAGCCGCCGCGCCGTCGGTCCTGCTCAACCCGAAGGTCGTCGTGCGTGCGCTGCTCAGATCGCGTCTGGCCGGATAATGGTCCTCTCAGGAGCGAAGGAGCGGGCCATGCCGACGTTCTCGAAGGTCTCTCACATCTCGTTCTCCGCCAGGGACGCGGACCGCAGCGCCGCGTGGTGGCGTGAGATCTTCGGCCTGAAGGACCTCGACCGGACGCAGGGCGACGGGTGGCGAGCGATCCTGCTCATCCACCCCGCCACCGCGACGATCATCGAGTTCCAGCAGCACGACGCGAACCGGGGCGAGACGTTCGACCCGGCTCGCACCGGCTTCGACCACATGGGATTCAAGGTCGACGACCCGGCCGAGCTCGACGAGTGGCAACGGCACTTCGAGGAGCACGGCGTCACGTTCACCCCGGTGGTGCAGCGCGAGTACGGGTCGGTGCTGACGTTCAAGGACCCGGACGGCATCCAGTTCGAGATGTTCTACCGGGCAGACCACCCCTGAGCTACTTCCTCCAGAACAGGTGGTGCGTCACACCGCTCGGGCTGGGCACGACGTCGAGGTGGAACCGGTCGAGCAGCTCCTCCGGTGACTCCCACAGCCGCAGCCCGGAGCCCACCTTCACCGGCGACACCGCCACGTGCAGCGTGTCGACGAGGTCCGCGTCGAGGAACTCCCGGATCGTCGTGACCCCGCCGCCGAGCCGCACGTCCTTGCCCCGCGCCGCTTCCCGCGCCTGCTCGAGCACCTCGGCCGGGTCGGCGTCGACGAAGTGGAACGTGGTCTCGCCCAGCGTGAACGACGGTCGCACGTGGTGGGTCAGCACGAACACCGGCGTGTGGAACGGCGGCTCGTCACCCCACCAGCCCTGCCACTCGTGGTCGGTCCACGGCCCGCGCTGAGGCCCGAACTTGTTGCGGCCCATGATCTCGGCGCCGATGTTGTTCGTGAAGTCCCGCGTGAAGTAGTCGTCGAGACCGCGGCTGCCGCCGGGATCGGTGCGGTTGGGCCAGCTCGCCGTGGCGCCGGCCCACGCGAACAACTTCTCGGGCGCGATGTCGAGACCGAAGGGGTTGTCGAAGCTCTGGTTCTCGCCGGCGGCGATCCCGTCACTCGACACCATGAAGTTCTGCACTCGCAGCAGTTGAGTCATGCGGGTGCAGACCTCCTCAGCCGGCCAAACTCATCGCTTCAGTTCTGCGCAGCCTTGTGCAGCTCACGCAGCGCGCGCACGGACGACACGGCGTACTCGCGGTCCACGGCCTGCACGGCCATCACCGAGATGTACTCGTCGTCCGGCAGCTCCAGACGAGCCCACGCGGCACCGTCCGGGAAGCTCACCGAGAGCACGTCCTTCCACTCGAAGTGGTGAGACGTCACGACGTTGCGCACGTCGACACCCGAGGCGTCGGCGGTAACGCGGGGCCGCGTCAGCAGCAGCACGCCGCCCGCCAGCAGGAAGCCCAGCACGACCATCGCGACCTGGTCGGAGACCTGGAAGATCACGCCGGTCGGCGTGTTGCCGAGCAGCACCCCGACCACCGTGAAGACGGCGACCAGACCGATCGCGCACGCCCACGCGACGCGGCGGATCTTCTTGGGGCGGAAGACGACGGTCGTCACTCGAAGCCCCTCTCGGTCCACGGCTGACGCAGCCCGCGCAGCACCAGCGCCGTGTCGATCGCGGCCACGGTCGCCTCGTACCCCTTGTCCTCCACCGAGTCCGGCAGACCGGCACGCGCCAGGGCCTGCTCCTCGGTGTCGCACGTCAGCACGCCGTTGCCGACCGGCGTCGACTCGTCCAGCGCGACCCGCGTGAGGCCGTCGGTCACCGAGTCGCACACGTACTCGAAGTGCGGGGTGCCACCGCGGATCACCACGCCCAGCGCGACGACGGCGTCGTGGTGGCGCGCGAGTTCCTGCACCACGACGGGAAGCTCGATCGCGCCCGCCACGCGCACGACGGTCGTGTCGACGCACCCCGCGTCCGCGGCGGCCTTCAGGGCGCGCTCGACGAGCTGGTCGGTGATCTTGGTGTGCCAGCGCGTCGCCGCGATCGCGACGCTCAGGCCCTTGCCGTCGAGCCGGGTCTGCTCTGGACGGCCCTCGCCACTCATTCCTGGTCCTCCGTAGCGGAAACAACGGCCTCGTACTGCTCCAGCTGGTGCAGCTCGTGGCCCATCCGGTCGCGCTTGGTGCGCAGGTAACGCAGGTTCTCCGGGTTCGGGGAGATCGGCAGCGGCACCCGGTCGAGCACACGCAGACCGTATCCGGCCTCCAGACCGACGCGCTTGGCCGGGTTGTTCGTGAGCAGCCGCATGGACTTGATGCCGAGGTCCACGAGGATCTGCGCGCCCGTGCCGTAGTCGCGGGCGTCGGCGGGAACACCCAGCGCGAGGTTCGCGTCGACGGTGTCCGCGCCCTGGTCCTGCAACTGGTAGGCCTGCAGCTTGTGCATCAGGCCGATGCCGCGGCCCTCGTGACCGCGCATGTACAGCACGACACCACGTCCTTGTGCCGCAACGGCTTCCAGCGCCGCGTCGAGCTGTGGGCCGCAGTCGCAGCGCAACGAGCCGAACACGTCACCGGTGAGGCACTCGGAGTGCACGCGCACCAGCACGTCCTCGCCGTCGCCGATCTCGCCGTACACCAGCGCGACGTGCTCGATGCCGTCGAGCAGGCTGTCGAACCCGACGGCGGTGAACACGCCGTGCGCGGTCGGAATGCGGGCCTCCGCGACGCGTTCGACCTGCGTCTCCACCCGGCGGCGGTAGGCGATCAGGTCGGCGATCGTGATCAGCGCGAGGTCGTGGTCGGCGGCGAAGACCTCGAGCTCCTCGCGGCGGGCCATGTCGCCCTCGTCCTTCTGCGACACGATCTCGCAGAGCACGCCGGCGGGAGACAGCCCGGCCAGGCGCGCGAGGTCGACGGCGGCCTCGGTGTGACCGGGACGGCGCAGCACGCCGCCGTCCTTGGCGCGCAACGGCACGACGTGGCCGGGACGGTTGAAGTCGGTGGCCTTCGAGGTCGGGTCGGCGAGCAGCCGGATCGTGCGGGCGCGGTCCGCCGCCGAGATGCCGGTGCTGACGCCCTCGCGCGCGTCGACCGTGACGGTGTAGGCGGTGCCGCGCACGTCCTGGTTCGTGTGGAACATCGGCGGCAGGTCGAGGCGCTCGCAGTCGGACTCGGTCAGCGGCACGCAGATGTAGCCGGACGTGTAGCGGACCATGAAGGCGAGCAGCTCCGGCGTCGCCTTCTCGGCGGCGAAGATCAGGTCACCCTCGTTCTCGCGGTCCTCGTCGTCCACGACGACCACCGGACGACCGGCGGCGATGTCCCTGATCGCCCGCTCGATCTCGGCGAAATCCGTGCTCACTGGGCCTCCTCGCCCGCGATGGCCCGCAGGTGCGGGACGGCCAGTCGTTCGACGTACTTCGCCAGCACGTCGACCTCCAGGTTCACCAGGTCGCCGGGCAGGCGGTGCCCGAGCGTGGTGAGTTCGAGCGTCGTGGGGATGAGGCTCACGGTGAACTGGTCCTCGGAGACGGTCACGACCGTCAGCGAGACGCCGTCGACCGTGATCGAGCCCTTCTCCACGACGTAGCGGGCGAGGTGAGGAGGCAGTCCGATGTGGACGATCTCCCAGTGCTCCGCCTTCTCCCGCGCGAGAATCGTGCCCGTGCCGTCGACGTGCCCCTGCACGATGTGGCCGCCGAGGCGCTGGCCGACCGCGGCCGCGCGCTCCAGGTTGACCCGGTCGCCCTCGGCGACCTTCGCGAGGCTGCTGCGCACGAGCGTCTCGCGCATCACGTCGGCGGTGAAGGTGTCGTTCTCGACCTCCACGACGGTGAGGCAGACGCCGTTCACCGCGATGGAGTCGCCGTGCTTGGCGTCGCTGGTCACGATCGGTCCGGCGATGCGGATCCGTGCCGCGTCGGGCAGATCCTCCGTCGCGACCACGTGGCCGAGTTCCTCGACGATCCCGGTGAACACCGCTCCTCCTAAGTTTGCGGAACCGCGCTGATCCGCAAGTCCGGTCCGCTCATGGTGACGTCTTCCACGGTCAACCGGACAGCGTCAGTGATGGTTGACACGCCCGCGTCCAGCACCACAGCGGGGCCGTCCCCGAGGAGTGCGGGCGCGAGGTAGGCGAGCACGCGGTCGATTCTCCCAGCGCGCAGGAACGCACCGGCCACAGTTGCTCCGCCTTCGAGCAGCACGTCCACGACACCGCGAGCGGCGAGCGAGGTCAGCACCTCGTCCGGGTCGTGCGTGCGCACGTGCAGCGCGGTGTGCCGGAGCTTGGCCCCGTCCGGAAGGTCGCTCATGCCCACGACCACGGGCAACGGCTGGTGGGGCAGCGGAATTCCGTCGTCGTCCCTGGCCGTCAGCGCCGGGTCGTCCTTCCTGACCGTGTTCGTGCCCACGATGATCGCGTCCAGCTTCGCGCGCATGGCGTGGACCTCCCGGCGGGAGGTCTCCGAACTGATCCACTGGCTGGTGCCGTCCTTCGCCGCGATCCGGCCGTCGAGCGAGGACGCGTACTTCCACGTGACGTGCGGACGACCGGTTTTGACGAAGTGCAGCCATGCGCGCAGCGGCCCCTTGCTGACCTCGTCCGCCAGAAGGCCGCTCTCGACCGTGACGCCGGCTTGTTCGAGTAGTCGCGCCCCGCCCGCGCCCCTGGGGTCGGGGTCGCTGACGGCGTGGATGACGTGCTTGATGCCCGCTTCGATGAGCGCCTCGGCACACGGCGGCGTACGGCCGTAGTGCGAACACGGCTCAAGGGTGACCACCGCGGTGCCGCCCTGGGCCTTGGTGCCGGCTTCCTTGAGCGCCATCACCTCGGCGTGCGCGCCACCGACCGGCTGCGTACCGCCGAAGCCGGCCGGGTGACCGTGCGCGTCCAGGATGACGCAGCCGACCGGCGGGTTGGGGCTGGTGGTGCCCCGGACCCGTTCGCTCTCCGCGATGGCGAGCACCATCGCGTCCTCGGGCGTCACCTCGCGCCGGCTGCCTGGGCGCGCAGTGCCTCGACCGCCTTGCCGGGATCGGCGGCGTCGTACACGGCGGACCCGGCGACGAAGCAGTCCACCCCGGCCTGCGCGGCCTGTTCGATGGTGTCGGCGTTGATGCCGCCGTCGATCTCCACGAGCAGCTTGAGGTGGCCGGTGTCGACGAGGTGGCGTGCCGTCCTGACCTTCTCGAGCACGTCGGCCATGAACTTCTGCCCGCCGAAGCCAGGCTCGACCGACATGACCAGCAGCGTGTCGTAGTGCTTGAGCACGTCGACGTACGGCTCCAGCGGCGTGCCCGGCTTGATGCTGAGCCCGGCCTTCGCGCCCGCGGCCCTGAGGTCCTTGGCGAGCTTCACCGGGTCGTTCGCCGCCTCGACGTGCACCGTGACGTTGTACGCGCCCGCCTCGGCGTACCCGATGGCCCAGCGGTCCGGGTCCTCGATCATCAGGTGGCAGTCGATCGGGATGTCGGTCACCTTCAGCAGCGACTTCACCACCGGCAGGCCGAGCGTCAGGTTCGGCACGAAGTGGTTGTCCATGACGTCGACGTGGATCCAGTCCGACGTGGGCACCGCGGCGAGCTCGTCGGCGAGCCTCGCGAAGTCGGCGGACAGGATGCTGGGGGCGATCATCGGCGTGTGGACCACAAGGGTGAAGTCTAGGTGTCCAGCAGGTCGAGCAGCCTGCCGGGAGCCTCGTCAGTGACCACCACGACACCCGCTCCGGTGAGCGTCCTCAGATGCGTCTCCCACATCGGATGACGGCGCTTGTCCTCGTTGGCCTGGGGCATGACGACGACCTTGCAGCTCTCCACGCCGATGGCCTCGTTCAACGCGGTCAGCGCCTGGTTGTCGCCGATGCCGAGGGCCAGCTTGGCCACCGAGTTCGCGCTGGCGGGGGCGAAGATGAACGCGTCGGGCGTCGGGTAGGGCTTCGGCTGGCTCGGCAGACGCGGGTTCCAGCGGATCTCCAGGTCGGTGAGGGCTTGGAGCTTCTCCAATTCGCCCGCCTCCTCGAACCACGGGACGACCGTCGGCGTGAGGGTGATGGCGAGCCGCCAGCCCCGTTGTGCCGCGGGTTCGGCGAGTTCCGTGCGGAACCAGGATTCGACGCCGCCGCAGCCGCTTGCGACCAGTCCGAGCAGCCCACGTGTCATGGCGGCGATGTTAGGCGGACGGTCCCGCGTGGACGATCATCGGGGAACGACCTCGGCACGGACGCCGGTGACGAAGACCCCCGCGCGGAACCGTCGCGACCCAGCACCACCACCCGATCAGGGCGGCAACCGCCACGATCAGGGCACCGCCGCTGCCCCGATCACCCTCGGCCACCGCCTGGCGGGAGCCGACCGATGTGCCCGTCACCGTGGACATCACAAATCTGGGTGACGTCACCGTGCGCGTCACCCACTGTGTTGCCGCCCGGATCCCCCGCGTCCACCAGCCGCCCAGAACTGTCAGACCCCGTCCCTACCGTCGTTCACGAGCGCTCAAACCGGGCGTCGCAGCACCGAGCAGAACATCGCGTCGGTGCCGTGCAGATGGGGCCAGAGCTGGACGTGCGGTCCTTCCCCGAGGTCCGGAACTCCCGCGAAGAGCTCCCGCGTGTCCAGCACTTCGGCCCCCGTCCGCCGCGCGACGTCCGTCACGATCCCGACGGTTTCAGAGAGATGAGGTGAGCACACGACATAAGCCACGACGCCGCCAGGACGCACCAGTCGCAACGCCTCGGTGAGCAGCTCGCGCTGCAGCTTCGTGAGCGTGCCGACGTCGGCGGGCTGGCGCCTCCACCGCGCCTCCGGGCGCCTGCGCAGTGCACCGAGACCGGTGCAGGGCGCGTCGACCAGGACGCGGTCGAACGCCCCTTCGACGAAGTCGGTCTCGCGGCCGTCGGCCACGTGCACGGTCACCGGCAGGCCTGAGGTGATCTTGCGCACGAGCTCGGCGCGGTGGGGTGCCTTCTCGACGGCGATCAGCTCGCCACCCTCGAGGCCGACCAGGGCGGCGAGCAGCGCGGCCTTGCCGCCGGGGCCCGCGCAGAGGTCCAGCCAGCGGTCGTCAGTGCCCTCGACAGGCGCGCGCGTGAGGGCCAGAGCGCACAGCTGGCTGCCCTCGTCCTGCACGTTGGCGAGGCGTTCCCGGACGGGCTCGAGATCGCCCGGGTCGCCCGCCCCGGCCTCCAGGTGCACGCCGTAAGGCGAGTACGGCGCCACGTCGCCGCCCACGATGGCGGCGAGCTCGTCGGCGCTCACCTCGCCAGGACGTGCCACGAGGTGCACGGCCGGCCGGGCGTCGTCGGCCTCCAGGGCGAGCTTCAACGGCTCGTCCCGGCTGCCGAGGGCCTCCGCGAACGCCTGCGCGATCCAGCGCGGGTGGGCGTGGGCGAAGGCGAGGTTGCCGATCGGGTCGACGTCCGGGTCGGGCGCGAGCTCGTCGACCCAGGCGGCCTCGTCCTGCTCGGCGACCCTGCGCAGGACGGCGTTGACGAAGCCCGCGATCCCGGAACCGAGCTCGGCCCGCACGAGGTCGACGGTCGAGGCGACCGCCGCGTGTGACGGAATCCGTGTGCGCAGCAGCTGATACGCACCGAGCCGCAACGCGTCGAGCGCCGAGCCGTCCACTTCGGACAACGGCCGGTCGGAGCACGCCTCGATGACGGCGTCGAGCAGCCCCTGGGCTCGCGCCGCGCCGTAGGTGAGCTCGGTGGCCAGCGCGGCATCACGCCCGGTGATGCGGCGCTCGCGCAACAGCTGCGGCAGCACGAGGTTCGCGTACGCGTCGCGCTGCCGCACGGCCCGCAACGTCTCCAACGCGGCCAGGCGCGCCGGGTCCTCCACGGGCGGCCGTGAGGGCCCGGTCCGCCGGCGCGGCGGATGCGGCCTGCGCGGCCGGGAAGGCTTGGAAGCTCCTCGCGAGTAGCCGGTCATGCGCTGTGCTCCCCTGCTCCGGCACGAACACCGCGCGCCACATTCATCCCGGCCACTCCGCCGAGGTAAGTCCTTGCCCCACCGCAGCCTCCGCGCGCCGAGTCCACCCCGGCCACCCCGCAGAAGCGAGCTCCGGCCCCACCGCGCACAAGCGCGGCCATGCCGAGCGCCCTCGTCGTCCTGACCATCCCACCAGGACGAGGCCCCGCCTCACCACGGAAAGGTGCAGCTGTGCCACGTGCTCCCCCGGCCCCAGCGCAGCCTGCGCGCGCCGAGTTCACCTCGGACACTCCCTCACCGAAGCGAACTGCGGCCCCACCGCGGACGGGCGCCGCCATGCCGCGCGCCCTCGTCACGGAGCGCCTCATGCGATGCGCTCCCCCGGCTCGATCCGCACACCGCGGGCCCAGTCGGTCGCGGCCATGCGTTTCTTGCCCTGCGCCTGCACCTCGCCGAGGGCCACGGCGGTGGTCGCCGTGCCCACGAGCACGCGCTTGCGCTCGACGAGCACCTCGCCGGGCGGCAGCGTCACGTCGGCCACGGGGTTCACGGGGCCGAGCTTCAGCCGCTCGCCGCGGAACTCGGCCCACGCGCCGGGTTCTGGCGTCACGGCGCGCGCGAGGCGGTCGACGGCCACGGCGGGTGCGGTGAAGTCGAGGCGTGCGTCCTCGACGGTGATCTTGGCGGCGTACGTCACGCCGTCGGTGGGCTGCTCCACCGCGCGCAGGGTGCCGTCCTCGATGCCGTCCACAGTGGACAGCAGCAGCTGGGCGCCGGACTCGGAGAGGCGGGTCAGCAGGTCGCCGGAGGTGTCGCGGTCGCGCACCTTCTCGGTCACCACGCCGTACACCGGGCCCGCGTCGAGCTCCTTCACGATCCGGAACGTCGAGGCGCCGGTGATGTCGTCGCCGTTGCGCACGGCGGCCTGCACCGGCGCGGCGCCGCGCCACGCGGGCAGCACGGAGAAGTGGAGGTTGACCCAGCCGTGCCTCGGGATGTCGAGCGTCCGCTGCGGCAGCAGGTTGCCGTAGGCGACGACCGGGCACAGGTCGGGTTCCAGCGCGCGCAGGCGGTCCAGGAACTCGGGGTCGCCCGCCTTCGCCGGCGTGAGCACCTCGATGCCGGCGGCGTCGGCGAGCGCGGCCACCGGGGAGCGCTCGAGCTTGCGGCCGCGGCCGGAGGGGGCGTCGGGGCGGGTGACCACGGCGACGACGTCGTGGCGTGGGGAGTCGATGAAGGCGCGCAGCGAGGGAAGTGCGACCTCGGGCGTGCCGGCGAACACGAGTCGCATGGTCAGCTGGACCTGCCGAAGAGTGGGTGCGGGCTCTGCTTCAAGGTGGGGACCGTACCGTCGAACCACTCGGACTGCCGGATTTCCCTCATGGCCCGCTTGCGGGTCTCGGCGTCGAGGCGGTCGAGGAACAGCACGCCGTCGAGGTGGTCCGTCTCGTGCTGGATGCAGCGGGCCAGGGTCTCGGTGCCCTCGACCTCGATCGGCTCGCCGTGCATGTTCCAGCCCTTGGCCACGACGTGCAGGTGGCGCTTGCAGTCCCACGACATGCCGGGGATGGACAGGCAGCCTTCGGGGCCGTCCTGCATCTCCTCGCCGACCACGTCCCACGTCGGGTTGACGAGGTGTCCCGCGAAGCCGTCGCAGTGGTAGGTGAACACGCGCAGGCCCACACCGAGCTGAGGCGCGGCGAGTCCCGCTCCGCCCGCGTCCTGCATCGAGTCCCACAGGTCCTTGACCAGGGTGCGCAGTTCCTTGTCGAAGTCGGTGACCTCGACCGCGGGGGTGCGCAGCACCGGATCGCCGAACAGGCGGATGGGTTGGACGGTCACGCAGTACTCCTCGTGGTGGACTGGTGGCCAGTCTACGAGGGGCGCGGTCAGTGCTCGGACGCGCTGCCGAGGAAGATCACGCCCACCAGCGCCACGACGAAGTGGCCGGTGAACCGCAGCGCCGTCAGCACGGGGCGGAACAGCGCGCGGAAGTCGAGGTGGGCTGCCGGAGTGCCGGTCACGGTCGTTGTCGTCATGCCACAAACTGTGCCGTTCGCGCAGGTCAGCCCACATCGGCTCGCGGTATCGAGCCTGCATCAGCCTGGGGTAGGAAGATCAGGTGCAACACTCGACCGGAAGGTGGACACCTCCAGGTCATGAGGCTGATACGACCGAGCGGGGAGGGGGGCGGCGGCGGTGTCCGACGACGCCCTGTCGGACGCCGATCTGTGGGCACGAGGCGACTAGCAGGCGTTCGGTGAGCTTTGCTGTATGGCGCCGCCGCGCCGGGAGGCGGGCAACCTGGCGCGCTCCGAGTTCCGCCGCAAGGCCAGGTTCACGCGCTTGTTGCTGCGCGTGCCCAGCGGCCCACAGCCGCTGGCCCCGCCGAACCTGCACGTCACGGCCCGCAACGCCGATAAACAGATCGTCTACACGGGTGGCGTTACCTGATGATGGCCGACATGACCTGGACGGCACCGGAAGTGAAACCACCCCACGAACCGTTCGTCGGCGCGGAACGCCCGATGCTGGAGCAGTGGCTCGACCGCCACCGCGCCATCTTCCTGCACGGCTGCTCGGGCCTTACCGGCGAGCAGCTCGCCATGGCCACCGCGCCCCCGTCGAACCTCACCCTGCTGGGCCTGATCCGCCACATGATCGACGTGGAACGCGTGTGGTTCCGCATCCGGCTGGCCGGTCAGGACGTCCAGCCCCGCTACGCCGCGCCGCCGAACTGGGACGCCGCCTTCGAGGACCTCGACCCGGCCCGCGCCGAGGCCGAGTACGCCGACCTCGTCGCCGAAATGGCCGAGGCCCGCGCGGCCGCAGCCGCGCGGGACCTCGACGAGACCTTCCTGCACGCGCAGTGGGGTGAGATCTCGTTGCGGTGGCTCTACATCCACATGATCGAGGAGTACGCGCAGCACAGCGGCCACGCCGACCTGATCCGCGAACGCATCGACGGCCGCACCAACAAGTAGCTCAGCCCACCCGCACCACGCGGGCCGCGCCTCCTCCGCGCCGCGTCGGTTCGGCGACCGCGCGCCAGCGGCCGTCCGAGGCGCGTTCGATTCCGGTGGCGGCGCCGATTTCGGCGTTCTGGCTGAACTTGTGGCCGATGGCCTCGAGGCCCCTGGCCGTGTCCGCCGCGATGAAGGCGGCCTCGGCCGGGGTGGCGGCCGCGTTGCGCTGGGAGGCGCGTGGCGCGGCCACGGCGTTGAGCAGGGACATCTTGCGGTCCAGGCGGCCGGTCAGGATCTGGGTGACCGTGGTGATGATGGTGGAGCCGCCCGGTGAGCCGACCGCGAGGACGACCTTGCCGTGGTCGAGGACGATCGTCGGGGCCATGGACGAGCGCGGGCGCTTGCCGGGGCCCGGGAGGTTCGGGTGCGGGACGCCGGCGTTCGGGGCGACGAACTCGAAGTCGGTGAGTTCGTTGTTGAGCAGGAAACCGCGGCCAGGGACGACGATGCCGCTGCCGCCCTCCGCCTCGATGGTGAGGGTGTAGGCGACGACGTTGCCCCAGCGGTCGGCCGTGGTGAGGTGCGTGGTGCGCTCGGCGTCCTCGCGCAGTGCCGAGAGACCCGCGGTCGCCGCGCACGCCTGGGGGTTGTCCGGGTCGGCTGCCGGTTGCGGGGCGGGCAGCACGGCGTCGGGCTTGATCAGGCACGCGCGGGAGTCGGCGAACTTCTGGGAGAGCAGGCCCTCGGTCGGCACGCGGGTGAAGGCCGGGTCGCCCACCCAGCGGAGGCGGTCGGCGAAGGCGAGCTTGGTCGACTCGATGAAGCGGTGCAGGTACTCGACGTCCCCGATGTTGGCGAGATCGGTCGACTCGAGGATGTTGAGCGCCTCGCCGACGGTGGTGCCGCCGGACGACGGGGCAGCCATGCCGTAGACGTCCAGGCCGCGGTAGCGGGTGTGCGTGGGCTCGCGGCGTTCCACCTGGTAGCGGGCCAGGTCGGAGATCTCCATGGCACCGGGGCGGACCTTGCGGGTGGAGCCGGGCACGACCGGGGGCTGCTGGACGGTCTTCACGAGGTCATGGCCGACCGCGCCGCCGTAGAGGGAGGCGAGATTGGTGCGGGCCAGTTCGCGGTAGGTGTCGGCCAGCTGCGGGTTGCGGAACGTGCTGCCGACGGCGGGTGGCTGCCCGCCGGGCAGGTAGAGGTCGCGGGTCGAGGTGAAGTCGGCGAAGCGGGCCGCGTTGTTCGCGATCTGCGAGTTGAACGTCTGGTCGACGACGAAACCGCGCCGTGCCAACGCTTCCGCGGGCGCCATGGCCTCGCGCAGGTTGAGCGTGCCCCACTTGCGCAGGGCCTGCTGCCACGTCTTGGGCGTGCCGGGAACGCCGACGGACAGGCCGCTGGTCATCGCCTCGGCGAACGGGAGCGGCTTGCCGTTCTCCACGAAGAGCTGGTCGGTGGCGGAGTGCGGAGCGGTCTCACGTCCGTCCAAAGTGGATACGCGCTGGGTGCGGGCGTCGTAGTAGACGAAGAACCCTCCGCCGCCGATGCCCGCGCTGAACGGGTCGGTCACGCCGAGCGCGGCGGCGGTGGCGACGGCCGCGTCGACGGCGTTGCCACCGCGGCGAAGCACGTCGATGCCGATCTGGGACGCGTCGGGGTCGACGCTGGAGACGGCACCGCCCCAGCCGACCTGCTCGGGCACTCGGGGTGGGGGTTCCGCCGCACCTGCGGAAGCAGGGGCGACCAGTACGACGGAGAGCGTCAATGCGGCAGCCGTTCGCAACATGCGCACTCTTCTACTCCGTTGCGACCGGATGGCAACAGTTCTTGGGAAAGGCCTAAGGTGCGGAGGTGATCGATCTCGACCGCTTGCGAACGGATTTCGCGACCACCCCGCTCGACGAGGCCGACCGCGAGGACGCCCTGCGCCTGCTGCTGCGCGAGCGCCGCGAGGGCGACGCGGACCTGCTGCGCCACCTGCTGGCGGAGGAGACGGCGGCGCACCGCGAGGGCTGGGGCGTGAGCGAGGCGATGGTCCTCGCCGCGTTGCTGCTCGCCGAATGCGGCCGTGAGGACGACGTCTGGACGCTGTGGGAGGCCAAGAACGCCTCCTTCGACACCATGGCGGGCCTCGACGGCTTCCTGCTGTTCCCGGCCGGCATCGCGGGCACGACGGCGCACGTGATCGCGAGCGAGGACCACCCCGAGCGAGGCGACCTCATGACGTACATGAGCGAGTACCTCGAGTACGAGAAGCTCACCGACGACGACATCCGCGAGCACATCGCGAACCTGCGGTCCTACTACGAGAGCTGACCTCGCGGCGGCCGGTCAGAGCACCTCGAGCGGATCGAGCTTGATGCGCACCAGCTCCTGTTCCTTCCTCGCTGTCCGCACGGCCTGGGCCTCGGCCAGCACGGCGGCCAGCTGACGGCCTTCGCTGCGGGCGACGCGGACCAGCGCCCGTTCCCTGGACTCGTCCTCGCCCAGCGGCACCGGCCCGAGGATCTCGCCGGTCGGCGGCAACCGCAGCTCGTCGAGCAGGGCGTTCACCGCGTCCGGGGTGCCGTCGACCGTCGCCATCCGCACCGCGGGCGGGAACCCGAGCTCGGTCCGCGCCGCGAGCTCGGTGGCGGCGTGCCACACCGGGTCCCAGCGCACCAGGGCCTGCACGGGCGTCAGCGACGAGTCGGCGATCACGACCACCCGCCCGGTGCCGGGCCGCACCAGCCCGGCGGCCGTCATCCAGCGGCGCAGCGCCTCCTCGGAGGCGCGCAGGTCGGCCCGGCCCAGCAACGCCCAGCCGTCGAGCAGGAGCACGGCGCCGTACCCGCCTTCCGCCACGGGTTCGGCGCCAGGTGTCGCCACCACCAGCGAGGGCTTGCCCGGCACCTTGGTGAGCACCTCGTCCGCACCGCTGGTGCGCACCGGATACCCGGGAAAGGCCCGCCCCAGCTCCTCGGCCGTGCGCCTGGCACCGATGATCTGGCCACGCAGCCTGCGCGAACCGCACGTCGGGCACCGGAACCCGGCCTCCGTCGCCGCGCACCACCGGCAGTACGCGGGCTTGGGCAGCCCGTCCTCGGTGCCGCCGGGCAACGCCAGCGGCCCCGCACACCGGCGGCATCGGGCAGGCCCCCGGCACTGCCCGCAGGCCAGCGCCGGCACGTAGCCGCGACGCGGCACCTGGATGAGGACCGGCGAGTCGGCCAGGGCGAAACGCGCGGCCTCGAACGCGATGGACGGCAGCCGCGCGGTGCGGGCGGCCGGGTCCTTGACGTCCTGCCACTCGTTGTCGCCCACCGAGACCACGCGCGGTGCGACGGCCCGCAGGGTCTCGCGGGAGGCCACGATCTCGTGGGCCCACCCGGTCTCGACCAGCAGCTGAGCCTCGGCGGTGCGGGCGAACCCGCCGATCAGCAGCGCCGCGCCGGACATGTGCGCGCGCTGGACCAGAACGTCGCGCACGTTCGGGTACGGCGAGCGCGGCTCGACGTGGAGGTCGTCGCCGTCGTCCCACACGACCAGCAGACCGGGATCCCTGACCGGGGCGAAGGCGGTGGCGCGGGTGCCGACCACGACCCTGGCGACGCCCCGCCGAACGGCGAGCCAGCGCTTGTAGCGCTCGGACGGCCCCAGGTCGGCCGACAGCGTCACCACGCCCTCGATGAGCCTGTCGCACGCCTCGGACACGCGCGCCAGGTCGCGGTGGTCCGGCACGACGATGACGACGCCCCGGCCGGTGGAGGCGACGGCGGCGGCCGCCTCGGCCAGGCGTGCGGGCCAGTCCTCGGAGGGCAGGGCCTGCCAGACGGCGTGGGCGGAGCGGCCGGTGCGCAGCGCTTCCAGGTACCTGGGGCCGCGCGGGTAGCGGGACCAGGCGTCGGCGGGGACGGGCGGCAGCTGGGACCGCGCGGGAGTCGCCGGGGAACCAGCGGGGCCGGGGGCGGCAGTGCCGGGGGCAGCGCTGGTGCCCGGACCGACGGCAGCGCCGGGCTCGGCGGTAGTGCCCGGAGCGGCAGTGGTGCCGGACGCGGCGGTGGTGCCGGACGCGGCGGTGGTGCCGGACGCGGCGGTGGTGCCGGACGCGGCGGTCGCACCCGGACTAGCGGCAGCGCCCGGACTAGCGGTGATGTCCGGGCTAGGGGTGATGTCCGGGCTAGGGGTGATGTCCGGACCGATGGTGGTGCCGGGAGCGGCGCTGGTGCCTGGGCCGACGGCAGCGCCGGGCGCGGCGGTAGTGTCCGAATCGGCGGTATTACCCAGGCCGACGGCAGCATCCGGACCAGCGGTGGTGCCCGGACCAACCGTGGTGCCGGGAGCGGCGGCGGCACCCGGACCAGCGGCAGACGCGGTCGGCTCGGCGGGGTGCTCGGTCACCCAGGCCGGGACCTGCGGCAGCGGGGCCGGGTCGCCGGACGCGGCCGCTTCCGCGCGGGCGTGGCGCGGGGGGATCGCGAGCCTCAGGACGTCGATCATGCCGCCCGCGTACCTGTCGGCGACGGCGCGGGCCAGGGCGGCGATCTCCGGCGCGAGCACCGGTTCGGGGGACACGACCTTCTCGATGAAGGCGAGTTTCTTCTCGTACTCGGACGACTCGGCGCGCTCCAGGAGGTAGCCGTCGACGAGCTGGCCCGCGAACCGGACGCGGACGCGGCAGCCTGGCACGGCCTGCTCGTCCAGTTCGGACGGTACGGCGTAGTCGAAGGGGCGGTCCAGGTGGGCGAGTGGCACGTCCACGACGATGCGGGCGACCGGCAGCGTGGCCGCGGGGACTCGTTCCCCTCGCCTGGCTCCGGTCTTCGCGCTCATGCCTCCTGGTGTATCAGACAGCCCCGACAGTCACGCGTTGCGCCTCACCAAACCGGTGAAGCCCGCCACGAACAGGGTGGCGAACGCCCAGGCCAGGATCTGCAGCAGCCACGTCGAGGCCAGCACGAACTGGCCACTGCCCGAGGTGGCGTCCACCGCGCAGCGTGCCGCATCCACCTTGACCAGCGGTGTTGCCACGTTCAGCGCGTAGCCGACCTGTTCGACCGTGGAGCACCGCACCGCGCCGGACACGAGCACCACGCCGACCGAGATCGCGAGCACCCCGGCCAGCCACAGCAACGCGAGCGCCGGGCGGTAGCCGTGTCCGACGGTCAGGCCGCGGATCAGGTGCCAGGTCCGGCCCCACCGCGAGAGCTGGCCGCGGCGACGCAGATCACGTTGTGCGGCAACGCGGATACGGCGCACGTCCTGTTCGTGGCCCGCGGCCGAGTGTGCCGCGGCGAGTTGCACCCACGGCTGGGTCGAGTAGTAGGGCGTGCGCGTGGCGAGCAGCGTCATCCATTCGTCCACTGTGGCGTCACGGGGCAGGCCCTCGTAGACGAGGCCTTCGAGTTGTACCTGGCCTTCGATGCCGTCGAACGGCATGAGGAGGTCCTTGCCGACCTTGACGTGCCGCAGGTCGACCGCGACGCCCGGCGAGGTGAAGCGGCCGCCGCGCAGGACGATCTGGCCGTCGACCTGGGCACCGCGCATCCGGACCGCGGCGTGGGCGCCGTCGCTGGAGATCTCGCACCCGTGGGACAGGAAGATCACGTCGCCGACGTGCACGTCCACCAGGTGCAGGGTGGACTCGATGCGCGCGCCGCGGCACGACACCACGCCCGCGACGCGTGAACTGCTCAGCATCACCGACCCCGCGGCGTGGAAACCCTCGTCCAGGTAGATGCTGCCGCCGATGCGCATCTGGCGGGCGTCGACGGACTCGCCGGCGCTCAGCCGGGCCGCGCTCAGGTGCAGGTCGTGGTCGACCGTCAGGCCGTGCGCCTGGATCGACGGCGCGACCAGGCCCCTCAGGTCGAGCCGGGAGAAGTGCGCCCGGCTGAGCAGCACCGGCTGGTCGGTGGTGCAGTCGCGCAGCACCAGCGGCCGCTTCACCACCAGGTCCTGCAGGTCGAGCTGCCCGGTGATGTGCGCGCCGGTCACGCGCACGCCCCTGGGATCCTGGTCGTCGGTCACCAGCCGCCGGATCTCGTCCCCCGTGATCTCCACGAGGGCAACGTTAACCGGAGATCGACTCCTGGCCGTTCTCGATGTGACCACACAAACGACGGCGGAACCGGGGCTCCTCCTCCACCGTCACAGTCAGGTCGTACCAGCCGGAGTTCATCACGGTCAGCCACGGGATCACGTGCCGATGGCCCGGTCTCACGACGTACCGCCGCCGCCCCAGCACGAACGTCAGCGGCGTCGATCCGGAGTTCTCGAACGTCAACGTCAGCACACGGCTGTAGCCGCGCACCGACGACGACACGCGCGCACGGTCGGAGGCAGAGCCGACGAACTCGCGGCGGAACCCGTTGGGGCCCAGCAGGACCAGGTCGTGATCGCCCGTGACCTCCAGAGACGCCGACGAGGCGACGTCGAAGTGCTGCGGCAGCGCGAACTGGCCCGAGTACGGGTACAGCGCGAAGTGCACGGAGGCGGACCCGGCGTTCGTCATCTCCAGCGAGGCCCCGCGCAACGATGCGTCGGGCTGGTACGGCAGAGGGCGCGCACGTCGTCGTCCGGGCTCCTGTTCGGGCATCTTCTGCGACGACGGCGGCGCGGGACGCCAGCGCGGCGTGGCGGGCGGCACGGGCGCGGGCTCGCCGACCTCGGGCCACGTGCGGCGCCGGTCGAAGTCGAACGTCGAGGTCAGGTCACCAGACACGGTCCGGCGCCACGCGGAGATCTCCTCCGACCGCACGCCGGTCCACTTCTCCAGGAACTGCGTCATCGACGTGTGGTCGAACACCTGCGAACACACGTACCCGCCAACGGACCACGGCGAGACGACGGTCATCGGCACGCGCGCACCCAACCCCAACGGCCGGTCGCCCACGTACTCGTCAGCAACGGACAACGGCGGACGCGGCGGCGGCACGTGGTCGTAGAAGCCGTCGTTCTCGTCGTAGGTGATGAACAGGACCGTGGACTCCCACACGTCCTGATGAGACGCCAAGGCGTCCAGCACCTGATAGGTGATCGAGGCGGACGCCGCGGGCGACGACGCACCGGGGTGCTCGGAGTCCACAGAGGACGGAACCAGGTACGACACGGCGGGCAGGCGGCCAGAAGCAACGTCGGCCCGAAACGCCTCCCCCAGCCCGCCGGGCCGGACGCGGTGCAATCCCCTGTCGTACAAGGACTTCTCGGCAGGCGAAAGCCGGGACAGGTCGATCGCGCCGATCAGCGCCGGATCCCCCGTCCCGTACAGCTTGTCCAGCGACTTGAACCCCGGCGGCAGCACCTTGCGCGCGATCTCCTTGAACCGCGCGAAGAACTCCAGGTTGTTGTCCTGAAAATTGTCCCACTCCTGATAGACCCGCCACGACTTCCCGGCCGCCTCAAGACGTTCCGGGTAGGTCTTCCACGTGTACCCGGCGTGGTTGTCCTCGTCGTAGGCCGCGTTCCCGGTCGCACGCGCACCGGAAGGCTCGAAACCGGTGTACCCGGACACCCAATAGTTCCGGTTCGGCGACGTGGAGGACGGCACCGAGCAGTGGTAGGCGTCGCACAACGTGAAGGTGTCGGCGAGCTCGTAGTGGAACGGCAGGTCTTGCCGCGTGTAGTACGCCATCGTCGCCGCTGTCTTCGCGGGCACCCAGTTGTCGTTCCACCCGCCGCGCAACGCCGAGTGACCACCGTTCCAGCTGTGGTCGAGATCGCCGATGTACTGGATGTCCCGCCCGGACGCGGCCTCGCGCACGGGGAAGGGCAGCACACCCGACTGGTTGAACACACCCCTCAACGCGTTGCGGTCGGAGAACCCGCGCACGCCGCGGAGCGTTCCGTAGTAGTGGTCGAACGACCGGTTCTCCTGCATCAACAGCACGACGTGCTTGATCGCGCGCAACCCTCCCGCACGGGGCTCATGGGCCAATGCCGCGTGCACCGACGGTGGCAGCAACGTGCCCGCACCAGCAGCAGCGACGGCAGCCATGAACCCACGACGAGAAAGCGACATAAAACGAGTTTCTAGTCTCAACAGGTGTCGCGGAACCGACCCACGTATGAACAAAGGCCCCGGATGACCGGGGCCTCGTTCACACCTCACAGTCAGGGCGCGGCGATCGCGGCCGCCACACTGCCCCGAGCGTCCAGCAGTCCCTTGCCGCACTGAGCGGCAGCCGGCAGCACCTTTGCCTTCAGGTGCAACAACACCTGGGCGGGCGTCAGCAACGGCTTGCCGTGCAGCATCCGTGCGTGCTGCATCAGCGCCACGACACCGGCGACGTGCGGGGTCGCCATGCTGGTGCCCTGGTAGAACTGGTAGATCGACCCGGCGGGCACCGTGGCGCCGTTGTTCAGCGTCGACAGCACGCCGTTCGCGGCCACCGGCGCCGTCTCGCCGCCCGGCGCGCAGATCTCGACCGAGGCACCGAAGTTGGAGTACGACGCGCGGTTGGCCTGCCGGTCGGTGGCGCCCGTGGTGATCACACCGGCGCAGTTGGCCGGGGTGGTCCCGGCGGCGTTGGCCGCGT
The DNA here is from genome assembly GCF_014648475.1 of Lentzea flava. Classification (GTDB taxonomy): domain Bacteria; phylum Actinomycetota; class Actinomycetes; order Mycobacteriales; family Pseudonocardiaceae; genus Lentzea; species Lentzea flava. Next base: position 88,866 of record NZ_BMRE01000009.1, on the reverse strand, counting down.
CGTTGCCCGCGGCGACGACGACGGTCGCCCCGTGCGCGTTGCGCGCCGTGTTGATAGCGTTCTGCAACGTCGCCGGGCACGACGCCGAAGGACCGCCGAGCGACAGGTTCAGCACCTTGGCCGGGTTCGGGTTCGCCGGAACACCGGCCACCGCGCCACCGGCCGCCCACACGATGCCCGCGGCGATGTCCGCCAGCGTGCCGCCGCACGTGCCGAGAACGCGCACCGGCACGACCTTGGCAGACGGCGCGACGCCCGTGCCACCGGTCAGGTTGTTGCGCAACGCCGCCACGGTGCCAGAGACGTGCAGGCCGTGCCAGCTCGACGGCCGCGCCGGGGAGCCGGGACCGCACTGCCCGGCCACCCGCCAGTCGCCCTGGTCGGCCGGGTTGGCGTCACGGCCGTTGCCGTCCTTCGCGAAGGCCGCGTTGCTGATGAAGTCGTAGCCGCCCACGTAGTTGGCGGTCATGTCCGGGTGCCACGTGCGGCCGGTGTCGATCACCGCGACCCGCACTCCCGCACCGGACGGCCCCTGGTCCCACGCCTGCGACAACCCGATGCCGCCGGGCGACTCCCAGTAGTGCCACTGCTGCGGCCACAGCGGGTCGTTCGGCACGGCCGTCGCCTCCAGCACGATGTTCGGCTCGGCGTACTCGACGTCACCGCGTGCCATCAGCACCCGGATCGACTCCGCGGCGTCGCGGGAGGCGAGCACCTCGGCGCCGTCCGTGGCGTCCGCGACGGCCCGTGTCCGCGACTTCTCCAGCGCGTCGGATCTCGACGCGCCGTCCCGGAACTTGACGATGATCTCCTGCTCTGGCTCCTCCTGCGCCGCCGCGGTGAGCGGTACCACCGCCACCGCCATCACGGCTCCGAGCAGCGCTGCCATGCCGGTTCTCATGGTCTCCCCTTTCCCAGCTGCACTGACGGCGAGAAGGAGAAACCCGCGCGGTTGTGGCCCGGATGCGGCCGCCACAACCGATCCACAACAGCGGCCGCGTAGTCACGTGCCCACCGTCGAAGAGGGGGAACCATGCTTCAGCTCGTCGTCGCAGCCGCACTCGCCGCGTCCGCCACCGCCGCCGCACCGGAAGCCGCCACGGTCGCGCGGGTCGAGGCCGGCAGGCTCGTCGTCACCGGAGCGCCCGCCCGCGCCAGCCAGATCCACGTCTCCGGCACCACCATCAGCGATGCCGGGCCGATGCGGGCAGGCACCGGCTGCACGCGCCTGTCGGTCTCGCGCGTCCAGTGCGCGCAGGTCCAGAAGGTCGTCCTACACCTGGGCGACCGCAATGACGCGGTGTTCTACGACAGCGCCGTGCCGAGCGAGCAGCACGGCGGCGACGGCGACGACTCGCTGCACGGCGGCTCCGGCCAGGACGTCCTGCTGGGCGGCGCGGGCGACGACACCATCACCGGTGGTCCCGGCGCCGACAGGCTCTACGGCGGCGACGGCGACGACGTGCTGGACGAGTCGCCCACCGAAGGCGGCGGCAACTTCCTGCAGGGCGGCCACGGCAACGACAAGATCGACGGCGTCAAGCCGAACATGCGCGACAGCGTGGACTTCAGCGACCACACCGAGGGCATGGTGATCGACCTCGCGGCGGGCACGGCGTCCGGGCCTGGCGAGATCGACCAGGTCCTGAACGTCCAGGACGTCTACGGCAGCGCCGGCGACGACACGCTGTCCGGCAACGCCTGGCCCAATCGAATGATGGGGCTCGGCGGTACCGACACGTGCACGGAGGGTCCCGGCGACGTGTGCGTCCAGTGACGAACTCCGGGTGATGTATCAGGGTCCGCGCTGAGGACTCCGCTGGTGCGTGGACCCACTCGACGTCCGCCTGCTCGGACCCCTCGAAGTCACCGGGCCGGGCGGCGTGCTGCGCCTCGCCGGTACGCGCCAGCGCTCCCTCCTGGCGCTGCTGGCGTTGCGCGCAGCCTCGGTGCTCCCCGCAACGCGCCTGATCGACGCGTTGTGGGGCACCGAGCCCCCTCCCACCGCACTGCGAACGCTCCACAGCCACATCGCGCGCGTGCGTGGCGCACTGTCCGCCATCGGGCTCGTCGACGTTCTCGTCACCACCAGTGCGGGCTATGCCCTGCGCATCGATCCATCACACGTGGACGTGACTCGCTTCGAGCGCGCACCTTCGCCCCGTGCGGCACTCGCGTTGTGGCGCGGCGATCCGCTGGCCGACTGCGACGTCTTCGAGTGGGCGTCCGCGGAGATCACGCGGTTGCACGAGGCCCGTCTGTCGGCCGAGGAAGCGTTGGCACAGCAGGAGATCAGCCGCGGGAACTACGGAACAGGACAGCTGGAACGGCTCGTCGTGAGCCATCCGCTCCGGGAACGCTTCTGGGAGCTGCTCGCCGACGCACAACTACGTGGCGGCCGACGCGCGGACGCGTTGAGCACGGTGCGTCGCGCCCGCACCGTGCTCGTCGAAGAGCTCGGCGTCGATCCAGGGCCGGGCCTGCGCGCGATCGAGGCCGCGGCGCTGGCGTGCCCGCCGGCCGACTCCGGTGCGAGCCTCGTCGGACGGCAGCGCGAAACGCAGGACGTCGTGCGATTGCTCGAAAAGACGCGGCTCGTGACGCTCACCGGCCCGGCGGGCTGCGGCAAGTCGCGGCTGGCCAGGCACGTCTCGCCTTCGTCCACAGTGGTCGATCTGACGTCCGCCACCTGTGTCGGCGACGCGGTCGCGGCGGCGTTCGGCATCACCACGCGAGAGCTCGGCGCTCTCGGCAACACGTTGCTGGTGCTGGACAACTGCGAACACCTCAGAGCGAAGTGCGCGGCGTTCACCGAAAGACACCCGAGGCTGCGGGTGCTCGCCACGAGCCGCGAACCGCTCACCGTCCCCGGCGAAGCCGTCTACCCGGTTCCACCGCTAGCTGTGCCCGATCCGGACGTGCCCCGCTCGTTGACCGAACTGGCCGCCTACGACGCCGTCAGACTTTTCCTGGACCGCGCCGCCCACCACTACACCGACGCGGACGCCCCCGCGATCGCCCAGCTCTGCGCGGCGCTGGACGGCCTGCCGCTGGCCCTGGAACTGGCAGCGGCCCGCACGTCCGTCCTCACCCCCGCCCAGATCGTGCGCCGGTTGCGCGACCGGTTCGGCCTGCTCGGGCCGTTGCGCGCGGCGATCGCGTGGAGCCACGACCTGCTGACGTCCTCGGAACGCACGCTGTTCGCCGATCTCGCGGTGTGCGCGGGCGGCTTCCCCGCCGACCTGGTCGAGGCACTCGCGGGCACGCTCGACGCGCTGACGGGCCTGGTGGCCAAGTCGCTCGTGCGGGTGTCCCGGACCGCCGGCGAAACCCGTTTCTCCATGCTGGAAACCGTCCACGCGTTCGCCCTGGAACAACGCTCCGACGCACACGGCCGCGCGGCCGACTTCTTCCTGCGCCTGGCCGAACGCGCCGAAGCCGACCCGACGGGAACGCTGCTCGACGCGCTGCGGGTCGAGCACGCCAACCTCCAGCGCACCATGGACTGGTTCACGAAGACCGGCGACACCGGCAAGATGCTGCGCCTCGTCGTCGCGCTGAACCGCTACTGGCACCGCACCGGCAACTACCGCGAAGGCCGCCAATGGCTCAGGATGGCCCTCAGGGGCTCAGGACCGTTGCGCGGCAAGGCTTTGGCGTCCGCGGCAACGCTGGCGTTGCTCGAATGCGACTACTCGGAGGCGGTCCGCCACGCCCGTGACGGCCTGGAAGCCGATCCGTCGCTGGCCGGACGGCTGCACCGGCTGCTGGGTTCGGTCGCACGGGAACGCGGCTACTACGACACGGCGTTGCACCACTATCAGGAGGCAGCGCGCGCATCCAACCCCGTGAATGCCGCCTACGCACAACAACTCGCCGGAGCCACGTCCTGGCTCGCCGGTGATCTCGCCGTCGCCGAGGCCGATCTTCAGGCATCACTGAAGTCACTGCGAGATCTGGGTGATCGACGCGGAGCCACGTCGTCGCTCGCCTATCTGGGCGCGGTGGCGTGGTACCGGGGCGAGCCGGCCAAAGCGAGGACGCTGCTGGACGAAGCCCTGGACACGTTCGGCGAACTGGAGTTCAAGGAGGGCATCGCCTGGGCGCTCAACCTGCTCGGCGTCGTCGAGCACGGCACCGGCAACCCCGCGGCCGCCCGCTCGTTGCTGGAACGCAGCCTCACCCTGCACCGCGAGCTCGGCGACCGCTGGCGGGAGGCGAGCGTGCTGGAGGCGCTGGCGGACGTCACGCACACCCCGTCGTTGCGCACGGAGGCGGCGGCGATCCGCACCGAGATCGGGGCGCCGATCCCCGCCGTGGAACGCGACATGGCTCGCTCCGGTTAGCGTTCGGGCAACGCCCGGTTGTGACCCTCGATCCGTAGGCACCACACGGACAAGGGAGGACAACCATGAAACTCCGCATTGCCGCCGCAGGACTCGCCATCGGCCTGTGCACCGCCGGTGTCGCCTCAGCGGACGAGGTCCCGCCGGAGTTCCAGAACAGACCGACGATCGCGGACTGCTACAACGCCGTGCCCACGATCGTCGGCTCCGGCGTCATCGTCGGCACCCCGATGCCGGACGTGATCCTGGGCAGCCCCTTCGTGGACGAGATCTGGGGCCTCGACGGCAACGACATCATCATCGGCCTGGACGACGACGACACCATCCACGGCGGCAGCGGCAACGACCTGATCTGCGCCGGTCGCGGCGACGACAAGGTCGACGGCGGCCCCGACCACGACACCGTCCACGGCGAACCCGGCGACGACAGGATGCGCGGCGGCGACGGGATGGACCTGCTGTCCGGCAACGTCGGCGTCGACGGCGGCGACGGTGAGGCCGGCCTCGACTTCTGCACGCCTTCCACCGAGGTCCAGTTCAGCTGCTGACCGACTGCCGCAGCAGGATCTCCGTGGCGGGGTCGGGTCTGACACCGAGCTGCCGCAACGAGTCGAGCACGCGCGCACGGGTCTGGACAGTCCTTTGTGGATTCCGTGCGCGCAGCGCCGCGGCCAGCGCCAGCCGGTGCCCGCGCGGTTCGAACGGTTCCAGCGCCAGCGCGCGGTCGGCCAGTCGCCACGCCTGCACCGGATCCCCGGTGACGAGCCGGAGTTCGCCCAGCGCCAGCAGGTTGCGGACGTGCTGGGCGCGCACCTCGGCGATCTCGGCCTCGCAGACGTCCACCAGGTCCGGCAGCGGCTCGCCACGCCACAGCGCGACCGCCTGGTCCAGCTGGTCCGCGTCGCCGAGTTCCCGCAACGACCAGAGGTCCGCGGTCAGCAAGCCGCCCCGCACGAGTCGGACGGTGTCGCCGTCGCCACGCAGGCAGTAGCTGGCCTCACCGCCGGCGCGACCGGGCTCGAGCAACCGGCGCAGGTGGGTCATCGTCACGCGCAGGTTCCTGGCCGCGCTGGCGGGATCGAGGCCGGGCCACAGCAGGTCCATCGCCTGCTCCCTGCTCAGCACCGGACGCAGCACGAGCAGGCCCAGCAGCTGGCGGACCCGCACGCGGCGCAGTTCCGGCGCGTCCACCGGGACACCGTCGCGGGTGACCCGCATCGGCCCGAGCACCTCGATGCCGAGCGGCTGGCCGGGCGGAGTGGGCACCGTCGCGAGCAACCGGGTGGCTCCGGCGGCGAGGTCCGGGTCGCGAGCGAGTTCCCGGAACCGGCGGTGCACCGCTGGCCCGACGCGATCAGCCAGCCAGGTGCCCAGTGCCGTCCTTCCCGCCGCGGCCAGGCGGGCGGCCAGTTCGACCGACCACGGCAACGGCAGGAAGCAGAAGGCGTGTTCCTCCGGCAGATGCGCGGGGAGATCACCGCACCGCGCTCGGACGAACGCGCGGCCCGCCTCCCGTGCGTTGCGGTGCGACGGACCCAGATCCGCGCTGTCCCAGCGTTCCCTGAGCTCGTCGCTCAGCACGTAGCCCAGCGTCAGGAACCGGCGCAGGTGCCGTTCGGCGACCTTGATGTCCGCGGGCCACCTGGCCAGGTGCTGCTTGTACACGTCGCGGGCCCGGTCTTCGTCGCCGCGGGTGACCGCGACCGCCGCGTGCGACGCGCAGGCCAGCACCGCGTCGCGCGGGTTGTCCTGCTCAGCGGGCAGTTCGGTGGTGACCTCGCCGTACGACGCGGCGATGACGGTGTGCAGAGCACGCGCCACGAACTCACCGCGCGCTGTGCTGTCGGGGTCGTCCCCGTGGAACTCGACGGCCTGGCCGTCGAACCAGCGCGCCGCGGCGGCGTGACGGCGGGCGAGGTCGTCGTCGAGCATCCGCTCGGCCAGTTCCGCCGCCTCCCGCCCGCGCCCGCACATGGCCAGGCAGTGGACGTGGAACCGCGTCGTGGACACCGCGAGCGCCTTGGGCACCTCGGTCACCGGTGCTTGGGCGAGATGGGTCAGGGCCTCCTCCGGGTCACCGGAGAGCTCGGCGAGCACCGCCGCCGTGCTGTGCCGCAGCAGTCGCAGCACGGGCGAGTCGACGTCGAGCTGCTGCGCGCGGTGCGCCACCTGGGCCAGCCGGACGAGGTCACCCCTGGAATGCGCGGTGATCACGGCCTGGCCGAGTGCCACCGCCGCGCCGTCGTGGTCGCCGGTGCCGAGCATCCGCGTGCAGGCCCGGTCGACCAGGCGGTCGATCGACGGATCGGTGAAGTCGATCGCGTGCCTGACGGCGGCTTTGAGCAGCAGGAACGCGGGCTCGTCCACGTGCTGGGCCGGCACCGCGGCGAGCCACCGCTCGGCGGTCGCGCAGGGCAGCACCGACAGCGTGGTCCGGACGAGCTCGACGGCGAGGCGCGCGAGCAGGCCCCAGTCCTGCGCCCGGCACGCCACCCGGCCGGCACCGGCCAGCTCTCCCCGTGCGGACAACACCTCGACCGCCCTGGCCCGCAGGTGGTCGGTCGGGACCATGCTCGCCCACAGGTCGTGCGCTCGATAGCGGCCGTCGTCGAGCCGGTCGATCAGCGGCACCGACCGGACGAGGTGCTCGAGCCGCACCGGTGCCTCGGCGACCGCGCCCACCTCGTCCACGGTCGCGCAGCCGAGCGCCACCAGGGCGGCCAGCGCCGTCCGCGCCTCGTCCGACACGCGGCTGAGGACCTCCTCCGCCGCGTAGCGCCACGACGCCGCCGGCCCGGCGCTCAGCGACAGCCTGATGAGCGCGGGCCAGCCGCGCAGGTCCTCGGTGAGGTCACGGCCGAACCGGCTGGCCAGCGCCGCCGTCTCGGCGTCGGTGAAGGCCAGGTCGCCGGCCCCGATCGTGGCCACCTCGCCCGCCGCTTCCCTGCGGGCCAGCGGGAGGCCGACCCGCCGGCCGGACAGCACCAGGTGCGCGGTGTCTGGGAGGGTCCTGGCGAGGGTGCCCAGCAGCTCGGCTCCCGGTGAGCCGCCGGGGATCTCGTGGACGTCGTCCAGCAGCAGGCACACGTCCAGCGGGGCTCGCCGGCGCAGGGCGGCGACGACGTCCCCGGTGCCCGGCGCCGGACCGTGATCGACGGCGAGAGCGTCCAGGATCGCCGCGGCCAGGCTGCTCGCGTTCTCGTGGCCGGGGCCGCAGGTCATCCAGACGTCGATGCCGCGGGGATCGAGGAGGTTCGCCCGCACCGCCTGCGCCAGTGCCGTGGTCTTGCCGAAACCGGGACCGGCGACGACCAGCGTGACCGGGCGGCACCAGCGCTGGCGCAGCCGGTCGACGAGTCGCAGGCGCGGCAGCTCGACGTCCAACGGCCGCGGCACCCCGCGCAGGTGGTCCTCCCCCACGCACTGCGGAGACCGGGAGACAGCGGGAAATACGCGAAACGGCCCGCCTCCCCGAAGGGAAGCGGGCCGTTCGAGCGGACCTGATCAGGCGCCGGCGGCGGAGCGCAGGTCGTCGGCGCGGTCGGTCGACTCCCAGGGCAGCTGGACGTCGGTGCGGCCGAAGTGGCCGTACGCGGCGGTCGGGGCGTAGATCGGGCGGAGCAGGTCGAGGTCGCGGATGATCGCGGCCGGGCGGAGGTCGAAGACCTCGGTGATCGCCTGCTGGATCTTCTGCGGGTCGACCGTCTCGGTGCCGAACGTCTCGACGAACAGACCGACCGGGGCGGCCTTGCCGATCGCGTAGGCGACCTGGACCTCGACGCGGGTGGCGAGGCCCGCCGCGACGGTGTTCTTGGCGACCCAGCGCATCGCGTACGCGGCGGAGCGGTCGACCTTCGACGGGTCCTTGCCGGAGAACGCGCCACCACCGTGGCGGGCCATGCCGCCGTAGGTGTCGACGATGATCTTGCGGCCGGTCAGGCCCGCGTCGCCCATCGGGCCACCGATGACGAAGCGGCCGGTCGGGTTGGTCAGCAGCCGCACGTTGGACGTGTCGAGGCCCAGCTCGTCGATCTCGGGCTGGACGACGTGCTGGCGGATGTCGACGCCGAGGAGCTTCTCGAGGTCGATGCCGTCGGCGTGCTGCGTGGAGACGACGACCGTGTCGAGGCGGACGGGCTGGTCGCCCGCGTACTCGATGGTGACCTGGGTCTTGCCGTCCGGACGCAGGTACGGAACGGTGCCGTCCTTGCGGACCGCGGTCAGGCGGCGCGAGAGCCGGTGCGCGAGCGCGATCGGCAGCGGCATGAGCTCGGGCGTGTCGGTGCACGCGTACCCGAACATCAGGCCCTGGTCGCCCGCACCCTGCTTGTCGATCTCGTCGGCGGCACCCTCGACGCGGTTCTCGAACGCGACGTCGACACCCTGGGCGATGTCCGGCGACTGGGACCCGATGGCGACGTTCACGCCGCACGAGTTGCCGTCGAAGCCCTTCTGGGACGAGTCGTAGCCGATCTCCAGGATCTTCTCGCGGACGATCGTGGGGATGTCGGCGTAGGCCTCCGTGGTGACCTCACCCGCGACGTGGACCTGCCCTGTGGTGACCAACGTCTCCACCGCGACGCGGGAGCGCGGGTCCTTCGCCAGCAGCGCGTCGAGGATCGAGTCGCTGATCGCGTCGCAGATCTTGTCGGGGTGTCCCTCGGTCACCGACTCACTGGTGAACAGCCTGCTGCTGTGCTGGCTCACGGACACTCCTTGTTCGCTGGACATGACGTCGGTGAAAGCTTAGGTAGAGCTTATTGAGAATCAGTCGAACGGGCGGTAACCGCGTCCCACACGACGGACGCCAGTTGCGCTTTCGAACCATGTGGGATAGGGGTCTCGGCGCCGTCGGCGGACAGCAGCCAGCCGGCGTTGTCCTCCTGCTCGAACGCCTTGCCGTCGCCGACCGCGTTCACCACGAGGAGGTCGCAGCCCTTGCGCTTGAGCTTCGCCCGCCCGTAGTCGAGCACCGACGTCGTCTCATCGCCCGTCTCCGCGGCGAACCCGACGATCACCTGACCCTCCCGACGTGCGGAAACGAGCTCCGCGAGGATGTCGGGGTTCTTCGTCAGCGTGATCGGGTCGGGGTCGGCGGACGTCTTCTTGATCTTGTGTCCGGCCGGCGTCACGGGCCGGAAGTCGGCCACCGCGGCGGCCATCACGACCACGTCCGCGTCGGCCGAGACCTTGTGCATCACGTCGCGCAGCTCGACCGCGGAGCCGACCCGGATCAGGTCGACTCCAGCGGGAGTCGAGAGATCCGCGGTGTTGCCCGCGACCAGCGTCACCCTGGCACCCCGCTGCGCCGCGACCCTGGCGAGGGCATAGCCCTGCTTGCCGGACGAGCGGTTCCCGAGGAAGCGCACCGGATCGAGGGGCTCACGCGTACCGCCGGCCGAAATCGCGACGTGCACGCCCTCCAGTGTCCGCTGCAGAGCGTCGGGGCGCACCAGCAACAACCGGGCGAGTTCGACGATCTCTGCGGGGTCGGGCAGGCGACCTTTGCCGGTGTCCTTGCCGGTCAGGCGGCCGCTCGCGGGTTCCGCGACGACGACACCGCGGGATCGCAGCAGCCCGACGTTGTGCTGGGTGGCCGGGTGCTCCCACATCTCGGTGTGCATGGCCGGGACCAGCAGCACCGGACAGCGCGCGGTCAGCAGCGTGTTCGTCAGCAGGTCGTCCGCGAGGCCGTGGGCGGCCTTCGCGATGATGTTCGCCGTCGCCGGGGCGACCACGACGAGGTCGGCGTTCTGCCCGAGCTTGACGTGCGGCACCTCGTGCACGTCGTCGAACGGGTCGGCCGTCACGACCTGACCGGACAGCGCCTCGAAGGTGGCGGCGCCCACGAACTTGAGCGCGCCCTCGGTCGGGACGACCCGCACGGAGTGGCCGGACTCGGTCAGGCGGCGGAGGACCTCACAGGCCTTGTACGCAGCGATGCCCCCGCCGACACCCAGGATGATCCTGGGCTTGGTGGGGGCATCAGCGTCAGAGGACGCGGAACTCACTCGCCCTCGGTGTGCTCGAGGAGACCCGCGTGGATCTCGCGAAGAGCGATCGAGAGGGGCTTCTCACGCGGGCCCGGCTCGACGAGCGGGCCGACGTACTCGAGCAGGCCCTCGCCGAGCTGCGCGTAGTAGTCGTTGATCTGGCGGGCACGCTTAGCTGCGTAGATCACCAACGCGTACTTCGAGCTCACCTGCTCAAGCAGGTCGTCGATCGGCGGGTTGGTGATGCCCTCCGGAGAACCGGTCAGATGACCGAGCTCGGTGTGGGTGATCACTCTCAAACTCCTGAGATTCGTGGTCCGACCATCAAGGATAGCAAGTCGGCGGCCGCCGACTTCACGTCGGCGTTCACGACGACCTCGTCGAACTCCTTTTCGGCCGCGAGTTCCTCACGGGCGATGGCGAGCCTGCGCTCGACCACCGCCGGGTCCTCGGTGCCGCGCCCGGTCAGCCGGTCGACCAGATGCTCCCAGGACGGGGGCATCAGCATCACCAGCTGGGCGTCCGGCATGGCCACGCGGACCTGCCGCGCTCCCTGCAGTTCGATCTCCAGCAGAGCGGGCCGGCCGGAGGCCAGGGCTTCCTCGACTGGTTTGCGGGGAGTTCCGTAGCAGTTGCCTGCGAACTCGGCGTGTTCGAGGAACTCGCCGGCGTCGACCATCTGCTGGAACTTCTCTCGGTCGACGAAGTGGTAGTGCACCCCGTCGACCTCGCCCGGCCTCGGCTTCCTGGTGGTCGCCGAGACGGAGAAGTACACATCGGGTTGCTGCTTGCGCAGCTCCGCCAGGACGCTGGACTTGCCGACGCCCGACGGCCCGGACAGGACGGTGAGACGGGAGCGGGCAGTGCCCGCCCCCGTCCCGGTGTCACTCACTCTCCGCTGAACTCGGAGAGCAGGGCCTTGCGCTGGCGGTCACCCAGACCGCGCAGGCGGCGGCTCGGAGCGATCTCGAGGCGCTCCATGATCTGCTGCGCGCGCACCTTGCCGACGCCCGGCAGGGCCTCGAGCAGCGCGGACACCTTCATCTTGCCCAGGACCTCGTCGCTCTCGGCGGCCTTGAGCACGTCCGTCAGGGTCGTGCCGCCGCGCTTGAGGCGCTCCTTGAGCTCAGCCCGAGCGCGACGAGCGGCAGCAGCCTTCTCCAGCGCTGCGGCTCGCTGCTCCTCGGTAAGCTGGGGAAGAGCCACGATTTCCTCCGTGGTGTGGATTCTTTTCGGATCGGTGCCGCGACCGTACCGACCGCAATTGCCTGGGGACAACGTGACCCAGTCAGGTAAATCTTCAGCGGCCATGAGTGATGCGGCGGGTGGTAGTAGTACCAACACCCTCCGACGGCCTGATCACCGCCACCGGCGACTCGTCCCACACGCGAGGTGTGCTATGAGGCCGGTGACCAGCGGGGCAGCCGGTGGGCTGGACCCTACCAACACATGTTTGCCCAGGTGAGCGCGCCACACTCAAAAGTTGTGGCGCGGCGGGCGCTCAGAGGCTCTCCTGGACCCTTCGCACGGCTCTGACCAGCGACGATACGTCCGGGCCATGCCTGAGAACATCTCGTGAAGAAGTCGGAAAGACGTTGCGCATGTCGGGGCCGAAGAGCCGTTTTAGATCAGCCACCGAGCCGCCCTGAGCGCCGAAACCGGGGGCCAGGATCGGGCCGTTGAACCCCGCGAGGTCCACATCCGTTTCCCCGATCGTGGCACCCACGACGAGTCCAACATCGCCGCACGGGGAAATGCCGGAATTCCGAGCGGTGGCGAAATCGATGATCGTCTGGGCCACGGTTCGCCCGTCCGGAGCAACCGACCGCTGGACCTCGGCACCCTCCGGGTTCGACGTGAGCGCCAGCACGAACACCCCGCGGCCGGTCGCCCGCGCCGTGTCCAGCGCGGGCTGCAGCGAGCCGAAGCCGAGGAACGGCGACAGCGTCACGGCGTCACCGGCCAGCGGCGAGCCGTCGCCGAGGTAGGCCTCGGCGTAGGCGGCCATGGTCGAGCCGATGTCGCCGCGCTTGGCGTCCACCAGCACCAGCGTGCCGGAGTCGCGCAGCTCGGCGATCACCCGTTCCAGCACGGCGAGCCCACGAGACCCGTAGGCCTCGAAGAACGCCGCCTGGGGCTTCACCATCGCGACCTTGCCGCCGAACGCCTCCACGGCCGTCAGAGCGAACCGTTCGAGGCCCTCCGCGGTGCGCGAGAGACCCCAGGCGTCCAGCAGCGACGGGTGCGGGTCGATCCCGACGCACAGAGGTCCGTGCGCCTCGACGGCCTTCGCGAGCCTCTCGCCGAAGATCACGCGCCCTCCCTCAGCGACGCCTGGAGCGCCTGCAGCGGCTGCACCCCGATGTCACCCCGGATGAGCGCCTCGATGCCGTGCACGGCCGCGGCAGCGCCCTGGATCGTGGTGACGCACGGGATGTCCTTCGCCACAGCGGCGGTGCGGATCTCGTACCCGTCCACACGGGGGCCGCTGTTGCCGTACGGCGTGTTGAAGATCATGTCGATCTCGCCGGCCAGGATCATGTCGACGACGTTGCCGTCGCCCTCGAAGTGCTTGCGCACCTCGGTGCAGTCGATCCCGTTGCGCTTGAGGACCTCCGCGGTGCCGGACGTGGCGAGGATCTGGAAGCCCAGGTCCGCCAGGCGCTTCACCGGGAAGATCATCGCGCGCTTGTCGCGGTTCGCGAACGACACGAACACCTTGCCCGACGTCGGCAGCGAGCCGTAGGAGGCCGTCTGCGACTTCGCGAACGCCTTGCCGAACGACGAGTCGATGCCCATGACCTCGCCGGTGGACTTCATCTCCGGGCCCAGCAGCGAGTCGACGCCGTGGCCCTCCGGCGTGCGGAAGCGGTGGAACTGCATGACGGCTTCCTTGACCGCGACCGGCGCGTGCTCGGGCAGCCGGGCGCCGTCGCCGGTGGCCGGCAGCATGCCCTCCTCGCGCAGCTCCGCGATCGTGGCGCCGAGCATGACCCGGCTGGCGGCCTTGGCCATCGAGACCGCGGTCGCCTTGGACACGAACGGCACCGTGCGCGACGCACGCGGGTTCGCCTCCAGGACGTACAGCACGTCGTCCTTGAGCGCGTACTGGACGTTCAGCAGGCCCTTCACGCCGATGCCGCGCGCGATCGCCTCGGTGGAGCGGCGGACGTTCTCGATGTCGGAGGCGCCCAGCGTGATCGGCGGCAGCGCGCACGAGGAGTCGCCGGAGTGCACACCGGCTTCCTCGATGTGCTCCATCACGCCGCCGATGTAGACCTCCTGGCCGTCGCACAGCGCGTCGACGTCGATCTCGATGGCGTCGTCGAGGAACCGGTCGACCAGCACCGGGTGCTCTGGCGTCACCTCGGTCGCGCGGGCGATGTAGCCCGACAGCGACTCCTCGTCGTAGACGATCTCCATGCCGCGGCCACCGAGCACGTAGGACGGTCGCACGAGGACCGGGTAGCCGATCTCGTCCGCGATCTCCTTCGCCTCGTCGAACGACGTGGCCGTGCCGAACTTCGGCGCGGGCAGACCGGCGTCGGTGAGCACCTTGCCGAACTGGCCGCGGTCCTCGGCGAGGTGGATCGCCTCGGGCGAGGTGCCGACCACGGGCACACCGGCGTCGGCCAGGCGCTGCGCCAGGCCCAGCGGCGTCTGGCCGCCGAGCTGGACGATCACACCCGCGACCTCGCCGGAACGCTGCTCGGAGTGCACGACCTCCAGCACGTCCTCGAACGTCAGCGGCTCGAAGTACAGGCGGTCGGACGTGTCGTAGTCGGTCGACACGGTCTCCGGGTTGCAGTTGACCATGACGGTCTCGTACCCGGCCTCGCGCAACGCCATCGCCGCGTGCACGCACGAGTAGTCGAACTCGATGCCCTGCCCGATGCGGTTCGGACCGGAGCCCAGGATCAGCACCTTCGGCTTCTCCCGCTGCTCCGCCACCTCGGACTCGGCGTTCGGGTCGAGCTCGTACGCGGAGTAGTGGTACGGCGTCTCCGACTTGAACTCCGCCGCGCAGGTGTCGACCGTCTTGTAGACCGGCCGCACGCCCAGGCGGTGCCGCAGCGCGCGCACGCCGTCCTCACCGGCGAGCTCCGGCCGCAGCACGGAGATCTGCCGGTCGGAGAGACCAGCGCGCTTCGCCTTGCGCAGCAACGACTCGTCGAGCACCGGAGCCTCGAGAAGCTCCGTGCGCAACTGGCCGAGCCAGGCGATCTGCTCGATGAACCACGGGTCGATCCCCGACGCCTTGTGAACGTCCTCAATGGACGCACCGAGCCGGAGGGCGCGCTCGACCGTGTACAGGCGGCCGTCGTGACCGCGATTCAGTTGTGCCAGGACGGATTCGAGCGTAGTGCCCTCGGGGTCCGGCTGGGTCCAGAAACCGACCGATTTCGTTTCCAGCGAACGCAGCGCCTTGCCGAGCGCCTCGACGAAGTTGCGGCCGATCGACATGGCCTCGCCGACCGACTTCATCGTGGTCGTCAGCGTCGGGTCCGCGCCGGGGAACTTCTCGAACGCGAACCGCGGCGCCTTCACGACCACGTAGTCGAGCGTCGGTTCGAACGACGCCGGGGTCTCCCCCGTGATGTCGTTGCGGATCTCGTCGAGCGTGTAACCGATGGCGAGCTTCGCGGCGATCTTGGCGATCGGGAAGCCGGTCGCCTTGGACGCCAGCGCCGAGGACCGCGACACGCGCGGGTTCATCTCGATGACGACCATGCGGCCGTTCTGCGGGTGGATCGCGAACTGGATGTTGCAGCCACCGGTGTCGACGCCGACCTCGCGGATGACCTGGATGCCGACGTCGCGCATGTGCTGGTACTCGCGGTCGGTCAGTGTCATCGCGGGCGCGACCGTCACCGAGTCGCCGGTGTGCACGCCCATCGGGTCGATGTTCTCGATCGAGCAGATGACGACCACGTTGTCGTTGCGGTCGCGCATGAGCTCGAGCTCGTACTCCTTCCACCCGAGCACGCTCTCCTCGATGAGCACCTCGGTGACCGGAGACTCCTCCAGGCCGATCGACGCCAGCCGCTCCAGCTCGTCGGGCGTGTGCGCCATGCCGGAACCCAGGCCGCCCATGGTGAACGACGGGCGGATGACGACCGGCAGGCCGAGCTCGGCGACCGTCTCGCGGACCTCGTCCATCGTCTTGCAGACGGCCGAGCGCGGGACCTCGGCGCCGATCTTGCGCACGATGTCCTTGAACATCTGGCGGTCCTCGCCGCGCTGGATCGCGTCGACGTTCGCGCCGATCAGCTCGACGTCGTACTTCTCCAGCACCCCGCGCTCGTGCAACGCGATGGCGGTGTTCAGCGCCGTCTGGCCGCCCAGGGTCGCCAGCACGGCGTCCGGGCGTTCCTGCGCGATGACCTTCTCCACGAACTCGGCCGTGATCGGCTCGATGTAGGTGGCGTCGGCGAACTCGGGGTCGGTCATGATCGTCGCCGGGTTGGAGTTCACCAGGCTGACCCTGATGCCCTCCTCCCGCAGCACCCGGCACGCCTGGGTGCCGGAGTAGTCGAACTCGCACGCCTGACCGATGACGATCGGCCCGGAACCGATGACCAGAACGTGCTTGAGATCAGTCCTCTTCGGCATCAGCGGGCATCCTTCATCAGCGTCACGAACTCGTCGAACAGGGGCGCGGCGTCGTGCGGACCTGCCGCGGCCTCTGGGTGGTACTGCACGGAGAACGCCGGGGCGTCGAGCAACCGGACGCCCTCGACGGTGCCGTCGTTGGGGCAGTAGTGCGACAGCACGGCGCGGCCGAACTCGGAGGTGAACTCCTCGCCGGGCGTGCCCTCCAGCGCGAACCCGTGGTTCTGCGCGGTGATGGCGACCTTGCCGGTGGCCACGTCGATCACGGGGATGTTGATGCCGCGGTGGCCGTAGCGCATCTTGTACGTCCCGCGGCCGACCGCGCGGCCGAGGATCTGGTTGCCGAAGCAGATGCCGAACAGCGGCAGCTTGCGGCCCAGCGCCTCCTTCGTCAGCGCGATCGCGTGGTCCTGCGTCGCCGGGTCACCGGGGCCGTTGGAGAGGAACAACCCGTCCGGGCTGACTGCCAGGATGTCCTCGAACGTGCTGGTCAGCGGCAGGACGTGCACCTCGATGCCGCGCGCGGCCATCATCCGCGGCGTGTTCGACTTGATGCCCAGGTCGAGCGCCGCGACGGTGAACTTCTTCTCGCCGATCGCCTCGACCACGTACGGCTTGTCCGTGGTGACGTCGACCGCGAGGTTCGCGCCGATCATCTGCGCCGACGCCTTGACCTGCTCGATCATCGACGCCTCGTCGGTGAGCTCCTGACCGGAGAACACACCGGCGCGCATCGCGCCCTGCTCGCGGATGTGGCGGGTCAGCGTGCGGGTGTCGAGACCGGCGATGCCGACGACGCCCTGGTTCGCGAGCTCCTCGTCCAGGCCCCGCTTGGACCGCCAGTTCGACGGCGTGCGCGCGGGGTCGCGGACCACGTAGCCGGCGACCCAGATCTTCGACGACTCGTCGTCCTCGTCGTTCCAGCCGGTGTTGCCGATCTGCGGCGCGGTCTGCACCACGATCTGGCGGTGGTAGGAGGGGTCGGTCAGGGTTTCCTGGTATCCGGTCATGGCCGTGGAGAACACGACCTCGCCGAGTGTGCGGCCGGTCGCTCCGTACGCCTCACCGCGGAAGACACGACCGTCTTCCAGCACCAATGCCGCGTTCGTCACGCCTTGCCTCCCACGAGTGCCTGTACCCATTCCTCATAAACCTCTTTGTCGTCACCGCGGAAACCGGTGTCGAACAGGTGGCCCTGGTTCTCCCACTGGACCACCAGCAAACCCTCTTCGCTGAACATGACCTTCCCGGCGAGCCCGCGGTCGGTACGGGCGTCCCGGATGGACTCGGCGGGGATGAAGATCGGCGAGGCACCGGTCCGGTCGATCGCGACGCCTTCCGGCACGAGGCTCAGCGTGGCCTCCGCGCGGTGGCCGATGTCGCCGACCTGGATGCGGTCCTGCCAGTTGCCCGCGTTCGTCGTTCCGATGTAGACGCCCGTGGTCTCCAGCTTCGGCGTGCCCAGGGTTTCCGGCCGGGCCGGGAACGGAGGCAGGTCGGCCTGCTTCGCCTGGCGTCGCTTCCAGCCGTGCCACATGCCGTACACGCACAACGCGAAGAACGCGAAAACCAGCAGGACGAGCAAGATGCGGGTCATTCCGCAATCCTTCCCGCCAGCGAGGTGACCCGGCCACGCAAGATGGTCGCCGTCACCGCGCCGGGCAGCTCCATGCCCTCGAACGGGGTGTTGCCCGCGATGCTCGCGAGCTCCGCGCCGTTCACCGTCCACGTCGCGTCCGGGTCGACCAGCACGAGGTTCGCAGGCTCACCGACGGCGATCGGACGGCCCTGGTCGGTGAGACCGGCGATCTCGGCGGGCTTCTCGCTCATCACCCGCGCGACGCCGCGCCAGTCCAGCAGGCCGGTCTTCACCATCGTCTCGACGACGATGCTCAGCGCGGTCTGCAGTCCGAGCATGCCCGGCCTGGCCGCCGACCACTCGCAGTCCTTGTCCTGGATCGCGTGCGGGGCGTGGTCCGTGGCGACGCAGTCGATGGTGCCGTCCGCGAGCGCCTGGCGCAGCGCGTCGACGTCGGACTGCGTGCGCAGCGGCGGGTTGACCTTGTTGACCGGGTCGTACGTGCTCAGCCGGTCGTCGGTCAGGATCAGGTGGTGCGGGGTGACCTCGGCGGACACCTTGGTGCCGCGCGCCTTGGCCCACTTCAGCACGTCGGCCGTGCCGGTGGTGCTGACGTGGCAGACGTGCAG
The DNA here is from genome assembly GCF_014648475.1 of Lentzea flava. GTDB lineage: Bacteria > Actinomycetota > Actinomycetes > Mycobacteriales > Pseudonocardiaceae > Lentzea > Lentzea flava. The sequence goes on along the minus strand of NZ_BMRE01000009.1, from coordinate 70,706 downwards.
CTTCGCGTCGACCTGCTGCGCGAGGATGCAGTCGCGGGCGACGATCGACTCCTCGGCGGCCGCCGGCCAGCCCTGCAGGCCGAGCCGGGACGCGTTCTCGCCCTCGTGCGCCTGGGCGCCGATGGTGAGGCGGGGCTCTTCGGCGTGCTGGGCGATGACGGCGCCCAGGGCCTTCGAGTACTCCAGGGCGCGGCGCATGATCAACGGGTCGTGCACGCAGTGACCGTCGTCGGAGAAGACCCGGACGTTGGCCTTGGAGTTCGCCATCGTGCCGAGCTCGGCGAGCTTCTCGCCCTTGAGGCCGACGGTGACTGCGCCGACCGGGTGGACGTCGACGAGGCCGACCTCCTTGCCGCGGCGGGCGACGTGCTCGACGATCACCGCGTTGTCGGCGACCGGGTCGGTGTTGGCCATCGCGAAAACGGCGGTGTAGCCACCCAGAGCGGCCGCACGCGAACCGGTTTCGATGGTCTCGGTGTCCTCACGACCCGGCTCACGCAGGTGGGTGTGCAGGTCCACGAAGCCGGGCAGCAGAACCGCGCCGTTGCCTTCGATGACCTCCGCATTCTCGTCCGTACCTTCGGCGATAACGCCGTCACGGATCAAGATGTCTTGCGGTTCCCCCTCGCCGTAGGGCCTAACTCCCTTGAGCAGCAAGGGTTTCACGCGGTTTCCTCCTCATGGGCAAGCAGGTGGTACAGCACGGCCATGCGCACGTGGACACCGTTGCGGACCTGTTCGGTGATGGCGGCCTGCGGGCTGTCGGCGACGACGGAGGCGATCTCCATGCCGCGCAGCATCGGGCCGGGGTGCAGCACGACGGCGTGCTCTGGCAGCAGCTTCAGGCGGCGCTCGTTGAGGCCGTAGGCGATCGAGTACTCGCGCGAGCTCGGGAAGAACCCGCCGTGCATCCGCTCGGCCTGAACCCTGAGCATCATCACGGCGTCCTGCGACGGCAGCTCGGCGTCGATCTCGTGCGAGACCGTGACGGGCCACTTCTCCACGCCCGTGGGCAGGAGGGTCGGCGGTGCGACGAGCGTGACCTCGGCACCGAGCGCGGTGAGCAGGTGCACGTTCGAGCGGGCGACCCGGCTGTGCAGGACGTCGCCGACGATCGCGACGCGGCGGCCGTCGAGGCTGCCCAGGCGGTCGCGCAACGTGGCGGCGTCGAGCAGCGCCTGCGTCGGGTGCTCGTGCATGCCGTCGCCCGCGTTCACCACGGACGTGCTGGTGTGCCTGAGCCAGCCCGCGAGCCGGTGCGCCGCACCGGACGCCGGGTGCCGCACGATCACGCAGTCCGCACCGGCGGCCTGCAGCGTGAGCGCGGTGTCCCGCAGCGACTCGCCCTTGCTGACGCTGGAACCGGAGCTGCTGACGTTGATCACGTCCGCGGACATCCACTTGCCCGCGATCTCGAACGACACCCGGGTGCGGGTGCTGTTCTCGTAGAACATCGTGATCACGGTGCGGCCGCGCAACGTCGGCAGCTTGCGGACCTCGCGGCCGAGCAGCGCCTGCTTGAGCCGGTCGGCGGTGTCGAGGATCGCGGTGGCCTGGTCGCGGTCGAGACCGTCGGTGGAGAGCAGGTGCTTCACTTCAGCACCACTCCGTCGCGGCCGTCGAACTCGTCCAGCATCACGACGACGTCCTCGGTCTTGGACGTGGGCAGGTTCTTGCCGACGTAGTCCGCGCGGATCGGCAGTTCCCGGTGCCCGCGGTCGACCAGCACGGCGAGCTGCACCGCGCGGGGACGGCCGTGGTCGCGCAGGGCGTCGAGCGCGGCGCGGATGGTGCGGCCGGAGAACAGGACGTCGTCCACGAGCACGACGAGCTTGTCGTCGATGCCGCCCTCGGGCAGCTTCGTCGTCTCCAGCGGCCTCGTGGGGCCTCTGCGCAGGTCGTCGCGGTAGAGCGTGATGTCCAGGGTGCCTTCGAGCACCTGGCGGCCGGAAAATTCGGCGATCTTAGCGGCCAGACGGCGCGCGAGAGGGGCACCCCGGCTGGGAATACCCATCAAGACGACGTCGGGTGCGCTCGGTGCATCGAGAGCGGTCTTCTCGATGATCTGATGGGCCATTCGGGCGACAGTGCGCGCGACATCACCAGCCGACAGGATCTCGCGATCCCCGGCCGGATCCGTCGCGCCACGTTGACGTGACGCCACGGCTGGACCTCCTTCCCCGCCTCACTGGACGGGTCCTTAAAGGACGTCGGACACCCGGTTATAGCCGGGCTGACCTGCACCGTATCACCTACGGACGGTCAGCCGTCCGAGTGGTGTCGCACGCGTGGCGCGCGTCTCGTCCTGAGATCAGCTTGACCTGTCGACCACGGCGAGTAATCATTACTCTGCGTATCGATCTAAGCCTCCCCGCAGCACCGCCGTACTGCTGACGGGGCGAATGAACGGAGAACCGCCACATGGGCGACTACGCCAAGGCGCTGGGGGCCAAGCTCCGCGCTATCCGCCAGCAGCAGGGCCTGTCCCTGCACGGCGTCGAGCAGAAGTCCGGCGGTCGCTGGAAGGCCGTGGTCGTCGGCTCGTACGAGCGCGGTGACCGAGCGGTGACTGTGCAGAAGCTGGCCGAGCTGGCCGACTTCTACGGGGTTCCCGTCGCCGAGCTCCTGCCCGAGGGCCGCGTGCCGTCGGGTGCCGAGCCGGCTACCAAGATCGTGATCAACCTGGAACGGCTCCAGCAGCTGCCGGTCGAGAAGGTCGGCCCGCTGGCCCGCTACGCCGCGACCATCCAGTCGCAGCGCGGTGACTACAACGGCAAGGTCCTCTCCATCCGCACCGAGGACCTGCGCTCGCTCGCGATCATCTACGACATGACGCCGGGTGAGCTGACCGAGCAGCTCATCGACTGGGGCGTGCTGCCTCCCGAGGCCCGTCCCGCGAAGGAAGACTGAGCTTTCCCGTTCGGAGCAGTGGCTCCCTCACGTCCTGTTAGTCGCCCTGAGGACGTCGAGGGGGCCATTGCTGCATTCAGGGGATCCAGCGTGGCGGGGCGCACAGCGCCGGCGGCGAGCGACCCGCGCAGCAGGTCGCTCAGGTCGTGACGCTGCGCGTCCTCCCCGGTGAGCGTCGCCGAGGTGATCCGGTCCAGCCGGAAACCCCTCCCCGCCCGCCGGGTGCGGCACCAGGCGATGAGGTACCACCGGCCGTCGGCGGTGAGCAGCCCGGCGGGGTCCACCACGCGTTCGGTGTCCTGCCCGGCCGCGTCGGTGTAGGTCAGCCGCAGCACCGTGTTCGTGGCCAGCGCCTCGTGGACCGCCGCCCGGACCCCGGCGTCCGTCCGCGACGGCAGTGCGACGATGCGGGCCGCGAGGTCACCGGCCGCGGCGGTCGCGGGACCGTTCAGCACCGCCGCGATCTTCTGGAACGCGGTGCGGGCGGCGGTCGAGCCGTCGGCCCCGGCGAGCGCGGCGGCCAGCACCGCTGCCTCGTCCGGCGTGAAGTGGATCGGCGGCAGGGTCATCGCCGGGTCGATCGACCAGCCTCCGCCCCGTCCCGGCGTGGTCCGCACCGGGACGCCGGTCTCCATCAACGCCTGCAGATCGCGCTGCACGGTCCGGGTGCTGACTTCGAGCCGGGCGGCCAGCGCCGCGACGGTCAACGCTCTCGGTGCCGCCGCGCGCAACTCCTCCACCAGCGCGTACAGCCGGGCAGTGCGGTTCACCACCCCGATCCTGCCAAGAACTCCCGCTCCCGTCGCACTTCGCGTTCGGTGATCGTCAACGCGTGCAGCGTGAAGCCGTGCATCGCGCCCGCGACGACACCGAGCCGCACGGGCGCCGCCCAGCGTTCGGCCAGGTTGAGAGAGTCGTCCAGCAGCGGGTCTTCGGCGCCGACGACGATCCGGGCGGGCGGCACCCCGGTCAGGTCCGCGTACAACGGCGACACCGCCGGATCACGGCGTTGCTCGGCGGTCATTCCCGGCGTGAACAGCTCATAGGTGCGTTGCAGCCTCTCGGTCTTCGGCGCCGACAGGTCGTAGCCGCCGAACACGAGGTTCGCCGCCCGGAAGACCCCTGGCACGCGCAGCAAGGTCAGGACGCTCAGGTGGGCGCCCGCCGACTCGCCGCCGATCAGCACCCGGCTCGTGCCGAACTCCTCCTCGGCGTGCTCGGCCAGCCACCGCGCGACCGCCTCGCAGTCCTCAGGCCCGGCGGGGAACGGGTGCTCCGGGGCCAGCCGGTAGTCGACGCTCATCACGGCGAGCCGCGCCTCCCGCGCCAGCCGCCACAGCCTCTCGTCCTGCCCGTCCGCAGAGCCGAACGACCAGCCGCCGCCGTGAACGTGCAGGTAGACGCCCTCGACGTGGTCCGGCGTGAACACCCTGACCCGCACGCCCGCGACCGTCCGGTCCTGGCCCTGCGGCAGCCTGACCGGTGGCGTGTCACCACCGAGCCGGTTGCGCCGCAGGACCTCCAATGGCTTCTCCACGGCCTGGAACGTGCTGGTGAACTCCAGCGTTTCGGTGAGGCAGTCCTCGTCGACGATCTTCATGCCGCAGACGTTCGCACCGGTCCGCGACACCGTCCTGTCACCTTTTCCGCGTGGTGTGGCTCACGACACGAGCGCGGCGAGCTGCTCCTTGTCCTGGATGACGTGGATCGCGACGATCTTGTCGTCGCGCACCGTGAACGCCATCGCCGAGAACAGCACACCGTCGACCAGGCTGACGAACCCCGCCTCGCCGCCGATGAGCGCGGGCCGGATCTCGGCCATCGTGGCGTACTGGCGGAACGTGCTGGCCCGCCCGGCCACGGCACGGCCGCCGATGACCTCGAGGTCGCCCGCCTTGAGCGTCACGTCGGGGTGCAGCACCGACACGAGCCCCTCCAGGTCGCCTTCCCTGGACGCCTTGAGGAACGCGTTCACCACCTCCCGCTGCTTCGGCAGGTCGACGTTCGGCTGCGGCCGGTCCTGCACCCGTTTGCGCGCCCTGCTCGCGAGCTGACGGGTGGCGGCGGGCGTCTTGTCGATCAACGGCGCGATGTCCTCGAACGGCACCGCGAACATGTCGTGCAGCACGAACGCCAGCCGCTCGTCGGGCTTGAGGGTGTCGAGCACGATCAGCATCGCGAGCCCGACCTCGTCCCTGGCGACGGCCTGGTGCTCGGGCTCCTCCCTGGTGTCGATCACCGGGTCCGGCATCTCGAACGCGTGCTCTCGCCTGTCGCGCAACATGTTCAGGCACACCCGCGCGACGACCGTGGTCAGCCAGCCCTGCGGGTTCTCGACCTCGCTGGTGTCAGCTCGCTCGATTTTCAACCAGGCTTCCTGCAGCGCGTCGTCGGCTTCCGCGAACGACCCGAGCATCCGGTGGGCGATCGCCCTCAGCCGTGTGCGTTCCTGCTCGAACTGCGCGATCACAACTTCCCCCTGTGGCCTGGCACACACGCTGTCACGTTCTCGGGCGCCGCCGGGTCAACCGGGCACCAGCGTCCCCCTTGGAGGGTAATCATGAAGATCCTCGTCACCGGCGGCACCGGCACCCTCGGCAAGCACGTCGTCCCCTTGTTGCGCGCGACCGGCGCCGAGGTCGTCGTGCTCAGCAGGCGTTCGGGCCTGGTCTGCGACCTGATGACCGAGGTTCCGCAGATCGACGCCGACGTCGTGGTGCACCTGGCGGGCGGGCAGAAGGGCGACGACATCGCGACCCGCAACCTGCTCGCGGGCTGCGCCGGTGTCCGCCACTTCGTCTACATCTCGGTGATCGGCGCGGACACCGTGCCGCTCGCGTGGTTGCGCACCAAGCTCGCCTGCGAGGAGGCGATCGCGTCGTCGGGCATCCCGTTCACGATCCTGCGGGCGGCCCAGTTCCACGACCTGACGCTCACGATGGTCCGCGGCCTCGCGAAGCTGCCGATCGTGCCGGTGCCGGGACTGCGGTTGCAGCCGGTCGACGTCCGCGACGTGGCCGCGCGGATCGTGCAGCTCGCGCTGGGCTCGCCTGCGGGACGAGTGGCGGATCTGGCTGGGCCTGCCGTCTACGAGATGAAGCAGCTGGTGCGGGACTACCTCACGACGGCAGGCAAGCGTCGGCTCACCGTGCCGGTGCGGCTGCCGGGCAAGGCCGGGAAGGCCTACCGGGGCGGGCAGAACCTGACCTTGGACGGCGACCGCGGCACCCGCACGTGGGAGGAGTTCCTGGCCGCCGTCTGAGTCAGACGCTCGCGACGAACGCTCGCCAGGCCGAGGTGCTGAACGCCAGCACCTCACCGGCCACGTTCTTCGAATCGCGGACGAGCGCGTCGTGGGCGAGCGAGACCTCGACGCATTCGCCCTCGGGGGTGCCGTTGCTGTAGCTGCTCTTACGCCAAGAGCGATCCTGAGTCATCGAGTTCCTCTCGCGGTCGGCCGACGTACTCCGCCAGCCTGGTCCGCGCGATGGCTCCAGATCCTGCACGAACACCTGGCTGAGGTCGGTCTCGCAGTAGGCGACGGCACTGGACGAGGTCGATCTTGCTGGGACGCGCCCGAGCACAGGCCCGGCGGGCAACGCGAAGCCCACCCAGTACGCGATCTCGAACGGCAGCAGGGCGCCGGCGGCGAACCCGGCCAGCAGCGGCAGGTGCTGCGTCAGTTCCCCACGTGCCGCCTTGCTGAACGCGAAGGCGAACGCCGGGGCTGGGCACGTGACCAGTGCCCAGCCCCGGCGTCCGGGGTGGAGCTAGAGAACGGCGCGCAGCTGGTCCGCGATCACCGCGATCCGGCCCAGCACGCCGTTCACGAACCGCGGCGAGTCGTCCGTGGACAGGCCCTTGGCCAGTTCCACGGCCTCGTCGATCGCCACCGCGTCCGGCACGTCGGCCGCCCACAGCAGCTCGTACAGGCCGATGCGCAGGACCGCGCGGTCGACCGCCGGCATGCGCTGCAGGGTCCAGCCCTCGGCGTGTTCGGAGATGAGGTCGTCGATGCGCGCGCGGTTCGCGGTGACGCCCTCGACGAGCGTCACCGTGTAGTCGTTCACCGGCGGCACGTCCGGGGACCCGACCCGCGAAGCCAGCAGCGTCACCGGGTCGCTGCCGAGGAGGTCGGCTTCGTAGAGGAAGTCGACCGCGCGCTTGCGGGCCTTGCTGCGAGCGCCCATTACTTGTCGCTGACGCGGCCGAGGTAGCGGCCGTCGCGGGTGTCGACCTTGATCTTCTCGCCGGTCGTGACGAACAGCGGGACCTGGATCTCGGCGCCGGTCTCGAGCCGCGCGGGCTTGGTGCCGCCGGTGGAGCGGTCGCCCTGCAGGCCGGGGTCGGTGTGCTCGATCACGAGCTCGACCGAGGTGGGGAGCTCGACGAACAGCGGCACGCCCTCGTGCGTGGCGACGACCGCCTCCTGGTTCTCCAGCATGTAGTTCGCGGCGTCGCCGACGACCTCGGCCGAGACCGGGATCTGGTCGTAGGTGTCGCCGTCCATGAAGATGAAGTCGGTGCCCTCCTTGTAGAGGAAGGTCATGCCGCGCTTGTCCACGGTGGCGGTGTCGACCTTGGTGCCCGCGTTGAAGGTCTTGTCGACGACCTTCCCGGTCAGCACGTGCTTGAGGGTCGTGCGCACGAAGGCGCCACCCTTGCCGGGCTTGACGTGCTGGAACGCGGTGACGGTCCACAGCTGGCCGTCGAGGTTCAGCACCAGGCCGTTCTTCAGGTCGTTCGTGGTGGCCACGGTGGAATTTCTCCTGTGATTGGACGGGGTGTCAGACGACCACGAGTTCTTTCGTGGTCAGGGTGAGGAGCTCCGGCCCGCTTTCGCGTACCACGAGGGTGTCCTCGATGCGGACTCCGCCCCGCCCCGACAAGTAGACGCCGGGCTCGACGGTGACCGCCATACCGGCCGAAAGTGTACCGTCACCCGCCTTGGACAACGCCGGTGCCTCGTGGATCTCCAGCCCGACCCCGTGCCCGAGGCCGTGCAGGAACTCCTCGCCGTGCCCGGCCTTCTCGATCACCTCGCGCGACGCGTGGTCGACGTCGCTCAGCTGCACGCCCGGTTTCAGGGCGTTGCGCCCGGCCGCCTGCGACCGCGCGACCAGGTCGTACAGCTCGACCTGCCAGTCGGCGGGCTTGCCGAGCACGAGCGTGCGGGTCATGTCCGAGTGGTAGCCGTCGACGAGCGCCCCGAAGTCGAGCTTGATGAAGTCGCCCACGTGCAGCGTCGCGTCCGTCGGCGAGTGGTGCGGCACCGCCGAGTTCGCGCCGAACGCCACGATCGAGGCGAACGACGGCCCCTCGGCACCGTGGTCGAGCATGCGGCTCTCCAGCTCGCGCGCGACCTCGCGCTCGGTCCGCCCCGCCCGCAGCCCGCCGTGCCCGATCAACGCCGCCAGCGCCCGGTCCGCCGCCGCGCACGCCATGCGCAGCGCCTCGATCTCGATCTCGTCCTTGACCAGCCGCAGCTTCTCGACCAGGCCGCTCGCCCTGGTGAGCTCCGCCTTCTCGGCCGCCTGGTTCAGCGCTTCGAGGCCGTCGACCGTGACGTGGTGGCTCTCGAACCCGAGCTTGCCCTTGGCCTTCCGCGCGAGGGCGATGTCACACGGCCGGTCGATCAGCCGCTCGAGGTCCGGCACCTGCCTGGCCGACTGCGTGAGATACCTGCCGTCGGTGCAGAACACCGACTTGTCGTCGCCGGTCGCGTCGATCAGGACAGCGGCATTCGATCCGGTGAATCCCGTCAGATAACGGACGTTCAGAAGGTTCGTGACGAGCAGCGCGTCCAGGCCCGTGGCCTGGAGCTCCTGACGCAGTGCGGTGCGGCGTGCGGCGTACGACGACATGTCTCGCAGCGTACGGCCAGTCCTAAGCTGTCCGCATGCGTCCTTGGTTCGTCCGTGCGTTGTGGATGGGGCTCCTGCACGGAGCCGTGCAGACGGGCGTGGCGGCCGTGGGCGTGCGCAGCCCCGAAGCCACGTCGGTCCGCCCCATCGCCATCGGGTTGCTCATCGCCGCCGCGGTGATCTGGGGCGCGGTCGACACGCTGCGCGACATGCCCTCGCGCGGCATGCAGTGGTTCATCGCCGCGCTGATCGCCGGCCCGTTCGCCGGTGCGCTGGGCGTGATCGGGTCGGCTCTGCTCGTCGACCAGACCGGGCAGGAGGCGCTCTGGGTCGCGCTGACGGGCGGGGCGGCGTTCACGGCGCTGCTCATCCTGGCGCCGGCCGGGCTCGGGATGGTGCTCGGCCGGTTTCTCGCGCAGAAGGACTCAGCCCGCCACTAGCTCGACCTCGAAGCCGTCCTCGTTCTCCAGGAAGGCGGCGTAGTGATCTTCGCCGCCCGCGAACGGGTGTTCGTCGGCGAACATCAGGTGCCAGCCGTGGTGCTGGGCTGCTTCGGTCAGGCGGTCGACGTCGTCTCGCGTGCCTGCGTGCAGCGCCAGGTGGTTGAGGCCTGCTTTCATCCGATCGTGTGGACCTGTCAGGGCCGGGGACTGCTCGACCACGACGTAGGTGTGGTCGAGTTTCCAGCTGACGCCCACGTTCCAGCGCTGGTGCTCGGTCCAGCCGAGCTCGGTGAAGAGCCACCCGAACGTGGCTTCGGCGCGGGGCAGGTCAGGAACCCACAGCTCGACGTGGTGCAGCAACGAGCGCAACTCCTGTCAAACGTCGTGGAACACCGGTTCAACCCGTGTCAACGTGGGGGCTACCGGCTTCACCCCTCACCTGCAGTGTGCACGGGTCCAAACGCACGGATACCGAATGTCCACTAGCTGACCACAGATTGGCGATCAACTGGGCTGGCTGGAGCGGAATTGGCACCTAATCATTGAGGTACCCCCGTGTCACACCCCAGCAAAGGACGGCAATGGCCGACGACTTCAGCATGCGCAACAACCTCTCAGCAGAGATCGGTGACAACGCCTCTGTCGTGCAGATGCACAACGTGCACGGCGACGTCCTGCTGATGGCCGGCCGGAAGCGGTCTACCGCCACGACAGCGTTCAGGCTGGACTCGGCTGACATGAGAGCAGCCGCGCTCGGGCTCACGGCCATCGCGGCTGTTCTGCTGGTCAGCGGGCTGAGGCGAGCACGTGCTACTTCTGTTTGAGCGCGAGCCAGCGCAGCGCCAGCAGGTAGCCCTCCACGCCCAGCCCCACGATCACGCCGTTCGCTACCGCCGAGACGACGCTGTGGTGCCGGAACTCCTCGCGCTGGTGGATGTTCGAGATGTGCACCTCGACCAGCGGCGCGGTCAGCTGCGAGCACGCGTCGCGCAGGGCGATCGAGTAGTGCGTCCAGGCGGCGCCGTTCAGCACCACCGGGATCGAGGCGTCGGCGGCCTCGTGCAGCCAGCCGACCATCTCGCCCTCGTGGGCGGTCTGGCGGACCTCGACCTCGAAGCCGAGTTCCTTGCCCTCGGCGACGCACATCTCGACGAGGTCCGCGTGGGTGGTGCTGCCGTAGATGAGCGGCTCGCGGGTGCCGAGGCGGTCGAGGTTCGGGCCGTTCAGGACGAGGACCTTCACAGCAGCACCTTTCCGGAACCCTGCTGCGGCTCGGCGGCGACCGCGGAGTAGGCGGCCGCGATCAGGGCCGGGTCCGGGCCCTCCAGGCGGCCCGGCTTGGCGAGGCCGTCGAGCACGACGAAGCGGAGCACGCCCGCCTTGTTCTTCTTGTCGACCTTCATGCCCTCCATCAGCTGCGGGAGGGCGTCCGGGTCGTAGGAGGTCGGCAGGCCGAGCAGTTCCAGGACGCGGCGGTGGCGGTCGGCGGTCTCGTCGTCGAGGCGGCCTGCAAGGCGGGCCAGTTCGGCGGCGAAGACCAGGCCCACGCTGATGGCGGCGCCGTGGCGCCAGCGGTAGCGCTCGCGGCGTTCGATGGCGTGGCCCAGGGTGTGGCCGTAGTTGAGGATCTCGCGCAGGGACGACTCGCGCAGGTCGCTCGTCACCACGTCGGCCTTGATCTGGATCTTGCGGCGGACCAGCTCGGCGAGCACCTCACCGGCGGGATCCAACGCGGCCTGGGGATCGGCCTCGATCAGGTCGAGGATCACCGGGTCGGCGATGAAGCCGCCCTTCACGATCTCGGCCATGCCCGCGACGAGTTCGTTGCGCGGCAACGTTTCCAGGGTCGCCAGGTCGACGAAGATGGCGTCCGGCTCGTAGAACGTGCCGACTAGGTTCTTGCCCGCGTCGGTGTTGATGCCGGTCTTGCCGCCGACCGCGGCGTCGACCATGCCGAGCAGCGTCGTCGGGATGTTCACCAGGCGCACGCCGCGCATCCACGTGGAGGCGACGAAGCCCGCGAGGTCAGTGACGGCGCCGCCGCCGAGGCCGACGACGACGTCCTGCCGGGACAGGCCGATCTTGCCGAGCACGTCCCAGCAGAAGCCGGCGACGGCGAGGTCCTTGCCGTCCTCGGCGTCGGGGATCTCGACGCGGTGGGCGTCGGCTCCCACGGCCTTGAGCTCGTCGACCAGCACCTCGGCCGTGGCGGCCAGCGTCGGCTGGTGGATGATCGCGATCTTCGCGGTGCCCTTGAGGTGCTCCACGATGTCGCCGAGCAGGCCGCAGCCGATCGTCACGTCGTAGGGCTTCTCCGCGGCGACTCGGATGCGCACGGGCTCGGTCATTCGGTGGCTCCCTTGATCACCGCTTCGGTCACCTGCTCGGGGTCGAGGGCGTCGGTCAGCACCTCGATCGTCGCGACCTCGCGGTACAGCGGCAGGCGTGCGTCGAGCAGCGCCTTGAACGTCGCGCGCGGGTTCACGCCGGACAGCAGCGGGCGCGCGGACGACAACCCGGTGCGGCGCACGCCCTCGGCCATGCCCACGTTGAGGAACACGACCGTGTGGTCCTTGAGCCTCTCGCGGGTCTTCTGCGAGAGGATCGCGCCGCCGCCGAGGGCCAGCACGCCGTCGTGCTCCTCCAGCGCCTTGGCGACCGCTTCCTCTTCCATGGCGCGGAAAACCGGCTCGCCGTCGTCGGTGAAGATGTCCGAGATCGGCTTGCCCGCTGTCTCGACGATGTCCGCGTCGACGTCGCGGAAGGCGAGGTTCAGCCGCTTGGCCAGCAGCTCGCTGACCGTGGTCTTACCGGCCCCCGGTGGCCCGACCACGACGAATCGAGGGCTCACAGGCCCTCCCAGCGGGCTTCCAGGGCCTTCAGGTACGCGTGGGCGTTGCGGCGCGTCTCGTCGAGCGAGTCGCCGCCGAACTTCTCCAGCGCCGCCTCGGCGAGCACCAGCGCCACCACGGACTCCAGCACGACACCCGCGCGCGGCACGGCGCAGACGTCGGAACGCTGGTGGATCGCGACGGCGGGCTCACCGGTTCGGACGTCCACAGTGGACAGTGCACGTGGGACGGTCGAGATGGGCTTCATCGCCACGCGCGCACGGAGGATCTCGCCGTTGGTGATGCCGCCTTCGAGGCCACCAGCGCGGTTCGAGCGGCGCGTCACGCCGACCGGGCCGCTGCCGCGGTCGATCTCGTCGTGCGCCTGCGAACCCCAGCGCTTGGCGGAGGTGAAGCCGTCGCCGATCTCCACGCCCTTCATCGCCTGCACGCCCATCAGGGCGGCGGCCAGGCGCGCGTCGAGGCGGCGGTCCCAGTGCACGTGCGAGCCGAGGCCCGGCGGCAGCCCGTACGCGAGCACCTCGATGACGCCACCGACCGTGTCGCCGGCGTCCTTCACGGCCTCGACCTCGGCGACCATGGCCTCGGTGCCGCGCGCGTCGAAGCAGCGCACCGGCGACTCGTCGATCGCGGCCAGGTCGTCCGGCGTGGGCAGCGCGCTGTCCTCGGGCGTCTCGGCCTTGCCGATCGACACCACATGGCTGAGGATCCGCACGCCCAGCAGCTGCTGCAGGAACTGCCGCGCCACGGTGCCCAGCGCCGTGCGGGCGGCGGTCTCGCGGGCGCTGGCGCGTTCGAGCACGGGCCGCGCCTCGTCGAAGCCGAACTTCTGCATGCCGGGCAGGTCGGCGTGACCGGGCCGGGGCCGCGTGAGGGCCTCGTTGCGGCCGGTCGGCTTGAGCAGGCTCGGGTCGACCGGGTCCGCGGACATCACGGTCTGCCACTTCGGCCACTCGGAGTTGCCGATGGTGACGGCGATCGGGCCGCCCTGCGTCTTGCCGTGGCGCACGCCGCCGAGGATCTCGACCTCGTCCTGCTCGAACCCCATGCGCGGGCTTCGGCCGAACCCGAGCCTGCGCCGCCCGAGCTGGGTGACGAGGTCGTCGGTGGTCACCTCGACACCGGCGGGCATGCCCTCCAGGACGGCGACGAGAGCGGGGCCGTGTGATTCTCCAGCGGTGATCCAGCGCAGCACGGTCGCAATCCTTTCACAGCGTGGTCAAAGCCCAGGTGGCGGCCAGCAACCCCGGACCGTGCGGCACCCTGCGGCTGCGTCTGACGCCCGCGAGCGCGAGGGTGACCGCACTGGACAGGATCGCCGCAGGTAGCAGCGACGGCAGCGCGAGCGGTGCGCCGAGGCCGAACGCGAGCTTCACGTCTCCGCCGCCCATCAGGCGCGGGCGCCACGTCCGGACAGCGAGATGAGCACCACCGAAAAGGAGCACGGAAAGGGCCGCTTCTCCCAGCCTGTGGAACTGCAGGAGCAGCAGCGCGGCACCCAGCGGGAGGGTCAGGGCGTCCGGCAACCGGTGGTGCCGCAGATCGATCAGCGCGAGCACGATGCCAAACCAGGCCAGCAGGTACGAGGACGGCGGTGCGTCCAGGACGCCGGCGACCGTCCACAGCGAACTCAGCGCGAACGCGAGCAGGACCGTGGTCATGGCACCACGGTCCTGCTCGGTACGACTCGGGCACAAATCGCGACCGGTCGTGAACGGTCCGTTCACGCACGGCTCCACCGTGCCTCAGCCCTGGCTGGGAAAACGCCAGGGATCAGCGAGACCAGTCGAACAGGGCGTCGTTCGCCGCCACGTCCACGTCCAGCGCCACGTCACCGAGCACGTCGGCGGAGGCGTCGAGGGCGATCACCGGGCAGATTGGTGCGAAACCGGCGGCCTCTACCTCGGCCGGGTCCCACGTGACGATGCGCTGACCGGCGCGCACCTCCTCGCCCTTGACCACGTGCAGCTCGAAGCCATCGCCCTTGCGCTTCACGGTGTCGATGCCGAGGTGCACCAGCACGGCCGCGCCGTCGGCGGTCGCGACCACGAACGCGTGCGGGTGCAGCGTCACGACCGTGCCGTCGACGGGAGAGACCACGTCGGACCGGGAGCGGACCGGCTCGACGGCCACGCCGGGGCCGACCATCGCCTGCGAGAAGACCGGGTCCGGCACCGCGGAGAGCGCGACCACGCGGCCGGCCACGGGGCTGCCGACGCGGAGGCTCACAGGAGGTCCTCGATGTCCGACGCGAGGGTGTCCGCCTCGGGGCCGACGACGACCTGGACGACGTTGCCGGAGCGCATGACTCCGTGTGCTCCCAACGCCTTCAGGGCCTTCTCGTCCACCACGGAACCGTCTTCGAGCTCACACCGCAGACGGGTGATGCACGGCTCGATCTCGACGATGTTGGACGCGCCGCCCAGCGCGTCGATGATCTTCTGCGCCTTGTCGTCAGCCACGTTCGTACCTCTCGTTCCCGTAACAGCGGTTGACACCCGCTCAGTGCGCGGAGCATTCTCCCGCACCAACTGGTCTAGACCGGAAAGTACCACTGCGAGGAGGTGAGCGAGTGCACGAGATCGTGGACGGGCCCAAGCCCAAGCACGCACAGCTGCGCGAGATCCTGCGCCGTCTCGCCGAGCACGACCTCGCCCCCGGCTCGCCCATTCCGTCCGAACGCGACCTCGCCGAGCGGTACGGAGTGTCCCGCATCACAGTGCGGGCGGCAGTAGGCCAACTGGTCGCAGAAGGCCTGCTCACGCGGGCCAAGGGGCGCGGCACGTTCACCGCGCGGCGCCGCTACGACCTGCAGCTGTTCCTGGCCTCGTTCACCTCGGAGATGAAGGCGCGCGGGCTCGAGCCCAGCACCGAGGTGATCACCTGCGGGCAGGCCGTTCCCGGTTCGAAGGCCTCGCTGGGGCTGGACGACGACGAGTACGCCTATCGCGTCGTGCGGCTGCGCAAGGCCGACGGGGTGCCGTTGGCCCTGGAGGCCGGCTGGTACAGCCCGCACCTGCTGCCCGAGCTCGACCGGTGCGACCTCACCGGGTCGCTCTACGAGCTCTTCGCGGCGAAGTACGGGGTGCAGCTCGACCACGCGAGGCAGACCGTGTGGGCGGAGACCGCCGACGCCGAGACGGCCAAGGCGCTCGACGTCCGCAAGGGCAGCCCGCTGCTCGTGTTCAGAAGGGTCGCCAGCTCTCAGGGGCGGCCGTGTGAAGACGTGACTTCCTGGTACCGGGGCGATCTCTACCAGGTGACCATGCAACTGGACCGGACCGTCCCGGGGACCGGACCGAACTCCGCCAAGGGAGGTACCCGATGAGCGCCAACACCGCAGATGTGGGCGGTCGTCAGATCAAGGGCCTCGCCACGTTGCAGCGCTTCGGTCGCAGCCTCATGCTGCCGATCGCCGTGCTGCCCGCGGCAGGTCTCCTGCTCCGCTTCGGTCAGCCGGACATGCTGGGCAAGGACGGTCTCGGCTGGAACGCCGTCGCCGCGGTGATCGGCGCGGCGGGCGACGCGCTGTTCAGCAACCTCGCCCTGCTGTTCGCGGTCGGCATCGCCGTCGGGTTCGCCCGGCGCGGTGACGGCTCCACCGCACTCGCCGGCGTCGTCGGCTACGTCGTGCTGACGAGCGTGTTCAAGGCCATGTCGCCGTTGGTCCTCGACCAGCCGACGGACCCGGCCGCGAAGCCCGTGCTGATCAACTACGGGGTGCTCGGCGGCATCGTCGTCGGCATCACGACGGCACTGCTGTGGCAGCGGTACCACCGCATCAAGCTGCCTCCGTACCTGGCGTTCTTCGGTGGCCGCCGGTTCGTGCCGATCCTCGTCGCCGGTGTCATGGTGATCTTCGGTGTCGTGCTGGGCCTCGTGTACCCGTGGTTCAACGCCGGCCTCACCGCGGTCGGCGAGTGGGTCACCGGCAGCACGATCATCGGTGCGTTCATCTACGGCACCGTGAACCGCCTGCTCATCCCGCTCGGTCTGCACCACATCGTCAACAACGTCGTGTGGTTCCAGTTCGGCACCTACAACGACAAGACCGGTGACATCCCGCGCTTCCTCGCGGGCGACCCGACCGCCGGCACGTTCCAGACCGGCTTCTTCCCGATCCTCATGTTCGCCCTCCCGGCCGCCGCGCTCGCGATCGTGCACACCGCACGGCCGAACCAGCGCAAGATCATCGGCGGCATCATGGGCTCCGCCGCGCTCACCGCGTTCATCACCGGTGTGACGGAGCCGCTGGAGTTCGCGTTCATGTTCGTGGCGTGGCCGCTCTACGTGATCCACGCGGTGCTGACCGGCACCTCGCTCGCGATCTCGAACGCGCTGGACGTGCACGACGGCTTCTCGTTCTCGGCCGGTGCGATCGACTTCATCCTGAACTGGAACATCGCCACCAAGCCGTGGATGCTGATCATTCTCGGCCTGATCTACGCGGTGGTGTACTACTTCCTGTTCCGCTGGGTCATCACCAAGTGGAACCTGAAGACGCCGGGTCGCGAGGACGACGAGTCGCCGGAGGCGGACGAGAGCGTCGTCGGCACGGCCGAGCGCACTTCGGCCGGTGCCGAGAAGCCCGCGAAGAACGAGAAGTAGCCAGCACAACCAGCTCTACCGGGAGGAACCATCATGGCCGAGCGACGGGTCACCGTGGCCAGCAAGGTCGGACTGCACGCCCGGCCTGCCGCACTGCTGGCGAAGGCCGCCGCCGACCAGCCGGTGACGGTCACCATCCGCAAGGACGGCGGCGAAGCCGTGGACGCGGCGAGTGTGCTGGGT
Source organism: Lentzea flava (assembly GCF_014648475.1). Lineage (GTDB taxonomy): Bacteria > Actinomycetota > Actinomycetes > Mycobacteriales > Pseudonocardiaceae > Lentzea > Lentzea flava. The sequence goes on along the minus strand of NZ_BMRE01000009.1, from coordinate 53,846 downwards.
CTGATGACCCTCGGCGCTATGCACGGTGACGAGGTGGTGCTCAGCGCCGACGGGGACGGAGCGGACGCCGCTCTGGACGCCATCGCCGAACTGATCGCCACCGACCACGACGAGTGAGTCGTGCCCGGGTCGTGAGTGGTCCTGGTCGCCCCGACGGCCAGGACCGCCCATGACCCACCCGAAGTGCCCGACGACACCCGCGGTCACGACGCCGGCCAACGTCGACGGCGTGGCCTGCGGGTACGTCATCATCAGCCACACCCCGCCCGCGGCGATCGCGGGTGGCACGACGAGCCCCGCGGTCCACTTGCGCAGCACCAGGAACGCGATCGCCGACACCAGCAGCGCCGCGCCGAGCGTGTCGCTGAACCGGTGCCAGCCGAGCGAGACCGTCTCGGCCGCCACCGCCCCGGCCGCGAGCGCGCCGGGCACCGCGACCACGAGCGCGAACCGCTTCGGCACCGCCATGGTCACCGCGATCACCGACGCCACCGCGGCCGTCGTGTGTCCACTCGGGAAGCTGTTGTGCACCAGCACCGCGTCCTCGTCCAACGCGGGCCGCACCAGCACGTAGAGCTTCAGCACCTGCGCGAGCAACACGGACCCGCCGAGCACCAGCAACGGCGGAAACGCCTTCTTGCGCGCTATCAGGACCACGAGGACCGCAGCGACGATGATCGCCATGTCCACGTCGGACGCCCACGAATGCTGCAGTGACAGCTCGGGCAACGCGGCGTTCTCCGCCTTCTGCCCGAACGACGTCCACACCAGCGCGAAGTACGTGAAGAGGAATCCCACCAAGCTTCCGGCCATGCCCACGAGACTCCGCGTGCCGATCTACGGGAACGTCCACGCCATGTCATGGTTCCGCTACAGAAACGGCACATGTGCTGTGACGCACCGATAATGGATCTCGTGGCGATGGTGTTGCTGGTCGAGGACGACCCGTCCGTGCGTGAAGGACTCGGCCTGGCGCTGCGCCGCCAGGGCCACGACGTCCGAGCCGCGGCAACAGGCGAGGAAGGCGTGGAGCGCCTGCGCGAGTCACGCCCCGACATCGTCGTTCTCGACATCATGCTGCCGGGCATCGACGGTTTCGAGACGTGCCGCCGCATGCGCGCGCAGGCCGAGGTGCCGATCATCATGCTGACCGCCCGCGGCGACGACTTCGACGTGGTGGCGGGCCTGGAGGCGGGCGCGGACGACTACGTGGTGAAGCCCGTCGAGCCGCGTGTCCTGGAGGCCCGGATCCGCGCGGTGCTGCGGCGAACCGTCTCCGAACCGTCCACCGTGGAGCGTCACGGTTCGCTGATGATCGACCGCGCGGGCCTGCAGGTGCACAAGGACGACGTGAAGGTCGCGCTGACCCCGACCGAGCTGAAGCTCCTGCTGGAACTGTCCCGCACCCCCGGGCGGGTGCTGACCCGCCAGCAGATCCTCGAGGCCGTCTGGGAACACGACTACCTGGGCGACTCCCGCCTCGTCGACGCGTGCGTCCAGCGCCTGCGCGCGAAGATCGAGGACGTGCCCTCCGAACCCCGGTACGTCCACACGGTGCGCGGCTTCGGCTACCGCTTCGGCCCGCGATGAGGTCGTTGTTCCGAGGCCTGAAGCCCCGCCTGATGGCCGCTTTCCTGCTGCTGACCCTGCTCGGTGCGGTGGCGGCAGCGGGCGCTTCCTACGCGACCGCCCGCAACCTGCTGCTGGAGGACGCCCAGAACAGCTTCATGAACCCGCTGGTGGAGGACGTCCGCAACTACGCACCCCGCCTGAGGGTTCCGCCGGACCAGCAGGACCTCGACGACTTCGGCTCGTTCCTGCGCGGCTCGGCCACCGTCGTCTACGAGAACCTCCGCGCCCGCAACACCCCCGACCCGTCGGCGCTGGTCCCGGCGGAGATGCGCGAGGCGTTGAAGACGAGCAGGACGGTCCTCTGGCAGCGCCGCACGGACCAGGCCGAACCGTACGTCGTCATCGGCATCCCGCTGCTGCGCGCCGACGGCACCCCGACCGGCGTGCAGGTGCTGGCCTGGACGTCCCTGGGCGGCCCCCAGCGCGCCATCGACAGCTTCGCGACCGCGGCCTGGGTGGGCGTCAGCCTCGTGCTCCCGCTGGCCCTGGGCCTGGCCCTGTTCACCGCGCGGGGCGTCCTGCGCCCGGTCCGCCGCCTGGGCGCCGCGGCCCGCGCCCTGGGCTCTGGCCGCCTGGACACCCGAGTGGACGAACGGGGCTCGGACGAACTGGCCGACCTGGCCCGCACGTTCAACCGCGCCGCCGAACAACTCGAATCCTCCCAGGCGGCCTCCCGCCGTTTCGTCGCCGACGTCTCCCACGAACTGCGCACCCCGCTGACAGCGATGAACGCCGTGACGGCCGTCCTGGACGAAGACGCCGCCTCCCTCCCGGAAGACACCGCCGTGGCGGCTCGCCTGGTCTCCACCGAAACCCGCAAACTGACCCGCCTGGTCAACGACCTGATGGAGATCTCCCGCTTCGACGAGGGCCGCAACGTCCTGGAACTGGACGAGTGGGACATCAGCACGGCCGTCCGCGACTCCCTGGCGGCCCGAGGCTGGTCCTCCTCGGTCGAAGCCACGCTCCCCGACGGCATCACGGGCAGAGTGGACCGCCGCCGCCTGGACGTGATCGTCGCGAACCTCGTGGGCAACGCCCTCAAACACGGCGGCGCACCCGTGCGGGTGGTCGTCCGGCCCGGCGTCATCGAGGTCTCCGACAACGGCCCCGGCATCCCACCTGATGCCCTCCCCCACATCTTCGACCGTTTCTACAAGGCAGACACGGCCCGCTCCCGTTCCGAGGGCAGCGGGCTGGGATTGGCGATCGCATGGGAGAACGCCCGCCTGCACGGCGGCACCATCGAAGCGGCCAACGCCCCTTCCGGCGGCGCGGTCTTCACCTTGCGCTTGCCCTGGTGACCCTCGCCGCGTGCGGTGTGCGGCCGACTCCGGTTCTGACGGGCGCGGAGGCGCCGACGGTCTCCTCGCACGAGCTGACCGTGTACCTCCTGTCGGCCGGGCGCGACGAGCTGGTGCGGCGGACGCGCACCTATTCCGGCAGCGTGGACACGGCCACCGCGATCAACCTTCTCGTGGCAGGGCCCACCGAGGAGGAGAAGAAGCTCGGCCTGACCACCGAGGTCCCGGAGAGCTCCGCGCGGGTGTACGCGGTGTCGAACGTGATCGTGCTGCCCGAGGACATGCCGCCGCTGTCGAAGATGGCGCAGCTTCAGGTGTATTGCACGGCAATCGCGAGCCGCGCCAAGGTGGAGGGGGTGCCGGTGTCGGGCTTCAAATGCCCCTGACACCACGCGGACGGTCAGTCTGCCTGCAGGACGAAGAACAGGAAGGCCAGGAAGCTCGTACCGCTGAGCTCGCGGAACTCCTCGGGGAACACCTCGCGAGCGGCAGGCACGGGCGGCGGTTCGCTGATCGTGCTGATGCGAAAGCCCGCTGCGGTGAAGGCGTCGGTCATCGCGTGCAGCGGCCGGTCCCAGAAGTTCATCCTGGCGGTCTGCCCGCCCATGGTCCATTCCTCGGTCCGGTTGCGGGTCTGGAAGTAGTCGGGCTTGTCCCCGGCCTGGCGTTGCATGAGGTAGATGACGAAAGGATGCTCGACCGAGATGATGAGCCGGCCGCCGGGCACGAGCACGCGTCGCAACTCGGCCAGAGTCGGGCCCCAGTCCCGCAGGTAGTGCAGCACCAGGGAGGCGAGGACGTCGTCGAACGTGTGGTCGGGAAAGGGCAGCGGGTCGGCGAGGTCGGCGACCCGCAGGTCCGCGTCGGCGCCCAGCCGCCGCCTCGCCTGCTCCAGCATTCCGGCGCTCGCGTCGATGCCGGTCACGACCGCGCCTCGATCGCGCAGTGCGGCGAACAGGGGACCCGAGCCGCAGCCGGCGTCGAGGATCCGGCGGCCGGTCACGTCTCCGGCGAGTTCCAGCATCGCGGGCCGCTCGTAGTACGCGTTCAACAGGCTGGTCTCGTTCTCGGCCGTGTACGCCTCGGCGATGCTGTCGTACTCGTTCGCCTGGGCCGGATCAGCGGGAAGCACACGGAATTCTGGAACCGGGGTCATGCCCCCAGGACGTCCTGGGCAGCGGACAGGTTGCGCCGGTCACGCCCGAGCAGCCAGCTCGGCGGCCAGGGCGGACCGCATCACGTCCTGCGGAGCGGGCATCCCGGTGAACTGCTCCACCTGCCCGAAAGCCTGATGCAGCAACATGTCCAGCCCCGTGGCCAGCCGGGTGCCCGCAGCCTCCACGGCCAGCGCGACCGGAGTGGGCCAAGGATGGTAGATCACGTCCAGCACGTACGGAGCCCGCGCAACGGCATCGGCCAACACCTCGGTGGCGGAAGCCGGCACGGTCGACACCAGGACGTCCGCCCCGGCGGCCAGTGATACCAGGTCCACAGAGGACAGAGCCAGCACCTCGGCGGCGACGCCGACCCTGGAGGCCGTCTCCAGTGCCTCCGCGGCACGCGAAGGATCCCGCACCACCAGGGAGACCGAGGAGATCCTCAGCTCCGCGAGCCCAGCCAGCGCGGCTGTGGCCGTGCCGCCCGCGCCGATCACGACACCGCGCGTGCCGGAGGAGAAACCCTTCTCCCGCAACGCTCCCACGACACCGTCGACGTCGGTGCAGTCAGCGTGCCAGCCGGAGTCGGTGCGCACCAACGTGTTCGCGGCGCCGACGGCGGCGGCGCGGGGCGTCACCGAGGACGCGACGGCCAGGGCCGCGCGTTTGGTGGGCATGGTGCACGAGAGGCCGGCCCACTCCGGGCCGAGCGACGCCACCAGCGGCGCCACCCGGTCCTCGGTGCACTCCAGGCGGGTGTACTCCCAGTCCAGGCCCAGCGCGGTGTACGCGGCGTTGTGCAGCACGGGGGAAAGAGAGTGCTCGATCGGCGAGCCGATCACTGCCGCGCGACGCACTAGTAGACGCCGTCCTTCCTGGCCTTCTCGTCCTTCGCGTTGTGCTCGTCGATCGTGACCGAGAAGCACGAGGTGCCGTCCTTCTCGCACTTCACGAAGTACATGATGTTGCCGCCCTCCGGCTTCATCGCGGCGGCGATGGCCTGCTGCGACGGCGAGCCGATCGGCGTCGGCGGCAGGCCCAGGTTCTTGTACGTGTTGTACGGGCCCGGCTTGGCGCGGTCGGCGTCCGAGGTGCGGATGTGGGGCTGGTTGTTCTTGTAGTTGATGGTCGAGTCGAACTGCAGGGCCATGGGCTCCTTCAGGCGGTTGTAGATCACCTGGGAGACCTTGGTGAAGTCCTTCTCGATGGCTTCCTTCTCGATCAGCGAGGCGATGACCAGGATCTCGTAGGGACGGAAGCCGGTGTTCGCCGTGCCGCCGGGGATGCCGGCGCCCTGCAGCTTCTGCGTCGACGCCACGATCACGCTGCGGATCATCTCGACCGCGCTGACGCCCGGCTTGACCTGGTAGACGCCGCGCATGATCAGGCCTTCGAGGCGGTACTGGGGCTCGGCCTTCTTCACGTCGGCGAGCGCCCACTCGGGCACGCCGAGGGCGACCGGGTCGGTTTGCTCGGCCGCGGCCCTGATCTCGTCGGCGGTCAGGCACTTCTTGACGCCGTCCTTCTCCGTGCAGCTCGCGTCGGCGAGCTGGGAGTAGATGCCCTTGACGACCTTGTCGCCCACCTTGATGTCGGCGAGCTTGATGCCGCCGATGATCTGGACGGCGGGCACCCGCGTCTTCGGGTCGATCATGCGGGCCACGGCCTGCTCGCCCGACATCTTCGTCTTCATCAGGTAGAAGCCGGGCTGGATCGACGTCACGCGGGCGTCGCTCTTGCTGGCCTCGATGAAGGCGCGCGCGGAGGCGATGACGCCGTTGTCGTAGAGGGTCGAGGCGATCTGGCTGACCACGTCGCCGTCCTGGACCTCGACGATGGTGTCGGTCTCGCCGCTGCCGGTGAAGTCGTCGTAGGAACCGATGCCGCGCAGCTCCCGGTAGCCGTAGTAGGCACCGCCCAGGCCCACGGAGAGGACCAGCGCCACGACGAGCCACAGGACCGTCTTCTTGCGCTTCTTCGCCTTGTCGCGGGCGCGGTTGTCGCGCTTGGGCGGGCGTCGTTCGTCCACGTCGGGGTCGGTGAACAACCCGAGATCGTCGCTCACACCTCGTCCTTTCGGGCGGCCGCAGAGCGTGCCCGTGCGTCCAGCCAAGACTGCAGGATCTCGACAGCGGCGGCCTGGTCGACCACGGCGCGCTGCTTCTTGCCCTTCACACCGCGCTGCGCCAGCACCCGGCTCACCACGACCGTCGTCAGGCGTTCGTCGCTGAGCCGGACCGGCACGGGGGCGACGCGTCCGGCCAAGGCCGCAGCGTACGCGGTCGCTGCTTCCGCTGCCGGACCGTGCCGCCCAGCGAGTGTCTTGGGCAGGCCGACCACGACCTCCACGACGTCATGCTCGGCCACGAGACGTACGAGCTCGGTGAGGTCCGAGCCGCCCTTCTCGTCACGCTGCAGGGTAACCAGCGGAGTCGCCAGAAATGCCGTCGGATCGCTGAGTGACACTCCCACGCGAACCGATCCGACGTCGACGCCGAGCCTCCGACCGAGGCCCGGATCGTCGACGCCGGGAACGTCAGCGCTGCTCAAGCACCTTGTCCAGTTCGTTGGTGAGGGCCGTGATGGCCTCGGAGACACCAGCGGGGTTCGTGCCGCCGCCCTGGGCCAGGTCCGGCTTGCCGCCACCGCGGGCGGCGATGGCCGGGCCGAACACCGGCACGAGCTTGCCGGCGGCCAGGCCCAGGTCGCGGGCGGCGGCCGTGGTGGCCACGACGAAGCTCACCTTGTCGCCGTCGACCGAGAACAGGGCCACGACACCCGGCTTGGTGCCGAGGCGGTTGCGGACCTCGCCACCGAGCGTGCGCAGGTCGTTGCCCGACACGCCCTCCAGGCCGAGGGCCACGAGCGACAGGCCGCGGACGTCGAGGGCCTTGTCGGCGAGCGACCCGGCGTTGCCGAGCAGCTGGGCGGCGCGGACCTTCTCCAGCTCCTTCTCGGCGGTCTTCAGGCGCTCGACCAGCGACGCGATCCGCTCGGGCAGGCCATCGGAACCGACCTTCAGCATGTCCGAGAGGTTCTGCACGATGGCGCGTTCCTTGGCGAGGAACCGCATGGCCTCGATGCCGACGTAGGCCTCCAGACGACGCACGCCGGAACCGACCGACGACTCACCCAGCAGCGTGATCGGGCCGATCTGCGACGAGTGCTCCACGTGCGTGCCACCGCACAGCTCGCGCGACCACGGGCCGCCGATCTCGACGACGCGGACCGTCTCGTCGTAGGTCTCGCCGAACAGGGCGACGGCACCCATCTCCTGGGCACCGGCCATGTCGGTGTAGACGACGGAGACCGGCAGGTCCTTGCGCACGGCGAGGTTCGAGACCTCCTCGATCTCCGACTTGGCCTCGGTGGACAGACCGCCCGTCCAGGCGAAGTCGAGACGCAGGTAGCCGGGCTTGTTGTACGAACCGCTCTGCAGGGCCGACGGGCCGAGCACCTGGCGCAGGGCGGCGTGCACGACGTGCGTGCCCGAGTGGCCCTGGCGGGCGCCGATGCGCCACTCCGGGTCGACGCGGGCCTCGACGTGCTCGCCCTCGCTGATCTCGCCGGAGCGGACGCGCACCTGGTGCACCCACAGCTTGCGGGCGACCTTCTGCACGTCGAGCACCTCGAGCTCGGCGTTGCCGGTGACGATCGTGCCGGCGTCGGACTCCTGGCCACCGGACTCGGCGTAGAGCGGCGTGCGGTCGAGGACGACCTCGACGATGTCGCCTTCCTTGGCCGACTTGATGCGCTGACCGTTGAGCACGATGCCGCGCAGGGTGGCCTCGGAGGCGAGCTCGGTGTAGCCGGTGAACTCGGTCGGGCCCTGCTCCAGCAGCTCGCGGTACACGGTTTGATCGCCGTGGCCGGTCTTCTTGCCGGCGGCGTCGGCCTTGGCGCGGGCGCGCTGCTCGGCCATCAGCTTGCGGAAGCCGTCCTCGTCCACCGACAGACCGGCCTCGGAGGCCATCTCCAGCGTGAGGTCGATCGGGAAGCCGTAGGTGTCGTGCAGCTGGAAGGCCTTGTCGCCGGGCAGCGTGGCGCGGCCGTCGGCCTTCACCTCGGCGGCGGCGTTCTCGAAGATCCGCGAACCGGCGTCGAGGGTGCGCAGGAACGTGTCCTCCTCGGCCTTGAGCACCTGCTGGATGCGGGCGAAACCGCTGACCAGCTCCGGGTAGGCCGGGCCCATCGAGTCGCGGACGACCTCGGCGTAGGACTGCAGCACCGGCTCGGTGACGCCGAGCAGGCGCGACGAGCGGATGATGCGGCGCAGCAGGCGGCGCAGCACGTAACCACGAGCCTCGTTGCCCGGAGTGACACCATCGCCGACCAGCAGCACACCGCTGCGGGCGTGGTCGGCGATGACGCGGAACCGGACGTCGTCGACCTCGCTGTCGCCGTATTTGCGGCCGGACAGCTCCTCGGCCTTGTTGATGACGGCGCGGACCAGGTCGGTCTCGTAGACGTTGTCGACGCCCTGCAGCAGGTAGGCGACGCGCTCGACGCCCATGCCGGTGTCGATGTTCTTGGCGGGCAGCTCGCCCAGGATCGGGTAGTCCTTCTTGGCGCCACCCTCACCGCGCACGTTCTGCATGAAGACGAGGTTCCAGATCTCCAGGTACCTGTCCTCGTCGACGACGGGGCCGCCCTCCTTGCCGTACTCGGGGCCGCGGTCGTAGTAGATCTCCGAGCACGGGCCGCACGGGCCGGGCACGCCCATGGACCAGAAGTTGTCCTCGATGCCGCGGCGCTGGATGCGCTCCAGCGGCAGGCCGGCGACCTTCTGCCACAGCTCGATGGCCTCGTCGTCGTCCTGGTAGACGGTGACCCAGATGCGCTCCGGGTCGAAGCCGTAGCCGCCGTCGTCCTGGGACTTGGTGACGAGCTCCCAGGCCAGCCGGATGGCGTCTTCCTTGAAGTAGTCGCCGAGCGAGAAGTTGCCGGCCATCTGGAAGAACGTGAGGTGGCGCGTGGTCTTGCCGACCTCGTCGATGTCCGGCGTGCGCACGCACTTCTGGATGCTCGTCATGCGCGGGGCGGGCGGCGGGGCCTCACCGAGGAAGTACGGCTTGAACGGCACCATGCCGGCGTTGACGAACAGCAGGTTCGGGTCGTCGAGCAGCAGCGAGGCGCTGGGGATGTACTTGTGCCCGGCGTTCTCGAAGTGCTCGCGGAAGCGCTTGATGATCTCGTGGGTCTGCACGGGAGTTCCTTGCTGTGAAAAGAGTTTGTCCGGGGCGTGCGCTCAAACGCGCATGACACAGTGGCGAACGGCTGCTTTTAGTGCTTGCCGTTCGCCTTGGGCGCTCGACGCCCCGGCGTGAAGCCCGTCTGACGTTCCACGGTCTCCTGCAACTCCTGTTCCCGTTCGGCCATGCCCGCGCGCACCTCGGCCCCGAAGGAACCGATGGCGCCGGCGAGCTCACGCAGGCCTTCACCCACGTTAGCGCCGATACCGGCGGGAGTCGCCTGCTTTGTGACCTCGGCGGCCTTCTTCGCGACGAAGAGACCGGCGGCGGCACCCAGCCCGAACCAGAAGAGGCGACTCATCGGGCACTCCTCTTCGGACGGCGCTTGGCGTGCTTGTTCGGCTGCTCCGCTGCCTTGCGGCGCGCCTTCACGGCCTTGCTCACGCCGTAGGACAGCGCGGCGGCCTTGACCAGCGGCCCGCCGAGCGTGGCGGTGAACAGGCTGGTGAGCGCCGAGACGTTGCCGGTGACCGCGCGTGCGTTGGCCGTGATGCCGTCGACGCGCTCGAGCTGCGTGTTCACGTGGGTCAGCGTGGTGTTGGCCTCGCTGAACAACGGATCGGTGTTCTCGTGCGCCTTGCGCATCGCGATCGTGGCCTCGTCGAAGAACCGCGCTGCCTTGATGCCGACGAACACCACCACGAGCGCGACCAGCACGAACGCGCCGGCGCCGACCCACGCGGCGATCTGCCCTGGCGACACGGATCCTCCTGGTGACCGGCGTTGTGGCTTGATTGCCGGTGAGATTACCGGGTGGGTCCGACACCCAAATGAGCGGCACCGGTAGTTGATCTTCAGCGACCGGTGATGCCGTCGATCCGCTCCCGCAGGATGTCCGCGTGACCCGCGTGCCTGGCGGTCTCGGTGGTCATGTGGGCGAGGAGCCAGCGCAACGACTTCCGCGTGCCGTCGATCGGGATCGCCATGAGTGCGCCGGGATCTCCCGCCGCCTCGATCGCCCGGTCGCTCGCCTCGATCGCCGCGCGGTACTCCGCGATCACCTGCTCGGCGGTCCGGCCGGCGGGCACCGTCATGCCGAGCTCGTCCTCCTCCGACCAGTCGGCGCCGCCGAGGTGGTGGCCGAACCACCCGCGCTCGGCCTCGGCGAGGTGCTGGATCAGCCCGAGGATCGACGTACCGCTCGGGACCCCCGGCCGGCGGAGTTCTTCCGCGGTGAGGCCTTCCGCCTTCTTCAGCACGCAGTGGCGCTGGAACTTCAGGAACGCGTGCGTGACCTCCAGCTCGTCGGTGTCGACGCGCGGCACGGGTTCGCGCTGGGTCTCCGGCATGGCGTCAACGTAAACCGGATCACTCATTGACGCGGACCGGTCACGGCCTGTGAAATACCGGTCACACAGGGCTTGACACCGGCGGTCACCGCGCAGTGGAGTTAGGCAACCCTAAGTTGATCCGTGCAGGAGGCCTCGTGAAGCCGGTGTCGCACCTGGACTCCTACCGCAGGCACGCCACGGCAGGCGCCCCGCCGATCCCGGAGCTCACGCATCCGTGGCACGCCCGCGTCGCCCGGCCGGACGGCTACGACCTGCATCTGATCCACCGCTGGCACCAGGCACCACACGTGGCGGCGTTCGCGCGGCGGGCCTGGTCGTTGCCGCGATGGGAGGAACAGCTGCGCGGTCAGCTGGACGGCGACGACGTCCGGCCGTTGCTGATCAGCTGGCACGGGCGGCCGGTGATCCACGCCGAGGTCTACCGCGCGGCACGGGACGTCGTCGCCGGGTGCTACCAGGCCCGGCCGCACGACCTCGGGCTGAACCTGGCGGTCGGTGAGCTGGCGATGACCGACCAGGGGCTGGTGCGGTCGCTGCTCCCCCGGCTCACCGACGCGCTGTTCGAGGCCGATCCGCACTGCACGCGGATCGTGCTGGAGCCGGACGTGCGCAACAAGCGGGCCATCAGGTCGTTCGAGGCCGGCGGGTTCATGGTCGCGGACGAGATCATGCTGCCGAACAAGCTCGCACTGCTGATGGTCTGCCCTCGTTAGAACGCGGTGATGTCGCGCGGTGCGCGTTCCTTGCGGCTCAACGCACGCACGAGGTCCACGGCCTTGTGCCGGTTGAGCGACATGCGGGTGAGCAGGTCGATCACCGTCTCGTTGACGTGGCGCGGGAACTCCGGGGTGTCGACGCCGACGCTCACCGCGAGGTCGTCGGAGTGCACGACGAACTCCATCAGGCGGCTCACCAGGTAGTCGTCGAGCGACACCGCCCACGGTCCCCAGTGCGGCATGCGGACGGGGCGGTTGTCCAGGCCGGGCAACGACTCCCCGAGCTCGTCTAGCGTCTGCTCGAACCGGTCGCACAGCGCGTCCTGACCCTCCGCCGCGAGCTTCTCGCCGCCGGCGCGGATACGGGTGTGGAACTCCGAGTCCACCTCCAGCTCGGTCCAGTTCGCCCGCGCGTAGTGCTCCATCAGCGAAACGACCGGCTCGTCGCCGACCGGCGACGAGATCATCGACGGGACCGGCAGGGCCTGGTAGCCGATGTGGCCGACGAGGCCGCTGACGCCGAACTCGGGCAGCGCGCTCGGCTCGTCCCACTTCTCGGTGACCTGCCGGTGGCGCATGAGGTCGAGCGCGATCCGGGCGGTGGTCAGGAAGTCTTCTCTGATCGTCACTTCGCCGAACCTACGCGACCTCGGGCTCCTCGTCGCGGGAGTAACGCTTGCCCGGGAACAACTTCAGCGCCTCGTGCACGACGCCGCACTCACCGGACGTCGGCGGCGTCCTCGTCGTTGTCCGGGCGGCGTGGCGGCTGCGGTGGGCGGGAAGCCAGGATCATCGTTGCCCCAGGTGGTCGTGCGGTCACTCAACGCGGCCGGAGCGTACCGGAGTTCCAGGTGGCGATCATGCGTTATGGCCTCGATCGCGAGCCGTCACTCGCCCCTGATCACCCGGCGCAACCGTGGCAGCCGCTCGGCCACCGCGCGCTCGGCACCGCGGCCGGTCGGCTCGTAGTAGTCGCGGCCCACCAGGTCGTCCGGCGCATACTGCTGCGTCAGCACGCCTTCCGGCACGTCGTGCGGGTAGCGGTATCCCTGGGCGTTGCCGAGTTTCGCCGCGCCCGCGTAGTGCCCGTCGCGCAGATGCGGTGGCACGGCGCCGATCGCGCCCTTGCGCACGTCCGCCATGGCCGCGTTGATGGCGGTGGTGACGGCGTTCGACTTCGGCGCGGTGGCCAGGTGGATCGTGGCCTGCGCCAGGTTCAGCGCGCACTCGGGCAGGCCGATGAGCTGCACGGCCTGGGCGGCGGCGACGCACGTCTGCAACGCAGTCGGGTCGGCCATGCCGACGTCCTCGCTCGCGTGGATCACCAGGCGCCGCGCGATGAACCTCGGGTCCTCGCCCGCCTCGATCATGCGCGCCAGGTAGTGCAGGGCCGCGTCCACGTCCGAGCCGCGGATGGACTTGATGAACGCCGACGTCACGTCGTAGTGCTGGTCTCCGTCGCGGTCGTAGCGCACCGCTGCCTTGTCCACTGTGGACTCCAGCAGCTCCAGCGTGATCACGCCGTTGTTCGACGCCATCGCCGAGTCCGCCGCGGCTTCCAGCGCCGTCAGCGACCGGCGCGCGTCCCCGCCCGCCAGGCGCACCAGGTGGGCCTCGGCGTCCGGCTCCACCGTCACCTTGCCGCCCAGGCCGCGGTCGTCCGACACCGCGCGGCGGATCACCGTGCGCACGTGCTCGTCGGTCAGCGACTTGAGCTGCAGCACCAGAAATCGCGACAACAACGGTGACACCACGGAGAAGAACGGGTTCTCGGTGGTGGCCGCGACCAGCAGCACGATCCGGTCCTCGACCGCGCCCAGCAACGCGTCCTGCTGGGTCTTGGAGAACCGGTGCACCTCGTCGATGAACAGCACGGTCGACTCGCCGGACCGCACGAGCCGCCGCCGCGCCTCGTCGATGACGGCCCGCACCTCCTTGACGCCCGCCGACAACGCCGACAGCGCCACGAACCGGCGGCCGGTCGCCTTCGACACGAGCGTCGCCAGGGTCGTCTTGCCGGTGCCGGGAGGCCCGTAGAGCATCACGGACGCCGGGGTGGCGCCCTCCACCAGGCGGCGCAGCGGCGCGCCGGGGCCGAGCAGGTGGTCCTGGCCGACGACCTCGTCCAGCGTGGCCGGACGCATCCGCACGGCCAGCGGGGCGTTGGCCGCGATGCGCTCGGCCTTCTCCTCGTCGGTCGCGCCGAAGAGGCCCTCGTCGAACAGACCTTCGCTCATGCGTTCGAGCCTAGCGCCTGCTTCGCGAGCCCACGTCCACGAGAGCCCGGGCCGAGGCGGCTGCGCCTGACGGCACCTGTCCTGTGCGAAAATCGCCACTCGTGCCCATCCCCCGCGCCGTTCTGCTCGCCGGCCCGTCCGGCTCAGGCAAGTCGACCCTCGCCGCCCACCTCGGCTGGCCCGTGCTGCGCCTGGACGACTTCTACCGCGACGGCGACGACCCGCTGCTGCCGAAGGACGAGCACGGCCGCGCGGACTGGGACGCGGTGGGCTCGTGGAACGCGGACAAGGCGCTGCGGGCCGTCGTCGAGCTGTCCGAGACCGGCAAGACCGAGGCCCCGGTGTACTCGATCAGCGCCGACCGCGCGGTCGGCACGCAGACGATCGAGCTGGGCGACGCGCCGGCGTTCATCGCGGAAGGCCTGTTCGCGGACCTGCTGGTGGAGGGCGCCAGGACCGCCGGGGTGCTCAGGGACGCGATCGTGCTCGCGCCGAGCCCGCCGGTCACGTTCGTCCGCCGGTTCGCCAGGGACCTCGCCGAGGCCCGCAAGCCGGTGCCCACGCTGATCAGGCGGGGCATCAGGCTGATGCGCGAACAACCGCAGGTCGTCAGGCGGTGCGTCGACGCGGGCATGCGCAGGACGACGCCGGGCAAGGCCAGGGCGGAACTGATCGTGTGAGACCCCGGACCACGGGTACCCGGATCGAAACCCTCGAGGTTGAGGAGCTTCGGTGCGCAGGGACCTGGTGGTCGTCGGCGCCTCCGCGGGAGGTGTCGAGGCTCTGCGGCAACTCGTCGCCGGGCTGCCGAAGGACCTGCCCGCCGCCGTGGTCGTCGTCCTGCACATGCCCGCAGGCGGCACGTCGGCGTTGCCCGCGATCCTGTCCCGCAGCGGCCCGCTGCCCGCGCTGCTCGCGGAGGACGGCGCGGGGCTGCGCAACGCCCACCTCCACATCGCGCGTCCCGACCACCACGTCGTGGTGGAGGACGGTGTGCTGCGGCTGTCGAAAGGTCCCACCGAGAACGGCCATCGGCCGGCCGTGAACACGCTGTTCCGCTCCGCCGCGCTCGCGAAGGGCCCTGCGGTGATCGGGGTGGTGCTGTCCGGGGCGCTCGACGACGGCACGGCCGGCATGGTGGCGATCAAGCAGAGGGGCGGCACGACGGTCGTGCAGGACCCGGACGACGCTATCTACCCCGGCATGCCGGAGAGCGTGCTGCAGCACGTCGCCGTGGACCACGTGCTGCCGGTCGTCCGGATCGGCCCGCTGCTCGCCCGCCTCGCCGGACAGCACGCGGACACGATCGCGGCAGGACCGGCGTCCGACACTCTTCGCACGGAGGTGGCCGTGTCCCAAGACGACTCCGGCGCAGCACACGGCGACATCCCGAGGATCGGCTCGCCGACGACACTCACCTGTCCGGACTGCGCGGGATCTCTCGTGGAGATTCCCGGCGACAGCGCGCAGTACCGCTGCCTGGTCGGACACGCCTGGACGGCGGACGCACTCATGGACGCATACGGCGTCTCCCTGGAACGCGCGATGTGGACCGCACTGCGCACTCTCGACGAGAAGGCCTCGCTCGCGCACCGCATGGTGGACGTGTCGAAGAACGCGGGCCGGGGACTCGTGGCAGAGCGGTACGTCAGGCAGGAGGAAGAAGCCCTGGCGGCAGCCGACGTTCTTCGCAAGTACCTGTTGCGGGGCGACGTGCGGGAGGAGACCGGCACATGAAGGTCGGCACGTCGAACCTGGCCGGTGCCGTCGTCGCGACGCCGGAGGGAAGGCTGGACCTCGCCTCCTACCCGGTTCTGCGCGACACCCTGCTCAAGCTCGCCGCCGACGATCCGCTCGCCCTGGTCGTCAGGCTGGGCCCGGCCTTCGAGGTCCCCAGCAGGGCGATGCTGGCGGTGTTCACCACGGTGTGGATGAGGATCTCGCAGTGGCCGGACATCCCGCTGGTGCTCGTCACCGAGACCGAGTCGCACCGCGACGAGGTCCGCGCGAGCGGTGTCGGGCGGTTCGTGCGCACCGCCGCGAACCTCCAGGAGGCGCTCGACGTCGTCGAACGACCACCTCACCGCAGGTTCCGCCGCATACCGCTGCCCAACTCGCCGACCGCGCCGATCATGGCCCGTGCGGTCGTCCGGGAAGCCTGCGAGCTCTGGGGCCTGGACCGGCTCGTCAACGACGCGGTGCTGGTGGTGAGCGAGCTGGTGGAGAACGCGGTGCGGTACGCGCGCTCGGAGTCGATGCTCAGGGTCGAGCTGCGGCCGAGCGGGTTGTCCATCGCCGTTCGCGACGACGACCCGACGCCTCCCGTGCTGGAGTCACCAGGTCCGGAGGTGGTGGGACACCGGGGCCTGCAGCTGGTGAACCGGCTCTGCGTCGCCTGGGGCTGTGCGCCGTCATCCGACGGGGGCAAGATCGTGTGGGCCGTGCTGGGCCTGCGCGGAGGCGAGTAGGTTCTGCAGGCGTGAGCGACGGCCAGCCGATCCCCGACCAGGACTTCGAAGAGGTGCTGCAGTACCTCAAAGAGTCGCGCGGTTTCGACTTCACCGGATACAAGCGCACCAGCCTGATGCGGCGCGTGCGGCACCGCATGAGCCAGATCGGCGTCGACGACTACACCGACTACATCGACCAGCTGCAGGTCAACGCGGACGAGTTCAGCGTCCTGTTCAACACGATCCTGATCAACGTGACCGCGTTCTTCCGCGACCAGGAGGCGTGGACCTACCTGCGCGAAGAGGTCATTCCGACGCTGCTGGCCGAACGCGGGCCGGACGACCCCATCCGCGTGTGGAGCGCGGGCTGCGCATCCGGCGAGGAGGCCTACAGCCTCGCGATCGCGCTGGCCGAGGCGATGGGCCCCGAGCGGTTCCGGCAGCAGGTCAAGATCTATGCCACCGATGTCGACGACGAGGCGCTGTCGCACGCCCGGCACGCGAGCTACGCCGAACGGGACCTGCAGTCGATGCCGCCGGAGCTCGCCACCAAGTACTTCGAGCAGCAGAACGGCCGCTACAGCTTCCGCAAGGACCTGCGCCGCTCGGTCATCTTCGGCCGCAACGACCTGGTGCAGGACGCGCCGATCTCGCGGATCGACCTGCTGGTGTGCCGCAACACGCTGATGTACTTCAACCAGGAGACGCAGGCCAAGATCCTCGGCCGGTTCCACTTCGCGCTGATGCCCAAGGGCGTGCTGTTTCTGGGCAAGGCCGAGATGCTGCTCAGCCACAGCCGCATCTTCGACCCCATCGACCTCAAGCGGCGCCTCTTCCGCAAGGCGGCCAGCGGAGCGGGCACTCCGGCCCATTTCGTTTCGCACGCGATGGTGCACGATCGCAGGGTGGACCTGCGTGGCATCGACGCGCTGCGTGAGCACGCGTTCTCCGCGAGCCCGGTCGCCCAGATAGTGGTGACGGCGGAGGATGTCGTCGCGCTCATCAACCAGCAGGCGGAGAACACGTTCGGTCTCTCCGCCAAGGACGTGGGCCGCCCGCTGCGCGACATCGACATCTCCTACCGCCCGGTCGAACTGCGCGGGTACGTCGACCAGGCGCGGCTGGAGCGCAAGTCGTTGCGCATCAAGGACGTCGAGTGGCTGCGCGGTCCCGGTGAGTCCACGTGGTTCGAGGTCCACGTCAACCCGCTCGTGGGTGCCGACAACGCGATCCTCGGCGTCTCCGTCGTCTTCCACGACATGACGGCGGCACGCCGGCTGCTGGAGGACCTCGAACACGCCAACCGCCAGCTGGAGTCGGCGTACGAGGAGCTCCAGTCCACCAACGAGGAACTGGAGACCACGAACGAAGAGCTGCAGTCCACGGTGGAGGAGCTCGAGACCACCAACGAGGAACTCCAGTCGACCAACGAAGAGCTGGAGACGATGAACGAGGAGCTGCAGTCGACCAACGACGAGCTCCAGACCATCAACGACGCGCTGCGCGAACGCACCACGGAACTGGACCGGGTCAACGAGTTCCTGGAGTCGATACTGACCTCGCTGCGGGCCGGGGTGATCGTGCTCGACGTGCAGATGCGGGTGCTGGCCTGGAACCGGGGTGCCGAGGAGCTGTGGGGGATGCGGCGCGACGAGGCCGAGGGCGAGCACCTGCTCAACCTCGACATCGGGCTGCCGGTGGCCGACCTGCGCCCGGTCGTCCGGTCGGCGCTGAGCGACGGCACCTTCATGGAGGAGGTCAAGCTCACCGCGGTGAACCGGCGTGGCCGCGAGGTGCTCATCCGGGTCGTCTGCAGCTCGTTGCGCGCCAACGGCGGTGAGCCGGACGGCGCGATCCTGGTGATGGAACAGCAGGAGGACTAGCCCGTCGCACTCTCCCCGCGCAGGAAGTAGCCGGTGAGGCCGCTGACCTCGAACACCCGCCGCACGATGAACGAGCACTCGCCGAAGACGAGGTCGACGCCGCGGCGATCGCACTCCGCGCGCACGCGGAGCAACACGTCGAGGCCGGCCGACCCCAGGTAGTTCACGCCCGACAGGTCGAGCATGAACACGGCGTGCGTGTGGGCGAGCTGGTCGCGCAGGAACGCCTCGAACTGCGGCGCCGTGGCGAGGTCGATCTCGCCGGCCACACCGACCACGGTCGACGCACCGACGTGGTCGACGCTCAGTTCGAGCGGTTCAGGTCCCTGCACCCGACTCATCCTCTCCGCATGTGGCCGCTCTCGCAGGGGATACCCAGAACGGGGCGGCCTCACAACCGCGCGGACACCGTTTCGTGATCGGGTTGCGCTGTGACGACGGTCCTGATCTGGCAGGATGCCGCTCACACAACGACCGGGGGTAGCCGCGATGACCGACACGCCTGGCTGGTCCTCACCCGACCAGCAACCGAACCAACCGCCGCAGCAGCAGCCGCCGCAGCCGCCTCCCGGCTACTACGCGCCGCCGCCGGCCGGACCGCAGCCGACGATCAAGCCCGGCGTGATCCCGCTGCGCCCGCTGGCCGTCGGCGAGATCGTCGACGGCGCCATCACCACCATGCGGCGGTACCCGAAGCTGATCATCGGCGCGGCCGCGGTCGTCGCCGCGATCACCCAGGTCCTCGGCCTGCTGGTGCAGCTGCCGTTCCTGGACGACGTGGTCGACGTGGCGACGTTGGACCCGAACACGGTGACCCAGGAGCAGGCGCTGGAGCAGTTCACCGGCGCCATCACCGGCATCCTCACCGGCGGGCTGCTCAGCGTCGTGCTGGTGCTGTTCGGCACGGTGTTCCTGTCCGGCTTCGTCACCGTGATCGTCGGCCACGCGGTCCTGGGCCGCCCGGTGACGTTCGCGCAGGCCTGGGAGGAGTTCAAGCCGCGGCTGCTGCCGTTGCTCGGCGCGACCCTGCTGTCCGGTCTCGTGATCACCGTCGGCCTGGTCCTGTGCATCGTGCCCGGTGTCTGGCTGTGGGTGCTGTTCGGGCTCGTCACGCCCGCGCTGGTGCTGGAGCGCTGCGGCGTCGGCACGGCGTTCGGCCGGTCGAAGAACCTCGTCAACGGCGCGTGGTGGCGGACGTTCGGCATCCTGCTGCTCGCCGCGGTGATCAGCTGGGTGATCAGCTGGATCATCAGCCTCCCGTTCGGGCTGGCGGGCGCGGTCTCGACCGGCCTGTCCGGCGACCCGACGGCGGCGCTGAGCGCGGGTTCGCTGGTGCTGTCGACGATCGGCGCGATCATCGCCTCGACGATCACGCTGCCGTTCACGTCCGCGGTGACCGTGCTCGTCTACGTCGACCGCCGGATGCGCGCGGAGGGCATGGACATCGAACTCCAGCGGGCCGCAGGGCATGGCGGTATCTGACGTACCGGTAGATCTCGACCGCGACGAGGCCCGCGAGGCGGCCGCACGGGAGCTGAGCAACCCCGCGTACGTCTCCGGCGACCCGAATCCGCTGGAGCGGGCCCTCGAGTGGGTGCTGGACCGGCTGGGCGAGCTGCTCGCCGGTGCGGCGGGCATGAGCGGCATCACCGCGATCACGATCCTCGTCGTGGTCGCGGTGATCATCGTGATAGTGATCAGGCTCCGCGCCGGGCGCACCGCCGGTTCCGCGCGGTCGCGCCGTGGTGAGGTCTTCGACGCCGTGCTGACCGCGGCGGAGCACCGGGCCGCCGCCGAGCGCGCCGCGGCGGCCGGTGACCTGGCCGAGGCCGTGCGCGAGCGGTTCCGCGCCGTGGTGCGGGAACTGGAGCAGCGCGGGGTGCTCGACCCGCGGGCCGGCCGTACGGTGGACGAGGTGGCGATCGAGGCGGGTCAGGCACTTCCCGTGCTGGCGGCCGACCTGCGCGGCGCGGCCGTGCAGTTCGACGACGTCTGGTACGGCGGCAGGCCCGCGACCGAACAGGGGTACCGGCAGCTGGTCGCCGTGGACGACAGGGTGCGCGGATGACGGCGGTCTCCCCCGACGCGAGCCGGATCTGGACGGCCGCGCGCGGGCCGGTGCTGATCGGCGTGATCATCCTGTTCACGGCCGTCGTGATCACGTTGCTGCGCGGTGGCGGCGAGGGCGGTTCGCTCGATCCCCGGTCGTACCAGCCGGAGGGCAGCCACGCGGTCGCCGCGCTGCTGGAGCGCAACGGCGTCCGCGTCGAGCCGACGGACGACGTGTCCTCTGTGGAGGGTGCGACGCTGTTCGTGACGCATCCAGCCCTGATCGACCCCGCGCGGCTCGCGGACCTGAGCCGCCGTGCCGCGGCCACCGTGCTGCTCGCTCCCCCGACCGGGAAGAGCCCGCTGAAGGTCGAGACCAGGGACCCTGGATGCCCGCTGGCGGCGAAGGCGGGTCCGGCGACCGCCGGAGGGTTCGTGTACGAGGGCGAGCAACGGTGCTACGACTCGACGCTGGTGCGCACCGGCACGGTCACGACGATCGGGTTCAGCTCCATCTTCACCAACCGCGACCTCGACGAGGAGGGCAACGCGGCGCTGGCGCTCGCCTTGCTGGGCCAGTACGACCGGCTGGTCTGGTACCTGCCGTCGGCCGCGGACCGCTCGCAGCAGAAGTCGTTCACCGACCTGATCCCGGACGGCTGGAAGTTCGGCGCGTGGCAGCTCGGGATCGCGGCCGTGGTGATCGCGCTGTGGCGCGCGCGCAGGCTGGGCCGGGTGGTGACCGAGCCGCTGCCGGTCGTGGTCCGCGCGGCCGAGACCGTGGAGGGCAGGGCGCGGCTGTACCGGCGGTCGCACGCGTCCGGGCACGCCGCCTCGGTGCTGCGGCAGGCGAGCCGCGACCGGCTGGCCGGGCTGCTGGGGCTGCCGGCCGGCGAGGACCCGTCCGCCGAGATCGCCCGCAGGACTTCGCGTTCCGCCGCCGGCGTGCGGACGCTGCTCTACGACGACGATGCGCCGGTGGACGACCGGGGGCTGGTCGCGCTGGCCGACGAGCTGGACGCTCTGGAGAACGAGGTGCGCAAGGGATGACGGCAGTGGTCACCACCGAAGAGGCACGCACGGCGCTGGTGGCGTTGCGCACGGAGATCGGCAAGGCCGTGGTGGGCAACGACTCCGCCGTGACGTCGTTGATCCTCGCGTTGCTGTGCAAGGGACACGTCCTGCTGGAGGGTGTGCCGGGCGTCGCGAAGACGTTGCTGGTGCGGGCGATGGCCCGCGCGCTGGACCTGTCGACGACGCGCGTGCAGTTCACGCCGGACCTGATGCCGGGCGACCTGACCGGGTCACTGGTCTACGACTCGCACAACGCGGCGTTCTCGTTCCGCGAGGGGCCGGTCTTCACGAACCTGCTGCTGGCGGACGAGATCAACCGGACGCCGCCGAAGACGCAGGCGGCATTGCTGGAGGCGATGGAGGAACGGCAGGTGTCGGCGGACGGCAGGACGCGGCCGCTGCCGTCGCCGTTCATCGTCGTGGCGACGCAGAACCCGGTGGAGTACGAGGGCACCTATCCGTTGCCCGAGGCGCAGCTGGACCGGTTCCTGCTGAAGGTGACCATGCCGATTCCGGCGCGGGAGCACGAGATCGACGTGCTGACGCGGCACGCGGCCGGGTTCGACCCGCGTGACCTGTCGGGGCTGTCACCGGTGGCCGGTGCGGCGCACCTGGAGGCCGGGTCGGCGGCGGTGCGGGCACTGACCGTGGCGCCCGAGGTCATCGCCTACGTGGTCGACGTGTGCCGGGCGACGCGGCAGTCCCCCGCTGTCCGGCTGGGTGTTTCTCCGCGCGGGGCAACGGCTCTGCTCGCGGTGGCGCGGGCGTGGGCGTGGTTGTCCGGCCGCGACTACGTGACGCCGGACGACGTGAAGGCGCTGGCCCGCCCGGCGCTGCGACACCGGCTGGAGCTGCGTCCGGAGGCCGAGCTGGAGGGCGTGACGACCGACGGCGTGCTGGACGGCGTGCTCGGCGCGGTCCAGGTGCCGCGCTGACGTGGCGCTCACGGGCCGCGCGGGGGTGCTCGCGCTCATCGGTGTTCTCGTCGTCGGGCTGCTCTTGCCGTCGTGGCAAGGGATTCTGCTCGTGCTCGCGATGCTGGCGGCATGCGTGGCCGTCGACCTGGTGCTGGCGGCGAGTGTCCGGCGGTTGACCTTCGTGCGCGCTGGAGCCACTTCCGTGCGAACGGGTGAGCTGTGCACGGTGCAGCTGACCGTGCAGAACCCCGGACGTCGGTTGCGGGGTGTTCTCCGGGACGCCTGGGCGCCTTCTGCCGGTGTGGTGTCCGATCGGGTTCTCGTCGACGTGCCTGCGCGTGGGTCGCGGACGTTGTCTTTCGACTTGCGGCCCGTGCGTCGTGGCGATCGGGTTTCGGATCGTGTGACCGTGAGGTCTGTCGGCCCGTTGGGGATCGCGGCACGGCAGGGGTCGCACGTGGTGCCGTGGACCGTGCGCGCGTTGCCGCCGTTCCACAGCCGCCGCCACCTGCCGCCGTTGCTGGAACGCCTGCGCGAGCTGGACGGCCGTCGGGCGTCGTTGATCCGTGGCGCCGGAACGGAGTTCGACTCGTTGCGGACCTACGTGATCGGCGACGACGTGCGGTCGATCGACTGGCGTGCGTCGGCGCGGTCGTCGGACGTCGTGGTGCGGACGTGGCGGCCGGAACGCGACCGCCAGGTGACGATCGTGCTCGACACCGCGCGGACGGCGGCGGGACGTGTGGAGGGTGCCCTGGGTGGCCTGCCGCGGCTGGACACGTCGATGGACGCGGCGTTGTTGTTGTCCGCCTTGGCATCGCACGCGCGCGACCAGGTCGACTTCCTGGCGTTCAGCCACAAGGTGCGGGCTTCGGTGCCGCGGGCGACGCTTCCCGTTCTGGTGCAGGCGATGGCGCCGCTGGAGGCGGAGCTGGTCGAGTTCGACGCGCGCGGTGCGGTGGCGGAGGTGCTGCGCCGGGCGGGCCGCCGTTCGCTGGTCGTGCTGCTGACGTCGCTGGAGCCGTCGATCGAGCACGGCCTGCTGCCGGTGCTGCCCGCGCTGGCCGCGCGGCACCGGTTGCTGATCGCCTCGGTGTCCGATCCCGCCCTGCACGAGATGGCCGCCGGGCGTGGTGACCTGGAGTCGGTCTACGCGGCCGCCGCTGCGGAACGGACGTTGGCGGAACGACGCCGTCTCACCGCCTTGCTCGCACGGCACGGTGTCGACGTCGTGGACGCACTGCCCGATGAGCTGCCACGCGCTCTCGCGGACCGTTATCTGTCGTTGAAGGCCGCGGGGAAGCTCTAGACCGTCGTGGGCGCGACGTCCTCGCGTTCGCTCGCGTCCACGTCGCCGGTCTCGCCCTCCTGCGCGGCCCTCCGCCCGATCACGAAGACGTACAGCAGGAACAGCACCTCGGCGATCACGCCGATGCCGACGCGGAGCCACGTCGGCCACCCGGACGGTGTCACGAACGCTTCGAGCACACCGGACACGAGCAGGACCACGACGAGCCCGAGCGCCACCGCCACCACGGAGCGTCCCTCGGCGGCCAGCGCGGCGGCACGGGTGCGCTTGCCGGGGTCGATGACCTGCCAGCCCAGCCGCATGCCGATGCCCGCCGCGACGAACACCGCCGTCAGCTCCAGCAACCCGTGCGGCGCGAGCAGCCCGAGGAACAGCCCGCCCCGGCCGGCGCCGAACATCAGCCCCACGCCGACGGCGAGGTTGACGGCGTTCATGAAGAGCAGGTAGACGGGCGGGATCGCGAACAGCACGCCTAGCACCAGGCAGGCGGCGGAGATCCAGGCGTTGTTCGTCCACACCTTCGCCGCGAACGACCCTGCCGGATCGCTGGAGTAGTAGGCCTCGTACCCGCCGCCGACCTTGGTCATCTCACGCAGCTCGTCCGGCGCGGCGATGGTCGCCTGCACGTCGGGGTTCGCGGCGATCCAGGCCGCCATGATGCCGCTGACCAGGTAGAACACCACACCCGCCGGCACCCACCAGCGCCAGCCGAGGTAGATCGCGGCGGGCAGCCGGTGCGTGAAGAAGCGGGTGACCACGCGCCACGCGGGCGTGTGCGTGCCCGTCAGCGCCGACCGCGCCCTGGCGACCAGCGACGACAGCCGTTCGACCGTGGCGGGGTCCGGGGTCTGGCTGCGCACGACCGACAGGTGCGTCGTCACCCGCTGGTAGAGCTCGATCAGCTCGTCGGCCTCGGGCCCGCTGAGCCGGCCGGACCGCTCGACCAGCTGCTCGAGCCGCTGCCACGACGCGCGGTGGCGATCGATGAACACGTCCAGATCCACGATGAGTCACACTATCCGCGTGGGGGACCTCGTCACCGGTGAAGCCGTAGTTCTGGACCTGCGCGTCGCACAGCTCGCGAGCAGGGCGGTCGCGTTCGCGTTCGACGTGGCCGTCCAGTTCCTCCTGCTGCTGTTCGTCTACCTGGTCCTGCCGATCAGCGTCGACGACGCCCTGCTGACCGCACTGGCGCTGACCCTGGTCGTGCTGGTGCTGGTCGGCTACCCGACGCTGGTGGAGACGCTGACGCGCGGACGTTCGGTGGGCAAGCTCGTGATGGGTCTGCGCGTGGTCCGCGACGACGGCGGCGCGATCCGGTTCCGCCACGCCCTGGTCCGCGCGCTGGGCGGCTTCTTCGTGGACTTCTGGGCGCTGGGCCTGGGCGGCGCGGTGGCGTTGTTCGTGTCGCTGTTCTCGCCGCAGGGCAAGCGGGTGGGCGACTACCTGGCGGGCACCCTGGTGATCCGCACGCGGGTGCCGCGCCAGGACGTGGAACTCGTGGACATGCCGCCGCAGCTCGCCGACTGGGCCCGCGGACTGGACCTGTCGCAGCTGCCGGACGAACTGGTGCTCGCGGCGCGGCAGTACCTCAGCCGGTACCACGAGCTGGGCGAGAAGGCCCGGTGGGAGCTGGGTGCGCGGCTGGCCGACGACGTCGGGGCGGCCGTGCGGTCACCTCGGGTCGAGTACACGCATCCGCATCCCTACCTGGCCGCGGTGCTGGCGGAGCGGCGGCGCCGGGCCGCCGGTTAGGCCGCGAGGTGCGCGGCGGTGATCGGTGACTCCGGCGTCCACCCGAGCTTCTCGTACAGCGCGCGCCCCGCTTCGGTGGCGACCAGCACGGCACGCACCGCACCGCGGTCCGCGGCGGCACGGGACAGTTCGGCCATGACGACGCTGCCCAGCCCGCGCCTGCGGTGCGCGGGATCGGTCTCCACCACGTCGATGACGGCGGCACGGCCACGCACCACGACACGTCCTTTCGCCGCACACCCGCCGTCGGTGGTGCGGACGACGGCGTCGCGCACGTCACCGGTGCCGAGCAGTTCCACGGTGTAGGGATCCGGCGGCGTGATGAGCGGGAGTGCGTCCAGCTCGATGCTCATCAGGTGCTCCGGCGCGCCGATCGTCCACTCGGGGCTCAGCCGCACTAGTTCCGGCGCCCCGCAGACCTTGAGCCAGGTGCCGGGTTCGCTGAGCCCGGCGGCTCGCGGGCCGGCCGAGCGCGGGTCGGGCAGGACGTAGCGCACCCGGTGTTCAGGCAGGCCGACGTCGATGCGGTAGCCGTCGTGCTCCCGCACGGGATCCGGGGTGCCGCGGGACAACGCCCAGCCCCACACCCAGTCGGTGACGACCTCGACGGTCCGGGAATCGATCATGCCCCGATCCTGTCACGCGTTCGCCCGGCGGAGGCGTTCCGCCGCCTGCTCGCGGACGGCGTTGATCGACACCGGCGGGTCGCCGTGCAGCGCCTCCCACCGGGCGTTGTGCGCGGCGGCCCACAGGCTCGCGGCCCACGCGACCTCCCGCTCCTCGTCGCTGAACTCCCGCTTTTCCTGGTACGTCTCGATGAACGCCGCCGAACTCTCGATCGGCGCGAGCGTCGGCGGTGAGGCGCTGGCGAACGCTCCTGCCGCCGCACCCACCAGGGCCGCCTCCGGTTGCCACGCCAGGCTGTCCCAGTCGTGCACGGCCCACACCTCACCGCCCCGCCAGCGGAGGTTCTGGGCCTCGAAGTCGGCATGTCCCAGCACGCACGGCAGATCGGTGGCGAGCAGCCGTTTGCGGACCCGTTCGGCCGTGGCGACGACGAACTCGGGCACGAGGCTCTGGTCGCGTTCGTCGAGGAAGGCGATCGACGGCCACAGTCCGGGATCCGTGTGGTCCCACCGGGACCAGCGCGGGTTCGGCAGCGGTGGCGCGACGGTCACCTCGGCCAGTGCGGCCGTCAGCCGGGCGAACACCGCCGCGTAGCGCCGGGCGACGACCGGGGTGTCGCCGAGCAGCATCGCACCGCCGGGCCGGGACTCCTCGGCGTGCACGGCCAGCGTGCCGACGACGGTCACCGGCGTGACGGGGCGAGGGCACGGAAGCCCCCGCTCCGCCAGGACCGCCTGCGCGGTGAGGCACGACTCGGCGCGGCCGTCGTCCTCCCGTGCTTTCACGTAGACCTCGCGGCCGTCGGCCAGCTCCAGGCCGAAGACCGACGAGATCGACACCCGCTCGTACACCACGGCGACCGGCTCGCTGCCCAGATGATCGGTGCACCAGGCCGGCAGCCAGGCGGGCAGGTCGTCCAGGCTCATGCCGACGACTGTGCCACGGATTCGCTTGCCCGGTAGGGCATGCCGAGCAGCTCGGCGAGCAGCAGCGGGTTCATGTAGTCGTCATAGCGCACGATTTCGCCATCGCGCAGGTGGATGATCGCGATGGCCGTGAAGGTGTAGTAGTCCTGCTTCACCTTCGACCAGCCGCGGTGGACGATCTCGGACACCACGACGTCCGGGTCGTCGGTGCGGCGGCAGATCGCCTCCACGTTCTGGATCTCGATCTTCTCCCGCACCCCGGCGCCGCGGACCTTGCTGAAGAACGCGCGGATCTCCTCTCGTCCCTTGATCTCCTCCGGCTGCCAGTGCGCAGGGAAGCGGTACGCCATGACGCCGTCGGGAGCGAAGAGGTCCGCGAACTCCGCGTGCGTCGCCTCCCCCGCCACCATCCTGCGGACGTGCTCGACGATCTGTTCGGGTGTGCGTGCCATGTGTCGTGCCCCCATCTCTAGAATCGGAACGGTGACCCCGGTTATGACGATACGGAACGCACGCCCCGGTTGGCAACGATGAGGGCCGATGCCGCGCGGAATCGCGCGAAGGTGCTGGACGCGGCGCGGGAGCTGTTCGCGGAGAAGGGCTTCGACGTGCCGCTGGACGAGATCGCCGGCCGGGCCGGCGTCGGGCCCGGCACCGTCTACCGCCACTTCCCCACCAAGCAGGCCTTGTTCCAGGCCGTCACGGAGGCCCGCGTCGCCACCATGATCGCCTCGGCGAACGAGCCCTCGGACGATCCCGGCGGGGCGCTGGTCGCGTTCCTCGGACGGATGGCGGAGGAGGCCGCGGCGAAGCGGGACCTGTCCGACGCGATCACCGTGCCGTCGGAGCTGCGGGACAGCCTGCACACCGCGCTCGGCGGCCTGCTGCGACGCGCCCAGGAGGTAGGAGCCGTGCGGACGGACGTGACGACCAGGGATCTGGTCGCGCTGATGAAGGGGATGCTGCAGAGCATGCACGAGGGCGCGAACCCCGCCGTGCTGCTGGAGATCGTGGTGAGCGGGCTTCAGTCGAGCCGGAAGCCGTAGGGCAGTTCGAGGCGGTGCCGGGCGAGCAGGTCGGCGTCGGCGAGGATCTCGCGGGTCGGGCCGTCCGCGACCACCACGCCGTCGTCGATCAGCACGCTGCGGGGACAGATCTGCAGCGCGAACGGCAGGTCGTGCGTGACCACGAGCATCGTGCGGTCCAGCGCCAGCAGCAGCTCCGCCAGTTCGCGGCGGGCCACGGGTTCGAGGTTCGCGGACGGTTCGTCCAGCACCAGGATCTCCGGGTCGCACGCGAGCACCGACGCGAGCGCCACCCGGCGCCGCTGCCCGCCGGAGAGGTGCAGCGGTGAGCGGTCCGCGACGTGTTCCATGCCAACGGCGTTCAGCGCCTTGCGCACCCGGTCGTCCACATCGGACAGGCCGAAGTTGCGCGGCCCGAACGCCACGTCGTCGGCGACGGTCGGGCTGAACAGCTGGTCGTCGGGATCCTGGAACACGAGCCCGACGCGGCGCCGGATCTCGCGCAGGTTCTTCTTCGTGACCTCGAGTCCGGCGATCGACACCGTGCCGCTGCCGCCGGAGTGAACTCCGTTGAGGTGCAAGGCGAACGTGGTCTTGCCCGCGCCGTTCGGGCCGAGCACCGCGACCCGTTCGCCGCGTTCGACGCGGAGGTCGATGCCGAACAGCGCCTGGTGCCCGTCGGGGTAGGCGAAGGCGAGCTTCGAGACCTCCAGCGCGGGCGCGGAAGGGGTTTCCGGGACGATCGTGGCCGAGCCTGCGGGCCCGCCTGTCCAGCCGCGCGACACCATCGCCAGGTGCACCCTCTCTCCGCGTTCGTAGGACCGGATGAACAGCGTGCCGACCGCGCGTGCGGTCGCGCCCGCCTGCCACAGGAAACGGGGGTCGTCGCCGCGGGAGATGCGGGCGACGCGCATGCGTTTCGCTTCTCCCGCGACGACTTCGCCGTAGCGCAGCATCAGCGTGGCGATCATGACCAGCGGTGCGGGCACCTTCAGCGCCTGCAACCCCTTCAGCAGATCACCGGGCGCTGTCGTGGCGGCCAGCGTCAGGCTGATCAGCACGCCGAGCGTGCCCTTCGCCAGGATGTTCCAGCCCGCCAGCGCGCCTTCCACCGACACCGACACGCCCAGGACGTCCGTGCGCGGATCGGTGCCGAAGATCGGCAGCAGGAACGCGAGCACCACGAACGGCACCTCGATCACCGCGCGCTTCACGAACCACAGCACGGGAACGCGCGCGACCGTCCACACCGCGACGATCAGCAGCAGGTACAGGCCGAAGAGCGGGAACAGCGTGCGCGGGGTCGCCACGACGCCCAGCACCGCCCCGAACGCCACGAGGATCTTCACCTGCGGCGCGAGGCGGTGCACCGGCGAGTCGCCGGTGTGGTGCAGGAGGTCGTGGCTGCCGCTCATCGCGCGTCGGGCCTCTTGCGCAGGAACCAGAAGAGGCTGAAGGACACGGCGAGCACCACGATGACGCCCAGCGCACCCGCGAGGCCGGTGAACTTGCTGTCACCGCCGAGCGCGTAGTCGGCGAACGTGCTGCCCGCGAACGGGTGCTCCTGCGCGTGCGCGGCGATGCCGGTGTCCTCGACCGTCTTGTCCAGACCGTCGGGGTCGCCGGACGCGAAGTACGACAGCACGCCCGCGATCAGCAGCGACACCAGTGCGAAACCGAGGAAGAACTTCTTCACGACCGGACCTCCAGCGGCTTGCGGCTGCCACGCAGCAGGTACACGAGGTCTGGCCGGATCGCGGCGACCGACGTGACGGTGGCGGCGGTGATGAGCCCCTCACCGATGCCGATCAACGCGTGCAGCCCCCACATCAGCAGCGCGACCTTGCCGATCTCCACACCGCCCGCGCCACCGATCGCGTACTCGACGACGAACCCGGTGGCGGCGACCACGGTGTTGACGAAGGCGGAGACGAACGCGACGGCCGCCAGGCCGCCCTTGCCCCGCTCGGCCAGCCTGCGCAGCGCGACGGCGACGACGAACCCGGTCGCGGTGCCGATCAGCGCCATGTTGGTGACGTTGGCACCGAGCGCGGTGAGGCCGCCGTCCGCGAACAGCAACGCCTGCACGACCAGCACGATCGTCACGCACAGCGCCCCGACGTACGGGCCGACCAGGATCGCGGCGAGCGCGCCGCCGAGCAGGTGGCCCGACGCGCCGGGCAGGATCGGGAAGTTGATCATCTGCACGGCGAAGATGAACGTGGCCACCAGGCCCGCCATCGGCGCCGTGCGGTCGTCGAGGTCGGCACGGGCCTTGACCAGCGCGAAACCGACGCCCACCGCCGCGATGACGAGGAAGGCGACCGAGACCGGCGCGTTCAGCAGACCGTCGCTCATGTGCATGGCAACAGGTGACATGGCTGATCACGCTAATTGCCGGGCGGCGGCTATGGCCAGCAGTGTGCAACAACAATTTGCGGGTAAGTGCGAGTCGGTGGTCACAGCTGGGGTTCGCGTGACGACGCCCTCCGGTTCACGCCGGCCTAGTCATCGGATGATTTCTGCGTAAGATCCGTTCCGCCGCCGCCACGGCACGGAGGGACGAACAGTGACAGAGCTGTCACGCAGAACCTTTCTGTACGGGACTGGCGCGGCCGTAGGAGCTTCTGCGCTCAGCACGGGCACCGCGGTCGCGTTTCCCACACTGCCCGAAACATCGGGTCACAACGTCCACCGCGACATCGTCCGCGATGCCCGCATGGAATGGCGGCGGCTGCCGCAGAACTGGGGCGACAGCCCGTTCCTCGCGAACGGTTTCCTGGGCGTCCAGGTCTACGCGGGCCGCACGCCGAACGAGTTGAAGCTCATGCTCAGCCACTCGGAGGTGCAGGACCAGCGTGAGCACTGGGAGGCCGCGATCGGCCTGTCCCGGCTGCCGATCGGGTACCTCACCCTGGCTTTCGCGGGCGCGATCACCGCGGTCGACTGGACGCTGGACCTGTGGAACGCCGAGCTCACCGGCACGGTGACCACCACGCAGGGCAGCGCCGGCTTCACGATGCTCGTGCACAACGCGCGCAGCACGTTCCTCGCGACGGTGAAGGGCGACGTGACGTGGGGTTTCCAGCCGCTGGAGTCGGCGACGACCCGCCAGATCCGGCGGCCGGCCAACTACACGGCCAACCCCGCGCCGACCCTGGGCACGGCCAACGGCGTCTCCTACGCCGCGCAGCCGCTGCTCGCGGGCGGTGGCTACACGACGGCCTGGCAGACCCGTGACGGCCGGTTCGCGGCCCACGTGACGTACACACACCCTGCGGAGACGCACACGTCCGACGCGATCCGTGAGGTGCGTCAGGCGCTGGCGATCCCGTTCGAGGTGCTGGCGACGCAGCACCGTCGCTGGTGGAACGCCTACTACTCGAAGTCGCTGGTGTCCGTGCCGGACAAGCTGGTGCAGCGGTTCTACTGGCTGCAGCTCTACAAGATGGCCGCCGCCACCCGTGCCGACGCGCCGGTCGTCACCGAGTGGGGACCGTGGTTCCCCGAGCAGGGCAACAGTTGGACGGCCGTGTGGTGGAACCTCAACGTCCAGATCTCGTATCCGCTGGTCAACGGCTCGAACCACCACGAGCTGGACGCCGTCACCACCACGTTGAAGCGGTTCGAGCACAACCTCGAGCTCAACGTGAACCCGGCCTACCGCGACGGCAACTCGTACGCGATCTGCCATCCCGGCGACCGCACGCTGCGCTCGGGCCCGCGCTACTGCGGCGTGCCGGGCGTGGCGCCGAATGACCACACGGGCAATCTTCTGTGGGCCTGTCACAACGTCTGGCTGGGCTACCGGCACACGATGGACCAGCGGATCCTGTCCGACGTCCTGGTCCCGATCCTGACCAAGGCGGTCAACTACTACGCCCGCTTCCTCGTCGAGGGCACCGACGGCAAGCTGCACCTGCCGGAGACGCGCTCGCCGGAGTACGCCAACAGCGTCGACACCACCTACGACCTGTCGCTGATCCGCTGGGGCGTGAAGACGCTGCTGTCGATCGAGGAGAACCCGCGCTGGCGGGACGTGCTGACCCGGCTGACGCCGTACGCGCAGGACGCGAGCGGCGTGCGGATCGGCAGGGACAAGGCGCTGGAGGACTCGCACCGCCACTTCTCGCACCTGCTGTGGTTCTACCCGCTGCGCGAGATGACGTGGGACATGCCGGAGCACCGCGCGCTCATCACGCGGACGGTCGACCTCTGGACCTCGCGCCGTGAGCTGTGGGCGGGCTACAGCTACGGCGCCGCGTCCGCGATGTACTCGGCGATGAAGCGGCCGGAGGACGCGCTGTCGTTCCTGCGCTACTTCCTGGAGCGCAAGCAGGTCGGCACCAACGCCGTGCTGACCGAGAACTCCTTCTACCGCGAGGGCGGCAACCTCGCGATCGAGTCGCCGCTGATGTCCGGCCAGGCGGTGCTGGAGATGATGGTCCAGTCGCACAACGACGTCGTGCGCGTCTTCCCGTCGGTGTCGTCCACTTGGGCCGACGCGTCCATCAGTTCGTTGAGGACGCAGGGCGCGTTCCTCGTCGACGCCTCCCGTTCGGGCGGGCGCACCGACTGGGTGCGGGTCCACTCGGAGGCCGGCGCTCCCCTGGTCCTGGAGCACGGGATCACCGGTGACATCGACGTGCGCGACGACCGGGGCCGCCGGCTGGACTACAAGACCCGCGGTTCGGCCATCGAGATCCCGCTTCGCCGAGGTCAGACCGCTGTGGTTGCACGACGTGGAACGCGTCCCGACGTCTCAGCACGCGACGTGGCCGCCAACGGCTCGTCTTCGCGCTGGGGTCTGCCGTAACGTACAAATTCGAACATTCGGGTGTGTGCGGGACGAGTGGGGTGTGCGCGGTGGATCTTCAGCACTGGCTCAACGAGGCGCTGGCCAACCACGAGAAGTGGACAGCCGAGTACGGAGCCTTCACCCCCCACTCGTCCCTGCACGTCGACCCGGCGGTCTTCGGCTCCGCGCTGGCCGAGCTGCAGGACCGCCTGCGCGACAACTACCCGTTCTTCCACCCCCGCTACGCAGGCCAGATGCTCAAGCCGCCGCACCCGGCTGCGGTCGTGGGCTACCTGTCGGCGATGCTGATCAACCCCAACAACCACGCCCTGGACGGCGGCCCCGCCACCGCCGCGATGGAACGCGAGGTCGTGTCCTCGCTGGCGTCGATGTTCGGGTACTCCGCCGAACACCTGGGCCACCTGACGTCCAGCGGCACCATCGCGAACCTGGAGGCGCTGTTCGTCGCCCGTTCGCTGCATCCTTCCCGCGGTGTCGCGTACTCCTCCGAGGCTCACTACACGCACTCGCGCATGTGCGGTGTGCTCGGAATCGAGGGTTTCCCTGTGCCCGTGGACGGCCGTGGGCGCATGGATCTGGACGCTCTGGAGGAGCTTCTGCGTGGCGGCAAGGTCGGCACGGTCGTCGTCACCCCGGGAACCACCGCGTTGGGCGCCATCGAACCGGTGCATCTCGTGCTGGACATCGCACGCCGCTACGACGCACGGGTGCATGTGGACGGTGCGTACGGCGGCTTCTTCACGTTGCTGGCGGGCACGGACCTGGACCCAGAGCCGTGGGAGGCCATCGGCTCGTGCGACTCCGTCGTCGTCGACCCGCACAAGCACGGCCTACAGCCCTACGGCTGCGGCGCGGTCCTGTTCCGCGACCCGTCCGTGGGCCGCTTCTACCTGCACGACTCCCCCTACACCTACTTCACGTCCGACGAGATGCACCTGGGCGAGATCAGCCTGGAGTGCTCCCGCGCCGGAGCCGCCGCCGCTGGCCTCTGGCTGACGCTG
This sequence comes from Lentzea flava, assembly GCF_014648475.1. GTDB lineage: Bacteria > Actinomycetota > Actinomycetes > Mycobacteriales > Pseudonocardiaceae > Lentzea > Lentzea flava. Next base: position 20,421 of record NZ_BMRE01000009.1, on the reverse strand, counting down.
CGGCTGCTCCCGCTGACCCGCGACGGCCTGGGCGAGGTGCTGGCTGCCGGACGGCGGGCAGCCGTGCGGTGGGCGTCGATGATCCGCGAGTCGGAGGAGCTCGAGCTCTACCAGGAGCCGGAACTGGACATCGTCACGTACTTCCCGCGGACCAGCCCGCTGACGCTGTCGGCGGTGGACGCCGCCTCGCACCGGGTGATGGAGACCGGCATGAACGCCGCCGTCGACCCGATCTTCCTGAGCGTGGCACGGGCGTCGAAGGAGGCGTTCGCGATGCGGCACCCCGGGGTGGAGGCCGATGTGGACGGTGCTCGGGTGCTGCGCAGCGTGCTGATGAAGCCGGAGTCCGAGGACTACGTCGACACGTTGCACGCGAGGCTGCTCAGCCTGCTCTGACGATGGAGGAACGCCGAAATGGGCGACTCACCCCCGGTGAGTCGCCCGTTCCAGCGCGTGTCAGCCGTGCTTGGCCCGCCGGCCGGACCGGCGCGGCGGCAGCGGCGTGTCCCCGCGCAGGTCGAGCCGCCGCTGCTCGCCGTTGGCCTCGAGGTGCGTCACCATGCGGCGCCGCATCTCGGCCAGCGACTGGGCCTCCGACGACTCCAGCGGGTTGGAGACGAACACCTCTTCCTCGTTGAACTTGGGGAAGAGGTCGCCCATCAGTTCTTCACCCTCAGGGGTGAGCCGCAGAACCGCCAGGCGCCCGTCGGTGGGGTGGCCGAGGCGTTCCAGGAGCCCGCGTGACTGCAGCGTCTTGGCGACGCCGGTCAGGGTGCCCTTGGAGATGCCCGCCTCCTCGGCCACGTAGCGCGTCTCCATCTCGCCCCAGATCCACACGACCCAGAGCACGACGAAGCCGGTCCAGGTCAGATCGCTGGTGCGCAGCACCGAGTTCTCGAGGTGCTGGCGGATCGCGGTGGCGGCGCGGTGGATGTTCGACACCGCCGCCATCTGCTCGCGATGCAGCGGCACCGCACCGAGTTTGGCCTGGACGGCTTTCTCGGTCTCGGCAATCGTGTGGTGACCAGACAACTCAAAGTCTCCCGTGCTCGAGCTCAGGTGTTCCCGGCACAATACTTGCGGTTCCGAACTATGTCTGTGATGTGGTGCGAGTCGGTCCGCAACCACTTTGATCACGATCCCACATCGTGCATGATCTCGTGACAGTCGTCACCCGTCCAGTTACGGACTGTTGCCCCGTGGTGGACGATGAGTGCGGAGCACCGACTGGTCTTTGCTCCACGGACGGGTAGATAGCGTTTGCGCCTCAACGTTATCCCCTCCGCGCCAGCGACACACTGTGCCGGAAAGGTAGTTCGACGTGGTCGGTGAACAGGTGACACGGGAACTCGCGGAGAGGCTGGGCGAGGACGGTATCGACGTCGTGCGCGTCGTCTTCCCCGACCTGCTCGGCACTGACCGGGGCCGTGACGTCCTCGTGGAGCATCTACCTGCGGTGACGCAGCGCGGACTGTCGTTCTGCCGGGCCGTTTACAGCACCACGCCGGGCGGCAAGACCACCGAGAACGGGGGCGTGCTCGACGCCGGGCTGCCCGACGTGATCGTGGTTCCCGACCTCGACACGCTCCTGCCGATTCCGTGGGAGCCGGGCGTGGCGTGGTGCATCGGCGACGCCGTGAGCCCGGCTGACGAAAGACCCGTGGACGAATCGCCGCGGCAGGTGCTGCGCCGGGCGCTGGAGATATTCGACACGACCGGACTGTCACCGGTGGTCGGTCCCGAGTTGGAATATTTTCTCTGCGAACCCGACGAAGATCGCCCGAACGGGTGGCGGCCCTACTGCGATGAGCCGGGCAACGTGTATGCGACCGGACGAAGGGGCGACTCCGACGGTCATCTGTTGAGAACTCTGCGCACGCTCAGCAGCGCCGGTCTGCAAACCACCGGAGGCAACCACGAGTACGCGGGCGGGCAGTTCGAAATCAACCTCGTCCATTCGCCCGCCATGGACGCGGCCGATCGCGCGTTCCGGTTCAAGACGAGCGTGAAGGAGCTCGCCCGCCGGGAGGGACGGCTCGCCACGTTCATGGCCAAGCCATTCAACGACGGCGGTGGCAGCGGCTTCCACCTGCACCTGTCGTGCCACGAGAAGGACGGCCGCAACGCGTTCCAGGCGGCGGGCACCTCGCACGGCCTCTCGGACGAAGCTCGCTGGGCCATCGGCGGCATCCTCAAGCACGCCCCCGCCCTGGCCGCGCTGCTCAACCCGACGGTCAACTCCTACAAGCGGTTCGGCCCGGACTCACTCGCGCCGTGGCTGATCGACTGGGGTCTCGACAACCGCAGCGCGATGCTCCGCGTCCCGGCCGAGCGCGGCGAGACCACGCGGCTCGAACTGCGCCTCGGTGACGCGAGCGCGAACCCCTACCTCGGCATCGCGGGCATGCTCGCGGCCACCTACCTGGGCATTCGCGACCGGATCGAGCCGCCGCGGCCGTCCGCCGGGTACGGCTACGACCCGTCGAAGGCCCCGACGCTGCCCGCCACGCTGCCCGACGCGCTCGCCTATCTGGAGGAGGACGCGGCGATGGTCGAGGTGCTGGGCAAGGACTTCGTGCGGTCCTATGTGGACTTCAAGTGGGAGGAGGTGGCCCGGTTCCAGCGGTTCGTGACCGACTGGGAGTTCACCGAGTACGCGTACCACCTATAGTCACCTGCGATGACTGCGCTGACGGACCGGCTTCTCTCGATCGCCGACGAAGACGAACTGTTCGACACCTTCTCGGCCTGGGCCGCCGAGCGGGGCCTCGCGCTGTACCCGGCGCAGGAGGAGGCGGTCATCGAACTCGTCTCCGGGGCCAACGTCATCCTCAGCACGCCGACCGGCTCCGGCAAGAGCCTGGTCGCGATCGGGGCCCACCTCACCGCGATGGCCGCCAACCAGCGCAGCTTCTACACCGCGCCGATCAAGGCGCTGGTCTCGGAGAAGTTCTTCGCGCTGTGCGAGGTGTTCGGGCCGGAGAACGTCGGCATGATGACCGGCGACGCCAGCGTCAACGACCAGGCGCCCATCATCTGCTGCACGGCGGAGATCCTCGCGAACATCGCGTTGCGCGACGGCGACCAGGCCGACGTCGGCCAGGTCGTGATGGACGAGTTCCACTTCTACAGCGAGCCCGACCGCGGCTGGGCGTGGCAGGTGCCGCTGATCGAGCTGCCGCAGGCGCAGTTCCTGCTGATGTCCGCGACCCTCGGCGACGTCACGTTCTTCGAGAAGGACCTGACCCGGCGCACCGGCCGCCCCACCGCGGTGGTCCGTTCGGCGCAGCGCCCGGTGCCGCTCAACTTCCAGTACGTCCTCACGCCGTTGCACGAGACGATCGAGGACCTGCTGCACGGCCGCGAAGCGCCGATCTACGTCGTGCACTTCACCCAGGCCGCCGCGCTGGAGCGCGCGCAGTCGCTGATGAGCATCAACGTCTGCTCGAAGCAGGAGAAGGAAGCCATTGCCGCCATGATCGGCAACTTCCGCTTCAGCGCCGGGTTCGGCAAGACGCTCTCGCGGCTGGTGCGGCACGGCATCGGCGTGCACCACGCCGGCATGCTGCCCAAGTACCGGCGGCTCGTCGAGCAGCTCGCCCAGGCGGGCCTGCTGAAGGTCATCTGCGGCACCGACACGCTCGGCGTCGGCATCAACGTCCCGATCCGCACGGTCGTCTTCACCGCGTTGTCGAAGTACGACGGCACGCGCACCCGGATCCTCAAGGCCCGCGAGTTCCACCAGATCGCCGGCCGGGCGGGCCGCGCGGGCTACGACACCGTGGGCACGGTCGTGGTGCAGGCGCCCGAGCACGAGGTCGAGAACATCAAGGCGCTCGCGAAGGCGGGCGACGACCCGAAGAAGCGCCGCAAGGTCGTGCGCAAGAAGGCACCGGACGGCTTCGTGTCGTGGAGCGAGACGACGTTCGAACGCCTCGTCGGCGCCGAGCCGGAACCGCTGACGTCGTCGTTCCAGGTCTCGCACGCCATGCTGCTCAACGTGATCGGCCGCCCCGGCGGTGGCGCGTTCGCGGCAATGCGGCACCTGCTGGAGGACAACCACGAAGACCGTCCGAAGCAGCTCAAGCACATCAAGCGCGCGCTGGCCATGTACAAGGCCCTGGTCGCGGCCGGTGTGGTCGAGCGCGTCGGCGACGACTTCCGGCTGACCGTCGACCTGCAGTTCAACTTCGCGCTGAACCAGCCGCTGTCGCCGTTCGCGCTGGCCGCGATCGAGCTGCTGGACCGCGAGGCGCCGGGCTACGCGCTGGACGTGCTGTCGGTGATCGAGTCCACTTTGGACGACCCGAGGCAGATCCTCTCGGCGCAGGAGCATAAGGCGCGCGGCGAGGCGATCGGCGCGATGAAGGCCGACGGCATCGAGTACGACCAGCGCATGGAGCTGCTGGAAGAGGTCACGTACCCGAAGCCGCTCGCCGAGCTGCTGGAGGCCGCGTTCCTGACCTACCGCCGCGGCCACCCGTGGGTCGGCGACTACGCGTTGTCCCCCAAGGCCGTCGTGCGCGACATGTACGAGCGCGCGATGACGTTCACCGAGTACGTCTCGTTCTACGGCCTCGCCCGCTCCGAGGGCCTCGTGCTGCGCTACCTGGCCGACGCCTACAAGGCGCTGTCGCAGACGGTGCCCGAGGAAGCCAAGACCGAAGAGGTGCAGGACCTGATCTCGTGGCTCGGTGAGCTCGTGCGCCAGGTCGACTCGTCGCTGATCGACGAGTGGGAGAAGCTCACCAACCCGGACGCCCCCGCCGAGGAAGTCCGCGTCGACCTGCCGCCCGCCGTCACCCGCAACGTCCGCGCGTTCCGCGTCCTGGTCCGCAACGCGCTGTTCCGCCGCGTCGAGCTGGCCGCCAAGCGCGACTGGTACTCCCTGGGCGAGCTCGACCACGAGTCGGGCTGGACGGCCAAGGAGTGGATGGACGCCCTGGAGCCGTACTTCGAGGAGCACGACGAGATCGGCGCGGGCCCGAACGCGCGCGGCCCGGCGTTCCTGATCATCAACACCGAGCGCGAGCGGTGGGTGTGCCGGCAGATCTTCGAGGACCCGGCCGGGGACAAGGACTGGGGCTTCAACGCGGAGATCGACCTGGCGGCGTCGGACGAGCTGGGCGAGGCGGCCGTGACCATCACGGACGTCGGCCGCCTGTAGGTCTCAGCTGAAGTCCAGTTGCAGCAAGGTGGCGCGCGCCTCCTCAAGGTTCCCGTCACGGTACCTGGGCTCCTGCCGAACTAGTCGACGCGCAGACGCAGCTCCTTGAGTCCTCGCAGCGCCGGGTCGGGCCGGAACTCGGGTTCGCCCGCGTCCGGATCGAGCCGCAGCCGGGGGAAACGCCGGGCCAGCATCGGGAACAGCACCTGGCCCTCCAGCCGGCCGAGGAAAGCGCCGATGCAGTAGTGGATGCCCGCGCCGAAGGTGAGGTGCGTGACCGCCGATTCCCTGCGGAGGTCCAGCGTGTCGGGGCTCGGGTACCGGGCCGGGTCGCGGTTGGCCGCGCCGAGCACCGGGAACAGCAGCTCGCCCGCCCTGACGCGGCGGCCGCCGATCTCCAGGTCCTCGGTCGCGAGCTGCGGGGTGATGATCGGTGCGGGCGAGTCGTAGCGGAGCAGTTCCTCCGCGGCCGTCTCGGCGACGGGCTCGGTGCGCAGCAGCGCGAGCTGGGAAGGGTTGCGCAGCAACGCCAGGACGCCGTTGCCGAGGTAGTTCGCGGTCGTCTCCAGGCCCGCGTTGATCAGTGAGATGACGTTGACGGCCAGCTCGTCGTCGTCGGACCAGTCGCCGCGGTCGCCGAACGCGTCGGTGGCGGGCGCGCGGAGCTGCTCGGAGATCAGGTCGTCGCACGGGCGGTGGCGGCGGGCCGCGATCAGGTGCCGCAGGTAGTCCATGAGCGAGTCCATCGCGGCGGACGAGGTCCGCGCGACGGTGACGGGGTCGGCGCCGAACTGGCCCTCCCCCAGCGTTTTCATGACGTCGGTGCCCCAGCGGGTGAGTTGCGGCTGGTCTTCTCGTGGGATGCCGACGAGGTCCATCACGACGCGGGCCGGGAACGGGTAGGCGACCTCGGCCAGGAAGTCGCCGCCGGTGAAATCGTCGAGCAGGTCGGAGCAGGTTTGTTCCACCACAGCGCGGCGGTGTGCCATGGCGCGCGGGGTGAAGCTGCGGTTCATGAGTTTGCGCAGGCGGGTGTGCGACGGGCGGTTGCTGAACGGCAGTGACGAGTCCAGGCGCCGGATGAACGGGTTCATCTGTTCGAGGACGTCGTGCGGGAGGCGGGCCATCAGGGTCGCGGTGGAGGGGCGGACGACGGTCGTGCGGCGCAGCACGTCGGTCACGTCGGCGTGCCTGGTCAGCACCCAGCCGTCGAGCGCGTCGTCGTGGTGGACCGGTGCGAGGTCGCGCAGCAGTGCGTAGAACGGGTACGGGTCGGCGAGGAACTCCGGGTGCATCGGGTTGATGTGGATGGACGACTCGACGTGCGCCGCGGGTGGTGGTGGAGGCGGCGGTACCTGGGCGATGGCGGTGCGGACGGCGTCGGCGAGTCCGGTCAGCGCGGGCGGGACCAGCATCGTGAAGTGGTCGCCCGTGACGCGCACGACCTCGAACGAGCGCATCGGGACGCGCTCCCAGCCGTTCGCCGGCGAGTCGAAGTGCAGCTCGACGTGCCGGTCGTCCTTGAGCACCTGGGGGAAGCCGCCGGTGGCCTTGATCAGCGTGACGTCGAGGTCCGAGGCGGGCGGTTCGTAGCGCACCAGCGCCTCGACCTGGGCCTGGTAGACGCCCATGATCGTGGCGATGTGCTCCTCGACCGGCCGGGTGCCGGACGCGCCGAGGAACCTGCCGAGCTGTTCGCGTTGCTCGCGCGGGGTGAGCGACTGGTCGACACGGCGGCGCGGGGCTCCCTTGTCGGAGAACGCGTGCTGCCGGATGGTCCACAGCTCCTCGATCACCGCGCGCTCGTCCCACGGCGGCTCCTGCTGGCCCGGCACCGCCGGGTAGGAGTCGATCATGATGACCCGTGCCACCTCGTCGCCGCGCCTGCGCAGCTGCCGGCCGGTCTCGTAGGCCACGATGCCGCCGAAGGAGTGGCCGCCGACGAGGTACGGGCCGTGCGGCTGGATCTGCTTGATCTCCGCGACGTAGCGGGCGGCGAGCTCCACGACGTCGTCGACCGGCTCCTCGGTGCCGTCGAAGCCAGGTCCCTGCAGCCCGTAGAACGGCTGGCCCTGCCCGACCGCGCGGGCCAGCGGCAGCAGGTAGTAGGCCGCCCCGACCGCGCCGCCGATGCAGAAGAACGGACGGGGCGTCGTGAGCGCCAGCGCGAGCGAGGTCCCGGTGGCCGGAACGTCCTGGTGCGCGAGGTGTTCGGCCACAGCGTCCACTGTGGGCAGTTCGAGGAACAGCGTGGGCGGCACGCGGAACCCGAGCCAGTCGGAGAGCTCGCTCTGCAGCGCCGCCACCGACAGCGACTCGAGCCCGAGTGACGCGAGCGGTGCCGCCGGGGAGATCGCGTGCTCGGGCACCCGCAGCTCGGCCGCGATGTGCTTGATCAGCCACTCGCGGATCGTGCGCGCGGTCGTGACCGTGCGGGTGCCGGTGGAGCCGAAGTGCTGCGCCACCACGTCTTCCGCGTACGCGATGGCGCACTCGACCAGCTCGAACGCGGGCAGGCTGCCGATGTGGAACGTGCTGAGCTCGCCCTGCAGGGCCTCGACGCGGTCCAGGATTCCCGCCGCCAGGTCGCCGGTGGTGAAGTGCGGCAGGAACTTCCAGTCCCTGCGCAGGTACGACGACCTGACGGCACCGCCCAACGCCTCGACGTCCTGGGTGAAAGCCTCGTCGTCCGCCCCGTACGCGTAGCACGCGTAGACGTCGCTGTCCTCGTACCGGTGGTGGAACGACACGACGTTCCCAGGCTGAGTGACGAGCGAGAAAGCGTTGCGGGGCAACCCCTCCGCCGTGCACATCATCGTGCGGTAATCGAGATAACGCACCCGTGCCGCGATGTCCCGTTCCTCGGGTGTCGCGTCGAGTGCGGGGATCTGGTCGACCGGGACGGTCAGCACGAGCGCGTCGGCCTCGATCCATTCGCCGATGTTCACGCGCACACCGTTGGGGCTGCGCGTGATCTGCTCGATCTCGGTGTTCAGCCGCACGTCGAGGTCCTGGGCGACGCGCTGCCAGAGCGTGCCGAAGCCGCCCTTGATCGTGAAGCTGCCCGCGTGGCCGAGCAGCTCGCGCGCGTTCGACAGCAGCCCCGTCATCTCCGCGTACTTCAGGAAGTACAGCGCGGGCATCTCGTCGAGGCTGCCGTAGCCGGCGGCGGTGTAACCGGTGCCGAACGACTCGGCCATCGCTTCGAGGCCGTGCTCGGTCAGCCACTGCCGCGCCGGGAGGCTGAGCGCCTTCGCCGAGTGCGCCAGGCCGGGCTCGGCCAGGCGCGGGAACTCGGCGTCGCGAATCGCGGTGTAGCGCCGGAAGTTCTCGTAGGTGAAGAACGCGGAACTCTGCGGCCGCGACTCGCCCGTCGCCGCGTCGAACACGCGGTGCGGCGTGGTGGCCTCGGTGTCGAGACCGAGTTCCGCGACGAGCGCGGCCAGCCGCCGGTACGCCGTGGTGCAGACGTGCCCGCCGAGGTCGAACGCGTGACCGTCGATGCTCACCGACGCGCACTTGCCGCCGACCTCGCCGTCGCGTTCGAGGACGATCGCGCGGTGCCCCGCCCGGTGCAGCGCGCGGGCCGCGGTGAGGCCGCTGACGCCCGCGCCGACGACGATCACGGTCTTCCTGTCGGATCCGCTCGCTAGCCTTGAAACTGGGGGAACCCGGCCAGAGTCGTGTGTGTGGTGCGCGCCCATCACACACGGCCTTCGAGGTAGGCCTGACGGCACGCCCGCCGCCGCACCTTCCCGCTGGTCGTCTTCAGCACGAGCCCCTGCGGGCGCACGACGACCTCGTCGGCGGCCAGCCCGTGCGTCTCGAACACCCGCCGCCGCGCCGCCTCGGCGATCTCCGCGCGCTCGGCGTCCGAAGGTTTCTTCGAGCGCGTCTCCACGAACAGCACCAGCCGTTCGCCCTCCTCGCGCGGCACCCCGAACGCCGCCACCCCACCTGGCCGGATCCCGGCGTGGCAGTCGCGCACGGCGTCCTCCACGTCCTGCGGGTAGTGGTTGCGGCCGTTGACGATGATCACGTCCTTGAGCCGCCCGGTGACGAACAGCTCGCCGTCGCGGAAGAATCCGAGATCGCCCGTCCGCAGGTAGAACCGCTCGTCGCCGGGCACCTGGGCCTCGAACGTCCGCGAGTCGGCGCCGAAGTAGCCCGCCGCCTTCGTCGGCGACGTCACCCAGATCTCGCCGACCCGATCCGGCGCGCAGACCAGCGACGTCTCCGGATCCACGATCAGCACGCTCGCCGAGGGCTTGGTGACGCGGCCGCAGCTCACGACCGGCACGCCGGCCGGCGCCGGCAGCACCTCGCCGCGGTGCAGGGCGGCGCGGTCCAGCCGCAGCACCGTCGTGCCGCCCATCGACACGCTGACCGTGTGCTCGGCGAGCCCGTAGGCCGGGTAGAACGACGAGCGGCGCAGGCCGGACGGCGCGAAGGCGGCGTAGAAGGTGTCCACAGTGGACGCGCGGATCGGCTCGGCCGCCGACATCACCACGCGCAGCGCGCTCAGGTCCCACCGGGACCGTTGCACAGCGGTGGTCTTGCGGACGGCCAGCTCGAAGGCGAAGTTCGGCGCGGCGGTGTGGGTCGCGCGGACCCGGGACATCACGTCGAACCACAGCGCCGGGCGGTGCAGGAACGACAGCGGCGACATCAGGTACGTGTGCGAGTTGCCGGTCAGGGTGCTGAGGATGACGCTGATCAGGCCGAGGTCGTGGTACTGCGGGAGCCAGAACACGCCCACGGTGTCGTCGCCCAGGCCCAGGTCGCGGGCGTTCGCGGCGATCTCGCACGCCAGATTCCCGTGGGTGACCACGACGCCCTTGGGCGCGGCGGTCGAGCCGGAGGTGTATTGCAGCAGGGCCGGTTCGCCGGCCGAAGCGGGCTCGTGCCAGTCGAGCGAGCCCGCGCGCACGCGGTCGGTCCGGTGCCAGCGCAGACGCGGCCACTCCGGTGTGCCGCGGTCGAAGAAGCCCGTCACGGCGCCGACGGTGCGGGCGCGGTCGTAGGCGGTGTTCGTCAGGACGGCGTGCGGCGCGCAGTTGTCCACGACGGACCGGAAGCCGGTCAGGTCGTGGCCGGGACGCACGGGGTTGGGCGGGTACACCGGCACCGGGACGACCCCCGCCGCCAGGCAGCCGAGGAGAGCGCGCACGAAGTCGGGGCCCGGCGGGTAGACGAGCACCGCGCGGTCTCCCGGACGGAAGCCCCAGCCGCGCAGAGCAGCGCCGATCGCCGTCGCCGCCTCGCCGAGAGCGGCAGCGGTGATCGTTTCCTCGTCGCAGCCGTTTTCGTCGACGAACGTGAACAACGCACGGTCGGGAGAGCGTTTCCACAATGCCTGAAATGCGGGCGCGACGAGGGCTGCCGAGGTGCTGGTATTCATCGTGATACCCGATCTGACCGGGGGAAACCTTTCTGGACGCAGGACCGTAGCAACTCACCGGCACGCTGCGGAACCCGCCGGTAACCTACTGTCACAACGAGACAAGATTCTTGACAAATCCAATACTCCGGCGCTAGCGGTCAGTTTTGCCGCAAATGCAAGCGGCCACCAAATGAGACTCGCGTGAGCACGGAAATGAGGAAAACGACTCGCCGTGGTCTCGATTGTCACGTTCGGCCTAACGCCACCCGCCAGCCCCACCGCGCCGGACGACAGCCGGTCGTCACGCAGCGTAACCACGCGCGACCGCCGAACGCCCGGCCCACGAGCACTCCCGCGAAAAGACCTCCGCACTCACGTTGAACCGTTCGGAAATCCCGTATGAACCCGAACGACCGAACTCCGCCCACCCCGGTCGCAGCGCACTGCAGCAAAAGAGTTAATACGACTACCGAGAAGTCCCCGAGCGGGAACGCAATGCGGCGATTGATGCGATCCACGACACACCGATTTGGCCCAACACCCCCGGCGCCACCTGGCCTACCAGGCACGGAGAGCCGACACACCACCGAGCCACCCGCGCTGAACGTTCATTTCAGCGGCCCGCCATAAGAGGGTCACCAATTGAGACGGGGCCTGTTGAGACGGAATGGATGCGCGATTGACCGAGAGGTCCCGGTGGGGCAACATCATTGCGCTGGACCACAGCGTTCGAGATATGGTGTTGCCCAGTGGGGGAAATGTCCGCACCAGTCCGCAGCTCCGGCGCAGCACGACGGGAGGGGTGAAGTGGACCCGGCACTGGACGCGCTGCGCGACCGGCTGGCGGAGATCATCGCGTCGCCGCCGGAGAACACAGACGACCTCGTCGACACGTTGAGCGGCCTCGCCAAGCTCTCGAACCAGTGGTCCGAGGCGATCCAGGCGTTGCGCGCGCCGACCCGCAGACTCGTCGGCCCTGCCGCGGCCGCGTCGGTGAGCGTCGCCGCCCGCCGCGCCGAGGAGTCGTTCATCGAGCTCGAGATCACGCTCGGTGACGCACTGGCCGCCCAGCCGCGAGCACTCCGTCAGCCCTGAACGAGCCGCACGCCCGACCAGGCAGGTGCACGCTCCGTCATAGCGGTTTCCGTCTCCGATCCGAGACACACCCGATCGGAGGGTTTCCGCACCTCCTCCCGCTGACGGATGATGCGCCGCATCGGGCTTTTCAGGGGCGAGGGGGTTGAGCCGTGCACACGTCGTGCAACGAGACCCCCGCAGCGGGTCACCCTCCGTGAACGGGCATGATCGCGTATCCGACGCCCTCGGCTCACCAGGCGCGCGATGACCGAGCGTGGTCTAATCGCCGCCACGTGAGGATCGGCCGTACACAGTTTGGACTCGATCTCGAATGACCTCAGGTCTGCCCTGCCCCGTCTGCGAGGGGCCTGATCGGCGTGGCAGCCTCGAGCGCTCCCTCCGGGTGCTCGCCGTCGACGACGAGGCACCCGCGCTGGAAGACCTCGTGTACCTGTTGCGCTCCGATCCTCGCATCGCGCACGTGGAAGCGGTCACCGACGCCACCAAGGCGCTGCGGGTGCTGCACCGCGCGATGGACGCCGGGCAGCCGCTCGACGCGGTGTTCCTCGACATCCGCATGCCGGGCCTCGACGGTCTCGACCTCGCCCGCGTGCTGTCGCGGTTCGCGCAGCCGCCGCCCGTCGTGTTCGTGACGGCGCACCAGCAGCCCGCCGTGGAGGCGTTCGAGCTCAAGGCACTCGACTATCTGCTCAAGCCCGTGCGCCAGGAACGGCTCGCCGAGTCCGTGCACCGGATCGTGCACGAGGTCTGGGACTCCAAGGCCCCTGCCGAACCGCTGTCCGCCGCGGCGGCGCAGCCCGCCGCCACCACGCCGCCGGAGATGGGCGACGAGGTCATCCCCGTCGAACTGGGTGGCGTCACGCGGTTCATCCGCCTCGCCGACATCCGGTACGTGGAGGCGCACGGCGACTACGCCCGCCTGCACACCGCGACCGGCAGCGGCCTGGTCCGCGCCGCGTTGAACGGCCTGGAGGAACGCTGGCGCAGCGCGGGGTTCGTCCGCATCCACCGCAGCCACCTCGTCTCGCTCGGCCACATCGACGAGCTGCGCCTGGAGGACGGGCACCTGAGCGTCACGATCGGCGGGGCGGTGCTGCCGGTCAGCCGCCGGCACGCGAGGCACCTGCGGCAGCTGCTGGTGCGGCGCGCCCGGCCGGCCCCCGTGTCCGGTCAGGCGGCGCCCGCCGGTGTCGCGCAACCCAGGAACGGGCTGGGGTCGTGACCCTGCCGCCGTCCCACGACGATCCGATGCAGAACGGGCCGGCGCAGAAGCCGGCCCAGCGCGTGGTGGTGACGAGCCCGCGCACGAGGGCACCGCGTGCCCGTCGCCCGTACTCGGGCACGCGCGAGATCAACGAGCAGAGCGAGCTCGGTGCCGTCTACATGCGCACGCTGATCCGGGCGCAGCGGCGGCTCGGCCTGTCGGTGTGCCTGGTGGTGTGCGGGTCGCTGGGCCTGCTGCCGGTGCTGTTCACCATCGAACCGGACCTCGGCAAGGCGGAGGTGTTCGGGCTCGGGCTGCCGTGGTTCCTGCTGTGCGTGGCCACGTTCCCGATGCTCCTGCTGGCGGGCTGGTTCTACGTGCGGCAGGCCGAGCGCAGTGAACGCGAGTTCGCGGAGCTGGTCGAACGTCCATGACGAGCGGGTACGCCATCGTGGCGGTGCTGGTCGTCGCACTCGGCACGATCCTGATCGGCACCTACGGACTGCGCGTCTCCCGCACCACGTCCGACTTCTACGTCGCCTCGCGCACGGTGTCGCCGTGGTGGAACGCCTCCGCGATCGGCGGCGAGTACCTGTCCGCGGCCTCGTTCGTCGGCATCGCCGGGCTGATCTTCGCCTACGGGCCGGACATGCTGTGGTTCCCGGTCGGCTACACGGCCGGATACCTGGTGCTGCTGACCATGGTCGCGGCGCCGCTGCGGCGTTCCGGCGCCTACACGCTGCCGGACTTCGCCGAGGCCCGCTTCCGCTCCCGCGTCGTGCGCGGGGTCGCGTCGGTGCTGGCGCTGGCGATCGGCTGGCTGTACCTGCTGCCCCAGCTGGAAGGCGCGGGCCTGACGCTGAACACCGTGACGGGCGCGCCGGACTGGGTGGGCGCGCTGGTCGTCACGGTGGTCGTGACGGTGAACGTGATGTCCGGCGGGATGCGGTCGATCACGTTCGTGCAGGCGTTCCAGTACTGGCTCAAGCTGACCGCGATCACCGTGCCGATCGTGTTCCTGATCGTCGTCTGGCAGGTGCACGGCGCGGAGTCGATGACCAAGCCGGAGTACCCGACGTTCCGGCACGACACCGAGGTCAGGTTCCACAACCCGACGACGATCCACGCCGAGAAGTCCATCTTCATCAAGGGCAGTGGCGAGATCGACGGCCTGCGCATCGAGAACTCGGGCCTCGTGCTGACCGACGGCTACCACCGCATCGGCCAGGGCTCGCTGTTCACCTTCCCCGAGGGCGCCGCGGTGCCCCATGTGTCCACAATGGCCCACAACACCAACCAGACGTGGGCGCAGCCGGAGTCCAGCGGCGAGCGTTTCCCGTTGTACGGCGTGTATTCGCTCATCATCGCGACGTTCCTGGGCACGATGGGCCTGCCGCACGTGATCGTGCGCTTCTACACCAACCCGAACGGCACGGCCGCGCGCCGCACGACGTTGATCGTGCTCGGGCTGCTGTCGGTCTTCTACCTGATGCCACCGCTCTACAGCGCGCTGGGCCGCCTGTACACCCCCGAGCTGCTGATGACCGGGCAGACCGACGCCGTGGTGCTGGTGCTGCCGGCCCGCATGATCGACGGCATCGGCGGCCAGCTGCTCGGCGCGCTGGTGGCCGGTGGCGCGTTCGCGGCGTTCCTGTCGACGTCGTCGGGTCTCGTCGTGTCGCTCGCCGGGGTGCTGTCGCAGGACGTGCTGCGGCTCGGCGGTGTGCGCGGCTTCCGGATCTCCACGGTGCTCGCGGGCATCGTGCCGCTCGCGATGACGTTCGTGTCGACCGGCATGCCGGTGGCGGACATGGTCGGCCTGGCGTTCGCGGTGGCGGCGTCCTCGTTGTGCCCGTTGCTGATGCTGGGGATCTGGTCGACGCGCATCACGACCATCGGCGCCATCGCCGGCATGCTCGCAGGTGGTGTGCCCGCGCTGACCGCGGGCCTCGTCACGATGTTCAGCGACACCGGCGACTCCTGGTACGAGGTGCTGCTCTCGCGTCCTGCCGCGTGGACGGTGCCGCTCGGCTTCACGGTCATGTACGTCGTCTCCCTGCTCACCCAGCGGCACGTGCCACCGGGCGTGCAGCGGACGATGGTCAAGCTCCACGCACCCGAGAACCTCGGGTTGGACGGCTCCGGCCCCGCCTCGGCCGACGAGCGAAGTTAGTGGGTGACGCGAGATGCAGGACTTCCTCACCGCCGCCGCGATCCTGATCGTCGGTGGAGCCGCCGTGCTCGTTCTGTGGCGGGGCACGCGCAACAAGCAGTCGCTGTCCACCGAGGCGCAGCGCGTCACCTACGAGACACTGCACACGGCGTGGTCCGCCGCTCCCCCGCTGCGCGCGGGCCTCGTGCCCGACGCGGCGAAGAAGTCCGCGCGGCACCTGCGCACCCTGCTCGACACCCCGGCGCTCGCGCTCACCGACGAGACGGAAGTCGTTGCGTGGGAAGGGGTTTCCGAGCACCACGCGGCCGATGCCATGACGCAGGCCGAGGACGTGTTCCTGACCGGCCGCACCCAGGCCTACGACATCGGCTGCACCGAGCCGAACTGCCCGATCAACTGCGCGGTCGTCGCCCCTCTCACCGTCGAGGGCAGGGTCGTCGGCACCCTCGCCGCCTACTCGCGCGAGGCCTCCGCCGGACTGGTGCGGGCGACGAACCAGGTGGCGCGCTGGGCGGCCGGGCAGCTGGAGCTCGCCGAGCTGGACCGGTCGCGAACCCGGTTGGTGGAAGCGGAAGTCCGTGCGCTGCGCGCGCAGATCTCGCCGCACTTCATCTACAACTCGTTGTCCGCCATCGCTTCCTACGTGCGGACCAACCCTGAGCGCGCGCGGACGCTGCTCCTGGACTTCGCGGACTTCACCCGCTACTCGTTCCGCCGCCACGGCGACTTCACGACGCTGGCCGAGGAGCTCCGTTCGATCGACCAGTACCTGGCGCTGGAACGGGCGAGGTTCGGCGAGCGGCTGAAGGTGACCTTGCAGGTGGCGCCGGAGGTGCTGCCGGTGACCGTGCCGTTCCTGTGCCTGCAGCCGCTGGTGGAGAACGCCGTGCGGCACGGCATGGAGGGCAAGGTCGAGCCGGGGCACATCCAGATCCACGCCAACGACAGCGGCGCCGAAGCCCAGATCACCATCGAGGACGACGGCATCGGCATGGACCCGGAGAAGCTGCGGCGGACCCTGGCCGGGCAGGTGGACGAGTCGGCGGGGATCGGGCTCGGCAACATCGACGAGCGGCTGCGGCGGGTCTACGGCGACGAGTACGGGCTCGTGGTGGAGACGGCGTGCGGGCTCGGCACGAAGATCACCGTGCGGGTGCCGAAGTACCACGCGGGCATCAACGGCATGTGAGCCGGCCGCACGACGAGGCCGGGGTCACCCTTCCTCGAGGCGGCCCCGGCCCAAAGCCTGCGACGGTCAGCTGGCGGCCTTCGCGGCGCGGCGGTCGGCCGCGTCCAGCACCGCGCGGATCCAGTCGATCTCGTCGGTGCCGCAGGCGCCCTCGGCCGCGGCGCGCCGCAGACGCGCCCACAGGCCGAGGTCGGTCCACTCCTGGAAGCGGCGGTGCACGGTCGGCACGGTCACGCCGAACGACGCGGGCAGGTGCCGCCACGCGCAGCCGGAGGAGAGCACGAAGACGATCGCGGTGAAGACCGCGCGGTTGCACACGCGGCCGCGGCCACCGCCCTGGCGGCGGACCTTGGCCGGCGGGATCAGCGGCTCGACCACGGCCCACAGGTTCGGGCTGACCAGGCGCGACGAGAGCTGCTCGATGACGTCACCACGACCGGTGTCGCAGGTGTGCTCCGGCCACGCCGACGGGCGCATCCACGAGTCCTGGCGCGGGGCGGCGTCGACGGGCCGGGTGTCCTGGCGGGCGGACTCGGCGCGCTGACGGGAGCGGAGCAGCGTGGCCAGCGCCGTGTCCTCGGCCGTGGTGCGGCGCTGGGGGACGGCGTAGGCCGAGTGCTGCTGGGCCTGGCGGATCTCGGCGCCGACCGTGCGGCGGAACGAGGGGTTCGCGGCCAGGCGCGGGTCCACCGACTGGCCGTAGCGGGCCGGCACCTGGCCGACCGCGGCCTGACGCGGGGGAACGGGCCGCTGGGGCACTTGACGGGGCGGGACCTGCCGCGCGAGTCGCGGGTCCGGGGTGCGAGCGAACTGTGAGTCGGTCATGGTGTGGTCCTCCGCCAGGACTTTTCCGTCAGGTGACAGCGCTCACAGTAGGAAGACCTCCAGAAAACAGGTAAGTACGTAGGCCATAAAAGGCGATGAGCGGACGTGCGGCGGCGATACACGGCCTGCCCTGTTGAGACGAGTGGCCCACTGTCTGCGACGAACGGATAACCGGTCGTGTCATCGCTCCCACGACCGGGTGGCTCCGACCACTCGTCGTTGACGCCGGAGATAACGTTCGAACCGTGAAGCTTCTGGCGACCAGCGACCTGCACGTCTCCTACCAGGACAACCGCCGTGTCGTGGAGGCGATCGTCGCGCCGGACCCCGCCGACTGGCTGATCGTCGCCGGGGACATCGGCGAGAAGTTCGCCGACGTCGAGTGGACCCTGCGCACGCTGCGGCAGAGATTCGCCCAGGTCATCTGGTCGCCGGGCAACCACGAGCTCTGGACCACCAAGGACGACGAGAACTCCTCCCGCGGCGAGATGCGCTACAAGCAGCTCGTCGAGCTGTGCCGCGGGCTGGACGTGATCACACCGGAAGATCCGTACGTGGTCTTCGAGGGCGAGAAAGGTCCGGTCACGGTCTGTCCACTGTTCATCGGCTACGACTACTCCTTTCGGCCGCACGGTGCCACGGACGTGAAGTCGGCCCTCGCCATCGCGCACGAGGCCGGGGTGGTGTGCACCGACGAGTACTTCCTGCACCCCGACCCGTACCCGTCCCGCGAGGCCTGGTGCCGCGCACGGGTCGCCGAGACCGAGGAACGCCTGCAGCAGGTCACCGGCCCGACCGTGCTCATCAACCACTACCCGCTCGTGCGCGACCCCACGTTCGTGCTGCGCTACCCCGAGTTCGCGCTCTGGTGCGGCACGACGCTGACCGCCGACTGGCACAGGCGGTTCAACGCGGTCGAGATGGTCTACGGCCACCTGCACATCCCTCGGACGACGCACTACGACGGCGTGCGCTTCGACGAGGTCTCGCTCGGCTACCCGCGCGAGTGGAAACCACGCGGCACCACCCAGGTGAAGCTGCACGACGTGCTGCGGGAGTCATAGGTGCTGGAGCAGCTTCTTCCCCCGCCGATCGCGGCGGTGGAGCGGTACGACGACGACCTGCCGGTCGAGCTCTTCCCCGAGGAGGAGGCGCTCATCGGCAACGCCGTGCCGAAGCGCAGGTTCGAGTTCGGCACCGCCCGCTGGTGCGCCCGTGAGGCGATGAAGCGCCTCGGCGTCACGCCGGCGGCGATCCTGCCGGGGCCGAAGCGCGAGCCGCAGTGGCCGGACGGTGTCGTCGGCAGCCTCACCCACTGCTCCGGCTACCGGGCCGCCGCACTGGCGTTGACCAGCGACTTCCTCACGATCGGCATCGACGCCGAACCGCACGGCCCCGCGCCGGACGGCGTGCTGAACGCCATCGCGATCCCGGCGGAGCTGCGCAGGATGCCCGGCCTGAAGGTCGACGACCCGAAGATCTGCTGGGACCGGCTCCTGTTCAGCGCCAAGGAGTCGACCTACAAGGCCTGGTACCCGGTCACGCAGCGCTGGCTGGGGTTCGAGGACGCCGACATCACGCTGCACGCCGACGGCACGTTCTACTCGCGCATCCTGCTGCCCGACAGCCCGATCGCCGGGTTCAGCGGCCGCTGGCTGGTGCAGGGCGACATCCTGATCACGTCCATCGCCGTGCCCGCGAGCGCGTAGGTCGGACCGGCGGGAAAGCGCCTTCGCGCTTTCCCACCGACCAAGACACACGGGTGTCGGATTGATCAACCATGGTGCACAGTGGTGGGGTGAACCTCGACCGTCGGGAGGCCAACCATGGGCGAGGACGTCGCGAAGCACGAGTTCACGCGCGAGGACCGCACGCGGTACCGCACGAAGGTCCGGCGCTGCCTCGACGTGTTCGCCCGGATGCTGCGTGAGGCCCGGTTCGACTTCGAGCGGCCGATGACCGGCCTGGAGATCGAGATCAACCTCATCGACGAGCACGGCGACCCGGCGATGAAGAACCACGAGGCGCTCGAGGTCATCGACGACCCGGACTTCGTGACCGAGCTCGGCCAGTGGAACATCGAGATCAACGTGGCGCCGCGCAGGCTCGCGGGCGGCGGCATCACCTCGTTCGAGGAGACGGTCCGCCGCAGCCTCAACTCCGCAGAGGAGAAGGCGCGCGGCATCGGCGCGCACATGGTCATCAACGGCATCCTGCCGACGTTGCGCACCAAGCACGTCACGCCCGACCAGCTGTCCAGCAACCCGCGGTACGCGCTGCTCAACGAGCAGGTGCTGGCCGCGCGGGGTGAGGACCTGCAGATCTCCATCGACGGCGTCGAACGGCTGCACCTCACGGCCAGCTCGATCGTGCCCGAGGCGGCCTGCACCAGCACGCAGCTGCACCTGCAGGTGTCGCCGGAGCAGTTCCCCGCCTACTGGAACGCCGCCCAGGCCATCGCGGGCGTGCAGGTCGCGGTCGGCGCGAACTCGCCGTTCTTCCTCGGCAAGGAGCTGTGGCGCGAGACCCGCATCGCGTTGTTCCAGCAGGCCACCGACACCCGCGGCGACGAGCTCAAGGCGCAGGGCGTGCGGCCGCGCGTGTGGTTCGGCGAGCGGTGGATCAACTCGATCTTCGACCTGTTCGAGGAGAACGTCAGGTACTTCCCCGCGTTGCTGCCCATCTGCGACGAGGAGGACCCGCTCGCCGTGCTCGACCACGGCGACACGCCCGCGTTGAGCGAGCTGAAGCTGCACAACGGCACGATCTACCGCTGGAACCGCCCGGTGTACGACGTGGTGCGCGACCGGCCGCACCTGCGCGTCGAGAACCGCGTCCTGCCGGCGGGTCCCACGATCGTGGACACCCTGGCGAACGGCGCGCTGTACTTCGGGCTCGTCCGCGCGCTGGCCGAGGACGAGCGTCCACTGTGGTCGCAGATGAGCTTCCAGGCCGCCGAGGAGAACTTCAACGCCGCGTCCCGCAACGGCATGGACGCGCAGATGTACTGGCCGGGTGTCGGCACGGTGCCGGTGGTGGAGCTGGTGCTGCGCAGGCTCCTCCCGCTGGCGCACGAGGGTCTGATCCGCTGGGGCGTCGACTCGGCGGAGCGCGACCGTTTACTGGGCGTCATCGAGCAACGCTGCCTCTCCGGCGTGAACGGGGCGGCGTGGCAGGCGCGGGAGTTCCACCGGCACTACGACCACACGCACCTGGACCGCGCCGACGCCTTGCGCACGATGCTCAAGTCCTACGTGGACCTGATGCACGCCAACGAGCCCGTGCACACCTGGCCCCTGAGCCCGTGATGAAGGGCTCCTTCATCCACGTCAGGGGTGGATTCGAGGGGTCGTCGCAACACAGGTGATCAACTGGCTTGGGC
>NZ_BMRE01000008.1 GCF_014648475.1 Lentzea flava | reverse complement strand
CCAACCACTTCACGACCTCAGACGGCCACATCCAAGATCGTTAACTGAGCGGCATTGGGGTCTAGCGAGCCTGCAGCATCGGGCGGAACCGGTCGCGGTACGCCCACGCCAGACCGATCTCGGCGGCGACGACGAGCACCGCCAGGACGGTGCCGCTCGGCTCCAGGAACACGTGGAACAGGAAGATGTTCACGACCATCGGTGCCAGCATCGCGAGCGCCAGCGGCACGAACCGGCCGACCAGCAGCAGGACACCGGACACCAGCTGCACACCGGACGCGAGCTGCAACATGTAGCCGGTCGCGTAGAGCGCACCGCTGAACGCCACGCCCTCGGGCGCCATCGTGCTCGGGTCCGGCGCGGGCATGAACATCAGGAACCCGTTCAGGCCGGTCGTGGCGAACAGCAGGCCGGTCAGCACGCGGGTGACGATCGTGGCGTAACGGCCGACGGCGAACTTGCGGGTCTGGGTCGCGGTAGCGGTGGTCACTGTGTCCTCCAGGCTGTTGTGTCCTTCCACTGATGCGTCGAACGGCCACCACACCGGATCGACAACAAGCCCGGAAAAATCTTCAAAAAGTTTCGCCGCGGTCGTTTGCGCTGGTCAGGGCGTCACTGGACGCGAGCGGTCCGGACGATCCCGGCGACCGGGCTGAGCTTCAGCCAGTCCGGCAGGCCGCGCACCACCCACCGCGGCCCGGTCAGCTCGACCGTGCCCGCGCGCACGGCGTCGAGCAGCTCGAACTCGCCCTCCCACACTCGGTAGAGCGTCGCGATGTCCGACGCCAGCACCGCGTCCACCTCCAGGCCGGGGTCGGTGTAGCAGACGGAGGCGTCACCGGGTTCGACGACGAGCCAGAACGTGCGGCGCCGGTCGTTGATGCGGATCTCGATGTTCGCGCGGCGGCTGAGCGAGCCGGTGTCGATGCGGCCGTGCATCCACCACATCAGCACCTCGGGGTCGAGCTCCTCGGCACGCGGGTCGCCGAACGCGTACCGCGCGCCCCAGTCGGCGAGGCCGAACACCAGTGGCCGCAACGCCTCCCCGGCCTGGGTGAGCACGTAGCCGTCGCCGGTGCGCTCGACGAGGCCCGCGGTCGAGAGCTGCCTGAGGCGCCGGGACAGCAGCGCGCGGGAGAGGCCCGGCAGGCCGCGGGAGATCTCGTTGAAGCGCGTGGCACCGATGAGCATGTCCCGCACGATCAGCAACGTCCACCGGTCGCCCAGCACCTCGACGGCGCGGACGATCGGGCAGTACTGCGCATACGTCCTCACGGGCTCAGCCTCCGCTCTCACACGTCCTCACAGGTGAGTCTCCGCCGCGACGCGCGGTTCGTTACCGCCGTCCGGTTCACTTTCAGAACTACCTGCGGGCCTTGCGCGTTCTTACGTTCGTCGCATGACAACACTTGAGACACCACGGGTGACCGGCACCTTCCCGACCGTCACCAGACCCGGCGACACCGAGTTCGTGCCGATGGCCGCCCGCATCGGCGCGATCGCGGCCGCCCACGCGTCCGAGCACGACCGCGAGGCGACGTTCGTGACCGAGGCGTACGAGGCGATGCGCGAGGAGGGCTACCTGGCGTTGGCCGTGCCGGAGGAGCTGGGCGGTCTCGGCGCAACGATGCGCCAGGTCTGCTACGCGCAGGCCGAGCTCGCCCGGCACGACGGCGCGACCGCGCTCGCCGTCACGATGCACCTGTACCTGACGCTGATGCAGGGATACCGCCGCCGCAAGGGGGCACCGGACGCGGAGGGCGTGCTGCGGCGGGTGGCCGAGGAAGGCCTGGTCATCGCGACGAGCGGCGGGTCGGACTGGCTGTGGCCCACCACGACGGCGACGCCGGTGGACGGCGGGTTCCTCGTGTCCGGGCGCAAGGCGTTCTGCAGTCAGTCGCCGCGGGCGAACGTCGTTGCCACGTCGGCGGTCCTCGGTGAGGAGGTGCTGCACTTCAGCGCGCCTCTCGACGCCGACGGGGTGCGCATCGAGGAAACGTGGGACACGCTCGGCATGCGCGGCACGGCGAGTCACGACGTGGTGCTGGAGGACGTGTTCATCCCGGCCGGGAAGATCGCGGCGCGCCGGCCGTACGGGGAGTTCGGCGCGCCGCTGTTCGCCGCGGTCGTGCACTTCGCGCCGGTGTGCGGGGCGACGTACTTCGGCATCGCGGCGGGCGCGCGGGACGTGGCGGTGACGTCGACGTCGAAGAACGCGGTGCGGCAGATCGGGTTGATGGACTACAAGCTGCGCACCTCGTGGTGGTCGTTGATGGGCTCGATCGAGGAGCTGGGCGACGACTACACGGCCGACGCCGCGTCGACGACCACGGTGATGCTGGCCAAGCGCCAGGCCGTCGTCGAGGCAGTCGAGGTCGTGAACCTCGCGATGGAGGTCCTGGGTGGACGGTCGTTCTTCAGGCGTTCGCCGCTCGAACGCGCCTACCGCGACGTGCGCGCCGGAACGTTCCACCCGCTCACCCCGGAAGCCACACTCGTGTACGCGGGCAAGGTCGCTCAGGGTGACCCCGGAGTGACGGAATAGGTTCAAGTTGTAGGCGTGCCAAGGGTTTGCGAGTATTCGGGTCCGTCTCTTCCCGAAGGAGCGATTCCGGTGGCCACTCGCCTCAACCCGTACCTGCGCTTCGACGGCTCCGCGCGTCAGGCGATGGAGTTCTACCAGTCGGTTCTCGGCGGCAACCTCACGATCAACACCTTCGCCGAGTTCGGCATGCAGGACTCCCCGCAGGCGGACCAGATCATGCACGCCCAGTTGGAGACCGACGCCGGCTACACGCTGATGGCCTCCGACACGCCGCCCGGAATGCCGTACAACCCCGGCGACACGATGACCATCTCACTGTCGGGTGACGACCCGGTGCTGCGCACGTACTTCGAGCAGCTCGCCGACGGCGGCACGATCGGCACGCCGCTGGAGAAGCAGATGTGGGGCGACGAGTACGGCGACCTGGTCGACAAGTTCGGCACCCGCTGGATGGTGAACCTCTCTGCCCCGCAGGCCTGAGCCGGCGACGACACGGGCGGAGCCGCGGTGGTGGCTCCGCCCGCCGCGCTGACGCATCATGTGGACCATGAGCGAGCGTCTGCGCGGTGTGGTCGACCAACTCGCGATCCGGCCCTGCGACCGGGTGCTGGAGATCGGGTGCGGCCAAGGCGTGGCCGCCACCATGGTGTGTCAGCTGCTGTCCACGGGCACGCTCACCGCCATCGACCGTTCCACGAAGATGATCGAGGCCGCCACCCGCCGCAACGCCGCTTACGTGGCGTCGGGCAAGGCGGAGTTCCTCATCGCGTCGCTGGAGGACATGAACCTCGGCGACCGCCGGTTCGACCTGGTCTTCGCCGTGCGGGTCGGGTTGTTCCACCGCGATCCCCAGCGGGCGCACGAGCTGGTGCGGCCGTGGCTCGCGCCGGGTGCGCGGGTGCGCTCGTTCTTCGACGTGCCCGTCTAGATCCGGCCGAACAGATCCGTGATCAGCTTCTTCGACGGCTCCACCCCCGCCGGCGACACCACCTCGATCTGGGTCTTGCCCTTGCGCGCGGCCACCGTGTGCTGGGTGGTCTCCGACCCGCCCGCCGTGACCTCGTAGGCCTCGTCCTGGAAACCATCGATGGCCTTGGCCTTCTCCGGCTTGCCCTTGGCGAACGACGCGGCGGTGGCGTTCGTCGTGAACCGCACCTCGACCGGCATGCCGGAGCCCACGTACGTGCAGGTCGTGACCGTCTTCTCGACGGACTCCCGCTGACCCTGCAGCCGCAGGCCCAGCGCCTTGCCCACGACGGACGAGTTGGCGTTGGCGCAGTTCGGGCCCTTGCCGGGAGGCTGCTCGACGGTGGTCGGGGTCGACGGGGTCTGCTGCGGGGCGGCCTCCTGGGTGGAGGTGCAGGCGGCGAGCAGGAACGCGGCGGCGAGGAGGGTGATGCGCACATCGGTACATCGACCGCACCGCCGCCGCGTTACCCGAGCGGGATCAGGTGCCGTCGATCGAAGTCAGCCTCAGCACCTCGTCGACGCGGGCGTTCCAGTCGGCGTCCGCCACCGTGCCACCGAGAACCGCCACCGCCGCGAGCGTCACCGTGCCCTCGACCTCCGCGGTCAACGTGGGCACGCTGACCGCGGCCGTGAACGCCGTCCCCTGCGGCGCCACCTGCCACTCCACCCCGGTCCACCCCCTGACCGCGACCAGCGGAGCCGGCAGATCGGTCGCCCAGCCCGTCAGCTCGGCCCTCGTCCCGGCCGGAGCCCCGATCACCCGGTGGATGCGCAGCTCCTGGTCGTCCCACACAGCGGTGACGCTCTCGATCCGCAGCCCCGGCACCATCGGCTGCTTCGCGTCGAACACCGGCAGGTGCCAGGACGCCGCCCAGTTGTCCCGTGCGCCCAGTGGGTGGATCCGCCGCCGGACGCTCCGAGCCCCGCCGATCACCAGGCTGATGTGGTTGTCCGGCGCGTTGTGCTTCGACGTCGGGCCGGTGGCGGTCGAGTAGGCGAAACGGCTGTAGAGCGGATCGTCGTCGGTCGCGTACTCGCCCTCGAACGGCCGGACATGGTCGCTGCCGTGGTTGTGCAGCCTGGTCACGCCGTTGTGCTTCTGGATCAGCAGTCCGGGGCCGGGCAGTGCGAGCGTGCGGTCGGAGCCGTCGCGTTCCTCCTGCTCGGTCCACAGTGGATGATCCGGCCCGGCGAGCAGGCAGACGAACGCCTTGGCCGCCCAGTACGGCGAGGCGGGGCCGGAGTAGGGCTGGAGGGTCGCCTCGTGCGGGCCGTGCCAGCCGAGGCTGAGCAGTCCGCCGGTGAGCGATCCGCGGTCGAGGAAGTACCGGAGCGCGTTGCTGATGAGGTGCCGTGAGTGGCCGGGCCTCAGCGGGGTCTCGCCGGTGACGGCGCCGAGAGCGACGGCGCTGGCGGCCGCGAACCGGTAGGTCAGCGACCGTCCGAAGTAGATCGGCGCGCCGTCCGAGCCGAACAGCAGGTGGAAGCTCTCCAGGTGGCGACGCAGGTGCGTGGTGATCGGCCTGCCGTCGAGGAACGCGTCCAGCGCCGGGTAGAGGTGCAGTGCCCAGCCGTTGTAGTGGTCGAACGCGCGGCCGTCGCCGTCGGAGTACCAGCCGTCGCCGCGGTACCAGCCTTCGAGCAGCTCCATCGCACGCCGCTTCGCCCGGTGCGTTTCGTCATCGCCGCGGCCGGCCGCTTCGAGGAACGAGGCCACCGTGTACGGGAAGAAGTACCAGTTGTTGGCCGCCGGGACGTGCCGCAGCGCCTCCCGCAGCCAGGCCTCGGCGCGGTCCTGCTGGGCCTCGGACAGCTTGTCCCACAGCCACGGCCTGGTCAGGCGCAGGCCCAGCGCCACCGACGCCGACTCGACCATCGGCTGGCCGACGTCGGTGATGGCGGGCCACTCCCCCGCCGTGCCCGCGACCAGACCGGCGGCGTAGCGCTCCAGCCAGTTGTGCGGATCATCGCCGTGCGCGGTGCGGAAGGCGGCGGCGAGGAACGTGCGGGCGTAGCCCTCGAGGCCGTCGGAGCGCACGCCGCTGCGCGACGGCCTGCCCGGCAGGTCGAGGAACGCCTGGTCGGGTGAGGCGAAGCGCCAGGCGGAGTCCAGCAGCCCGTCGGCGACGGCCACCCAGTGCGCGCGGGTGAGGCCGGTGTGCGGGCTCAGCGCGCGATCTTCGTCCGGCAGTTTCACGCGATGCGTTCCCTTCGCTCAGCGGACACCGGCGTCGAGAACGGTTGACCGGCGGCCCACCTGCGCACCTCGGCGACCGCGTGACGGGCGAGGCGGACCCACTCGTTGCCCTGCGACCCGGCCAGGTGGGGTGTGATCAGCACGTTCTCGTTGCGCCACAACGGGTGGTCCGCGGGCAGCACCTCGGGATCGGTCACGTCGAGCACGGCCCGGATCCGGCCGGCCTCGACGGCCAGCGCGTCCTGGTCGACGATCGCGCCGCGGGCGGTGTTGATCAGCACGGCGTCGTCCCTGAGCAGCCCGAGGAGCTCGCGGCTCACCAGTCCCGTGGTCTCCGGCAGCAACGGCGTGTGCACGCTCACCACGTCGCTGCGCGCGAACAGCTCGGCGAGGCCCACGGACTCGGCACCGTCCACTTCGGTCACGAAAGGGTCGTGCACCAGCACGTGGAAGTCGTGCGGCCGCAGCAGCTCGATCACCCGGCGACCGATCATCGACGCGGACAGGATGCCGATGGTGGCGCCGTAGTTGCCGACGGCAGGAGGGATGTCGTAGTGGCCGATCCGTTGGGTGGCCTTGTAGTCGCGCGCTCGTTCCAGCACGCGCTTGCCGCTCAAGAGGATCATCGCGACCGTGTACTCGGCGACGGGCAACGCGTTCGCCGCAGCCGCCGAGGACACGGCGATGCCGCGTTCCCAGCAGGCGTCGGTGACGAAGCCCTTGACGGAACCGGCGGTGTGCACGACGGCCTTGAGGCTCGGCAACCGTTCCAGCGCCGCCGCGGTGATCGGCGGGCAGCCCCAGCCGGTGACCAGCAGGTCGATGTCCGGGAGCTCGTCGAGGTTCCCGGTCACCGGGCCGAAGTCGCAGATCGACCGCAGCTCGCCGAGCACCGGTGCGAGAACGGTGGCGGCGGCGTCCGCGGACATCGCCGCCGCGGCCCTCACTTGACCGCTCCCGCAGTCAGGCCGGCCCGCCAGAACCGTTGCAGCAGCTGGAACGCCAGGATCAGCGGCAGCACCGCGAGCAGCGAGCCCGTGATCACCACCGGGTAGTACTCCGGCGACACGCTCGCCGCGCTGTTCCACTGGTAGAGCCCGAGGCTCACCGGGTACAGCTTCTGGTCGGACAGCATGACCATCGGCAGGAAGAAGTTGTTCCAGATCGCGGTGAGCTGGAACAGGAACACCGTGACCACACCGGGGCCGAGCATCCGCAGCGCGACCCTGAAGTACGTCGCGAGGTCGCCCGCGCCGTCGATGCGGGCGGCCTCCAGCACCTCGTCGGGAACGTAGCCCTGGCTGAAGATCCGGCCGAGGTAGACGCCGAACGGGTTGAACAGCACGGGGATGAACACGGCCCAGAACGTGTTCACCAGCCCGGCTTCGGACGCCATCAGGTACAGCGGGAGCGCCAGGACCGTCTGCGGCACCATCACGGCGGCCAGCACGAGCCCGAAGAGCTTCTCCTTGTGCCGGAACGAGTACTTGTCGAAGGCGTAGCCGCACGCGACCGAGATGAAGGCGCTCGCGGCGGCGCCGACGACCGCGTACAGGACGCTGTTGAGGTACCAGCGGCTGTAGAGGCCCTTGTCCATCGCGAAGAGGTTCTTGACGTTGTCGGTGAACGAGAAGTCGCCCAGCGACAACAGATCGCTCTGGAACAGGGCGTCGACGTTCTTGGTGGCGGCGAGCAGCAGCCACAGCACCGGCAGCAGGGTGTAGAGCACCGAGATGCCGACGACCAGGTTGACGGTGGTCCGGCCGAGCAGGGTCATCGGGCGGCCCTCCTGTTCGTCCAGCGGGTGACGCCGTAGGACAGCGCGATCGTGAACGCCAGCAGGATCACCGACGCGGCCGCGGCGAGGCCGTAGTTGTTGCGGGTGAAGGCGGCGTCGTAGATGTACATGCTCGGCGAGAACCTGGCGCTGATCATCGGGGACGACTGGTTCAGCAGCACCGGCTCGGTGAACAGCTGCAACGCCCAGATGAGGGTGAACATCGTGACGGTCACGATCGCGGCCCTGACCAGCGGCGCCTTGATCCGGACGGCCTGCTTGACCGGTCCCGCGCCGTCGACCACCGCCGCCTCCAGCACCTCGCGCGGCACGGCCTGCAGGGCGGCGTAGAAGATCACCATGTTGTAGCCGAGGTTGCTCCACAGCGCGATGTTCACGATGGACGGCAACACCGTGTCCACGCCGAGGAAGTTGATCCTGATGTCCGCCTTCGCGAAGAGGTCGATGATCGGGCTGATGCCCGGCGTGTAGAGGTAGAGCC
The DNA here is from genome assembly GCF_014648475.1 of Lentzea flava. Taxonomy (GTDB): domain Bacteria; phylum Actinomycetota; class Actinomycetes; order Mycobacteriales; family Pseudonocardiaceae; genus Lentzea; species Lentzea flava. The sequence goes on along the minus strand of NZ_BMRE01000008.1, from coordinate 232,997 downwards.
AGATCAGCGCGGCGATGATGCCGGGGACGGCGTGCGGGAGGTAGAGACCCATCTGCGCCCAGCTCCTGAGCTTCGCCACGCCGGAGTCCAGCAGGAGGGCGAGGGTGAGCGCGCCGACGACCATCAGCGGGATGTAGATCAGGCAGTACAGCACGACGGTCAGCATGCTGTTAAGGAACGTGGGATCGCTGAGCACCGCGACGTAGCTGCGCAGGCCGACGAACACCGTGCGTTCCGGGCCGAAGCCCAGACCGGGCTGGTCGGCGCCGAAGAAGCTCAGCCACACCGCCGTGCCGACGGGTACCAGGAAAACCGCTGTGAGCAACAGGAAGAACGGCGCCATCAGGACGGCGCAGGCGAGCTTGCTCCTCACCGCTCTCCCTCCTCAGTGGACAGTCCGAGTGCCTTGAGGTCGGGCATGGTGCCTTTCTGGGCCTCCCGCACGGCCTCGATCAGGGTGGTCCGGCCGGCGCCCGCCCTGGCGAACCCGTCCTGCATCACCCGCTGCGTCGCGCTCATCCGCGGTCCCCACACCCAGCCGTCCCGCACCTTGTCGGCTTCCTGCTTGAACAGCTGGTAGACGTCCTGCCCGCCGTAGTACTCGCGCGGGAACGCCTTGCTGCCGGTCTCGACGAGGCCCGGTGCCACCGGGTACTGGCTGCTGGTGCCGCTCTTCAGCCGGGCGGTGAGCGCGGCGGGGTGGCTGACCTGCCATTCGATGAACTCCATCGCGGCTTCGGGCTGCGCGCAGTCCTTGGTGACCGCGAACGTCGACCCGCCGTGCGTGCCCACCACCGGTTCGTCCCAGACAGGCATGGGAGCGATGCGCCACTTGCCCTTCTGCCCCGGCCGCGCCCGCATCTGCGCACCGGCGTCCCACGCGCCGGTCAGCCTGGTGACGACGAGGCCCTGGCCGATCTGCGCGTCGGACTGCCTGCTCTCGACGGCGTTGCGGAACACCAGGTCGTCGTCGATGAGCCGCTGCCAGTAGGCGGCGACCTTCCTCGTCGGCTCGTCGGTCATGGTGACGCGCCACGTGCCGCCGGCCGTGTCGAACCACTTCGCGCCCGCCTGCCACGCCCAGCACGCGAACTGCATGGCGCCGTCGGTCGGGAACAGCACGAGCCGCTTCGCGGAGTCCTTGTCCCGCACGGTTTTCGCGAGCTCGGCGAACTCGTCCCACGTTCGTGGCACCCGCAGCCCCAGCTGCTCGAAGAGGTCGGCGCGGTAGTGCAGCACCATCGGCTCGATGTCGAGCGGGACGCTGAACATCCGGTTGTCGAACGTGGTCAGCTTGAGCGCCTGAGGAAGCAGCTTCCGCCTCAGGCCGTCGGTGACGAGGTCGGTGATGTCCCGTGCGACGCCGTCGATGGCGAAGCCGGGCACCTGCGGATACTCGATGGTCGCGACGTCGGGTGCGTTGCCGGCGCGGGCGGCGTTGCTGAGCTTCACGTAGCCGCCCTGCAGGCCGGAGGGGATCTGCTGGAAGATCACCCTGATCCGGTTCTGCGAGGAGTTGAACGCGTCGACGACCTGCTGGCTACCGCGCAGGGCCGACCAGAACGTGATCTCGACCGGGCCCCCGGCACCGCGGCGTTGCGGAGTGGAACAGGCCGCCAGTGGTGCCGTGAGGCCCGCCGCGAGGAAGGTGCGACGACTCAGGCGCATGGTTCGCATCCTGATCGCCTGATCGGTTTAGCGTCAAGAAACGTTCAAACGCTCAGTCGATGACCGGACCTTCAACTCGGGCAGCAACTCGATGCGTTCGGTGCTCTGACCGGGGCTGCGCAGCTGCCGCAGCAGCAACTGGGCCGCCACCTGCCCGACCTCGGTCTTCGGCGGCGCGACCGCCGTGAGCGGGATGCTGCCGAGCGCCGCGACCACGTCGTCGTACGCCACCACCGAACACCTGCCCGGCACCTTGATCCCGGCCTCCGTCAGCTGCTGGACCAGCATCAACGCGTCGACGTCGCCGTGCAGGATCGTCGCCGTCGCCCGGTGCGCCCGCAGCACGCTGACGAGGCCGGCGTCCGGCGAGCTGCGGACCGTGATCGCGTCATCGAGATCCCGGGAGATCTCCTTGAACGCCGTCCTGAGCGCTCTCGCCGTCGGGCTGTCGTCGCGCGCGGCCAGCACGATCCTCGTGTGGCCGAGATCGGTCAGGTGCTTCACGGCCAGGTGCACGCCGTACCAGTGGTCGGAGCAGACCGAGTTCAGCGCGCGAAGCCGTCCGCCCGGCCTGCGTTCCATCAGCACCGTCGGCACGCCGGTGTCCGCGAGCCAGTCGTCGTTCTGCTCTTCCTCGACCGTGCGCCACCGCGGTGCGATCAGCAGACCTTGCACCGGTTCGGCGAGCGCTCGTTCGACGATCGGTTTCTCCGCACCTTTGACCTGCGGCGCGATGTGCAGCACGACCCGCATGCCCGCTTCTTCGAGAGCCTTGCGGGCACCGTTCATCGTCTCGTACAGGTACGCGTGCCGCTCCGGCACGACCAGCGCCACCGCACCGTTCGCCGCCGTGACCGGCTGCGGCCGCTCAACCGGCGTCAACGACCGCACGACGCCGTGGCCCCTGCGCACCTTGCCGAGCCTGGCCAGCTCCTCGACGTCACGCCGGATCGTGACGATCGAAACGTCGAGCTCCCCGGCCAGATCGCTCACCTTGACCGAGCCCCGCGACGCAACGACGGCGAGAATCCGCTGCCGCCTCACCTCACCGGGTTCACGCATGGGGAGTCCGCCTGTTCGTTTGAGCGTTTTGCCGGGAGCATAACCCGAGGAACGGTCACAGCGCCGACCAAAGCCCCCACCGCCGCGATCACAGCCGCACCCATCGCCGCGAAGTGCAGCGACACGCTCTGCGCCACCCAAGGCCCGACGATCGCCCCGATGAGCGTCGCCAACGCCTCCACCGCGAGAAAGACCGCACTGACCCGCCCGAGCTGATCGTTGTCCACGCTCCTCTGCACCGCGATCTGCGGCGCCACCACCGTGACCGACCCGAACGCACCGATGACCACCGCGGCGACCACCGCCACACCGAGCTCTCGCGCGCTGAACAGCAACGCGAACCCGCCCGCCGTCGCCAGCTGCGCTCCGGCCAGCACCGTCCTCAGCTGCAGCCGGTCCGACCACCGCACCAGCACCGCCCCGGCCAGGAATCCGGCACCGAGCGCCGACAGCACGAGACCGATCTGGGTGCTGCCACCGAGGTTTCTCATGCCGAACGGCACCAGCAACGCGCTCAACGCCGCGTTGGCCGCGAGGAACACGCCGGTGAGCGGCAGCAGCCTCCGTTCCAACCGGCCCGGCTTCGTCAGCGCCGGCTTCTGGCGGTTGGCCTTCGGGCCGGGGCGTCTTCTCGTGCAGGCGATCGCGGCGGCGGAGATCAGGTAGCTCGCCACGTCCAGTCCTATCAGGACTTCGAAACCGGCCCACGCGAACAGAACTCCGCCGAGCGGCGGTCCCACCAAACGCACGACACCGTCGGTGACGGCGTTCCACGAGTTGGCGCTCGTCAAGGTCCGACCGGTGCCCACCACCGCCGGCACGTGGGCTTGGGCGGCGGGGCGGAACACCACTGCCCCAACGCTTTCCGCCACGACTGCCGCGTAGATCGCGGTCGGTGTGCCGATGAACATGAACGCGACGGCTCCTGCGCGGAGGACGTCCGCTGTGATCATCACCCGCCGGCGGTCCCACCTGTCGACGAGGATCCCGGCCACCGGGCCGAGCAGGAGTGGCGGCAGGTACTCCGCTGCCAGTGTCATGCCGGTCGCGAACACCGAGCCGGTCAGTGCGTACATGTGAGCCGGTACCGCCACTACCAGCAGCCACGAGCCGAGCAGGCTGATCGCTCGTCCGCCCCACAGGAAGCGGAAGTCCCTCGTCCCCCAGATTGCCATGCTGTCAGGATAGGGACGGATTGGAGGTGTTCTGTCAAGATAGTTGGCGTGGACTCACTCGGACCTGCGCTTCGTGCTCTTCGTCAGGCCAGCGGGCGGACCGTTGCCTCGGTTGCCGCTGATGCCGGGCTTTCTGTGCCCTACATCGCGAACCTCGAGAACGGGCGGGGGAATCCGACCACTGGTGCCCTTGCTCGGTTGGCTGGGGCGTTGGGGACCGAGTTGCGCATCTCGTTCGGGGGCGGGGAGGAGTCTGCGCCCGTGCCTGTGCCGCCGTCGCTGGTGCGGGTGCGGCGGAGTGAGCGGTTTCGGCGGGTGGTGGATGAGCTCGGGGCCGATCCTGCGGATGTGGTTGCCGCGTTGGCTGCTGTGGGGGCTGTGGTGGAGGCCGGGGAGCAGGATTGGTGGCGGGTGCTGGATGCGATGGTGTTGATCGCTCGGCATCCGGTCTGAGGTACTGGCGCTGACGGGCGCGGGTTCCAGGGGCGGTTGCGTTGGCGGGCGGCGGTTGGTGTTGGGCGGCTTCGCCGACCCGGCACATGCCCTCCTTCGTCGGGCGTGTGCCGGACCGAATTTCTGTGGCTGGGTTGCGTAAGTGGTTGCGGGGCGTGGTCAGGTGCCGTGCGGCAGGCGCCGGTCGCGTAGGTGGTCACCAGGGCGCGGGTTGCGATTTGGAGATGTGCCTTGGGAGTTTTGGCTGCCGGTTGCGTAGATGGTCACCAAGGCGCGGGTTGCGTTCCAGAGATGCGCCTTCGGATTTCCGGCTGCCGGTCGCGTAGGTGGTCGCCACGAGCGGGGATTTCCCTTGTGAGATCTGGGTTGTTCGGCTTGCGGTTGAGTGAAGGGTCGCCGAAGAGGGCTGCGATCCGGAGATTTCCCTGGATCGCAACCCTGCGTGGCCGGTGGCCGTGGTCTAGAACGGTGGCGGGTCGTCGAAAACCGGTTCCGGTTCTCGCCGGTAGGTCTTCCCCGCCGGGCTGCGGAACTGGAACCTGCCGGGCGTGGGCTGGCCGACTTCCCAGGCCGTGCGGTGCTTGACCTTGTGGTGGTAGCCGCAGAACGCGCCGAGATTGGCCTCCGACGTCGGCCCTTGCGGGAACGGCACCGTGTGGTCGAGCTCGGACTTGTGCGCGGGCCGCATACAACCCGGGAACCGGCACGTCCGATCCCGCACCCACACGAACCGCCGCAACTTCGCCGGGGGCCGGTAGGTGCTGGTGCCGAACTCCAGAGCTTCGCCGGTGACCGGATCGGTGAGCAGGCGCCGCCAGGTCGCGTCGGCGGCCAGCTCCCGCGCCAGGTCGGCGGTGATCGGACCGTACCCGGCCAGCTCCCCCGGCTGCTCGGACAGGCCCATGAGGGTGGCGGCGGAGACGGTCACGTACAGCTCGACCTTCACCGCGCTGGTCTTGTCCGGCGTGGCCAGCAACAAATCCGCCACCACGTCCGCGCGGACCTGATCCAGCGTCCGCGGATCCTCGGCGGTGTAGACGCTGCGAGCGATGGTGTCGACGCGGTCGTAACACGCCGCGGCCCGCTCCAGCGGCAGATACGCCCACAACCGCGCCATCTGGTCGGCCTGCGGGTCGACGCCGGTGCAGCGCTGAGCCTTGCGCGTCTCGGCCCGGTCCCGGTGGCCGTCCGGGTCGACGCGCATCACCACCCGACTGGCCAGCCGCCGCACCTGCGCACCCGTCCTGCCCTCGGCCCGCGCCAGCACCCGCTCCTCCACCTGCGCCGCCAGATCCGCCGACAACGGCATCGTCGAGTCGTGCAGGACGCGAGCCTTGTACAGGTCGATCTCACCCTTCTCCAGGGCGTCCAGCGTGCGCGGCAGCTTGGAGGCCAAGTCCAGCGCCAGAGCGATCTGGTGGGACGTCCAGGCCGAGGTCCAGTGCATCGCGGCGGCGATCTCGGCGTCGAAGAACTCCTCACCCTCACACGCGAGGGCGTAATCCGCGAGAATCCACAAACCCTGCGCCTGATGATAGGCGACTTGTTTCTCGTGATAGGCGAGAGCATCGAGAACCTCGACGACGTCCATACCCCAATTCTATTCGAGATCAAAAACAAAAACGGACATCAAGCACCACACCATCGGGTGAAACCGCAGCTCAAACCCTATGGCACCGTATAGCAGCCATCTCTCTCGACGGCACGCAACCACTAGCAACCACGCACGCAACAAGAACACAAACAAAGCAAAACGACCACGCCCCGCAACCACCTACGAAAACCAGGCACAGAAATTCGGTCCGGCACACGCCCGACGAAGGAGGGCATGTGCCGGGTCGGCGAAGCCGGAACTCTCAGCTTCAGGGAGCTAGCGTCGGCACAGAAGGGGGCGAGATGAAGATCGTGATTCCAGGCGGCACAGGCCAGGTCGGTGGGGTGCTCCGCAGGGCACTGCAAGCGGCCGGGCACGAGGTGGTGATCGTCAGCCGGAGCAGCGGTGTGCGCTGGGACGGGCGGACGCTCGGTGCGTGGGCCGAGGAGATCGACGGTGCCGACGTGGTGATCAATCTGGCGGGGCGGAGCGTCAGTTGCCGGTACACCAGGGAGAACCTCGACGAGATGATGCGGTCGAGGGTCGACTCGGCGCGGGTGGTCGGGGAGGCGATCGCGCGAGCGGACCAGCCGCCGAAGGTCTGGCTGCAGATGAGCACCGCGACGATTTACGCGCACCGGTTCGACGCGCCCAACGACGAGGCGACCGGGATCATCGGCGGCGACGAGGAGGGCGTGCCGGGGTACTGGGCGTTCAGCGTCGAGATCGCGAAGAACTGGGAGGCGGAGCTTGAGAAGGCCGACACCCCGCACACGCGCAAGGTCGCGATGCGGGCGGCGATGGTGATGAGTCCGGACAGGGGCGGGGTGTTCGACTACCTGTCGTGGCTGGCGCGGCTCGGGCTCGGCGGGGCCGTCGCGGGTGGGCGGCAGTACGTGTCGTGGATTCACGACGACGACTTCGTGCGGGCGGTCGCGTTGCTGATCAGGGAGCCGATCGAGGGGGCGGTGAACCTGGCGGCGCCGGAGCCGTTGCCGCAGAAGGACTTCATGCGGGAGTTGCGCAAGGCCTGGGGCAGGCCGGTCGGGTTGCCCGCGACGAGGTGGATGGCGGAGGTCGGGGCGTTCGTCATCAGGAGTGACACCGAGTTGCTGCTCAAGAGTCGCAGGGTCGTCCCGCGCAGGCTGGAGCAGGCCGGGTTCGAGTTCCACTTTCCGAACTGGGCCGCGGCGGCGCAGAATCTGGTCGAGCGCAGGAGGTGAGATGCCGAGGATCAACGACGTCGGAGGGATGGACGGGTTCGGGCCGGTGGTCGAGGAGCCCGACGAGCCGATGTTCCACGCGGACTGGGAGGCGCACGTGTTCGCGATGAACCGGGCGCTGGTCGGGCGCGGTGTCTACAACCTGGACGAGTTCCGGGACGCGGTGGAGCGGACGATGTCGCACGAGTCGTCGTACTACGAGAACTGGTTCCGGGCGATCAGGACGCTTCTCGAGGAGAAGGGTCATGTCTGAGCGGTTCCGGGAGAGCGATCGGGTGCGGACGTCCACTGTGGACCCCGATCATCACACGCGACTGCCGAACTACGCGCGTGGGCGGGTGGGCACGGTGGTCGGCGGTGATGGCGTGCATCCGCTGGCGGACCTGAGAGCACAGGGGGTTGAACGGCCGCAGCCGGTCTATCTGGTGCGGTTCACCGCGCGGGAGTTGTTCGGGCACGGGGATCACACGGTGACACTGTCCCTTTGGGAGGATTACCTCAGCGATGAGTGACGATCACGACGACTCGCCGATCGCAGCGCGCGTGCGGGAGCTGGAAGCGGTCCTGGAGGAGAAGGGGCTGCTGGACGCGGCGGAGCTCGACCGGGCGCTGGAGGCGTTCGCGCACAAGGCCACGCCTGCCAACGGGTTCCGGGTGGTGGCGCGGGCGTGGGTGGATGAGGAGTTCAAGGCGAAGCTGCTCGACGACGCGAACGAGGCGTTGCCCGCGCTCGGGCTGTCGATGGGCGGCGGGCTGCAGGTGCAGCGGCTGCACGTGGTGGAGAACACCGAGAAGGTGCACAACGTGGTCGTGTGCACGTTGTGCAGCTGCTATCCGATCGCGCTGCTCGGGCCGTCACCGACCTGGTACAAGAGCCCGGCGTACCGGTCGAAGGTGGTCAGTCACCCGCGCGAGGTGCTGGAGCAGTTCGGGTTCGAGCTGCCGGGTGACACCGAGATCAGGGTGTGGGACGCGAACGCCGAGTCGCGGTACATGGTGTTGCCGCGGCGGCCGGAGGGCACCGAGCAACTGTCCGAAGAGGAGCTTGCGCGGCTGGTGACGCGCAACGGGCTGATCGGCACGGCAGCGGTGTGAAGAGGCCGCCCCCACCGCGTGGGGGCGGCCAGGGGAACTACAGGTTCTTCATGATGTTGTCGATCGCCTTGCCGAGCTTCGCGTACTTCTGCGTGTACAGCACGGGGAACACGCCGGGCGGGTCGGCCGGGCGGTCGGCGTCGACGTAGTCGGTGCCGAGGTTGCAGAACACGACGACGATGTAGTTGCGCTTGTCCTTGCCGCGGAACGACTTGACGATGCCCGCGTCGGAACCGGTGGTGTCGACCCAGCCGGTCTTGTGCGCGAAGGTCACCTCGGCGGCCTCGTTGCACGGGCGGACGTCACGGTCGTAGATCGCGTCGCCGACCTTCACGGTGCCGTCCGGCTGGATCCAGCGCGACGGCACCTGCTGCGGCAGGCCCTGCACCGGGTAGTCGCGGCCGCACCAGTTCGGGGTGGACAGCATCTCGTTGTGGCCCTGGCCGAGCAGCGTCTCCTGGAAGAACTTCCGCGAGGAGTACGACAGCTCGTTCCTGGTGACCGGCTTGCCCTTGTCGGTCGTCCACAGCACGTTGCCACCGCCGTTGATGAGCAGCAGCAGCTTCGCGGTGTCGAGGCCGCTCATGTTCGAGCCGATCCAGCGGCCACCGTTGCCGGGAATGGTGCCGGTGACCATCAGGGTCGGCATGCCGAGGTCCACGAACGTCTGGTTCACCTGGTCCCAGGCGTTCAGGTCGTGGATCATCTTGATCAGCGCGCAGGTCGACTCGTTCTGCGACTTCGTGATCATCTCGTCGAAGTGCTGGCGGATCTTCTTCACCGACGGCCCGCCGCACGCCTCGCGCACCGGGTTCGGGTTGTAGGCGTAGTCCGCGTCGAGGTCGACCTTGCCCTGGTCCGCCAGGCGCAGCACGCCGAAGCCCACCATCAGCTTCAGCACCGACGCCGGGTACGGCGAGGAGAAGTCGATCGGCGCGTTCTCCCGGCCGGCCAGCACGTCACGCGTGCCCTTGCCGCCGTTGACGTCCCACTCGGTGTCGTCCCACCAGCGGTACCGAACCTGGTCGGTCGACAGCGCCGGACGCTTGACCGGCACGACGACGCCGTTCGGGTACTGCGGGCTGAGCAGCACGTTCGCCACCGACTTCGGCTGGCCGTAGTCGTCGAGCTGGATGATCGCGGCGTCCATGTTCGGCGTCTGGTGCAGCGGCTTGCCCGCCGCCGCCGAGAGCGACATCCGCGCCTGAGGCCGGTTCATGAGCTCGGCCGGGCTCTGGTCGTACTTCTCCTTCTGGCCCGCCGACCTGGCCGTCGCCGTCGTCGCCGTCGTCGTCGGCTCCGGCGGGGTCAGGTCGATGACGTCCTTGAAGTTCTGCGCGACGATCGCCTCGCGCAGCCGCTCCGCCAACTTGAGGTGGCTGTCTTCCGCAGCCACCGCCGGTGCCACGGTGGCACCGGTCAGCGTGAGCGCGGTGCACAGCACGGTGAACCGCTTGAGCTTCATTCACTTCCCCAGTCGAATGATCTGGCACAGTCGTACTTGGTCAACTGTGCCACAACGTCTCCGCAACCCCTGCTGCGAAGATCCGCATCCTAACCAGCAAGCGCTTTCCCCCGTGAGGCCGCAGGGGTGTTCTCGACCGACCGCACGGACGGCGAGGCGGCCATCGCGGCCGTCGCGACCAGCTGGATCACCGCGCAGCCGACCAGGGCGGCCGTGACTCCGGCGGCACCGGACACCGGCCCGACCACGAGCTGGGCCAGCGGCACCGCGGCCATCGACCCCAGCATGTCGTAGGAGTAGACCCGCGCGAGCCGCTCGGCCGGCACGTGGTGCTGCAGCGAGGTTTCCCAGGCCACTCCGAACTGTTCCATGCAGACACCGCAGACGAACGAGGCGATCATGAGCAGCCACGGCGCCGGGTGCAGGGCGAGCGCCAGCGGCAGGCCCGCGAACGCCGCGATGCACACCACGCCGAGCAGCAGCAGGCGCCGCACGCGGATGCGCATCGCGACGAAGGCGCCGACGACCATGCCCGCGGTCTGCGCGGCGAGGACGAGGCCCCACGTCTCGCGGCCGATCACGGTGTCCGCGATGACCGGGCCGAGGACCATCGTGCCGCCCGCGTACGCCGCGTTGACGAAGAAGAAGGCCAGGACGACGACCCAGACCCAGGTGCGCGACACGAACTCCGTCCAGCCGAGCCGCAGCTCGCTCAGCACGCCCGGCTTGTGGTCGGCGGCGACGCGAGCGGCCGGCACGCGCACGAACGAGAACGCGAGACCGGCCAGGCCGAACGACACCGCGTCCACGACCAGGCCCCATCCCGGTCCGGCGAACGCGATCAGCAGGCCGCCGAGCGACGCGCCGGCGATCATCGAGGAGTTCTGGCCGAGGCGCTGCAGGGCGTTGGCCCGTTGCCGCAGCTCGGCGGGCACCGTCTGCGGGGCCAGCGCCGCGGAGGCGGGGAACGAGAAGGCGCTCGACATGCCGTTGACGGCCGCCAGCGCCACGAACATCGGCACGGACACGGTCCCGGTGAGCACCAGCACGGCGAGCAGGCCCTGGCTGGCCATGGACACCGTGCAGGACCCGACGAGCACGAACTGCCGGGGCAGACGGTCCGCGACGACGCCGCCCCACAGCAGGAACACCAGGTTCGCGATGGAGCGCGCCGCCACGACGAGACCGAGTGTCGTGACGGACTCGGTCACGTCCCGCACGGCGAACACCAGCGCGATCTGCGCCATCGAGCTGCCGGCCGTGTTCGTCACACGGGCCGTGAGCAGCCAACGAAAAGCTGGATGCGCCAATGGCGCAAAAGAATCCCCCATGGACCGCAACGTACAGCAACGGGAGCCGCCCGGCCTGGGGGTCGAGCGGCTCCCGCGCTATCGCACTTTCGAGTGCGATGAGGCGATGACCACCGCGGCGGCGACGGTCACCAGGTTCTTCAGGATGTACTGCGCTTCGAAGGACGCCTGCAGCGGACCGGCCCACATCTCGCCGGGGAACAACACCAGCGGTGTCGACACCAGCACGACGTGACCGATCAGCAGGACCGCGCACAATCGCGGTGCGCGGAAGCTCAGCAGAACCAGTGCGATCCCGATTTCGGTGATCGCGGCACTCAGTCTCGCCAAATCCCCGTGGATGATCCCGAACGTGAGCGCGGACACCGTGCGTTCGACGAGATCCTGGGCAGGGCTGCCACCGGGAAAGAGCTTCAGCACGCCGAACCAGAGGTACACGACCCCCAGTCCGATGCGGAGCAGCGGAATTCCCGCGTCCCGTGCGAAACGGGTGATGCGTTCTTCCGTGCTTTCGCGGCGTGTGGTTTCTGGACGCAACATCGATCTCCCTCTCCTGTCTGACTGCCACCACCCAGCCAGACAGGAGGGGCGAGAGAGATCAGTTGCCGGGCGCCGGCTGCGGGTCCCCGAGCGGGTTCAGCAGGTCGGCCTTGCCCTCGAAGGCGAACAGCAGCAGGTCGACCATGCGGAACGTGCTGGAGTCCGGGCCGAGCGTGGGCCGCCAGTACGGCGAGCGCACGATCGAGATCCGGCTGCCCTCCATCGCGCGGTGGAAGACCTCCGCGGTGATCCGCCCGCCGACCGGGCCCATGCGTCCGTTGCCGATCTCCGCCTCGCGCAGGATGTAGAACCACAACGGGGTCGCCTCGACCAGCCTGGCCTTCTGCTCCTCGGACAGCCCGTCGACGACGGCGCCGCCGTTGCCGACGAGGATCTGCTCGGCCGTGAGCGGCTCGACGCCGAACAGCTCGGCGATCTGCTGCCCGGAGGCGAGCTCCATCATCGAGGCCCTGGTCAGGTTCCGGAACGCGAGGTTGCGCTCGATCTCGGTGAACACCGTGCCGCGGCCGCCGAACGTGCCCGCCGGCAGCTGCGTCAGCGGGTCGACCAGCAGCGTGTCGATCCGCTTGGTGAGGTTGCCACCACCGAACTCGGCGGGCGGCACCAGGTCGTCGCGCTCCGCCTCGGTGAAGTCGTACAGCCGCCGGAAGTCCGCGATCCAGTTGCTGGGCAACGTGAACAGCGGGCCCCGGTTGACGTCGTCGAGGTCGGCGGGCGTCCCGGAGCTCGGGTCGAAGTTGCCGCTCACGCCGGTGAACGTGAACAGCTGGAACAACGTCGCGATCCCGCCGGGGCCGGTCGAGTTGAACACGCGGTTCCACTGGTACGCGCCGCGGACCTGGCTGTGGCCGAAGCGGTACGACGCGACCGAGAACTCGATCGGCATCGTCGGCGTGTTGTCCCGGCCGTAGTGCTTGCCGGGCACCTCGAAGAACCTGCGGCCGTTGGTGAAGACGTCGTCCACGATCGCCGGGTCGATGATCCGCGGCAGGTGGTCGGTCTTGAGCATCCACTGGTAGTGCCGCACGACGAGCTCCTTGGCGGCGCGGAAGAGCCGCTCACCCGTGAGGCCGGTGAGCGCGAGCTCGTCGACCACGCGGTTGTGGAAGCGGATGAACGCGAGGTGCGTCTGCGCCACCACGAGGTTCTCGTCGTTGCGGGAGTCCGGGATCAGCGGAAGCCGCCGATCCGCCGCCGTGCCGGCCGTCCCGCCGCGGCGCGGCAGGTCGAAGCCCTCGAACGGCACGTTGGTGCCCTCGTCCGGGAACGGCACCGGCGTGGTGGTGCCGACCTTGAGCTTCACGCCGTCCTCGGCGTAGAAGACCTGGTCGTCCTTGTCGCGCGGACCGCGGCCGTAGACCGAGTCGAGGTCCAGCGCGGGCGACCGGCCCTGCATGAGTTCGTCGAGGTTGACGTCCTGGCCGAGCTGCGACTCGGTCCGGTCCATCGTGAGGTCGTGGTCGACGAACTGACCGAGGTAGGTGAACCCGGCCGGGACGGCGGGATCCGCCGAGTCGGGCTGCGGGACGTTCGCGGTGATCGCGGTCGCGAGGGCGACCCGCGTCTCCTCGTCCGTTCGCGGGCCCTTCGGCCCCAGTCGCGAGAACCGGAACCTGCGCAACTCCTCCGCCGTGGAGGGCTGTCGCGTGGTGGCCTCACCTCTGTCGTCGATTTCCAGCACACCTTCGCCCACGACGAAGAAACTGTCGCGCACGTGCCTCTTCATATAATCCCCCTGTATCCCCTCTTCCAGGCGACCTGTTCTCCCCAACAAGCACCTGCCCCACCGCCAAGTCTCCAGACGGACGAAATTACCGTCGAAGGTTTTGGCCACAACCAAAACGTCGTCACACAGCGGATACGAGATGGTCCGCAACATTCGTGAACACCGGCAGTTCCGCCATCTCGGCGGCCAATGTCTCAGCCGTGTCGTGGTACGCCTTCGTGCCGAGAACCACTGTGATCTTTTCGGCCAGCGCGTCCGCGTTCAGACCTTTCACGCCGACGCTCAGGCCCGCTTTCAGATCTTCGACTTTGGCCGCGTTGCGCGGTTGGTCGGCGAACAACGGCACCGCGACCATCGGCACCGCGGCGGTCAACGCCTCGCGCACGCTGCTGTAGCCCGCGTGCGTCACGAACACCTTCGCGGTGTTGAGCAGCCGTTGTTGCGGGACTTCCGGTCGCAGCTCGACGTTGTGCGGCCGCGGGCCCGTCCACTCGCCCTCACCGATCGCGAGGATCGACCGCGCCGGGACCTGGCCCAGTGCCTCCGCGACGACGTGGAGGAGGGTCGATCCCCTCAGCAGCAGCCCGGCGTTGGTACCGAACGTGGCGATGATCTCCGGAGCGTCCGGAATCGTGGTCCGGTCGGTCGGCACGCGGTAGTGGTGCTGCGCCGGATGCCAGTACGGCGGTGCGAGGCCCGCGGTGAACGACGGTGCGGTGGCGACGGCCCTGAACCTGGCGCGCACCGCGTCCTTGCGTTCGTCGAGCCGGTCGATCTCCAGCGGCGCGAACGGCGCTATGTCGAGCACGGCGTGCGGGATGCCGAGCACCTCGGCCGCGATCTGGCCGCCGTACTCGTTGGTCTCGCGCAGGATCACGTCGGGGCGCCAGCGGCGGGCGAAGTCGAGGATGTTGGCGACGGCCCTGATCACCAGTTCCTCCGCCCACAGCGGCACGTCCAGCACGCCGTCGCGCTCCGGCGCCCACGGCGGTGGCGGGCCGAAGTCCTGCGGTGCCGGGATGTCCGGCATGACGGCCACGTGGTCGAGGTGCGCCATGGCCGGTCCGGTGGCGATCACGGCCTCGTGGCCCCGTTCGCGCAGCGCCGCGGCGAGAGGCACGACGGCCGGCATCAGGTGGGAGCGGATGGGCAACGAGGTCAGCAGCACGCGCACGTGGGTCCCCTTTCGCGTCTTCTGCGAGAGAACTCCTGCTGTGCTTGACTGGACAACTTGAAAACCGGTGAGCGGACCGCGTTTCACCTCGTGCTGCGCGGGTACCTGTGCGGGATGCTCGTTGTCACGGTCACCGAGTCGACGCCTGCCTCCACCACCCTCGTGGTTTCGGGGGAACTCGACACCTCCGGCGCGGAACGACTGCTCGCCCGGCTGGACCGCCTCCTCGACCAGGGCCACCGCTACGTCGTCCTGGACCTCTCCGCCGTTCCCTTCTGCGACTCCAGCGGCGTGTCCGCGCTCGTCCGCGGACACGCCCGCGCCTCGGCCGCCGCGGGAGGGCTGCGCCTGTCCGCCGCGTCCGCACAGGTGACACGCGTGCTCGAACTGTCGGGCCTCGCCAGGATGCTCGGGCTGAAGTCCACTGTGGACGCCGGGAACGCGGCGGGCGTGGCGGACTCCGTCACATCAGGCACCGTCACATCAGGTTGATCTACTCCGAACAGACCGTGCTCATCGCCTCGGCCAGCGCGTCCTCGTGCAACCGGTCGAGGCGGTGCAGCACGACCGCCGACCGTTCCGCGATCGTCGCGTGGATCTCGCACCGCAGCGTGGGCTTGCGGAGCTGCTCGGTGTCCTTGAGCTCGGTGAGGATGTCCGTGGTGAGGCGGTCGAGGATCGGCCGCACCTCGGTGCCGAGGTCGGGGCGCTTCGCCGGCACCTCCTCGGGGTGCTCGGTCCAGCGCGCGTAGAGGCCGCGCTGCACCAGCTTGTTCGCCTCGATCTGGGCGCGGAAGAACCTCGCGGCGTTCTCCGGGTCGAGGTTCAGCTGGACGGCCTTGGTGCGCACGGTGTCGAGCACCTGCTGTTCGCGCGCCGGGTCGTCGATGGGCTGCGGGGTGCCGAACTTGGCCGCTGCCACCAGGTCCGCGACCTGGACGCGCTGCACCGCGAGGCCGGTGAGCTCACCGAGCGGGCCGACGGGGGTGAGCGACGCGGCGAGGGCGAGAGTGACCGCCAGGATCTTCATGATCTCCGAGGGTGCCATGATGGCGGGGTGGAGTCCACGCGCATCGACCGCTGGCTGTGGGCCGTCCGGCTGACGAAGACCCGCCCGGACGCCGCAGCGGCGTGCCGTGGCGGGCACGTGCGCATCAACGACAAGCCCGCGAAGCCGTCGACGATCGTGGTGCCCGGCGATCACGTCCGGGCACGGGTCGGCGACCGAACCCGGATCGTCGAGGTCGTCCGGGTGATCCAGAAGCGGGTGGGCGCGGCGGACGCCGCCACGTGCTTCATCGACCGCACTCCCCCGCCACCGCCGGACATCCCCGTCGCGCGGCGCGATCGTGGTGCGGGGCGGCCCACCAAGCGCGAGCGGCGCGTGCTGGACCGCTTCCGGTCGCAGGGCTAGTGCGCGCACCCACAGGTAGCTCGCCGTCGATGAAGGGTCCCTTCATCCACCACCCGGCACGCCCTCAGAGGTCGGCGAGCTTGCCCACCTCGAGGTGAGCGATGTCGCCGCCCGAGTCCATCGCCGCGTCCAGCAGGTGCGCCAGCGACGTGCCGAGCACCGGCACGGTCGCGGGATCGTCGCCGTCGCGCAGCACGATCCAGTGCGAGTCCTCGGTCTCGGCGATCCGCCTGCCGTCCGCGAGATCGATCAGCGCCTGGGCGTAGTGCCGACCCGACTGCAGGTGGGCCCTCTCGGTGTGCGGGCGCAGTCGCCACGCCCCGTCGAACAACGAGGCCGAGCCGATCCGGTGGTACAGGGCGATCGCCTCGCCGCCGCCGGACGGTCCGAACACGTCGCCTTCCACCGGCGGGGTCGTCTCGTGCTCCGCGACGAGCCGGTCGAGCACCTCGTCGATGGCCGGCGGCGCGTCGACGAGCACCCACCCCGCCACTGGGCGGAGCGCGCCGTCCTCGTCCTGGGCCACGCCGACCAGGCCCGCGTCCAAAGCCACCACGCGGAGTGTGCCGAGGTCGTTGACGTTGATCGTGGCGCGGCACAGGGTGGCGGGCACCGTCTCCGTCCTGATGCCGGCGTCGGTCCGGTCGCGGGGTTCGCTGAGGCGCAGGTCGAGCATGGGGTTGGGGTGGCCGTTGGTGCCGCTGATCGCGAGGTACGGGTAGAACCGGGTGATCCAGCCCGTGACGATCTCGCCGCCGTACGCGTCGGCCGGGTTGTAGATGCGCTGCCAGAACTCCCGGCGCACGGTGCCCGAAGCGGCGCTCACGAACTGGTCCATGATCGGCGCGAGTGACCGCACCCACTTGCCCAGGCCGAGAACGCTCAGGTCGTCGACGCGGGCGCGGATCTTGCGCCAGTCGTCCGCGGTTCCGGTGAGCGTAATCGACGGGATGCCGCAGACGCACGTCATCCAGTAGGCGTAGTACGGCGAGTAGGCGTCCATCAGCGCCACGCGGCCCGCCACGCGTTCGACGTCCGTGCTGGTGCTGAAGTCGCATTCGAACGTCGTGTCGCCGATCTGCTTCGCGAACAGTTCCACGACGTGCGCCCACGAGCGTGCGTCGGTGGGCATCGGGCCGTCGAGCACGATTTCCAGGCGCTTCTTGCCGCTGTGGCTCACGAGCAGCTGGCGCAGTTCCTCGGCGTGCAGCTTCACGTGCTGTGCGACGCCGCGGGCGATGGTCAGCCAGACCGCGTCCGGGGTCAGCACGAGCGGACGGTGTTCGGCGAACGCCTTCGCGACGGCGCTCAGCAGCGGGTGGACACCGTCGGGAGCCAGGACCTCGGTGTCACCACCGACCACGAGCGCGTCCGGGAACCGCAGAGCGAACGGGCTCGTCGGCAGGGCATCGGTGACGGGCGTGACGTCATCGACCGGGAAGGTCACCATTCCCGGACTGTAGAACGACATCCGCCAGCTCGGTGAGCGATTTGCCCAACGGCAGGTCGACCCTGATGGACGCGTACGGGTCGCCACGCGTCTCACCGCGGTTGATGATCACGACCGGGATGCCGGACTCCGCGGCACGGCGGACGAACCTGAGGCCGGACATGACCGTCAGGGACGAGCCGAGGACGAGCAGCGAACGCGCGTTGTCGACGAGCGAGTAGCACTGCTCCACGCGCGGGCGCGGGACGTTCTCGCCGAAGAACACGACGTCCGGCTTGAGAACACCGCCGCACTCCTCGCAGCCCACCACCTCGAAGCCGCGGACCTGGTCCTCCGGCAGGAAGACGTCGCCGTCCGGGTTGATCTCGTCGGTGGTGGCGGCGAAGTCCGGGTTGGCCTCGCGCAGGCGGCGGTCCAGCTCGACGCGCGGCGAGAGCATCCCGCAGTCCAGGCAGATCACGCGGTCCAGGCCGCCGTGCAGTTCCACGACGTCCCTGCTGCCAGCGGCCTGGTGCAGGCCGTCGACGTTCTGGGTGATCACGCCGGACAGCTTCTGGCCGAGCCGGGTGACGGCGTGGTGGCCCGCGTTGGGGTGCGCGCGGGCGATGGTGCGCCAGCCGACGTGGCTGCGGGCCCAGTAGCGCTGCCGGCCGGCGGGACTCGTCGTGAACTCCTCGTAGGTCATCGGGGTGTGCTTGCGCAGCGACCCGCCCTCACCGCGGTAGTCCGGGATCCCGGACTCCGTGGACAGGCCCGCGCCGCTGAGCACCAGCACGCCGCCCTCGTCGACGATCGGGATCACGTCGGTGAGGGTGGTGGTGCGCGGCAGCGACGGGCCTGAAGGAGACCACGTCAGGGTCGGCCTGGTTCGCACTTCACCAGCTTACGTACCAGTTGCGCAGTTCGGCCTCAGCCGCAGCGACGTTCCCGCCCGACGCGGCCGTGACCAGCGCGAACTGCCGTCCCGCCCCACTGCGGAGCAGCAGCCTGTCGCCGTTGACCGTGGCCGACGCCGAGCTCACGACCAGCGGTGAGCGCAGCGACTCGGGCAGGTGCAGCTCGGTCGGCGCGGTGCCGCCGTCGGCGTCCCAGACGATGACCGCGAACGGCGCGTTGCCGACGAGGGTGCGGACGGCTGCCAGCGGGATCTGCTGCCAGGTCTGGTAGGCGCGGTCCTCGTAGGCGAAGGCGAGCGTGGTGCCCGCGACGGCCTGCGGGTAGACGCGGTCGACCAGAGCGCGGTCGACGGTGAGCACCGGGGTGCCGGACGCGTCGAGCTTGACCGCCGAGAAGTGCTCCTCGTTCATCGCGTCGCCGTCGGTCATGACCTTGTTCGGGTTGTCGTTCATCAGCTCGTGGTGGCGGCCGTAGTTGATGTCCCAGTGCCACTGGCTGCCCGAGATCGCGCTGCCGCGCGGCGCCGACCACCAGCGGGAGCCCTGCGAGGTCGAGTCGAGGCCCTGGTAGATCCCCTTGAGCACCGAGGAGAGCTTGTCCGAGGTGTTGCCGGCGACCGGGTGGCCGAACTCCGAGACGATCGACGTGGTGCCGAGCGCGGTGGCGCGATCGCGGATCGTGCGGAACGCCTGGGTGTACTGGCCGTCGGCCGCCTTGCCCGGCATCAGAAGCCCGGACTGCGCCTTGCCGTCGTAGAAGTGCGCGTTGAACACGAACCGCTCGCCCAGCGCCTGCACCAGCGCGAGACCGCCGGGTTCGGCGAAGAAGTCCACGTTCTGGTTCCAGAACACCAGCGGCTCGACGAACGCGGGCTTCGACGCCCAGCCCGCATCGTCCATCTTGGTCCGGAAGCGCTGGTAGAACGGCATCAGGAGATCGCGCTCCCACTGCTGCGAGGTCTGGCCGCTGTCGTACTTGCCCGCGTAGGGCTCGTTGAGCGGGTCGACGCCGACGACGAGCTTGAACTCGTTGGCGGGCAAGGCGTTCTTGACGTGCTTGAGCGCCTCCGCGGCCGCGTTGAGGAACGAGTCCTGCACGCCGTTGCGGTTGTGCCAGAAGTCGTAGGTGGCCGCGGTGACGGCGTTGTTGTTCTTCATGTTCTGGCCCCAGTGGAAGCAGAGGCCGCACGACTCCTTGGGGTACCCGCTCGCCGCCCACGCCGGCGCGCCGTCGCCGGTGTACCAGCTGCCGGAGTTGAACAGATAGCGCGAGTACAGGTCCTGGTGGAAGTCGAGGTAGACGCGGATCCCCTGATCGGTGAACGCCCGCAACTGCGCTGTGACCCCGTCGAGGTAGGCGTCGTCGATCTGGCCGCGCTGCGGTTCGATCCACGCCCACGTCAGCAGGAACCGCACCGCGTTGGCACCCGTCAGCTGCTTCATCGCGACGGCCGACTTGCGCGCGTCGGCGACGTTCGCGAACGGCAGGCCGCGGTATTCCGCGAGCTTCGCCGTGCCCGAGACGTTGAAGCCGCGCAACACCACCTCGCGGCCGTGCTCGTCGCGGAACACCCCGCCGGACACCCGGAGCTCGGAGCCGTCGAACGACTCCGCCCGCACCGGAGTGATCACGAACGAGAGCAGGAACAAGACCGTCAGGAGCACCGCTCGCCGCATCGCCGCCGCCTTCGCCGAACATGAACGGGATTCGCGTTGCACGGTAGCCGGTGAATTCGCGCCGGACTAGGGTCGGCGGAGCGCGTTCGACATATTCGACGCACCAATTCGGGAAGGCGCTTACCGTGGTCGCTCTCATCACCCGTGACGACGTCGAGGTGCTCGAGCACACCGTCGCCGACGAGCTCACCGCGATGAGCGAGGCGTGGGACTGGTTCGAGAACCTCGTCGGGCTCAAGGGCCGCAAGATGTTCGCGCGCATCGACGAGACGGCGGGCACCTACACCGTCTGCACGCCGCGCTTGCCCGGCGACTCGTTCGACCTCGCGGTCGGGGTGCTGCGCGGTGGGCGGTACCGGCGCACGGTCCTGGAAGGCGAGCCGCCCGCGTTGTACGGGCGGATCGGACCGGCCATGGAGGAGCTCAAGGCCGCCGGGCCCTGGGACTCCTCCAGGCCGCTCGTCGAGTTCTACCGCCGGCACACCGCGATCGAGCTGTGGGTGCCGGTCACCTGATGCTCGCGGTCAGCGCGTCCACCTGCAGACGCGTCGACGCCTCCGCGCGCACGGTGATGCGCACCCTCTTGGTCTCGCTGCGCAGCCGCACGTCGGATTGCTTGTACCGCAGGTAGTTCAGGCCCTCGCTGCCGACGGCGACCGGTTCGGTCAGCGTGGTGGCCACCTCTGCTCCTGCCTCGCTCAGCTCGGTGATCACGAGCCGTGCCGTGCCGTTGCCGCGCAGGATCGCGTTGGACGTGAGGATTCCGGGCCGTGCCTGGACGTTCGCGCTCACCTCCAGGGTCGTCGGCTGCGCCGACGTGGCCTCGCGGAGGGTGCCGCAGTCGGACACGAGACTCCAGCGCGAGCACAGCACGCCGTAACCCGGCTTCGCGCGGTTCTTCGTGAGGTAACCGAACGCGATGCTGTTCGGGTGCGGTGGCGTGCGCGGGTCGTCGTAGAGCTCCCAGGCCATCGTGAGCGGCACCTGCACGCTGTCCAGCGTCTTCCTGGTGTAGTCGGCCTGGTCGCGCTCCGCCTGCGCGTCCGGCGCGCTCTGCCCGATCTCGCCGACGATCACCGTGCTGGCCGGGAACTTCTCGCGCAGGCCGCGCACGGCCCCGTCGAGCAGGTCAAGAGTGGCGTAGGCGTGGACGTCGACGAAGTCCATCGGCTTGCCCACGAGCGCGGCGGCGAGATCAGGACCGTCGACCGCCGCGTGCATCACGGACACGCCGCGCTTGCCCCTCGGCGCTGCCGTGCGGTCGTACACCATTGCCACATAAGCGCTCTGGAGGTTCGGCTGGCTGCCGCGCACACCGGACGTCTCGTTCTGCAGGTCGTAGTACAGGACCGCGTCAGTCGGTTCCAGGGCGTTGATGTAGGTGTTCATCCAGGTCGCAGCGGAGACGGCGAACTCGGCCCACTTCGTGAGGCCGTTGTCGTCCCAGTTCGGGTTCGTGAGCCAGCTGTTGGCGAACGCGACGACGAGCCGGACGCCGCGTTGCTTCGCGATGCCCGCGAGGTCGGCGAGGTTGCGGGCCTGCGCCGCCGCGTCGGTGCTCTTCTCCGGCCACAGCACGATCCTCGCGACGGTGCCGCCGGTGGAGGCGATCACGTCGAAGTCACGCGCGACCTGATCGCGCACCTGCGGCCACAC
Organism: Lentzea flava; assembly: GCF_014648475.1. Lineage (GTDB taxonomy): Bacteria > Actinomycetota > Actinomycetes > Mycobacteriales > Pseudonocardiaceae > Lentzea > Lentzea flava. The sequence continues at coordinate 211,398 of NZ_BMRE01000008.1, read as the reverse complement.
CGCGTCGTCGAGGTACTCCTGGTACCGCTTCTCGTGCTCCGGCAGGTAGTTGAAGCCCGCCCAGCCGCGTGCGTCGCGCAGGATCGTGACGCTCGCGTGCGTGACGACCTGACCGCCCTCGTAGACCCGCACGACCTTGCGGTCCGCGCCGCTCGTGCCGATCGCGGCCGACCCGCCGCTCAGCACGGTCTCGGTGCCGTCGTCGTTGACCAGCCGCGCCTCGCCGCCGGTCCACCGCACCGTGGCGGTCTCGTTCTGGCTGACCACGGGACGGTCGAACGAGACCGTGGCGCCGGAGTCGGCGGTGACGACGAGGGTGTCGAGCAGGTGTTCCTGTTTGACGCCCGCCCAGAGCGTGAACACGGTGGTGCCGCGGCTGATCCAGGTGATCCGGCCCTTCCCGGACGGCCCCTGCGCGTACAGCTTCTGCGGGTTTCCGTTGTGCGACACCCACACCTGGGCGTCGCTCAGTGCCGTGGTCCACGCCAGGTCGATCGTGCCGGTCGTGCCGGGTGCGAGCGCGAGATGGGTGCGATCGGCGCTCAACCGGCCGGGCGGCCGTCCCGTGCTGCTCGTGGTGCCCAGCACGGTGGCGAAGTTCGGCCCGCCGCGCAGCTCGAACGTCGTCGTGGTGTCGGGGCGGAGGTACGGCCAGGTGGCGCTGCCGTTGACCTCCTGCCGCCACAGCTTGGCGGCCTTGCCGGTCTCGCGGATCCAGATCTGGACGACCTGGTTGCCGTCGGTGGACCAGCTGACGCCGACCGAGGCCGCGTTCTGGCCGGGTGCGAGCGTGACCTCCGACGCCGACACGCTGATTCGGTTGCTCGCGTGCGCTGGGGCCACGAGGGTGGCGAGCAGCGCGACCGCGAGCACGAGTGATCTCCCCCAGGTGCTCATGCCGCCCATCTGACCAGATGAGCGGCCTGCCCGCTGGGGTTTCCGAGCTTCCGGCGGTACGGGACGCAGTCCCGGACCGATCAGCTGAACGCGCCGGCCACCAGTTCCGCGGTCTTGGCCAGCAGCGGCTCGTCGGCGGGCGCGTCCTGGACGGTCTTCGTGGACAGCACGGCGATCACGATCGGCGCCCGGCCCGGCGGGAAGGCGATGCCGGCGTCGTTGGTGGTGCCGTACTTGCCGGTGCCCGTCTTGTCGCCCCAGCGCCAGGCCGTGGGCAGGCCGGCGCGAAGGCGGTTGCCGCCCGTCGTGTTGGCGAGCAGCCAGCGGGTGAGCTGGTCGGCGTCGGTGCGGTTGAGAGCGTGGCCCAGCGTGAGACGGGCATAGCTCTGGCCGAGGGCGCGCGGCGACGTCGTGTCGGTCGTGCGGCCCGGCTCCGCCGAGTTCAGCTCCGGCTCCCAGCGGTCGAGGCGCGTCACCGGGTCGCCGATCGAGCGGCAGAAGCGGCTGATGGCCGTGGGGCCGCCGAGCTCTTGCAACAGCAGGTTCGCGGCGCAGTTGTCGCTGTAGGTGATGGTCGCCTCGCACAGGGCCGAGACGGTCATGCCGTTCGCGAGGTTCTCGGGCTTGCCGGTGATCGGGCCGTAGCCGGACTTGGTGACGTCGTCCTGCGTGTAGCGGATCACCTTGCCCAGCAACGAACCGTCGTGGTCGCGCCGCAGGATCGCCGCGGCCGCGAGGGTCTTGAAGGTCGAGCACATCGGGAACAGCTCGTCCGCGCGGTGCAGCACCGTGCGGCCGGTGCCCGTGTCGGTGGCGAACACGCCGAGACGCGCGCTGTGCTGCCGTTCGAGGTCACGCAGCTTGCCGCTGATCGACGACGCCTGCGCCTGGGCGGGCACGGCGACGGCCAGCGCGGCACCCGCGCCCAGTGCCAGAACCGAGCGACGGTCAACAACCAACGTCCTGTCCCCCTTCTTGCGAAACCTTTCCACCTGTCAGGACGCGCGGGAGATCAACTGGTTGTCACCGAAGTACGCGCGAGCGGGCCTCGCGACCCTGAAGCAGGAGCGCTAGCCCGGCCGTCGCTCCGTGGCGTGCCGGGCCACGTGCCTGCCCGGCTCCGGCCGCTTGCCCAGCAGCATCAGGACCACCGCGACGATCAGGCCGAGCGTCGCGAGCCCGGCGGCCACGGCTCGGGCGGCCGGGTGGTCCAGAACCAGCGTGGAGATCGTCAGTGCGAGCACGAGCGCGGCGATCGGGCCGATCACGGCGATGTCCTGGCGTTCCTTCGCAGGCTCGACCGGCTCGATCCGCTCGGCCGGCACGCGCGTTTCGATCGTCTCGAAGTGCTGCGAGTAGGCCGGTGGTCGCACGCCGGGAGGAACCGTCACGCCCAGCATGCTGCCCGAGGAGGGCGCGCCGCCGCAAACGTCGCATTTCGCGGCCGGTCCGTGTTCCCATGTAGCCGCTGGGCAAAGGGAGGTTCGTCATGTGCCGGTGGCTCGCGTATTCCGGTTCGCCGGTGCTGTTGGAGGAGCTGCTCTACGCGCCGGAGAACTCGCTGGTCATGCAGTCGAAGCACGCCCGGCTGGGCGCCACGGCGGTGAACGGGGACGGGTTCGGCATCGGCTGGTACGGCAGCACGAGCACGCCCGGCCTGTTCCTGAGCACCGAACCCGCGTGGAACGACCGCAACCTCCGCGAGCTGTCGGCGCAGATCACCGTCGACCGGGTCTTCGCGCACGTGCGGGCGTCGACCGGCGGCGCGGTGCAGCGGTCGAACTGCCACCCGTTCCGCTACCGGAACTGGTTGTGGATGCACAACGGGCTGATCGCGAAGTTCCCGCTGGTGCGCCGCGAACTGACGCTGGCGATCGATCCCGTGCTGTTCCCGCTGATCGAGGGCTCGACGGACTCCGAGATCATGTTCTACCTCGCGGTGAGCTTCGGGCTGGAGCAGGACCCGCCCGCCGCCATGGCGCGCATGGTCGAGTTCGTCGAGGAGGTCGGCAGGCGTGCGGGCGTCGAGTACCCGGTCCAGATGACCGTCGCGACCACCGACGGCTCGACGACCTGGGCGTTCCGTTATTCGAGCCGGGGTAGGTCGCGGACGCTGTTCCACAGCACCGACGTGTCGACGTTGCGGCGGCAGTACCCGGACAACCCCGCGCTGCAGAACGTGGCGGACGACTCGCGGCTCGTCGTGTCCGAACCGCTCGGTGACCTGGTCGGTGCCTGGCAGGAGGTGCCGGAGTCCACGTGCGTCGTCGTGCGGCCCGGCGTCGAGGAGGAGCTGGTGCCGTTCAAGCCGTGAATCGTCAGGGAAACGTCAGGTGGATCGCGACTACCGTCAAAGGTCGCCGCCGCCACGGACACCCTGGAGAGGTTCCTCATGCTGAACACGGCAGCGGCAGCACTCGTAGCTCTGTCCGCCCTCGCACCCGCGGACGCGGCGGACGAAGAACCCACGGCCGCACTCGAGGTCGTGACCGTCAACGGATCCGGCTGCCCCGCCGGTGACGCCGACGTGCAGACCAGCGACAGAACCTTCACGATCGGCTACCACACGTTCCTGGCGCGGGCGGGTGGCGGCTCGGCACCGACGGACATGCGCAAGAACTGCCAGATCAACATCCGCGTGTCCGTGCCGGAGGGCTACACCTACGGCCTCGCGCGCACCACGTACGAGGGCTACACGCACCTGCAGGAGGGCGCGACCGCCCTCAACCGCGTCAGCACCTACCTGCAGGGCACCTCGCCCACCGCCGTGGTGAACCACCCGTTCACCGGTCCGTTCAGCGACGACTGGGAGACCTCCTACCGCCCGAGCGCGGCGGAGATCCAGTGGTCGCCGTGCGGTTCGCCGCGCAACATCAACATCAACGCCGAGGTCCGCGTGCTGCTCGGGTCGGCGAATCCCGACCGGCTGAACTTCGCGATCGTGGAGTCGAGCCGCGGCCTGGTGCGGGTCAGGCGCTGCTGACCGCGACCCTTTCCCCCGGGCCTGGTGGCGGCCAGCAGTACGAGCGCGGCAATCGCGATCCACGTGTAGATGTCGCCGTAGACGTGCTGCCACCAGGTCCACAGCATCTCCTTGTCGCCGGTGCTGGGCAGCCAGTTGAACGGCCCGAGCAGGAACGGCACGAGCACCGCCCCGAGCGTCACCCGAGCCCAGGTCTTGCACACGAACCCCAGCGCCAGGAACGCCGGCACGCACCACACCCAGTGGTGCGACCACGAGACCGGTGAGACGAGCAGTCCCGCCGTGCCGATCGCGGTCAGCGCCACGACGTCGTTGCGCGCCCGCCGCGCGGCCACGACCGCGAGCACCACGACGACCGCCGACAACAACAGCCACAGCAGCGTTTCGGCCGGCTGCCCCGGGTTGATCCGGTGCAGCACACCGCGCAACGACTGGTTGGTCATGTAGGCGAGACCACCGACGCGGCTCGGGTCGAGCAACGCGTGGAACCAGTACTCGGTGGAATCCCCAGGGGCCAGCACGAACCCAGCAGCGGCGAGGCCCGCGAAGGTCGTGACCGTCGTGAGCGCCGCCCGCCAATCCTTGCGGAGCAGGAAGTACAGCACGAAGATCAACGGGGTCAGCTTGATCGACGCGGCCACGCCGACCAGCACCCCGCGCCACCGCCGATCGGTGACGGCCAGGCAGTCCACGACCACGAGGGCCATCAGCAGCAGGTTGATCTGTCCGAAGTGGAACGTCGACTGCACCGGTTCCAGTGCCAGGGCGGCGACGGAGACGACCGCCGCGACCGTCCAGACGACGTTCGCCCGCCGGGTCAGCTGCCTGATGACCAGGAAGCAGACCGCGGACAGGCACAGGAAGCTGACGATCACCACGAGCGGGTTCGCCGCCCACACCGGCAGGAGCGCGAGGCCGCTGAAGAGGACCGCCGCCACCGGCGGGTAGGTGAACGGCAGGCTCGGCCCGTCCAGCGTGCCGGGGAAGTCCACGTACAGCGGAACCCCTTCCAGCCAGGCCAGTCCGCCCGTGCGGTACACCTGCAGATCGATGAAGTGCTCGTCCGACACCGCGAGGAGGACCGGCAGCGCGGCCAGCGCCACGAACCACAGCACGCGGGTCGCCCTGCGCGCCTTCACCCACCGGTGCAGCGCGAGGATTCGCCGCCGTCCGGCCGCGAACGCCTCCGGAGACATCGGCGGAACGTCGTCGACGAGCTGTCTGATCAACACTGTCTCGTTCACACGTGCTTCTTGGCCGATGCTGGCTTTCGTGTTCCCGCACCAGGAATGTGACCGTCCTCATGGGAACGCTCCTGGACGCATCGACCATGAGGGAGCACGACCCATGACGAGGCGGCAGCGGCGAAGGGGGTGTCCGCTCTGGGGCCTAGTTCGTGAACACCCGGTGCAGCACGACCCAGATCTCGCCCGGCCGTTCCACCGCGCCGGGATACCAGCGCGGCGCGATGGCCTCGGTCAGCTCGTCCGCGCGGTCGAGGAGCGTGCTGACCGCGGGCTCGCCGACGACGATCACCGCCGACCAGTCGATGTGCGCCATCAGGTAGTCCTCGGTGACGCCGAACCGCTGTTCCAGCACGGTGATCAGCTCGTGGCCGGTGTCCGGGCCCGCGTCGACCTCGCTGACGTCGGGCACGCCCTGTTCCTCGATTTCGACGTCATCGGGGTCGTACGTGTCGTCGTCCTCGTCGTCCTCGTACTCGGACCAGACGTGCTTTTCGAGCGAGTAGATGCTCGACGTGAGAGCGTCCGCCTGTTCCTCGCTCATGATGAGCGTGACCGAGCGGCCGTCGGTCAGCGTGAAGGTCAGCTCGGCCTCCGGGACCCCGTTGGAGCCGGGGACCGCCTCCACCGTGCCGGCCACCTCGCCGAACAGCACGGAGTCCGCCGGGCTCTCGTTGCCCATGCGCATCGACGGCAGGTTCGCGGCCATGTCCACGACGAGACGGGCGGCGGTCCAGAAGTCGTCCTTGTCGCGGAACACCTTGCGGCTGCTGGTGAGCGTGCGGCCGATGCCGGTGGGATCGACGCGGGCCTCGATCTCACCGCAGCGCTCACGACCGTCCCATCTCGCGTAGACGGTGATGCCGTTGGCCATGCGCTTGCGGTAGTTCTCGTGGTGTCCGTGGCGGGCGAGCTCCCACCCTGCCACCGACGCTGGCCACTGGTCGTCGAACAACGGTTTTCCTCTCGACGGGGAAACCTTCGACGCGGGCGGCGCGAAGATCGTTCCCACGGGGGCACGACGAGCTGGAAGCGCGCAAGCACCTGCGGGCCATCAACACCACCAGTAGGACCGGACAGCGCCGCCGGAGGTGACTGTTGGCTGCGCGACATAGGATGCGAGGGTGTTCGTGAAGCTCTGCGGTCTGCGCACCGAGTCCGATGTCGCCGTGGCGGTCGAGGCCGGCGCCGACGCCGTCGGTTTCGTGCTGACCGCCAGCCCCCGTCAGATCGACGCCGGCCTGGCACGCAGCCTCGTCGCGGAGGTTCCGCCGCACGTCCTCACCGTCGCCGTCGTGCGCGGCATCACGGCCGCCGAGGCCGGCGAGCTGGCGTTGAAGACCGGCGTCGCGGCGCTGCAGCTGCACGGCGACTACTCGAAGGACGCGTTCGACGAGCTGGCTCACCACCCGTTCCAGCTGGTCAGGGCCACCGCACTGGGGCCGGAGACCGATGTGCGCACCGGCGCGTTCGGCGAGGAGCTGCTGCTGATCGACTCCCCCGTCGCGGGGTCGGGCGAGCAGTGGGACATCACCAGGCTCGAGGACAACCGGCCCAGCGGCAAGTGGGTGCTGGCGGGCGGGCTGGCACCGGAGACCGTCGCCGAGGCCATCAGCGTCGCCGCGCCGTGGGGCGTCGACGTGTCCAGCGGCATCGAGTCGAGCCGTGGCGTCAAGGATCACGGCCGGATGCGCGAGTTCGTGGCCGCTGCCCGCGGCTGAGGCAGTCAGCAGGGTGGTTCGTAGGTGTGGTCGCGGAACTGCGCCGACCACTCCTCGCTCGTGATCGGCGTGCCCGCCAGCTCGCACACGCGCCGGGCGGCGGCCTCGACGTCGGTGTCGGAGAACCTGATCGTCCCCTCGTCGGTCGTCGCGGCGACACGCCTGCCGTCCGGGGTGAAGAACACCCCGGCCACGGCGCCGCCAGGGCTGCGCAGAACAGCGGACATCGCGGGCTTCGCGGGATCGGTGACGTCCCACAGCCCGGCTGCGCGGTCTGCGCCGGTGAGGACGAGGGAACGGTTGTCGGGACTGAACTTCACGGTGCCGAGCGGTCCACTTTGGCCGGTGATGACCGACAGCGGTGCGGAGTCGGCGACGCGCCAGAGCCGGGCGGTGCGGTCGAGCCCGGCACCGGCGATCATCGTGCCGTCGGCGCTGAACGCGACGCTCATGACGGCCTCGCGGAAGCCGGTCAGCTTGGCGGTGGAGCGCGGGTGGGCGCGGTCGGTGAGGTCCCACACGCGGACGGCGCGGTCGGTGCTGGCTGAGGCGAGGCGGGTGCCGTCCTGGCTGAACGCGATGCCGTTGACGTTGCGGGCGTTGTCGCTGAGGGTCGTGAGCTTGGCCGGGGTGCGCGGTGAGGTGACATCCCACAGCACGAGGTCGCCCGCGTCGTCGCCGGTGGCGAGCGTCGTCCCGGCCGGGCTCCAGGCCAGGGTGCCGACCGTGTCGCGGAAGCCGTCGAGAACGGCGATCGGTGCGGCCGGGTGGGAGACGTCCCACAGGCGGACCGTGCGGTCGCGGCCGGCCGTTGCCACGAACGCACCGGACGGGTGAATGGCGGCGTACATCACCGCATCGGTGTGGCCGGTGAGGGTGGCAAGCGGCGTGAGCGTGCGGAAGTCGGTGCGCCACAGGCGGACCGTGTTGTCGAGGCTCGCGGTGGTGGCGACGAGTCCGTTGCCCGCGAAGATCGCCTCGACCGCGGTCGCGTGGCCGGCGGGGGTGGCGAACGGGTCGTGCCACAGGTAGGAACGGCCGGCGCTGCTGGAGCTCGCGAGCAGCGTGCCGTCGCGGCTCAGCGCGATGTCGCGGACGCGGTTGGGCTGGGTGAGGTGGCTGATCTCGCGGCGCGTGGCCACGTCCATGATCCGGACGACGCCGTTGTTCGCGCCCAAGGCGAGGCGGGTGCCGTCCGAGGTGAACGCGAGGCCGCGCACCAGCGAGTCCGGGCCGGGGAACTGCTCGGTTTCGCCGTCGTGGAGCCAGATCGCGTGGGTCTCGTCGGCGATCGCGAGCTTGCCGTCCCGGCTCCACGCGAGGCCGCTGATCGGGCCCTTCGCGGTCAGGACGAGCTTGTCGCCGACGAACACCCTGCCGTCCTCGCCCGCGGTCGCGAGCACGCCGGACGGGCTGTACTCGACGCGGTGGACCTCACCCTCGTGCGCCACCGGAACGGTCGTGGGTTGCCCCGACCGCAGATCCCACACCTGCGCCACCGGTCCCGCGGTCGCGAGCAGTGTCGCGTCGGGGCTGAACGAGACCCCGGCCACGCCGACGCCGGGCAGGAACCGGGTGAGCAGCCGCGGTTCGCCGGTGACGTCGAACAGCCGCACGCCGTCTTTTCCCGCCACCGCAAGGCTCTTGCCGTCACCGCTGAACGCCACGTCCATCACGCGGCCGGCGTTGGGCAGGGTGGCGATGCGCTGCGATCCCTTCCACAGCTCGACCACGCCGTCGACGGCGCCGGTGGCGAGCAGGCCGCCGTCCGGGGTCATCGCGATGGTGTCGATCTGGTCCCCCGCACCGTGCAGCCTGGTCGGGAACGGCGCGGCGAACGTGCTCAGCAGTGCGCTGCGCGCTTCGGGCGTGGGCGAGATCCGGTACGCGGCAAGGGCGATCTGCCCGGCGAGCGACGGGTCGGTGGCGAGCAGGCCCGCCGCGTGCTCGCCGCCCTGCCGGGACGTCGCGCGGTCCCTGTCCGCGACCGCCTGCCGCCACTGCACCACCGCCGCGGCACCGGCGACCGTGGTCAGCAGCACGAACACGGTCAGCGCCGCGACGAGCTGACGCAGCCGCCGGGTGCGCTTCCGCGCGCTCTCCTGCTCGGCGGCCTCGGCGGCCAGCGAGGCGGACAGGAACGTCTTCTCCCGCGGTGTCAACGCATCCGGGTTCGCCGCCGCCCAGTCGCGGGCCGACGCGAGCCGCACACCCCGGTACAGCGCGCCGTGATCGTTGCCGAGCGCGGCCCACGTCTCGGTCGCCTCGCTGAGCTGCCGGTGCAGCCTCAGTCCGGCGCGGTCGTCGGACAGCCAGTCGCGCAGCCGCGGCCAGCTGCGGATCAACGCCTCGTGCGTGAGCTCGACGGTGGTGTCGTCGATCGTGATCAGCCGTGCGGCGGCGAGCTTTTCCAGCACGTGCACGGTGAGGTCGCTGTCGTCCAGCGACTCCCGCGCCACCCGCCGCTTGGTGTCCGCCGCTCCCTCGCCGAGCGCGGTGAGGCGCACGAAGATCCGCCGCGCCGCCGCCTGCCCCGCCGGGTCCAGCGACGCGTAGACCTCCTCGCCGCTGCGGGTGATCGCGTGCTGAATCCCGCCAGCCTCGTCATACCCCTCGACGGTCAGCCGCAGTCCGCGTCGTCGTCGCCACGTCTCCAGCAACGCGTGTGACACCAGCGGCAACGCGGCAGGTTGCCCGGCCGCCTCCGCCACGAGCCGCGCCACCAGTGCGGTGTCGAGGACGCAGCCTTCGCGCACCGCCGGCTGGGTGATCGCCTGCCGGAGCTCGTCGGCGTCCATCGGCCCGACCAGGACCTGGCTGTCCTGCAACGCCTTCACCAGCCGCGGATACCGTCCACAGTGGCCGTAGAAGTCCGCGCGGACACCGAGCACGACCCTGGCGTGCTTCGCCGACGCGGTGATCAGAGCGTCCACGAACCAGGCGCGTTCGTCCGCGTCCTGGCACAGCGTGAAGATCTCTTCGAACTGGTCGACGACGACCAGCACCTCGTCACCCGCCATGCCGAGGTAGAGGTGCAGGGCGGCGGGGTCGGCCAGGTCGTGGAGGACCTGGCCGACCCGTGTGCCGGTCAGTTCGGCCATCCGCAGCGCGCATTCCTCGCGCGGACTCGTTCCCGGCGTGAACACCACGACCGGACCGTGCGTCCGTGCGACGAGACCCGCGCGCAGCAACGAGGACTTGCCGGAGCCGGACGCCCCGAACACGCCGAGGAACCGCCGTTCTCCCACGCGCCGGGTGAGCTCGGCGATCAGCGCGTCGCGTCCGAAGAACCTGTCGGAGTCCTCGATCTGGAACGCCGCGAGCCCCAGGTAGGGCGCGCGGACACCCTCGGCGGGTGGCGCGGCCAGCTGCTCGGACAGCTCGTGCCACCGCTGCCGCCACTCCTCGGCGTCTCCCCCGCACGCCTCGACGTACGCGAGCGTCACGGCCAGCGTCGGCAGCTTCCGCCCGCTCGCCGCGTCGGACAACACCGTCACCGAGTAGTGCGCCTGCCTGCTGAGCTCCCGGTAGGTGGGTCTGCCCGCCTTCTCCCGCAGCCGGCGCAGGTCGGCCGCGAAGCTCAGCAAGGGGCTGTCCTCAGGCCCGAGTGGCCGTTCCGGTCGAGGCATGGACTCCCCTTGCGCGCTTGCCGTTCCGTTAGGCGGAACGGTAGCCCGGAATGTCCTCCACTCGGTCGTACACCGGCAACCCGCGCTCCCTGGCGATTCGCACGTCCTGGTCGGCGCCGGCCGACTCACCGGGCAGCCGCAGCACCGCGTCGCAGTGCTCCAGCAGCCGTTCCGCGGTCGGGTACATGATCTCCGACGCGATCGGGTCCAGCGGCGAACTGCCACCGGCGCCGCGCAGAACAGGCAGCGCCACCCACTCGCCGATCATGGGCACGTGCCCGCTGCGGAAGATCGGCCAGGCGGCCTCCTCCAGCCGTTCGAGGTTGCGCGCCATCAGGTCGGGGTCGTCCCCGGTGCCCGATCGGTAGGGCCCCGCGATCAGAATCAGCATGCGATCGACCATAATGTGCAACACTCGGCAAAAACAAGGAGAAACGTGCATGCTCGCCGCCCAACGCCGTGACCTGCTGCTCGAACGCCTGCGCACCGACGGCCGCATCGTCGCCAAGGACCTCGCCGCCGAAGTCGGCATCTCCGAGGACACGATCCGCCGCGACCTGCGCGACCTCGCGGCAGCGGGCCTCTGCCAACGCGTGTACGGCGGCGCTTTGCCCGTGTCGCCCGCGATCGCCGATTACGCGACACGGCAAGAGGTCTCGGTCGACGGCAAGCAACGCGTCGCACGAGCAGCCGCGGCGTTGATCGAGCCCGGTGCCACGGTGATCCTCGACGGCGGCACGACCACCCTCGCCGTGGTGCGCGCGCTACCGCTCGATCTGGAGGCCACGGTCGTCACGCACAGCCCGACGATCGCGAGCGCGTTGGAAGAGCACCGGAACGTGGACGTCTACGTCATCGGCGGGCGGCTGTTCAAGCACTCGATGGTCGCGTGCGGTGCCGCCGCCGTGGAGGCCGCACGGGGCGTGCACGCCGATCTGTTTCTGCTCGGCGTCACGGGCGTGCACCCCGAGGCGGGGCTGACCACGGGCGATGCCGACGAGGCGGCGATGAAGCGCGCGCTCGCGCACCAGGCCGCCGACACGTACGTGCTGGCCAGCTCGGAGAAGATCGGCGCCGCGTCCCGGTTCGGCGTGCTGCCGTTCAGCGAGGTCGCCGGGGTGGTCACGGATGCGGACAACGCAATCGTGGCGGCGTTGGAGGTGCCGGTCATCCGGGCCTAGATCTGGAGCAAACCCTTGGGAGAACCGTAGGTCCTGCCGCACTGGGTCAGGGCGAGCACGCCGTGCCCCTCCACGTCACCCTCGAAGTACGTGGGATCGACCGACAGCTCCTCGGCGACCTCGGTCGCCCAGATGTCGTCGAGGTCGTCGTTCTCGTCGCTCCAGTCGTGCGGCAGGCCCCTGCCGTTCTCGACGTCGAGCTCACCGATCTGGTCCTCCGGCTTGAACGCGTCGTAGTAGCGGACGATCTCGCCGCTGTCCGCGATGCACCACGCCGTCCAGCCGTCACCGCAGCTCATGCCGTAGTAGTGCGCCTCGCCGAACACCGCGCTCAGCACCGCGCAGATCTCGGTGACCGGCCTTTCGGCGTGCGCGAACGGCTCGCCGAACACCAGAGTCCAGCCGTCCCACGCGCCGGTGACGTAGACCCGCGCGCACCGCACGTGTTCGTCGTCCTTGGCCCACGCGTGGTGGTCGTTGTTCCAGGCCGAGCCACCGAGGATCTTGGTGACCGGAGCCGGGTCCCGCAGGCCGCAGACCTCGAGCACGGCGGCCTGGTTGTCGGTCCTGATGGCGAACCAGCCGCCGCAGAGATGCATTTCCTCCGTGCCGTACATCTCTTCTTCGATCTTGACGCGGATGAACCGCTCGATCATCGTGCGATCTGCCGGGGACAACGCGTCCGGGCCGGCGACCTCGACGATGCCCGCCAGTGCTCCCCTGCGGACCGCGCCCTTGGCCGTCCGGCGCGTCTCGTGCAGCAACGGCAGCACGTCCGGGCCCATGGTTCCGAACGCCCACAACGCTTCCTGCCGCACGTGGTGGTCCTCGTCCGCCAGCAGGGGCAGCAGTTCGCGGGCGTGCCGCAGGGCTTTCTCACCGCGGAACATGCTCGCGGCCACGCGGCGCACCATCGCGTCCGGGTGCCGGGTCGCGGCGAGGTGGAACCCGGCGTCGTCGGACTGGGCGATCCGCGCTGCCAGTTCGTCGAACGGCGTGCCGTCCATGTCCATGACACGGCAGGGTACGCGTTGGTCCGAAGTGGACTCCCGGTTCCGCCGGACGGCCCACTCTTGACTCGCCGCGTCGCAGGAGGAACGCTGCGGAACTGATGAGTACCTCAACTCTCGCGGAGGAGCACGTCAAACCGGTGGTGCGCTGGGGCATCGGCCACGCGCTGCCACGGGCGGTGCTGCGCATGGCGGCCCGTCGCGGCGATCTGCAGGGCCGCATCACCGTCGAGGCGTCCACGGGCGCCGACCTCACCGGCCTGTTCGACGAGATCCGCTCGCGCGGCCCGCTCGCCGCGACGAAGGTCGGTCACACCACGACCAGGCACGCGATCGTCAGGGAAGTCCTCACCAACGACGCGTTCGTGACGACGCGTCCCCGTTTCGGCGCGGGAATCCTCGGCAAGCTCGCCGCCTGGTCGGCCACGGACGTGACGCATCCCGTGCAGCCGCCGTCGTTGCTCGTCGTCGAACCGCCGGCGCACACCCGCTACCGCAAGCTCGTCACGCGCGTCTTCACGGCCCGTGCCGTGGAACAGCTCCGCGAGCGCACACAGGCGATCGCCGACGAGCTGCTCGACGGCCTCGACCCGGCCAACCCGGTCGACCTCATCGAGACCTACTGCGGCCTGCTGCCGGTCACCGTGATCAGCGAGATCCTCGGTGTCCCGCCCCAGGAACGCGCGACCGTCCTGGCCCTCGGCGCCGCGGCCGCCCCGAGCCTCGACCTGGGCCTGCCGTGGCGGGTGTTCCGCAGCGTCGAAACCACCCTGAGCACGTTCGACGCCTGGCTGACCCGCCACCTCGACGCCCTGCGCGCCAACCCCGGCGACAACCTGCTGAGCCGCCTGATCACCGCGCGCGAGGACGGCGCCGGCCTCACCGAACGCGAGCTGAAGGCCACCGCGGGCCTCGTGCTCGCCGCGGGCTTCGAGACCACGGTCAACCTGTTGGGCAACGGCATCGCGTTGCTGACGAAGCATCCTGACCAGCTGGAGACCCTCCGCGCCCGGCCGGAGCTGTGGAGCAACGCCGTGGACGAGGTCCTCCGCTTCGACCCGCCGGTGCTGCTGACCGGCCGCATGTGCTCGCGCGACACGACGGTCGCGGGCGTTCCGGTGCGGCGCGGCCAGCTCGTCACCACCGTGCTCGCGGGGGCCAACCGCGATCCGGAGGTGTTCGAGAACCCGTTGACGTTCGACGTCACGCGCGCGAACGCCCGCGACCACGTGTCGTTCGGCGCCGGTCGCCACTACTGCCTCGGCGCGCAGCTCGCACGGATGGAGGGCGAGATCGGCCTGCGTTCGATCTTCGACCGGTTCCCCGACCTGCGACCGCTGGCCGGCGCGCGCCGCCGTCCGACCCGCATCCTGCGCGGTTTCGAAAGCCTCCCGACGCTCCTGCGTTAGACCGGACCGGCGACGAGGTCGGCGAGGTCGTCGAACCGCACGACCAGCACCGCGCCCACCACACCGACGGCCGCCGCCAGCCACAGGGCGGCAGGGTCGGCCGTTCCGTCCACAACGGACAGTGCGACGAGGCCGAGCGCGGCTGTTGCCAGGAGGAACGCGTTGCGCACGACGTGCCGGTGCGCGAGCGTGATGCGGGCACGCCCGAAGCACCGGCACACCGCGCCGGACCGCCGTGACACCGCGCGCCACACCACGACGGTCAGGACCGCGAACAGGCCCACCGCCAGCACCAGACCGGCAACGGCGGGCCAGTACCCGGCGAACACGGAGGCGAGCAGCAGCGCGGCGGTCACGGACTCCGCCGCGACCGTCAGCACGGCGAACAGGCGCGTCCAGCGGGCCGGAATCCCGAAGGCCGGCACGGACGCGACGAAATCGGCGTAGTCGGACTTGCTGCGCAGCTTGCTCACCGCGGAGATCGCCAGGACGAGTCCGCACAGGACGACAGCGGTTGTGGTCAGCACTGTGGTCACCTCTGTCCGAGTGGCCGGAGCACGACGCCGATCAGCGCGTCCGCCGGCAGATAGCCCAGTCGCCGGGAGTCGTTGCTGCGGGCGAGGTTGTCGCCGAGCACCAGGAGGCTGTCCACCGGCACGCGGTGCGCGCTTCTTCCGCACCCGCGCCGAGAGAGCTTCCCGCGCCCTGCCGATCGTTCGTCGGACGTGGACCCGAAGTGGCGCGGTTGCAGGCCTTGCTGTGCGGGAAGACGCCCGCCGTGGCGGTGGTGCACGGCCAGTTCGGTGTCGGCAAGAGCGCGCTGGCGCTGGAGGTCGCACACCGCGTCGCACCGATGTTCCCGGACGGCCAGCTCTACATCGACCTCCGCCAGGCGACCCGCGTTCCCCACCGGCTGCTGCGGCACCTCGGCGTGCCCGAGGTGCCGCACTCGGCGGACGAGGCCGCCGCCCTGCTGCGGTCGCGGCTCGCGGACCGCGCGGTTCTCGTGGTGCTCGACAGCGCGACCGATCCCGCGCCGCTGCGCGAGCTGATGCCCGCGACCGGGCCGGGTGCCGTGCTGATCACCAGCAGGGCGCCGCTCCTGCTGGACGGCGCCGAACACCACGCGCTCGGCCGTCTGTCCGATGTGGACGGAATGGAACTGCTGGCCAGGCTGGCGCCGCGGGCAGAGGCCGAACCCGGCGCCGCGGCCAGGATCGTCCAGTGCTGCCACGGGGTTCCGCTGGCGGTGCACATCGCGGGCGCGATCCTCGCGCACCGCCCCGCCCGCCCGCTGGCCTGGCTGGCCCGCCGGCTGGCAGCAGACCCGTTGTCCGAGCTCAGTTTCGGTGGCGAGTCGGTCCGCGCCGCCTGCGCCACCGCGTTCGGCGCCGTCGACGACCCGCTGGCAGCGGCGGCGTTCCGGCTCCTCGGCCGGTACGAGGTGTGCGACGCCGTCACCGCGGCCGGAGCGCTCGGCGCGGACCTGCTGGAAACCGAGGCCGCACTGGACCACCTGGTGGATCTCGGACTCGCCGAATGGGGTGACGGCGACACCTACCGCCTGCCGGGACTGATGAGGCTCTTCGCCACCGAGCTGGGTCCGTCGAGCCGGAGCCGCACGTCCTGCCGCTGACTCTCCGCACCGCCCACGAACACCTTCTCGACGTTGCCAGGATGCGCGGCGGTGACCACCGCGGCGATCGGGTCGTGAGCGCCGGCGAGGTTGAGGTCGTCGGCCCGCAGCACCACCAGATCCGCGTGCTTGCCCACCCCGAGCGACCCGATCCGGTCCTCCATGCCGATCGCCGCGGCGCCCTCGATCGTCGCCATCCGCAGCACGTCGGCGGGCGTGACGTGCGCGCCCTCGCTCAGGTGCGCGGAGAGCAACGTGGCGCGCATCAACGAGAACATGTCTCCCGCGACCGCCGTAACGGTGTCCACGCCGAGCCCGGTCGGCACGCCCAGCGCGCGGGTGCGGCGCACCATCGGCCCGCCGTGCCCCATCCGCGCCTCGACGGCGGGCGCGATCGACACGCCCGCACCGGCTTGGGCGATCAGCTTCAGCTCGTCGTCGCCGAGGTCGTTGCCGTGGACGAAGGTCGTGTTCGCGTCGAGCAAGCCGCGGTCGCGCAGCGCCGAGACCGGGTTGCCGTGCCCGGCGACGTGCGTGACCACCCGCAGCCCCAGCGACCGGGCGAGCCGCCAGTCCCGCTCTGCCACCTCGATGTCCGAAAAGGACGGACCGAGCGGCGCCAGCGCGATGTCGACCAGCCCGCCGCCGAGACCGGCGCCGCGCCGCACGTCCTCCTCCGCGCAAGCGGGCCCGAACACCGGCTGCCCGTAGCCGTACAGCGCGCGGATGCCCGACTCGCGCAGCGCCCGCACGGCCGCCTCGGCGTGGCCGAAGGTCGGCGCGAACGAGAAGTCCTGCACCGTCGTGATTCCGGACGCGAGACATTCGAGAGCACCGGCGAGCGTGCCGATCGCCAGGTCCTCCGGTGACAGCACCGCCTGCACCGGCCGCAGCATCTTCTCCAGGTACTCGCCGAGCGTCATGTCGGCGCAGAACGACCGCACCAGCACCTGCCACAGGTGCCGATGCGTGTCGACGAAACCGGGCAGCACGATCCGGTCCGTGCAGTCGATCACGGTCTCGGCCGCCAGCCCCTTGCCCACCGCGGCGATCCGGCCATCCCTCACCAGCACGTCGGTGCCGGGCAGAACCACCACCGGGTCGGTGTCGATCACCAGCGCGTTGCGCAGCACGAAGTCCATCAGATCCCCTCAGTCGAAAGCTTTCTTAAAAGCTATCACGGTGTGCAATAGGCTTTGACCTGTGACGGACCGCGTGGAAGAACTCCTGGACAAGTGGCGAACCGAACTCCCGGAGGCCCTGGTCGCCAGCTCGGAACTCGGCAAGCGCGTCATGGTGCTGTCCGGGCTGCTCGGCGAGGCCACCCGCGCGACCGTGACCAGGTTCGACCTGACCGGCGCCGACTTCGACGTGCTGGCGGCGTTGCGCCGCAGCGGCAAGCCCTACCGCCTCAAGGCGAACGAGCTCAGCCGCTCGCTGCTGCTGTCGACCGGCGGCACGAGCAACGTCGTGAACCGCCTCGTGGGACGGGGCCTGGTCGAACGCGAGCCGGACCAGACCGACGGCCGCAGCACCTACGTGCGCCTCACCCCGCGCGGCCGGTCGCTCGCCGAGGAGGTCGTGATCGCGAACAGCAAGGCGCACGACGAGGTGCTGGCGGGCATCCCCGCCGAGCTGCTGGAGCGGGCCACGGCCGCGTTGCGCGAGCTGTTCGAACACCTTCCGCGCTGATCAGGCCATGAATGGCCGGTCTATGGCCTGTTCTCCGACCGGCTCCGCCATCATGATCAAGCCCATGATCCGTCTTTCTGTCGCGGTGATCGCCGTGCTGGCGCTGTGCAGCCCCGCGAGCGCCGCCGAAGCCACACCTCCGCAGTTCGCCGACGGGTTCGGCCTGACGGTGACGAGCCGGCCGAGATGGGTCGACGACCAGCACCGCACGTTCGTCTTCAGCGTCTCCACGAACCAGGTGCCCACGCCGACCCTGCTGGACGGCCAGGAACCCGGCCGGCACACGATCGTCGTGACTCTGCCCGACAACTACGACCGGACGGCCCGCTATCCGGTGCAGTACTACCTGCACGGCCACCCGGACCGGCCGGACGCGGCGTGGAACCAGCGCGTCGTCGAGAACGCGACGCGCGGCGCCGGGCTGATCACCGTGCAGCCCAACGGCAGCGGCCGCGGCTGGTACTCGAACTGGGTCAACCCCGGCGCCGCCGGCCCGCAGAACTGGGAGACGTTCCACCTGGAGCAGCTGATCCCGTTCGTGGACGCCAACCTGAACACGATCGCGACCAGGGACGGCCGGGCGATCGTGGGCCACTCGATGGGCGGCTTCGGCGCGTTCCACTACGCCGAGCACCGCCCCGACCTCTTCAGCTACGTCGGCAGCTTCTCCGGTGGCCTCGACCTGCGGAACTCCGAGATGCGCGCGGCCGTGGTCGCGAGCGAGCTCAATCCCGGCTCCGGCTCCCCCACCGTCGGCGCCGACGCGATCTTCGGCCCGCCGGTCTGGCCGTTCGACGGCGTGTGGAACGCCCAGAGCCCTGCCCAGCACGTCGCGTCACTGCGCGGCATGGGCATCGCCCTCTACACCGGCAACGGCGGCGACCTCACGATCAACCCGATCCAGGCCGTGCTGGAGAACCGGGCGCGGGAGACGGCACTCGTGACCGCCTCCCACCTCACCGCCGCGGGCATCCCGTTCCACTTCTCCGACTACGGCAACGGCAGCGGCTGGGCGCCGGGGTGCACCGGCAAGCACGCCGAGGAGGCGTGCGTGCAGGCGGACATGAACCACTTCGTCGGGCTGATCACCCGTCGCTGACGTGCGACGTTCGGCCTGAACCGAACGGAGCATTTCTGCAACGACGCGTCCCGAATCCGGGCTGACCTCCTCTAATGCCGATGACGGGCCCCTGCACCCGCGCACCTGCGCGGGCATCGCCCGCTAGGGAGTGTTGGAGGAACAGTGTTCTTGCGTTCACGATCACGCCTGCGCACCGCGGTCATCGCCGCGGTCGTGGGCGCCGGTGTCCTGACGGCGGTCACCCCCGCCGCCGCGGCGCCTCTCGCGGGCACACGCGCGTACCTGGTCATCACGGCGCCGGGCGCCACCAGCGGTGCCGCGTCGGCGATCACCAGCAACAGCGGCACGGTCTTTGCCACGTACGACGCGATCGGCGTCATCGTGGCGCACTCGGGTGCGACCGACTTCGCGAGCCGGATGCGCACCGTCACCGGCGTGCAGAAGGTGGGCGCCACCCGCACGACGGACATCCCCGCCGAGGCGGCCAACCCGCCGATCCCGGCCGCGAAGCCGCAGGACCCGCTGTCGACCAGTGAGCCGGCGCGCTCCGACATGACGCAGATCGGCGCCGACAAGGCGTGGGCGGTCAACCAGGGTTCTGCGAGCGTGACCGTCGGCGTGCTCGACACCGGCGTCGACGACCTGCACGACGACCTCAAGCCGAACTTCGACGCGGCCAACTCCGCGTCCTGCGCCTACGGCAAGCTCGACACCCGCGCCGGCTCGTGGCGGGACACCGACACCCACGGCACGCACGTCGCGGGCACCATCGCGGCGGCCAAGAACGGGCGTGGCGTGGTCGGCGTGGCGCCGGGCGTGAAGATCGCCTCGGTGCGCATCGCGGAGGAGCCGTCCGGGTACTTCTTCCCCGAGAACACCATCTGCGCCCTGGTCTTCTCCGGTGACCGCGGGTTCGAGGTGACCAACAACAGCTACTACACCGACCCGTGGCTGTTCAACTGCCCGGACAACGCCGACCAGGACGCGATCCTGGAAGGCGTGAAGCGGGCCGTGGCCTACGCCGAGGGCAAGGGCGTGCTGAACGTCGCCGCGGCGGGCAACGAGAACTACAACCTCGCCAACAAGACCCGTGACACCACGAGCCCGGACGACTCGACCCCGGTCACGCGCACCATCACCAACGCGTGCCTGAGCGTGCCGACCGAGGTTTCCGGCGTCGTCACCGTCTCGTCGATCACCTCGACGAACACGAAGTCGGCGTTCTCCAACTACGGCACCGACAAGATTCACCTGGCGGCGCCCGGTGACAGCGTCTACTCGACGCTGCCGGAGGGCAAGTTCGGCACCAAGTCCGGCACGTCGATGGCCGCCCCGCACGTGGCCGGTGTGGCCGCGCTGCTCAAGTCGGTCAACCCCACGGCCACCCCGGCCCAGCTGCGTCAGCTGCTGGCCACCCAGGCCGACGACCTGAGCTGCACCGACAGCCGGTGCACCGGCACCACCGCGAAGAACAACTTCTTCGGCGAGGGCCGCGTCGACGCGCTGGCCGCCGTCGGCACCGGCACGCCCGGCACGTCGTTCGAGAACACCGCCGACGTCGCCATCCCGGACAACGGCGCGGCCGTGACCAGCTCGATCACGGTCTCGGGTGTGGCGGGCAACGCCCCGGCCACGCTCAAGGTCGACGTCAACATCGTGCACACCTACCGCGGTGACCTGGTCGTCGACCTGATCGCCCCGGACGGCACGGCGTACCGGCTGCAGAACTCCAGCAACGACAGCGCCGACAACATCGTGCAGACCTTCACGGTCAACGCCTCCAGCGAGGTCGCGAACGGCACGTGGAAGCTGAAGGTGCAGGACGTGGCCGCCGTCGACACGGGCTACATCAACTCCTGGAAGCTCACGTTCTAGATCATGTCGCCTGATCGGCCGTCCATCGCGGACGGCCGATCAGGCATATGGTGCGAAAGTGCTCGACACCCGCCAGCTCGAAGTGTTCGCGACCGTCGCCAGAACGGGCTCGTTCAGCGCGGCCGCGCGGGAGCTGCACTGCACCCAGCCGGCGATCAGCCAGCAGATGCGAGCACTGGAACGGCAGGTGGGCGGGCCGCTGTTCGTCCGCACGGGCCGCGGCCTGACCCTCACCGAGGCGGGCCGCATCCTCGCCGAACGCGGCACGGCGCTGCTGGAACAACTGGCCGCGACGCACCAGCAGATCAGCGCGATCGCCACCCACGACATCGGCACCATCCGGATCTGCGCGTTCCCCAGCGCCAACGTCTCACTCGTGCCCGTGGCGGCCGCCATCCTCGCCAAGGAACGCCCGCACCTGCGGCTCGAACTGGTCGAGGAGGAGCCGCCGGACTCGTTCTCCCTGCTCCGCAGCGGCACGGCCGACGTGGTGATCAGCTTCAGCTATCGCGGCGAGCCGCAGGACGACGCCGCCGTCGCCGGAATGCTGCGGGTGCCGTTGATGCGGGAGCCGCTCGCGTTGCTCCTGCCCGCCGGGCATCGGCTCGCGGGCCGTTCGAGGGTGTCGCTCGCCGAGACCGAGGGTGAGCGCTGGATCGCCGGGTGCCCGCGGTGCCAGCGTGCCCTCCACGACGCGTGTGCCGAGGCCGGGTTCACGCCGGACATCACCTGTTCCACCGACGACAACCTGGCCATTCAGAGTCTCGTCACGGCCGGGCTGGGGGTGGCGCTGGTGCCGCGGTTGCTGTTGTCGTTCCTGCAGCACCCTGGGCTGACCACGGTCGAGGTGGAATCGAGTGCGGAACGGGAGACCGCGCTCTACACGTGGCCGGATCTGATCCGGTTGCCGCTGATGCGCGCGACTGTGGACGCGATGGTCACGGCGGCCGCAGCCACCTGACGGGACCGCGTCACAGACGTGACAGACATGAGCGCCACCGCCGCCGCAGCCACCCGACGGCCTGCGTGAGACATGACAGGCATGAGGGCCTGTCGCCGCAGCCACCGACGGACCCATGACCACCTCACACACGACGGCCACCGCCGCAACAGCCGCCCGATGGACCTACGACCACCGTCGCCACACGACACACACGACGGCCACCGCCGCCGCAGCCACCTGACGGGGCCAATCGCCACCACCGCCACACCACGGACCCGACCATCCTGCACACATAACGCTGGCTTATACCCACCCAAGGAACGGCCATCTTCTGCGCATAGCTCAGCGGGGTGATGGTTGCTGTCATGGGCAGCATCCGGACAACGCCGCGCGCGATCGACTCACCGGTACCCGGTCTGACCGTGGTCGCCGGCGGTGTCACGGTCGCGATGTTCGCCGCCTGGGTGCTGCCCTCTGTCAGCGCGTTGACCGTGGCGGTCCTGCTGGGTGCCGTCGTGGCCAACGTCGTGCGGCTGCCCGCGTCGTTCGCGCCGGGTTTCCAGCTCGCCGGACGGCGGCTGCTGCGCGCCGGCATCGTGCTGCTCGGGCTGAAGCTGGTGATCAGGGACGTGCTGGCGCTCGGGTACGAGGTGCTGGCGCTCGCGGTCGTCGCCGTGGTGGTGACGTTCGTCGTGACCCGCTGGCTCGGCCGGGTGCTCGGGGTCGGCGAAGGGCTGTCGTTGCTGATCGCGACCGGGTTCTCGATCTGCGGCGCGTCGGCCGTCGCCGCGATGAACGGGGTGCGTGAGCAGGACGAGGAGGACGTCGCCAGGGCGCTCGGCCTCGTGACGCTGTTCGGCACCGTGGCGATGTTCGGCCTGCCCGCGTTGCACCCGCTCACCGGACTGTCGCCCGCCGGGTACGGCGTGTGGGCGGGCGGCAGCGTCCACGAGGTCGCGCAGGTGGTCGGCGCCGCGGGGCCGGTCGCCGGTGCGCTCGCCATCGCGGTCGCGGTGAAGCTGACCAGGGTCGTGCTGCTGGCTCCGATGCTCGCCGCGGTGAGCATCGCCGAACGCCGCAGGTTCACGGGTACACGGCCGCCGATCGTGCCGTTGTTCGTCGTCGGGTTCCTCGTCGCGGCCGCCGTGCGCGCCACCGGGCTGGTGCCGGACGTGGTGCTGTCGTTCGCGACGTTCGTGGACAACCTGCTGCTGGCCGCCGGCATGTTCGCCCTGGGCACGGCCGTGCGCCTGCGTTCCCTCGTCCGCTCCGGTCTTCCCGCGCTGGTGCTGGGCCTGCTCTCCACGGTCCTGATCGCCGCGGTCGCGCTGACGGGCGCTCTTCTGATCACGTGACCCAGCGAAGGAGTCACCGCCATGCCTCGTTTGCTCTCCCCCACCGCCGCTCTTCTGGTCGGCGACATCCGCGCCGCCGTGACCGCCGGTGGTGACGACACCGCCGTCGCCGCACGGGTCGCCAGGGCCCTGACCGGTCATCTCACCGACCAGGACCTGCTGGACCCCGCGCACCGCGAACCGGACCCGGACCACTACCGCCAGCACCTGCTGCACGTGGAGCCCGACGGCAGCTTCTCGGTCGTCGCCCTGGTCTGGTTGCCCGGTCAGGAAACGTGCATCCACGACCACGTGTCGTGGTGTGTGGTCGGCACGTACGTCGGTGAAGAAGAAGAGACCACCTATCGGCTGGTGGGCGACCGGCTGATCCCGTTGCAGGTGAACCGGACGCCGCAGGGGGTGGCGTCGTACCTGGTGCCGCCGGGCGACATCCACAAGGTCTGCAACCACTCGGACTCGGTGGCGATCTCGATCCACGTCTACGGCGCCGACATCGGCGTGCTCGGCACCAGCATCCGGCGCAGGTACGACCTTCCGGTCGTGCCGAGGCCGCGTGACGAGAGCCATTGAGACCAACATCGGCCAGGTGGCTAACCAAGGTCCACGCCTGGAGCGATAGCAGGGACGTGGAACCCGATCTGTGGTCGGCGGCTGCCGCGGCCCTCGACGAGCACGAGCACGACCAGGTACTGGCACGGCTGGCGGGCACCGTCGTGCAGCCGGGCCAGACCGAGCGCCTCGCCCGCGGCGAGCGCGACGTGGTGTTCCTGCTGCCCGACCGGCTCGTGCTGGTGCGGCCAGAGCCGTTCTGGACCGGGTCCTACCAGCGCAAACAGGTCGTCCGCATCATGTTCGTCGCGGGGCACGTCCAGTTCGACCTCCTCGGCGGCGACAGCCTCGAGTTCTGGATCGACACCGCGCTGAGCGAGCCGGAGCCGTTCGTGGAGCAGGCCCAGAACTGGCTCGCGCCGCGCAAGAGCTCGTCGGGCGGTGCGATCGTCGCGTTCGGCCTCGCGATCATCGTGGCGCTGCTGTTCGTCGCCGGGCCGGTGGACCTGATGCCGGAGGACGGCCGGCTCACGGTCCGGTCGACCTGCAGCGATTTCCTGCGGGTCGGCCTCGACGAACAGGTGGAGCTGCTGAGACGGCTCTTCGGGGAAGCCGGCCGGGAGGACGAGGCGGACAAGCAGGCCACCCTCGACGCGTCCCGCAAGCACTGCGGCGAGCACGGCGGCGCCACGCTGGACTCGCTCGTCACCGGGAAATGACGCCCCGCTCGATCGCGGCGGTCGCGAACTCGACGAGGTGCGCGGGCTTCACCCGGTTCGACCGCGCGCCCTGCAGCAGCAGGTCGTCCGCGAGCCCGATCAGCGAGTCCCACACCCAGTGCGGCAGCGCCGGGTCGTCGATCAGCGTCTGGCCGCTGGCCGCCGCGGTCTCGGTCAGCGCCTTCGCGAGCGCCTTGATCGTCTTGCGGTAGTCCTGCGCGGACCCGGCGACCTCCTTGCCCCTGCGGCCGCCGGAGAGCACCTTCGCCTCCCACTGCGCGGCCGACCGCCCGAACCGCCGCCACAGCTCGGTGACCTGGGGCTCGATCTCGCGCAGCACCCCCGCGATGCCGAGGCTGCGGTCGACCTGCGCGAGCGTGCGCTGCAGCTCGTCCAGGCGGCGTTCCATCAGCGCCGCGAACACGTCCTCCTTGCCGGAGAAGTACTGGTACACGGTGCCGGAGCTGACGCCGGCCCCCACCGCGATCGCGCGCATGGTCAGGCCCGCGTAGCCGCTCTGTTCGAGGATCAGCTCGGCTGACGACAGGATGTCCCGCCGCCTGCCCTCCGCGTCACCCCACGCCGTTTGCTCGGTGCTCACACCGGGATCCTACTTTGAACAACGTTCAAAAGCATATTGAACGTTGTTCGGTTTGGTTGCTACCGTCGGTGCGTGGACCACCTCGACCGGCTCGAAGCCGACAGCATCGACATCTTCCGCGAGGCGGTCGCGGAGAGCGAGCGACCGGTGCTGCTGTACTCGATCGGCAAGGACAGCTCGGTGCTGCTCCACTTGGCGCGCAAGGCTTTTCACCCGTCGAAGCCGCCGTTCCCGTTGCTGCACGTGGACACCACGTGGAAGTTCCGCGAGATGATCGAGTTTCGCGACCGGACCGCGGCCGAGCTCGGGCTGGAGCTGATCGTGCACCGCAACCCGGAGTGCGTGGCGCTCGGCATCAACCCGTTCGACCACGGTTCCGCGCGGCACACGGACATGTGGAAGACCCAGGGGCTGCGGCAGGCGCTCGACGAGCACCGGTTCGACCTCGCGTTCGGCGGGGCGCGGCGGGACGAGGAAGCCTCTCGGGCCAAGGAAAGGGTGTTCTCGTTCCGGACCGCGCAGCACCGGTGGGATCCGAAGAACCAGCGGCCGGAGCTGTGGCGGCTCTACAACACGCGGGTCGCGCCCGGCGAGAGCATCAGGGTGTTCCCGCTGTCCAACTGGACCGAGCTGGACGTGTGGCGCTACGTCGAGCGCGAGGGGATTCCCGTTGTCCCGCTGTACTTCGCGGCCTGGCGGCCGGTCGTCGACCGCGACGGCCTGCTGATCATGGTGGACGACGACCGGATGCCGCTCACCGAGTCACCGCGGCACGAGCTCGTCCGGTTCCGCACGCTGGGCTGCTATCCGCTGACCGGCGCGGTGCGCAGCGAGGCGCGGACGGTGCCCGAGATCGTCGAGGAGATGCGCGCCGCCACCACCTCCGAGCGGCAGGGGCGGCTGATCGACCACGACCAGAGCGGCTCGATGGAGCGCAAGAAGCGGGAGGGCTACTTCTGATGGAGCTTCTGCGGTTCATCACCTGCGGCAGCGTCGACGACGGCAAGAGCACGCTGATCGGACGGCTGCTGTACGAGTCGAAACTGCTGTACGCGGACCATCTCGCCGCCCTCGAAGCCGATTCGCGGCGGGTCGGGACGCGTGGCGGCGAGCTGGATTTCGCACTGCTGGTGGACGGGCTCGCGGCAGAACGCGAGCAGGGCATCACGATCGACGTCGCCTACCGGTTCTTCGCCACGGAGGCGCGGCGGTTCATCGTCGCGGACACACCGGGGCACGAGCAGTACACCCGCAACATGGTCACCGGG
The DNA here is from genome assembly GCF_014648475.1 of Lentzea flava. Taxonomy (GTDB): domain Bacteria; phylum Actinomycetota; class Actinomycetes; order Mycobacteriales; family Pseudonocardiaceae; genus Lentzea; species Lentzea flava. Next base: position 185,605 of record NZ_BMRE01000008.1, on the reverse strand, counting down.
GCGTCCACCGCTGATGCGGCGGTGATCCTGCTCGACGCGCGCAAGGGTGTGCTCAGCCAGACACGCCGGCACGCGCGCATCGTGTCGTTGCTCGGCATCCGGCACGTCGCGCTGGCCGTGAACAAGCTGGATCTCCTGGGCTACTCGCGGGAGTCCTTCGAGAAGGTGTGCTTCGAGTTCACGGAGTTCGCCGCCGACCTGGGCTTCGCCGAGATCACCTGCGTGCCGATGTCGGCGACCGAGGGCGTCAACGTGGTCGGCCACAGCGAGCTGACGCCGTGGTACGACGGGAAAACGCTGCTCCAGTGGCTGGAGACGGTCGTCGTCGACACCGAGGAGAACGGCCCGTCCCGGTTCCTCGTGCAGTGGGTCAACCGGCCGGACGCGACGTTCCGCGGCTTCTCCGGACGGGTGCTGCGCGGAACCCTGCGCCGGGGTGACGAGGTCAGGGTGTTGCCGGGAGAACGCACATCCACTGTGGATCGGATAGTCACGATGGACGGCGATCTCCTCGAAGCACCAACAGGATCGTCGGTCACAGTGGTGCTCACCGACGACGTGGACGCGAGTCGTGGTGACGTGCTGGCGTTCGCGGCCGATCCAGCGGGTGTGGCCGACGCGTTCCAGGCGCACCTGGTGTGGCTGAACGAGAACGGCCTGCTGCCCGGCAGGCAGTACCTGGCCAAGATCGGCGCGCGGACCGTCGGGTTCACCGCCACTAAGGCGTTGCAGCTCAACGAGATCGGCGTCGACAGCGTGCACTTCGACACGCCCGTGCCGTTCGAGAGCTACCGCACCAACGCGACCTCGGCTCGTTCGTGGTGCTCGACCGGCTGACGAACGCCACGGTCGGCGCGGGGATGATCGACTGCGCGCTGCGGTCGGCGAACCTGCGCTGGCAGACGCTGACCGTGGACAAGCAGGCGCGGATCGCGCGCAACGGGCACCGGCCGTGCGTGGTGTGGCTGACCGGGTTGTCCGGCGCGGGCAAGTCCACGATCGCCGACCTGGTCGAGAAGGCCCTGCACGCCGACGGCAGGCACACGTTCCTGCTGGACGGCGACAACGTGCGGCACGGGCTGAACTCCGACCTCGGGTTCAGCGACGCCGACCGCGTCGAGAACATCCGGCGCATCGCCGAGGTGGCCGCGCTGATGGTCGACGCTGGGCTGATCGTGCTGGTCTCGTTCATCTCGCCGTTCCGGGCCGAGCGGGCGCTCGCCAGAGAGCTGGTCGCCGAGAACGAGTTCTGCGAGGTCTTCGTGGACACACCGCTGGAGGTGGCAGAGCAGCGCGACCCCAAAGGCCTCTACGCACGGGCCCGGCGGGGCGAGCTGCCGAACTTCACCGGCATCGACTCCCCCTACGAACCACCGGAGAACCCCGAGATCAGGCTCGACACGACGGCGCTGAGCCCCGAGCAGGCAGCCGAGGCCGTGGTGGCAGGGCTGCGCACGCTCGGGGTCTGTTGAACGTTGTCCAGAATCGGGTATGTTCAGCTAGAACACGTTCTAAATTCGGGAGGGTTCCGTGCCGGATCAGGCGTGGTCGCAGTTCTGCCGGGCGCTGGAGAAGGCCGGTGAGGTGATCGAGTCGGGACCCGGCACCCCGCTCGACCGCGCGGAGGGGTACCGCTACCTCGCCCGGCTGACCCGCGAGATGCTGTACTCCTGCCTGGACAACGCCGATCCCGACTTCCCGCGCTTCCACCAGCTCGACCTGGTGAAGATCGGCGCGGACAACCCGGACAACGTCTACCTGTCGGCGAACATCCGGGGCGACAGGACCTACCGGATCACCGGGACGCGCGGCAGCATCGCGTACTTCAGCATCGGCTCCAAGGCCAACCGGTACGCCAAGGACGGCACGATGGCGTCGACCGGTGAGCTGTCCGACTCCGATCTGGTGATCGCGCCGGACGGCACGGTGGAGATCATCGCGAGCGCGGAACGCCAAGGCACGAACTGGCTCCCGCTCGCCCCGGATTCCACGGGTCTCGTGGTGCGCCAGACGTATCTCGACCGCACGACGGAAGTGCCGGGCGACTGGCACATCGAGCAGATCGGCGGGCCCGCCGAACCCGCCGGACTCACCCCGGAGTTCCTGGCGAAGGCACTGCAACGGGCGGCGATGTCGGTGCACGGCACCGCGGCGACGTTCGCGCACTGGACGCGGACGTTCATGGCGCGCCCCAACGAGCTCCCCGACTTCGGCCAGGAGATGTTCCAGCGCGCGGGCGGCGATCCGGAGATCTTCTACCTGCACGGGTACTGGACGTTGCGACCAGGCGAGGCGTGGGTGATCGAGACCGACGTGCCGGACTGCCCGTACTGGAACTTCCAGCTCGACAACTGGTGGATGGAGTCGCTCGACCATCACCGCAGGATCACCGTGAACAAGCACACCGCCGTCCTGGACGCCGACGGCCGGCTCACGATCGTGGTGGCGGAACGGGATCCGGGTGCCGCGAACTGGATCGACACGTGCGGGCACAGCTCCGGCACCGCGTTGCTGCGCTGGCTCGGCGCGGCCGAGCACCCGATCCCCAAGTGCCGCGTGGTTTCCCTGGAGGAGCTTCGATGACGGTGACGACCGCGCTGAACGTCCCGGAACTCATGGCGAAGGCCTGTGCGAAGACGGGGCTCTCCGACTTCGGCGACGACTGGTTCCGCGAACCGCTGGACGTGCTCGTGACGAGCCTCAACACGGAGGCCGCGCTGTCACCGCTGGGCTTCGAGCTGACCAGGCACCGGCTGACCGCGTTGCTCGCGGACCGGCTGCGGCTCCGCGCGCTGCAACGGCAGCACCCGGCGGTGCTGGAGCAGGAAGTGCGCGTGGCGGCCGAGATCTGCGGTCTGCCCCGCACCGGCTCGACGCTGCTGCACCGGCTGCTGTCCGCGTCACCGCAGGTCACCTCGACGCTGTCGTGGGAGGTCGCGTACCCGATCCCGTTCCCCGGCGAGGGACCGGACGCGGCGGTGCGCAAACGCCGCGCCCAGGAACGCATGGAGATGTTCGCGCAGCTCTCCCCCGACTTCGGCGACCTGCACACGGTCGTGTGGGACGGGCCGGAGGAGGACGTGCTCCTGCTCGACCGGACGTTCGTGTCGATGAGCTACGACTCGTTCTACTGGGTGCCGTCGTACGGCGACTGGCTGCGCTCCGCCGACCAGTCGAAGGCCTACGCCGAGCTGCGCGAGTGGCTGCAGGTGCTGCAGTGGCAGAACCCCGGCCGCGACCGGCCATGGGTGCTCAAGTCACCGCACCACCTCACCGCGGTCGGCACGGTGTTCGACACCTTCCCGAGCTGCAAGATCGTGATGACGCACCGCTCGCCGGTCAACGCCGTGCCGTCGTACGCCTCGATGGTCCGCGCGATGTCGTCGCAGTACAGCGAAAGCGTCGATCCGGTCCGCATCGGACGGTACTGGTCGCGCCGGTTCGCCAAGACGCTGCAGGACTTCGCTTCCGCCCGCGAGGCGCACCCCGGCCGGTTCGTCGACGTGCGGTTCGCCGACACGGTCAGCAAACCCGTGGAGGTCGCCCGTCAGGTGCTCGACGCGCTGGGCCTGCCCGCCGGTCCCGCCGACGACGCCGCGTTCGAGGCCTACCTGGCGCAGAACCGCACCGAACGGCACGGCTCGCATTCCTACACGCCGGCGGACTTCGGGCTGTCCGAGGACCAGCTGCGCCGCGACTTCGCCTTCTACTCGGAGGTCTACCTGTGATGCTGCAAGACGAGGTCGTGGTGATCACCGGCGTCGGTCCTGGCCTGGGCTCGAAGCTCGCCGTCCGCGCCGCCGCCGAGGGCGCGAAGGTCGTGATGGCCGCCCGCTCCGCCGACGTGATGAAGCAGGTGGAGAAGGACATCGCGGCGGCCGGTGGCGAGGCCGTCGGTGTGCAGTGCGACGTGCGCAGGCCCGAGGAGGTCGCGAACCTGGTGTCGACCGCGGCCGACAGGTTCGGAAAGATCACCGGCCTGGTCAACTCGGCGTTCGGCCACCCCGGCTTCTTCGACCTGCTGGAGACGCCCGAGAAGGCGATCCGCCGGTCGATGGACATCATCCTGTTCGGCGCCTTGAACGTGACCCGCGAGGTCGTGCCGCACATGAAGGCCGCAGGGCGTGGCTCGATCGTCAACATCGGCACCATGGCGACCCGCAAGCCGATGCGCGGCGAGGCCGGGTACGCGGTGGCGAAGGCCGCGATGGCCACGGCGACCCAGTTCCTCGCGCTGGAGCTCGGTGAGCACGGCATCCGCGTGAACCAGGCGATCATGGGCTGGCTGGACGGACCGGGTGTGCGGTTCTACCTCAAGTTCACGGCGGACTCGCGCGGGGTGAGCGAGCAGGACGTCTACGACGAGATCGCGGCACGCAACCCGCTCGGCCGCATCCCGACGGACGAAGCGTGCGCCGGTGCGGTGCTGTTCCTGTTGTCCCGCTTGGCTTCCGAGGTCACGGGCGCGGTGCTGGACGTCAACGGTGGGGAGTACATGCCGGCATGAGCTTTTTCATCGAGTCCGTGACCGTGGAGATCGACGCGCCCGCGGAGGTCGTCTGGAGTGTGCTGATCGACTACGCCAACTATCCACAGTGGAATCCGTACACCCTGGCCGTCGACACGAAGCTGGCCGTCGACTCGCCGATCGACCTCACGCTGCCCAAGCCGGACGGCAGCGAGGGCACGTGGGTCAGCCGCGAGTACATCCGCGTCGTCGACGCGCCTCGGCTCCTGCGCTACGACACCGGTGACACGTTCCCGGGGCTGCTCGGCACGCGGGACCAGGTGATCACGCCGCTCGGCCCGCAGCGGTGCAGCTACCGCACGTTCGAGACGTTCACCGGCAAGTACGCCGAGGCCGTGTTCACCGCCCAGGGCGAGTACGTGAAGAAGGGATTCGATTCCGTCGCACACGCCCTGCGCGACCGCGTTCGCGTCATCCGGACGGGTCAGTCGGCACTGTGATCCTTGGGACTGCCGCCGGACCGCTTGGTCATGACCCGTTCGACGGCCTTGCCACCGAAGTAGAACCCGAGCATCACCAGCATGAACGTGTTGAAGCTGTCGTAGACGTGCCGGCCGAAGCCGTTCTGGTCGTTCATCATCGTGACGAACTCGGTGTTGAAGGTGGCCGAGACGAAACCGAGGTACAGCACGGTGAACGCGCCCATCACCGCGGTTCTGATGTCCCGGTGGTCGGTGAAGAGGACGATGAACGTGCACAGGCTGGTGGCGGGCAACGCGACCGCGAGTCCGGCGACCCCGATGTTCGCGCCGAAGAACCAGAACGACGACGCCACACCCGCCACGAGCAGCGCCAGGTTGACCACGACCAGCAGAAGCGCCGCGTGTGTCCGGAAACCGCCTTGTTCGTCCCTGGAGGAGAAGACGTCCCCGGCGACAGCAGATCCGTTCATGTCGATCACCCCGCGAGCCGGCGGACGGAGGACTGGACGTCCAGGAACTCCTGGGCTGCCCGCCGCCCGTTGTCGAACAGCTTCTCCTGCTCGGCGCGGGAGATGCCGAAGTCGGTGGCCGAGATGCTCATCGTGTCCACGAACATCGTCCGGCGGCCGACGCCCTCGCTGTCGAGCCGGTGCCGGTTCCAGTCACCGGTCAGCGTCCGCAGGCAGTTGACGGCGATGCCCGGCACCGTGCGGACGGGGAGGTCCTGACCGGGCACCGGGCGGCCGGAGAGCTTGACGCCCCAGGTGGGCCACCTGGCGGCCTCGCCGTCGGTGCGGTCGAACACGGTGATCGGGAAGTTGGCGAGCAGGCCCCCGTCGACCCACGTGCAGGTTCCTCGCCGGGTCGCGACGTGGACCGGCCGGAAGTAGAACGGGATCGCCATCGACGCGCGCACCGCGTCCACGACGCTCTGGTCGTCCGCGTTCAGGTCGTACAACGCGTAATCCCAAGGCAGGCGCACGAGTGCACGGCGTGAGAGGTCGCTCGCGTGCACCACGAGCGAGTACTTCTGGTGGTCCTGCAGCGAACCGCCCTCGTCGGGGCAGCGGAGATCGGCGAACCTGTGCACGCCGGCGTCCGCGAGCAACGGCGTCAACCACTCCACGAGGTAGTCACCGCCGTGTGATCCGCCGTGCACGAAGGCGGACAGTGCGTCGCCCACCACGCCGGTCGCCCGCTGCGGCCAGGGCTCGTCCGCGAACCGGCGGTAGTCGACCTCGCGCATGACGTCGGCGAGCTCCGCCAGGTTCTTCCCCTCTTTCTGGTACGCGGCAACCAAAGCCGCCACAATCGCGCCGGCGCTCGTCCCGGCGATTCGCTGGAACCGATATCCCGCATCGGCCAGCACCAGCACCGCGCCCAGCAGCGCGATGCCCTTCACTCCCCCGCCTTCCAGCACGAGGTCCACCGACTTCTCACTCAACGCGACCGCCCCTCCCCGAATGCGAAATGCGTTCACCGGCAGAGAGGTGTGCGAAGCGACCTTTGATACGCCGGCACCAGCGCGGTAACCGTCCGTGACCTGGCTGCGGCAGCGATAGGCCGAACGGGTTCCACGCGGAAAATCTTGATTGGCGTCGAAATGACTGCCCTCGGCGCCGCGATATCTTGGTTGGCACCTGTTGGGCGGGGCGAGGTAGTGCGATGACCATGCCGGATGCACCGATGGCGTTCCGCCTGCTCGGCGACGTCGAGGTGAGCGTCGGCGGTCAGCGGCTGGAAATCGGTCCCCCGCAACAACGAACGGTGCTCGCCTGCCTCGCGATCGAAGCCTGCCGGCCGGTCTCCCTGCAGACCCTCGGTGACCGGTTGTGGGGCCAGGACCAGCCAGGTGGCGCACGCGCGTCGCTGCACGCCCACCTGACCCGGATCCGTCAGATCCTCGCCGCGGGAGCGACCGCCGCGGGCGCCGACGTGCGCCTGGAGCGGCGGACGGGCGGGTACGTGCTCGAGGTCGACCGCGACTGGGTGGATCTGCACCGCTTCCGCAGGCTCGCCCGCGCTCCCTGCGCCACCGACGCCGAACGGGTGACGTCGCTGCGATCCGCACTCGACCTGTGGCGAGGCCGGCCTCTCGCCGGAACGTCGGGCAGCTGGGCGGTGCGGATCAGCGACACGCTCGTGAAGGAACACCTCGACGCGGTCACGCTGTGGGCCGACGCGCTGACGCACCTCGGCCGCGCGGGCGAGGTCATCGGGCCGGTGCGCGAGGTCGTGACGGAGCATCCGCTGGCGGAGCCGCTGGTAGCCGTCCTGATGCGGGCACTCGCGCTGTGCGGCCGCGACGCCGAGGCGCTCGAGCTGTTCACGTCGGCGCGGCTGCGGCTGGCCGACGAGCTCGGCATCGATCCCGGCCCGGAACTGCGCACGGTGCACGAGGCACTGCTTCGCGGCGAGATCAGGCACACGGCCGAGACCCCCGAGCAGAACCCGGTGGTGGAGGTTCCCCCGCAGCCGGCCCGCCGGGTCCCCGCGCAGCTGCCGGCCGACGTGTACGCCTTCACCGGCCGCGAGCACGAACTGTCCACGTTGGACAAGATGCTGGTCGAGGCCGATGGCACGTCGACCGCCGTCGTCGTCTCCGCCGTCTCGGGCACCGCGGGCGTCGGCAAGACCTCCCTGGTCCTGCGGTGGGCGCACCGGGTGCGGGACAGGTTCCCGGACGGCCAGCTCTACGTCGACCTCCGCGGCTACGACGCCGAGCGCCCGCTGACCGCCGCGGACGCGCTCACCCGGTTCCTCTCCGCGCTCGGCCTGGGCGGCAGGGACATCCCGCTGGACGTCGAGGACCGCGCCGCCCGGTACCGCACGGAGCTCAGCGGGCAGCGGATGCTCATCCTGCTGGACAACGCGGCCACCGTGGACCAGGTCCGCCAGCTGCTGCCCGGCACCCCCGGCTGCCTCGTCCTGGTGACGAGCAGGGACTCGCTGGCCGGCCTCGTCGCCCGGCACGGGGCGCGGCGGCTGGACCTGGACCTGCTGCCGCTGCCGGACGCCGTGCAGCTGCTCGGCAGGCTGATCGGGCAGCGGGTGACCGCCGAGCCGGACGCCGCCCGGACGCTGGCCGAGGAGTGTGCCCGGCTCCCGCTCGCGCTGCGCGTCGCGGCGGAACTCGCGGCCGCGCGGCCGTCGACCCCGTTGTCCGTCCTGGTCGAGGAGCTGGCGGACCAGCAGATGCGCCTGGACCTCCTGGACGCCGACCTCGATCCGCGCACCGCTGTGCGCGCGGTGTTCTCCTGGTCGTACCAGAACCTCGCGCAGGACGCGGCCGCGATGTTCCGCCTCCTCGGTCTGCATCCCGGACAGGACTTCGACGCGCACGCGGTCGCCGCACTCGGCGGCATCGGCCTGCAGCAGGCGCGACAGCTCCTCGACCGCCTCGCCCGCGTCCACCTCGTCCAGGCGCAGCGCCACAACCGCTACGGGATGCACGACCTCCTGCGCGCCTACGCGGGCGACCTGGCCGGTGCCCTGGACCCGGCGTCCGACCGGCGTGCGGCGATCACCCGGTTGTTCGACTTCTACCTGTCGACCGCGGCGGCGGCGATGGACACCCTCCATCCCGCCGAGCGGCATCGGCGGCCGCAGGTCGAGGTGCTGCCGACGCCCGCTCCCGTGTTCGCCACCACCAAGTCCGCACAGGACTGGCTGAACGACGAGCGGGCGAACCTCGTCGCGGTGTGCGTGCACGCCGAAGCGCACGAGTGGCCCGCGCACGCGGTCAACATGGCGAACACCCTCTTCCGGTACTTCGACGCCAGTGGCCTCAACACCGAGGCCTTCAAGATCCACAGCCTGGGCCGGCAGGCCGCCGTGCGGATCGGCGACCACGGCGGCGAGGCACGGGCACTGGTCAACCTCGGTCTCGTGTACTGGCACCAGGGTCTGCTCGATCAGGCGGAGGAACACCTGCGCCTCGCGCTGGGCCGCTACGCCGACGTGCACGACGACATCGGGCGGGCGTGCGCACACAAGAACCTCGGTGTCGTGCTCTGGCGCAGAGGTGATCTCGAGGAGGCGACAGGGCACCTCACCGACGCGCTCGTCATCTACCGGCGCCTCGACGACGTGCTGGGACAGGCGGAGGCGCTCGGCAACCTCGGCCTGGTGCACCAGAGCCTCGACCAGCTCGACCTGGCACTGGCACACCACCGGCAGGCCCTCGACCTCTTCGAGGGGATCGGGTACCGCGTCGGCGAGGCCTACGCGTTGAACGACCTCGGCATCGTGCACCTGCGCTCGGGCCAGCCCGCCGAAGCCGTCGAGAAGCTCGGCCGCGCCCTCGACCACTTCCGGCGCATCGGGGAGCGGGCCGGCGAGACCGAGGCGCTCAACGGTCTCGGACAGGCCCTGTGCGCCGCGGGCCTGCTCGACGACGCGGAGGCGCGGCACACGGAGGCGCTCGCCGTGGCGGGCACGATCGACGACCGGTTCGAGCAGGCCCGCGCCCACGCCGGTCTCGCCGCGGTCAGGGAGGCGGTCGGTGACCTCGAACGCGCCCGCGCCCACCGGGAGACGGCGCTGGCCGGGTACACCAGCCTCGGCGTACCGGAAGCGGACGCCGTGCGCGCCCTGCTGGCGCGGGCGGACGAGCCCGAGGATCAGAAGGTCGGCTGGTAGGTGCTCCACACCGGTGCCTGGCGCAACCGCAGCAGAATCCGCTGCCTGGTCGGCCCGATGGAACCGGTGGCGATGCCGAGCATCTCGCTGATCCTCGCGTAGGGCGTCGGCGGGTCGGAGAAGAGCAGCGAGAGCAACCGGCGGTCCTGCTCGGTCAGTCCCTCGGTGGCCTGTCGCAACAGGACTCGCTGCTCCTCCGCGAGCATCTCCTCGTCGGCGGGCGCCTCCGCCGGGTGCGCGACGGTCTCGTCGTCGAGCGGGGTGTCGTGCTTGTTCTCCTTCAACAGCAGCAGGCACTGCCGCCGGGTGGTCGTCCGCAGCCACGCGGCCAGCGCCGCCGGTTCCCGGATGCGCGAGATGCCGAGCAGCAGCCGCATCCACACCCGGCTGCTCACGTCGTCGGAGTCCGCCCCGGTCAGGCCGTGTTCACGGCAGACCGCCCGCACGAGCGGGGTGTACGACCGCACGATGTGCCTCCAGGCGATTTCGTCGCCCTGCACCGCTTCGCTGACAAGATTGCTGATGGACTTCGCTTCGCGCATGGCTTTCACCCTCAGACGGAATATCTGCCTCTCGCCGATCACCAGTCCGTCAAGGGTTGTGCGCGCGTCCTGCAATTCTCTTGTCGCGGCCTTGCCGTCACATTGTTCTGCGCTGCGTGACGGCGACGTCACTGCCGGTTCCCTGGACCGGTACACCGCCTTTTTGTGCACGACCGGGCGTATCACGCCGTCCGAACAGAGGGTCATAGTCGGTGCGGCCGGCTTGGCCGCACGGATGTGGAGGTGTGCACGATGTCTGACGATTTCACCAATGAGAGCGACAGGGAGATTGTCGTCGATCTGCCCTACGTGAAACTCGTGGCCGAACACCTTTCGAAGTACGACCGCGGCGCCAGACCGGACCCGGAGAAGCACAGCACCGTTCTCGGGCTCGGCGTGGTCAGCCTGCCGGGACTCGAGGACGCCGCCTCCACGCTCCGCACCCTGCGCGAGGAACGCGAGGCCCGCGGCGATCGCGGCAGGTTCGACCGAGGCGAACCGCCGGACAGCGACCTCGACGAGATCCTCCACGAGCTCCGCAGAACCTTCCGCGAGGAGCACGGCGGGTGGGCGCCCGAGATGGGCAAGAACCGCACCGTCGCGTCCGTGTACGGCACCCCGCACATCGGCGGCGACGGCTACCCGCTGAAGGCGGAGAACGCTTTCGAGCTGGCGGGGAGCTCGAGCTACCCGAAGGTGCAGGTCGGCCTGATCGACACGAGGGTCTATCCGCACCCGCAGTTCGCCGGGCGGCTGATCGCGGCCGGGAGCGCGCTCCTCCCGACCGGCGAGGACGCCGTGTACCAGGACCTCGACCTCCACGCCACGTTCTCGGTGGGCCGGATCCTGCGCGAGGCACCCGAGGCCTCGGTGATCGTGGAGGCCGTGCTGAACCACGACGGCGCTAAGTCCACCGTCTGGGAGGTCGCCATGGCCATGACGCGCTTCGCCGACCGCGACGTGAGCGTGCTCGCGATGCCGTTGGTGTGCCACACGGACGACGGCGAGCCACCGCTCGTGCTCAAGCGAGCGGTCGACCTGCTGCGCAACAAGGTCGTCGTGGTCGCCGCCGCGGGCAACTACGGGCGAGAGAAGCCCGACGACAAGGGCGTCCAGCAGAACAACCGGCCCGGTTTCCCTGCGGCCTGCGACGGGGTCGTCGCCGTGGGGTCGGTGAACGACAACGGGGAGCCGTCCGACTTCAACCCGCAGGGCGCCGAGTGGATCGACGTGTTCGAGGTCGGCGAGCGGGTGCTGAGCACGTCGGTGCGCGGAACGGTCAGGTACACGCCGTTGGAGGACGGCGCCCAGCCGCCGGCCGACTCCGCATTCGAGGGAACCGCCGAATGGACCGGGACCTCGTTCGCCGCGACGACCATCGCCGGCAAGATCGCGGCGGAGATGATCGCCACGAAGAAATCGGCGTTCGACGTGGCCAGGGAATTGACGGGCGGACGCGGAATCTGATTCAGGTTTCACGCGGAAGAATTCACCTGCTGCCGGACGCCTTCGGATTCGAGGGCGTCTGGCCGGTGACCGCGTGGCCTCCTTGAGCACTGGAACCCCGCCTGACGCGGCTACGGCGTGGACGCCCCGAGGATCTGGCTCACCGCGGTGGCCATGTGCTCGCGATGCCCGTTGAGCGCTTCCGCCGTGATGCCGTTTGCGCTGGCCCGGGCGACGTCGTCGGTCGCGACCCGGAGAACCGCGCTCGCGGCGGCGGCACGCACGCGGACGTCGATCGAGTCCGCCGGCAGGCCCATTCGTTCCGCCAGCACGTCAGCCAGCGCGTGCTCCGCCCGTTCGCGCAGAACGAGGTAGGCGGCGCGCAACGCGGGCTCGTCGTGGGTCAGCCGCACCACGGCGAGCACGGCGTCGACGTCGTCGTCCGACGCGGTGTCGAGCACCGGCGAGTACGCGTCCCGCAGGTGGTCGATCAGCTCCCGCTCGGGTGGCCAGGCCCGCAGCACCACGCAGAACGCGTCCACCATCTTGGTGAGCAACGGCTCGACGCAGCTCTCCTTGTGCGGGAAGTAGCGCCAGAACGTGCGCTCGGAGACACCGGCGGCCTGGGCGATCTGCTCGCCGGAGGTGGCCGCGACGCCCTGCTCGGCGAACAACCGCACGGCGTGGCGGGAGATGTCCAGGCGCTGCTGCTGACGTTGCTCGGCACTCACCGGCGGCCGGCCGCGGCGAGGCTTTTCTGACACAACGTCCGTCATCGGGCGATTTAAGCACGTCACTCATCCGGACCATTTAGTGGCAGAGAGTGCCACTAATCGCTACGGTCGAGGCATGAGCACTGCCACCGAACGACTTCAGCTGCCGCTGCCCCGGCCGAACGTTCTCGAGCTCGCCCCGCTCTACGAGGTCCTGCGCCGCGAAGCGCCGATCACCCCGGTCACCACACCGGCCGGTGATCCCGCCTGGCTCGTGACCCGGCACGAGGAGGTCCGCCTCCTGCTGGGCGACAAGCGCTTCGGCCGTTCCCACCCCGAACCCGAACGGGCCTCGCGCATCACCACCGCCGCCGTGCAGGACGGCCCGACCGGCGAGTACGAGACGGAGGAGGCCGACCACGCCCGGATGCGCCGCCTGCTCACGCCCGCGTTCTCCGCCAAGCGGATGCGGATGCTGGCCGACCACATGGACGGGCTGGTGCAGGGCTACCTGGACCGGCTGGTCGCCGAGCACGACGCGTCGCCCGACGGTGTCGTCGACCTGCACTCCGGGCTCGCCTACCCGTTGCCGGTCGCGATGATCTGCCTGCTGCTCGGGGTGCCGGAGTCGGACCACGAGCTCTTCGGCAGGCTGTCCGAGCGGATGGCCAACACGACCATCGGCGAGGAGGCGCACCAGGCCCGCGAGGAGTTCTTCCGCTACATGATCGGTCTCGTCGAGACCAAGCGCCCTCAGCTCGGCGAGGACGTGATCTCCGACCTGATCCGCGCCCAGAGCGAGGACGCCTCCTACGACTACGCCGAGATGGTCCGGCTCTGCGTCGGCCTGCTGTTCGCGGGCCACGAGACCACCGTCAACCGCATCGGTCTCGGCCTGCTGTTCCTGCTCACCGAGCGGTCGCGCTGGGAGGCGCTGGTCGCCGATCCGGACGGCCGCGTCGACGCGGTGGTCGAGGAGATCATGCGGCTCGGCGCGCCCGGCGACCTCGGCCTGCTGCGCTACGCCCGCGAGGACGTGTCCATCGCGGGCGTGGACATCCGGCGCGGGGACGCGCTGGTCCTGTCGATCAACGCCGCCAACCGCGACGCGGAGGTGTACTCCGACCCCGAGGCGTTCAACCCGGACCGTCCGGAAAGGACACACCTCGGTTTCGGCCACGGCGCGCACTTCTGCATCGGCGCCTCCCTGGCCCGCACCGAGCTGCGGGTCGTCTTCGCGGCACTGGCCCACCGCCTGCCGGGACTGCGGCTGGCGAAGGACCTCGACCAGCTGCGGGTGCGCACCACGCTCACCGGCGGTGTCGCCGAGCTGCCCGTGACGTGGAGGTCGCGGTGAGGGTCGAGGTGGATCTGGAGAAGTGCGTCGGCGCCGGGCAGTGCGTGCTCGCCGCGGACGACGTGTTCGACCAGCGGGAGGAAGACGGCCTGGTGGACCTGCTCGACGCAAGCCCACCCGAGGCCCGCTCCGCTGACGTGAGGCACGCGGCGGCGGTGTGCCCGGCGGCCGCCATCCTCGTGCGGGACTGAAGGGCGAGGGCGCGCCGCGCGCGGTTCAGTCGACGAAGTACGAGTCGTGCTTCTCGCGGAACGCGGTGAGGTCGTCCTTCGAGACGCTGCTGAGCTTCTCGAAGTACTCCTCACGCGGCGCGCCCGGCGTGAACAGCAGCAACATCTCGGCCGGGGCGTCGGCGTCGTTGCGGAAGGCGTGCAGGCCGCCCTGCGGCACGTACACGAAGTCGCCCGGCTTCGTGTCGATCCACTGGTCGCCGTTGTAGATGCGCACGCTGCCGTCGAGGATGTAGAACGACTCCGAGATCGTGCGGTGGAAGTGCGTGGTCGGCCCACCCGCCTTCGGCTTCATGATGACCCGGTACAGCCCGAACTCGCCGCGCGTGGTCTCGGTGGTCGCGAGGTAGTGGATGCCGTTGTCGGGCTGACCGGTGTCGACGGGGGTGCTCGCCGGGCGGAACGTCGCGCTGACCTCGCCGGTCTCGCCGAAGTACACCTTCTCGGGGTAGGACACTGTTGATCCTTTCTCGGGTTCCTGTGCAGTAGACACAATCGCCCGCGCGGATGTGACAGCTTCGGTTCTTCCCGGGCGGTGACGTACACCGACGGCGTCATCTGACGGGCGCGACGACTCGGCGCCCGCACCTAGCGTCGCGCCACGTGAGACTGACAAAGCTGTTGGCGACAACCCTGCTCCTGACCGGCTTGGCACCACTCGCGCCGGCGTCGGCGAGCAGCCCCTCCTGCGCCGCGGTGCCGGTGACCGCCCCGGCCGGCGCGAAGATCGAGTCCGTGGACGCGGTGCGCCGTCCGGGCGGAACAGTCACGTTCCCGCAAACCCCTTTCTCGGCGCCACCACCGATCCACGACGTGCCCGCGTACTGCGAGCTCACCGTCACGCTCACCCACCAGGACGACCACGTGAAGGTCGTGGTCGCGCTCCCGGAGACCGGCTGGTCCGGCCGTCTGCAGGGCGTGGGCGGCAGCGCGTACGCCGCCGGTGACACCGGTGCCCCGTTCGTGCAGGCCGTGAAGGACGGCTACACCGCCGTCACCACCGATGCCGGTGTGCTGACGGGCCTCGACACCAGCTGGGCGTTGACGTCGGCCGGCCAGGTCAACAAGACGCTGCTCACCAACTTCGCGACGCGTTCGGTGCACGAGTCGTCGGTGATCGCCAAGGAGGTGGTGCGCGAGCACTACCGGCGTCCGGTGTCGTACGCGTACTGGAACGGCTGCTCGACGGGCGGCCGCCAGGGCTACTCCGAGGCGCAGAACTTCCCGGACGACTACGACGGCATCCTCGCCAACGCCCCGGCCGTGAACTGGACCCAGTTCGCCGTGGCGACCCTGTGGCCGCAGATCGTGCAGAACCAGGACGGCCACGTCGTCAGCAACTGCGTGCTGGCCGCGTTCCAGAAGGCCGCCGTGGAGGCCTGCGACGCGTCCGACGGCGTGCGGAACCAGATCGTCGACCGCCCCGACCGCTGTGGCTACGACCCGCGGCGCCTCGTCGGCAAGGTCGTCGTCTGCGACGGCGAGGAAGTCACCGTCACCACCGCCGATGCCGACATCATGCGCAAGATCTGGAACGGACCGACCGACGAGCGCGGCAAGCCGTTGTGGCCGGGTCTGCCGAAGGGTGCCGACCCGATCTGGCTCGCGGGCACGCTGCCCGGCTTCCCCGGCCCCGGTTTCCCGGTCGCCGCGGCGTGGGTGCAGAGCTTCCTGCTGAAGCAGCCCGGTTTCGACACCTCGAAGCTCACCTACCAGCAGTACCGCGACCTGTTCCGGCAGTCGGTCCGCGAGTACGACGACGTCATCGGCACCTCGAACCCCGACCTCTCGGCGTTCCGCCGCTCCGGTGGCAGGCTGATCACGTTCGTCGGCAGCAACGACCAGCTCATCCCGCCCGGCGGCACGCTGAAGTACCGCGAGGACGTGGAGCGGCGGATGGGCTACGTGAACAACTTCTACCGCCTGTTCCTCGCGCCCGGCGTCGACCACTGCTCCGGCGGCAACGGTGCCGCGCCCGTCAACCCGCTCGGCGCCCTCGTCGACTGGGTCGAGCGCGGCAAGGCTCCCGCCGTGCTGGCCGGCGCGTCGGCCGACGCCACCCGCGACCTGTGCCCGCTGCCGCAGTACTCGCGGTATCGGGGCGGCGACCCGAAACTGGCGTCGAGTTACCGCTGCGCCTGAGTGAGCTTCTCGTTCAGCCACTTGCGTGCCACCGACCACGCGTGTCCGTCCGGCTCGATCACGTGGAAGTGGTCGGCGCCGGGCGACGCGACGAACTCCGCGTTCGCGTGCTTTCGCGCGTAGGTCCGGCTGAACTCCACCGGGACCACCTCGTCCGCCGTGCCGTGGATCGCGAGCACCGGCACGGCGGCGTCGGCCATCTCCACCGGTGAGGTCATCGCGTACAGCTCGGGGTTCTCCGCCGCGGAGGCCCCGAGGAGCAGGCGGACCATGCCGTGGCCCACACCGGCCGCCACGACCGGCCACATCTCCGGCGCGGACGGCTCAGGAGCGCCCCGCGGCGGCTCGGCGCTCGTGTCGGCCAGCTCCGTGCCCATCTCCGCGGTGTCGGCCGCGACCAGGTCGAGTGCTCCGGCGAGCGACACCACGCCCGCGAGCCGCACGGCCGAGTGCTCCCGGTGCGCGGCCCACGTCGCCAGGTGACCGCCCGCCGAGTGGCCGACCACCGCCACGCGTGAGGTGTCCAGCTTGGGATGCAGGTCCGCGACGAGGTCGATGGCCGCGGCGATGTCCTCGAACGTGCCCGGCCAGCCCGCGCCGGGCTCACCGACCCGGCGATACTCGACGCACCACACCGCGAAGCCGTCGCCGACGAGGTCGTCGACGAGGGGCTGGACGGCGGTGGCGTCCCACATCGCGGCCCACCAGCCGCCGTGGATCACCACGACGACCGGGAAGGGCCCGTCGCCCTCGGGCAACGTCAGCTCGCCGAACTGGGAGGGTTCGGTGCCATAGGTGCGGATCACGGCTCGACCACGCCTTCCTCAGCGCTGACGAGCGAGTCGATCGCGTCGAAGAAGGCCTTGATGCCGGGCAGGTTCGCGCCCTTCACCCGCGAAGCCGCGTAGTCCTCCGACGAACGCCACTCGACGATGTCGAGCCACTCGTCGTTCGCCAGCCGCACGAGCCGGGCGCCGAGAAATCCCTCGCGGTCGGCCTCGAAGTCGGCGATCATGGCCGGCCGGGCGGCCAGCAGCTCGCCGGCCTTCTCCGGCAGCACGCGGAAGCGGGTCAGTTCCACTGAAGTAGTCACCAGTTCATGATAGTCAAAATTAGTGACTAAGTGGAGTGATCCAGGACTCAGGTCAGCTGCAACGACGTCGGGTAGAGCCAGCTGCCGGGCGTACCCTCGGCGGGGTTGGTGTAGAAGTCGCGCACGGCAGTGACGTACTCCTGCACGCTGATGGCCCCGTCGCCGTCCGTGTCGAGATGTGCGAACGCCAGCCCGCACTCCTCCTCACTGAGCCCGCGCGCCTTCAGCAACACCCCGAACTCGCCCGCGTCGACCCGCCCGTCACCGTTGGTGTCCGCGATGTCCAGCAACGACTGCACGACCTCGAGGAAGTCCGCGTCGAACGGCCCGTCCTCCACGAACGCCGAGAGCATCGCGTCCCGGTACTCCTCGGGCCCGATCCGCCCGTCGCGGTCGGCGTCGCAGTGCTCGACCAGCAACTCCCAGAACCGGTCGTACGCGTCGACGAGCTCCCGGCCGCGCTCGGACGACGCCGGCTCCCCGAACGCCCGCAGCAGCCGATCGGCCAGCGCGTAGATGTCGGCCAGCTCGATGACGCCGTTGCGGTTGACGTCGTAGTGGGCGAACGTCGAGTCGATCCTGTGCTGCAGCACCTGCTTCATGCCCGGCACTGTGGAGACGGGGTGCGGGTCGACGCAAACCAGGTCGCCCAGCCAGGTGACGTTGTTCAACCGCTTGCGCGGCCTCCAGGACCGTCCCGGTATAGTTATACCGGTACCAGCCTACGGAGGATCACGTTGATCGAACTCAAGTCGCCGGCCGAGATCGAGCGCATGCACGTCACCGGTCGCTTCGTCGGAAAGCTGCTCGACGAGCTGTCGACGGTGGCCGCGGTCGGCGTGAACCTGCTCGACCTCGAGCACCACGCGCGCCGGATGATCGAGGAGCGCGGCGCCGAGTCGTGTTACTGGGACTACTCGCCCTCGTTCGGGCGCGGGCCGTTCCGCAACGTCATCTGCCTGTCGGTCAACGACGCGGTGTTGCACGGGCTGCCGAAGAGCTACGTGTTGCAGGACGGGGATCTGCTGACGATGGACATCGCCGTCAGCATCGACGGGTGGGTGGCCGACTCCGCCGTGTCGATCATCGTCGGCACGCCGCGCGAGGAGGATCTCCACCTCATCCGCGCCACCGAGGTGGCGTTGGAGGCCGCGATCGAGGCCGCGCGGCCCGGCAACCGCATGGGCGACATCGAGGCGGCGATCGGAGAGGTCGCCGCGGAGTTCGGGTACACGCCCAACCTCGAGTTCGGCGGGCACGGGATCGGGCGGACCATGCACGAGGCGCCGCACGTGTCGAACAACGGGCGGCGCGGGCACGGCATGAAGTTGCGGCCAGGGCTGACGATCGCCATCGAGCCGTGGCTGGCCGCTACGACCGATCGGATCATCTTCGACGATGACGGGTGGACGCTCCGGTCCGCCGACGGGTCGCGCACGGCGCATTCCGAGCACACCGTGGCGATCACCGAGGACGGGCCGTTGGTGCTCACGCGCCGTCCGAACGAAGCGGCAAAAGGCAAAGTGGCGAATTCGATCGGGCTCGGGTAACCATGCAGTGGGCTGAGGAGAGGGACGGAGGAGCGACAACACAGGAGTCTGGATGACCACAGGGGGCAGGGCAGAGCTGGGCGTCGACCTGGACGAGCTGCGGCTGCTGGTCGGCTTGTCCTATCGCGAGCTGGCGCGGCGCACCGGGTGTGCCCGCAGCACGTTGCACGACGCGTTGACCGGCCGCCGCTTTCCCAAGCTCGACACCGTTCTGGCGATCGCGCAGGCGTGCGGTGGCGATCCGATGGGCTGGCGGCAACGGTGGGTGGCTGCCTGCAAACGCGCTCAGGCGCCACGCACGGTGCCGCGGAACCGATCTGATGGGCTGGCGGCAGCGGTGGTTGACTGCCTGCAAACGCGCTCAGGCGCCACGCACGGTGCCGCGGAACCGATCTGATGGGCTGGCGGCAGCGGCGGGTGGCTGCCTGCAAACGCGCTCAGGCGCCACGCACGGTGCCGCGGAACCGATCTGATGGGCTGGCGGCAGCGGTGGGTGGCCGCGTGCAAAGGTGCTCAGGCGCCGCGCACGGTGCCGACGATGTCGCGGCAGTCGATGAGTCCGAGCTGACGGGAGTCCTGCGACCGCGGGTTGTCGCCCTCCACGGCCACGAAACCGGGCGGCACGTGTGAGGTGCCGGGCAACGCGGGGGCGAGCCAGTCCGGCACGGCGTCGCCGGCGACGGCCGCCACGCGTTTGATCCGGTGCGGCAGCTCGGGGTCTGGCACCCGGAACACGATCACCTCGCGGCGGCGCGGGCCCCTGCGCAGGAGCCTGCGCGCCACGAGTTTCTGGCCGTCGTGCAGCGTCGGCGACATGCTGTTGCCGCGCACCGTCACCCTGACCCACATCAGCCGACCCTCGCATCCTGGTATCCGTCCGCCTGCAGGCGGAACAGCCGGGCGTATTCGCCGTCCGCGTCCATCAGCTCGTCGTGGCTGCCCTGCTCGGCGATCTGGCCGCCCACCAACGTGACGATGAGGTCGGCACCGCGCAGCGCCGACATCCGGTGCGAGATCAGCAACCTGGTGCGTCCCTCCGCGTGCCGCCGCAGGGTGTCGTGGACGCGGTGCTCGCCCTCGGCGTCCAGGCCGGACGTGGGCTCGTCGAGGATCATCAGCTCGGCGTCATCACGCATCAGGCAACGCGCCAGCGCGACCCGTTGCCACTGCCCGCCGGACAACGTGACGCCCGTGCGTTCCTCGTCCGCGTGCGTCCTGGACAGCACCGTGTCGTAGCCGTCCGGCAACGCTTCGAGCGTGTCCGCGATCTTCGCGATCTCGGCGGCCGCGACGATTCGCGCGCGGTCGCCGAGATCACGCACCTGCCCGATGCCGATGTTCTCCGCCGCGGTCAGGTCGTAGGCCATGAACTCCTGGAACACCACGCCGATCCGCTTGCGCAGCTCCTCGACGTCCAGCTCGCGGAGGTCGGTTCCGCCCCACGTGATCGTGCCCCGCTGCGGGTCGTAGAAGCGGCACAACAACTTCACGAGCGTGCTCTTGCCCGCGCCGTTCACGCCGGCCAGGCCGACGGCCGCACCCGCGGGGATCGTCAGGTTCACGCCGCGCAGCACCCACGGGCCGTCGTCGGAGTAGCGGAACCAGACGTCCCGCAGCTCGATGGTCGCCTCGGCGGGTGTCCTGGTTCCGGCAGGCAGGTCGTCACGGGTGCCGACGACGTCGAGGTAGTGCCCGAAGAGCCTGACCGCGCGCCCGGCCTCGCCGAGCTGCAGCACCACTCCGGACAGTCCGTTCTGCACGCCCCGACCGCGCCGAGGAACAGCACGAGATCACCGACGGACGAGCGGCCGGACACCACGTTCACCGCCACCACGACGGTTCCCGCCCCGGCGACGAGGGCTCCGAGCAGTGCCAGGGCGCTCTGCACCAGGGTTCCCCGCCGTGCCGCCGCCAGGCGCGCGCCCGACACCGTCGCCAGCGAGCCGACCATCCTGGTGTGCAACAACTCCCCGAGCCCGAACAGACGGATCTCCTTGGCCGCCCGCACGTCCGTGAGCAGCGCGCGGTAGAAGAGGCGCCTGCGGTCGGTCGCCACCCATGCTTCTTCCGTCGCCGCCTCACGCCGTGCGGTGGCGAGCCTCGCGAACACCGCCGTCACCACGGAGGCGAGCAGCAGCAACGTCATCGGCGGCCACACCACCAGCAACGCCCCGGTGAAGCTCACCAGCAGCACGACCGATCTGACGAGCTCCTGCGTGAACTGCGAGATCGTGCCCGGTGCCTCCTGCGCCGCCTGCTCGGCGAGCCGCAACCGGTCGTGGAACGCGGGATCCTCGATGTGCCGCAACCCCGGCAGCGTGGCGATCCGCTGGAACAGCCTGCTTTCCACGGTCAGCGTGACACGTTGATGCACGACCTCGCCGAGGTGCCCGCCGACGTACAGCACCGCGATCGCGAGCCCGCCGACGAGAGCCGACGCGACCGCGAGGAACGCCGCCCTGCCGGCGCTCGCCGTGCCCGAGGTGAGCTCGTCGACCAGCAGCATCGTCAGCCAGGCACCGGTCGCCGGTGCAGCGCCGGCGACAACCGTGAGCACCAGCGTGATCGTGGCGACGAGCGGGGTGGCCCGGAAGGGCAGGGCGAGCGCGGCCAGGGCGTTGCGGATCATGCCACCGGAGCCGGAACACCGGCGAAGTCGCTCAGCTTGATGCCGGATGCAGTCACCACCCCGCCGTGCGTGTGCAGCAGGGTCGGGTACGCCATGACGCCGAACGCCGACAGCACGGGGTCGTCCGCGCCGATCACCGCGACCCGTCCCAGCGCGCTGACCTTCTCCACGAGCCGGGCCGTGGCCTCCGGATCGGTCGGATCACCGTCCACAACGGACACGAACCGCGCGGCGGGCCGGTCGGCCAGCAGCGCGTCGGTGAGCGAACGGCACGGCCCGCAACCGACCGAGAAGAACCCGACCTGCACCGGCCCGTCGAGGTCGGCCTCGGTGAACGGCATCCCGTCGGTGTCGGTGACCGAGAACGACGGGATCACCGTGCCGGGCTGAGGCAGGTTCTGGTTGCGCGGCGGCCCCGACCGCTCCTGCAGTTCGCGAACCCTCGCCACCAGCCCGAACGTGAACAGCACGTGCACCGCGACCACGACGGCGAGCAGGACGACGGCGATCGTGAGCAGGGTCATCGGTTCCTCCCAGGATGCTGGTGGCGTCACGAACGCGCCCACGAGCGCAACAGCGATCAACGCCCCGTTGCGCGCGAGGTGCTTGGGTCCGAGCACGTCGCCACCCGCTCCAAAACACTTGCAGCGCACGGACTTGCTGCCGCGGATGGCGAGAACGATCCCGCCGCAGAACGCCGCCAGCAGCGCGACGGCGAGTGCGTAGCCGAGGCTCGTTCCGGGAATCGCCAGCAGCACAACGGAAAGCGCCTCACCGGCGAGGACGGCGAAAGCGAGCGGCCGTGCCGGCAGCCACGGCGCAAGGGCCGCGATCGAGTCGCGGAACTCGGCGAACCCCTGGCGGGTGCGGACTTTGCCGGCGACCGCCGCGAGGAAGACAGCGGCGAGCACCACACGAGCGAACAGGTCGAGCACTTCCGGCCTCCCCCAACAGGTACGGGGCACCGGCGGGAAGGTCCCGCCGGTGCCCTCGGCACGTCAGCGGCAGCTGCTGCTGACGGACGAGCAGATGCCGTTGCAGTTGAAGCGGTAGCCCCTCTTGCAACACTGCCCGTGCTCCGGCACGCAGGCACCGGCATCGACCTTCGGCAGCACCAGTCCGACGAGCTTCTCACCGGCCAGCTGTGCGAAACGCTTCATGGTCCGCTCCTCCCAGTTGATCAACGTGGACGCCGCACACGCTGGCTGGCCGCGGACAGGAACGGAAGCCGAGTCGGACGTTCTCGGACACCCTCGGACTCGCGCTGACCCGTTCGGCGGATCACCGTGCCGCCCTGTCGGATCAGCCAGGCACGGCAGAAGGCCCGGAAGCCGCGCGGCTTCCGGGCCTTCTCTTCCGCGTTCAGCGGCTGTACTCGGGTTCCTTGCGCGAGTGGAAACCCCTGCGGTACCAGACGAGCGGGTCCGGCGACCCGTCACCCAGCCGCACGTCCAGCAGCTTGCCGATGAGCAGGTCGTGGTCGCCGGCCAGGACGACGTCGGCCATCTCGCACCGCATCGCCACGACCGCGCTGGGCAGCAGCGGCAACGCGGTGCCGGGCCAGCTGACGAGACCGGTGTCCGCGAACCGGTCCACGCCGCTGGTGGCGAAGGTCCTCGCCACCTCACCGTCCTGCGCACCCAGCACGTTGATCACGAACTCCGGTGCCGAGGTGAGTGCCCGGTGGCAGCTCGAGGTGTGGCCGATGCCGACCAGCACCAGCGGCGGCTTCAGCGACACCGAGGTCAGCGAGCTCGCGGTGAACCCCCACCGGCGGCCGGTGCCGTCGGTCGTGGTCACCACCGCGATCGGTGCCGCCACCAGCGACATCGCCTCGCGGAACAGCTGTTCGTCGACTGGCATGACCCCTCCTGCGGTTACTTGGCGGGCGCGGCGGCCTGGGCGGCCTCGCGCGCCTGGGCCTGGAAGCCCGAGCGGTTCTCGGCGACCCAGCGCTGCGAGGCGCGGGGGCCGTCGAGGGCGCCGTTGAACTCCGGCACCACGTAGCGGGCCAGCAGCTCGAAGCTGCGCTTGATGTCCTCGCGGGAGGCCCAGTCGTGCGTGTTGACCAGCAACGTGCCGAAGCCGCCGCTCTCGTCGAGCTTGCGCTGGATGGCCTCGACGGCCTCCTCGGGCGAGCCGATGATCACCGAACCGGTCTCCAGCGCGGCGTCGGCCTCCTGACCCGCGGGCAGGGTGGCCGGGGCGCCGAACGTGTCGCGCACGTACTCCTGGTACCACCGGCTCATGCCCGGCCGCACCTGGTCGAGCGCCTCCTTGCGGCTCTCGGCGATGTGCACGCAGACCGTGACGCGCCAGTCCTTGCGGTCGACGGTCTGGCCGTGCTTGGCGGCCTCGTCCTCCGCCGCCTGCCACAGCGCGGCGAGCGGCGGGTCCTGCATGCCGGGGCGACCGGCGAACGTCAGCGCCTGCAGGCCGTACTTGCCGGCGAGGCGCATGCCGCGCTCGGAACCGGCGCTCGCCACGACCATGTCGAGCGGCTGGTTCGGGTACGGGCGCAGCTGCAGCGACGCGTCGCGCAGCTCGAACCAGTCGGTCTTGCGGGTGACCGGGTCGCTGCCCTGGATCAGGCCGACGAGCGCGTCGAGCGACTCGGCCATCATGCGGCGCTGGTCGCTCGGCGCGATGCCCATCATCGACGCGTCGGCGGGCGAGACACCCGCGCCCATGCCGAACATCGCGCGGCCGCGGCTCTGGTGGTGCAGCTGCACGATGCGGCCGGCGGCGGTCAGCGGGTGGTGGTAGGGCAGGCTGACGACGCCGGTGCCCAGCTTGATCTGGCGGGTGCGCTCGGCGGCCGCGGCGAGGAACAACTCTGGCGAGCTGATCAGCGACCAGCCGCCGGAGTGGTGCTCACCGACCCACGCCTCGTCGATGCCGAGCACGTCCAGCCACTCGATGAGCTCCATGTTGCGCCAGAAGGTGGCCGACGGGTTCTCCCCCAGGCCGTGGAACGGTGCCATGAACGCGCCGAACTTGAGTGTCATCGAACTCTTCCGTCCTTTGTAGAGTGATTCAGGCCCGGCCGATGGCGTCGGCCAGCGCGGTGACACCGGGTCGCTTCACCACGGAGTAGTGATCACCGGCGATGTCGATCTGCTCCACGCCACCGCACAGCGCGAGCCACTTCTGCGTTGTCTCCACGGTCGCGCCGTCCTCTGCCCGCACGAGCAGCACCGGGCTCTGCACCTGGCGCGGCGCGTGCGTTGCCAGGGCACGGCAGTTGCGGGTGAACCGCTCGACGATCGCTTCCAGCGTCGCCAGGTCGATGTCGGGCGAGAGCACACCGGCCGCGACCGCCCCGGCGTGCAGCACCGCGAGCGGCGACTCGACGCGGAAGACGTCGGCCGAGGGCTTCCAGTCCGAGCCGACGAGACCGGACAGGTCGCTCGCGAACCAGGCCAGCAGTGCCGCCTCGTCGAACTCGGCGGCCGCCGGGCCGGGCGGCTCCAGCAGGTCCACCGCGGCGACGAGTTCGACGGCGCGACCGGCCTCTTCCAGCTGGGCGGCCATTTCCAGCGCGATCACGCCGCCCATCGACCAGCCACCGATCCGGATCGGGCCGTCGGCGGGGAGCGCCTCGACGTAGCGGGCGGCCAGCGCCGGGATCGAGTCCGGTGCGTCGTCCGGGACCTGCAGGCCGTAGAACGGCTGGTCCTCACCCAGCTGTGCGGCGAGATCGGCGTAGCAGAGCACGTCACCGCCGACCGGGTGCACGAAGAACAACGGCGTGCGCGTGCCGTCCGTGCGGATCGGCACCAGCGCCGACCGGCCGACGTTGCCGTTCTGCCGCAGCACGTCGGCGAGCCGCTCGATCGTCGAATTGTCGAACAGCGTCGCGAGCGGCAGCGCGATCCCCGTCGTGGACCGGATTCGCGCCATCAGCCGCACCGCCAGCAGCGAGTCGCCGCCGAGGACGAAGAAGTCCGACGTGACCGTGATCTTGCTGTCGGCGAAGAAGTCCTCCCAGATGCCCGCGAGCAGCCGTTCGATCTCGTCGCGCGGTGCGGCACCCTCACCGGAGGCGCCCAGGCTCTCCGGTGCGGGCAGGGCCGTCCGGTCGACCTTGCCGTTGGCGGTCAACGGCAGCTCGTCGAGCACCAGGACGTGTTGCGGCACCAGGTACTCCGGCAGCTCCGCACGCAGGACCGACCGCAGCTCGTCACCGTTCAGCTCGTGACCCGGCTCGGCGACGGCATAGCCGACCAGCCGCTTCGGGCCCTGCCGGTCACCGATCGCGGCGACGACGGACGCGCGGACCCCGGTGCACCGCGCCAGTGCGACCTCGATCTCGCCGAGCTCGACGCGGTAGCCGTTGACCTTGACCTGGAAGTCCTCGCGGCCGAGGAACTCGATGGTGCCGTCGGGCAGGTACCGGCCGAGGTCACCGGTGCGGTACAGGCGTTCCCCGGTCTGCGGGTGCCGCACGAACGACGCCGCGGTCTTCTCCGGGTCGCCGAGGTACTCGCGGGCGAGCCCGGCACCGGCGATGTGCAGATGGCCGGGAACCCAGACGGGGCAGGGACGCATCGCGTCGTCGAGCACGTGGAACCGCTGGTTCCGCATCGGCTTGCCGTACGGGATGCTCGGCGCCGACAGGTCCACCTCGCCGATCGGGTGCAGGATCGACCAGATCGATGCTTCGGTGGCACCGCCGAGGCTGTAGAGGTCGGCGTCCGGCAGCAGCTTGCGGATGCGGTCCGGCAGCGGCACCGGGATCCAGTCGCCACTCATCATGACGACGCGGATCGGGAGCGTGGTGCCGGGTTCGGTCGCCTCGACGAACATCTCCATCAGCGCGGGCACGGTGTTCCACACGGTGACGTTGTGCTCTGCCACCAGCTCGGCCCAGTGCCGCGGTTCGCGGGCCAGGCCTGCGTCGGGCATGACGATCGCGCCGCCCGCCGTGAGCAGGCCGAAGACGTCGTAGACGGACAGGTCGAAGTTCAACGCGGACAACGCGAGCACGCGGTCGTCAGCGGTGATGCCGAACCTGTCGTTGACGTCGTGGATCGTGTTCAGCGCGCCGCGGTGCTCGATCGCCACGCCCTTCGGCACACCGGTCGATCCGGACGTGTAGATGACGTAGGCGAGGTCGTCGGGCGAACGATCCACGGGCACGACCGGTGCGGCGTCCTGGGCAGCGACCGCAGCACCGTCCACAGTGAACACGTCGACCGGCCACGTGACGCGGTCGAGGACGCGTTCCTGGGTCAGCGCCACGGTGATGCCCGCGTTGTCGCACAACAGCTTCAGGCGCTCCGCGGGAACGTGTGCGTCGATCGGGACGTACACGCAACCCGCCTTGAGCACACCGAGCACGCCCGCGACCTGCTCCCAGCCGGTCTCCATCACGACCGCGACGAGTGATCCCGGCGCGATCCCGGCCAGCTGACGCGCCACCTGGTTGGACACGCCGTCGAGCTCGGCGTAGGTGAGGGTGCGGCGCCCGGAGATCAGGGCGACGCGATCACCATCGGACGCGGCACGGGCCAGGAAACCCTCGTGCAGCAGGCCGTCCGGCAGGAAGCCGTCCGTCGCGTTGGCCTCCTCGCGGGCGGCGAGCTCGGACGCCGGCACCACCATCGGCGCCTGCCGCTCCCATGCCTGCTCGTCGTCGCACAGCTCGCGCAGCACGCCCTCGTAAGCGGCGAACATCGTGTCGATCATCCCCTCGGGGAAGATCTCGTCGACGACGTCCCAGTTGACGACCAGCGCGCCCTCGTCCTCGACGACCTGGTGGTCCAGCCACACCTGCGGGGTCCGGATGGAGCTGGAGACCTCGCGGCCGCCCTCGCCCATCGTGGTCAGGTGCTCGACGAACCCGGTCGCCGCGGCCGCTTCCTCCTGCGAGGCGAAGTTGACCGTGCTGGCGAAGACGATCGGCATCGTCGTCCGCGCCGCCGCGCCGCGCACCCGGCTGAACTCGCGCAGCACCTGCACGCCGCTGACGTGGCTGTGCTCGAGGTCGGTCCACAGCTGGTTCTGCAGCCGCACGGCCCGGTCGGCGAACGGCACCTCGACGGCGCTGTCGACCTCCAGCAGCGTGGTGGCGCTGAAGTTGCCGACGACCTCGGCGACCTTCTCGTGCAACGGCAGGCGGTTGAAGAACAGCACGTTGAGCGTGAACTTGCTCGACCGGCTCCACGCCGCGATGATCTGCGAGTACGCGGTGCCCAGGGCGGCGGACGGCGTGACACCGGCAGCCGCGGCCGAGCGCTTGAACCTCGTCCACGCGTCCGCGTCGATCGTCAGGGTGCGGTGCGAGAACACCGACCGCGCGATCGTCGCCGGGTTCACCGCGACCGGCAGGTCGGGTGCGGACGGCAGGGTCTTCACCCGCTCGCGCCAGAATTCCAGCGACTTCGTGTGCAGCTCGCCGCCCTCCATCGAGCGCATCGCCAGCACGTAGTCGCGGTAGCTCAGCTCGATCGCGGGCAGGTTGGCGCGCTCGCCGCGGTAGACCATCGCCCACTCCTGGAACACCGTCGAGGTGCTCCAGGCGTCCATGATCATCGCGTCGAGTCCGATGTGGAGCCTCGTGCGCTTGTCGTCGAGGATCGAGGCGCGGATGTCGAACAACGGCCAGACACCGGCGTCGAACACCTGGTCGCGCATCTCCACGTGCACTTCCTGGAGCACGCGTTCCTGGTCGTCGTGGCCGCGCAGGTCGAGCGAGCGGATCTCGTACGCCGGCACCTCGGGCAGCACGCGCTGGTAGCCGTCCGGGGTGACGATCGCGCGCAGCATGTCGTGCCGCGCGATGATCTCGTTCCACGCGCTGGTCAGCTTGCCGAGGTCGACGCCGTCCAGCTCCACCTCGATGAAGAAGTACGTCGACACCTGGCCGAGCGGGAACGCGTCCGAGCGGCCGACGAGGTAGGCCTGCTGCAGGTCGGTCAGCGGGAACGGCTCGTAGCGCCCGTCCGGGTCCGGCACGACCTCGGGCAGCTTGCCGCCACCGGTGCCTTCCTCCAGCGACGACATCACGAACTCGGTGAGCGCCAGCACACCGCCGGACTCCATGAACGCCACCAGCGGCAGCGTCACGCCGAGCCGGGCGGACAGCGCGTCCTTGACTTCGAGAGCCATCAGCGAGTCGAGGCCGAGGTTCTGCAACGGCTCGTGCACGTCGACGTCGGCGGACCGGGCACCGAGAGCCTTCGCCACGGCGCCGGTCACCAGTTCCAGCACCTTCTGCCGGCGCTCGGCCGGGTCGGTGGGCAGGTCGACGAGACCGCCCGACGGCTGCGACGGCGCCGACACGGTCCGGGTCGGCGCGGACGTGCGCAGCACCAGGTCGCGGTCGGCGCGCTTGAGGCACACGCCGGTCGAGTCGACGACCGGGTTGCCGTCGGAGTCCTCCAGCCGCACGTCGGCGAACAGCGTCGAGGACGAGCCGGGCACCGAGGAGACCTTGGCGTGGCAGAACAACGGCCCGTCGACCTGGACGTCGTGGAAGACCAGCTGGTCGATGCCGACGATCGCGAAGACGGCGTCCTCGGGGGTGTCGTCGGGCAGCGCCGAGAACACGACCTGGAACATCGCGTCCGTGAGGCCGGGGTGCAGCAGGTAGCCGGTCTCCCCGTCGACCGGCGGCCGCATGCGGGCGATCGCCTCGCTGTCGGCGCGCCAGACGTGCTCGACCCACCGCGCGGAGTCGCCGAGCGTGAGGTCGCGGCCCGCCATGTTCTGGTAGAACTCGGCACCGGTCAGCTCGCGGGGGAACCGCGCCACGTCGGTGCGCGCCGTGCCGATCCGGGGCGTGATCGTGGTGTCGCAGTGCACCTTGCCCTGCGTGTGGGCCCGCCAGTCGCCGTCGATCTGCTTGGCGTAGTAGCGGAAGAACTTCGTGTCACCGTCGTGGTCGGTGAAGTGCAGCTGCGCCGTCGTGCCGGTGGCCGGGTCGATGACGAGGCTCTGCAGCACCAGGCCGTCCTCGACGACGAACACGCCCTCGTGGCCGAGCTCGCGCATGCCGCGGAAGACCGACTCGAGGTAGACGCCGATGTTGATGATCGTCAGGTCGCCCATCACGCAGTCACCGAGACACGGGTGGCGCGTGACGCTCAGCTCGGACTCGAACTGGACGACGTCGAGCGGCGACTCGATCCGGTTGCCCAGCAACGTCTTCGCGCTGCGGGCCGGACGGGACACGGCGGCACTCGGCTCGAACCAGTGGTGCCGGCGCTGGAACGGGTACAGCGGCAGCTCGGCGCGGCCACCCGGCGCGACACCGGACCAGTCGAGCTCGTAGCCCCGCACGTACAGCGCGGCGGCCGAGTCGAGCAGGACCTTGCGGTCGTCGTGGTGCTGCCGCAACGACGGCAGGAAGACCAGTTCTTCGTCTGCGGGTGCGAACCTCTTGGCCATGCCGAGCAACGTCGGCGCGGGGCCGATCTCGACGAACCGGCGGTAGCCCTGGTCGAACAGCGTGGTCATGCCGTCCAGGAACCGCACGGGCTGCCGGACGTGCTCCCGCCAGTACGACGCGGAGAAGCTCTCCACCCGCTCGCCGGTCACGTTGGAGATCACCGGGATGCGCGGCTGCTGGAAGGAGATCGACGCGGCCTCCCGCTCGAACTCGTCGAGCATCGGCTCGACGAGCGGCGAGTGGAACGCCCGCGACACCGTCATCTTCTTGGACTTCACGCCCTGCGCGGTCAGCGCGGCGAGGAACCGGTCGAGCTCCGCCTCCGCGCCGGACACGACTATGCTCTGCGGCCCGTTGATCGCGGCGATCGCGAGGTCCGCGAACGGCTCCAGCGCGCGTTCGACGACCGAGACCTCCGCGAACACCGCCGCCATCGTTCCCGGCCCGCACAGCTCGTGCATCAACTGTCCACGACGGACGGTCAGGCGCAGCGCGTCCGCCAGACCCATCGCACCGGCGACGCAGGCGGCGACCAGCTCGCCGACGCTGTGCCCGACGACGGCGGCGGGCTTGACGCCCCAGGACTTCCACAGCTCGGCCAGCGCGTACTCGACGGCGAACATCACCGGCTGCGTGTACTGGGTCTCGTGGACCAGCCCGATGTCCTGCGGCTTAGGGTTGATCAGGCTGTGCAGTGTGCGGCCGAGCAGTGGTTCGGCGATCTCGTCGCACCGGTCGAACGCGGCGCGGAAGACCGGCTCGTCCGCGTACAGCGCACGGCCCATGCCGGGGTACTGCGCGCCCTGACCGGTGAACAGGAACACCACGTCCGGTGCCGCGCCGGGCAGCACGTGCCCCTGCCGCACCGATGCCGGGAGCTCGGCGGACTCGGCCGTCTCCACGAGCAGGTCGCGCATCTCGGCCGGCGTCGAGGCGACCGCGGTGAGGCGGTAGCCGAAGTGCGAGCGGCCAGCACCGGCGGTGGCGCAGATGTCCTGCAGCTCGTCCTCGGCGGCGGCTTCCAGGCGGTCCGCGTACCGGGCAGCGAGGTCGGCCAGAGCCGCGGGCGACTTGGCGGACAACGCGAGCAGCGACGCCTTGGTGGCCTCGGTCTTCGGCTCACGGGTCCTGCGCGGTGCCTCCTCCAGCACCACGTGCACGTTCGTGCCGCTGGCACCGAACGAGCTGATGCCCGCGAAACGGGGCTGCTCGCCGCGCGGCCACGGCGTGA
The DNA here is from genome assembly GCF_014648475.1 of Lentzea flava. Lineage (GTDB taxonomy): Bacteria > Actinomycetota > Actinomycetes > Mycobacteriales > Pseudonocardiaceae > Lentzea > Lentzea flava. Next base: position 154,686 of record NZ_BMRE01000008.1, on the reverse strand, counting down.
CCTCGGTGGGCACCCGCAGCGGCAGCTCCTCGATGCCGATCTCCGGGTTGATCTCCTTGAGGTGCAGGTGCGGCGGGATCTCCTCGTGCCGCAACGACTGCACGACCTTGATCAGGCCGGCGACACCCGCGGCGGGCTCCAGGTGGCCGATGTTGGTCTTGACCGAGCCGACCGGGACGAGGTCGTCCGCGGACCGCTTGCCCAGCACGGCGCCCAGGGCGCGCAGCTCGATCGGGTCGCCCAGCGGCGTGCCCGTGCCGTGCGCCTCGACGTAGCCGATCTGGTCGGCCTCGACCCCGGCGTTGCGCAGCGCCTCGCGGATGACGTTCTGCTGCGCCACCGGGTTCGGCACGGTGATGCCGCTGCTGCGGCCGTCCTGGTTGACCGCGGAGCCGCGGATGACGGCGAGCACGTTGTCCCCGGCGGCCAGCGCGTCGGACAGGCGCTTGAGCACCACGACACCGCAGCCCTCACCGCGCACGTAGCCGTTGGCGGAGGCGTCGAACGTCTTGCAGTAGCCGTCCGGCGCGAGCATCTTCGCCTTGGACAGCACGACGTACGACTCGGGCGACAGCAGGATGTTGACGCCACCGGCGAGCGCGGCGTCGCACTCGCCGGAGCGCAGGCTCTGGCTCGCGAGGTGCACGCCGACCAGCGACGACGAGCACGCGGTGTCGACGGAGATGCTCGGGCCGGTGAGGCCCAGCCAGTACGACAGCCTGCCCGCGGCGAACGGGGCCGCGCGGCTCGTGACGAGGTAGGTGTCGAGGTCGGCGGGGTCGATCTGCTGCAGCTGCGCCTGGTTGTAGTCGTGGTTGGTGACACCGAGGAAGACGCCGACGTTGCTGTCGCCCTTCTCGGTGCTGATGCCCGCGTTCTCCAGCGCCTCCCAGCCGACCTCCAGCAGCAGGCGCTGCTGCGGGTCGAGCGTGTTGGCCTCGCGCGGGGAGATGCCGAAGAACGGCGCGTCGAACTGGTCGATGTCGTCGAGGAAGCCGCCCTTGCGGACGTAGGTCTTGCCGGGCGCTTCCTGCGAGGCGTCGTAGAAGTGGTCGACGTCCCACCGCGACTCGGGCACGTCGACGATGCCGTCCCCGCCGGAGCGGAGGAACTGCCAGAACTCCTCGGGATCGCTGGCGCCGCCCGGCATGCGACAGGCCATGCCGACGATGGCGATGGCGTCGTCGTCGGGCTTGCGCACGGCGTCGAGCTCTGCGCGGAGCCGGCGGATCTCCAGCACGCTCTTCGCGAGCAGCTGGCGTGCGTCGGCGGGCTCGGTCATCGGGTGCTCCCTGTGGTGTTGCCGAGTTCGTCGGCGAGGACGGCGAGGAGCTCGTCCTCGGTGAGGTCGTCGATTTCCGAAGTTTCTTGCGGGGTTTCGGCGTCGCCGAGCTTCGTGAGGAGGTACTTGCTCAGCTGCACGACGCTCGGGTGCTCGAACATCACCGCGGCGGGCAGCTTCACCTCCAGCGCGGTCTCCAGCCGCTGCCGGACCTTGCGCGCGATCAGCGAGTCCATGCCCATCTGGAAGAACCCGGTGTTCGGGTCGATCCTGCTGCTGGTCATCTCCAGGAACCCGGCGACGGTGTCGAGCACGAACCCGAACAGGTCCTCCTCGGTCCTGACCTGCGGCTCCGCGGTGCGTTGCGCGACGATCTCGATGGCCTCTTCTGCTGCCGCACCGGTCAGTTGGGGTGCGGTGGGCGCGCTGCTGGTGAACCAGTAGCGCTCCTTCTGCCACGCGTAGGGAGGCAGCGCGACGACGGAAGCGTCTGCTGTGGACAGTGAGACGTCGAAGCCGTGGGCGTGCAGCGAGCCGAGGCTCTCCAGCGAGGCGAGGTCCTCCGGCTCGTCGCGGCGCATCGACGGCAGCGCGAGGCCCGTGACCCCGGCCTGCTCGAACGCCTCCTCGACGGAGTTCAGCACGACCGGGTGCGGGCCGAGCTCCAGGAACACGCCGTGCTTGTCGTCGACTAGCCGGCGGATGGTGTCCCAGAACAGCACGGGCTGGCGCAGGTTGCGGAACCAGTGGCCGGCGTCGAGCTCCTCGCCGTTGACCGGGCCACCGGTGACGGTCGAGAAGATCGGGATGTGCGCGGCGGCGGGCCTGATGTCCGCGAGGCCCGCGAGCAGTTCGTCGCGCAGGGTGTCCATCTGCGGGCTGTGGCCGGCGACGTCCGACTTCATCGGGCGGCAGAAGACGTTGCGCGCCTTGAGCTCCTCGGCGAGCGAGTCGAGCGTGGCCGGGTCGCCGGAGATCACCGTGGACGCCGGGCTGTTGCTGACGGCGACCGAGACGAGACCCTGGTGGTCGGCGACGAGCGCGGTGGCTTCCTCGATCGGCAGCGCCACGACGAGCATCGCGCCCTTGCCGCTCAGCTTGCGCAGCAACGTGCTGCGCAGGCTCACGATCTTCGCCGCGTCGTCGAGGCTGAGGGCGCCCGCGATGTGCGCGGCGGCGACCTCGCCGAGGCTGTGGCCGACGACCGCGTCCGGTTCGATGCCCAGCGCACGCCAGCGTGCGGCGAGGCCGACCGTGACGGCGAAGAGCGCGGGCTGCACGAGGTCGATGCGGTCGGCGAGCTCGGCCGCGTCGACGCGGAGGATCTCGTCGAGGACGGAACGGCCGTCCTGGTGGGGCTTCAGCGCCTCGTCGACCTCCAGCACCGCGGTGCGGAAGGCCTCGCAGCGGGTCATCAGCTCGTGGCCCATGCCCGGTCGTTGCGCGCCCTGGCCGGGGCAGACGAACACGATGCCGCCCTCGACGGGTGCCGTGGTGCTGCCGGTGGCGATGCCAGGCCCGCCCTCGCCGTCGAGCCACGACGTCAGCCGGTCCGCCGCTGCGGCCGCGTCCTGCGCCACGACGACCAGGCGGTGCTCGTGCTGGGTCCGGCGGTGGGTCGCGGTGTGGGCGATGTCCTTGAGCGATCCCGGCTCGGAGGCGAGGAAGTCGCGGTAGGCGGTGACCATCGGTGCGAGCGCTTCCGCGCTGCGTGCCGTGATCGGCAGGATCCGCAGGTCGCCGGTGTCCTCAGTGGACTCCGTTCGCGGCGGCGGGCCCAGCACGACGTGGGCGTTGGTGCCGCCCGCGCCGAACGCGCTCACCGCACCGTGGCGGACCTCGTCGGGCACGTCCCACGCTTGCAGCTCACCGGGGATGAAGAGCCTGGTGCTGTCGATCTCGATGTGGGGGTTCAGCGAGTTCATCCGGTGCGGCGCGATCTGGCCGTGGTGGATGCTCAGCACGACCTTGAGCAGGCCGGTGATGCCGGCGGCCGCCTCCAGGTGGCCGACGTTGGTCTTGATCGAGCCGAGCGCGCAGGCGTTGTCGGCCTGTTTGCCGTAGACCGATGTCAGCGCCTCGACCTCGATCGGGTCGCCGAGTGCCGTGCCGGTGCCGTGGGCTTCCAGCAGCGTGACCTGCTCGGGCGCGACGCCGCCGTTGCGCAGCGCCTGCTCGAAGACCCTGCGCTGCGCCAGGCCGTTCGGCGCGGTCATGCCGTTGGTCAGGCCGTCCTGGTTGGTGGCCGTGCCCTTGATGACCGCCCAGATCCGGTCACCGGCCGCGACGGCGTCGGACAGCCGCTTCAGCACGACCACGGCCACGCCCTCACCGCGGGTGTAGCCGTCGGCGGCGGCGTCGAACGTCTTGCACCTGCCGTCCGGCGCGAGCGGAAGCCCCTTGGCGTGGGCCATGGTCGTCATCGGCGAGAGGATCATGTTCGTGCCGCCGACGACGGCCATCTCGCTCTCCCTGGCGCGCAGCGACTGCACGGCCAGGTGCACCGCGACCAGCGACGACGAGCAGGCCGTGTCGACGACGAGGCTCGGCCCGCGGAAGTCGAACAGGTAGGACAACCTGTTGGGGATGATGCTGTTGGAGCCACCGCCGGTCGTGTACATGTGCAGCGACTCGGGCGCGGCGAGCTGCATCTGGAAGTAGTCGGTGTTGTTCGCGCCGACGAACACGCCGGTGTCACTGCCGAGCAACGACTCGCGCGTCTGCCCGGCGTCCTCCAGCGCCTCCCACGCGACCTCCAGGAAGAGCCGCTGCTGCGGGTCCATCCTGGCCGCTTCCTTCGGTGAGATGCCGAAGAAGTACGGGTCGAAGCCCACGACGTCGTCCACGAAGGCGCCCTGCCGGAACGTCATCCGCCCGACGGTCTCCGGGTCCGGGTCGTAGAACGCATCGGCGTCCCAGCGCTCCGGCGGCACCTCGGTGATCGTGTCGACGGCGTCCTTGACGAGCTGCCACAGCTCCTCCGGCGAGTTCGCCCCGCCGGGCAGCCGGCAGCCGATGCCGACGATCGCGATGGGCTCGCGCTTGGCCGACTCCAGCGCGTCGACCTTGTCCCGCAACCGGCGGATCGCCTGCAGCGTCGCCTTCGTGTTGTCCCCCATCAGAAGTTCTCCATCCGCTGCAGCAGCTCAGCGAGCTCTCGTTCGACCAGGTCATCGGACTCGTGGGCCGGCACGTCGAGCACGATCTCCTCGACAGGTGCGGCTTCGTTCTCCGGTGTCAGACCCGCGAGGTCCGCGAGGAAGCGGGCCAGGTCGTGCACCGTGGGGTAGTTCCAGATCAACGTCGCCGACAGCCGCACGCCGAACGCGGCCTCCAGGCGGTTGCGCAGTTCCATGGACATCACCGAGTCGATGCCGAACCCGCGCAACGGCTGGTCGCGCCCGATCCGTTCGGCGGGCAGGCCGACCACGCCGGACACGGTCGTGGCGATCAGGGTCTCGACCGCCTCGATGCGGTCGGCCGGGGCCAGCGCCTTGATGTCCGCGAGCGGTTCCTGCGCCGGGGTGACGCCGGAACCGTTGTCCACCAACGCCATCCGCAGTCCGGTCGCTTCGACGACGAGATTTCCCTCCGGGTCGAGCACCAGCACGTCGCCGAGGAAGACGTCGCCTTCCTTCCGCACCGTGGCGTGCACGCGTCCCTCGCCCAGGTGTCGCTTGTGGACGGAGATGCGGGCCAGGCTCGTGCTCACCAGGGCCGAGTTGTCCTCGCCGAGCGCGGCCAGGACCGGCGGGATGGCGACCTGGAGCGCGGAGTCGAGGTACGACGGGTGCACCAGGTGGCCGGGGTCTTCGGCGGCGGTGGGCAGCTCGATCACGGCGGTCGCCTCGGTCGCGGAGAACTCGACCTGGACGACGCCCTGATAGGCGGGGCCGTAGCGGACGTCGCGCTCGGCGAGCACCCGGTAGAACTCCTCGCCCTTCAGGGTTTCGAAGGTCCCGGCGAGCACCGCGGTGTCCGGGGCGGGCGCCTCTTCGCGTGGCGCCAGGCTCGCGTGGGCCAGCTCCAGCGGCCCGCCTTCCGTGACCGCGAAGAACCGGGCGGTCAGGTCCTCGGTGACCACCAGCTGCATCCGGTGCCGCACCCCGTCCCTGACGACGAGCGGCTCGGCGAACACCATGCCGGTGATGTCGAAGTCCTCACCGGGCCGGATGTCGGCGGCCGCCGCGAGCAGCACGTCCACGTACAGCGCGCCGGGCACGATCGCGACCCCGCCGACCCGGTGGTCGCGGACGGCGGCCGTGTCCGAGTCGATCTCCCACTGCCAGAACCGGGTTCCTGGCTCCAGCGGCGAGTCCAGCCGTTCGCCGAGCAGCGGGTGCTCCCCCGCCACGCGGGTCCGCTTGGTCCGCCTGGTCTCGCTGGGGTGCCAGAAGCTCTCGCGCTGCCACGGGTAGGTCGGCAGCTTGACCCGCCGGGCAGGCCTGATCGCCGGGCTGCCCTGGATCGGCAGGCCGAGCACGTGCAGCCGCGCGAGGGTGCGCAGCATCGACGGCCGTTCGGGTTCGTTGCGCCGCAACGAGGGCAGGGCCGTGGTGCCGGGGACGTTCTGCTCGACCGCGGGCAGCAGGATCGGGTGCGGCGTCATCTCCACGAACGCCTTCACGCCGTCCTGGGCGAGAGCGCTGATCTGGCCGGAGAACAGCACAGGTGCGCGCAGGTTGTCGACCCAGTAGTCCGCGTCCATCGTGGTGCCGTCGAGCACCTCGCCGCGGACCGTCGAGTAGACCGGCACGGTGGCCTTCCGCGGCCTGACCGCGGCCACGGCGGCGTACAGGTCGTCGCGCAGCGGGTCCATCTGCGGGCTGTGCGATGCCACGTCCACCTTGACCCATCGGCAGAACACCTCGTCCGCCTCGAGCTTCGCCTTGATCAGCTCCAGTGCGGCGGGGTCACCGGACAGCACGGTCGAGCGCGGGCTGTTGTTGACGCCGACGGAGACCTTGTCCTCGTGCCCGGCGATGACCTCGGCCGCCTCGTCGAGGGTGAGCTCGGCCGCGAGCATCGCGCCCTGGCCGGCCACGCGGCGCAGCAACGAACTGCGCAGGCAGATGATCCTGGCCGCGTCCTCGATCGTCAGCACACCGGCGACGTGCGCGGCGGCGATCTCGCCCATGCTGTGGCCGACGACGGCGTCCGGTTCGACGCCCCACGACCGCCACAGCGCGGCCAGCGCGACCTCGACGGCGAACAGCATCGGCTGCACGACGTCGATCCGGTGCAGCTGCGAGGTGTCCTCGTCCGCCTCCAGCTCGGCGATGACCGACCAGTCGGCGAACTGGCTGACGGCCGCGTCGCACTCCTCCAGCGCCGCACGGAAAACCGGCTCGGTCGCGAGAAGTTCGCGTCCCATGCCGATCCACTGCGAACCCTGGCCCGGGAAGACGAACGCGATCTTCGGTGGAGCTTCGGCCGCGCCCGTGACGACACCGACGTGGGTCTCGCCACGTCCGTGTGCCGCAAGCGCTTCCGCGAGGTCCGCGCTGGTGTCCGCGACCACGGCGAGCCGGTGCGGCAACGCCATCCGTGCCGACGCGGCGGCCGCGACCTCGCGCACCGGCAGGTCCGCGGCGGCGACGTTGGCCGCGTGCTCCCGCAGCGCCTCTGGCGTCTTCGCGGACAGCACCACGAGGTGGCTGTCCTGGTCGTCAGGAGTCTCGGTGGTGGTCTGCTCCGAGCCCTCCAGGACGATGTGGACGTTCGTGCCGCCCCACCCGAACGCGCTGACCGCGGCGAACGGAGCCCGCTCGGCCGGCCACGCCTCAAGCGCGGTGGGCACCCGCAGTCCGAGACCGGCGAAGTCGATCTCCGGGTTGGGGTTCGCGAAGTGCAGGTTCGGCGGCACCTCGCGGTGGCGCAGCACCAGCACTGCCTTGATGAAGCCCGCGACACCCGCCGCGGCCTCCAGGTGACCGATGTTGGTCTTCACCGAGCCGATCACGAGTGCGTCGTCGCGCTGCCCGCCGACCACGGCACCCAGCGCGTTCGCCTCGATCGGGTCGCCCAGCGACGTTCCGGTGCCGTGCGTTTCGACGTAGTGGACGTCGCGCGGGTCGACGCCCGAGCGGCGGTAGGCCTCGCGCAGCACGTCCTCCTGCGCGGTGACGCTCGGCGCGGTGAGACCGTTGCTGAGACCGTCGTTGTTCGACGCGGAACCGCGGATGGTGCACCAGATGTCGTCGCCGTCGGCGATCGCCCGCGACAACGGCTTGAGCACCACGACACCGCAGCCCTCACCGCGGCCGAAGCCGTCGGCGCTGCCGTCGAACGCCTTGCAGCGCCCGTCCGGCGACAGGCCGCCGAACTGGGTGAGCGCCACCATGGTCGCCGGGTTGAGGATCAGGCTCGACCCGCCCGCGATCGCCGCGGTCGACTCGCCGGACCACAGGCTCTGGCAGGCGAGGTGGATCGCGAGCAGCGACGACGAGCAGGCGCTGTCGACCATCAGGCTCGGCCCGCGCAGGCCGAGTGCGTAGGACAGGCGGTTCGCGACCATGTTGAGCGCCCTGCCCGTAGCCGAGTGCAGCGAGAACTGGTCGACGTCCGGGGCCAGTGCCGCGTAGTCCTGCCAGATCGCGCTGGCGAACACACCGGTCCTGCTGCCGGCGAGGTTCGCGCCCGCGAGGCCCGCGTCCTCCAGCGCCTCCCAGGCGACTTCGAGGAACAACCGCTGCTGCGGGTCCATCTCCTGCGCTTCCCGCGGGGAGATGCCGAAGAACAGCGGGTCGAACTCGTCCACCGGACGGTCGAGGAAGCCGCCCTCGACGGGCACGGTCCTGCCGGGTGCGGTGCCCGCGAACTCGGCAGGGTCCCAGCGCTGCGGCGGAACCGGGCGCACGGCGTCGCGGCCGGAGCGGAGCAGGTCCCAGAAACCGTCGGTGTCGTCGGCGCCGGGGAACCGGCAGGCCACGCCGACGACCGCGATGGGCTCGCGTTCGCTGGTGACGACCGGCTTCGGCTTCTGTGGGACCGGCGCGTTTTCCGGCACGAGCTTCGCGCGCAGGCCGCGGGCCAGCTGTTCCGGCGTCGGGTGGTCGAACAGCAGCGTCGACGGCAGCTTCAGCCCGGTCGCCGCGACCAGGCGGTTGCGCATCTCCACGGCGGTCAGCGAGTCGAACCCGTGGTCCTTGAACGCCTGCGTGACGTTGAACCCGGACGCGTCGGCGTGCCCGAGCACGACAGCGGCGTTGGCGCACACCAGCTCCAGCAGCACCCGGTGCTGCTCGGCCGCGGTCAGCCCGGAGAGCCGTTCCGCGAGCGGCAACTCGCGTTCGGTGCGTGCCGTGCGGGCCTTCACGAGTGACCGCAGCACCGCGGGCACCACGCCCGTGCCGGACCTGTCGATCCGCGCGGGAACCGTGACCGCGGCGGCACCGAGGAAGTCGCGGTCGAACAGCGCGAGACCGTCCTCAGTGGACATGGGCAGCACGCCGGACCGGCCGAGCCTGCCGAGGTCTTCCGACGTCAGATGCCCGGACATGCCGCTGGATTCGGCCCAGTAGCCCCACGCCATGCTGGTGGCGGGCAGGCCGAGGGCGTGCCGGTGCTCGGCCAGGGCGTCGAGGAACGCGTTGGCGGCGGCGTAGTTCGCCTGCCCGCCGGTGCCGATCGTGCCGGCGGCTGACGAGAACAGCGCGAACTCGGCGAGGTCGAGGTGGGCGGTGAGCTCGTGCAGGTGCCACGCGGCGTCGGCCTTGGGCGCCAACACGTTTCGCACCTGTTCGGGTGTCATGCTCTCGACGGTCGCGTCGTCGAGCACACCGGCGGCGTGCACCACAGCGGTCAGCGGATGCTCGGCCGGGATGTTCGCGAGCACCGCCCGCAGCGCCTCGGCGTCGGAAGCGTCGCACCGCGCGACGGTCACGGACGCGTCGAGGTCGCCCAGGTCGACAGCCGAACCGCTGCGGCTCACCAGGAGCAGGTGCCGGACGCCGTGCCGCTGCACGAGCCGCCGGGCAACGTGGGCGCCGAGCGTGCCCGTGCCGCCGGTGATCAGCACCGTGCCCTCGGGGTCGAGCTTGCGGGGCAGCGTCAGCACGACCTTGCCGACGTGCCGGGCCTGGCTGAGGTGGCGCAACGCGGCACGCGCCTCGCGCACCTCCCACGCCGTCACCGGCAGCGGCGTCAGCACACCCTGTCCGAACAACGGCTCCAGCGCGTCGAACATCCGCCGGATGCGGCCGGGTTCGAGCACCAGCAGGTCGAACGCCTGGTACCGGACGTCGGGGCGGACCTCGTCGCGGATGTCGTTCTTGCCCATCTCCACGAACCGGCCGCCGTTGCGCAGCAGCCCGATCGAGGCGTCGACGAACTCGCGGGTCAGCGAGTTCAGCACCACGTCGACCTGACGGAACTCCTCGGCGAACGCGAGATCACGCGACGACGCGATGTGGTCGTCGGCCACGCCGAGAGAGCGCAGCACGTCGTGCTTGGCGGGGCTGGCCGTGGCGAACACCTCGGCGCCGAGGTGGCGCGCGAGCTGCAACGCCGCCATGCCAACGCCACCCGTGGCGGCGTGCAGCAGCAACGACTCACCGCGCCGCAGCTCCGCCAGTTCCACCAACGCGTGGTAGGCGGTGAGGAAGACGACCGGCGTGCCGGCGGCCTGCGCCCACGTCCACTCGCCGGGCACGTGGGCGAGCAACCGGTGGTCGGTCACCGCGACCGGTCCGGTGCCGCGCGGGAAGAGGCCCATCACGCGGTCGCCGGCGGCGAACTCCGTGACGTCAGAACCGGTTTCCAGCACGACGCCCGCGCTCTCGGTGCCGAGCAGGCCGTCACCGGGGTACATGTCGAGCGTGATCAGGGCGTCGCGGAAGTTCATGCCGACCGCGCGCACCTCGACCCGCACCTCGTCCGGTGCGAGTTCGGTCTCGGGAACCTCCCGCAGCACCAGGCCGTCCAGCGAACCGCGCCGCGAGACGTCGAGCATCCAGTTGCCGTCGGGTGCGTCCAACAGGTCCGGCTCGTCGCCGAGCCTGGGCACCAGCAGGCGTCCGTCGCGCAGCGCGAGTTGCGGCTCACCGGAGGCGAGGACCGCGTGCAGCGGCACCGGAGCGGCGTCCGCCGGGTCGAGGTCCACCAGCACGAACCGGTCGGGGTGCTCGGACTGGGCGCTGCGGATCAGGCCCCACACCGAGGCCGCGGCCAGGTCGCGCACGTCCTCGGAACCCCGTGCGGCGACCGCACCACGCGTCGCGATGACCACGACCCGGTCGTCCGCGAGCGAGTCCTGCACCAGCCGCAGCGTTTCGACGACCGCCCGATGCGTGTCATCGATGCCGCTGATCTCGTGGACCACGGCGTCGGCCGTCGAAGCGGTTCCTTCTGGCGCGCTGACCCACCGCACCCGCAACGGCTTCTGCACGTCCGCCCTGAGCGCGGGCGGCCGGAGCACCAGCGACTCGGCGCTGATCACGAGCTTGCCGTCCGCGTCGGTCGCGACCAGCGCGGCCCCGTCGCCGGACGGCGTCAGTCGCACCCGCAGCGAGGTGGCCTTGCCGGACGCGATCCGCACACCGCTCCAGCTGAACGGCAGCCTCAGCCCCTTGTCCGCGGTCAGCGGCAGGGCGTGCAGAGCGGCGTCGAGCAGCGCGGGGTGCAGGCGGAACCCGTCCACCCCGTCGCCGGACAGCTCCACCTCGGCGTACAGGTCGTCACCGTCGCGCCACAACGCCCGCAGGCCCTGGAACAACGGCCCGTACCGGTAGCCGAGCCGGTTCAGCGAGTCGTAGGAGACCTCGACCGCCGTGCCCGCGGGAGGCCAGGCGATGTCGACCGGCTCGGCCTCGCCCTCGGACACCGATCCGGACGCGTGCAGCGTCCACGGCGCATCCGAGGCGGTTCGCGCATAGATCGCGATCGAGCGGTCACCGCCGAGCACGACCTGAAGCTCCACCGAACCCTCGGCGGGCAGCGCTAGCGGCGCCTGGAGGATCAGCTCGTCCACGACGTCACAGCCCGCGGACGCACCGGCGTGGGCGGCCATCTCCAGGAAAGCAGTGCCGGGCAGCAGAACCACGTCCATCGCGGCGTGATCCGCCAGCCACGCGTCGTCGTCGAGGGACACCTGTCCGCTCCACACGACACCGCCGTCGGCGAGATCGACCTTGCCGCGCAGGAACCTGTGCTCCCCGGTCGGCGCGCCACCGGTGGTCGGCGCGATCCAGTAACGCTGCCGCTGGAACGCGTACGTCGGCAGCTCGACCCGGTGTGCGGCCGGGAAGACCTCGTCCCACCTCACCGGCACACCGGCAGCGTTGACCTCGGCGACCGACATCAGGAACCGGGCCAGGCCACCCTCGCCCCGGCGCAGCGACCCGACCGCGGCGACAGCGACGTCCGCCGCCTCCGCGGAGTCCTGCACGCCGACCGAGAGCACGGGGTGCGGGCTCGCCTCGACGAACACCCGGTGCCCGTCGGCGAACAGCGATCCGAGCGCGCCGAGGAAGTCGACGGGCTGCCGGGCGTTGGTGAACCAGTACTCGGCGGTCAGCTCGCGCGTGTCGACCAGGCCACCGGACACCGTGGAGTAGAAGGGAATGCGCGCGGCCGCCGGCTCCAGCGTCCCGATCAGCTCGAGCAGGCGCTCGCGCAGCGGCTCGACCTGGGCGCAGTGCGAGGCAACGGTCGACGGCACGACGCGCGCCCGGATCCCGTCCGCCTCGCACCGAGCCACGAACTCTTCGAGCGCGGCCAGTGCACCCGCGACCGTGCAGGCCGTCGGGCCGTTCACACCGGCCAGCGACAGACCGTCGATCAGCCGCGTCCGCACCTCGTCCGCGGGCAGCGCGACGGAGGCGACGGCGCCGTTGCCGACGAGCTCGTCCGCGAAGAGCTTGCTGCGCAAGACAACGAGCCGTGCCGCATCACGCAACGAGAGTGCGCCGGCGATGTGCGCGGCGGCGATCTCGCCCTGCGAGTGCCCCACGACGGCGGAAGGCTCGACGCCGAACCGCTGCCACAGTCGCGCCAGCGACACCATCACGGTGAACAGGACCGGCTGCAGCACCTCGATGCGCTCCAGCTCGGCCGAGTCGTTCAGCACGTCGGCCACCCTGAAGTCCACAAAGGACTCGACGGCGGCCGAGCACTCCGCGAACGCCTCGGCGAAGACCGGTGAGGCGTTCAGCAGCTCGGCGGCCATCCCCGCCCACTGCGAACCCTGACCGGGGAAGACGAAGACGACACCGCCCTCGATCTCGGCGACACCGCGCACCACGTTCGGCGCGGGCTCGCCGTCGGCGATCTCCCGCACGCCTTCCAGCAGGTCGTCGCCCTCCCCGATCACGAACGCCCGGTGCGGGAAAGCGGCACGGGTGGTCGCGAGCGAGTAACCGATGTCGTCGTCACGCAGTTCCGGGTGCTCGGCGAGGTGGGCCAGCAGCTGCTCGGCCTGCGCCCGCAACGCCGCGGGAGTCTTGCCGGACAACGCCCACACGAGCGGCTGTTCCGGCACGTCCGCGCGGGTGGTCACCAGCTCGGCAGGAGCCTCTTCGAGCACGAGGTGCGCGTTGGTGCCGCTGATGCCGAACGACGACACGGCAGCGCGCTTCGGGCCGTCAGCAGCGGGCCACAGCTCGGTGGAGGTCGCGAGCTTCACCGCGCCGGAGGTCCAGTCGACGCGGGACGTCGGGCTGGTGACGTGCAGGGTGCGCGGCACGATCCCGTTGCGCAGGGCCAACACCATCTTGATCACGCCGGCCACACCGGCGGCTGCCTGGGTGTGGCCAACGGACGACTTCAGCGAGCCGAGCACCACCGGCTGATCGCGGTCCTGGCCGTAGGTCGCGAGGATCGCGTTGGCCTCGATGGGGTCGCCGAGCTTGGTGCCGGTGCCGTGCGCTTCCACGACCTGCACGTCGGAGGGCCGGAGACCCGCGCTGGCCAGTGCCTGCCGGATGACCTTGCGCTGCGCCGAACCGTTCGGCGCGGTCAGGCCGTTGGAGGCGCCGTCGGAGTTGACCGCGGACCCGCGCACGACGGCGAGCACCTGGTGGCCGAGCCGGCGGGCGGTGGAGAGTCGTTCCACCAGCACGACACCGGCACCTTCGGCCCAGCCGGTGCCGTCGGCGTCGTCGGAGAACGCCTTGCAGCGGCCGTCGGGCGACAACGCGCCCTGCTTGCTGAGCTCCACGAACATGCCGGGTGCCGGCATGACGGTCGCGCCGCCCGCCAGCGCCTGCTCGCACTCGCCGAGCCGCACGGCCTGGCAGGCGAGGTGCAACGCGAAGAGCGAAGCCGAGCACGCCGTGTCGACGGTGACAGCGGGCCCTTCGAGGCCGAGGGAGTAGGCGATGCGGCCTGACGCGACGCTCGGCGTGGTGCCGGTGAGGAGGTAGCCCTCGGCGCCCGCGATGCCCTCGGTCAGGCGCGGCCCGTACTCCTGGCTGATCAGGCCGGTGAACACACCGGTGCGGCTGCCGCGCAGCACGGCGGGGTCGATTCCCGCGTGCTCCAGGCACTCCCACGAGGTTTCGAGCAGCAGGCGCTGCTGCGGGTCCATCGCGGCCGCCTCGCGCGGGCTGATGCCGAAGAACGCCGGGTCGAACTGCGCCGCGTCGTGCAGGAACCCGCCCTGCCGCACGTAGGAGGTGCCCGCGCGGGTGCCGTCGGGGTCGTAGAGGTCCTCGACCCGCCAGCCGCGGTCGGCCGGGAAGTCGGAGATCGCGTCGCCCTCGTCCATCAGCAGCCGCCAGAGGTCCTCCGGCGAACGGATGTCGCCGGGCAGGCGGCAGGCCATGCCGACGATGACGACGGGGTCCTCGGTGTCCACGACGGGCGCGGACTCCACGGCGTCCTGAGTGGACTCCCCTGCCAGCTCGGTGAGGTGCCGGGCGAGCAGCTCGGGCGTCGGGTGGTCGAACACGACGCTGGTCGCGGGCGCGAGACCGGTCGCGGCGGCGAGCCGGTTGCGCAGCTGGCTCGACATCGGCGAGTCGAACCCGAGTTCCTTGAACGCCTTGCTCGCCTGGCCGGGCCCGAGCGCCGCGCGTCCGGAGACCGCGGCGGTGTGCGCGCAGACCAGTTCCAGCATCGAACGCCGTTCGCGCTGGTCCACGACCGGCGCCTCGGTTCGGGCGAACGAGGGGGCCTCGGCCTCGGTGCTCGTGGAGGTCTCGATCCAGTGGCTCGTGCGCTGGAAGGCGTAGGTCGGCAGGTCGGCACCGGGTCCGCCGTCGAACGCGGCGCTCCAGTCGACCTCGACACCGCGCACCGCGGCCTCGGCGACCGACGTGACGAACCGGGCGAGCCCGCCGTCGTCCCGGCGCGTCGACCCGACTGCCACGACATCGGCACCCGCGTGCTCGGCGATCTCTCCCACGGCCGCAGCGAGAACGGGATGCGCGCTCGCCTCGACGAACGCCTGGTGACCGTCGGTGAGCAGCGACGTGACGGCGGCGACGAAGTCGACGGGTTCCCGCGCGTTGCGGAACCAGTAGTGCGCGTCGAGCTGCTCGCCGTCGAGCAGCGTGCCGGTCACGGTGGAGTAGAAGGGGATCTCGCCCGGCTGCGGCGTCACCGGCGCCAGGAGGTCCAGCAGCTGCTCGCGCAGCGGTTCGACCTGGGCGCAGTGCGACGCGACGGTCGAGGCGATCACCCTCGCGCGATGGCCGTCCGCGACGCAGCCGTCCACAAAGGACTGCAATGCGCCGACGGGCCCGGCGACCGTGACCGAGCGCGGCCCGTTGATCCCGGCGATGCTGAGTTCGTCGGACAGCCGCGCGCGAACCTCGTCGAGCGGCAGCGCCACGGAGGCGACGGCGCCATTGCCGGCCAGCTCCTCGGCGAACAGCCTGCTGCGCAGCACGACGATCCGTGCGGCGTCCTCCAGCGTCAGCACGCCCGCGATGTGCGCGGCGGCGATCTCGCCCTGGGAGTGGCCGACCACGGCGGACGGCACGACGCCGTAGGACTCCCACAGCGCGGCCAGCGAGACCATGACCGCGAACAGCACCGGCTGCAGGATCTCGATGCGGGCCAACGCCTCGGCGTCGTCCAGGACGTCGATCACCGAGAAGCCGGCGTACTCGCGGATCGCGGCGTCGCACTCCCGCATCCGTTCCGCGAAGACCGGCGAGGCGTCCAGCAGCTCGACGGCCATGCCCACCCACTGCGAACCCTGGCCGGGGAACACGAACGCGACCCGCTCGCACGAACCGCTGCCCTCGACGATGCCCGCGGACGCGCCGCCCTCCGCCAGCACGCGCAGCTCGTCCACGTTGCCGTTCACGACGACCGCGCGGTGCTCGAACCTCGTGCGGCGGGTGGCCAGTGACCGGCCGACCGCGGCGGGGGAAAGATCGGGGTTCCGTTCGAGGTGCTCGATCAGACGGGCGGCTTGATCACGCACGGCCTGCGGCTCACGACCGGAAATCAGCCAGGGCGTGACGGCGGGGTCCGCGGGAGCGTCCTGAACGGGCGTTTCCCAGTCCGACAGCACGACGTGGCAGTTCGTGCCGCCCACACCGAACGCGCTGACCCCGGCGATGAAGTCCTTGCCGGGCAACGGGCTCAGGGCGGTGTTCACGCGGATGCCCAGCGAGTCCAGCCGAATTGCCGGGTTCGGCGTGACGTGGTTGAGGCTCGGCGGCAACTGCCGGTGGCTGATCGCCAGCACGGCCTTGACCAGCCCGGCGACACCGGCCGCACCCTCCAGGTGCCCGATGTTCGTCTTGACCGAACCCACCAGCACCGGCTCCGCGCGCCCGGCGCCGATCACGGCACCGATCGCCCCGGCCTCGACCGGGTCGCCGAGGCGGGTGCCCGTGCCGTGCAGCTCGACGAAGCACGTGTCGGACGGCGAGGTCCCCGCCCGCTCGTGCGCCAGCCGGATCACGGCCTCCTGAGCGGCCTGCTCGGGCGCGGTGAGCCCGTCACCACCACCGTCGTTGTTGACGGCACTGCCGCGGATCACAGCGAGAACGCGGTCGCCGTCGGCAACCGCGTCCGTCAACCGCTTCAGCACCACGACGGCGCCGCCCTCGCCGCGCACGTACCCGTTGGCGCGCGCGTCGAACGTGAAACACTCCCCGTCCGGCGACAGCCCGCCGAACCGGTCGGCGACGACCTTGCTCGCGGGCGCCAGGTTCAGCTGCACACCGGCGGCCAGCGCGATGCCGGACTCCCCCGCACGCAGGCTCTCGCAGGCGAGGTGCACGGCCACCAGGGAAGACGACTGTCCAGTGTCGACGGTCATGCTCGGCCCGCGCAGGCCGAGGAAGTACGAGACGCGGTTCGCGATGATGCCGCGCTGCAGACCCGTCAGGCTGTGCTGGGTCACCGAGTCGCTCGACCGCACGAGAGTCGCGTAGTCGTCCGCGATCGACCCGGCGAACACCCCGGTCCGCGTACCGCGCAGCTCGGCGGGAAGAACTCCCGCGTCCTCCAGCGCTTCCCAGCTGAGCTCGAGCACGAGCCGCTGCTGCGGGTCCATCGCCGCCGCCTCGCGCGGGGAGATGCCGAAGAAGTCGTGGTCGAAGAGGTCGATCCCGGTCAGGTAGCCACCGCGGCCCAGACCGGGACGGCCGGGTGCCTCGTCGACGAGTGCCGAACGGCCGTCGGCCAGCAGATGCCACAACGAGCGCGCGTCGGGCGCGCCGGGCAGCCGGCACGACAGGCCGATGACGGCGATCGCGTCGTTTCCAGACATGTACGTCCCTTTCAGCCGACGAGCCGCAGCGGGGCCGTCTCGGCGATGCCCGCGAAGAGGTCGTTCTCCGGAAGTTCGGTGTGCACCCGAGTGCGGGCGAGGTGGAAGTCCTCGGTCGGCCACGCGGCGCGCTGCACGTCGGCCGGGAAGACGAACCAGAAGCCGCGCGGGTCGATCTGGCTTCGATGGGCGCGCAGCGCGCGCTCCTTGGTGGCGAAGTGCTCGCCGCACGGGACGCGGGTGGTGATCGGCAACGTGGGCCACGGGTCGTGCGCGAGAAGCATTTCGACCTCGGCGGCCCACGACTGCGGCCGGTCCTGCGCGGCGTCGAGCAGCGCGGCCAGGCGTGCCGGGTGCAGGCCGACGTGGAAGTAGAGCTTGCTGGGCGCCCACGCGGGACCGTGCGAGGGGAAGCGGTCCGGGTCGCCGGCCGCGTCGAACGCCTCGACCGCGGCACGGTGGCACATCACGTGATCCGGGTGCGGGTACCCACCCGTGCTGTCGTAGGCCAGCACGACGTGCGGCCGGAACTCGCGCATCAGCCGGACCAGCGGCGCCGTCACGACGTCGAGCGGCTGGCGGGCGAAGCACCCCGGCGCCTGCTCACCCAGCCCGGAGTCGGCGAACCCGAGCAGCTGGTGCCGCACGCCGAGCAGCTCGCACGCCCGCGCCAGCTCGGCCCGGCGCGTCGAACCCATGTCGGGGCAGTCCGGCATCTCCGGGTTGAGCACGTCGCCCTGTTCGCCGCCCGTGCAGGTCACCACGAGCACCTGCGCGCCGTCCGCGGCGTACTTGGCCATGGTGGCCGCGCCCTTGCTCGACTCGTCGTCGGGATGGGCGTGCACGGCCATCAGCCGAAAGCTGTTGTCGCAGTCCTTGGTGCGCAAGAGTCACTCCCCCATGAATCCGTGCTCGATTCATGGACATCCTGACCTCGCGACGCCGATCTCCGGCACCCCTAGAGTGCCCCTGGAATGCGACCGGCCAAGACCCTTAAAGGGTCAATTCACCACGCGGGACGCAATGGCGGAAGGTCCGCTCCGGCGAATTCCCGGATGAGCTGTGACAATCCCGTCCGCAGCTGCAGGAGGTTTTCCTCGCCGAGCCGTGCGGACAGCTCCGCTTCCAGCTTGTAGAGCACCTGCCCGGCGACGGCCATGTGTTCGTCGGCCTTGCTCGTCAGCACGACGAGCCGGCGGCGCCCGCCGTCGGGATGGTCGACGCGGCGGAGATAACCGCGTTGTTCCAGATCCGCGACCATCTGCCCGGCTGCCTGTTTCGTGACCCCCAGACGTTCGGCGAGCTCGGTGCTCGTGGCGCCGCGGCCGCGCAGCGCCTGGAACACGGCTCCGTGGGCGGGCCGCAGGTCAGCGTAGCCCTCGGCGTCGAGGCGCCGCACGAACTCGGCCACCACGAGCTGGAAGGCCATGCCGAGAACGAAGGTCAGCTCGGTGCGCGCTAGGGGGTCGTCGGGGTGCACCTGACAATCTTGACACAAGTTGTGGCAAGTCGCTTTACTCACTTCGTGGTGAGACGCTCCGGAGCGTTGAACTTTCGTCACACAACGTGATCCACGTGGATGGCTCGAGAACGGCATGTGTGATCACATGAGCATCCCGCCCGACACCCCTCATCCTGGCTACGCTCGCGCTCGGCAGATCTTCGGATTCGGCACAGCAGTCGGGGGGCAACGCCGAATGCCCTGGGCGAAGAAGGACGCAAGCCGCCGCGTCCGCACGCATTGGGGGGAATTACTTCACGATGAACCTCGTCGAGCGCGAAGACTTACTGGGTGAATTAGAGAACGCTTTCACAAGATCGCTGATGAGCGACGGCCGCACGGTGCTCATCAGCGGCCCTCCTGGAACGGGCAAAACGGCCCTGCTGCGGACCGCGGGCGCGATGGTGGGCACGTCGGACACCTCGCTGCTGCGCGCCACCGCCTCGCGCGGTGAGCAGAACGTCGCGTTCGGCGTGCTCAGCCAGCTGTTCAGCGGGATCGAGCTGTGCGGGGAACGCACCCAGCTGCTGCACCAGCTGCTGGAGATCGGCGCTCTGAGCGCGGAGATGAGTGACGCGCAGGAGAGCGCGCCCGTCCCGCGCCAGGTGCTGCACGGGGTGCTGGCCATGGTGCGCCACCTCGCCGGGTGCAGCCCGGTCGTGATCCAGATCGACGACGTCAACCACGCCGACGCGGCGTCGCTGTGCTTCCTGCTCTACCTCGCCCGCAGGCTGAGCTCGTTGCGCGTGCTGCTGATCCTCACCGAGTCGGCCGAGGTGTCCGCCGGCTACGCCGGATTCCGCGCCGAGATCGCCAAGACCGCCGACCTCCTGCACCTCGTCACCAGGACGCTCTCCCCCGCGGGGGTCGCCGAACTCGCGGGCACGCGCCTGGGCCGCCAGGCCGCTGCCGCCGAAGACCTGTTCCGCCGCACGGGCGGAAACCCCTTGCTGCTGGAAGCCCTGCTGCACGACGGCGACGGCTTCCGGCACGCCGTGATCTCCTGCGTCACCCGCTGCGGTCCGGTGGCCACGAGCATCTCCCGCGCGCTGGCCGTGGTGGACGAGGCGGTGCCCGCCGACAAGCTCGCCGACCTGCTCGACATCCCCGCCGCCAAGGCGACGGCGGCGCTCACCACGCTGACCGACGCGGGTTTGCTGCACGACGGCCGGTTCCGCCACGACGAGGTGCGGTCCGCGGTGATCGACGGCATGCAGACCGACGAGCGCAAGTCGTTGCACGTGGCCGTCGCCCGGCTGCTCGACACCACGAACGCGTCGGCGTCGAACGTCGCACGGCACCTGCTCGAAGGCGAGTCCACCGCGGTCCCGCGCGCGGCGGCCCAGCTCCAGGAGGCGGCAGCGCAGGCGTTGCGGGACAACGACCTCAAGCTCGCGATCCGCTTCCTGCAGCTCGCCCTGCGCGCCGAACCGGACGACGACAACCGCACGGTGATCATCAGCGCGCTCGCGCTGGCGAAGTGGCACGTCGACCCCGGTTCGGTGCACCAGTACCTGCCGCACCTCGTCGAGTCCGTGCGCGCGGGCCGGATCGAGGGCCCGGACGCGTTGAGCCCCATCGGTTATCTGCTCTGGCACGGACGGCTCGACGAGGCCAGGGACGCGCTGGGCACGCTCGGCGGCGACGACGAGCTCGACGCGCTGCGCTGGCTGTTGTCGTGCACCTATCCCGAGATGACCGGGGACTCCCCCGTCCCTGCCTCGATCGCGTTCGTCGCCAAGCACCGCAAGGACACCAAGGCGCTCGACCGGATCGAGCAGGTGCTGGACACCGTTGCGCAGCGCGACATCGCGAGCCCGGTCGCCGCTTCCGCCGTCGCCACGCTCATCTACGCCGACCGGCTCGACAGCGCGGAACGCTGGTGCGACAAGCTGGTGCGGCAGGCCCAGGAGCACAGGCGCCCCACCATGCACGCGATGTTCGCCGCCGGCCAGGCGATGATCTCCGTGCGGCGCGGTGACCCGGTGGCCGCTCGGCGCCGTGCGCACGCCGCGTTGTCGCTCGTGCCGCCGAAGAGCTGGGGTGTCGCGGTGGGCGTGCCGCTCGCCGCGATGATCCAGGCCACCGTCGCGCTGGGCAGGATCGAGGAAGCGGCGACGTACCTCGCGGTTCCCGTGCCGGACAGCATGTTCCGCACCACCTACGGGCTGCACTACCTGTGCGCCAGGGGGCAGTACCGGCTCGCGACCGGCCACGCGGCCGACGCGCTCGCCGACTTCCGGCGCTGCGGTGAGCTGATGGCCGCGTGGCAGCTCGACGTCCCGGCGCTCGTGCCGTGGCGGATCGGGATCGCCCAGGCGCATCTCGTTCTCGGCGACCACGCCGCCGCCGACAGCGTGCTGCGCGCGGAGGTCGAACCGTCCCGGCCCGAACCGGCCAGCCCTCGTGACAGGGGTGTCGCGCTGCGGTTGCTGGCCGTGCGGGCGACCGGCCGGCGTCGGCTCGACCTGCTGCGCGAGTCGGTGCGCGTGCTGCAGGGGTGCGGCGACCGCGTGGATCTCGCGCACACCCTGGCCGCGCTCAGCAAGGCACACCAGGAGGAGGGCGATCTGCGCGAGGCCCAGCTGCTCGCCCACCGCGCCCACCGGCAGGTGCAGCTGTGCGGCGTGGAGCCGGAACTCCTGGGGCTGCCGGCCGATCTCGTTCCCGCCGAGCCCGCACGCCGCCGCGTCGCGGAAAACCCCGCTCCGCGGACCGCGCCGCTCGACTGCCTCACCGACGCCGAACAGCGGGTCGCGCTGCTCGTGGCGGAGGGCCACACCAACCGCAAGATCGCCACGAAGCTGTACCTCACGGTGAGCACGGTCGAGCAGCACCTGACGCGGATCTACCGCAAGCTCGACGTGCGCAGCCGCAGGGACCTCGCCGCCGCGATCCAGGCCGGTGCGATGACCAAGGCAGCGGCGTCGTGACCGGCTCACCGGCCCGTGTCGAGCCAGTCCAGCGCCGCGTCCCGCACGGCGCGGGCCAGCTCTGGCCGGTCGTCACCCGGCAGGTCCTGGGCGAGCTCGTGTCCGTCGAGCGCCATCAGGTAGGAGAGGAAGCGGTAGGAGGGCCGGTACTTCTCCAGGTCCTCCGGCCGGATTTCCGGTGCCGTGCCGGGAACAACGGGCACGAGCGCATCGCGCTGGTAGATCGACTCGAACCGCACGATGCGCCAGCCGTCCGGCGTGCGGCGCGCTCTGGTGAGCAGGCGCGCGTACGCCGTGTTGTCCACCTCGACGCCACCGACGCGGCGACGCAGCTCGACCGCCATGTCGGTCTCGGCGATGGCGCGATCTCCGTTGCACCGCACCAAAGACGGCCACAGGCGGTGCCGTCCCGTCAGCCCGCTCGCGGCGATCTTGCGCGAACCGGCGACGAACTCGGCACCGCTGCCGTGGAACCAGCTGATGTGCACGACGGAATCGGGGGCGAATGAGGATGCCATCTCCTCCCAGCGGCCGTGGTCGCGCGCATCCCGTTCGCGCCGCACGAGTCCGGCCACTGCCAGCTGATCGAGAAGCGGGCCGGCGGAATCCCGCCGGCCCGCGTCAAGGGGGTCCGTCACCAGGTCACCGGCAACGAGTAGATGCCGTACAGCAGGCCGTCGCTGCGGAACCTCAGCGACTCGAGCGGCGCGGCGAGCTTGAGGCCGGGAGCCTTGCGCAGCAACGTGGTGAACACGATCTCGAGCTCCAGGCGGGCGAGGTTCTGCCCGAGGCACTGGTGGATGCCGTAGCCGAACGCCACGTGCTGGCGCGGGTGGCGGCGCACGTCCAGCGTGTCCGCGTCGGGGAACACCGAGCTGTCGCGGTTCGCCGCGGCGCCCAGTGCGATCAGGCCCTCACCGGCGGGGATCACCGTGCCGGCGATCTCGATGTCCTCGGTCGCGGTCCGGAACGTCGCCATGTCCGCGATGCTGAGGTAACGCAGCAGCTCGTCCACGGCGCCGGGGATCAGCGAGGGGTCGTTCTGCAGCAACGCGAGCTGCTCGGGGTGTTCCAGCAGCGCGAGGGTGCCGAGGCCGATCATGCTCGTCGTGGTCTCGTGCCCGGCATTGAGCAGGATCTGCGCGGTGCTGATGACGCGCTCGCGGTCGTACTCACCGGTCTCCTGGTAGCGCACGACGAGCCTGCTCAGCAGGTCCTCACCGGGTGCTTCCTCCTTGGAGGCCACGAGTTCGCCGAGGAACGCCCGCAGCTCCATGATCGCGGCGCCGACCATCGGCGGCGTGCTGTCGCCGTGCACGATGACTTCGCTGATGCGGTGGAAGTCGTGGTGCCGCTCGTACGGAACGCCGAGCAGCTCGCAGATCACCAGCGACGGCACGGGCCGCGCCAGCGCGTCGACCAGATCGGCGGGGCCGTCGCCGGCGAGCATCTTGTCGATGTGCTCGTCCACGATCTCCTGGATGCGCGGACGCATGCCCTGGACGCGCTTGACGGTGAACTCGGCGGTGACCATCCGGCGGTGCTCGGTGTGCTCCGGCGGGTCCATCGCGACGAGCGGCCGCGACGACGGGTTCATCATCGCCGGCGGCACGGGGATCAGCCGCGGGCAGCCTGGCAGCTGACGGTCGGAGCTCACGCGCGGGTCGGCGAGGATCTGCCGCACGTGCTCGTGGCTGGTGACCAGCCACGCGGTCGAGCCGTTGCGCAGCGTCGCCTGCGACACGGGCTCCTTCTCCCGCAGCTCGCCGTACTGCGGCGGCGGGTCGAACGGGCACTTCCCGCGCTCCATCGGGAACGTGGGCAGTTCGGTCTGTTCGGACATCGCGAGGTCCCCCGGTTCGTGGCGGTGGAAGAGAAAGGGGCCGCCGGCGCGTTCACCGGCGACCCCTCGGGACTACTGGGCCCAGGGAAGGTTCTGGCGGGCGTCGTTGCCGGGCGCACCGGCCTGGCCGGTCGGCAGCATGGCGACGATCGCCTGGCCGGGACCGCTGACGACGCGGAACTGCCGGGGCTCGTCGGCAGCCAGCACGACGGTCTGACCCGCCGTGGCCTTCACGGTCTCGCCCTCGACGGTGAACTCCCAGGTGCCTTCGGTGATCGTCCAGACCTGGTCGGCGGTGATCACGTGCAGCGGCGAGTCGATGTCGGCGGCCATCTCGACGCGCCACGTGCTGATCTGGTTGCTGCCCTGGCTCGGGGCGGCGAGACCCGCCATGAGCCCGGCCGGCGTCCGGGTCGTCCGCTCTTCGGTCTCGCTGATAAGACGCATTTCAACTCCGTGTGTCAGGCAGGTTTACTCGATCGAGTAAACACGCTTGACTCGCCTGTGTCAACCCGCTTTACTAACCATCGAAACGACCCAGAGGAAGTGCCACGCGCATGGTCATAGTCAGCGAAAGCCCAGCCCGTACCCACACCACCCCGATCGCCACCATGTTCGGGCTCGCGGCGCCGAGCCAGGGCAGCTCGCACTTGAGCACGTGGCGCATCCGGATGGAGTCCCCGCAGTCCCCTCCCCCGCACTCGATAGACCGCGACCAGGTGTGGATGCCCACGTCAGGCGCGTTCTCCTTCACCGTGGACGGCGAGACCAGCGTCGTCCGCCCCGGTCAGGCGCTGCTCGTGCCCGCCGGTTCGACCCGCCACTTCCACGCCGTGGAGGACGGCACCGAAGCGCTCGTCTGCATGTGCCCGGGAGGCCGGGCGACCATGCTCTCCACCGGGGTCGTCTACGACCTGCCGTGGACCGAATGAACGACCCGACCACGCCGAACAGCCGAGGAAAAGGCTATGACGAACACTGAACTCAGCCCTGGGCGGCGCAAGGCCGTCCTCATTCTCCTGGCACTGACTGGTCTGGTCGTCGTAATGGACCTGACCATTCTGAACGTCGCACTGGACACCATTCAGCGCGACCTGAACGCGTCCACCGCGGGCCTGCAGTGGGCGCTCGACTCCTACCTGATCTCGTTCGCCGCGTTCATCTTCACGAGCGGTGTCTGCGCCGACCGGTTCGGCCGCAAGAAGACCCTGCTCGCGGGCATCGTGATCTTCGGCGTCTCGTCGCTGTTCGCCGCCTACTCGGGCTCGATCGGCGAGCTGATCGTCTGGCGTGCCGTGATGGGCGTCGGTGCCGCGGTCGTGCCGACCGTGACGCTGGCGATCCTGATCAACGCCTTCCCGCCGGCCGAGCGTCCCAAGGCGATCGGCGCGTGGGCGGGTGCCGCCGGCATCGCCATCGCCGTCGGTCCGCTCGCGGGTGGCCTGCTGCTGCAGTCGTTCTGGTGGGGTTCGGTCTTCCTGATCAACGTGCCGCTGGTGATCATCGGCGTCGCGCTGATCGCGTGGCTGGTGCCGGAGTCCCGCAACCCCGCGAACACCAAGTTCGACCCGGTCGGCGTGGTGCTGTCGATCCTCGCCGTGGGCGCGCTGGTGTACGGCATCGTGACCGGTGGCGAGCGCAACGACTGGCTCGCGCTGCCCGTGATCGGCTCGCTCGTCGCGGGTGTCGTGCTCATCGCGCTGCTCGTCGTCGTGGAGCGGCGGATCGAGTCGCCGGCGCTGGACGTGAAGCTGCTCAAGGAGACCAAGTTCTCCGCGGGCACGATGGCGA
Source organism: Lentzea flava (assembly GCF_014648475.1). Taxonomy (GTDB): domain Bacteria; phylum Actinomycetota; class Actinomycetes; order Mycobacteriales; family Pseudonocardiaceae; genus Lentzea; species Lentzea flava. Next base: position 129,663 of record NZ_BMRE01000008.1, on the reverse strand, counting down.
TCTCGCTGGCGTTCTTCGCGATGATCGGCGCGCTGTTCATCACCTCGCTGTACTTCCAGGCGGTGCACGGGTTCTCGCCGCGCACGGCGGGTCTGCTCATGCTGCCCATGGGTGTCGGCACGGTGGTCATGTCCACGCGCAGCCCGAAGCTCGCCGTGAAGTTCGGGCCTCGTGCGGTCGTCATCGGCGGTTCGCTCGCCATGGCCGTGGCGTTCGCGGCGTTCAGCCTGGTCGGTGCGGACACGAACATCTGGGTGCTGGGTCTCGCCCAGCTCGTCTACGGCCTGGGCTGGGGCTGCATCACCGCTCCGGCGACGGCGGCGCTGATGTCCGTCGTCCCGCCGGTGAAGGCGGGTGCGGGCCAGGCGGTGTCCGGCACGGTGCGGCAGGTCGCGGGCGCGCTCGGCGTCGCGGTCGTCGGCAGTGTGCTCGGTGTCGTCTACCGGACGACGATCGGGTCCTCTGTGGACGTTCTGCCGGAGGCGTCCCGTGATGCCGCAGCGGGTTCGCTCGGTGGCACGCTGCGTGCGATCGCTTCCGCCGGTGGCGACTCCGCCGCGTTCGCGGGGCTGCGGACCGAGGCGATCAACGCCTACCTGTCCGGCATGCAGGTGACCATGATCCTGTGCGCGATGTTCTCGCTCGGCGCCGCGTTCGTGGCGCTGCGGTGGCTGCCCGGCAAGCCCGTGGCCGCTCCCGTGGCCGCGGCTGCTCCGGCAGCGGCACCTGCCCGTTCGTGAGTGCGTGAACCGAGGGCCGCCGATCGTGGATCGGCGGCCCTCTGTCGTTCTCGTGCTTCTCACCAGCGCACCAGCGCGAGGCCCATCGCCATGCCACCGCCGAACGCGGTCAGCAGGACGTCGTCGCCGCGCTGGATTTCCGTGCGGGCGGCGGCGAGCGTGACGGGAATGGACGCGGCGCCCGTGTTGCCGAACTCGGCAACGGTTTCGTGCATTCGCACGTTGGGCAGACCGAGTTCCGTCACCAGTTCGCGGAGCATGACCTGGTTCGCCTGGTGCGGAATGAAGTGCCTGACGGCCCCCGCGTTCACCGGAAGATGTCCGATGAAATCCTGAACCGCAGGCGGAACCTCCTGTTTCACGAATTCCCGGACCGCCCTGCCGTTCATCTGGAAGTAGTGCTCGCCGGCGAGCAGCGACTCCTTCGACGGCGGGATGCGGCTGCCGCCCGCGGGCACCCGGATGAGGTCGCGGTGGGCGCCGAAGCTCGCGAGCCGCACGCCGTGGATCGAGCCGGTGGCGGACGGTCCGAGCACGACCGCGCCCGCGCCGTCGCCGAACAGCACCGCGGTGCGCCGGTCCGCCGGGTCGATGATGCGCGAGTACACGTCGACGCCGACGACGAGCGCGAACCCGCCCTGGTCGACCATGCGCCGGGCCACGTCGAGCGCGAAGACGAAACCGCTGCACACGGCGTTGACGTCGAACGCGGACGCCTTGTGGGCACCGATCAGGTGCTGCAGGACGCAGGCCGTCGGCGGCTGGGGCGAGTCGGGCGTCGACGTCGCGACGACGATCACCGAGACGTCGGCCGCCGTGATGCCGGCGTCGGCGAGCGCCTCCTCGCAGGCGAGTGCGGCGAGGTCCGACGCGGCCTGGCTCTCGTCGGCGAACCGCCGGCTGCGGATGCCGGTGCGCTCCTCGATCCAGCTCGCCGTCACCCCGGCGGCCGCGGCCACCTCTTCGTTGGGCACCACGCGCGGCGGCAGGTAGCTGCCACACCCGATGATGCCGACCGGATTCCGGAAATCGCCCTCCGCCCAGGCGGCGAGAGCGCAGCCACAATGGCAGGATTCGTCGGCGACCATCACAGGTCCTCCTGACCGTACGCGGATATATGTCCGCAGGAAGGCTATGCGCTTCGATTTCCGCTGGACACCCCTGTACAACCACCCCCTTAAGGGTTTCCGCCGCTGTTAGGGGTCCTCTGCGAATTGTTCGCTCGTTAACATTGATTCGTGCAGCAGATTGTCGACGCAATCCTCTCCGATGACGCGAGCCGCGAGGACTTCGCCGCGCTCGCCGTCCCCGACCACTACCGCGGCTGCCTCGTGCGCGAGGACGAGGTCTCGATGTTCGAGGGCATGGCGAGCCGCGACAAGGACCCCTCGAAGTCGCTGCACGTGCAGGACGTGCCGACGCCGCAGCTCGGTCCCGGCGAGGCCCTGGTGGCCGTCGCCGCGAGCGCGATCAACTTCAACACGGTCTGGACCGCGCTGTTCGAGCCGGTGTCGACCTTCCAGTTCCTCAAGCGCTACGGCCGCACCAGCGAGTGGGCGGCCCGGCACGACCAGCCCTACCACGTGGTGGGCTCGGACCTCGCGGGCGTGGTGCTGCGCACCGGCCCCGGCGTGACCCGGTGGCAGCCGGGCGACAAGGTCGTCGCGCACTGCCTCTCGGTGGAGCTGGAGTCGCCCGACGGCCACGACGACACGATGCTCGACTCCGAGCAGCGGATCTGGGGCTACGAAACGAACTTCGGCGGCCTCGGCCAGCTCGCGGTCGTCAAGGCCAACCAGCTGATGCCGAAGCCGCGCCACCTCACGTGGGAGGAGGCGGCCTGCTCCGGCCTGGTGAACTCCACGGCGTACCGGCAGCTGGTGTCGCGCAACGGCGCCGGCATGAAGCAGGGCGACGTGGTCCTGATCTGGGGCGCCGGCGGCGGCCTCGGCTCCTACGCGACCCAGCTCGCGCTGAACGGCGGCGCGATCCCGGTCTGCGTGGTCTCGAACGCCGAGAAGGCGAGGATCGTGCAGGACATGGGCGCCTCGCTGGTGATCAACCGCGCCGAGGAGAACTACGAGTTCTGGCAGGGCGACCGCCAGAACCCCGCGGAGTGGAAGCGCTTCGGCGCCCGCATCCGCGACCTGACCGGCGGCGAGGACCCGGACATCGTCCTGGAACACCCCGGCCGCACGACGTTCGGCGCCTCGGTCTTCGTCACGCGCCGCGGCGGCACGATCGTCACCTGCGCGTCGACCTCGGGCTACCAGCACGAGTACGACAACCGCTACCTGTGGATGAACCTCAAGCGCATCATCGGCACCCACTTCGCCAACTACCGCGAGGCCTGGGAGGCGAACCGCCTGATCTGCAAGGGTCTCGTGCACCCGACACTGTCCACAACGGTCGGTCTGAACGAGGCGGGCGCGGCCACCGCCGCCGTCCACCGCAACGAGCACACCGGCAAGGTCGGCGTGCTGTGCCTGGCACCCGACGCCGGACTGGGCGTCGAGGACCACGAGACCCGCGCCCGTCTGCTGCCCGCGATCACCCGTTTCGCGGAGCAGGCGAGCTGACACCGCACCCAGGGGGAAGCACCATGGACGAACGGCGAACAGTCATCGGCGTGCTCGGCACCAGCACGTGGGTGCCGGACGCGTTGCGCGACACCGGCCACGACGTGGTCCAGTCCGAGGACCTCGACGCACTCGTGCGCGCCGACATCGTCATCGACACCACACCCGATGTCGCACCCGAGAAAGCCGCGCTGCTGCAACGCCTCGACGCCGTCTGTCCACTGGAGACACTGCTGGTCCCCGTGGTCTTCACGTCGTCGGTGGAGCAGCTGGCCGCGCTGTCCGGCCGTCCGTCCCACGTCGTCGGCCTGCGCGTGCCGCTACCACCGCCCGCCGGTGGCGGGGCGGAGCTGCTGCTCACGCCCATGACGTCGGCCGCGTCCGCCTCACGTGCCGCCCGGTTGCTGGACTCGCTGGGCCTCACTCCCCTCTCGCTCGGTGCCGGCGTTGCTTCGGCCGCCCGTGAGCTGGTCTTCGGCTACCTCAACCGAGCCGCCGCGCTGGCGGAGGAGGGCTACGCGAGCCGTTCGGACATCGACACGGCGATGCGCCTCGGCTGCGGCCTGCCGGCCGGACCGCTGGAACTGCTGGACCGCATCGGACTCGACGTCGCCCAGGACGTGCTGGTCGACCTGATGGACCGCACCGGCGACAAGTCGTTCCACCCCACCGGTTTGCTGCGCGAGCTGGCCGAAGCCGGACGCGGCTTCCGCGAGGACCCGGCAGAGTCCTTCGGTCAGCGCGATTCCACCGACGCCGCAGTACGCCGGGTGGGCGTGGTCGGGGCGGGCACCATGGCGTGCGGAATCGCCGAAGTGGCCGCGTCCGCGGGCATCGACACCGTGCTGGTGGCGCGTGACGCCGCAAAGGCCTCCCGCGCACTGGACACCGTGCAGGCTTCACTGACGAAGTCGGTGCGGCGCGGCCGGATCAGCGCGGAGACCAAGCAGGCGGCGCTCGACCGGCTCTCGACCGTCGACGACGTGTCAGCCCTGAGCTCCTGCGACCTCGTGATCGAAGCGGTAGCGGAGAACACCGCGGTGAAACGCGCGGTCTTCGGCTCACTCGACCGCGTGTGCAAACCCGGCGCGGTGCTGGCGACGACCACGTCCAGCCTGCCGGTGTCGATGTGCGCCGAGGCCACCTCCCGGCCGGAGTCCGTCGTAGGACTGCACTTCTTCAACCCGGCACCGGCGATGAAGCTGGTGGAACTCGCGTTCACAGACGCCACCGGCTCGCACGCGGCTCGCGTGGCCCGGGCGTTCTGCGCGCAGACCGGCAAGACGTCCGTCGACTGTCACGATCGCGCCGGGTTCATCGTCAACTTCCTGCTGTTCCCCTATCTCAGCCGGGCGATCGGACTGCTCGAGCGGGGTGTGAGTGTTGCGGAGCTCGACGCGGCCGTTGAGGCCGGCTTCGGTTACCCGATGGGGCCGTTCAAGCTGCTCGACACCATCGGGCTGGATGTGTCGCTGGCCATTCAGCGGCGGTTGTACGACACGTTCGGGACTGCCGAGCACGAGCCTTCGCCGGTGTTGGAGGCGATGGTGGCGGCTGGGTGGTTGGGGCGGAAGAACGGGCGTGGGTTCACGGTGGCGCCCTAGTTTGGCTCTCCCGGCGGCGCCTAACCGTGCCCTGGCGCCGCTGGGAGGTTTTTTGTGGTGTGTGGCGGTTCCAGCGGAGGGGTCACCTGGCTTGCGTGATGTCACCTTGCGTGGGCGGTTGCGTGGGCGCTTTGACGAGCCGGGTCATTTCATCGCCGCTTCGCGACGATTGCGATTGGGGCTTGACTTCGGGGCCCTTGCGAGGCGCAGATCGGCCTTCAAAAGCCGGGCATGTAAAGCGCCCGGCCGATCCGAACACGGTAGCACCTCGCACCCAAAGTCAAGCCCCAATCGCGAGCGTGCGTGGTTGCGTTTTGGCGGTCGGGTTCCGGAAATTACCGCTTGAACAGCGTGGCATCAGGTGCTGTCCGGCTCGGCTTCGCCTTCGCAGTTTCGGGGAGGCACCTCGGCTTCGCCGCTGGTAATGCGTGGCGGCGGGGGCTTTGCGGTTTGTGTCGTATAGCCGCAGTGGGCTCGGTGCTTGTCTTCGGGTGATCGCTCTTGTCGCTGTCGCGGCTTCCGACTGTGTCTGGCCGGGTTGTGGGCATGGCTGTGCCACGGCCGTGGTGGTGCTGCACGGCCGTGGCGGTCGAGGTGGTGGTGAGGTGGGCCGCTCGCGTTCCCCTGGTCGGGGTCAGGCGGCGGTGTGGAGCTGGTTGCGTCTGGGTCTGCGTTGAGGGTCGAGCCACGCCGGTGGATAGAAGACCGGCACTCCCTGCTCGATCGTGACTTCCCAGCCGCTGCGATGGATCAGCGTGTGGTGGTGGCGGCACAGCAGCACACCGTTGTCGATGCGGGTGTCACCGCCATCGGCCCAGTGGTGAACATGGTGGGCATCGCAATGCTTCGGCGGACGACTGCAGCCGGGGAACGCACAGCCGTGATCACGCGCGACCAGGGCGCGGCGGATGCTGGCGGTGAACAGCCGCGACCGGCGGCCCACATCGAGCGGCTGCGACCGGCTGCCCAGAACGATCGGGATGATCCCGGCACTGCACGCGAGCTGGCGGACCTGGTCGGCCGGGATGCGCTCGCCGCTGTCCAGCGTCGCCGCTCCGGCCTGCGCAGCCAGGTCCTCGTAGGCCATCGTCAAAGTCAGGGTGACCGGTTCGCCGCCGTGTTCGGGCAGCTGGTCCGCCCGCAGGGTCAGGTCGATCAGTTCGGCCAGGGCGTCGCCCTGGCGCTCGTCACGCGAGCGCGGGTCCGGACCCTCGGCGGTGCTCGGGCGGGGCTTGGCCAGCGGATCCAGCAGGGTCGCGAACTTCGCGCCGGTGACCGCGTCCATCGTCGCCGCGAGCTTCCAGTCCCCGGTCTTGCTCTGGCGCAGGGTGAGCCGGTTGCCCGCGGGCTCGGGTTCGGGGTCGCGCGGTTCGGGGTCGTTCTGGAACAGCGCGTAGGTCAGCGTCGTGCCGCGAGCGCGCACCTCGGCGGGCGCGTGCTCGTGGGCGTAGTCCACCACCTGCGCCTCGACCTGTGCGGCCAGGTGTGGTTCGGCCTCGGCGGGCAGGGTCTTCATCACCTCGGCGACCGCCGCGACGTGCTCGATCGACAACGTGCCCTCGGCCGCCGCCGCGGCGGTCACCGCCAGTCGTGCGGCGACTTCACTGCCGGTCGGGGTGATCTCGCTGCTGAGCAGGACGGCCTGCTCGACCCAGCGCCGGGCGGTCGTCGGATCCCAGCGGAGGGCGTGCCGCAGCACCTGCGGCAGAGTTTTGTAGCCGAGTTCGGCGGCCGCTCCGCGCCGGTTCAGCTCGGCGATTTCCTGCATCACCGCATATTCGCGGTCCCGGATTTCCGTCACCTTGCCGACGATGCTGCGCAGCAGCTCGCCGGTCGAGAGGAGGGGAAGTCGGGGGTCGCTCACGTGTTCGACTCTACCGCAAGATCACGACAATATTACGGGCGAAAATGAACACCATCGAGTGAACCGGGTTCCGCGCCACCGATTCAAAACCGGCAAGCGGTAATTTCCGGGACCCGACCGCACAAAAGCGACCACGCACGCTCGCGATTGGGGCTTGACTTTGGGTGCGAGGCGCTACCGTGCTCGGATCGGAGTCAAGCCCCAATCGCAATCGTCGCGAAGCGGCGATGACGCAACCAAAGCTCGGTAAAGCACCTACGCGACCTGGAACGCGACCCGACCCGCGCACAGCCCTCCCGATCGACGTCTCCTCGCCCACCGCTCGAAGCCCGCTCGAAGAAGGCGGCCCCGCCCGCTCCCCCGCCGTTACGTTGGTCGCAACTGTGGCCGAGGGGGAGCGGATGAGGCGTCAGGTGATCGAGGCAGTCGAGCCGCTGGAGTTCCACCGTCCTGCTCTGCGATCCCTGCCCGGCGCCGAGGAGCCGCACGCCGACGTGGCCAAGGTGTTGGTGGCCGGGCCGGATGTGCTGGCGCGGCGCGGCATCGCGGCGGTGCTCGGTACGCATCTCGACATCGCGGTGGTCGGCGACTGTGAGCCCGGCGCGGCGGTGCGGCGGGCGATCAGCAGGTATTGGCCCGATGTGTTGTTGTTGCACGGGGTGCGAGAGGGCGATGCGGAGCTTGAGGCAACCCTCGTGGCGGTGCGGCATGCGCGGTGCACCACGCGGGTGCTCACGGTCGGAGCCGGGCAGGCGCCGCGGTTCGACGACGGGGTGTGCGGGGCGTTGCCGCTGTCGGCCACGCCGGAGCAGCTCGTGGCGGCGGTGCGGATGGCGGCTGCTGGGTACGTAATGATCAGCGGGGCGTTGCACGGGGATGAGGTGCCGGCTGCTGTCCGGGACGGGTTGACGCGGCGCGAGTGCGAGGTGCTGGCACTGATCGCGCGTGGGTTGAGCAACGCGGAGATCGCGTTGGCGCTCACGTTGTCGGAGCACACGGTCAAGTCGCACGTGCAGAACCTGTTGGGGAAGTTGAAGTTGCGGAACAGGGTGCACGCGGTGATCTACGCGTTCGAGGCCGGCCTGGGCAGCCGGCCCCTCACGCCGCTCGTCTGACGTCGGAGACCAGGGCCGCCAGGCGGTCCAGGCCCTCCGGGATCTGCGCGGGAGTCACGGACGAGCAGGACAGGCGAAGTTGGTTGTGGCCTCCTGCGCCGCCGTAGAAGTGGTGCATCGGGGTCCACAGCACGCCGTGTCGTGATGCGGAGTGGGCCAGCAGGGCGTCGTCCACGTGGAAGTCCACCGAGAGCACCACGAAGAAGCCGCCGGACGGCACGGTCCAGGTCGCGGACGGGAAGCGCGTGGCCAGGCCGTTCAGGAGCAACGTCATGTTGCGGCGGTAGATGGCGGCCTCGCGGACGTTGGCCGAGACCAGGCTGCAGCCGTGTTCCAGGAGTTTGCCGCCCACCACGGCCTGGGCGATCGGCGAGGTGTTCACCGTCAGCATGCTCTTGAGCTTGGCCAGCTCGAAGGAAAGCAGGCCCGTGCCCACCGGCTGATCGGCCACCACGTAACCGACGCGGGCGCCGGGGACCGCGGTTTTCGCGAACGAGCCCAGGTAGATGACCCGCGACGACGAATCCAGCGCCTTCAACGTCGGCGGGCGGGTGGTGAAGCCGCGTTGGAAGAGGCCGTACGGATTGTCTTCCAGCAGAAGGAAGTCCTCGGAGGCGGCCAGGGACAGCAGACGGTGGCGGGTCTCCAGGTCGAGGCTCACGCCGGACGGGTTCGCGAACTCCGGGATCAGGTAGAGCGCGCGCGGGCGGAGGCCTGCCGCCCGCGCGCTGCGCAGCTGTGTCACCAGGTCGTCGAGGTCGACGCCGGACGGACCGGACCGCACCGGGAGGACCGGCATGTCCAGCAGCCGGGCCGCGCCGACCACGCCCACGTAGGTCGGCGCCACCGCCAGCACCACGTCGGACGGGGTGGCGCGGAGCGCGCGCAGGACGAGGAACATCGCCTCCTGGCAGCCGACCGTCACGACGATCGACTCCGGGGAGGCGGTGATGCCCTCGTCCACGAGGAGGTTGCGGGCCACCAGGTCGTTGATCACGCCCTGGGTGCGGCCGTACTGCATCAGCTCGCGGTTCACCTGCGCGTCGGTGTAGCCCTTGTCCTGCAACAGATACGTGCGGTACGCGTCGAGGTACCGCGTCAGGTCGTCGTAGCAGAAGTGTTCCTCGGTCGGCCTGCCCGCCGCGAAGGAGATCGCGGCGGGGTGGCGTTCGGCTATCTCGTTGAGGAGGTTCATCGACGTCAGCGCGGGGTCCGCCAACGCGGGGAAGAGGTTCACAGCTGTTCCTGGGCGGTGATACGTTCCATCTCGACGGCCTGGTAGAGCGCCTGGACGTTGCCGCTGCCGAACGTCTGGGCGTGCAGGCGCTCGATCACCTCGAAGAACAACGTGCGGCGCGGGTGGGTGGAGCGGGTGAAGATCTGGAACAGGTGGCCGTCGTGGTCGGCGTCGACCAGGATGCCGAGCGGTTCCAGGTCGTCGGCCGTGTGGCGGACGAGCTCCAGACGGTCGGACAGCATGCGGTAGTACGTCTTGGGCGGGTCGAGGAACCGCACGCCGCGGCGGTTCAGGTCGCTGACGGCGCGCACGATGTTCTTCGACGTGAAGGCGATGTGCTGGACGCCGGCGCCGCCGTGGTCCTTCAGGAAGTCGTCGATCTGGCCCGGCTTGGCGGTCGTGTCGGGCTCGATCAGCGTGAACGTCACGGTGCCCGAGGCGCTCTGCACGGCCTTGGAGTTCATCGCCTGGTCGCCCACGGCGATGCGCTCCTCGAAGATCGCCGAGAAGCCGAGCACCGACTCGTAGAACTCGACGGCCGGGGCGAGGTCGCCCGCCTCCAGGCACACCGCGAAGTGGTCCAGGGCCAGCAGTCCGTCCTCGCGCGGGGCGGGCGTGGGCAGCGTGCCGAAGCCGGGGATGAAACCCTCGGGGGCCTGCAGGAAGGTGTGCACGACGTCGCCGAACGCGCCGATCACCGCGGACACCACGCCGGCGGATTCCTTCGGCACCACAACGGGATGGGCTCCGGCGGACACCGCGGAGGTGAACGCGCCGCGCGCGTCGGACGTGCGCAGGACGATGTTCGCGACGCCGTCGCCGTGGCGCGCGACGTAGAGGCTCGCCGGGTGGTCGTCGTCGTGGGGCTGGGTCAGCACGAAGACGATCTCGCCCTGGCCGACCGCGGTGGACGTGTGGCTCGGCGTGGTGACGCTGCCGAGCACCTCGAAGCCGTAGCCGTCGACCAGCTCGGCCAGCGGCACCGCGATGTCGGCCACGTAGAACTCGACGTGGCCCATTGTCAGGTCGTTGTACAGCATCGGAATTCCCCCTGAGAATCCTTCAGACAGCCGTGATGACGGAGAAGTACGAGTTCGGGATCGCGCGAACCGACCGCAGCGCGTAGCCGGAAGCCTCGAGCAGCGAGGAGAACTCCGGGAGCGTGCGCTCCTTGCCCCCGGTGAGCACCATCATCCCGACGTCGCTCCACTTGCTGGGGTGCCACTCGTCGCCGTCCGGCACGATCATTTCCACGATGTGCAGCCGGCCGCCGGGTTCCAGAGCTTCCTTGCTGTGGCGCAGGATCTGCGTGCACTGCTCGTCGGTCCAGTCGTGCAGGACGCTGCACATCAGGTGCGTGTCGGCGCCGGGTGCGACCTTCTCGAAGAAGTCGCCGCGCTCACACCTCAAACGAGCAGGAACACCAGCGTCCTCGACGACGTCGACGGTGGCGGGACGGTCGAACAGCACGCCGCTGAGGTGCTGGGCGTGCGCCAGCACCGTTCCGATCAGGTAGCCGTCACCGCCGCCGATGTCCATGACGACCGAGCTCTCCGACCAGTCGACACAGCTCGCGAACTCCGGGTACGAGCGGCTCGCGCGTTCCCGCATGCGGCGCAGGAACATCCGGTTCGCCTCGGGGTCGTCGTCCTTGTGCGAGAAGAACTCCCCGCGGTGCACCTGGTCGAACGACGAGCGACCGGAGCGGATCGTGTCGGTGGCCTTGATCCACGCGAGCTGCGAATCGATGTTCACCAGCGACGCCCACGACGTGGTCAGCCGCTGCCCGCGCTCGGTGAGCTCGAACGACCCACCGGACTCGCTGACCACACCGACGCTCGCGAGTGCGCGCAGCAACCGGTACACCGCGTCGGTGTCAGCGTCCACAACGGACGCGAGCGAGGACGCCGAGGCCGGCAGGTGGTCGGCGATCCTCAGCTCGGCCGCGATCCTCAGCACGTGCGGCAGCACCGCCACGCAGCTGTCGTCGACGAGCGTGAAGTAGTCGTCGACCACCGTCGTGTCAGCCACGGGTGGCCTCCACCAGGCTCTTCGGGCGCAGGTCGGTCCAGTTCTCCTCGACGTGGGCGAGGCAGGCCTGCCTGCTGTCCTCGCCGAACGCGACGCGCCACCCGGCGGGCACCTCGGCGAACGCGGGCCACAGCGAGTGCTGGCCCTCGTCGTTGACCAGCACGAGGAAGCGGTGGTCGTCGTTCTCGAACGGGTTCGTCATGATCAGTGCCTTTCGTTGAGCACGCGGGCCACCTCGGCCAGCGCGTCGGGTCGCGTCATGCCGCCGTGGTCGGCGTCGACTAAGTGGTCATCAATGCGTCCGGTGACGTACGGCTGCCACGCCGAAGCAGTCGGCGAGGACTCCGTGCGGCCCTGTGCCGCGGTGAAGACGAGCAGGTCGCCGTCGAAGAGCGCGGGCTCGAAGCGCTGCATCAGGGTGCTGTTGTTGAGGAACACCTCGAGCATCGCGTCGATGTGCTGCTCGCCCAGGTTCGCGAGGGCGCTGCCTTCGGAACGCAGCACCTCGCGCACGGTCTCCCTGGTCAGCGGGCGGTCGCCAGCCGAGGCGTTCACGGCGTTGAGCAGCAGCCGCAGGATGTCCTGCTCGCCGAGCTCGTGGCCCTCCTCCCAGGTCGACGGAAACGCGTCGAGCACCGCGAGCAGCGCGACCTCGTCCCCCTGCTCGCGCAGCCTGGTCGCCACCGCCTGCGCGACCATGCCGCCGAACGACCAGCCGAGCAGGTGGTACGGGCCCTGCGGCTGCGCCTTGCGGAGCTGTTCGGCGTAGTCCGCCGCCATCTCCTCGATCGTGGCCGGCAACGGGTCGGGGCCGCCGAGTCCCCGCGCCTGCAACGCGTACAGCGGCCGGTCGTCGAGGTGGCGCAGCAGTCCGGAGTAGATCCAGCCGATGCCACCGGCGGGGTGGACGCAGAACAGCGGATGCCCGTCACCGCTGGTGCGCAACGGAAGCAGCACGTCCAGCGAGTCGTGCTCGGTGCCGACCTCCAGCCGTTGCGCCAAAGCCGCGACGGTTGGCGCCTCGAACAGGTCGCGGATGCCGACGGTCACGCCGAGCACGGCGGTGATCCGCGCGGCCAGCCGGGCGACGAGCAGCGAGTGCCCGCCCAGGTCGAAGAAGCTGTCGCTCCTGCCGACCCTGGCCAGGCCGAGCACCTCGGCGAACAGGCCCGCCAGCACCTCCTCCTGCGGGGTGAGCGGCGCGTCGGCGGTGTCGGAGGCCGCCCAGTCCGGTGCGGGCAGCGCGGCCCTGTCGAGCTTTCCGTTGGGGGTCAACGGCAACCGGTCGAGCACGAGCAGCGCCGACGGGATCATGTAGTCGGGCAGCGTGCGGGCGAGGTCCTGGCGCAGGCCGGCGAGATCCACCTGCTCCGCCACCAGGTACCCGACGAGCCGGTCGTCGACGCGGACCACGGCGGCACGGGTGACGTCCGGGTGCGCGGCGATCGCCGTCTCGACCTCGCCCAGCTCCACCCGGAACCCGCGGACCTTGACCTGGTCGTCGGCACGGCCGGCGAACTCCAGCGTGCCGTCCGCCCGCCACCGCGCCACGTCACCGGTGCGGTACATGCGGGATCCGGCCGGGCCGAACGGGTCGGCGACGAACCGTTCCGACGTCAGCGCGGAACGGCCGAGGTAGCCGCGGGCCAGTCCGGCACCCGCGAGGTACAGCTCCCCCGCGACCCCGGTGGGCACCGGTGACAGGCGCTCGTCCAGCACGTAGGCGCGAACGCCCTGCAACGGATGTCCAATGGGGACGGTCGGCGGAACGGCCTGCGAAGCGGTCAACGTCAGGTGCGTGACACCCAGCGTCGTCTCGGTCGGGCCGTAAAGGTGTTGCACGACCGTGCACGGGCAGACGTCGAGCACCCTCTTGATCGCGGTCGCGGACACCACGTCGCCACCGGTCCACACCTCGCGGACGCCGGCGAAGCAGTCCGGCGCGAGGTCGGCCAGCAGCCCGAAGAGGCCCGCGGTCAGCATCACGCAGGTGACACCGGTGATCGCCTGCCGCAACGCGACCACGTCGAGATCACCGGGCGGTGCCACGACGATCTGCGCGCCGGTCAGCAGCGGCACCCACAGCTCGTAGGTCGAGATGTCGAACGCGTGCGGCGAGTGCATCAGCACCCGCTCCCCCGGCCCTGAGCGCCAGCACGGGTCGAACGCGAGGCTGAGCACGTCGCGGTGGGTGATCCCAATGCCCTTGGGCGCACCGGTCGACCCCGAGGTGTACATGACGTACGCGAGCTGTTCGGAGTGACCGCGCACGCCCGGATCCGCCGTCGGCGACAACAGCTGCGCGACCGAGACCTCGACACAACCGAGGTCGGTCTCGCGGTCGGTGATCAGCAGCTGAGCACCGGTCTCGCGCAGCACGAGCCGCATGCGCTCGGCCGGGAAACCGTGGTGCAGCGGCACGTACGCGCCACCTGCCTTGACGATCGCGAGCGTGGCGATCACGACCTCGGGCGAGCGTTCGAGCAGCACACCGACCGCGTCCTCCGGCTGCACGCCCAGCTCGATCAGCTTGTTGGCCAGGCGGTTCGCCCGCTCGTCCAGCTCACAGTAGGTGATCTCGACGCCGCCAGCCGACATCGCGATCGCGTCGGGTGTGCGGGCGACCTGCTCGGCGAACCGTTCCGCGATGGTGCCGTCGATCACCGGTTCGGCGTCGAAGACCAGCACGCGCTCGGACTCGGTGCGCACGTCGATCTCGCCGATCGGAGCGTCCGGAGTGGACACCGCGGCCCGCAGCACCGTGATCAGACGCTCGGTCAGCGCCTCGACCGTGCCGCGATCGAACAGGTCGGTGCGGTACTCGATCACCGCGTCGACACCCGACGAACGCTCGGTGAGGTTGACCGTGAGGTCGAACTTCGCCACCCCGATGCCGAACGGCTCGACCCGTGCTTCCAGCCCCGGCAGCCCGACGGCCGCCTCCGGGGTGTTCTGCAGCGCCAGCAGCACCTGGAACAACGGCTGCCGCGACAGCGACCGCTCGGGGTTCAGTGCCTCGACCAGCCGCTCGAACGGCAGGTCCTGGTGGGCGTACGCGGCCAGGTTGGCCGTCCGCACCCGGTCGAGCAGCTCCCGGAACGTGGGGTTGCCGGACGTGTCGGTCCGCAGCACCAGTGTGTTCACGAAGAACCCGACCAGCTCGTCCAGCGCCTCGTCGGTACGGCCCGCGATCGGCGACCCGATCGGGATGTCCGTCCCCGCGCCCATCCGCGTCAGCAGTGTCGCCAGCGCCGCCTGCAACACCATGAACAGGCTGGCTCCCTGCGTGCGGGCCAGGTCGGCCAATGCTCGGTGCAGGTCCCCGTCGAGCTGGAAGAGCACGGTGTCGCCGTCGGCACCACCGATCGCGGGCCGCGGCCGGTCCGTCGGCAGCACCAGCTCGTCCGGCAGCCCGGCGAGCGCGCCGCGCCAGAACTCGATCTGCCGCGACACCAGGCTGCGCGGGTCGTCCTCGGAGCCGAGGAGTTCGCGCTGCCACAGCGTGTAGTCGGCGTACTGCACCGGCAGTTCGGTCCACTGTGGAGCAGCACCACCGCACCGCGCGGTGTAGGCCGTCACGAGGTCACCCATGAGCGGGGCCAGCGACCAACCGTCACCGGCGATGTGGTGCAGCAGCAGGCACAGCACGTGCTCGGTCTCGGAGATCTCGAACAGCGTCACGCGGATCGGCAGCTCGGTCGCGAGGTCGAACGCGTACCGCACGGCCGCTTCGAGGTCGGCCGCGACGTCCGTGGCGGCGACGAACTCCACCTCCGGCACCTCGTCGAGGATCCGGCAGGTCCGGCCGGTGTGGTCCGGGAAGATCGTCCGCAACGACTCGTGGCGCGTGACCACATCACGGACCGCGGCCCGCAGCGCCTGCACGTCGAGCACACCGGTGAGCCGCAGCGCGAACGGCAGGTTGTACGTGGGGCTCGGGCCCTCCAGCCGGTGCAGGAACCACAACCGCTGCTGGGCGAACGACAGCGGCACGTCGCGGCTGCGGTCGTAGCGCACCAACGCGGGCCGCGCCCGTTCGCTGGACGCGATCGCCGCGGCGAGGCCGGCGGGCGTCGGCGACTCGAACAGGTCGCGCACCGTCAGCTCGGCGCCCAGCACCGCGCGCACCTTGCTGACCAGCCGCGTCGCGAGCAACGAGTGCCCGCCCAGCTCGAAGAAGCCGTCGTCCACACCGGCCACGTCCACGCCGAGCACCTCGGCGAACAGGCCGCACAGGATCTCCTCGACCGGCGTGCGGGGAGCACGCGACACACGGGTCTCCGGTGCGGGCAGTGCCTTGCGGTCGAGCTTCCCGTTGGGCGTCAACGGGAACTCGTCGAGCGTCACGTACGCCGACGGCACCATGAAGTCCGGCAACCGCTTCGCCACGTCCTCGCGGTCCACCTCGCCGACCACGTAGGCGACCAGGACCGAGTCGCGGACCACCACGGCCGCCTTGGAGACGCCGGGCTGCGCGGTCAGTGCCGCCTCCACCTCGCCCAGCTCGATCCGGAACCCGCGCACCTTCACCTGGTCGTCGGCGCGGCCGAGGAACTCGAGCGACCCGTCGGCACGCCAGCGCACCAGGTCACCTGTGCGGTACATGCGGGATCCGGCCGGGCCGAACGGGTCGGCGACGAACCGCGACGCCGTCAGCGCGTGCTTGCCGAAGTAGCCGCGCGCCACACCGTTGCCGGCGAGGTACAGCTCCCCCGCCACACCGGTGGACACCAGCCGCAGGTGCTCGTCCAGCACGTAGATGCGGGTGTTGGAGATCGTGCCGTCGATCGACGACGTCGCTGGCCAGTCCGCCGGGTCGTCCGGCAGCGTGCTGGTGGTGACGGCGTGCGTCTCGGCGGGGCCGTAGACGTTGTGCAGCCTGCGTCCCGGCCTGGCGAAGAACTCGCGCACCCAGCGGCTCAGCGTCAGCGCCTCGCCGCCCTGGAGCACGTCGGTGAGCGCGGGTAGCTCGGCGCGCATCTCGGCGGCCGCCTCGCACAGCGACTCGATCACCAGGTTGGGCGCGAACAACTCGTTGACCTCGTTGGCGGACAGCCACTTCACGAGCTCCTCGGCACTGCGCCGGACGCTGTCGGACGGCACGGCGAGCGTGCGGCCGGTGACCAGCGCGGAGAGGATCTCCTGCACCGAGAAGTCGAACCCGATGGCGGTGAACTGGGCGGTCGTCGTGCCGACACCGCCGGGGAAGCGGCTGGCGTGCCAGGTCAGCAGGTTCGCCAGACCGGACGTCGGCATCACGACGGCCTTGGGCTTGCCCGTCGAGCCGGACGTGTACACGAGGTACGCCGGGTGATCGCGGTGCAGCCGTGAGGTGCGGCAGAAGTCGGCCGGGTTGTGGTCGGGCTGGTCCGCGAGTGCGCTGTCCCGCAGCAGCTCCGGCGTGATCACGACCTGCGGCTGGGCGTCGGCGAGCATGTACTCGATGCGCTCGGCCGGGTACTCGACGTCGATCGGCAGGTACGCGGCACCGGTCTTGAGCACCGCGACCAGCGCGACGATCAGGTCGGCCGACCTCGGCAACGCCAGCGCCACCACGGTCTCCGGCCCGGCACCGCGGCCGATCAGCAGGTGCGCCAACCGGTTCGCGCGCTCGTTCAGCTCCTCGTAGGTGAGCTTCGTGCCCTCGAACGTCACCGCGATGGCGTCCGGGGTGCGGAACGCCTGCGATTCGAACAGCTTGGGCACGGTGACCTTGGGAACCTTGCGCACGTCACCGCGTCCGGCGGCGAGCAGCTCGGCCTGTTCGGTGCGCAGCAGGTCGAACGTCCGCAGTGGACGGTCCGGCGCCTGCGCGGCGAGCTTCAGCAGCCGGATCAGCTTGTCCGCCAGCGCCTCGACCGTGGCCCGGTCGAACAGGTCGGTGCGATACTCCAGCGCGCAGTCGACCCCGGCGGGGGCACCGTCGGAGGTGACGCGTTCGGCCAGGCTGAGGTGCAGGTCGAACTTCGCGATGCCGACGCCGATGGTCTCCAGGCTCGCGGCCAGGCCGGGCAGGTCGAGGTCACCGGACACGGAGTTCTGGAACGCGAGCATCACCTGGAACAGCGGGTGCCGCGACAGCGACCGCTCCGGCGCCAGCCGTTCCACCAGCTTCTCGAACGGCAGGTCCTGGTGGGCGTACGCGGCCAGGTCGGTGGCCCGCACGCGGCCCAGCAGGTCGCGGAACGTCGGGTCGCCGGACGTGTCGGTCCGCAGCACCAGCGTGTTCACGAAGAACCCGACCAGGTCGTCCAGCGCCTCGTCGGTGCGACCGGCGATCGGTGAACCGATCGGGATGTCGGTTCCCGCGCCCATCCTGGTCAGCAACGCCGCCAGGGCCGCCTGCATGACCATGAACAGCGTGGCCTGCTCGGACTTCGCGAGGTCGAGCAGCGAACGGTGCAGGCCGGTCGAGATGCGGAACCCGAAGGCGTCGCCGTCGTGGGACGCCACTGCCGGACGTGGCCGGTCCGTCGGGAGTTCGATCTGCTCGGGCAAGCCCGCAAGCGCTTGCTCCCAGTACGCCAGCTGCGGGTTCAGCACCTCGTCGAGCAGGTCGCGCTGCCACAGCGTGTAGTCCGCGTACTGCACGGACAGCTCGGTCCACTGTGGAGCCTCCGCGCGAAGACGTGCCTCGTAGGCCACGCCGAGATCGCGCGACAGCGGTGCCCACGACCAGCCGTCACCGGCGATGTGGTGCAGCAGCAGGAGGAGGACGTGCTCGTCGGCGCCGAGGCGGAACAGCCACGCCCGCACCGGCAGATCGGCCGCCAGGTCGAACGCGTGCCGGGCGGCCTCACGCACCGCGTCGGCCAGCTCGTCCTGCCGGACGTCCACGATTTCGAGCACGGGCTCCGCCTCGTCCAGGACGTGCTGGTACGGCTCGCCGTCGGTCTGCGGGAACAGCGTGCGCAGCGACTCGTGGCGGGCCACGACGTCGGCGAGCGCGTGCCTCAACGCCTCCGCGTCGATCGGCCCGGACAGCCGCAGCGGCAGCGGGATGTTGTAGGTGGCGCTCGGTCCTTCGAGCTGGTTGAGGAACCACAGCCGCTGCTGGGCGTGCGACAGCGGGATCCGCTCGCCGCGTTCCCGGCGGACCAGCGGCGGACGGGCGTTGCCCGCACCGCTCATCAGCACGGCGAACTCGGCAGGGGTCGGCGCCTCGAACAGGTCGCGCACGGCCAGTTCGACGCCTGCCGCCGCACGGACGCGGCTGACCAGCCTCGTCGCGAGCAGCGAGTGGCCGCCGAGGTCGAAGAAGTTGTCGTCGACGCCGACCTCGGGCAGTCCGAGCACCTCGGCGAACAACGCGCACACGACCTGCTCGTCGGCGTTGCGCGGGGCACGTCGTTCGGCCGAGCGGAACTCGGGTGCGGGCAACGCCTTCCGGTCGATCTTGCCGTTCGGGGTCAGCGGCAGCTCGTCGAGCACGACGAACGCGGAGGGCACCAGGTGCGCGGGCAGCCGCTGGGACAGGTGGTCGCGGACCGCCCTGACCAGTTCGCCACCGCCGAGCGCACGGGCGGGATCGTTGGTGTGCGGGCGGTTCGGCTCGGGCAGGTGCACGTCGGTGAGCACGCCGTCGCCGGTCGTGAAGATCGCGTCCAGCTCGGTGTCGCCACACCACGTGACGGCGGCGGCACCCAGCTCGTAGAGCGTCTCTGGATCGACGCCGATGCCCTCTTCGAGCCTCCCGTTCGGGATGCCGGTGACGCGGACCAGTCCCTCCAACGACTTCAGGTCGTCGAGGCTCGTCCACGGCACCGTGCGGGCGTCGCGCGCCGACACGACGTTGTCGATCTGCTTGTGCAGCACGACGTCGTAGCGGTGGCGGGTCAGCTCGTTGTGGAACGTGCCGCGCTGCACCCGCACGTCGACCGCGGACACCCCGGGGATGGTGGCGAAGTAGCTCGGGTCGACGAGCAGCTCGCGTTCGGGCGCGGGCATCATGCCGCGGCCGCGTTCGACGGCGGCGCGGAACTGCGGCAACAGCCTCAGGTTCCGGACGTCGCCGACGAACACCCGGCCACCGGGCACGAGCAGCCGCAGCGCGCCCTCGATGACCTCGGTGAGGTAGCGGGCGTTCGGGAAGTACTGCGCGACCGAGTTGATGACGACCGTGTCGAACGTGGCCGGCAGCCCGTCGAGCTCGTGCGCGGCCTTGGCGTCCAACGAGACCTTGCCCGCGAACTCGGGCCGCGCCGCGATCTGGGCCCGCAACGAGTCGATCACCGAGTGTGAGAAGTCCGTGCCGACGTATTCGTCGACGTGCGGCGCGACCTTCGCGAGGATCAGACCGCTGCCGACACCCAGCTCCAGCACGCGCCTGGGCCGCCACGCGAGGATGCTGTCGACCGTGGCCTGCCGCCACTCCCGCATCTGCTCCAGCGGGATGGGTTCGCCGGTGTAGCTGGAGTTCCAGCCGTCGAACGTCTCACCGAACTCACCGGACGCGACGTCGGAGTAGACCGTCTCGTAGGTCTCCTGCCACTCGTCGACCTGACCGGCCTCCAGCGCGAGGTCCTCCCCGCTCGACGCCACGAGGTAGCCGACGAGCTGGTCGGCACGGGCGATCACGGCCGCCTGCGCCACCCCGGGGCACGCCGACAGCGCCGCCTCGACCTCGCCCGGCTCGATCCGGAACCCGCGCACCTTGACCTGGTCGTCCGCGCGTCCGACGAACTCCAGCTCGCCGTTGGCCGTCCACCTCGCGAGGTCACCGGACCGGTACATGCGGGACCCGGCCGGGCCGTAGGGGTCGGCGACGAAGCGTTCGCCGGAGAGGCCGGGGCGGCCGAGGTAGCCCACTGCCACGCCCGCCCCGGCCAGGTACAGCTCGCCCGTCACGCCGACGGGCACCGGACGCAGGAACTCGTCCAGCACATAGGTGCGCGCACCGACGATCGGCGTGCCGATGGTGGGAACGTCCACACCGGACAGAGGCCAGCTCATCGTGGCGCAGACGGTGGTTTCGGTCGGCCCGTAGGCGTTGATCATCACGCGGTCGCGGGACCACGCGGCGACGACGTCCGGCGGACAGGCCTCACCGGCGACCACCAGCGTGCCGACGCCCGGCCACTCTCCCGGCGACATCACGGCGAGCGCGGTCGGCGGGAGGGTCACGTGGGTGATGCGCTGCTCGTTGACCAGCTTGGTCAGCGGGTCGCCCGGCAGCAGGCGGTCGGCGGGGGCCACGACCATCGTGGCGCCGGTGAGCAGCGACATGCACAGCTCCCAGAACGCCGCGTCGAAGCTGATCGAGGCGAACTGGAGGACGCGGCTGCCTGGGCCGACGGCCAGCCGTTCGATCTGGGACTGGACCAGGGCGTGTGCGCCGAAGTGGGAGACGACGACGCCCTTGGGACGGCCGGTGGAGCCGGAGGTGTAGATGACGTAGGCGGGCTGGGCCGGGTCGATGTCGACGGCCGGGGCGGTGGCAGGGAAGGCCGAGGTGTCCTGGGTGCCGTCCAGCACCACCACCGGCTTGGCGTCCGCGAGCATGTACTCGATCCGCTCGGCCGGATAACCGGGATCCACCGGCAGGTAGGCCCCACCCGCCTTCAGCACCGCGAGCTGTGCGACGACCAGCTCGACCGACCGCGGCATGCGCAGCGCGACCAGGTCGCCGGCCGCCACCCCGGTGCTGATCAGCAGGTGTGTCAACCGGTTCGCCCGCTCGTCCAATTCGGCGTAGGTCAGCTCGACGTCCTCGAACACCAGCGCCGTCGCGTCCGGCCGCTCCGCCACCTGCGCGGCGAAGAGCGCGGGAACCGTTGCGGGAACCGGACCTTCCGTGGCGCTCCACGAGGTGAGCAGCCGGTCGCTCTCCCCGTCGAGCAGCACCTCGAACTCGCTGAGCCGCCGCTGCGGCTTCTCCACGAGCTGGACGAGCAACGCCCGCAAACGCGAGCCGAACGCCTCGATGGTCGCGCGGTCGAACAGGTCGGTGTTGAACTCGAAGTCACCGACCAGCCCGCCCTCCGGCTCCTCGCGCACCGCGAGTGCCAGGTCGAACTTCGCGAAGTCGACCCGCACCGGTTCCTGCGCCACCACGAGTCCTGGGAAGTCCAGCTCGCCCGCCGGCATGTTCTGGAACGCGAGCAGCACCTGGAACAGCGGGTTCCGCGACAGCGACCGCTCCGGGTTCAGCACCTCGACCAGCCGCTCGAACGGCAGGTCCTGGTGCGCGTACGCGGCCAGGTCGGCCGATCGCACGCGGCCCAGCAGCTCGCGGAACGTCGGGTCGCCCGACGTGTCGGTCCGCAGCACCAGCGTGTTCACGAAGAACCCGACCAGGTCGTCCAGCGCTTCGTCGGTGCGGCCCGCGATCGGCGAGCCGATCGGCACGTCGGTGCCCGCGCCCATCCGCGTCAGCAGTGTCGCCAGCGCGGCCTGCAGCACCATGAACAGCGTGGCCTGGTGGTCCCGTGCGACCTGGGAGAGCAGGAGGTGCAGCGTGGGATCGACGGTGAACGGCACGGTCTCGCCGCGGTACCTGGCGACTTCGGGGCGCTTGCGGTCGGTCGGCAGGTCGAGCTCGGCCGGTGCGCCGCGCAGGTGCTCGGTCCAGTGCGCGAGCTGCGTGCTGATGACGCTGTCCGAGGACTCCTCGGAGCCGAGCAGTTCGCTTTGCCACAGCGTGTAGTCCGCGTACTGCACCGGCAGCGGTGTCCACTGTGGAGCGGTGCCGGAGCGGCGAGCGGCGTAGGCGGAGGCGAGGTCGCGCAGCAGCGGGGCGAACGACCAGCCGTCGCCCGCGATGTGGTGCAGGAGCACGCACAGCACGTGCTCGTCCGGCGCGATCTCGAACACCGTGACCCGGATCGGGGTCTCCAGCGCCAGGTCGAACGGGTGCCGCCCGGCCTCGGCGATCTGGTCCGGCAGTTCGGACTCGGTGACGCTGCGCACCTCGAACGGCACCACCGGGGCGTCGAGAACCAGCTGGAACGGCTCGCCCGACTCGTCGGGGAACACCGTGCGCAGCGTCTCGTGGCGCATCACCACGTCGTCCAGCGCGGCACGCAACGCCGTGACGTCGAGGTCGCCGGTCATCCGCAGGCCGAGCGGGATGTTGTAGGTGGCGCTGGGACCTTCCAGCCGGTGCAGGAACCACAACCGCTTCTGCGCGAACGACAGCGGCACCAGCTCGTCGCGCTCGCGCACGGTCACCGGCGGACGCGTGGTCGACCGTCCGGCGATCAACGCCAGCGAGCCCGGAGTGGGCGCCTCGAACAGCTCGCGCACGGTCAGCTCGGCGCCGACCGCGGCCCGGATCTTGCTCACCAGCCTGGTCGCGAGCAGCGAATGCCCGCCCAGCTCGAAGAAGTTGTCGTCGACGCCGACCTCCGTGCGGCCGAGCACCTCTGCGAACAGCCCGCAGATGATCTCCTCCGACGCCGTGCGCGGACGGCGGGACGGAGCGGACTCCGGCGCGGGCAGCGCGGCACGGTCGAGCTTGCCGTTGGGGTTCAACGGGAACTCGTCGAGCGTCACGTACGCGGACGGCACCATGAAGTCCGGCAACCGCTTCGCCACGTCCTCACGGTCCACCTCGCCGACCACGTAGGCGACGAGCACCGAGTCACGGGCGATGACGGCGGCCTTCACCACGCCGGGCTGAGCGAGCAGCACGGACTCGATCTCGCCCAGCTCGATGCGGAACCCGCGGACCTTCACCTGGTGGTCGGCGCGGCCGACGAACTCCAGCGAGCCGGAGGCGTTGACCCTGGCCAGGTCGCCGGTGCGGTACATCCTGGACCCCGGCGCACCGAACGGGTCGGCGACGAACCGCTGTGCGGTCAGGCCGGGCCGCTTCAGGTAACCCTGCGCCAGCACGGCACCCGCGAGGTACAGCTCACCGGTGACACCCTGCGGCACCACGCGCAGCGCGGCGTCGAGCACGTACGCCCGCGCGTTGCCGATGGGCAGGCCGATCGGCGGACGGTCGGCGCTGTCCTGAGGAACCGAGGCGGTCGTGACGACGTGCGTCTCGGCGGGCCCGTAGTGGTTGTGCAGTGCGGTGGTCCGGTGGATCTCGCGCACGCGCTCGCTGAGCACGAACGCCTCACCGGCCTGCGCGATGTCCTTCAGCGCCGGCAGTTCCACGCCCAGCTCGGCCGCGGCCTGGCACAGCGACTCGATCACCAGGTTGGGCGCGAACAGCTCGTTGACCTCGTTGGCGACCAGCCACCGCACGAACGCGGCGGAGTCGCGGCGGGTCTCGTCGGACGGCACGGCGAGCGTCTTGCCGGACAGCAGCGCGGACAGGATCTCCTGCGCGGCCACGTCGAAGCTCAGCGTCGTGAACTGGGCGGTGACCGTGCCGGGACCGCCGGAACGCTCCCACCGCAACAGGTTCACCAGCACGCTCGCCGGCATGACGACGCCCTTGGGCTTGCCGGTCGACCCGGACGTGTAGATCACGTACACGGGGTGCTCCGGCCGCAGCGGGCGGACGCGATCGACGTCGGTCGGGTTCTCGGAGCACTCGAACTCGGTGAACCACTCGGGAGTCAGCACGCACAGCGGTGCGGCGTCGGTCAGCATCGCCTCGATGCGGGCGGCCGGGTACTCGGGGTCGACCGGCAGGTACGCGGCACCGGACTTCAGCACACCGACCAGCGCGGCGATCATGTCCAGCGACCGCGGCAGCTGGATCGCCACGATCTCGTCAGGGCCCGCACCGGCGGCGATCAGCTTGTGCGCCACCTGGTTCGCGCGCTCGTTCAGCTCCGCGTAGGTGAGCTGCGCACCCTCGAACGTCACGGCGACCGCGTCCGGCGTGCGCGCGACCTGCGCCTCGAACAGCTCGGGCAGCGTCTGCGCGACGGCCTCGCTCACGGGCCCGGCGAGCAGCTGACCCCGTTCGCCGGGGAACAACACGTCGATCCGGCCCAGCGCGGTGTCGAGACCGGCGGCCAGCGACGCGAGGAGGTGCACGAACCGGTCGGCGAGCAGCTGCGCCGCCGCGTCGTCGATCAGGTCGGCGCGGTGGTCGAGCCGCAGCCGCGTGGTCTCGCCGGGGATGACGAGCAGGCTCACCGGGTAGTGCGTGGCGTCGTTGACCTCGATGCCGGTCATGTGCACGCCGGCCGCCGACGACCGCAGAACGCCCTGGTCCAGCGGATAGTTCTCGAAGACGACGACGGTGTCGAACAGTTCGCCGTGCCCGGCGACGCGCTGGATCTCGGTCAGCCCGAGGTGCTGGTGGCTCATCAGCCGCGACTGCTGGTCCTGCACCTCGTGCAGCACCTCGCGCACCGACGCCGCCGGGTCGAGCTTCACCCGCACCGGCAGGGTGTTGATGAACAGGCCGAGCATCGACTCGATGCCGGGAACCTCCGGCGGGCGGCCGGACATCGTCGCGCCGAACACCACGTCGGTGCGGCCGGAGACCGAGCCGAGCAGCATCGCCCACGCGCACTGCACGAACGTGTTGACCGTGATTCCCGCGGTTCGCGCGGCAGTCTTCACGGCGGTGTTCACGTCGGCGGGCAGGTCGACCGAGAGCTGGGTGGGCAGCGCCGACGCACGACCGCGGTCAGCGCCCGCGATCAGCGTGGGCTCCTCCAGGTCCTGGAGCGCGGCACGCCACGCCTCGCGCGCGGTCTCCTGGTCCTGCTGGGAAAGCCAGCTGAGGTAGGCGCGGTAGGGCGTGACCGGCGGCAGCACCGACTCGTCGCCACCCGACCCGTACAGCGCGAAGAGTTCCTGCGTCAGCAACGGCATCGACCAGCCGTCGATCAGGATGTGGTGCGTGGTCAGCACGAGCCGGTGCTTCTCGGGCGCGAGGCGGATCAGCGCGGCCCGCAGCAGCGGCGGCTTGGCGAGGTCGAACCGCCGGACGCGGTCCTCTGCGAGGTAGGAGTCCATTTCGGACTCGCCGAGCTCGGTCCACGGCACGCGCGCCTCGTGCGGCACGATCTGCACGGCGCGGTCGAGGCCCTGTTGCCAGAACGCCGCCCGCAGGTTGGGGTGGCGGCGCAGCAACCCGTCGACCGCGGCGCGCATGGTCGGCGCATGCACCGGCCCGTCCAGGTCGAAGATCAGCTGGACGTGGTAGACGTCGATGTCCTGCTCGTCGTAGAGGGCGTGGAACAGCAGCCCTTCCTGCAACGGCGACAGCGGCAGAACGTCCGCGATGGCCTGCTGCGTCATGTCGAAACCCTCCAGGCTGCTTCGAGTAGGTCGATCTGCTCCTGGCTCAGCGAGACCAGCGGGAGATCGGAAGGCGTGTAGCCGCCGGCCGACCCGGCGTCGACGTGCTTGACCAGCGCTTCCAGTGCGCGGAACCACGTGCGGGCGAGGTCTTCTGCGTCCTTTTCGGACAGCAGTGCCGCTGGCCAGCTCCAGGTGGCGCACAGCCGCTCGCCGCGGGTCACCGCGTTGAGCTCGACCACGTGTGCCAGCGGCATGGCCGGATCGGCGCCGTCACCGAGCGCGTCCGAGTCGACCTCGGCGAACCGGCCCAGGTAGTTGAAGGCGAACTGCGGCTGGGGCAACGCGGCCAGCTCCGGTGCGGTCCGCGCGTTGAGGTGGCGCAGCAGCCCGTAGCCGATGCCCTTGTCCGGCACCGCCCGCAGCTGCTCCTTGACCTTCTTGACGGCGTCCCCCATCGCGGCGCCGCCGGTGAACGCGTCGCGGCGGTCGACCCCGGCGAGGTCGAGCCGGACGGGGTGCATGGTGGTGAACCAGCCGACCGTGCCGGACAGGTCCAGCTCGTGGTCGCGGCCGTGGCCTTCGAGGTCGAGCAGGACCGCGCTGTCGTCACCGTTGCCGCGGCGACGCCGCCAGTCCGCGACGGCCAGTGCGAACGCCGTCAGCAACGCGTCGTTCACGCCGCCGTGGAACGCCGTGGGCACGGTCGTGAGCAGCGGCGTCGTGATCTCCTCCGCCAGTTCGAGCGTGAGGTGACCGGCGGTGCCCGCGGTGTCCCTCGCCGGATCGAGCGGGTCGGAGATGCGCGCGTCGGGACGGCAGATGTCCTGCCAGAGCTGGAGTTCCGGAGCGCGCCGGGATGCTTCCTCGGTCAGGAGCCGGGAGTAGCGGCGGAACGAGGTCGTCACCGGAGCGAGGTCCTGCGCGGTCAGGTCCGGGAGGATCACCCGCCACGAGACGCCGTCCACGACGAGGTGGTGGATCACCAGCAGGAGCCGGCTCTCCGCCGGGAAGAACACCGCCTGCACCATCACGCCGTTTTCCGGGTCGAGCCGGTTGCGCGCCGCCGCGGCCTCACTCGCCACATCCGCCTGCGCCACCCGGAGCACCGACCTGGCATCGACCGCACCGGGCTCCGGGACGTGCAGGGCATCGCCGGTGTACCGGGCCCGCAACATGTCGTGCCGATCCAGCACCGCCTGCAGCGCGGCGACCTGGCGCTCGACGTCGCCGGTCACGTCCACCCGGACCGTCTGGCTGAAGTTGTGGATCGGCCCACCGCGGTCGCGCAACCAGTGCATGATCGGCGTGAGCGGGACCTCGCCGGTCGGGTCGTCCTCGACGGCCTCGACCGGTGCGTCAGTCCGCACAGCGGCCGCGATCGCCGCGACGGTCCGGTGTTCGAAGACGTCCCGAGGCGTGATCACGAACCCGGCCTTGCGGGCACGGCTGACCAGCTGCACCGACATGATGCTGTCGCCGCCCAGCTCGAAGAACCCGTCGTCGACACCGACCTCGGCGAGCCCGAGCACCTCGCAGAAGAGCCCGGCGAGGACGCGTTCGGCCTCCGTGCGGGGTTCACGCGCGGTGGTCGTGACCTCGGGAACGGGCAGCGCCCGGCGGTCCAGCTTTCCGTTGGTGGTCAACGGAAGCCGGTCCATCATCACGATCGTGGACGGGACCATGTAGTCCGGCAGAACGGTCTTCAGATGCGTCAGCAGCTCGGTCTGCGAGGCCGTGCCGACGACGTAGGCGACGAGACGCTTGTCGCCCGGCCGGTCCTCGCGCACGATCACGGCCGCCTGCGCCACCTCGGGACGTTCGGTGAGCCTGGCCTCGATCTCACCGGGCTCGATCCGGAACCCGCGCAGCTTGACCTGGTTGTCGGCGCGGCCGACGAACTCCAGCTCGCCACCGGTCGTCCAGCGCACCAGGTCGCCGGTGCGGTACATGCGTGCACCCGGAACACCGAAGGGATCGGCGACGAAGCGTTCCGCGGTGAGGTCGCCGCGACCGAGGTACCCGCGGGCGAGACCGGCTCCGGCCACGTACAGCTCGCCGGTCACGCCGATCGGCACCGGCCGCAGCAGGCCGTCGAGCACGTAGGCCTGCATGTTGTCGAGCGGACGGCCGATCGGCACACGCGTGCCCACAGGCGAGGAGGTGCGGCGGCTCGTCGCGAAAGTCGTTGTCTCCGTGGGGCCGTAGCCGTTGACGACGGTGACGCCGGGGCACTCGGCCAGCACGCGGTTGACCGAGGCGGGAGACACGACGTCACCACCAGTCCACACCTCGCGCACCCCGGCGAAGCACGACGCGTGCTCCTCCGCCATCAGGTTGAAGAGCCCGGAGGTGAGCCACAGGCCGGTCACACCGGAGCCGCGGATCAGCTCGGCGAGCAGTTCGGCGTCGGTCTCGCCGTCCGGGGCGACGACGATCCGGCCGCCGTTCAGCAGCGGCACCCACAGCTCGTAGGTCGACGCGTCGAACGAGTGCGGCGAGTGCAGCAGCACGCACCGGTGGGCCTCACCGCGGAACGCGCGGTCGAAGGCGAGGCTGACGACGTCCCGCTGCGTCACGGCAACGCCCTTGGGCACTCCGGTCGAGCCGGACGTGTGCATCACGTACGCCAGCTGCTCAGGGTGCACCGCGATGCCGGGGTTGCGCTGGTCCACTTCGGACACCGGCGACACCGCGGCGGCGTCGAGGCCGTGATCGGCGCGGTCGGTGATCACGACCCGGCACCCGGTCTCGATCACCGTCGACCGCATCCGTTCGACCGAGTAACGCGGGTTGAGCGGCACGAAGAAGGCACCGGTCTTGAGCACCGCGAGCAACGCGACGACGAGCGCGGGCGACCGATCGAGCAGCACGGCCACGCCGGTCTCGCCGCTCACCCCGCGCCGCACCAGCGTGCGGGCCAGGCCGTTGGCGCGCGCGTTCAGCTCGCGGTAGGTCAGGAACTCCTCCCCCGCCGTCACCGCCACGGCGTCCGGCGTGAGTGCGGCCTGCCGCTCGAACAGCTCCGCGATCCCCGCGTCCGGCACCTCGGCAGCGGTGTCGTTCCACCGCGTCAGCACCGTTTCGCGCTCGGTGGCGTCGACCAGCTCGACCGAGCTGATGGGCTGCTGCGGTGCGCGTGCCACCGCGGCGAGCACGTCGAGCAGCCGCCGCGCGATCATCGCGGCCGTCTCGGGTTCGAAGAGGTCGTCGCTGTACTCGAGGAATCCGCTGATGCCGCCGGGACGTTCGGTCAGCTCGACGGTCAGGTCGAACTTCGCCACGCCGACGTGCACCGGGGCCAGCTCGCCGACGACGCCGTTCATGTCGGCGAACGCGCGGTCGTTGTTCTGCAGCACCAGCATGACCTGGAACAGCGGCTGCCTGGACAGCGACCGCTCCGGGCTGATCTCCTCGACCAGGTGCTCGAACGGGAGGTCCTGGTGCGCGAACGCCTCCAGGTCGGTCGTGCGCACCCGGTGCAGCAGCTCGGCGAACGACGGGTCGCCGCTCGTGTCGGTCCGCAGCACCAACGTGTTGATGAAGCACCCGACGAGGTCGGCGGTGGCGGCGTCGGTGCGGCCGGCGACGGGACTGCCGATCGGGATGTCGGTGCCCGCGCCCATCCGCGTGAGCAGCACCGCGAGCGCCGCCTGCAGCACCATGAACAACGTGACCCGGTGCGTGCGGGCGACGTCGAGCAATGCGTGGTGCAACTCGGACTCGATCTCCAGCGGGATCGTGCCGCCGGTGTAGCTCGTGACGGCGGGCCGTTGCCGGTCGGTCGACAGCTCCAGGCCCTCCGGCAGCTCGGCGAGTGCGTCGGTCCAGTACGACGCCTGCTCGGCGGCCGGGCCGTTCGGGTCGTTCTCGGCGAGCAGATCACGCTGCCACAGCGCGTAGTCCGCGTACTGCACCGGCAGCGGCGTCCACTGTGGAGCTTCGCCTCGGCACCGGGCGGTGTAGGCGTGCGCGAGGTCGCGGCCGAGCGGTGCGAGCGACCAGCCGTCACCTGCGATGTGGTGCAACGCCAGCAGCAGCATGTGATCCTGCTCGTCGATCACGAACAGGTGCGCGCGCAACGGCGGTTCCGCAGCGAGGTCGAACGGCTTGCGGGCGGCGGCCTTGAACGCCGCGATGACGTCGTCACCGACCTGTTCCACGAACAGTGGCGGCGGCGTCGTGCCGATGTGCTGGTACGGCACCCCGTCCACGTCCGGGAACGTCGTGCGGAGGATCTCGTGCCGCTCGGCCAGGTCCGCGAGCGCGGCCCGCAACGCCTCGGCGTCGACGGCTCCCGGCAGGCGCAGGCCGATCGGGATCGTGTAGGTGGGGCTTGGCCCGTCCAGTGCGCTGAGGAACCACAACCGGCGCTGCGCGGGCGACAGCGGCAGCAGCTCGGGGCGGGGCACGGCCTCCAGGGGCGGCCGCGAGCCCGGCGCGCTGTCCAGCAGCACGGCCATGCCGGCGACCGTCGGCGAGTCGAAGACCTGGGTGACGGTCAGCTCGGCACCCAGCTCCGCCCGCACCAGCCGGGCGAACTTGTCCGCCAGCAGCGAGTCGCCGCCGAGCACGAAGAAGTTGTCGTCGACACCGACGTGCGAGACCCCGAGCACCTCGGCGACGAGGCCGCACAGCACCGTCTCGCGCTGGTCGTCCGACCCGGTCCTGCCGCCGTCCAGCACGGGCGCGGGCAGTGCGCGGCGGTCGAGCTTGCCGTTGGGCGTCAAGGGCAAGCTGTCCAGCACGACGAACGCACCGGGCACGAGGTGTTCGGGCACGAGTTCACCGACGTGCCGCCGCAACACCACGGTGTTGACCGCGGCCTCTCCGTTCGGCACGACGTACGAGACGAGCATCCGGTGCCCCGGCCGGTCCTCCCGCAGCAGCACCACGGTGTGCGCGACGCCGGGATGCGTGGCGACCGCGGCCTCGATCTCGCCGAGCTCCACCCGGAACCCGCGGATCTTGACCTGGTGGTCGGCGCGGCCGAGGTAGTCGAGCGAGCCGTCCTCGCGCAGCCGGGCGACGTCGCCGGTGCGGTACATCCTCGATCCCGGCGCACCGAACGGATCGGCGACGAACCGGAGCGCGGTGAGCGCGTGCTGCCCGAGGTAACCCCGGGCGAGTCCGGCACCGGAGACGTAGAGTTCGCCCGCGACACCGGGCGGAACGGGTTGCAGCGCCTGGTCCAGCACGTGCACCCGCAGGTCCGGGATGCCGACACCGATCGCGCTGGCCGCACCGGGCACCGCGTCCGCCGCCTGGAGGGCGCGGAAGCTGACGTGCACCGTGGTCTCGGTGATGCCGTACATGTTGACCAGCCGCGGCGCGTCGTCGGCGTGCAGCTCGTACCAGTCGCGCAGCCGTGCCAGGTCGAGCGCCTCACCGCCGAACACCACGTACCGCAGGGAAAGCTCGCGCGGCTGTTCCCGGTCGGCCTCGACGAGCTGGTAGAACGCCGACGGCGTCTGGTTCAGCACGGTCACGCGTTCGCGGGCGAGCAGGTCGAGGAAGTCCGCCGGCGAGCGCGACACGTCGTGCGGCACCACGACGAGCTTGCCGCCGTACAGCAGCGGTCCCCAGATTTCCCAGACGGAGAAGTCGAACGCGAACGAGTGGAACAACGTCCAGACGTCGCCTGCCCCGAAGCCGAACCAGTGGTCGGTCTCGGTGAACAGCCGGACGACGTTGCTGTGCGGGACGACCACCCCCTTGGGCTGTCCCGTCGAGCCGGACGTGTAGATCACGTACGCGGGGTGCTCCGGATCCCGTGCCACCACGGGATCTGCGGTGGGCCCGGCGATGTCGACGGAGGTCAGCACGTGCCGCGGCTGGGCGTTCTCCAGCAGGTAGTCGATGCGGGCCTGCGGGTAGGACGGATCGACCGGCAGGTAGGCCGCACCCGCCTTCACCACACCCAGCAGCGCCACCACGAGGTCGATCGACCGCGGCAGCTGCACCGCGACGAGGTCCTCGGCCCCGACACCGCGTGAGATCAGGTCGTGCGCCACTGAGTTCGCGCGCTCGTTCAACTCGCGGTAAGTCAGCTCAGTGCCGTCACACGTCACGGCGACCGAGTTCGGGAACTCTCGGACGCGCTGTTCGAAGATGTCCGGCAGCGTCCGCGGAACAGGCACGATCTCAAGCGGCTCAACAGCACGACGCTCGCGCGAGGCACGCACGTCGATCCGGCCGATCGGCATGTCCGGTGACGCGTCCGCGAGGGTGGTGAGCAGCCCGATCAGCCGCTCGGCGTGCCCGGTGACCGCGGCCTCGTCGTACGCCGCGGGATTGGCGTCGACGTGCACCCGCAACGCGGAACCGCTGGGGTGCACGGAGATCTTGATGTCGTCGACCGGCCCGGTGGACAGCTGCTCGGCACGCACCCGCGCGCCCGCGAAGTCCAGCTCGTCGAGGTCGAACGGCATGATGTTGACGACCGGCCCGTACAACCGGCGGTCGTCCCCCACCAGCTTGAGCTCGCGGCGCATGTCCTCGACGCGGTGCCGCTGGTGCCGCAACGCCGAACCCATCTCGGCGGACACGTGGTCCAGCAGCTCGCGCACCGACATGTCCTGCCGCACGGTGAGCCGCAGCGGCAGCACGTTGGTCACCATGCCGGGCGCGTTCCTCGTGGCCCTGGCGACGCGGGCCGCCACGGGGAACCCGAGCACCACGTCGGCCGACCCGGAAACCCGGCTCACGTACAACGCCGTCGCGGCAACGACAGCGACCGGCCATTCTTCGTCTACAATGGACACATCGGCGGTGTGCCGGAGGAACGTGTTGCTCATCGGCGCCGAACGGCCGGACAGCGTGGCGACGTCCGGCAGGTCGCCGAGCTTCTCCATCCAGAACGCGCGATCCGCGTCGGAACGGTACGACTCCGCGGCAACGAGCTCGTGCAGCGGTGTGAACGGCTCCACGGCGGTGCCGGAGTAGTGCGCGGCGACCCGTTCGGTGACGAGCCGGAAACCGACACCGTCGAGCAGCAGGTGATGCGCCCGCATGTACCACAGGACGGCGTCACCGACCAGGAACACCAGCTGGGCGCACAGATCATCGCCGGTCAGCCCGCAGGCGACGGCGAGGTCCTGGCGCATCCAGCCCTGCGCGGCCTCCCGCGGCGCCGCGGCCCCCCGAAGGTCGATGACCTCGACGCGGACATCGTTGTCCACCAACGACTGCCGCACGCCACCCGCGTCGTCCGCGAACCGCACCTTCAACGCGTCCGTCTCGGAGACCGTCCGCTCGATCGCCGCCACCAGCGCGTCGACGTCCACGGCACCGGTCAGCTCCACGCACTGCGCGGCGTTGAAGCCGGGGTTCTCCGGGTCGAGCCTGCTCGCATACCAGACGCCGAGCTGCGCTGCGGTCAACGCGATCGCGGCCATCTCGCTCCCCCAACCGAAAGGTTCTTCCCCGTACGGCAAGGAGTCTGGCTTCCGACGTTGACAAGGCCCTGATACGGCGCTGACACGCACGACGCACAAAGTGAAGCGCCCCTGAGCGGGGGAATGCTCAGGGGCGCTTCGGCCGTGCAGGCGGGTGAAGGGGGTTTGTCACCCGCGGCGCACGGTCACCGGGAGGGTCTTGGCTCCGAACAGGCCTTCGCGGTGGTAGGTCACCTCCGCGCCAGGGGTGACCCGCACGTCGGTGAACGCGTCGAGCATCAGCTCCACCGCGATCCGCCCTTCGAGGCGCGCGAGCGGCGCCCCGAGGCAGAAGTGGATGCCGTGCCCGAACGCCAGCTGCTGGGCGTCCTTGCGGTCGGGGACGAACCTGTCCGGCTCGGAGAACCTGCGCTCGTCGTGGTTCGCCGACAACAGCCACGGCATCACCATGGAGTTCGCCGGAATCGTCACCCCGGCGATCTCCACGTCCTCGGTCGTGACGCGGCTCGCGATCGTGATCGGCGCCCGGAAGCGCATGACCTCCTCGATCGTCGCGGGGATGAGCGACCGGTCCGCCCGCAGCCTGTCCTGCAGGCCGGGGTTGTCCTCCATGCACAGCACGGTGTTGCCGAGCAGCATCGTGGTGGACACGTGGCCCGCCATGAGCAGCAGGCAGGCGAAGTCGATCACCTGCTTGTCGGTCAGCCGGTCGCCGTCGAGCTCGGCCTCCACCAGCTTGGTGAGCAGGTCCTCGCGCGGCGTGGCACGCCTGTCGGCCAGATGACCCCCGAGGTAGGCGCGCATCTGCTGCATCGGCGTGCGGACCAGCGCGTCGAAGTCGGCGTCGTCGTTCTCGAACTGCATCGAGACCGGGTCGTCGAACTCCTTGGACAGCATCTTCTCCGACCACTCGCGGAACAGGTCGCGGTCCTGGGCCGGCACGCCGAGCAGCTCGGCGATCACGATCACCGGCAGCGCGTACGCGAACTCCTCGATCAGGTCGAACTGGTCACCGTCGATCTTCTCCAGCAGCTCTCGGCCCAGCTCGACGACGCGCGGCTCCAGCTGCGCCACCATGCGCGGCGTGAACGCCTGGCTGACCAGCCTGCGCAGCTTGCGGTGCAACGGCGGGTCGATCACCGACAGGATGTCGCGCGACAGCGGGTCGAGGTCCGGCATGATCCGGCTGATGTCGGAGGAGAACCTCGCCGGGTCGGTCGTCACCGCCACCACGTCGTCGTAGCGGAAGACGTGGTGGACGCCGTACTCGTCCCGCCAGACCGGAGCCTGGTCGCGCATGTCGCGCAGCCAGCCGAGCAGCGCGGCTCCACCGTCCTGAGTGGACGGACGTGCGGTCACCTGGTGCATCTCGGGTCTCCTAGGCGTGTTGGGGGACGGTGACGGGCTGGGACTTCTCCGCACGGCGCAGGAGGAACCCGGCGAGCAGGCCGCCGCACAGGACGGCGAGCGCGCCGATCAGCTGGCTGCTCGACATGCCGGCGGCGAACGCGTCCCGCGCCGCGGCCGCGGTCTCCGGGTGACCGGCCGCCGCGGACAACGCGGCGGGCAGCGACCTGCCCGCGTCCGGGCCGAGGTCGGCGGGCAGCCCGCCGACGAACCGGGCGGTCAGCACGGCACCGAGCACGGCCACGCCGAACGAGGCACCGATCTCCTGCAGGGTCTGGTTGATGCCCGACCCGGTTCCCGCGCGCTCCAGCGGGATCGCGCTCATCATGGCGTGCGCGGCCACCGGCATCGCCAGTCCGACACCGAGTCCGATGAGCACCAGCCCGCCGAACGTCGGCAGGTACCCGATGGCGGGGTCGACCAGCGCGATCAGCGTCAGGCCACCGGAGGCGACCGTCATGCCCGCCGCCATCGTCGGGCCCTGGCCGAGCACCTTGCCGACCCTGGCGCTGAGCAGACTGCTGCTGATCAGCACGCTGATGGCGAGCGGCGCGATGCGGAAACCGGCCTCCAGCGGGGAGAAGCGCAGCACGAACTGCAGGTGCTGGGTCAGCAGGAAGAGCGAGCCGCCCATGCCGAACGCCGCGAGCACACCGCCCGCCGCCGCGCCGTTGAAACGCGGATTGGCGAACATCGACAGCTCCAGCATCGGGTTGTCCGTCTTGCGCTGCCACCAGATGAACACCGCGAGCAGCACGACGCCGACGGCGAACGTGCCGAGCACCCGCGAGTCCGTCCAGCCGTGCTCGGAACCCGAGATCACCGCGTAGATCAGCGCCGCCATCGACGCCGCGGACAGCACACCGCCGAGGATGTCCGGGTACTTGCCGACCGGGTCCTTGGACTCGGGCACCAGCAGGGCGACCGCGATGAACCCGATGACCGCGATCGGCACGTTGACCGCGAACACCGAGCCCCACCAGAAGTGCGCCAGCAGGAAGCCGCCGACGACCGGTCCGGCCGCGATGCCGAGCGACGACACCGCCGCCCAGATGCCGATGGCCTTCGCGCGTTCCTCGTTGTCGAACACGCGGACCAGCACCGCGAGCGTGCCCGGCGTCAGGAACGCCGCGCCGATGCCCATGACGGCCCGCGCGATGATCAGCTGGATCGGCGATCCGGCGAACGCCGCGACGAGCGAGCCGAGCCCGAACAGCGCCAGGCCGAACATCAGCGCGCGCTTGCGCCCGTAGCGGTCCGACAGGCTGCCCGCAGCCAGCAGCAGACCGGCCATGACGAGCGAGTACGCGTTGATCATCCACTGGATGTCCGAAGTGGACGCTCCGAGGCCGGAGCTAAGCGACGGCACCGCGACGTTGAGCACGGTGTTGTCCAGCACGACCACGAGCAAAGCGAGACAGAGCACGGCGAGAATCGCCCAGCGCTGCGGAAGTCGTTCGGTTTTTTGCACGGCAAATCTCCAAGTAAGGGCTTTTTCGACGCGATTGCGCCCCAGGCCGCAGAACGTCGTGCGCGCACGCCAAAGACGCCTGAGCTGCGGAAACGTGGGGATGCGAATGGCACGCCAAAGAGAGAAAGGACGAGGCGCAAGCCATTGAGAGGGGACGCCTGCGAGCGAGGCGGCGTCGAAAGAGACCTTAGTAGATCATGGAACTCATGATGCCACACTCTCCGCATTCGCACAAACACCGGGTGCGGTGGCCACCTGATCGGCGGAAACGAACCCCGTCGAGTCGAACACGGTCAGGTGCCGGCGGTGTTGTGCGGCCACGGCGGGTGAGGCGCACAGCCGCGCGATGCCCGGCCCGACCTGCGTCTCCCGCAACGACGCGCACTCCCCCGCGGCACGGGCGCGCTCGACGTGGTCGGGTGACACCATCGCGCGATCCAGCAACGCCCTCGGCAGTCGGCGACCAAGAGTGCTGATCGCGTTGACGTGCAGATGCCCGCGCGGATACCAGTACGGCAGCTCGGGGCCCGGCCCGACCACCGTGATGATGTCCGCGCCCGCCACGATGTCCTTCGGCTCCGCGACGGTCACCCCGTCCAGGTCCGGAACCTCCTGTCCCACCAGCACGTCCGTGAAGGTGAAGAGCCGGCTCAACGCGTGCAGGTGCACCCGCACCTCCGGCGTGCTACCGAAGAGCCCGAGCACTGAGCTGTTCGGCCGCGCGAGCAGTCTGCTCGCGACGGCGGCCATCGCGGCCGTGCGGGTCGGGCTCGCGGCGTCCGGCACCGCCGTCACCGGCGCCTGTTTGCGTCCCGCCGCGAACAACGCGCTCTGCGCGCTCGCGATGGCCCTGTCCATCAACTCGTCATGCTCGAGGCTCCACATCACACATCAAACTCCCCCGGTGGTAGGTGAGCAGAATGGTGCGGGATCCGGCTGACACGGCGCTGACAAACCAATGACGAGCAGCTGGCGCAATAGGGGAAGACAGCTAGTCTGACATGCCGTGAGCGAGATTCCCGGAACCAAGGAAGAACTCCGCGTCCTGATCGCGGAGAAACTGGAGGTCGACCCCGGTGAGATCGCCGACGACGACGATCTGATCGAATGGGGACTCAACTCCGTGACCGCGATGGGCCTGGCCGGTCAATGGCGTCGCGCCGGCGTGGAGATCGACACGAAGTCGCTGGTCAAGGACGTGACCGTGAACGGGTGGTGGGCACTGCTCGCAGCGGCCTAGGCGAGTGCTCGAACAGTGCTCGACAACGCTGAGACGCCCACCGGACGTCAGCTACTTTCGCCAGCATGAAATTCGGAATCAACTTCTTTCCAGTCGTCGATCCCGACGCCAAGACTGCCACCGACTACTACGACGAGAGTCTCGGACTCGTCGAACTGGCCGAAGAGCTCGGATTCGAGCACGCGCAGACGGTCGAACATTATTTCTCACCGTACGGCGGTTACAGCCCGGACCCCGTGACGTTCCTGACCGCGGCCGCCGCGCGGACCAGCCGGATCCGCATCGCGACCGGCGCCGTCATCGCCGCGTTCACCCACCCGGTGAAGCTCGCGGGCAAGCTCGCGATGCTCGACCACCTCTCGCACGGCAGGCTCGACGCCGGTTTCGGCCGGGGCTTCCTGCCGGACGAGTTCGCCGCGTTCGGCATCCCGATCCACGAGAGCCGCGCCCGGTTCGCCGAGACCGTCGAGGCCGTCCGTCGCCTGTGGACGGAGGAGAACGTGGTGTGGGACGGCGAGTTCCACCAGTTCGGCCCCGTCACGATGCTGCCGCGCCCGTACCAGGCGCCGCACCCGCCGATCTTCGTGGCGTCCGCGACGAGCCCCGAGTCCTGCGCCGCGTCCGGCTCGGCCGGCCACCACCTGCAGGTCGTGCCGTCGGTGACGTCACGGGAGACGTTGCAGGACAACATCTCCCGCTACCGCGCCGCCTGGCGGGACGCCGGTCACGCGGGCTCACCGCGCATCCAGATCAAGTACACCGCCTACCTCTCGGAGAACCGCGCCGAGGCGCTGGAGGCCGGCGAGACGTACGAGCGCAACTACATCGAGAAGATGGCCGGTGCGATCGCCTCGTGGGCCAGCACGCGCAGCGACCAGTACCCCGGTTACGAGAGCTTCGTCGACAAGGTCGGCGCCTACGACTTCGCCGCCTCGTTGCGGGACAACAAGGTTCTCGCCGGCACGCCGGACGACGTCACCGAGCAGATCGCCACGATCGCCGAGTGGTTCGGTGACGACCTGTGCGTGAGCCTGCAGTTCAACCCCGGCGCGATGCCGATCGCCCAGTCGCGCAAGGCGATGCACCTGTTCGGTGAGCACGTCATGCCGGCGTTCAGCGGCTCCCGTGTGCTGGAGGGCGCGCGATGAACCTCGACGCCGACGTCGCGGTCATCGGCCTCGGCGCGTGGGGCTCGGCCGCGCTCTGGCAGCTCGCCGCGCGCGGGGTGTCCGTGCTCGGCGTCGAGCAGTTCCAGCCCGGCCACGCCCACGGTTCCTCGCACGGCACCACCAGGATGTTCCGCACCGCGTGCCTGGAGCACACCGGACTGGTGCCGCTCGCCCAGCGGTCGCTGACGCTGTGGCACGAGCTGGAGAACGCCGCTGGCCGCCCGTTGTTCGACCCGACCGGCGGTCTGCTGATGGGTCCCGCGGACGGGCACGTCGTGTCCGGCACGATCGACGCGGCCCGCACGCACGGCATTCCCGTCGAGGTGCTGGACAACACCGCGCTGGCACAGCGTTTCCCGGCGCACGCGAACCTGCCGGCCGGCCACGTCGGCGTGTGGGAGCCCACCGCGGGCCTGCTGGCCGCCGAGGACACCGTCCGTGCCGCCGTCGAGGTGGCGCAACGGTTCGGCGCCAAGGTCTTCACCGGCACCAGGGTCACCGAGATCGACCTCGTCGCCGACGGCGTCGTCGTCCGCACGCCCGCGCGCGACCTCCGCGTGCGCCAGGTGGTCGTGACGACGGGACCGTGGGCGACCAAGCTCGTTCCCGGACTGCCGCTCGACCCGGTGCGCATGCCGATGACGTGGTTCCGCCCGACCGGCGACGCGGAACCGTTCGCGCTCAAGAACTTCCCGGTGTTCATCCGCGAGCTCGGCCACGACGGCGCGATCTGGGGCCACGGCTGGTCCGACGGAGAGACGCACGACGTCAAGCTCGGCCTGGAGGACGGCGGCCGCGACTTCCGGTCCATCGACCCGGACCACGCCGGCCACGCGGTGACGCCCGGCGACTGGAGCAAGCTCACCGGCCTGCTCACGGACGCGGTGCCCGGCCTGACGACTCTGCCGACGTCGGTGACGACGTGCATGGTGACCCGCACGCCCGACAAGCAGTTCCTGCTGGGCAGGCCCGGTGGCGACCGGCGACTGGTGCTCGGCGTCGGCTGCGGCGGACACGGCTTCAAGCACGCGAGCGGCATCGGGGAGGCGCTCGCGGACATCGTGCTGGGCAGGGACACCCGCTGCCCGCTGACCTTCACCGACCCGGACAGGTTCCGCTAGCGGACAGCCAGATGGGGGAGACTGTGCGACTTCGAATCCTGGGCCCGGTCGACGTCTACGACGAGACCCGCGGCAGGAAGACGACCCCGAACGGGACGAAGCAGCGGGCGTTGCTCTCGACCCTGATCGTGCGGCAGGGGCAGACGCTCTCGATGGACCGCCTGATCGAGGAGCTGTGGGGCGACGTCCCGCCGGGCAACGCGACCAACGCGCTGCAGGCCCACATCGCCCGCCTGCGCCGGTTGCTCGGCACGGCGGGCGGTGCGGCCGACATCGTCACCGACCCGCCCGGCTACCACCTCCGCCTCGGTCCACAC
Organism: Lentzea flava; assembly: GCF_014648475.1. Classification (GTDB taxonomy): domain Bacteria; phylum Actinomycetota; class Actinomycetes; order Mycobacteriales; family Pseudonocardiaceae; genus Lentzea; species Lentzea flava. The sequence continues at coordinate 90,214 of NZ_BMRE01000008.1, read as the reverse complement.
GAGACGGACGTGGACGAGTTCCACCGGCTGTCGGGGCTCGCCCGCGAGATCACCGCGGAGGATCCCGAACGCGCTCTCGAGCTGTTCCGCCGCGCACTGGGGCTGTGGCGCGGCGCCGCGTTCGAGGGCTGCGTGACCGGCTCGATCCTGGCGGGCGAGGCGGCGTTGCTGGAGGAGCAACGCCTGACGAGCGTCGAGGGGATGTTCGACGCGCACCTGCGGACCGGCAGGCACGGCGAGATCGTCGGCGAGCTGGAGGAGATGACCGCGGCGCACCCGTTGCGCGAGCGGTTCTACGACCAGCTGATGGTGGCGCTGTACCGGTGCGGGCGGCAGTCGGAGGCGATCGGCGCCTACGACCGCGCCCGCCGCAACCTGTTGCGGGAGCTGGGGGTCGAGCCCGGTCCCGCGTTGCGCGGGCGGATGCAGGCGGTGCTCGCCCACTCCCCCTCACTGCTGCCCGGCGGCCGCGACCAGCTCACCCAGGAGATCGACCAGCTGCGCAGCCGGATGAACTCCCTGGTGCAGCAACAGGAAGCGCTGATCCGGATGGTCAGCCAGATGTCGGCCGCCGTGGGACTGAGCGCGTAGACGCGAGAGGAAGGACGACCATGCTCCAAGGATGTGTGCCGTGGCCTGACCAGGACGCGGCACGGTTCACCGACGCCGGCTACTGGCGCGGCGAGACGCTCGGCGCGCTGCTGCGCGACTGGGCCGCCCGGCACGGCGACAGGACCGCGCTCGTGTGCGGTGACCGGCGGATCAGCTACCAGCGGCTCGACGCGTGGGCCGACCGGCTCGCCGCCGGCCTGCGGGCGCAGGGCATCCGCTCCGGCGACAGGATCGTCGTGCAGCTGCCCAACGTGGCCGAGTTCGTCGCGCTGTGCTTCGCCATGTTCCGGCTCGGCGCGCTGCCGGTGTTCGCACTGCCCGCCTACCGCGCCAACGAGATCAGGCACCTGTGCGAGCTGTCGGGCGCGATCGGCATCGTCGTGCCGCGCGAGCACGCCGACTACGACTACGTGGCCTTGGCGAAGGAGATCGCCGGTGTGGTTCCGGCGATCGAGCACGTGTTCGTCGCGGACTCGTTGCCGGAGGCCGACCCGGTCGCGCTGCCCGAGCCCGACCCGCGCGACGTCGCGTTCTTCCTGCTGTCCGGCGGCACCACGGCGCTGCCGAAGCTGATCCCCCGCACGCACGACGACTACGCCTACCAGACGCGGATCACCGCCGAGATCAACGAGCTCGGACCGGACAGCGTGTACCTCACCGTGCTGCCGATCGAGTTCAACTTCCCGTGGGGCTGCCCCGGGATCATCGGCGTGTTCCAGGCCGGTGGCACGGCGGTCATGGCCCTCACCCCGGAGCCGGAGCCCTGCTTCGAGCTGATCGAACGCGAGCGCGTCACGATCACGTCGGTCGTCCCGACGATCACGCACCTGTGGCTCGAGGCCGTGCCGCACAGCAACCGCGACATGAGCAGCCTGGAGATCATCCAGATCGGTAGCGCGAAACTCCACCCGGAGGTCGCGGCACGTGTCCAGCCCGCGTTCGGTTGCCGTCTGCAACAGGTCTTCGGCATGGCGGAGGGCCTGCTGACGTTCACCCGCGCCGACGACCCCGAGGACGTCGTGCTCACCACCCAGGGCCGTCCGGTCAGCCCCGCCGACGAGATCCGCGTCGTCGACGAGTCCGGCAACGACGTGCCGGTCGGTGTCGCGGGCGAGCTGCTCACCCGTGGCCCGTACACGTTGCGCGGCTACTACAACGCGCCCGAGCACAACGCGAAGGCGTTCACGTCCGACGGCTTCTACCGCAGCGGCGACCTGGTGCGGTTCACCGAGTCCGGCCACATGGTCGTCGAGGGCAGGGTCAAGGACGTCATCAACCGCGGCGGCGACAAGATCTCCGCCACCGAGGTCGAGGCCCACCTGACCGCGCATCCCAACGTGGCCCAGGCCGCGGTGGTGGCCGTCCCGGACCTCGTGCTGGGCGAGAAGACCTGTGCCGTGATCATTCCCGACGGCGCCGCCCCGAAGCTGCCCCAGCTGCGCAAGCTGCTGCGGGAGCGCGGGCTCGCCGACTACAAGCTGCCCGACCGCGTCGAGGTGGTCGAGTCGTTCCCGCTGACCGGGCTCGGCAAGGTCGACAAGAAGTCGCTGGCCGCCACGATCGCGGGAGGCTCAGGTGGACGGTGACTTCATCGTTCCCTTCGCCCGCAGGGGAAGCATCGTCGGCGCCGACGAACTGACCATGATCACCGACCTCGTGCGGTCCGGGGACGTGCTGTCCGCGGGTGGCCTGCGCGACCAGTTCGAGGCGCGGTTCGCCAAGCACGTCGGCTCGCGCTACGCGTTGTCCGTGACCAGCGGCACCGTCGCGCTGGAGCTGGCCATCGAGATGCTCGACCTCGCGCCCGGCGACGAGGTGATCGCGACGCCGCAGACGTTCCAGGCGACGCTGCAACCGTTGCTGGACCACGACGTCCGCGTGCGGTTCTGCGACGTCGACCCCGAGACGCTGAACCTGGACCCTGCCCTGCTGCGGTCCCTGGTCACCGACCGCACCAAGGCGATCCTGCTGGTGCACTACGGCGGCTACCCGGCGGACATGGACCGGATCATGGCGATCGCCCGCCCGCGCGGCATCACGGTGATCGAGGACGCCGCGCACGCGCTGGGCACCGGCTACTTCGGCCGGCGTCCCGGCGCGCTGGGCGACATCGGCTGCTTCAGCTTCCACTCCACCAAGAACATCACCACCCTCGGCGAGGGCGGCATGATCACCCTCGAGCGCGACGACTGGGCCGAGCGCATCGACCGCCGCCGCAACAACGAGGCGGACGGCATCTACGTGCCGGAACCGGCGGAGGAACCGTTCCTGCTGCCGTGGATGAAGTTCTCGGCGGACGTGTACCGCTGGACGTGCGTCGGTGTGCGCAAGCCCGGCACGAACGCCACGATGGCCGAGGCCGCCGCGGGTGTGGGCCTGGCGCAGATGGACAAGCTGGACGAGCTGGTGGAACGCCGCCGCTGGATCGCCCGCAGGCTGGACGACGCCATCGCCCGTTTCCCCGGCACGCGGATCCAGCAGGTGCCGGACGGCGTCGAGCACTCGTACCACCTGTACACGTTCTTCGTGGACCACGGCCGTGACGACCTGGTCCGCGCGTTGCACCGGCGCGGAGTCGAGGTGCAGCTGCGGTACTTCCCGCAGCACCTGACGCCGGAATGGCGCTGGCGCGGCCACACCAGCGGGGAATGCCCGGTGGCGGAACGACTCTGGTTCACCTCGCACATGAACCTGCCGTGCCACCCCGGCCTCTCCGACGCCCAGGTCGACCACCTGGTCGCCGCCGTCGAGGCGAGCCTGCACGACCTGCGCCCCACCCACCAGCGCGCCAGCTGAGGAGTTGTCATGCCCTACATCGACGTGAAGCTGTTCGAGAGCAGGCTCACCGAGGCGACCGAGAAGGAGCTGATCGACCGCATCACCGCCGCGGTCGTCGACACGTTCGGCGAGGAGATCCGCGAGCAGACGTGGATCTCGCTGACCGGCATCCCCGGCCACCGCTGGGGAGTGGGCGGCGTCCGCCACTGACACGACAAAGGGGGAGGCACCGGGAGTTTTCCCGGTGCCTCCCCCTTTTTTGGCTCTTATTCGCGAGTGCGCAGGGAGGCCACAGCGGCGATGCCCGCCAGCACCACCGCGCCCACCAGAGCGGTGGCGTGCCGATCCCCTGCCGCCCCGAGCAGCACACCGGCGACGGCGAGGCCGACCGCGCCGCCGAGCTGCTGGGCGCTCGTGACGAGACCACCGGCGACACCCGCGTTCTCCGGCGCCACACCGGCCACCGCGAGCTGTGCCGTCACCGGCAGCACCGTGCTGATGCCGAAGCCGAAGACGACGAGACCCGGCAACAGGGCCCAGTAGCCGCCGAGCAGCACGCCACCGGCGAGCAACAGCCCGCCCAGCGCCACCACGAGGGTCGCGAGCAGCAGCAACCGTTGCGGCGCAATGCGCTGAGCCAGCTTCGCGGCGGTCTTGATGCTGGTGAACGAACCCAGCGCGAACGGCACGTAGGCAAGACCCGCGAGCACCGGCCCGAAGCCCAGCGTCCGCTGCAGCTGCAGCGTCAGCGTGAAGAACACCCCGAACAGGGCACCCGTGGCGAGCACGCCGGCGACCAGCGCGGCCACCCGGACCCTCGACGACAGCAACCCGGCCGGCACCAGCGGTGTGGTGCTCTTCTTCTCCGACACCACGAACAACGCGAACAGCACGGCCGCGAGGCCCAGGAACCCGGCGGTCCTGGCCAGCGAGTGCGCCTCGGCAAGGCCCAGCAGCCCGTAGACGGTCGCCGCGACAGCCCCCGTCAGCAGCACCGCGCCCGTCAGTCCAATTCGGACATCCCGGCCCGCCGTCGCGACGCCCTTCGTCAGCAGCGGCAGCAGCACCAGCGCGACGGCGGCCACCGGCAGGTTGATGTAGAACACCCACCGCCACTCGAGCAGCCCGGTGATCAGGCCGCCGAGCACGACGCCCGAGAGGCCGCCGGTCACCGCGACGCCGCCCCAGATGCCGAACGCCCGCCCGCGCTCGGCCGGGTCGCGGAACACCACGGTGATCAGCCCGAGCACGGTGGGTGAGGTCAACGCCGAGCCGATGCCCTGCACGAACCGCGCGGCGACCAGCTGCCACGGTTCCTGCGCCACACCGCAGGCCAGCGACGCCACCGCGAACAACGCCGTGCCGGCCACGAAGGTGCGGACCAGGCCGATGCGGTCGCCGATCCGGCCCGCGGCCACCAGCAGGCCGCCGAACGCGAGGATGTAGGCGTTGACGATCCACGGCAGTGTCGCCGGCGTGAACCCGAGATCGCTCTGGATGCTCGGCAGCGCGACGTTGACCACCGTGTCGTCGACCATGAGCATGAACTGCACCAGGCAGACCACGCCGAGGATCTTCCAGCGGTGCGCGAGCACCGCCGAGTTCGTGGTCGTCGCCTCAGTCATGACACAAACCTTCCGCTGATCTTCATTTGAGCCCTATCAGTTAACCGGCCCACTACCTCAGAACCCTCGCGTTCCGGTCGAGGTTCGCTCGAACCGCCGGTCACCGCCTCGAGTACTGCTCGACGTCCGCTCGAACGGGCATGTCCAGCACCAGCGGCGGCTGCGGTGTCCACGGAAAACCGGTCCGCAGGTGCACCTCGGGGATGTCCGGCCCGACCACCTCGACGGCCGCCGCCAGCAACGTCGACGCCATCGGTTCGAGCTCGACGAACTGCCAGCGTCCGCCCAGGTCGTCGCGCGGCGGGCGGAACGAGCGCAGCCGTTCGCCGTCCAGGGCGAAGGCGAACGAGTCGAACGGCAGGGCGAGCCCCAGCCCCCTGGCCTTGGCGTAGGCCTCCTTCAACGTCCAGAGGCGCAGCACACCGCGCCGCCGTGCGCCTTCCGGCAACCCGGCGAGCCACTGCTGTTCCTCCGGCGAGAACGCCTCCGAGACGGCGTCGATCGTCATCACGTCCTCGCGGTCGAGGCGTTCCACGTCGACGCCGACCCGCCGGTGGCTCGTGACGCCGATGACGTTCACGCCGCGGGTGTGCGACAGGTTGAAGTCGATGCCCTCGTCCTCGAACGGCCAGCCTCCGACGGGCGGTTCGAGGAACGGGCGGCCGCGGTGGCTGCGCCAGAAGCCCAGCTGGTTCTCCGCGACACCGGTGTGCAGGGCCAGCACCCGCCGCACGAGGGCGTGGGCGACGAGGTACTGACCGCGGTCGTGGTCGAACACGAACCGGCGCGCGGTCGCCCGTTCGCGTTCGTCGAGCCAGCGGCGTTCGAGGTCGACCGCCTCTGCCTCGGACAGGTCCTCGTTGCGGCACAACCACAACTGCACGGAGTCACCGACGATCAGCCGTTCAGCCGCCGTGGTGGGTGCCATCGCCGACCGCCTTCCGCACGTCCGAGACGATCCGGTCGACGAACTCCTTGACGTACGACCGGAAGTAGAAGTGGTCGCCCGGATAGAGGTGCAACCCCAGGTACCGCGTGGTGTGCTCGCGCCAGTCGTCCAGCCGCTGCGGGCGGACGACGACGTCGCGGTCACCGCCGAACGCCGAGACCGGCACCGGCAGCACCGGCGAGCCGTCCGCCGGGCGCCAGGTCTCGACGAGCCGGAGGTCGGTGCGCAGCATCGGTTCCAGGAACTCCCACCAGTCCGGGTCCTCCAGCACCTCGCGGGGCGTGCCGCCCATGTCGGCGAGCGAGCGGCGCAGCTCGGCGGCCGGCATCAGGTGCCGGGTGCGCAGGTCGAGGCCGCCGTCCGGCCTGGGTGCGGCCCGTGCGGAGAGTCCTAACCAGTCCGGCTGGCGCAGACCGTCCGCCACCAGCCGTTGCGTCAGCTCGTAGCCGGCCAGCGCGCCCATGCTGTGTCCGAAGAGGACGAACGGGCGGTCCAGCAGCGGGACCATGTCCTCCAGGAAGAACGAGACCAGGTCGGCGACCTCACCGATCAGCGGCAGGTCCGACAGCCTGCCGCGGCCGGGTGCCTCCAGCAGGCACACCTCCCAGTCGGCGGGGAAGTGCCGGACCCAGTCGCGGAACAGCAGGTGCGACCCGCCCGCGTGGTGCAGCAGGAACACCCGGCGGGTGGCGTCGGGCACCGGCTGCGGGCGGAGCACCGAACGTGTGGTGTGCGTGCTGATCATGCCGCGACCTTCACCTTCCTGATCTGGCGCACCATGCTGGTGAGCGTCGTGCCGCCGATCTCGACGAACTGGGCGTCGTCGCGTTCGGTCAGCGGTCCGATGGACTCCGCCCACCGGACCGGGTGGTCGATCTGCCTGATGAGCAGCTCCGCGATCCCGTTCTGGTGGTGCGGTTGCGCGGTGTGGTTGGAGATCACCGGGAACCGCAGGCGGCCGAACGCGGTGGCGCGCAGCACCGGTGCGAGCTCCTCGGCGGCGGGTGTCATGTAGCGCGAGTGGAACGGGCCGCTGACGGCGAGCTTCTTCGCCATGCGCGCGCCCGCGTCCTCCAGGATCGTGCCGAACTCGGCGAGGTCGTCGAGCGGTCCGGCGAGCACCGTCTGCTGTGGAGTGTTGAGGTTCGCGAGGTCGATCGTGTCGAAACCCGCGCGCAGCAACAGGAACCGGATCAGCGTCTCCTCCAGGCCGACCACCGCGGACATGCCGCCACCGGTGATCCGCGCCATCGCGGCGGCGCGGGCGTCGACGAGCTTGAGTCCCTCGGCGAAGGTGAACGCACCGGCGGCTTCCAGCGCGTTGTACTCGCCGAGGCTGTGGCCCAGCGCGAGGTCGGGCGGTGCCGACTCCTCGAGCTTCATCCGGTACGCCAGCGCGTTCACGACGTACATCGCGGGCTGGGTGTACCTGGTGTTGCCGAGCAGGCCGTCCGGGTCCTCCAGGCACAGCGTCCGCAGCGAGTAGCCGAGCAGGTCGCTCGCCTCGCGTTCGAGCTCCGGGTACCTCTCGAACTCGGTGCGGCCCATGCCGACCCGCTGGGCTCCCTGGCCGGCGAACAGGAAGATCCTGGTCATCGCTTGTTTCCTTCCCTGTGTCGGCGCACGGTCGCCGCGACCGCTCGCGCGAGCCGCTGTGCGTTGTCCCCGGTCAGCAGCGAGACGTGGTTGCCGGGGGTGATGTGCACGGTCAGCTCGGGGCAGAGGTCCTCCCAGCCGAGACCGGGCTTGCGGTAGTACTCGGCGGCGGCGGCGAAGTCCGCGTCACCGCCGAACGTCGTGTCGGCGGCGCGGAACAACGCGACCGGGCCGGTGTACGGCTGAGGTTCGTGCCGTTCGACCGCCGCGAGCGTGGTCGCGAGCAGCGCGTACGGATCGCCCTGGCCGGTGCCGGTCATCCAGTCCGCCACCGCAGCCAGCTCCGTGAGGTACGCGGCACCCTCCCCGGTCGCGGGACGCTCCGGGTCGTGGGCCTGCACCTGGCGCAGGAAGCTGTTGTCCGCCTGGGTGTCGGTGACCTCGCCGGTCGGCGCGGCGGCGTCGATGAGCAGCACCAGCGGGGTGCGTCCGGTCGCCTGCTGCACCAGCCTGGCCAGTTCCTGGGCGAGTACGCCGCCGCCGGAGAACCCGCCGAGCACGATCGGTGCGTCGGTGAGGCGGGGCAACAACATTCCGAGGTAGTCCTCGGCGAGCTCCCGCACCGTGCGCGGATCGGGCTCGCCCGGCACGTCGATGCGCGGGTCCCTGATGCCGAACACGGCCTCGGGTCCGTCGTAGCGGCGCGCGAACTCGGCGTAGCACGCGACCTGCCCGCCCGGCGGGTGGATCAGGTACAGCACCGGTTCCAGTCCCGGGCACAGCGGCACGAGCGGTGAGCGGGACGTTGTGGTGTGCCCGCCGAGTGCCGCGGCGAACGCGGCCGCCGTCGGATTGGTCAACAGGTCGTCGAGCCGCACGACGGTGCCGCACCGCTCGCCGACCTCTCGCAGGAACCGGCCGGCCAGCAGGGAATGGCCTCCGCACTCGAAGAAGTGGTCGGACGGCTCGACTTCACTCACGCCGAGAACGTCGCGCCACACCTGCCGCACGACCTCGGTGAGCGGGTGCTCCGGCCACTCGGTGATCGCGGACGTGCTCAGTACCTGCGGACGTGGTGCCACGACGGGAAGTTCGCCGAGGCCGTCGACGAGCTCGGCCACGGTGAGCCGGTCGAGACGGTCCAGCCGGGCCAGCACTTCCAGCCACAGCTCGGCGATGCGCTGCGCGGACTCCGTGCCGATGATCGTGCGGTCGTGCACGACCGTGAGCACGACGTCCTTGTCGTCGTGGTGCAGCAACAACGTGCACGGGTACGCGGTCTCGGCCCCGACGACAGTCGGCTGCTCCACGGCGATGCCCGCCTCGTCCAGCAACCGGCCGACCTCGCCGAGCGAGCTGGGGTAGTTCTCCACCACCAGCAGGCTTTCGAACAACGGGACGGTGCCTGGCCTGCCGCTCCAGTCGTGCACCTGGCCCGTGGACACCCACTCGAACGTCGCGGTGTCGAGCGCGGCCTCCCGCACCCTCCCCACGAGGTCGAGCACCTGTTCGTCCGGCCGCACTTCGACCGTGAGCGGCAGCGTGGTCATCAGCAGGCCCGGAATCCGTTCCACGCCGGGCAGATCGATGCCACGGCCGGACAACGTGACGCCGAATCCGACCGAAGCGGCCTGGCCACCGGCGAACCGCCACAGCAACGCGGCCCACACCGTTTGCAGCACGGTGTTCTCCGTGGCAGCCCGTGCCGAGACGACAGCGCGCAGCTCGGCCAGCTTGTCGGCGGGAAAGCGCACCTCGACTCGTCCGATGCCGTGCTCCGGCTCCGGATTCCCGGTGATGCCGGGCGCGGTCTTCACGTCCAGGCCGCACAGCCGGGACGACCAGAACGCCTCCGCGTCGGTCGTGTCCTGCGCCGCGAGCCACCTGGCGTGGGTGCGCGCGTCGGGCTCGTCCGGCTCGATCGGCCGCGGGTGGCCCAGGTAGTGCAGGTAGAAGTCCTCCAGCACCAGCGCTGTGCTCCACCCGTCGAGCAACGCGTGGTGGAAGCTCAGCAGGATGCGGTGCGCCTGCCCGTCCCGGAGGAGAGCGAGCCTCAGCAGCGCGGGCTCACCGAGGTCGAACCCGCGAGCGCGGTCTGCGGCCAGGAGGTCTTCCCACGTGGTGTCGTCGTGGACCCGGACCTCCGGTTCGACGTCCGGGTGCACCAGCAGGCAGGGCGTGCCGTCCCAGTTGAACGACGCGCGCAGGGCCGCGTGCCGACGTGCGGTGTGGCGCCACGCGGCCGTGAACCGCTCGACGTCCAGCGGCCCGTGCCACACCCAGCTCATCTGCTCGACGTACCGTCCCGTGCCGCGGCGGGCGAGCGAGTCGACTAGAACGCCGTACTGCTGCGGGTTCAGCGGCACCTGCTCCGGTTCCCGGTTGGCGGTCAGCTCGGAGATCGCCTTCGTCAGCTGTTCCAGCAACGCTTCCACGCCGTGCTCGTCGACGCCGTCGTGCTCGGCGGGAGCCCAGGTGGCGCCGAGCCGGAGCCTGCCGTCGCGGACGATGCCGTACAGCTCGACGGTGTGCGTGCGTTCGGCGCGCGGAGACCGTTCGCCCGGCACCGCGCCGTCGACGACCGTGAACCGCTCCCCCGCCGCCGTCGAGTCGATCTGGCCGAGGTAGTTGAAGCACACCAGCGCTTTCGGCAGATCGGGACGCACGATCCCGAAGGCGACGCCACCATCGGGAACCGCCGCGAGTTCCTCGCGCACGGCGGCGAGGTGCTGTGCGGGCTCCGCCGTGCGGTCGACGCCGAGCACCACCGGGTACAGCGCGGTGAACCAGCCGACCGTGCGCGAGACGTCGCCGGTCGCGGTCTGCCTGCCGTGGGTCTCCACGTCGAACGTGACGGTGCCGCAGCCGCGCCACCGGGCCAGCGCGAGCGCGACGAGCCCGGTCAGCACGTCGTGCACGGGCATGTCCGTGGTGAGCAGCTTCGCGGTGGTGTCCTCGCCGAGGATCGTCTCGGTGCGGCGGGTTTCGGCTTCGAGGGTGGTGGACGTGCTGGTGAGTCCGTCGATCGCCTGGCGCCGACGGGCCACCGACCGCCAGTAGGCGGCCGTGGCCTCGTCGGCGGCCAGCCCGGCGAGCCAGTTCCGGTAGGACTGGCCTTCCTCCGGCAACCGCGGCAGCTCGCCCTGTTCGAGCGAGGCCACGGCGAGGTCGAGGTCTTCCAGCAGGATGCGCCAGGAAACCCCGTCCACCGCGAGGTGGTGGACCACGAGGAGCAGCAGGTCCGTGCCGCTCGCCGGGTCGTGGAGGAGGCGGGCGCGCACGAGTTCCCCGTCGTCGGGGCTGAGTGAGCGCTGCACCTCGGTGATCGCGCGGTCGCGTTCCTCCTGGGAGGCGAACTCGACCGCGTCGAACACGCGCTTCGGGTCGCCCAGTTCGGGGTGAACCAGGGTCAGTGACTGGACCGCCAGGCTCAGCACCAGCCTGTCGATCGGCCGGGTCAGCTCCAGCAGCACCGACTGGTTCCAGTGGTGCCGGTCGGTGCGGACCGTGTCGAAGAACCACTCCTGGATCGGCGACCACTTCGGTGCCTCGGCAGGGGTGATCTCGACCTCGGTGCCCAGGGTGGCGGCCAGGTCGGCGAGGACCGGGCTGCGGTGGAGTTCACGGACGTCGAGCTTGAGTCCCTTGCGGCGCAACGCGGACACCAGCCGCATGGCGAGGATGGAGTCGCCGCCCGCGGTGAAGAAGTGCTCCTGGTCGCTCGCCGGGGCGCGGCCGAGCACGTCGGCCCAGGCGGCCCGCACGACTTCGAGGGCCGCGGTGCCGGCCTGAGCGCGGACGAGTTGCACCGGAGCGGGTGCGGGTGTGGTTGCCGGTGCGGGCAGCTGCTTGCGGTCCGTCTTGCCGCTGGGCAGCCGCGGGAACTCCGCCAACGCCACCAGGTGCGTCGGCACCATGTACGGCGGCACCCTGTCCACCATCACCGCGCGCACCGCGTCGACGTCCACATCGGACGGTGTCACGTACCCGACCAGCTGCGCGTGGCCGTCATCGTGGCGGCGCACCACCGCGACCGCGTCCCGCACACCGGGCGCGGCCAGCATCGCGGCCTCCACCTCGCCCAGCTCCACCCGGAAGCCGTTGAGCTTCACCTGGTGGTCGAGCCGCCCGAGGTACGACAGCCCACCGGACGGCAGCTCCCGCACCAGGTCACCGGTGCGGTAGATGCGTTCGGTCACACCGTCCAGCTCGATCTCGCGGAACTGCTCGGCGGTGCGCTCGGGGTCGTCGTGGTAGCCGTCCGCGAGCGCGTCCCCTGCCAGGCACAGCTCACCGGGAGCACCGGCCGGAACGGGTCGCAGGCGTTCGTCGAGGACGTGGCAGCGGATGTTGTCGAGCGGATCACCGATCGGAACGTCGGCCTGGGTGGTCCAGCGTCCCGACGGCGCGCTGGCGTCGAACACGGTGGCGTACACCGTGGCCTCGGTCGGGCCGTAAGCGTTGTAGAGCTTGGCTTTCGTGACTTCCTGGCACGCGCGGCGCAGGTGGTTGGTCAGCGCCTCCCCCGCGCTCACGACGGCGCGCAGGGCTGTGTTGCGGCCGAACGCCGGGCTGTCGGCGAGCAGCCGCAGCAGCGCGGGCACGACGTGCAGCAGCGTGACACCGTTGCGCCGCAACGTCTCCGCCATCACGTCGGGGTCGCGCTGCTCGCCGTCGGGCACGACGACGAGCAGCGCCCCGCACACCAGCGGTACGAACAGCTGGTGAAGCGTCACGTCGAAGCTGAGCGTGCCGGAGAACGCCATGACGTCGTCCGGCGTCACCTCGAAGTAGCGCCGGCTCCAGGCCAGGTGGTTGACGAACGCGCGGTGCCCGACGACAACGCCCTTCGGCACACCGGTCGAGCCGGACGTGAAGAGCACGTAGGCGGGCTCATCCGCGCGGTTGCCCGGCTCGATCGGCGGACCGGCGAGATCGGTGAGCTGAACCCCTTGCACGCCAGCGGGTGTGGCTCGATCGGACTCCTGCCTGATCACCAGAGCGAGCTCGGCCCTGCGCGCGATGTCGTCCAGCCGGTGATCGGGATGAGCCGGATCGAGCGGTACGAAAATTCCGCCCGCCCGCAACACCGCCAGCACGGCCAGTACCTGGTCCGCACTGCGCGGCAGCCACAGCCCGACCGTGTCGCCCGGCTGAACCCCTCGCGCCCGCAGTCCGGCAGCCAGCTCGGCAACCTGCTCGTCGAGCTGACGGTAGGTCCATTCGCGGGTGCCTTCGCGCAACGCGACCCGGTCGGCGAACTCCGCTGCCGCATCCCGGAGGAGCTGGTCGACATCAGCCTCGCGATCGAATTCGCGCGCCGTGTCGTCCCTTCGCACGGCCACATCGGCCAGGTCGCCGACAGCGACGTCCGCGACCACCATCGAGTCCACTGTGGATACAAGCTGTGCCGCGAACGCCTCGATCGTCTCGGGAGCGAGCTGATCGGTGGCGTACCGGAGCCGGCCGCGCAGCTTCGAGCCGTCGGCGAACATCTCCAGCGTCAGGTCACCCACCACGGGCTGGTGGATCTCCTCCAGCAGCCGGATCCGCAGACCGGGCACGCGATCGCCGAACGCCTCGCGGTCGTACCAGCTCTGGTAGGTGAACACGCAGTTGAAGACCTCACCGGTCCCCGCGAGTTCGGCGATGCGCGGGAACGGCAGCGCGGCATTGTCGATCGCCCGCGCGAGTTCGGCCTGCGACGCGCGCACGTAGTCCGCCGGAAGCAGGTCCGCGCTCTCCGGCGACCGCACCGGCACGGTGTTGACGAAGCACCCGACCACGCCGTCCAGCCGGGGATCACGCCGGGTGCTGACCGGCACCGCGACCGCGACGCGTTCCTGCCGGGCGTACCGGGAAAGAGTGCGCTGGTAGGCCGCGAGCAGGACCGCGAACACGCCGACGCGGTTGCGCCGCGCGAACGCGTTGACCGGTCCCGCGTCGATCTCCAGCTCGACGTCGGCGGTTCCCGGTTCGCCCGCGCCGTCGGAAGGCAGCTCCACGAGGCAGCCGCCTTCGACGACCTCGCGCCAGTAGTCGCGCAGCGGCTCCTGGTCGACGGCGGGAACGACGTAGACGTCCGGATCCGTCGGCTCCTCCGCGAGCGAGGTGCCGGAACGTTCGGCCGAGTAGTGCCGCCACAGATCCGCGACGACGACGCCGGAAGCCTCGCCGTCGAGCACGACGTGGTGCACCACGAGCATCAGGTAGTGCCGGTCCGGCGCGGCGGTCATGAGGACCGCGCGCGACATTCCGGTGGTGTCGATATCCAGCGGCGCGACCGACTCGGCGTGCAGCAGCGCGACGGCCTCGTCCCCGCTCAGCCCGGGAACCTCCCGCACGGACAACGGAACGGTCCGCCGCGGGTCCGCGTCCATCGTGAGATCCGCGGGGATCGCGGTCAGCACCGGGTGGCGGCGCACGAGTGCCGCCAGCGTCCGTTCCAGCGCTGGCACGTCCAGCTCACCGACGAGCTCGAACGCGATCGGCACGTTGTAACGCGCCGAATCGGGCTCGGTTCGGTGCACGTACAGCAGTCCGAGCTGCTCCTCCGACAACGGCAGCGCGGTCACTGGTTACCTCCGAAGGCGGCGACGGCGAGGTCGGCGATGTTGTCGGTCTCGAACAGCGTTTCCAGCGGCAGATGCCCACCACCCGCGGCGGTCACGCGGGCCGCGATCCGTTGCAGCTGCCTGCTCGTCACGCCCAGCGCGAGGAGGTCGGCGTCCGGCGGCAACGACGTCTCGGCGATGCCGGTCTCGGCGCGGACGATCTGCACCAGCCGGTCGAGCGCGACCGACACGTCCGGTTCGGGTGCGGCGACCGCCTTGCCGCGCAACCGCAACGGCGTCGGCGGCAGCGACACCCGGCGGACACCGGGTGCGACCGGCCAGTCGGCCTCGTTGCCGTCGAGCCACCAGCGGGCCTGCGGCGAGGCCTCGCCGACCACGCGGTCACCGCCGCGGATGGCCTCGGACAGCTGCCGCAGCCGTTCCGCCGCGTTCGCCCGCGTGGCAACGACAACGGCACGTTCCTCCCGCGTGACCCTGCCCTCGCGCAACGTCCGCACGACCGACGCGAGCGGCAGGTCGTCGATGACGCCGGCCAGCGACTCGGCCAGTGCCGCCAGGTTCGCCGGGGTGTCGGCGGACAACGGCAGCAGGTGCTCCTCGTCGTCCTGCGGCTGGGTGAACACGGGCGGTTCCTCGATCACGAGGCAGCCGTACGAGCCGGTGCCCGCGAAACCGTTGATCAGCGCGCGCTTCTTGAGCTCGCCGTCGGCGTCCGGGAGCGGCTGCCACTCCACCGCGCTGCGGGCCAGCTCGACGGACGGCACGCTCAGCACGTTGGGGTTGGGTTCGGACGTGAGCCGCGTCGGGTGGATCCGGCCGGCGCGGAACTGGCAGATCACCTTGCCCAGCTGGGCGAACACCGACGACGCCTCGAGGTGCCCGACGGCGGGCTTGACCGACCCGACCACGACGGGCTCGGTGAACACGTGGCCGAGCCCGGCGACCTCCAGCGCGTCCGCGAGCGCGGCACCGCTGGCGGCGGCCTCGACGTAACCGACGGCGTCCGGCGACACACCCGCGTCGTCCAGCGCGGCCCGCACGGTCTCCTCCTGGCGCTTGCGGCTGGGCAGCCCGAACTGCCGGGTCGTGCCCGAGTGCCGCACCGCGCCGCCGCGGATCACCGCGTGCACCGGGTCGCCGTCGGCAAGCGCTTGCGAGAGCGGCTTGAGCAGCACCGCGCCCACGCCCTCACCGACGATCCAGCCGCTGGCGCGGTCGGTGAAGGCGCACGAGTCGGTCTCCTCGGCGACGAGCCCGAGTTCGGACAGCACGTCGAGGTGGTCGGGGTGCAGCACCAGGTTGCTGGCGGCCGCGACAGCGCTCGTGCACTGTCCACTGCGGATCGCCTTGACCCCGGCGTCGATCGCGGCGAGGCCGGAGACGCAGCCGCTGTCCAGCACGACACTGGGCCCGGTGAGGTCGAACGCGTGCGAGATCCGGTGTGCGAGGCTGCCGCGAGTCGCGTGCGTGCCCGCCTCGCCGCCTGCCCGGCTGGTGACGCCGTACAGCGCGTGATCAGCCCACATCGCGCCGACGAACACACCGACCGGGCCACTTCCGGCGAGCCGTGCCTTCGTGACGCCGGCGTCTTCGAGGCACCACCGGGTGGTGGTCAGCAGGAGTCGTTCCTGCGGGTCGATCGCGGCGGCCTCGGCCTCGGTGATGCCGAACTCGTCGCCCTCGTAGGAGGTGACGTCGTCGAGGTAGCCACCGACCGTGGCACCGGCTCGTTTCGCGTTGAGGCGCAACGGGTTCCAGCGCTGCTGCGGCACCGGCCCGATGGCCGTGCCGCCGTCGGCGAGCAGGGCGTCGAGCTCGGCGAGCGAGTCGGCGCCGGGCAGCTTGGCCGCGAACCCGATCACGGCGATCGGTTCGGTGTCACGGACTTCGGGTGTGGTCTCTCCTGACGTCAGGGCCGCGCGGCGCCGCGTGTCGTCGGTGCCGAGCGCGCCGCCCCACAGCGAGACCAGCAGCTCCTGGTCGTCGTCGAGCTGGAAGTGCCTGCGGACGCTGCCGAAGTCCATCTCGCCGACCGGGCACATGCCCAGGCCGTGAGCGGGCGCGGCGGTCATCAGCAGCTGCGAGATGTGCCCCGCCTCCAGGCCGGAGTACTTGACCGCGAGCCGTTCGCCGTACGCGGGCGCGATGGCCGCAGGGGTCGACACCAGGAAGATCGCGAACGCCGCCCCGCCGACGAGCGCGCGGTTGTGCTGGACCTGGGTCTGCTCGGTCACGCTGAACCTGGAGTCGACGCGGACGAGCGTCCGTTCGCCGGGGTGCACGTAGTACAGGCCGCCGTCGATCCCGCTCACCCTGTCGTCGCGCACGTACACGTAGACCTGCACCGGGTAGAAGCCGCCCGCGGACGGGTAACGCCGCTTCACCCGTCCGTCGACCTCGCCGGACACGGTCAGCGCGACCAGGTCCAGCAACGCCTTGGCGGGCAACGGTTCCGCGGTGAAGTCGCGGAACGAGGAAGCGTCGAACAGGTCGAGCGGTGCCGGCGAGGTGAGCGGGAGCCGCGGCACGTCGTCCGCGATCCTGCGTTCGGAGATCTTGGCTTCCTTGAAGGCTTTCTTGGCCTCCGGGTCGAACGCGATCCGGATGTCCGCGGACTTCGGCTGCTGCTTCTCCGGCGCCGCACCGAGCCCGGCCGCGATGCCGCGCGGGGTCGGGCTGTCGATCAGCACGTCGACCGGGACGTCCGCGCCGTGCCGTTCCGACAGCGCCTGGGCCAGCCGGATCATCGTGAACGACGTGGCGCCCAGGTCGAACAGGTCGGCGTCCAGGCCGATCTCCTCGATGCCGAGCAGCTCGGCGGCGACCTTCGCGATCACCGCGGCGTCGAACCCCTGCTCCTCCCGCGGCGCGGCCACGCCGCCCAGCACCGCGACAAGTCCCGCGACCGTGGGCGTGTCGATCAACGCGTCGACCGGCACCGACGCGCCCGTGACCCGTTCGATCTCCTGCGCGATCCGGATGGCGGTGAACGAGGTCGCGCCGAGGTCGAACAGGTCCGCGTCCGGCGCGACCGCCGAGACGTTCAGCGCGCTGGCGACGATGCCCGCCACCGTGGCGAGCAGATCGCCACTCGCCGGCTCGGTGCGGAACAACGAGGTGGCGACCTTGCGGTCCAGCTTTCCGTTGGGCGTCAACGGCAACGCGTCCACGAACCGGTAGAGGTTGGGCACCATGTACGACGGCAGCACGTCCTTGAGCGCCTGCCGGAGCGCCGACACCGACGGTGCCGCACCGGAAGCGACGCAGATAGCGGCCAGGTTCGGCTCGTCGTCCTCACCGGTCACCGGCAGCACCCGCGCGTCGGCGAGGCCACCGCGCGACACCAGCGCCGCCTCGATCTCCTCCGGCTCGATGCGCAGGCCGCGCAGCTTGAACTGGTTGTCGATGCGGCCGAGGTAGCGGATCTCGCCGTCCGGCGCGACCATGCCGAGGTCGCCGGTCCGGTACAGCCTGGTGGCGTACGGGGTGGAGACGAACCGTTCGGCGGTCAGCTCCGGCCGGTTGTGGTAGCCCAGCGCGACGCCGTATCCGCTGATGCAGATCTCGCCCTGCTCACCGGGCGGCACCTCCCGCAGCGACGAGTCGACGATGTGGATGCCGATGTTGTCGATCGCGTGTCCGATGGGAACGGTCGGCTCGTCCCAGTCCTTCCGGCACGGCCAGTGCGTGACGTCGATGGCCGCCTCGGTCGGGCCGTAGAGGTTGTGCAGCTCACTGCCGCCGAGCACGTCGAAGAACGACTTCATGGTGCCGAGGGGTAACGCCTCCCCGCTCGCGAAGACGTACCGCAGCGAGGTGCACCGGCTCGCCGACGGCTCGCGCAGGAACATCCCGAGCACGGACGGCACGAAGTGCGTGATCGTCACCGACTCGGCGCGGATCAGCCCGGCGAGGTAGCTCGTGTCCACGTGTCCGCCCGGCCGGGCGACGACGATCGACGCACCGACCATGAGCGGCCAGAAGAACTCCCACGCCGACACGTCGAACCCGTACGGCGTCTTCTGCAGCACACGGTCTTCCGCGGTCAGCGGGAACGCCTTCTGCATCCACACCAGCCGGTTCGTCACGCCGCGGTGCGAGTTCGGGCAGCCCTTGGGCAGTCCGGTCGAGCCGGACGTGTAGATCATGTAGATCGGGTCGTCCGGCGTGACCTCGACGCCGGGCGCCGTGGCCTCCTCCTCGGCGAGCAGCGCCGCATCACGGTCGGGGCAGATCACGTGCGCTCCCGCCGCGACCTCGGCCCGCGCGCCGTCCGCGATCATCAGCCGCGCCCCGGAGTCCTCGACGAGGTACCGGACCCGGTCAGCCGGGTTCACCGGGTCGACCGGCACGTACACGCCACCCGCGCGCACCACCGCGACCAGCGCCACCACCAGGTCGGCCGAGCGGTCCATGTGCACGGCGACGTGGTCGCCCACCTGGCAACCGTGCCGGATCAGGTGCCGGGCCAGCTGCGCGCTGCGGCGGTCGAGCTCCGCGTAGCTGATCGTCTCGCCGTTCCACCTGATCGCGGGCAGAGCCGCGTTTCGCGCGAAGCTCTCCTCCAGGTGCTCGGTGATCGTCCACTTCGGAGCACCGACGAGCGAGCGCAGCCTGTTCTCGTACGACGCGAAGAGCTCGTCGAGCCTGCTCGCCGGCAGTGCGTCGGCGGCCGCGTCCCACTGGCAGACGACGGTGTCGCCGACCAGCAGCGGCACGTTGTCCAGCCCGACCTGCGCGGTCTGCGACTGGCTGACCCTGATCTCGACGGCGTCGCTGTGCAGATCGGCGGGCACGTCCGGCACGCGCGTGAACACCAGCGGCAACCGCAGCGCGCCCTTGGACCGGAACACCCGCTGCCGCAACTGCCCGAGTCCGGAGCGGGCCGCGCCGCACTCCAGATCAGCTTTGACGCGCGCCCAGATCTCCCTTGCACGGTCGTCGAACCGCGTCGGCAGCGTGTCGTCGACGACGAGCCAGGCGAGCCCGGTGAAGTCGCCGATGATCTGCGAGGTGCCCGCCGGGCGGTCCCACGACACGACGACGGTCGTGAACGGCTCGGTGAACTCCTCCCGCAACGCGTCGGTGTAGGCGGTGAGCAGCAGCATGTCCGCGGGCACGCCGATCTCTTCCGCGCGCTTGCGCAACGCCGTCCAGTCCATGTCGAACCGGCGATGCGTCCGTTCACCGCTGTCGGCGATCGGCGGCCCGGACGGCAGCGTCGCGAACTTCCCGGCCCACCGCGCTCCCGCCGCCTCGCCCTCCGCGCTGTTCGAACGTGCCGCGACGCCGCGCAGGTACTCGGCCAGCCCGCCGGCCTCGCTGCCGAGGACGTCGGTCCTCCCCGCTGACAACGCGAAGAGCTGCCCGAACAGCAACGCGAAGCTCTGCGCGTCGGCCAGCAGCGCGTCCAGCGCGGCGTGCAGCACGACGTCGCCGCCGGGCAGCAGGCTCGCCTCCAGCGCGTACATCGGGAAACCACCGAGGCCGAACGGCGTGTCACGCATCCGTTGCGCGACTTCGGCGAGCCTGCGATCCGTTTCGCCGACGCTGCACCCGGTCAGGTCGTGCCGCACGATCTCGTACGGCGGCACCTGCGCGCGGATGCTGAGCGTTCCGTCCGGCTGCACGGTGCCGCGCAACGCCGGGTGGTGGCTCGTGAGCGTCCGCCAGGCCTGTTCGAGCCGGTCGACGTCGTGCCCGCGCAGCCGGAACTCCTGGTACACCCTGGTTTCCGCGGTGCCGGCCAGATCTCCGGCCCTGCCGACGAGGTAGGCCGACTGCACCTCGGTCAACGGCAGCCCGGTGACGTCCTCGTCCTCGAACAACGCCTGCGTGGCGACTTCGAGCGTGGCAGCGCCCTCACGTGCGATCCTCCGCAGGACGTCGGCCAGCTGCCGGAACGCCTGCTCGGTCCGCGCCTCGTCGAGCACGCCGATCGCGATGTCCCACGACAGCACCAGCCCGCCGTCCTTGCCGGGCTGCACGCACTGTTCGATGTGGACACCCGGCGTGTGCGTGATGGTGGAGCTGTCGTCGACCCGTGCCGCCCAGCCGCCCGCGCCCTGCGTGAGACTTCCGAGCAGGCTCGTGAACACCACCGGAACCGCTCGCCCGGTGCGGCCGCGGTCCTGCCGCACCCATTCGCGATGTGCCCGCACACCGCTGACCGCGGAGTTCTCCAGGTCGCTCCAGAGCTGGCTCTGCACGGCGTGCGTGCGCTCGCCCAGCGTCCCCTTCTCCTCGGGCGCCAGGAAGATCGCGGTGGAGATGAACGGCCCGACGAGCCGCGCCACGTCCGCGTGCACCGGCGTGCGGTTGTACGTGGTGAGCACCACCGGCCTCGCCTCGCCGAGCGCGGCCGTGTAGAGCGCCAGCAGCAACGCCGACGGCGTGGCCTTGGCCGCGCTCGCCACCTGCTTGATGCCGGTCCACTCGGCTTCGTCGAACGTCACCGAGAGCCGCCGGCGCGCCCGGTCGTCGCCGTCGGGGTCCGTGGTGAACGGAGCAGCCAGGTCGAGCTGAGCCGTCGAGAGCTTGTCCCGCCAGTACTGCAGCGCCTTCTCCAGCCGCTGCGGCGGCACCGCGGTGGCCTTCACGTAGTCCTGGAACGTGATCGCCGGCGCCGTGACGCTGGTGTCGCCGTCGTAGACGGCGTTCCACTGCTGCAGCAACAACGACACGCTCGGCCCGTCCGCGACGAGCTCGTCCACGGCGAAGAACACCCTCGCGCGTCCGCCGCCGAGCAGCGCGACCCTGATCGCGAACAACGGCCAGACGCTCGGGTCGAACCCGGCGCCGGAAGTGCCGTGCCGCAACCGTTCCAGCTCCCCTGCCGGATCTTCCGATGCGCTCAGGTCGGTGACGCCGACCCGGTACCGCGGCACCTCGGCGGCGATGGACTGCGTCCCGTCCTGGCCGACCGTGACCCGCAGCATCTCGGTGTCGCGCACCAGGCGGTTCCACGCCTCTTCCAGCCGTGCCACGTCGAGATCGGTGACCTCGAACTCCAACTGCACCTGCGTCCCCACCCCGGCACCGAGCCGGCGGCCGACGTAGAAGGCCTCCTGGATCTCCGTCAGCGGGAACGAGTTCTCGTGTGTCATCGCAGCTACCCCCGGTGCGCCGTGATGCGGTCAGCCAGCTCGACGAGCGGCCGTTCGGCCAGCTCCGCCAGCGGGATCGACATCCCGAACTGCTCCTCGATCTCGAAGCGCAGGTTCATCAGGTTGATCGAGTCGACGCCCAGCTCGGGCAGGGCGCGCTCGCGGTCGAAGGTGCCGACGGCCTTGGGCTCGGCCAGTGCGACGAGCCGCTCCAGCACGGACGGCACGGGTACCTCGGGCAGAACCTCCCGGTGCACCACAACCGGAACAGGCTCCTCGACCACGTGCTCGCGGTCGGAAGCGCCGACGGCCTGCATGGGCACCTCGCGGTCGGTGAACCACAGCGGCCTGCTCAACAGTGCGGACGGCGGCACCGGCACTACCCGCTGCGCCCGTTCCCACTCGATCTCCAGCCCGTCCAGCCACAACCGCGCGAGCTGCTCGAGCCTGCCGTTGTGCCACAACCTCTGCAGGAACTCCCGCGTCTCCGGCGCGCCGGCCAGCGCGTGCGACCCGCGCGCCTCGCGCAGATCGCTGACCTGCGCGGCATTGAGCCGCTCCGCGAGTTCTTCGCGCGCGCCGGCCACCACCGCGATCCGGCAGGGCAACGCCGCCCGGCCGGTGCGCAGGGTGGCCGCGACCGCCGCCAGGTCGACCTCGTCGTTGCGCACCCAGTCGGCGATGCGGCGAGCCGAAGCCCGTGCGTGGTCCGGTGTCGGCCCGGAGACCACGAACAGCTGCGGTCCCGGCGGTTCCGCCACCACGTCCGGCCGGACGTACTCCTCGACGATCACGTGCGCGTTGACGCCACCCGCGCCGAACGAGCTGATGCCCGCCCTGCGCGGTCCGTCCGAAGGCCACGGCTCCGCGGCCTGCTGGAGCGCGAAGCGAGTGGACGCCAGGTCGAGGTTGGGATTGACCGGATCGGCGTGCAGGGTCGGGACGAGCGTGCGGTGTCGCAGTTGCAGCAACACCTTCGTCAGTGCCGCGATGCCCGCGGCCGACTCGCCGTGGCCGATCGCCGACTTCACCGAGCCGAGCGAGCAGCGCGGGCCGGTGCCGTAGGTCTGCGTCAGGCCGGCCAGTTCCACCGGGTCGCCGAGCTCGGTGCCCGTGCCGTGGGCTTCGACCACGGTGATCGTCGCGGGGTCGATGTCCGCGCTCTGCAACGCCTGCCGCAGCACACGGGCCTGGGCAGCAGGGCTCGGCGCGGTGTAGCCGTTGGTGCGGCCGCCGTGCGAGACCGCACTGCCGAGCACCACGCCGTGGATGACGTCACCGTCGGCGATGGCGTCCGCGAGAGGCTTCACCAGCACAGCGCCCGCGCCCTCGCCCGGCCCGAAACCGGCACCGCCCGCGCCGAAGCTGCGGCACCTGCCGTCCTCGGCGAGGAAACCGGACTGCCGCAGCATCCGGAACCGCGACGGGTGCAGGTACAGGTTCACGCCGCCGACCAGCGCCGCCGCGCACTCGCCGCGCCGGATGCTCTCGCACGCCTGGTGCAGCGCCACGAGCGACGACGAGCAGGCGGTGTCGACCGGCTGCGACGGGCCGTGCAGGTCGAACAGGTACGAGACCCGGTTCGCGAGGCTCCAGTAGTGACCGGTCGGCATCGTGCGGCTGCCGCGCGCCCACTCCTCGGCGCCGAGGAGCTGGTAGTCGCTGGACGTGATGCCGACGAACACGCCGACGCCGCGTCGTTGACCGTCCGGCGCCACGAGGTTGTTCAGCCGGTCACCCGCATAACCCGCGTCCTCCAACGCTTCCCACGCGACCTCCAGGAACAACCGTTCCTGCGGATCGATGAGCGCGGCGTCGTGCGCGGACAAGCCGAAGAACTCCGGGTCGAACCGGTCGATCCCGCTGAGGAAGTGCCCGCGCGCGTCGGACGGGCCGAACCGGTCGGCGGGCAGGTCGCCGACGGTGTCGACGCCGCCGATCAGGTTGCGCCAGAACGCGTCCAGGTCGGGCGCGCCCGGATACCGCCCGGCCAGCCCGACGATCGCGAAGCGGTCGTGGGCCTGCTCGGTCCTGGAGACCGGCGCCGGAGCCTCCGCCGGCGCGGACAGGTGCGCGACCAGCTCACCGAGATCCCGAACGCCGTAGATCACCTCGGGCCCGAGCGGCGCCACGTCCCTGCTGAGCTGCGCCACCACCGTGCGGATCATCAACGAGTCCAGCGCGAGCGACTCGATCGTCGTGCCCATCCCGAACTCGTGCGACGGCTTCCCGAGCGCGGCCACGAACGCGTCGATCACCTTCTGCGCCACCTCGGGCGCACGCACGACCGGACGCTCGGCAGGCCGCTCACCGATCAGGCCGTGCTCCCGCAGATGCGCACGCCACTTGTCCTTGTCCCCGTGGAACACCGACACCACAGGCCCGGTCTCGGACTCCGGCGCGGCCAGCAGCCGCTCCAGCGCGTCCAGCCCGAGCGGCACCGGCAGCGGAACCATCCCGACCTGCTGCTCGACGATCACCCGCACCGGCTCCGGCACCGACATCCCGCCGCCGGACCACAACGGCCAGTCGACGGACAGCGTCCGGCCCGACCGCTCGCCCCGCGAGACACGCGCGGACCGTTCGACGGCGAACCCGTCCAGGTAACCGTTGCCGAACGCGTAGTCGGTCTGTCCGAGGTTGCCGGTCAACGCCGCAACCGACGAGAACAACACGAAGAAGTCCAGCGGCAGGTCAGCGGTCGCCGCGTCCAGCGCCCGCACCCCGTCGACCTTCGGCGCGAGCACAGCGGCCAGGTCCTCTGGCTGCTTGCGGCCCAGGAACGCGTCCCGCACCACCCCGGCGGCGTGCAGCACACCGTGCAACGCGCCTTCGGTGTCCAACACCCCGCGCACCAACGCATCAACGTCCTTGCGAGAGGCCACATCGGCCTGCACGTAACGGATGCCGTCGCCGGGCGACGAGTGCGCAGACCGGCCGCAGACCACGACCTTGGCGCCGTACCGGTTCACGAGATGGTGAGCGAGCGCCAGCCCGATGCCGCCCATCCCACCGGTGATCAGGTACACGCCACCACGCCGGAAGCTCGATCCGTCCACAGAGGACAGGCTCAGCGGCTCAGCGGTCGTCACGCAGGAGGCCGAGATCGTGGCGCGCGGATTCTCCTGGCGCACCGACCGGACGAACGCCTCGGCACCCGCCACGAGCGCCGAGTCACCGGCCTCCACCACCACGGCGGAGCCTGCGGCCAACGCCGACCGCACCTCCAGGAACCCGTCGACGATCGCCTCGTGCGACGGCGAGTCGAACCGCACGACAACCCCGTCGCCGCTCGCGGCACCGACCGAGCGCACCGGGCGCCAGTAGTCCACCGACCCTTCGGGCCTGGCGACGTCGTGGCGGTCCTTGGCGAACGGATAACCGGGCAACGCGAGCCGCAGGTGCCGCTCGGGCGGATAGACCGAAGCCCAGTCGACGTCCTCCCCGCGCAGGTAGGCCTCAGCCAGCGCCACGAGGACCGGCGGCCCCGACAGCTCCGGCTCCCCCGCCAGCGCCACCAGCAACGCCGCCCGATCACGAACGATGAACGCGGCCCGGCACTCGTGATGCGTCCGTGCCACAGCGAGGGTGTGGGCGACGTCCGCGACGGAAGCCCCCGCTCCGGGCCCGGCCAGCCAACTCCGCAGCTCCCGCCGCGCGGCGACCAGCCCTTCCGGACGCTTCGCCGACAACGTGATCACCACAGGTCCGTCCGGTGTGGACGGACGGCGAGCAGGAGCCTGCTCGACCACGACGTGCGCGTTGGTCCCGCTGAACCCGAACGCGCTCACCGCCGCCCGGCGCGGCCGGGACACCGGCGCCAGCGTCGTCCGCTGCGAGGCCACCGCGAACGGCCCCTCGGCCAGCGGCACCGCAGGGTTGGGCTGGGCCTGGTGCAGCGTCGGCGGCACCTCACCGCTGTTCACGACCCCGATCGCCTTGACCAGCCCGGCCAGCCCCGCCGCGGCGGAGGTGTGCCCGACGTTGGTCTTCACCGACCCGATCGGCACGCTCCCGGCAGGCAGCCCGGCCGGTCCGAAGACCTCGTTCAACGCCCCGACCTCGATCGGGTCGCCCAACGGCGTTCCGGTGCCGTGGCACTCGACGTAGTCGACCGAAGCCGGCTCGATGCCGAACCGCTCATACGTCTCCGAGATCAGCGCGGCCTGCGACCGACCGCTAGGCGCCGTGATCCCGTTGGTGCGCCCGTCGGAGTTGATTCCGGTCGCGCGAATCACCGCGTGCACGGGGTCACCGTCGGCCAGGGCACGCGACAACGGCTTCAGCACCACGACCGCACAACCCTCACCGGGCACGATTCCGTCCGCACCGGCGTCGAACGCCCGCTCACGCCCGGTCGGCGACAGCATTCCCGCGCCGCTCATGAACACGTACGGCAGCTCGGTCAGGTAGAGCGTGACCCCGCCGGCGACCATCAGATCGGCCTCGCCCAGCCACAGCGACTGGCACGCCAGGTGCAGCGCCACCAACGACGACGAGCACGCGGTGTCGACGGTCGCCGTGGGTCCGCGCAGGTCCAGCTCGTAGGCCAGCCGGGCGGCGAGCATCGAGTTCGAGTTGCCCTGCATCACCTGTGGCAACCGGGAGTGCTCGCTGTCGCGTTCGATCCGGTTCAGGTAGTCGTTGAGCATCACGCCCGCGTAGACGCCACACCGTGCCCCGGCCAACGACTCCGGTGGCAGCCCCGCGTTCTCCAGGGCACGCCAGGACTCCTGGAGGAACAGCCGGGCCTGCGGGTCGGTCAGCTCGGCCTCGCGGGGCGTCATGCGGAAGAAGTCGGCGTCGAACGCGGTCGCGTCCTCGATGAACGCGCCCCACTTCGAGACGGTGCCACCGACCGCGGCGGGATCGGAGTTGTAGAAGCCGGTCCAGCGGTCGGCGGGCACCTCGGTGACGAGGTCGGTACCGTCGAGCAGCAGTTTCCAGAACTCGTCGGCGTTCTCGGCACCGGGGAAGCGTGCGGACAGGCCGATCACGGCGATCGGTTCGCGCACGGCGGCTGGTTCTGCGGCTGGTTCTGCGGCCGGTTCGCGCATCGCGGCCAGCCCCGCAGCGGGATCGCGCACGGCAGCCGGTTCACGCACCGCGGCTGGTTCCCCGGCCGGTCGGCGCACCGCAGCCGACCCCGCAGCCGGTCCACGCACCGCGGCAGGTTCCCCGACCCGCCCCTCGACCGATTCCTCGACCGTCTCAAGTGCCCGCAGCTGCGCCGACGCGGCCGCCAGGTCGAGCTCACCGGCGCCGACCCTCGTCAAGATCTCTCGTGCGTCCATGTTCCCTCGCGTCATCGGGCACCCCCGTAGGCAGCGGTGATCCGCTCGGTGACCTCGGGCAGGTGGAACGAGACGCTGTGCATCTCGACCTCCCTGGCGATCACCGGATCCGTGCGCTCGATCAGCGGCGCGGCCAGTTCCTTCTTCAGCAGCTCCAGCGATGCCCGCGGCGCCTGGGCGACGGTCGCCGCCAGCTCACGCGCGACGGCGGGCACGTCCGCGTGCCGCACCACCCGCGCGGGCACACCGCGCTCGCGCAGCTCGGCGCCCCGGTAGTTGCGGCCGCTGTACAGCATTTCCGTGCCGAGCACCGGCCCGAACTTGGCGGGCAGCAGGTGCGTGGCGCCCATCCCCGGTGTGAAGCCGTACCGCATGAAGTTCGCCGCGTAGACCGAACGCTCCGACAGCACCTGCATGTCCGCGTACAGCGCGAGCACCAGGCCGCCGCCGATCGCGTGTCCCTGCGCGGCCGCCACGACCGGCAGCGGGCAGCGGGCGAACACGCGGAAGAAGTCGTCGGTGTCGAACGTTCCCTTGCCCTGCGCGAAGTTCAGCAGCTCGTGCTGCGACCCGCCCGCGCAGAACAGTTCCGGCATGCCCTCGACGAGCAGCACGCGGGTGCGCGGGTCGGCGACCGCGCGGTCCACGGCGGACACCAGGCCGGACGACAGCTCCGGGCCGAACGTGTTGCGGCGAGCCTCGTCGGCCATCGTGACGACGGCGACCGGCCCCTCGAAGTCGAGCCCCACCACGCTCATGACGCCACCAGCGCGTTCTTCAGCCCCGACATCCGCTCACGGACGCCGGGAGCCGCGAGCCGGTCGAGGAACGCTCCGGCCGCCACCGCGCCGAGGTCCTCGGGCCAGCCGAAAACCGAGCTGCGGTACGACTTCAGGGCGCTCACCGTGCCCCGGTCGATCCGGCGCAGGCTCACCAGCAACGGCCGCAGCAACTGCTCGGCGCTGTCCCCGGACCGGTCGGCGAGACCGATCCGCACCGCCTCCGCGGCGTCGAACTCGGTGGCCAGCAACGTCGCCGTGAACGCCTGCTGCTCGCCCGTCCGCCGCGCCACGAACGGCAGCGCCATCGCGGGCACCAGCCCGAACAACGCCTCGGTCAGCCGGAACGTCGCCCGCGCACCAGCCAGCACGACGTCGCACGCCGCGGCCAGCCCGACACCGCCCGCCGTCGCCGCTCCGTCCACAAGGGACACCGTGACCAGCGAGCTGGAAGCGAGCCGCCGCAGCAACGTCCAGTACGGCAGCTCGTCCTCCCCGGCGTGGTCCTCGTGCGAGGCGGAGAGGTCCATGCCCGCGCAGAAGTCCTCACCCAGCGCGGAGATCACGAACACCCGGCAGTCGGGAGCGGCCTCGGCCGCCGTCAACGCGGCGGACAGCTCGCCCAGCAGCTCGTCGTCGATGGAGTTGCGGCGCGCGGGCCGGTCCAGGATCACCCGGACGTGCCCGCCACCGCGTTGCACGAGAGTCATCGCTGGTCACCGCCCAGCCACACGTACTCGCGGTGGTGGCCGCGGACGTCGGACAGCACCAGCCGCGACCGGTTCGCGAGCTGGGTCTTGACGATCTGCGGGAAGCGGTCGAGGTCGAAGGCGAAGTCGGGCGTGCCGAACTTCAGCTCGGCCGTGGCGACGAGCAGCTCGTCGTACTCCTCCATCGCCAGCTGGTAGCGGTCGGCCAGCGCGCCGCCGATGTTCATGGCGCGCACCGCCCGCTGCGACTCCGGCGAGACGACCACGCTGTAGAACTCGGAGGCGGCACCGGATCCGTAGGAGAACACGCCGACGCGCAGCTCGCGGTCGATGCGGGCGTTCGCGACGGTGCTGGCCAGCGCGAGGAACACCGTGCCCGCGTAGATGTTGCCGACCTCGCGCGGGAACATGATCGCCGGGCCGAGCCTGCGCGTGAAGTCGGCCTCCAGGTCCGCGGGTGACATCTTCTTCAAGCGGCGCAACACGGTCCGGTGCGCGCCCTTCACCATGCCGGGGAACGGCGTGTGCATCGCCAGCAGGTCGAACGAGTCGACGATGTCGGCGCCCTCGACCTTGCTCGCGTAGTCGGTGAAGGAGCCGCGCAGGCAGTCGATGTAGGTCAGCAGCGACAGGTCGACGTCACCGGCCTCGGCCTCCGGCGTCGGGCGGCACGTGTCCATCACCTCGTAGCTGTGGAAACCGTTGGCACCCCAGTCGAACTCGGCCACGACCGGCGTGTCGCTGATCAGCATCGCCATCGCGCCCGCGCCCTGGCTCGGCTCGACGTAGGTGTGCGGCACCGGGCGGGCCACGTCGCTGGAGATCACCAGCGCCTTGGTGCCCTCGCGCGGGCTCGCCGCCACGACCGAGGCCGCCATCTGCATCGCTGCCGTGCCGCTGTAGCAGGCCTGCTTGGTCTCGAAGAGCCGGCAGGCGCGGCTCAGGCCCAGGTGGTCGTGCACGTAGGTGGCGAGCGACTTGCCGAAGTCCACTCCGGACTCGGTGCCGACGATGAGCAGCTCGATGGACTCGCGTTCGGAGTCGGTCAGCGCGTCGACGATCGGTTTGGCCGCGTTGACCGCGAACGAGACCGCGTCCTCGCAGTGCAGCGCCACGCTCTTGCGGTTCATCATGAGGTTGTCGAGGCGGCTGGCGTCCAGGCCCCGCGCGTGGAACAGCGTGGGGACGTCGACGAACGTCTCGCCGCAGTAGGCGTTGATGGCCTCGATGCCGACCTGCTTCATGTTGCGTGCTCCCGATCTCAGGCGGCCCGGACGAGGACCGAAGCGTTGATTCCGCCGAAGGCGAAGCTGTTGGACAGCGCGGTGCGGACGGACTGGTGCGCCGCGGTGCGCCCGGCGAGCCGGATGCCGTCGATCGGCCTGCCGAGGGTGGGGTTGGGGTGGACCGCGTTCGCGCCGAGCTGGACGACGGTGGCCACGAGCTCGACCAGGCCCGCGGCGGAAAGGCAGTGCCCCACCAGGGGTTTCGTCGAGTTGACCAGTGGTGTCGAAGCGCCGAACACCGTGCCGATCGACCGCGCCTCGGTCTCGTCGCCGAGCACGGAACCGGTGCCGTGCGCGTTGACGTAGTCGACCTCGGCGGGATCGGCTTGGCCGAGGGCCGCCCGCATCGCCCTGACCTGGCCGTCGCTGTCCGGCTCGGTGCCGCGCCGCGCGTCGAGGCAGTGGCCGTGGCCCGCGATCTCGGCCAGCGGCGTCCGCGCGATGCTCTCCCGTTCCAGGACGATCGCGGCCGCCGCCTGCCCGTAGACGAAGCCGGACCGTTCCTCGTCGAACGGCCGGCACGTCGCGTCACCGCTGATCATGGCGCCGGTGCGGCGGAACGCCTCGAACTCCGCCGCCGACAGCTCGGCCAGCGGCGCCACGACGAGCACCTGGTCGAGCCAGCCCGCGGTGATCATGCGCGCGGCCTGGATCACCGCCAGGGTGCCGCCGGCCGACCCGCCGCCGAGCGCCCAGCCCTCACCCCGGATCCCGGTCAGTTCGCTGACCACCCCGACCACGTCCACGTCGAGGTGGGTCAGCGCGTACGACGCGCGCAACGCGCCCGGCTTGTCGCGGTGCCGCAGCACGGTGTCCGCCTGGTGGCCGAGCGGCTGCCCGCCCGCGACGATCAGCCCTGCGCGTTCTCCCAGTCGCCGCGCGGTTTTCAGGGCGACGCAAGCGGCGGTTTGCGCTGGGAGTGCGGCCCGGTGGGCGACCTGCTTCAGCCGCCTGCCGGTGACCTCGTCGAGGTGCCGTCCAGCCCAGTCGCCGAGGTCGAAGCTCAGCCGTGCCCCGTCCGCGTCCGCGACCCCGCTGCGTCCTTCGAGCAGAGCCGACCGGAACGCGTCCAGGTCCTCGGCGACGGTGCAGAGCACGGCCGCCGAGGTGATGAAGACGCGTTCGGGGGTCATGAGTGCGCCTGGAGTGCGACGACCAGCGAGCGCAGGTCGTGCACGTCCTTCATCGCCGAGGCGGGCACGGTCACGCCGAGCTCGTCCTGCACGCCGATCACCACGTCCATCCGGTCGATGGAGTTGGCGCCCAGGTCCTTCATGCTGCGGTCGAGCTGGATGCGGCTCTCGTCGAGGTCGGGCAGCACGTCCACGAGGTGGCGGCGGACGACGGCGAAGATCTCCTGCTCGGTCATCGGGTCTCCTTCAGCAGGGCGAGCGCCTGGTCGACGGAAAGCTTGTTGTCCCGCACGGCGGCGAGCACCGCGTCCACATCGGACGGTTGGGTCACCGGTGCCGCGCCGAGCAGACCGGCGACATGCGCGGCGAGCGTCGTGACGGTCGGGTGGTCGTAGAGCGCGCCGGCCTTGACGTCGAGGCCGTAGGTGCGGTTGACGAACGCGATCAGCTCGACGCCGAGGATCGAGTCGACCCCGAGGTCGTTGAACGTCCGTGCCACGTCGACCTCGTCCACGGTGCTGTAGAGCACCTCGGCGAGCTGGGCGCGCAGGGTGGTCGTGATCTCACTCGTGCGGTCCGGGGCGGCCGCGGCGACGGGCGCCGGTGCCGGTGCCGGTGCGCCGCCCGTCAGGCTCGACACGTACCCGGCGAACGACGCCGGGGTCGGGTGGTCGTACAGCGACGTCGCCTTGACCGCCAGGCCGAAGCGGGCGTTCACGGCACCGACGAACTCGACACCCAGGATCGAGTCCACGCCCAGGTCCTGGAACGAGCGCTGCGGATCCAGCTCACCCGGCCCCAGGTACAGCACCGACGACAACATCTCGGTCAGCACGGCGTCGACAGGACCTGCCGTCACGGCGACCTGCGCGACCGGCGCGGCGTGCGGCACAGGCTCCCTGACCGGTGCCGGCTTCTCGAGCACGCGGAGCGTGATCTTGCTGCTCCTCGGCATGTACTCCCCCTTCGGACGGTTGATGTTCAGGTCGCGGGCGTACTGCAGCGCCGCGAGAGGTTCGAGGGACACGCTGGGGCAGACCAACATCCCCGACGCGGCCAGCAGCGCCTGCTCGAACGGCGGCCGTGCCACCGGCTCGGCGGGCTCGGCCTCCGTGACCGGCAGGCCGAAGTCGCGCAGGTCGGTGCGCTCCACCGGGTCCAGGTCGTCGTCCAGATGCCGGATCTGCAGGTCGTACCAGCAGCGCACCCGCTCGAACGGGTAGTGCGGCAGCGGAATCCGCCTGCCGTCCGGCGCCCCGCAGAGCGCGAGCCGGTCGACCGGAACGTCCAGCAGCGGCGCCTCACCGCTCGCCACCTTCTCCAGCCCCACCACGAGTTCCGCGAGATTCGCCGCCTGGACCGCGCACCTCCGAGGCAGGTCGACCCGACCGACGGCGAACGTGTACGCCACGTCGGCGAGGTCCGGCTTCGCGGCGATCACGTGGTCCCGCAACGACTTCGCGTACGCGGCCAGCGCGCTGTCGGTGCGCGCGGACAGGAACACCGTCACCGGACCACCTGCGTGGCTGCGCGCGGGCCGTTCGGGCGCCTCCTCCACGACGATGTGCGCGTTGGCACCACCGGCACCGAACGAGCTGATGCCCGCCCGCAGCGGCCCGCCGGACCGCGACTCCCACGGTGCAACCGACTGCTGCACCGCGAAAGGCGTGGCCGCGAAGTCGATCTCCGGGTTCGGCGGCGACGAGTGGATCGACGGCACGAGCGTGCGGTGCCGCAACTGCAGCAACACCTTGTGCAGCGCCACCACACCGGCCGCGGACTCCAGGTGGCCGAGGTTCGACTTCACCGAGCCGACCGGCACCTCACCGGAGGTCACGCCGTCGCGCGCGAACGCCGTCGTGAGCCCGCGCACCTCGATCGGGTCGCCGAGCGACGTCCCGGTGCCGTGCGCCTCCACGTAGTCGATGGCCGACGCGTCGAGCCCGCCGTCCCGCAACGCCTTGGTGATCAGGTCGGCCTGCGCCCGCGGGTTCGGCACGGTGTAGCCGTTCGTGCGGCCGCCGTGGTTCGCCGACGTGCCGCGGATGACGCCGTGGATGTGATCACCGTCGGCAAGCGCTTGCGCCAGCGGCTTGAGCAGCACCGAGCCGACACCCTCGCCGGGCACGTACCCGTCACCGCCCGCGCCGAAGCTGCGGCACCGCCCGTCGCCCGCGGCGAACTTGCCCTGCCCGAGCATGAAGTACTTGTTGGGGTGGATCAGCACGTTGACGCCACCGGCGATGGCCACCTTGCAGCTGCCCGCCCGCAACGACTCGCAAGCGAGGTGGATCGCGGTCAACGCCGACGAGCACGCGGTGTCGACGGCGACACTGGGTCCCTGGAAGTTGAAGAAGTACGAGACGCGGTTCGCGATCGACCAGTAGGCGCTGTTCGCGAGGATCGGGTTGCCGCGCAGGCGTTCCTCCGCCTCGTGCAGCTGGTACTCGCCGTACATCGCGCCGACGAACACGCCGACATCGCGCTTGTGGACGGGATCCTGCGAGGTGACGACGTCGTCCGGCCGGTAGCCCGCGTCTTCCAGCACGGTCCAGCAGCTCTCCAGGAACAGCCGGGCCTGCGGGTCGATGACGCTCGCCTCACGCGGCGAGATGTTGAACAGCGGCGCGTCGAAGTCCTGCACGCCGTCGAGGAACGAGCCCCACTTGGTGTACGTGCGGTCGACGCGCGTGCGGTCGGCGTCGTACATCGCCTCGGCGTCCCACCGGTCGCGCGGGACCTCGGTGACGCAGTCCTTGCCCGCCAGCAGCATCTGCCAGAACTCGTCCGGCTCCTCGCCCTCGGGATACCGGCCTGCCACGCCGATGATCGCGATCGCCCTGGGGTCGATCTCGTCGGCCGGTTCGACCTTCGAGACCACGACCTCCTGCACCACAGGGGTCTCCGTCACCGCGCCGGTCAGCTCGGCGCACCGCTGCGGGTGCTCGGCGAGGAAGTAATCGGCGAGCTCGGCGACGGTCTGGCACTCGAACAGCAACGTCTTGCTGAGCGGCCCGAAGTCGGCCTCCAGCAGCTCGACGATCCTGACCACCAGCAACGAGTCGATGCCCAGGTCCTCGAAGTAGCGGTCGGCCCGCACCTCGGCGGCCGGTGTCCTGGTCGCCTCGGCGACGACGGCGGCCAGCCTGGCTTCCAGACCCGAGCGCCCACCACCCACCGGCGGCGCCGATTCCTCCACCACGGGTCGCTCCCCACCTGCCGGTTCCTCGAACACGGGGAACGCCTCGGCCATCCGGTCCCGATCCCCGCACAGCACCACGGGATCGACCGGGCCATCCGACGCCAGCAACGCCTCCAGCGCCGCCATGCCGTCTACAGTGGACAGCGGCTGCATCCCGAACGTGCCCAGCACGTCCTCGACCTCGCCGCCCATGCCGCCGTCGGCCCAGTACGGCCACGCGATCGACAACGTGCGGCCGGACCGCTTGCGCTGCCGGGCGAACTCGTCGGCGGCGGCGTTGGCGAAGGCGTAGTCGGCCTGGCCGGGGCTGCCCAGCACCCCGGACACCGACGAGAACACGACGAAGTGGTCCAGCTGCCAGTGCGCGGTCGCCTCGTCCAGCACCAGGGCGCCGGTCAGCTTCGGGCCGACGACCTCCGCCACCGCGGCGGGGTCCTTGCGCAGCAGGAACGAATCCCGCAGCACGCCCGCGCAGTGGAAGACACCGCGCACCGGTTCGGCGGCGGCGACGAACTCCCGCACCGCCCGCGTGTCCGTGCAGTCGACCTGGTGGTACTCGACGGTGCCGCCGAGCCCGGCCAGCCGAGCCAGCGCGTCGCCCCGGTCCTCCGCGGCAGAACGCCCGGTCAGCACGACAGTCGCCTGGTAGTTGCTCAGCAGGTGGGCGGCGAGGGCCTCCGCCACAGCACCCATGCCGTTGATCCAGTACCGGCCGCCGCGCACGAACGCGCTGCCCTGCGGCGTGATCTGCAACGGCCGCAGCACCGTGGTGCGGCAGCCCGACGTGACGTCCGTGCCGAGGTGCCCGGTGTGCTCGACCGCGACGAGGTCGAACCGCGGGTTCTCCGCCCGCAGGCAACGCCCCATCGCGGCGATGCCAGGACCGGCCAGGCTTCCCTTCGCGTACGGCACGACGATGCGCGCACCCGTCCTGGAAAGCTGCTTCAACAAGGGCTTCAGCACCGCGACAGTGGCCGTGGCCTGCTGTTCGGGTGTCCCGTACGGCAGCGGCCACACGATCAACGGCGCGGCTTCGACGGCATCGGGCACCTCGCGCAGCACGGTGCCGAAGACCTCGCCCAGCTCGGCGGCCTGCGCGTCGGTGCCGTCCAGCAGCACCACGGAGTCGCCCTGCAACGGCTGAGGCACGAGCGAAGGCGCGAACAGGTGAACCGAGGCACTCGGCTGCGGCACAGCGGCACCGGCGATCGGGCGCAGCGCCAAGTCGGTCAGGCGCAGCACGACAGCGCCGTTCGAGTCGGTCGCCGTCAGCGTGAACTTCCGGATCCGCTTGCCACCACCGGCCAGCGCCACGGGCCGCACGTGGACCCGGATCCGCTCCGGCACCTCGCCGAACACCTCGACCCTGCCGACGGCGAACGGGATGAACGTCTCCCCGCCGAAATCGCTTCCGGACAGGCAGCCGATGACCGTCTGCAAGACGCCGTCCAGCACGTACGGCGAAACCCGGTGCCCAGAGCCGAGCGAGCCGGCGACGGTCGCCACCGCGCCTTCGAGACCGCGGGTGAGCTCCTCGATCACCTGGAACGACGGCCCGTACGCAACCCCGTTGTCCGCGAACAACTCGTACAGCGCCGCCGGTGACACGACCTCGGCGACCCGAGGAGCAACCTCCTCCGGCACCGGCCCCGCGGCAGCCACCGTGGCCTCGAAGTGCAACACGTCGGACGAGATCCGCACGCGATCACCGTCGACCACGACCGTGAGCCGCGTCCGGTCCGTCACCCGCACCGGCTGGTGGAACGTCACGTCGCTCAACGCGGCCGCGCCGGACTCCTTGAGCGCCAGGTCGATCTGCGCAGCTGCGGGGAGCACCGGATCACCCGCGACCACGTGGTCCGCGACGACCGGATCGGTCGGCATCAGCTCGACACCGGGCGACCAGTGCTTCCGAGCGAACGGATATCCCGGCAGGCGCACCCTGCGGCCGGACATCGCCGGAAGCTCACCGGCACCGTCGACCCACGCCCGCGCGGTGGCGTCGAGATCGTCGGAGGCGGGACTCACGGTCCTCGTCTCACCGCGCCGCACCGGTTCCACGTTGCCGCGCAGCACACCGTCACCGGTGCGCAGCGCGGTGACCAGGCCGGGAACGTCCGAGGCCACCACGGCAAGCCGGGAACGCTCGTGCACCCGCCCTGCAGACAAGGTCGTCGCAACGTCCTGGAGCGAGACATCAGCGCCCTCAAGCGCATCCGCCACCCGTGCGGCCAACTCGTCCACCGCGGCCGGCGTGCGCGCCGACAGCACCACGAGCCGAGGACCGGTGCTGGTGGAAGCCGGAGCGGTGGGCGCCTGCTCCAGCACGACGTGCGCGTTGGTGCCACCGATGCCGAACGAGCTCACCGCCGCCCGCCGCGGTCCCTCCGCGACCGGCCACGACTCGCTGCCGACGCCCACGCTCAGGCCACCGGCCGACAACCGCGAGTTCGGCGTCTGAAATCCCTGCTGCGCGGGCACAGTGCCGTGTTCGAGCAGCAGCACCGCCTTGATCAGGCCGGCGACACCGGCGGCCGTGTTGGTGTGCCCGACGACGTTCTTCACCGAACCCACGTGGCCGCGCGGATAAACCCGGGACAGCGCGGCGAACTCGATCGGGTCACCGAGGTGCGTGCCGGTGCCGTGCGCCTCCACGTACCCGACCGTGGCCGGGTCGATTCCGCCCAGCAGCAACGCTTCCCGGATCACGGCCTCCTGGCCTTCCGGCGACGGCGCGTGGAAGTCCATCTTGCGGCCGCCGTCGTTGTTGATCGCGCTGCCGCGGATCACCGCGCGGATCGGATCGCCGTCCGCCAGCGCGTCGGCGAGCCTGCGCAGCACGACCACGCCGACACCGTTGCCGAACACCGTGCCGTCGGCCGCGTCGTCGAACGGACGGCACGATCCAGAAGGCGAGAGGATCATGTCGCGTGACGCCACGTACCCGGCCTGCGGGAAGTGCAGCGACGCGCCACCGACCACCGCCGCGTCGCACTCCTCGTTGAGCAGCGACTCGGTCGCGAGGTGCACGCCGACGAGCGAGCTGGAGCACGCGGTCTGCACCGTCATGCTCGGGCCGGTCAGGCCGAGCTGGTAGGAGATCCGCGTGGCCGCGAAGTCCTTGTCCGTGGAGGAAAAGCGGATCATGCCCGCCGCGTCGAGATCGGTGATCTCCAACGGCGGCGTGGTCGGCTGGCCGACCGACATCCACACACCGGTGCGCAACGACGTGCCGCGCGGTGCGATGCCCGCGTCCTCCAGGGCGTGCCAGGAGGTCTCCAGCAGCAGCCGTTGCTGCGGCTCCAACCATTCCGCGTGCTGCGGGCTGTAGCCGAACAGCTCGGCGTCGAACGCGTCGGCTTCGTCGAGCACGCTGCCCGCAGGCACGAAACCGGGGCGTCGCAACGTCTCCGGCCGGTGTCCCAGTGCGATCAGCTCGTCGTCGGAGTAGCGGCGGATGCCGGTACCGCCGCCCGCCAGCAGCTCCCACAGCGCGTCGGCGGAGCCCGCCGGGCCGAACCGGCAGGCGAGGCCGACGACGGCCACGGCGTTCAGGTCATGGTCGGTGGTCATCCTGCGTCTCCGAGTCGAAGGGCGCGGCGCAGTTCGCGACGCGAGCGGGGAGCCGACGGGGTCGTGGGCACGGGTGCCGTTCCCTGCGTGCGCAGGCTGATCAGCTCGGCCTGGTCGGTGATCGTCGGACGGGCGAAGAGGTCGGCGACCTCCAGCTCCGCGGCCGGGAAGAGCGGGGCGAGCCGGGCGAACAACCTGCCCAGCAGCAACGAGTTGCCGCCCAGGTCGAAGAACTTCCTGTCCCGCGGCGGATCCTCGACACCGAGGACCGCCGCCCACGCCCCGGCCACGGTCGCCGCGACGTCGACGCTGCCGCCGATGCCGTCGGCGCGCGGCGTTTCCCGCGTGCCGCTCACCAGGGCGGCGACCGCCTTGCGGTCCACCTTGCCGTTCGGGGTCAACGGGAAGGCGTCGACCACGATCAGGCGGTCCGGCAGCATCCACGCCGGCAGCCGCTGCTGTGCCAGCTGCCGCAACGCGTCGAGGTCCGGCATCGCACCCGGCCTGGGCACGACCACGGCGACGAGCCGGGCCTCCGCGCCCTCGCCGGCCAGCACGACGATCGTGCGCGTCACCGCGGGGTGCGTATCGAGCACCGTCTCGATCTCACCGAGCTCGACCCGGTGACCGCGCACCTTGACCTGGTTGTCGGCCCTGCCGACGAATGTCAGCCTGCCGTCCTCCCACCGCACCAGGTCGCCGGTGCGGAAGTACCGGCCACCGGTCTCCGGCGCGGTCGGGTGCGGGCAGAACCGTTGCGCGGTCAGGTCCGGCTGCCGCCAGTAGCCCACGGCCACCGCGGGTCCGCCGATCCACAGCTCGCCGTCCGGCGTCGTCACGAGGTCCGTGGCGCCGATCGGGTCGCCGAGGTGCACCGGACCGCCCGGCTCGATCGCGGCGATCGTCGACCAGATGGTCGCCTCGGTCGGCCCGTAGACGTTCCACAGCTGCTTGGT
Organism: Lentzea flava; assembly: GCF_014648475.1. Taxonomy (GTDB): domain Bacteria; phylum Actinomycetota; class Actinomycetes; order Mycobacteriales; family Pseudonocardiaceae; genus Lentzea; species Lentzea flava. Next base: position 52,040 of record NZ_BMRE01000008.1, on the reverse strand, counting down.
GCGGGACGTCAGCGCCGCCGCCAGGTTCTCCGGCAGCGCCTCGCCGCCGCACAACGCGACCAGGTCGGGCTTGCCGGACCAGCCGCCGTCGAGCAGCAGCTGCCACCCGGCCGGCGTCGCCTGCAGGACGCTGATCTGCTTCTCCGCCAGCGTGGTGGCGAACTTCCGCGCGTCGATCACGGTCTCCCGACCGGCGATCACCACCGTGCCACCGCTGATCAACGGCAGGAAGATCTCCAGCACCGAGATGTCGAAGCACACGGTCGTCACGGCGAGCAGCCGGTCGCGCCCGGTCCAGCCGATCGTCGCGCCGATCGCGTCGAGGGTGTGCACGACGTTGCCGTGGGTCACCCCGACGCCCTTCGGCCGTCCGGTGCTGCCGGACGTGAACATCAGGTAGGCCAGGTCGTTCGGCGCGGGCAGCACCGCCACCTGCTTCGCGGCCGCGTGCTCCAGCTCCTCCACCGAGACCAGGTAGAGGTTGTCGGGCAACAGGTCCGTGTAGGAGTCCGCCACCACGGCGACCCGGCACCCTGCCGCCGCCAGCACCATCTCCAGCCGCTCCGGCGGGTAGGCCGCGTCGAGCGGCACGTACGGCGTTCCGGCCGCGAGCACGCCCAGCAGCACCGCGGGCAGCCGCGCGTCGCGGTCCAGCAGCACGGCCACCGGCTCTCCCGGTTCCGCGACGGCCGCCACCTCCGTGGCAACCTTGCGGGACAACGCGTCCAGCTCGGCGTAGGTGAGCTTCCTCGTGGTGTCCTCCACCGCGATCGCGTCCGGCGTCGCGGCGACGACCTCGCGGAACCGGCCGACGAGCGTGCCCACGTCGGGCCGCATCAGGTCGCCGACCTTCTCGGCACCGCGGTTCAGCTCGACCACCATGCGGCGCAGGTCGTCGACGACCCTGTCGACCTCGATGCCGGACAGCGCCGCGGTGCGGTGGTTCGCGAGGATCTCGACGCCGTCGCCGGTGTCGGTGACCTCCAGGCCGAGGTCGAAGTGGCCCTGCTGGCCGCGCTGGTGCACGAGCGTGCCGAGCAGTCCCGCCGGCCGCTCGCCGCGCTGCCAGTTCTGGAACGCGAGCGTCACCCTCGGCGCCTGGGCGCAGTGCCCGACGATCTTCGGGTACGGCAGCTCGGCGTTGGTCAATGCCTCCCGCACCTCGTTCTGCAGCACCGCGAGCCACTCCCGCACGGGCTGGTCGTGGTCGATCCGCACCCGCAGCGGCACGGAGTTGACGAAGCATCCAATGGTGGCGTCGAACTCGGCCCTGGATCGTCCGTAGGTCGGCACCGCGACGAGGAACTCGTCGTGTCCGGTCGTCCTGGCCACCGCCAGCGAGAACGCGGCGAGCAGCACGACGAACGGCGTGGTGTCCTCAATGGACAGAGCGAGCGGGAGCCGGTACTCGCGGTGCGACCCGTTCATGTCGGCCGGATCGCCACCGAACAGCGGTGCGGACGGGGAGTCCACCAGCCTGTCGCGCCAGAAGAACTCGCTCTCGGCCAGCCTTTCGGCGGGCACGGCGTGCTCCTCCTGCAACGCCACCGCGAACGGCACCGGCTCCGGCAACGTCCTGCCCTCGTACAACGCCTCCAGTTCGTCCCTGATCAGCTCGGCCGACTTCCCGTCGACCACGAGGTGGTGCGTGATGACCTGCAGCACCGGCGGTTCGCCGTCCGGCAGCCACAGCACGACCCGCAGCGGAGGCTCGTCGCTCAGCCGGAACCGGCGCTCGGCCTCGGCCCGCAGCAGCGGCCCGACCGGCTCGCCGACGTGCCGCGCCTGGAGCGTCGGCGCCTTGGCCGCGGGCGTGAAGTCCAGCTCGCCACCGTTCGGCGTGACCACGCTGGCGAGCACGGTGTGCCTGCGCACCAGCGCGTCCACCGCACGGCCGAGCGCCGCCCTGTCCACCTCGGACGTGAGCTGCCAGGCCATCGAGATCGAGTACGGCGCCGCGGGTGCCGCGGTCTGGTCGGCGAACCAGATGCCCATCAGCCGTTCCGTCAACCCGGACGCGGGGCTCTGGTAGGGCTCCGGCTCCGCCGGGGTGGTGATGCCGCCGAGCTGGTCGGCGTGCTCGGCCCGCAGCCGGTCCGCGAGCACGCCCAGCGTCGGGCTGTCCATGAGCGTCGTCATCGGCAACCGCCCGATGTCCGACTCCAGCGCCCGGTTGAGGCGCATCAGCACGACCGAGTCGACCCCGTACGCCGCGAGCTCGCGGTCCGGGTCCAGCAGGTCGATGGTGACCCCGATGGCACGGCTGAGCTTCTCCCGCAGCCACTCCACCAGCCCGTGGTCGCGGTCGGCGCTGGGCGCGCTGAGGGGTTCGACCTTGAGCGCCGCCTCCCAGACGTCCCTCTTGCCGTGCACCAGCGCTAGATGCGTGCACCGGTTGTCGGCTCCCAGCAGACGCCACATCTCGTCCGCGGCCTGGGACATGGGCATCGGCGTGAGACCGAGCGTCTCCTCCAGGTACCGCAACGACTCCGGGCTGGGGCTCATGCCCTTGCCGGACAGGATCGGCCAGCCGATCGACAGCGTCCGTCCCGACCGCAGTCCGCGCGACACCCAGCCCGCCCGCACCGCGGCGAACCCGTCGAGGAAGCCGTTGGCGAAGGCGTAGTCCGACTGGCCCTGGTTGCCGGCCAGTGCGGCCAGCGACGACGCGAACACGAAGAAGTCCAGCTGGTGACCGGCGAACGCCGTGTCCACATTGGTCACACCGAGGATCTTCGCGTCGCACACCTCGCGCACGCTCTCGTCGGTCTTGGTGCGCAGGAACCCGTCCCTGAGCACACCGGCGAGGTGGACGATGCCGCGCACGTCCGGCAGGTCCCGTGCCAGCTGCTGAACCTGGTCGAGGTCGGTCACGTCGCACTGGCGGTACAGCGGCCGCAGCTCGCCCAGCGCCACCGTGCCCGGCGCCGACCGCCCGACCAGCACGACCCGCGCACCGGCGTCGATCATGTTCTTGGCGATCTCCCTGCCGAAGCCGCCGAGGCCACCGACGAGCAGGTAGCAGCCGTCCTTCCGCAGCTGCAGCTTGCCGCGCGGTTCCGGCTGCGCCACCAGGGTCGCGACCTCGCGCCGCCGGTGCCCGAGCCGCACCCATGACGCGGGCGTGAAGTCCTCGTCACCGACGACCGCACCGGCGATGTGGCTGGGTTCGACGAGCCAGCCGCGGTCGACGGTCACCATCCGGATCGCGAACCGCGCGGTCTCGCCGGCCACCGTGCGCACCAGGCCGTGCAACGCGTGCAGCATCGGCGACGGCTCGGTGTCGGCGGCGGTCAGCACGTGCACCCGCGCGCCGTCGACCTCGCGGTCGCGGACGAGGTCGCGCAGCAGGCCGAACACCTTCTCGATCGGCAGGTCCCGGTACGGCGTCGAGTCCTCCGGCGTGGCACCGAACCCGTCACCCAGCCAGGTCAGGTCGACCAGGATCTCCTTCGCGCCGGCCGTCGTGCCGCGCGGCGTGTGCTGGGCGACGGGACCGTCACCGAGCACCGCGACCGGCCCGCTCGGGGTGGTGCGGGAGGGAACGGGAACCCAGTCGAGCCGGTAGGCCGTGAGAGGCCCGTTCGAGGCCGGCTTCACGTCGGCCTTCACTCCACTGTGGACCGTGAATCCGATGACCTCCGCCTGCACCGCGCCGTCGGTGCCGACGATCGTGATGTCGAACGACGACTCGTCCTCCTGCCGCACGTGCAGGAAACCCTCACCCGACACCGGCTGGTGCACGACCAGCCGGTCGATGGCGATCGGGCGGTACCGCAGCGTCACGTCGTCGGCCAGCAACCGGTACGCGGCGGCCTGGCAGGCGGCGTCGAGCACGGCGGGGTGCAGCACCTGCCTGCCGTCCGGGTCCTCCCCGTCCGGCAACGCGAACCGCGCGACCAGCTCGGTCCCGTCCATCCACGCCTGGCTGACGGTCCGGAACAACCTGCCGTACCCGAACCCGGCCGCCGCGAACGTCGCGTAGAACGACTCCGCCGACGTACCGCTCACCAGCCTGCGTTCGAGATCACTGACGTCGTACGGCTGCGGCACAACGGTGTTGCGCTCGACGATCGACCCTTCGGCGATCACGCGACCGTCCGTGGCGACCTCGAAGGCCTTCTCCTCCACCGTGACCCGCAGGGTGAGCGGGCTGCCGGACGCGGGCGCGGGCCAGGTCAGCGCGTCGAGCGCCACCTCGTACGGCGACCGCCCGGCGGCGAGCAACGTCTCGTAGACCAGCTCGGGGTGCACCGCGCCGGGCAGCAGCTGTTCCCCGTCGACGACGTGGTCGGCCAGCAGCCGCGACTTCGACGTGAGCGTCAGCGACGCCGTGCGCGTCTGAGGCGCCGCGACCGCTCCGACCAGCGGAAGTCCGCTGACGGCAGGGGTGAACCGTTCGGAGCGCGCGAAGGGCGTGGTGGGCAACGGAATCCGGCGCGCGGTCCGCGGCTCCACGTCCTCCTGGCCGATGCACGGGTGACTTTCGCCATGTGCCAACGCGTTCAGCGCTCCCGCGAGCTCGGACCGGTCGCGGCAGGTGATCGTTGCGCGGTGCGGCCACTGCTCACGCCCGACGTGCAACGTGTGCGCCATGTCGGCCGGCGCGACCTGCAATGCGACGCCCGCGAGCCTGCGCGCGGTCTCCGCGAGCCGCTCGGCGTCCGGCGCCGTGATCGTCACCTTGACGATCTCGTCGCTTTCGGCCGGCACGACCTGCGGGTACTCCTCCAGCACCACGTGGGCGTTGGCCCCGCCCGCGCCGAACGAGCTCACCGCGGCACGACGCAGACCGGTCCCGGCCCACTGTTCGAGGGTGTGCTGCACCCGCAACGGCGTGCCGTCCAGCTCGAGCTTCGGGTTGGCGGGCTCGGCGTGCAGGGTGGGCACCAGTTCCCGGTGCCGCAGCTGGAGAACAGCCTTGGTCAGCCCCGCGATCCCGGCCGCGGCCTCCCCGTGCCCGATGTTGGACTTCACCGAGCCGACCCGCACCTCGCGCGCCTCACCGAGCGCGATCGCCAGTGCCCGCATCTCGATCGGGTCGCCGAGCGCTGTGCCCGTGCCGTGCGCCTCGACGTAGCCGATCTCGTGCGGCCGCACACCGGCGTTCTTCAGCGTCGCGCCGATGAGTTCCGCCTGCGCCAACGGGTTCGGCACCGTGTAGCCCGCCGTGCCGCCACCGTGGTTGACACCCGTGCCGCGGATGACCGCGAGAACCGTGTCACCGTCGGCCTCCGCGTCGTCCAGCCGCTTGAGCACGACCGCCCCGACACCCTCGCCGGGCACGAACCCGTCCGCACCCGCGCCGAACGCACGCGTCCGTTCGCCGCGCGACGGCATGCCCAGCGCACACAGCCCGGCGAACCGGTCCGGGTGCAGGTACAGGTTGACGCCACCGGCCAGCGCCATCTCGGCGTCGCCGTCCCGCAACGCCTGACACGCCAGGTGCAACGCGGTCAGCGACGACGAGCACATCGTGTCGACGGTCATGCTCGGCCCGCTGAGGTCGAACGCGTGCGACACCCGGTTGGCCACCGACGCCAGCGCCGTGACGGCGTACTCGGCGTTGTCGGCGCCGCTCAGCCGGGCATCGCGCCCGGCGATCACGTGACTGTTGGCCGTGACACCGGCGAACACACCCACCCGCCGCGCCGCGAGACCGCGCCGCGAGTAGCCGGCCGTCTCGAACGCCTCCCACGCGACCTCCAGGAACAACCGCTCCTGCGGGTCCATCACCGCGGCGTCGCGGGGCGGGATCTTGAACAGCGCCGCGTCGAACCCGTCCCAGTCGTCGAGGAAGCAGCCCCAGCGGGCGTAACCACCGGTGACGGTGCGCGCGACCCGCCAGTCCCACCGGTCGGCTGGCACCTCCCGCACCGGGGAGACGCCGTCGCGCAACAGCGTCCAGAACTCGTCGAGGGTGGCGGCGCCGGGATAGCGGCCCGCCACGCCGACGATCGCGATCGGGACGTCGTGACGCTGGTTCGAGGCCTCGACCGAGACCAGCGAGGCTTCGCTGACAACCGGCGAGGCGTCGCTGGCAACCGGCTCTTCAGCCACCACAGGTGCCTCGGCCACCACGACCCGATCAGCGAGGTGGCCGGCGAGCAGGTCGAGCGTCCGGTGTTCGAACAACGCCACCGACGACACCTCGGCGAACGTCGACGACACCTCCGCCACCAGCTCGTTGTTCAGCAACGAGTCGATGCCCAGCTCCTGCCACGTCGCATCACCCGGCACGTCCGCGCGCGGATCCCCGATGAGCTTCCGCACGATCGCGCGCAGCCCTTCGGCGATGTCCCGCGAGTCCGCCTTCCGCACCGCGACAACGGCTTCACCAGGCGCCACGCAGGTCAGCACCGCGACAGCCCCGGGATCCCCGGCGTGCACAGCCGACTCCAGCCGCCAGTCGAGGTCCGAGAGCAACCGGTCCCACCGGGCGACGTCCAGCAGCGGCCCGTGCGGCATCCGGCTCTCCGGATCCACATAGCGCCACCACCCGTCGGTGACACCGAAGATCACCGTGTACACCGTGGCCGGCACGACCATCTCGCCGAGCACCATCCGCCCACCGGGCACGAGCACCTTCGCCACGTTCGCGACGGTCGTGGCGACATCCCGGGTCGCGTGCACGACGTTGCTGCCCAGCACGATGTCGAACGACTCGGCCCCGAAGCCCTGGGCCGCAGGGTCCTGCTCGACGTTGAACAGCGCGGTCGTGACGGCGTCACCGAACCGCCGCGTCCCGTGGTGCAGGAACGCCCGCGACAGGTCCGTGTAGGTGTAGTCGACCTCCACCGACAACGCGTCCAGCACGAACTGCGTCGTCCCGCCCACGCCGGCACCGATCTCCAGCACCCGAGGACGTCGCCCCGCGGCGGAGATCCGCGCCGCCTCGGCCGCCACCGCCGCCGCGACCGAGGCGTTCACCGGGTCGAACAGCTGGTTGCCGCTGTAGATCGCCGACACCCCGGACAGGTCGCCACCGGGGAACAACACGTCAGCCGCACCACAGGAACCACGCAGGATCGGGCCGTACGAGGCCAGCACCCGGTCCAGCAGCACGACGTGCCCTTCGAGGTCGGGGTGATCCGCGAGCAACGCGTCCCGCTCGGCCACCGACCCACCGGCGTCGGAAGCCAGCACGTCCAGCACCGCCGCCAGCAACCGGCGATGCGCGGGCACCACCCCGAGCAACTGGGCGGCGGACGCGAAGTCCATCGAGAAATCGGTCAGGCCGAGCTCACGCATGCACGACGCGAGCGCCGCACGTGCGTAGGAGTCGAGCCGCGCAGCAGCACTGGCCTCAACAGGAGCGTGCGGCCGCAACGCGTCCGGCGACCCCGCGAGCACAACGGCATGCCCGTGCCCACCGGACACCGCGGCCTCCAAGGCCGCGATCCCGTCGGCAGGACGGAAGTCGCTCAGACCGGGGTAGCTGCGCAGCACGTGCGCGGAGTACTTCCGCGCCAGCCCGGTGTCCCGCCACAACCCCCAGTCCAGCACGTGCACCGATCCGCCGACGGCAGCCGCGTAGTGACCCAGGAAGCTGTTGGCGGCGGCGTAGTTCAGGCCGCCTTCACTGCCGAAGAGCCCCGCCACCGACGACGACAGCACGAGGAGCTTGTCGCCCAGTTGCCTGCGCAGCTCGACGACAGCGGAAACCTTGGTGGCCAGCACGGCGTCCACATCGGACGGTGTCAGGTCGGCGAGCAGAGAGGCGCTGACCGAGCCGACCGTGTGCACGACACCGTCCGGCTCGCCCAGCGTCGTGCGGCAGTGCGCGAGGACGTCGGCGATCTCGTCCGGGCGCGTCAGGTCGGCCTGCCGGTACGCCGCACCCGGTACCAGGTCAGGGGCAGTGGCCGAGCGGCCCACCACCAGCACGCGGGCGCCGTACACGTCGATGAGGTGCCGCGTGATCTCGGTGCCGATCCCGCCGGCGCCACCGAACAGCACGTAGACGCCGCCCGTCCGGAACGAGCGAGCGGACCGCACCGGCTCGTCCACGAACACCTGGCGGAAACGCCGCCCGCGCAACGCGATCAGCGGTGCACCGGGACCACACGGCTCGGTGTCGACACCGGAGTAGTCAGAGCCAGAGACGTCGACCGCGCACACGGTCACGTCCGGCAGCTCCATCGGCAGGCTGCGCACCGCGCCGACCAACGCACCCTGCAGCGCCGCACCCGGCGTCGGGTCGTAAAGCCCTGACGTGACAAGGCGAACGGTCGCCCGCGAGCCGCGCAGCGCCTTCCCGACCGTCACCACGGCGTTCAGCCAGGCCCGCAACCGCGGCACATCGTCCTCGGTCCACCGAGAACCACCGACGCGCAGCTGCACGTCGTTGGCCGAGGCGACCATCGCGGCCAGGCGCGGGTCGTCGACGTGCACGTCACCGGACGTGAAGTCGTCGTGCACCACGAGCTTCGGGCCGGCAGCGGGAACAGGCCGCACGGACTCGGCCACCCACCGCGGCACCAGCATCCGCACGCCGGAAGCGGCCATCAACCGGAACCCGCGCACCCGCAACACTCCCGGCACGTCGATGTCCACGACACCATCGCCCACCCGGCGCACCAGCAACCGCGCCTGCGACGGCACGTCACCGGTCCAGGTCAGCTCGTCCACTCCGGCGGCGATCAACGTCGACGACGTGTCCAGCACCGCGTGCGATGCCTGCAACACCGCGTCCAGCCAGGCGATCCGGCGGGTGCGCAGGTCGCCGTCCGGGACGCCCACCACACCGGTGGCCTCGGCGCCCGCCCGCCGCAGGTCGCGAACCACGCGGTAGACAGCACCGACCTCGATCCCCCGAGAAGCCAGAAGTCCGTAGAGGTCAACGGGTTCACCGCCGGACCCGAACTCCACCACCTCGACGGGCGTGAACGAGGCGCGTTCCGCTCGTGCACACGGCTCGCCACCCGCGAGTACGACACCGTCCTGCACGGTCAGCGAGTCCCAGTCGGACACCGGCCGCTGGAACCGGATCCGCCGCAACGTCACCGGCCCGTCACCGAGAAGCGGCAACACCAGCGCGGCACCGGGAACCGTTGCCTCACCGGCCACGACGTGATCAGCCAGCGGGTCGACCCGCGTCAGCCAGTGCGACCGGCGCGAGAACTGCTGCGGCACAAGCGGTGCACCGGGAACCGTCGCCTCGCCACTTACGACGTGATCAGCCAGCGGATCGACCTTCGTCAACCAGTGCGACCGCCGCGAGAACTGCTGCGGCGCAAGCGGTGCACGGCCGACGTGTCCGCGCGGCGCCTCCTCGACGATCACGTGCCCGTTGGAGCCACCGAACCCGAACGCGCTGACCGCCGCGACCCGCGGCGCACCGTCACCGGGCCACGCGACCGGGCGGGACGCGACGGCAATCGGCGTCCCGTCGGTCGAGATGTCGTCGTTGAGCCGCGAGAAGCCGACGCTCTGCGGAATGACCCCGTGCTGCAGCGACAGGATCACCTTGATCAGCCCGACGATGCCGGCCGCACCCTCGAGGTGCCCGATGTTCGACTTGACCGACCCGACCCACAGCTTCCCGTCCGGCCCGGAAGCCGCCGTGCCGTCCAGCGCACCCGCGATGCCGTCGATCTCGATCGGATCACCCAGCGCGGTACCCGTTCCGTGCGCCTCGATGTACCCCAGCGCACCGGCGGAAAGCCCGGCCTGGGCCAACGCCTGCCGGATCAGCCGGGTCTGCGCCGCCGGGTTCGGCGAGGTCAGGCTCGCCGCGCGCCCGCCGTGGTTCACCGCGGCACCGCGCAGCACGGCCAGCACCCGGTCACCGTCGGCACGGGCCCGGCTCAACGGCTTGAGCACCACCCAGCCCGCACCCTCACCGCGCACGAAGCCGTCCGCCGCGTCGTCGAACACCCGGCTCTGCCCGCTCGGCGAGAGCATGCCGGCCTGCCCGAACGCCGTGGTGTTGAAGCTGCTGCTCAACAGGTTCGCGGCACCGACCAGCGCCATGCCGCAGTCACCGGAGCGCAGGGAGGCCATCGCGGTCGCGACCGCCGTCAGCGCGGCGGAGCAGGCGGTGTCCACCATCAGGCTGGGCCCGGTGAAGTCGTAGTGGTGTGAGACGCGGTTGGCGAGGAACGCCGGGAACGTGCCGGTGGTCGCGTACCCGTCGGCCGCGCCGGAGCCGAGCACCCGCTCGCGGTAGTCGTAGCTGCACGACCCGACGAACACGCCGACGTCCTTGCCCTCCAGCGACTTCGGCTCGATCCCCGCGTGCTGCAACGCGTGCAGGCTGAGCTCCAGCAACATCCGCTGCTGCGGGTCCATCGACGCCGCCTGCCGGGGCGTGATGCCGAAGAACTCCGCGTCGAACAGGTCGACGCGGTCGAGCAGCGCGGCCTTGAACCCGGTGCCCAGGTCGGCGGTGCGGGACGGCGGCACGTCGCCGATGCGGCACTCGCCGCGCTCCAGCAACGACCAGAACTCGTCGACGTCGGCGGCGCCCGGCACGGTGCAGGACATGCCGATGACGGCGATGTCACCGACCGGCTCGACGACAGGCGCGGGTGCGGCCACCGAAGCGACCTCACCCAGGCTCTCCGCCAGGTCGCGCAGCCGCGGGTACCGCCACACCGCCGTGACGGGCACCTTCGTCCCGAACGCCGCGCCGATCTCGCGGACCAGCCGCATCGCGCCCGCGGAGTCCATGCCCTGCTCGCCCAGCGGCCGATCCGGGTCGATCGCGTGCCCGAACACCGACGCGGCGATGGAAGCGACGCGCTCGATCACCGAACCGGACGACGGGACCACGACCTCCTCGGCCTGCGCGGGCGCGAAGCTGTCGCGGACCGCCGCGAGGAACCGGGCGGCCTCGTGCCCGTTGAACACCGAGTGGTCGAACGCCAGCACCATCTGCCGCACACCACCGGCCCGAGCGCCGAGGAACAACGTGGCCACGGCGGGCGGCACCACGACGGGAACCGCGAACGTCGCCGAGTCGTCCCCGAGGTGCGAGAGGATCAACGACACCGAGCCGTCCGCCTGCGAACGCCCCGCCCGCGCCTCCTCGACCGCGACCCCGAGCCTCTCGGTGAACTCCACCGGCGACAGCTCCGCGGCCCCTGCAACGACCGCCACCGTCAGCTCGTCGTCCTCAGTGGACACTGCGACACCGAGGTTGACCTGCTCGTGCACCACGATCCGGTCGTCGTCGACGCGCCGCGACCGCACGGCCGGGTGCGCGGCGGCCACCTGGGCAACTCGGTGCGCGAAGGCCTGGAACGGCGTGCCGAACCCGGAACCCACCGCCGCGTCGACCACGGCCGCGTCCAGCGGAATCGCCACGGCAGCAGGCACGACCTCGGTGTTCGACCGGCGCAGAGCGGCGTTGAGGGACCGCTGCCGCGCCGACTGCACCACCGCCGGCTCCTCCACGACGGCGGTCCGACCGTCCACAAAGGCCTGAACGTCCTCCGGCATCAGCACCGCCCCGGCGGCGGGGACCGACGACAGCTCCTCGTCCGCGACACCGAGCCGGCGCGCGAACAAGCGCGTCTTCGGTGGCACCCGCACCTTCTGCCCGGCAGGCTCGATCACCGCGACCTCGGCACCGATCGGCACCACGTCTCCCTCGCGAACCAGCCACTCCGCCAGCACGCCGTCGACGGGAGACTCGATCTCCACCGCCGCCTTGTCGTGCTCCATCTCGTAGACCACCTCGTCCCTGCCGACGCGGTCACCCGGCTTCTTCAGCAGGTGCACGATGCGGACCTCGACGATTCCCTCGCCGAGCTGCGGCACGACCAGCCTGGTCATCGGATTCCTCATCTCAGCTCAGTACCGAGCGAACGGCGGTGACGACGTCGTCCGCGCAGGGCAGGACAGCTCGTTCGAGCTCGGGGTGGAAGGGCACGTGCACGTCGTCGCGGGAGACCAGCCGCGGTGGGGCGAGCAGCGAGTAGAACTCGTCGTCCGCGCTCACCAGCTCGCTCAGCAGACCGGCTCCGAAGCTGCTCGTGCGGCCGTCCTCCTGGACGACGACGAGCCGGCCGGTGCGGCGCAACGACGCCGCGACGGCGGCCCGGTCCCACGGCACCAGCCACCGCAGGTCGATGACCTCGGCGGAGACACCGTCGTCCGCGAGCAAGGAAGCCGCCTCGACGGAAAGCTCGATTCCGTTGCCCCAGCTGATGATCGTCACGTCGGTGCCCTCGCGGACGACACGCGCGCCGCAAGCGGGAACCGGCGCCGCTGACGGTTCCTGCTTGCGGCGCATGAGGTGCTTGGGGAGAAGCACCAGGGTCGGGTCCTGCCCGGCGAGCGCCTGCGCGAACGCGGCCTCGGCGTCCTCCGGCGTCGACGGCACGACGACCTGGAGGCCGGGCAGGTGCGTGAAGAGGCTTTCGTTGCTCTGGCTGTGCCAAATCCCGCCGCCCGGCAGGTAAGCACCCCACGGCGCGTACAGCACCACCGGGCACTGCCAGTCCGAGGCGGTGCGCCAGCGCAACGTCGTGAGCTGGGCGGCGATCTGGTTCCACGCGGGCCCGGCGAAGTCGACGAACTGCAGCTCGACGACCGGTCGCATCCCGGCGATCGCCAGGCCGACGGCGACACCGACGATCGTCGCCTCCGCCAGCGGCGAGTTCACGACCTGCTCGGTGCCGAGTCCTTTGGTGAAGCCGAAAACCCCGCCCTTGGGGTCCTCGACGTCCTCACCGAACACGACCGCGCCCGAGGACACGGCGGCGCCCAGCGCCCGGTTCACCGCCGCCACGATCGTGCCGCCGACCGGCTCCTGGGCGGCGACCGGTTCCGCGACCGGGCCGAACAGGTGCTCCGCCACGAGCTTCGGGTCCGCGACCGGCTCCTCGGCGACGCGCCGGAACACCTCTTCCACCTCGACCGCGAACCGTTGGCGCGTCGAGGAGATCCAGTCCTTGGTGATGTGCCCGGCCTCGACGAGCCGGCGTCCGTAGCGTTCGATCGGGTCGCTCATCGCCGCGAGCTCGTCGGCCGAGCGGTACAGCCGGTGGTCGTCGGACGAACTGTGCGGTTCCAGCCGGTCGAGCTCGCACCACAGCACGGTCGGGCCGCCGCCGTCGCGCGCCAGGCCGACGGCCGCCCGTCCGGCGGCGAGCACGGCATCCGGGTCCGCGCCGTCGACGACGACCAGCCGGCCGGGCGGCACCATGCCGAGGTCGCGCGGGGACATGCCCTTGGTGGAGGTGCTGATGCCGTAACCGTTGTCCGCGATGAGGAACACGACCGGGAGGTCGTTCTGCAGCGCGAACGCCAGCGCCTCGAAGAACTCCCCCTGCCGGGACGACGCCTCGCCGAGCGAACAGACGACCACCGCACGGTCACCGCGCCGGACGGACGCCCACGCGACTCCGGTGGCGGGCAGGCACTGCGACGCGGTGGGGCTCGCGAGCGACACGACGTTGCCGGGCCGGTGGCTGAAGTGCGAGGTCATCGACCGGCCTGCCGAGTGCGACTCCGCCTTGCCCATGAGATCGCGCGCGATGTCCTCGACGCTCATCCCGCGCGACATGACCAGCGCGCGGTCGCGGTAGTGCGGGAAGACGAAGTCCTGCGGCTCCAGCACGTCACCGAGCGCGCCCAGTGCCTCGTGCCCGGACGACGGGATGGTGAACCAGGCCGCTCCCTGGCGCAGCATCAGCCCCGACCTGCGGTCGCACTCGCGCGACAGCATCATCCGTTGCAAGATCGTGATCTGGTCGTCGACGCAGGTCAAGACGATCCTCCCCCTGGCAAGAATGTCCCTGGCAGCTGGAAATTCTTCGCATCGGGAGGGCGCGCAACAATCCGCGCGAATAGCTATGTGCGAACGCCGCGAACAGTCGTCGCGGGAGTGACTTTCCCGGTTTCCCGGTCATCCCCGCGAGGGATGCCGGACCGCGGAACTCATCACTTCGAGGGATGGCGTGACGGAGAGCGTCCACACACGGCGCAGACGCTCCCCGTCACCGGCCAGGAATTCACGTCGGCAACAGCTGCCGGTACCAGTCGGTAGCACCGGTGAACTGTTCCGCGAGCCCAGGACCCGGCTTCACTCCGGCGTGCCGCCAAATCCTGCTGCTCTCGTAGTAATGATCGAACGCCAGCAGCTCGAACTGGTGATCGGTCAATTCGGGCAGATGACGCCGGGTGAGTTCACGATGTTCTTTCGCAGACAGATCTTCCTGCGGTAACGGAAGCCCGAGCAGCTCGCAGGCCGTGCCCGCCAGCACCTGCATGCTGACCGGCGTCGGATCGCTGACGTGGAACACCGCACCCGGCCGTGCCCGCCACGGCCTGTGCGCCAGCGCCGCCGTGGCGGCGCCGAGGTCGTCGACGGAAACCAGTGACACCAAGGCGATCCCGCGTTCGATCCAGGCGGGAACGCGATCGAGCAGACGCAACAACGTCGGGATGAACCAGACGTCGCCCGTGCCGTAGACGAGGTGCGGCCGCAGCACCACCCCGCCCGCCTTGCGCACCTCGCGCTCGGCCTTCAGCCTGCTCGCGCTCGTGGCGGACACCGGCGCAGGAGCCAGCAGCGACTCGCTCGCCCCGCGGTGCACGCCGTGCCCGTACACGGAAGTGGTGCTCAGATAAGCGATCCGGACCACTCCGGCGGCCTTCGCCTCGCGCAGCAAGGCTCGGGTGCCCTCGTGGTTCACCGCGTCGCACAACTCCGAGTCGCCACCGATCTGGGAGGCCAGGTGCAGGACGGTGCTCACACCGTCGCACACCCCGCGCAGCCCGCTCGGTGCGGTCAGGTCACCGCTGACCTCGACCACCCCCGCGTCGAGCATCCAGCGCGGCAACCGCCTCCGGGACAACACACGGATCTCGGTCCTCTTCGGACCGTCTTGTTCGGACAGAAGAGCGCGGACGACCGCGGACCCGACGAAGCCCGTTCCGCCGGTCACGAGCACGACGCCCGTCTTCTTCCCAGCCCCAGTTGAAGTCTTACCGCCCCAGTCCCCCATGACCATGACGATCGGGTCAGCAGACGACCATCATGTCCAGCAAACCCGTTGCCACGGTACTGCTCTCTTGTTCGAACACCACCTGCACGCCCTGACTCCCCCGAGTCACCGGCGCCGCCGTCCGCGCCGTCACGATCGTGGGCGCGTCGAGCTCGACGTACCGGTCGAACGTGAAGGAACACCGCACCGGCAACGCGTCCGGCTCCCCGACCGTCAGCAGCGCGGCCTGACGAGCGGCCTCCATCAGCACCATGCCCGGCACGTGGTCGACCGGGTGGTCGAACAGCACGGCGTGGGTCTGGTCGATCCGCAGCTGCCACGTGTTGCCACCGAGCATCGGCGACAGCACGACGTCACGCGAACGCTCGCGGCCGATCAGGTGACCGGGCACCGGCACACCCGGCTTACCCGCGTCGGCGATCTCCTTGTCCCTGCCGCCGCGCAACCGCGAGTACGTCGCCGGCGGCACGCAGCTCCACCTGAGCTCGCCCCCGCCGATCCGCACGCCGTCGCGGTAGCAGCCGATCTCGACCCGCATCCCCGTCACGCCGCGCTTGGTGCGCTTGACGTCGTGGCACGTCATCGACAGCAGGATGTTCGCCGGGCGGCCGTCGGTCTCCAGCCCCTCCGCCGTGACCCCGCACGTCTTCTCCAGAGAGACGAACTTCCAGTCGAGCGGCACCTCGAAAACCTGATGAGCGATCAGCAGCACCGCCTGGCGGATGGTCTCCGCCAGCAACATCGGGTCGTGCCGTTCCGGCGACTGCAGCCGGTAAAAGCTGTGGTCCCTCGGCCACTGCGCGCCGACCTGGAACGTCGTTTCGTCCGTAACTCGCAAATCGGTCAAAAACACCTCGGACACCGCGGCGCGGTGAACGAGGTGTCTCGGAATCGTCTGATCGAAGAGGACCTGCCCGGCCTCCCCCACGGCGGCGGGAAACTCGGTGACCGCCGGTGTTCGTAACAGACGTGGAACTGACGTCGAAGCTGTCGCTTGCTTCAACAACATCACAGACATCTCGGAACCCTTCAGCCGTTGCCCCTCAACCAACGGGGGGTCACCGTCCCCCGGTGTCCTTCATAACATACTAACCGCCCGGTTTGTTTTGTACTTGAGAGAGAAACTTTCTGCGCTAGGCTGAGTCAGGTACCGGGACTGGGCCCAACAGCGGAGTGGCCGGCCGGACCGAGCGGAAGGAGTCCCCTGTGGCGCAACAGGAGCGCGCGGAGCGGACGCGCACCGCGATCCTCGACGCCGCGGCGGAGGTGTTCGACGAGGCGGGGTTCTTCGGGGCGACGCTGTCGGAGATCCTTCAGCGCGCGGGCGTCACGAAGGGCGCGCTGTACTTCCACTTCCAGTCCAAGGAGGAGATCGCGCAGGCGATCATCGGGGAGCAGTTCGGCGTCTGGGACCCGATCTCGGAGATCGGCACGAAGGGCGTGCAGGCCGTCATCGACCTCACCCAGGCGATGGCGCGCAGCCTTCAGCGCGACGTGCGCGTGCGCGCGAGCATCCGGCTGGTCATCGAGCAGGGCACGTTCGCCTCGCCCGCGACGGACGCCTACCAGGGCTGGATCGACGTCGTCGAGTCGTGCCTGGTGTACGCGCAGGAGAAGGGCGATCTGAGGGCGGACGTCACGCCGCACGACGTGGCGACCTACGTCATCGGGTCGTTCACCGGCGTGCAGGTGAGCTCCGAGGTGCTGACGGGCCGCGAGGACGTCGTGCAGCGCGTGACGAACATGTGGCGCTTCCTGTTGCCGGGCATCGTCCCACCGCGGCGCCTGGGCAAGTTCAACCCGGCCGGCCCCGAGCCCGACCCCACGACCAGCACGGCGACCGACCCGGCGCTCGTCGGCTGAGAACGCGGGTCACTCCGCCAGCAGCTCGTCCACGAGCTCGGCAGGAACGAGGCCGGGCAGCAGCAACCGCCACGCGTCGGAGAAGAGGTCGGACACGTCGTCCTTCGACATCCCGGACGACCACAGCGCCTCGATGCCGACGTACATCGCGAGCAACGGCAGCGACACGTCCGACGCGGTGACGAGCTGCCCGTTCCTCTTCGCGGCACGCAACAACTCCCGCACCACCGACCACCAAGCGTGGTGGAAGTCGACGAACGGCTTGGCCCTGTCACCGCATTCGCGCGCGATGCGGAAGCTCGCCCGCACCGCTGGTTCGGTGACGAGCATGCGCGCCACCGCGTGACTGAGATCGATCAACGCCTCCAACGGCGACACGCCGGACGCCGCGATCTTCGCGACCGCGTCGGCCAGCAGTGCCGTGCTGGTGTCCTGCACCGCCTCGACGAGTTCCTCCTTGGCGGTGAAGTGGAAGTACAGCGCCCCCTTGGTGACACCGGCGGCCGCCGTGATGTCACTGATGTTGGTACCGGCGAAGCCGTACCGGTCGAACAGCTCGGCCGCGACCTCCACCAGCCGCGCCCGAGTCTGTTCGGCCCTCTGCTGCCTCACCACGGCTCAGCCCACGTGCTCTAGCTGCGCCTCGGCGTCAGCGGGAAGGGCGAGGCGGGCGTCCGCGGTCAGGATCAGCCGCTGGAGCCGGTGCAGCGCGGGAGAAGGCTCGAGACCGAGCTCGTTGACGAGGTTCTGCCGCAGCCTGCGGTAGACCTCGACGGCGTGGCCGCGCCTGCCGCACCGGTACAACGCGACCATGAGGTGCGCGGTGAGACCTTCGTGCATGCGGTTGCGCGCGACCAGCGCCGTCAGCTCGCCGACGAGCTCGTGGTGCCGGCCGAGCCGCAGGTCGCAGTCGATGCGCCGGTCGAGCACGTTGAGCCGTGCCTCGTTCAGCCTGTCGAGCTCGACCTCGAGCATCGGACCGGCCTGCACGTCGACCAGGGCCTCACCGCGGAAGTACGCGAGCGCCTCGCGGAAAAGCCGCGCCGCGGCCCGGAAATCGCCCTTCTCCCTGGCGCGGTGACCTTCGAGCGCACGCCGGTCGAACTCCTTGACGTCGACGACGCCGCCCCGCAGCAGGTAACCGCCGGGTTGCGTCAGCAGGACGGCCTTGGGATCGCCATCGACCTGGGCCTGCTTGAACGCGGCACCGATGAGGCCGCGCAGGTGGAACACGTACGTCTGCAGGGTCGTGCCCGCACTGCGGGGCACGGCTTCGCCCCACAGCTCCTCGTACAACGACGCCACTGGCACCACCTCGTCCGCGTGCACGGCGAGCATGGCCAGCACCTTGCGGGGCTTCGCGGCGGAGGGCGTGATGGACACGCCGGCGATGCGAGCTGTCAGCGGTCCTAATACATCGATGTCCACGGTTTGCTCCCCAGTTCGACGGAGTTCGACCGGCCCGCCCTCCCGACTGCGGCCCGTCGTGCTCCACCACCATACAAAACCAACCGCCCGGTTTGTCAAGCCAAAAGAAAACCAACCTCCCGGTTTGTTTTGAGGAGGCTCAGGTCCAGGTCGGAGCGTTGCCGCCCTCCGCTGAGCTGCACGGTCAGGTCGAGCTCTGTCAGCAAGTTCGTCAAAACTTCACCCACTCCGGCCTCACCGCCGTGCGCCAGACCGTAGAGGTACGGACGTCCGATCATCACCGCGTCCGCTCCCAGACAGAGCGCCTTGACCAGGTCCGCGCCCGTGCGCACACCGGAGTCGAACAGCACGGTGATCCGGTCTCCGACCGCGGACTTGATGTCCGGCAACGCATCGAGCGCCGCGATGGCGCCATCGACCTGCCTGCCGCCGTGGTTGGACACGACGATCCCGTCCACGCCGGCGTCGACGGCCTCCCGCGCGTCGTCCGGGTGCAGAATTCCCTTGAGCACCAACGGTCCCGGCCAGTTCCGACGCAGGAACGCGATGTCGTGCCACTCCCGGTCGACGCCGGTGAACATCGCCTTCCACAGCGCGATCGCGGCAGGCAGGTCGTCCTCGGGCGGTCGCCCGAGCCGGTCGCGGAACACCGGGTCGCTGAACGCGGTGGCGGCGCCGATGCCTTGTGCCGCAGGCGAATAGTCGTTGTCGAGGTCGCGGGTGCGCCAGCCGAACGTCCAGTTGTCGAGCGTGACGACCAGCGTCGTGCACCCACTTCTTCGCGCCCGGTCGAGCAGGCTCAGGCACACCTCGGGATCGTCGGGCCAGTAGAGCTGGAACCAGCGCGGCCCGTCCGCCGCCTCGGCGACCTGTTCGAGCGGGTACGACGACATCGTGCTGATCACGAACGGCAGCCCGTGCCTCGCGGCGGCGCGGGCCGACGCGAGCTCCCCGTCGGGATGCACGATCGACTGCACGCCGATCGGTGCCAGCAAGACGGGAGCCGGCAACCGTTCGCCGAACAGCGTGACGCCCAAGTCGCGAACGTGGGCCCCGCGCAACATCCTCGGCACGATGCGCCACCGGTCGAACGCCTCGCGGTTGGCCCGGACCGTGGCACCGGAACCCGCGCCACCGGCGACGTAACCGAACGGGCCGGGGTCGAGCAGGCGCCGCGCCGAGTCCTCGAGCGCGGCACCGTCCGTTGTGCACAGTGGTGTGTTCACCGCTTCACGTTATGCACCAAGGGGTTGTGGCCGAAGGGCGCTCGTGCCGGTGTCGAGCGCCCTTCGACCTGGGTGGCGCGGGCGGGACCGGCACGGCGCCCGAGTCGAGCGACCCTCGACCCGGCTGGGACCGGCACGTCGCCCAAACCGAGCATGCCCAACCCGCCTCACCGGACCGGGACGAGCACCCGAACCAGGCCGAGCATCACCCTCACAACACCGGAACCAGCACCCAGCCCAGGCCGAGCGCCACCCCGCAACCGCGCCCTCACAACGCCAGGACCAGCACCCAGCCCGAGCCGAGCACCGCCCTCACAACGCCGGAATCAGCACCCGGCCCGAGCGAGCACCGCCCCGTAACCGCGCCCTCACAACACCGGAACCAGCACCCAGCCCGAGCCGAGCACCGCCCTCACAACGCCGGCACCAACACCCGCCCCTGGCTGAGCTCCAGCTCATCCCCTCGCCACCGCTGCCGCAGCAACCGATCGTGCGACACCACGACCACAGCCCCGGGATAGTCGGCGAGCGCGACCTCCAGCTCCTCCACCAGCGCGAGCGACAGGTGGTTGGTCGGCTCGTCCAGCAGCAGCACGTCCGACTCCTGCACCAGCAGCCGGGCGAGCGCCAGTCGCCGTCGCTGGCCGATCGACAGCGCGCCGACCGGGGTGGCGAAGTCGGCCTCGCGGAACAGGCCCAGCGACCCGAGCTGTGAGGCGTGGTCGTCCCGCGTGCCCGGCCTGCCCTCGGCGAACGCGGCGAGCACGGTGCGGCGTGGATGCCGCACCACGGTTTCCTGCGGCAGGTACCCGACGACGCCGTGGCGCGTGACGGTGCCGTGGTCCGGCTGGAGGACGCCCGCCAGCACGTCGAGCAACGTCGACTTGCCCGCGCCGTTCGGGCCGGTCACCAGCAGCCGCTGGCCCGCTGCCACGTCGAGTTCGTCGACGCGCAGTCGCCGGCCGACGCTCACCTGCCGCAGTTCGAGCACCGCGCCCTCCCGCACCGCCGCGTCGAGCGGTGCGTTGAGGTGCAACGGGTCCGGCGGCTTCGGCACGGGATCGGCCCGCAGGCGCTCCAGTCGTTCGGAGGCGCTGCGCACCCGGGTCGAGATCGACGCCTGCACGCGCCGGCCGTCGCCGTTGTACTTGCACTTGTTGTGGTCCTTGATCGCCCGGCCCGGCGCCACGTTGTAGGCCGTCGTGCCGCGCCACTCCGTCCAGTGCGCGATCTCGGCGACCCACTCGGCGTAGGCCTGCTCCCAGCGCTGCCGGGCGGCCCGCTTCTCGGCGAGGTAGCCGGCATAACCGTTGCCGTACCGGGTGATCGTGCGCCGGTCACCGTCGACCTCGACGATCGCGGTGACGACCCGTTCCAGCAGCAGGCGGTCGTGCGTCACGACGACGAGCGTGCCGCGGTGGGCCCGCAACCGGTCCTCGAGCCACGTCAGCGCCTGGTGGTCGAGGTGGTTGGTGGGCTCGTCGAGCAACAGCAGTTCCGGTTCCGCCGACAGCACACCGGCCAGCGCCAGCCGGGCGCGCTGACCGCCGGACAGCGTGCCGAGCTGCCGGTGCCTGCCGAGGTCGCCGATGCCCAGCGCGGACATGGCGGCCTCGACGCGGGCGTCGGCCGAGTAGCCGTCCCGCAGCTCGAACGCGGTGAGCAGCTCGCCGTACTCGGCCAGCTCGGCCGGTGCGGCCGTGCCGAGGTCCTGTGCCGCGGCGGTGATCCGCTGCTCCAGCACGCGGATCTCGACGAGGGCGGCGTCGACGGCGTCACCGACGGTCGCGTCGTCCGGCAGCTCGAGCACCTGTCCGAGGTGGCCGACACCGCCTTCCGCGACCACGGTGATCTCGCCGTCGTCCGGCGTCTCCTGCCCGGCGATCAGCCGCAGCAGCGTCGACTTGCCGGAACCGTTCTCGCCTACGACACCGAGCTTCTCGCCGGCGCGGACCGTCAGCGAGACGGCGTCGAGCACGCGGCGATGGGCGAAGGTCTTGCTGACCGACCGAAGAGTGAGCTGACCTGACATGGAAGCCTCCGAACGCGGGTGAGGGGAAGGGACAGGGCACCGTGCGTTCTGTTGTGGAACATCTCCCTTTGTCCTTTCGCTTGGCGTGTCAGAGGTTTCAGGCGACGCGACCGGCTTCGAGGGCCAGCTCCGGGCCCTCCCAGTTGCGTCGCAGCCAACGGTCGTGCGAGGCGATGACGACGGCACCGGGCGCCGCCTTCAACGCGTCCTCCAGCTCCTCGGCGAGGCTGAGCGAGAGGTGGTTCGTCGGCTCGTCCAGCAGCAGCACGTCCGGTGGCCGCGCGATCAGCAACGCGAGCGCCACGCGCCTGCGCTGCCCGATCGACAGCTCCCCCACCGGCCGGTCGAGGTCGCGGGACGCGAGCAAACCCAGCTGCGACAAGGCAACCGCGCCCTTGCCAGCGACCTTCTCGTACAGCTGCCGCGCCGACCGCGTCAGATCCGGGAACACCACGTCCTGCTCCAGCAACCCGACCCTGACCCCGCGGGCCCGGTGCACGTCACCGGCGTCGGGCGTCAGCTGACCGGCCAGCACCCGCAGCAGCGTGGACTTCCCCGCCCCGTTGGGCCCGGTGATCATCAGCCGCGACGACGTGGAGACGTCGAGCTGATCGATGTCGAGCCGGCCGGCGAGCCGGACGTCCCGCAACGACAACGCGAGCTGCTCCTGCCCGGCCTTGCCGGTCATCGCGCCGTTGAACCGCAACGGCGCTGGAGGGCGGCGAACCTGGTTGCGCGTCAGCTCGTCCAGCCGCTGCTGCGCGTTGCGCACCCGGCGCGAGATCTGCTTCTGCACCCGGCCGCCGTGCCGGTCGTAGCCGATCTTGTTGTTGTCCTTGATGGCGCGCTGGTGGTTGACCTGATGTGCCGTCACCTCAACGGAAACACGCAGCTCCTTCAGCTCGTCCTGCTCCTGCGCGTACTGCTGCTCCCAGCGCACCAGCTCCAGGCGCTTGGCCTCCAGGTAGTCCGTGTAGGCGCCGCCGTACCGCGTCACGCCACCACGCGCCGGGTCGAGGTCCACGATGTCCGTGCACACCTCGTCCAGGAACACGCGGTCGTGCGACGCCACGACGACGGTGCCGGGCAACCCGCTGAGCTGCCGCTCCAGGAAACCGACGGCCTCGTCGTCGAGGTGGTTCGTCGGCTCGTCGAGCAGCATCGCCCGCGGCTGCCGGATCAGCAGCGCCGCCAGCCCGATCCGCGACCGCTGCCCGCCGGAGAACGTGCCGAGCGCGCGACTGGTGTCCACATCGGACAGACCGAGCCCCGCCAGCACCAGCTTCGCCCTGCGGTCCGCGTCCCACATGTCGTGGTCCTGCGCCCATTCGAGCAGATCGCCGTACTCCGCCAGCACCGCTTCGTCGTCCGGCCGCCGCTCCAGCGCCGCGGTCAGCTCGTCGAGCCGGGCCGACGTCGCGCGGATGTCGGCCAGCGCGTCGTCGAGCACGTCCTGCACCGTCGCGCTCGGCTCGAAAGGCAGCTCCTGCCACAGGAAACCGCAGTCCGCCGGCCGCTGGACCTGACCGTCGTCCGGCTCCTCGGCACCCGCGAGGATCCGCAGCAACGTCGACTTGCCGACGCCGTTCTCACCCACCAGCCCGATGCGCTGACCAGGCGATCCAGACAACGACACCCCGTCCAGCACACGGCGGACACCGTAGGACTTCACCAGATCACGGGCATGCAAAAAAGGAATGTTTGACATGAGGCACCCACCGCCGAAGGAAGATCGGAAACGGAGAACACGCCGGGCACACAGCGCTCAAGAGGCGCGGGCCGCAGCAGCGTGTCGGTGAGGGCGTCAGTAGATCACGTAAACGATGTTGCCACGAGCGGCTGCGAACCGTCAACCGCCCTGCACGCGGCGTCACACCAACGGGACACGGCCGCCGGGAACCGGGATCAGGGCCGGAAATCGAGGACCACACGGGTTCACACCGCGATTCCGGTCGCTGTGCGTGTTCACCGGACCGGATTCGAACGACCCGCACTACCACAATCCCATTAGGCACACAATAAGGAGTGGTTGAAACTACAACAAGCTGTTGTCTAGCACACGTGCGGGCACCCGCGCAATTACGCACTTTACGTCACCATTCACAACCCCCGGAATGCCTCACTCATCATCTGACTCGACCTCAGTCAATAGGCCGTGCAGTGCAATCTTCATCACAGGTCAGAGTGCCGCACGCTACCCCACTGGCCCTTGACCAGGCCATGTGGCTGGTTGAGAGAATTCATCCCGCCATTCCACCCCGACCGGATTGCACCCCCTGCCACGATTCCCGGCCGATCAGGAGAGCCCCATCTTGAGCGTGCCCGATGTCTCAATACGCGATTTCGCCGTTGCGCAACTGCAGACCCTGCTCCGCGCGGTCGGATTAACAGATTCCGCAGAGAGATCGACGAAACTGCTGGCCGAGGCACTGGGCCCCGGCTGTCTGCGGCCGCTCACCGCAGTTCCGCACTGGCCGTCTTTCGTCGCCGACGACCACACGCCCGTGGAATTCTCGGTGGCTTTGGCCCAAAACGAACCGCCGGCCGTCCGCATGATCGTCGAGTCGATCGCGGAGCAGCCCGGCCCGCGCGCGAACCTCGCCGCGGCGCTCGGCGTGCTCGACCGGCTGACCGCCCAGCACCAGCTGGACCTGCGGCGGTTCGACCAGGTGCGCGACCTGTTCCTGCCGGACGACCCGCAGGGCGCGTTCGCGTTCTGGTACTCGCTCATCGTGCATCGGGACGTGCCGCCCGCGATCAAGGTCTACCTCAACCCCGAGGTGCGCGGCCGTGAGAGCGCGACCTCCCTTGTCAGCGAGGCACTGCGGCGGCTCGGCCTCGTCGATCCAGGACTCCTACAACCTCGCGTGGAAGATCGCGGCCGTCCTGAGTGGACAGGCTGGTCCTGCGCTGCTCGACACCTACACCGCCGAACGCGCCCCGGTGGCACGGCAGATCGTCCTGCGGGCCAACAAGTCCGCCCGCGAGTTCGGCGCGCTGTTCGAGGCGCTCGGCCTCGACGCGGCCGAGTCGGCGGAGCAGATGCACGCCCGGATCGAGGAACGGAAGGACACCGGCCTCGCGGGTGCCGCCAAGCGCGCCGCCGTCCGTGAGGCCATGGAGCTGAAGAACTACGAGTTCAACGCCCACGGCGTGGAAATGGGCCAGACCTACGAGTCCAGCGCCGTGGTCCCCGACGGCACGACCCGTCCGGAACCTGCCCGTGATCCCGAGCTCTACTACGAGCCGTCGACGTTCCCCGGAGCGCGGTTGCCGCACGCCTGGGTCGGCGACAGCAGGCGGAAGCTCTCCACCCACGACCTGGTGCCGTACGGACAGTTCACGCTGCTCACCGGCATCAACGGCGAAGCGTGGGCCGACGCGGCGCAGAAGGTGGCCGACCGGCTCGGCGTGCCGGTGCGGACCGTGGTCATCGGGCCAGGACGCGAGGTCACGGACCTCTACTTCGACTGGTCGCGACTGTCCGGCGTGGACGAAGACGGCGCCGTGCTGGTCCGCCCGGACAAGCACGTCGGCTGGCGCAGCCGCTGCCTGCCCGCCGATCCGGAGGCCGAGCTGGTGTCCGTCCTGACCACCGTCCTGGCCAGGGAGGAGAGCGCGTGAGCATGCGGTTCGAGCACGTGACGCTCGGCCAGCGAGTCCGGTTCGGCACAGGTCTGGCCGCGGAGAACCTCGCGGCGGAAGTGGACCGCCTCGGTGCCCGGCGCGTCCTGCTCATCGCCGAGGACGGCATCGCGCCCGAGGTGACCTCGAAGATCCACGTGACGGCGCACTGCACCGACGTCGCGCCGCACGTGCCGGTGGGCCACGCCGAGCGCGCCCGTGCGCTGGCCGCCGAGTCCGAGGCGGACCTCCTCGTGAGCGTCGGCGGAGGATCGACGACCGGGCTGGCCAAGGCGGTCGCGCTGACCACCGGCCTGCCGATCGTCGCCGTGCCCACCACGTACGCGGGTTCGGAGGCGACGAACGTGTGGGGCCTGACCGAGGCCTCGCGCAAGACCACCGGCAGCGACGACCGCATCCTGCCCGTGACGGTCGTCTACGACGCCGCCCTCACCGCCTCGCTGCCGCCGGAGCTGTCGATCGCCTCCGGCTGCAACGCCCTGGCGCACTGCGTCGACTCGATGTGGGCGCCGCGCACCGACCCGATCAACCAGGCCCTCGCCCTGGCCGGCATCCGGGCGCTGAGCAGCGGCCTGCGGCTGATCGGCGACGTGGAGGGCAGGGAGCTCATGTTCCACGGCACCTACCTGGCCGCCGTCGCGTTCGCCTCAGCGGGATCCGGGCTGCACCACAAGATCTGCCACGTCCTCGGTGGCGCCTACGACCTCCCGCACGCCAGGACGCACACCGCGATCCTCCCGTACGTGCTGGCCTTCAACGCCCCTGCGGCTCCCCGGGCCGCCGACGGCATCACCGAGGCGCTCGGCACCGAGCTGACCACTCTGTACTCCGAGATCGGTGCCTCCCACGTGCTGCACGGCGTGCCCGACGCCGCCGAAGCCGCCCGCCTGATCCTGCCCGCCGTTCCCCCGTCGAACCCGCGCCCCGTCACCGAAGACGACCTGACCGCACTTCTCGCCGCCGCCTCGGCGGGCCGCGACCCGAGGGAGTGGAGCCGAGCATGACCACCCAGCAGCGCATCGAGGAACGCCTGACCGCCGAGGTGATCGCCTCGTTCGCCAACACCCCCGACCCGCGCCTGAAGGAACTGCTGGAGTCGCTGACCCGGCACCTGCACGCGTTCATCCGCGAAGTGCGCCTGACCGAACAGGAGTGGACGCGCGCCATCGAGTTCCTGACGGCCGTCGGGCACATCACCGACGACAAGCGGCAGGAGTTCATCCTGCTCTCCGACGTGCTGGGCGCCTCGATGCAGACCATCGCCGTCAACAACGAGGCGTACGGCGACGCGACGGAAGCCACCGTGTTCGGCCCGTTCTTCGTGGAGGAGTCGCCCCTGGTGGGCAACGGCGGTGACATCGCCGCGGGCGCGTCCGGAACGCGGTGCCTGGTGGAGGGATCCGTGCGCGACACGGACGGAAATCCGGTTCCCGGCGCCAGGATCGAGGTCTGGGAAGCCGACGAGGACGGCTTCTACGACGTGCAGTACGCCGACGGCCGCGTCGCGGGCCGCGGCCACCTGTTCTCCGACGCCGACGGCGGGTTCTCCTTCTGGGGCACGACCCCGACGCCGTACCCGATCCCGCACGACGGCCCGGTCGGCGAACTCCTCGCCGCGGCGAAACGCTCCCCCATGCGCGCCGCCCACCTGCATTTCATGGTGTCCGCCAACGGTTTCCGCACCCTCGTCACGCACATCTTCGTCGAGGGCGATCCCCAGCTGGAGGTCGGCGACGCGGTGTTCGGCGTCAAGGAGTCGCTCGTCAAGCGGTTCGCCGAGCAGCCGGGCGACGAGCCGTGGACACGGACCCGGTTCGACGTCGTGCTGGCGCCACAGCGCTAAGGTCTCCCCCGGACTGCTTCTGGGGGGAACGCGTGCAGCACGACCTGTCCTGGGCCGACTCGTACCACGAGGAGCCCTTCCTCGGTGAGATCTTCGCGATCGCGTTCGTGCGCGGCATCGAGCCGCTCGACGCGTTGCGGCTCGTCGGCGGACATCCCGACACGCTGGCGGAGCGCACGCCGGACGAGATCCACGGCCTGCACGAGTACGAGCACGGCTATCCGGAGGTGGTCTCCGCGCTGTCGCTCGGCGAGTGGACGGTGCTGCTGCAGCCCACCAGCTTCTGGCTGGTGCACCTCGTCGACGCGCTGTCGCGGGGCACCGAGGCGGTCGCCGTGCTGCGGCACGACTACGCCTCACCGAGCTTCGCGCACGCCGTCGACGGCGAGGTCGCCACGGAGTTCAACCTGAACTACCCGGACATGCGCCACGGCACGAATCCCGACGGGCTCCTGCCGCAGCTGCGCGAGGCCGGGTTCGACCCCGATGACGACGAGGGCCAGTACGAGGAGGCCGTCAGCCGCGCGCTGCGGCTGGCCGGGCTCGTCACCGGCGTCCTGCCCACGTTCGAGCAGCTCACCGCGCCGCTGCCGAGCATGCACTTCGACCACTGGTTCAGCCGCACCCGGCCGTCCGGCACCGACGCCGGCCAGCTCGCGCGGGCCGAGGCGATCGTCGCGGAACTCGGTCTCGGTGACACGCCCGGCCTGGCGGCGGCACTGGACGCCGCCAGGCGGGGCGAGCGCGTCGTGGTCACCCCGGACAGCGAGCTGGGGCGGCACGTGCGCGAGTGGCTCGCGCTGCACCGCCGGGCGAGCTGGTCGCTCAACGACCACAACGGCCGATACAGGTTGAGCGAGGTGGAACGTCAGCGCGCCTATCGGTTCGGCTACCTGACCGAGGCGCTGCGCGGGGCGTTCCGGCCCGATCTGGCCTGAGCCCGCTAGGAAGGCGCGCCCGTCCAATCCCTGTTCACGTTCGTTTCCCCCTTTTCGTGTAGCTGTGGCAGCAAGACCGAGCCACTGGGTAGACCCGGTCCTGCTGCCACCCCCCCAGAACCCGACCGTGACGCTGGGCGTCTCCGTCGTGAGACCAGCATCAGGCCACCCGCCGCGGAATGGCAGGGGTCTCCCGTCTCCCACCGGCACGGGCGACGGGAGACGCCTGGGAATCGGCCCCGCGGCCCCCCAGACTCGGATCGTGCAGCCAGACGTCCGCCCTCACCTGCGCTCCAGGTCTGGGCCTCCGGCCAGGGGGCTCAGTAGTCTGCAACGGTCGAATCACCGGTCGCCGGGCCCCGCCCGGCGGTTCTGAGGGTCCGCCGCCGTGCACACGATGCCCGGAGCGGCGGCTGGGGGCGGGACTCATGGCTGAGCAGTCGGATGTCTTTGGTGTGGAACTGCGGCGCCTGCGCACCGCGGCGGGCCTCTCGCTGGCGACGCTGGCGGCGCAGGTCCACTACAGCAAGGGCTATCTGGGCAAGATCGAGACTGGCATCAAGCAACCAGGTGTTGATCTGGCCCGGCGCTGTGACGCGGTACTCGGAGCCGGTGGACGTCTGGCCAGTCTGGTGGACCAGCCCGCTCCCGCGAGCCCGCCGGCAGCCGTCGCGGCCGATGGCGACGGCGAAGTGTGGGTGATGAGCATGGCTCCGGACGGATCGAGCTGGATGGTTCCGATGCCTCGGCGCGAGGCGATCGCGACGGGCGCGGCCTCGTTGCTGGGCCTGACGCTGGGGGCGCCGCGCAGCGCGTCGGCGGCAGCGGCCCACGACGGCACGCTGACGGCGTTCCGATCGTTGTTCGCCCAGGTCAGGCAGCTGGGGCAGACGACGAGCCCCAGCGTGGTGCTGCCGATGGTCACGGTGCACACCCACACCCTGCGGGGGATGGCGAACGGTGCGCCCTCGCCGGTGCGCGAGGAGCTGCTCGGGCTGGCCGCCCGCTACAGCGAGTACGCGGGGTGGATGGCCCAGGAGGCCGGCGACGACAGGGCCGCGATGTGGTGGACCCGCAACGCCGTCGAGATGGGCGCCGCGGCCGGCGACACGGAGCTCGCCACGTACTCGCTGATCAGGCAGGCGTTGATCACGCTTTACCGGGACGACGCCGTGGGCACGATCGACCTCGCCCAGCAGGCGCAGGCGGCACCGGGCACGTCGCCGCGGGTGCAGGGGCTCGCCGCGTTGCGCGAGGCCCAGGGCCACGCGCTGGCCTGCGACTACGACAACTGCCAGCGCGCGCTCGACCGCGCCGCCGCGCTGCTCGACAGGGCCGACACGTCGAACGGCATGGTGATCGGCTCGGCGTCGGTCAGCGGTGCCGACCTGAACAGCCTGGTCGCGGCCTGGTGCCTGCACGACCTCGGCCGGTCGCGCGAGGCGGCGGACGTCCTGGACCGCCAGCTGTCCCTGGTGCCGGACACGGCTCACCGCACCCACGCGCGCTTCGGTGCCCGGCGCGCCCTCGCCTACGCCGCGGCGGGCGACATCGACCACGCGAGCGCGCTGGCCACGAAGGTCCTCGACGCCGCCGAGCTGGTCGACTCGGCCACCGTCCGGCAGGACCTGAAGCGCCTCGCGCGCCTGCTCGGCCGCGAACGCGACCACCCCGCGGTCCGCGAGGTCCACCCCCGCCTGAACGCCGCGCTGCGCAGCCCTATTCACTGAACGACCGGATTGACCGCTGATGTACGCACGATGGGGGCGATGAAGTGTCCGATGCCGCGATCTTCCAGCGCAGGTTCGAGGCGCTGGCGGCGAACGTCGAGGACTTCATCCGCGGCAAACCCGAGGTGGTCAGGCTCGCCCTGGTCTGCCTGCTCGCCGAGGGTCACCTGCTGATCGAGGACGTGCCTGGCGTGGCGAAGACGTCGCTCGCCAAGGCCATCGCCCGCTCGGTGGCGGGTGCGGAGGTGAAGCGCATCCAGTTCACCCCCGACCTGCTGCCGTCCGACGTCACCGGCGTGCAGGTCTACGACCAGGGCCGCTCGCGCTTCGAGTTCCGGCAGGGCCCGGTCTTCACCCACATCCTGCTGGGCGACGAGATCAACCGCGCCTCGCCCAAGACCCAGTCCGCGCTGCTCGAGGTCATGGCGGAGGGCCAGGTGACCGTCGACGGCCGCCCGATCCCGGTGCCCTACCCGTTCCTGTGCATCGCCACCCAGAACCCGGTGGAGCACCAGGGCACCTACGCGCTGCCGGAAGCGCAGCTCGACAGGTTCATGATGCGCATCAGCATCGGCTACCCGGAGAACTTGGCCGACGAGGTCAGCGTCCTGTCCTACGGCGTCACCCGCCGCCGCCCTGACGAGCTGAAGTCCGTGATGGAGCTCGACGACCTCCGCCTGATGATCCGCGCGGTCCGCGACCAGCGCGTGGCCGACAACCTCCGCGAGTACGTGGCCCGCCTGATCCGGGCGACCAGGGTCCACCCCGACGTCGAGCTGGGCGTGAGCCCGCGGGGCGGCATCGCCCTGGTGACCGCGTCCCAGGCCTACGCCCTGTCCGCCGGCCGTCCCTACGTGACCGCCGACGACGTCAAGGCCGTGGCCATCCCGGTCCTCAACCACCGCCTGCTGCTCACCCCGGAAGCCCGGATCCAGCAACGCACCACCGAGTCGGTCCTCACCGACGTTCTCGCGGCCGCACCGGTCCCGGCAGGCCGGTGAGTGGTGTGCTGACCAGATCCGGGGCCGCGATGACGGCCGCCGCCGCGGGCCTGATCGCCCTCGGCGCGTGGACCGACTACCCGGAGCTGGTGACGCTCGGCCTCGCCGCGGCGGGCACCCTGCTGGTGGCCGCGGCCTGGCTGGTGGCGTCTCCCCGGCTGACGGTGGTGCGGGAGGTCCGGCCGAGACGCGTGTTCGAGGGCGACGCCGCCCAGGCCACGCTGACCGTGACGAACGTGGGCAGGCGCGGCAGCCCTCCGCTGCGGATCACCGAGACGGTCGGCGGGCACCGCACCACCGTCGCCGTGCCCGCGCTGACCGCGGGCCACGGCTGCACGGTCAGCTACCCGCTCCCGGTCGCCAGCCGCGGCCGCTACGTGATCCCACCGGTGCAGCTCGGGCACTCCGACCCGCTGCGGCTGCTGCACCGCGGCCGCGCGTGCGGCGGTGAGCTGGTCGTGCACGTCTACCCGCGCGTGCACCTGCTGGCGACGATCGCGACCGGCGGCCCCCAGGACGCGGAAGGCCAAACGGTCAGCAGCGCTCCCCTGGGCGGCGTGGCGTTCCACAGCCTGCGGGAGTACGTGCCGGGCGACGACTGGCGACGCATCCACTGGGGTGCCACGGCCAGGACCGGCACGGTGATGACCCGGCACGTGGTGGTGCCCGACGAGCCGCGCCAGCTGGTCGTGCTGGACACCGGCGCCACCCCCTACTCCGGCCGGCTGTTCGAGGACGCGGTCCGCGTCGCCGCGTCGTTCTGCGTCGCCGCCGAACGGTCCGGGCTGCCGCTGCGGCTGCGCACCACCGGCGGCGCCGAGAGGGACTCGAGCGGCACCGCGCTGGAGCTGCTGTCCACTGTGGCCTGCGGCGCCGCCGATCGCGGCCTCGCCGCTCTGTCCGACCTCGTGCGCGACGTGGTCTCCGACACCGAGGGCGTCGCGCTGACCGTGGTCACCGGCCGCGTGGGCACCGACGCCGCGCAACTGCTGATGCAGCTGCGCCACCGGTTCCTCACGGTCAACCTCGCCCAGCTCGTCCCGCCGGACTCCGCCCTGCCGGCGAGGCCGCGCGGTGTGCTCGCGGTCGCCGCCCCGACCAGCGAGCAGTTCGCCGCCAACTGGAACCGGCTGGTGCTGCGATGACGTGGCGGAGGTTCACCTCTGGCGGCCTGCTGGCCGAGGTGGCGCTGGCGGTGGTGGCGGCCGCCGCCGGAGCCCTGGTGTACCACCGTTTCTTCGCCACGCCCGACTACCTCGCCGTGCTCGCGCCGGCGTGCCTCGCCGGCGGCGCGGCGGCCGCGCTGGGCCACCGGCGCAGCTGGGTCACCCCGATCCTGGCCGTCGCGGGACTGGCCCTGGTCATGGTCTGCGGCGTGTTCCGCGGCGACGCCTCCGCCGTCCTCAGTGGACTGCACGGCAGCTGGAACCGCCTGCTCACCGTGACCGCGCCCGCCGACTCGTGGGGCGAGCTGCTCGCGGCACCGGCCCTGGTGGTGTGGGCGGCGGCGTTCTCGTCGGTCCTGCTGGTCCTGCGCACGCGCAACCCGCTGGCGCCGCTCGCGCCGTCGCTGGCCGGTTTCCTGTTCGCTCTCTTCGCCGTCGGCAACCAGGCAGGCGGACATCTGGTCGCCACCGTCGTGTTCCTGGCCGCGGCACTCGTCCTGATCGCGATCCGCACCCACCGCAACACCGGCGACGGCACCGTTCGCATCGAACGCCAGTCGTCCAGGCCGGTCGTCGCCCTCGTCGTCGCGGGCTCGACGGTCGCCGCCGGCGCGCTGTTCGGCCTGGCAGGCGGCCAGGTGTCGCCCCTGGCGTCCGGCGATCACCGCTTCGATCCGCGTGACCTGCTCGCACCACCGGTCGCGAGCACCGACGCCCTCACCCCGCTGTCCCAGCTGAAGAAACAGCTCAACGAGTCCCCGCCCCGCCCGTTGTTCACCGTGCGGATGACCCTCGACGGCACCATGCCGGTCGACCGGGTGCGCACCGCCGCGCTGGACACGTTCGACGGCACCACCTGGACCGCGACCGACACCTACCGGGTGGCCGGGAGCCACCTCACCGTCGACCCCGCGCTGCAGCACCGCAAGCCGGTGACGGCGCGCATCGAACTGCAGGGTCTCGCCGGTCCGTACCTGCCGGTCGTCGGCTGGCCGTCCCGGTTGGACGGGCCCGGCGAGACGCGTGGCCGGTTCGGGTTCGACCCGCGCTCGGGCGTGGTGGTGAGCACCGGTCCCATCTCGCCGGGGTTCACCTACGACGTCACGGGCGAGGTGTACGTGTCGGACAAGGACCTGGCACAGGCCGCCACGACGACGACTCAGTCGCCACCGCTTCCCGCCGGTGTTCCGGACGCGGTGCGCACGCTGGCCGCGTCGGCGGCGGATCGGAACGACACCTCTCCTCGCGACCGGCTCCGCTCCCTCGAAGCCGCTCTGCTGGTCAAGGATCCCCGGCCGAACCGGCCACCGGGGCACTCCTACGCCGCCATCGCCCGTGCGCTGGCGGAAGGGGACGCGGGTGGCGGGTACGCCGAGCAGTACGCCGCGGCGTTCACGGTGGTCGCCAGGATGTGGGGGTATCCGGCCAGGGTCGCGGTCGGCTATCGCCTGCGCGGCGCCGCGGACGGCGTCTTCCAGGTCACCACCGCCGACGCCCACGCGTGGCCAGAGGTGCACTTCGCGGGGTACGGCTGGGTCGCGTACGACCCCACCAGCACCGAGGACGAGATCACGCGGAACCCGCCACCGGAGGCACCCCGCGTGGTCCCGCCGCAGCCCGCCCCGTCGACCACCGCGCCGGTGCCGGCGCCGCGGGCGGACTCCCCGTCCGCCGATGCGCCGGACGAGCAGGGGTTCCACTGGGACAACGTCCTGAACGGCACCCTGGTGCTGGTGCCGTCGGTGGTTCTGCTCGTGCTGCTGACGGCCGGATTCGTGGTGTTCGGCAAAGCCCGTCGCCGCAGGAGGCGGCGCCTCGATCCCGATGACGCGGCGCGGGTGCTCGGCGCGTGGCAGGAACAGCTCGACCGGCTGGTCGAACGCGGTGTCTCAGCACCGGTCTCGCTCACGTTCCACGAGGTGGCGCGGCACGTGCGCGGCAGCCTCGGCGACGCGGCGGACCCGATCGCCGCGACCGCGGAACTGGCGACGAAGGCGATCTACGCGCCGGAGCACCTCGACCGTCACGACGCAGACGAAGCCTGGAAACTCCTGGCACGGCTGAACGCCGAGCTCTACCCGCGACGCCTGTCCGCGGCACGCCTTCGCGCCGCGCTGGACCCGCGTCCACTGTGGACCTCGTGGAGCGTCGCGCGGCGCAGGCGGCATGCGGGAGAACGCCTCGAAACGGGGCGATACCGATGAAACCGGGACACGTCAGGGTCGCCCTCGGCGCCGTCGCCACGATCGCCGCCGCCGTTCTGGTGGCGGGGCCCGGCTATGAGCCACCGCAGGTGCGCATGCTCTCCGGCGCGGTCTGGCTCGCGTCCGGACCGGTCGGCGAGGCGACGCTGGTGGACGGCGCGTCCGCCGAGGTGAAGGCCCACGTGCCGGTCGCCGTTCCCGGCACCGCGCTGAGCGTGACCCACCACCAGGACGGCGCCGCCTTCGTCCTGAACGGGAAGACCGGTGCGCTGAGCCGCATCGACACCGCCACCGAGCAGGTCTCCCGCCCGGCGTCCGTGCTCCCGGAGAGCGACGGCCTGGTCCTGCTGCCCTCACCGGACGCGCTGCGGGTGGTCGACGTCCACAGTGGAGCGGTCGCCGCGGTCGATCCCGCCACGCTCGCGCGGCGAGGCGAACCCGAGCACCTGGCCGGCGCG
Organism: Lentzea flava; assembly: GCF_014648475.1. Taxonomy (GTDB): domain Bacteria; phylum Actinomycetota; class Actinomycetes; order Mycobacteriales; family Pseudonocardiaceae; genus Lentzea; species Lentzea flava. The sequence goes on along the minus strand of NZ_BMRE01000008.1, from coordinate 17,546 downwards.
GTCAGGCCGGGCAGCGTCGTCGCCGACGGACTGGGCCGGGTGTGGGCGATCGACGAGGCGACGGGCGACCTGGTCTGGCTGGACCGGGGACAACGACGATCCCGTGCCACGGCGACCAGGAGCGGTCTCCTCGCGATCACGCAGGGCCTGCCCGCGCTGGTGGATCCCGAGCACGGCACGGCGGAGCTGATCAACCCCCAGACCGGTGCTGTCCGGCGTTCCCTGCGGCCGGATCTCCGCGCCGGCGATGCGGTCGTCGTCAGCGGCTCCGCCGACCGGTCCCGGTTGCTGATCGCGGTGCGCACCCGCGGCGAGCTGATCTCGTGCACGTTCGGCACCGGGTCCTGCGCCAAGCCCGTGCAGGTGGGGTCGCCGGGTGCCGAGCTCGGCGCGCCGGTCGAGGTGGGTGATCACGCGGTGGTGCCCGACCACTCCACCGGGCAGGCCACGATCGTCGACCTCGCCACGTCGCGCGTGGTGGCCCAGCGCGCGCTGTTCGAGCGGCCGACCGCGTTCGAGCTGATCGCCCGGGACGGCATCGTGTTCTTCAACGACCCCAACAGCAACAAGGCCGGCGTGCTGGACCTGTGGGGCACGGTCCGGACGATCACCAAGTACACCGAGAACCCCGCCGTGGACAAGCCCACCCCGACGCCCGACCGGTCGGTGCGGGCGGACGAGGTGAGGAAGACCGGCCACGAGAAGCAGAAGATCGGGCTCGGGCAACCCCACCAGAACAGCCGGCCGGACCTGACGGCCTCGAGCCCCGCCGCGTCCATCGTGGTCGAACCCGGCAACAGCGGGGTGGCCGGTGACGAGTTCGAGCTGACCTTCGTGCTCCAGCACGCCGCCGGCGCCACGATCCGGTGGTCGTTCGGCGACGGAACCGACGCCTCCGGCTCCTCGGTCCGGCACACCTGGCTCGAGCCGGGTGTCTTCACCGTCCGCGCGACCGCCACCTTCGGCGAGGGAAGGCGGGCAGAGGCGGAGACCGCGGTGACGGTGGTCCCGCGAGGAGCGCCGCCGCGGATCATCTCGCTCGCCGTCAGCCGGCCGAAGCCGGTGATCGGCGAGCCGGTGCACTTCAGCGCCGACACCACCCGCGAGCCGGACAGGTGGGAGTGGACGGTCACCCGGTCAGGTCAGCCGGCACCCGAGGTGACCGCGCGGACAGCCGAGTTCGACCACCGGTTCGCCACACCCGGCCGGTACACCGTCGCGCTCACCGTCACCAAGGGATCCCAGACCGCGCAGTCGTCCCGTCAGTTCACCGTGGCCAGAGGCACCGTCAAGGCCCTGACCCGGGAGGACTGGCCGATGATCGTTCCGCCGGCTGCCGAGAGCGGCGTGATCGCCGTTGCCGCAGGCGAAACCCACGCGGTGGCGTTGAAAACCGACGGCCGCGTGATCGCCTGGGGACCGGACGACACCGCGAACCGGCTGAACGTGCCGCAGGAGGCGACCAGCGGCGTGATCGCGATCTCCGCCTCCGGCGAGCACACGTTGGCGTTGAAAACCGACGGATCCGTGGTCGCCTGGGGCGGCCGCGACGGGGAGTCGGACGTGCCGGAAGAGGCCCGGCGCGGTGTGGTCGCGATCTCCGCAGGAGATCGGCACAGCCTGGCGTTGAGGTCGGACGGCTCCGTCATCGCCTGGGGCGGTACCAGCGAGGAATCAGACGTACCGGACGAGGCCCGGCGCGGTGTGGTCGCGATCGCCGCCGGGGACAGCACCAGTCTGGCGCTGAAAGCCGACGGTTCCCTCGTCGTCTGGGGCGACGGCCCGTTCCAGGATGGCACGCCGCCCAGCATCTCCGGCGGCGTGCGCGCACTCGCCCTGGGCGGCAGCGTCGGCCTGGCGTTGCAGGAAGACGGCTCGGTCATCAGCTGGGGCAGCCGGAAGCAGAAGACGTTCCGGGTGCCGGAGGAAGCGCAGAGCGGTGTCGTCGCGATCGACATCAGTCACCAGCACGCCCTGGCCGTGAAGGCGGACGGCACCGCGTTCGGATGGGGTCTCGTCAGCTACGACGTCGACCCGCTACCGCCAGGAACCAGCGGCGTGCTGGCCGTCGCGGCGGGCAACGACTTCAGCCTGATCCTCGTGGAAGGGACGGACTGACCGATGACACCGCTGACCCGGCGTACCCGGCTCCTGACCGCCTTCGCCGCCGTCACCGCGACCGCCGCGGCCGTTCTCGTGGTGGGACCTGGCTACGAGACCTCGCACGTGCGCATGCGTTCCGGCACGGTCTGGCTCGCGTCCAGCCAGACCGGCGAAGCGACCCTGGTCGACGGCGCTGCCGCCGAGGTGACGGCCCACGTGCCGGTCGCAGAGGCCGGCACGGCGCTGACCGTAGCCCAACGGGGCAGCGCGGCCGTGGTGCTCAACCGGAAGACCGGCCGGGTGAGCAGCGTCGACAGCGCCACCGAACGGGCCACCCCACCGGTGCCGGTGCTCCCCGCGAGCGACGGGCTGCTCGTGCTGCCCGGTCCGGACGCGCTGCACGTGCTCGACGTCCACAGTGGAATGACAGCCGAGGTCGACCCCGCGACGCTGGCGCCGCGAGGTGAACCGCAGCGGCTGGCGGAGGCGATCAGGCCGGGCAGCGCCGGGATCGACGAGCACGGCCGGGTGTGGGCGATCGACGACACGACGGGCGACCTGGTCTGGCTGGACCGGGGACAGCGACGAACCCGTTCCGCCGCGACGAACAGCGGTCACCTGGCGATCACCGGTGGCAGGCCGGTGCTGGTGGATTCCGAGCACAGCACGGCCGAGCTGCTCGACCCCGGGACCGGTGCGGTCGCGCGGTCGGTGCGGCTTGCGGCACACACCGACGACACGACGGTGATCACGGGATCCGCCGGCCGGGCGGGGGTGCTCGTCGCGACCGGCAGCCGGGGCGAACTGGTCTCGTGCGCGTTCGACACCGGCTGCACCGAACCCGTGCAGGTCAGCTCCGCGGGTGCGGAGCTCGGCAGCCCGGTCGAGGTCGGCAGGGTCGTCGTGGTGCCCGACTACTCCACCGGGCAGGCCACGATCGTCGATCTCGCCACCTCGCGGACGGTCGCCCAGCGGCAGTTGTTCGACCGGCCGATCCGGTTCGAGCTGATCGCCAGGGACGGCATCGTGTTCTTCAACGACCCGAACGGCAGCACCGCCGGGGTGCTGGACCTGGCGGGCGACGTCAAGACGATCACCAAGTACACCGAAGGCCCCACGGCCGACGAGGCCACGCCCGCACCGGATCCACTGGCGCAGGCGACGAAGGTCGACCACCGGATGCAGCAACCGGGACAGGGGCTCCCCGGCCGGAACAGCTCGACACCGCAGGCGAACCCGCCACCGCGGGCGCCGGAGACCACGGCGTCCATCGTGGTCCGGCCGGGCAACCGCGGTGTGGTCGGAGACGAGTTCGAACTGACCGTGCTGCTGCGGCCCGCCGGCACCGCCACCACCCGCTGGTCGTTCGGCGACGGAACGGAGGCGGCCGGCGCCACCGTCCGCCACCGCTGGCACCAACCGGGCAGCTTCACCGTTCGTACCACCTCGGCCCTCGGCAACGGGGGCAGCGCGGAGGCGGAAGCGGTGGTGACCGTGGTTCCGGCGGAGGCGCCACCGGGCATCACCCGGATCGACGTGCGGCGGCCACGGCCGGTGATCGGCGAGTCGGTGCACTTCAGCGCGGACACCACCGGCCGCCTCGACCGCTGGCGGTGGACCGTGAGCAGGCCCGGCACGACCACTCCCCTGATCACCGCGGACACGCCCGAGTTCGACCACAGGTTCGCCGAACCCGGTGTCTACACCGTCTCGCTCACCGTCACGAGCGGCACGCGGACCGCGCAGTCGTCCCGGCAGCTCAGGGTCTCCCGGGGTGCGGTCAAGGCCTGGGGCCTCAACAACACGGGCCAGACGGACGTTCCGCACACGGCCTCGAGCGGTGTGGTCGCGATCGATGCCGGGTACGAGCACTCTCTGGCCTTGAAGGCGGACGGCTCGGTCATCGCCTGGGGCGGTCAGCTGGAGGTTCCACAGGAAGCCCGCAGCGGCGTCACCGCGATCGCCGCCGGCGACAACCACAACCTGGCGCTGAAGGCGGACGGGTCTGTCATCGCCTGGGGCGACAACAGCAACGGCCAGACGACCGTTCCGCCGCAGGCCAGGCACGACGTGATCGCGATCGCCGCCGGCGGCGTCCACAGCATGGCGTTGAAGGCGGACGGATCCGTCGTCGTCTGGGGCGACGAGGAGTTCTCCGTTCCGCCGGAGGCGCTGAGCGGCGTCACCGCGATCGCCGCCGGCGTCAGCCACTACCTGGCGCTGAAGGCGAACGGCTCCGTCATCGCCTGGGGCACCAACTGGGCGGGTCAGTCGGACGTTCCGCAGGAAGCCCGCAGCGGCGTCACCGCGATCGCCGCCGGCACGGCCCACAGCCTGGCGCTGCTGCCGGGTGGCTCCGTGATCTCCTGGGGCAGGCCCGGATGGCCTGCCGCGGCGGAAGAGCCAGGGGACGAGTACGAGGTGCCGCCCGCGGCCAAGGCCGGCGTCACGTCGTTCTCCACCCACTTCACGCACAACCTGGCGTTGAAGACGGACGGCTCCGTGGTCGGCTGGGGCAGCAACGCGCAGGGCGAGGCGTCGGTACCGGCCGAGTACAACCACGGCGTGCTGGCTGTGGCCACCGGCTGGTACTACAGCCTGGTCCTGCTGGAAGACCTCGAGTGACGGCTACGAGTAGCGGGCACGGGTGGCCTGGCGCAGCTCGCGCCAGGCCGCCGCGACCCGATCGGGATCGCCGCCGAACGCTCCGGCCCGCAGCAGGGCCGAGTCCGCGTTGAGGCGGGCGAGGTTGCGTTCGTAGATCACGTCGTCGACCCGGTCGAGCCGCACCGCGAACTCGCCGAGCGAGGAGAACGCGCCGTCGTGCAGTTCCAGCAGGCTGCGCAGGAACTCGTAGTCCGCGAACGCCCACTCGAAGGCGCTGCCGTCGACGACGTTGAAGAACACCCTGCTCAACACTTGCCTCAGTTGCACGCTCAACGCCTGGTGCGGGGGCGTGCCACCCCACGCGGGAAGCGCTGCCGCGTGCCGTGGGTCGACGACGTTGCGCAACGCCAGCAGACGCAGAACGGGCGTGGACCGTCCATCGGCCTCGATGACCGAGCTCTGGCAGAGCAGCCGGTGCAGGAGGTCCTCCCGGCCGGCCTCCACCGCTGCCACGCCGATGACGTAGACCAGCAGCAACGCCGGATAGGCTGACGCGTTGACCCACACCTGCTGTGCGCCGCGGTGGTGCGGTGCGGGCCGCACGAAGCGTTCGACCAGCGTGGCCCACAGGTCGTCGTGCCGCCGATCGCCGGACCGCACGCCGATGGCGACGAGCCGCAGCAGTGGCGCCATGTCGTGCTCGTACCCGGTGAGCCGCTTCTCCAGCTCGGCGGGGAGGTCGTTCTCGTCCAGGTGACCGGAGGTGGGGTACCGCGTCTCCGCCAGCAGGTCGAGTGCCGAGGCGGCCGCGGCGCGGACGCGATCGCTCACCGTCTGGCCCACGGGTTCGGCCAGCGCCTGCCGGAACTCCGTGACGGTGCTGCGCAGCTCCCCCTCGGCCGGACGCTCCGGACGTGCCACCGGCGCCGCCTTCGCCGTGACGAGCTCCGGCACCAGCTCGACCAGCTCGTCCACCAGCCGCGGCAGGTCGAGGTCGTCGCTGCGGTGGTGGATGCGCAGGTACTGGCAGCGCGCCAGCCGCTTCAACGCGTCGGGCAGGTCGGCCTCGCTGAGCGGGTCGATGCCGTCCATCAGCACGGGGATGACCCGCAACCCGCACTGGAAGGCCTCGGTGATCTCCCGCCGCACCCAGTCGTCGGCCTTGTCGAGTCTTCGGACGCCCTCCCGGTCCACGGCGCCGGACCAGCGGGGCCCGATGATCGCGAGCAGCACCTCGCACCGGCGCAGCCCGCTCAGGATCTCGCGGGAGAAGTCCTCGCCGAGGCGGATCGACTGGCTCGCGTAGAACACCTGGTCAGCACCGAAGCGCGCACCCAACTCCCGCTTGACCAGGGCAGCAGCCCATTCACCGTCTCCGGTGCGGTAGTTGACGAACACGCCAGGCATCGCCCAAACCCTCTCATGGTGAGCTTCGGGTCTGGAGACTACTGACCGCCGGTCGGCTGCCCGGCGGCGAGGACCGGCCTGGGCCGTTCGGGTGAATTCGGCGGAATCCGGCTGAGATCCGCTGCCGTCGCGCCGTTGATCAGGGTGGTTCCGTAGTTCACGGTCCTCAGCCTGCCTGGTTCCTCTAGGGCAGGCAGGCCTCGTTTTGAGTGCCCCGGGAGGATCAATGGGATCCAGGTCGTTGCGTCATGGCGGTGACCAGGTGACCAAGCACCACCAATGCCCTGAGGACAGGGCGTCGTTCGCAACGCGCGTGATGGACAGGTACTGGGAGCCCTTCTTCCGGTACGCGTGCCGCAGTCTGGGTGACCATCACGCGGCTCAGGACGTCCTCCAGGACGCCGCGCTGAAGACCTTTTCGGACGATCTTCCGCAACGCGCTGCTCGACCACGTCGAGAAGCACCGCAGGGAGGTCTGCGTCTCCGAACCGCGCGACGACGTGCGCACCCGCGGATCGGCAAGTCCCACGGAGAACGGCGTCGTGGTCCGAGATGTCGTCGGCCGTGCACTCCGGGAACTCCCCGAGCGGCACCAGGAGATCTTCTTCCTGCGCCACTACGCGGGGTTCACGACGGCCGAGATCGCCCAGATGCTGGGCCTCGGTGCCGCGACGGTGAGCACCTACCTCTCCAGCGCCAAGAACCGGCTGGGTGAGTGGTCCTCGAAGCAGGAGTAGCGAGGGAGACGAGGTATGCGCTTTGACGACCTGCTGGCCAGGGACGTCGAGGAACTGCATCAGGAAGTCGCCGCGATCAGCAGCGAGGCGACCGTGATGCACGCCCTCGACGGTCCTGGCCGGGTCGAGATGCCTCAATCCACCGCTGATGAGGGGGGAAGCTGGTCGCGGGACTGGCCTGCGTCGGAGCTGTCCGCGTGCCGCGAGCGCGCGGAACTGGGCGACGCACGGAGCGCTCGACGTCTCGCCGAACTGCTGGAATTCACCGATCAGCACACCGAAGCCGGCGCATGGTGGCATCGTGCGGCGGCCCTGGGTGATCAGGACGCGGTCGCCTACCTCGCCGAGGTGGGCAACCGCACCTGATCAGCACTCGAAAGTGGATCGTGGAAAACGAAACCGTGCTGGGGATAACGGGTGGGCCGTCGCGCGTGGGGTGCGGCGGCCCACCTGTGGTAATTGAGATTCACGGTCGTGCGGCCGTTGTTGAGGTCATGAACCCGCGAGACTGGCGAGACGTGATCGACGGATGGATGGTGCGGACGCAGGTTCGCCGCGACCTCATGGTGGCGCTCGGAATGGTGCTGCTGAGCACCGTGGTCGTGGTGGCGCTGCTGACCGGTTTCCTGGTGCAGCCGATCGCGGGTGGCGCCGTTCTGGCCGCGTCGGCCGGCGGGCTCGTCGCCCGCCGCCTGCGCAAACGCGGCTGACTCAGCACTTCACCCAGTAGTTCGGGGAACTTTGGCGGATGCTGCTGCTCGTGAAGGTGTTCCACAACCCGAGCGCCTGGTTCGAGCCCATCGCATAGGTCTGTCCCGCAACGGCATAGGCACGACCCGCGGTGGTGTGCGCGTAGTTGCTTGCGGTCACGCAGTCCGAAGTGGACGTTGTCGTCGTGGGCGGAGTGGTCGGCCGCGCACCGGACATCGCCTTGACCATGTTCACCACGGCCGTCATCTGCGGGCCGGACTTGAGCGGGTACTGAGCGGACTGGTAGCCCCACCAGTCCCAGCAGCCGCGCGGGTTTCCGGTCATCGTGGTGGCCTGCGGGTAGAGCACGATCATGTTGTTGGTGTCGGCGTACTCGTTGAGATAACCCTTGTCCATCAACGCGTTTCCGACGAGGCCGTAGTACTGGTAGCAGCCGTGCAACGTCACCATCAGCTTGCAGGGTCCCGACTCGCACGGCCTTGGCACGTAAGCGAAACCCTCGCGTCCCATGCTCACCGACGCCGGGTTGCCGCCGGGCACGTACGTGCTCTGGTCGAACTGGACGAGCTTGCCGGACAACGTCGAGGCGGCCGCGTTCACCTGACCGAACAGGTGGCCCAGCATCTCCTTCACCGGATCCGTCGTCCCGCACCTGTTGACGTACGGCGACGACGTGGCACCGCAGCTGTTCGGGCCGATCGGGCTGACCCAGGCGTGCCCTGCCGCGGAAGTGTTGTTGTAGACGACCCTCGCGCCGAAATCGCGGTAGTACGTGGCGAGGTCGTCGTTCACCGCCCGGTCGACCGTGTCGTCGGCGCTGCCGTGGAAGAGCCACACCGGGTCGCCGGACAGGTTCTGCGGCGGGTCGACCGTGCCCGCCGCCGCGCGGTTCCTGGTGAGCTGCTCCAGCTCTGCCGGGGTTTTGCGTTGCTGGTAGGTGTCCATGCACGCGTACAGGGCGGTGTTCACGTTGTTCTGGGCGCAGTCGTAGGCACCGGCGGAGAAGATGCCCGCGCCCTGGAACAGGCCCGAGTACGCGACGTGGAGCTGGTTGGCCATGAAGCCGCCGGACGACAGGCCGCTGACGTAGGTGCCGGTGATGTCGTAGCCGCCGAGCGTGCCGGGCTGCGGTGCCGGAACCGCCGCCGTCGACATCGACAAGCCGGTCGCGGCCAGGCCCGTTGCCGCCGCGAGTGCCAGGAGCGCGTTCCTCAATCGCATGTGTTCGCCTCCGCCGTTGCAGGCAAGAAATGCAGGGAAACCGATGCTAGAAGCCGATAAAAGGACGAGACCACGTGGGCAACCTCCACCTCGGGCCACCGCCTGACGTCGAGTCCCACCATTGCGCCGGATCGGAACAGTGGTAGGGGTGACGGCTCGATTGCCGATACCGTCGCGCGTGTGGAGAAACGACTGTTCGCGCTGACGCTGGCACTGGTCCTCGGCAGCGTGTTCCTCGTCCACCTCGGCGCGAGCGACGAGACGGGGAAGACGCTGATCCGCAACGCGTCCATGGTGCTCACGATGGACACCGCGCTGGGCACGCTCGAAGACGCCGACGTGCTGATCGACGGCGACCGGATCGCCGCGGTCGGGCGGGGAGTCACCGCCACGGGCGCCAAGGTGATCGACGGCAGGGGCAAGATCGTCATGCCCGGATTCGTCGACCTGCACACGCATCTGTGGCAGTCCCTGATCCGCGGCTGCGCGACGGACGAGGAGCTGGGCGGCTGGCTCGGCAGCTGCGTCCTGCCACTGCAGGGGTCACCGGTGGACGGCACCGACGCGTACGCCGGCGCCCGTCTGTCCACACTGGACACTATTTCCACCGGTGTGACGACGGTGACGGACTGGTCGCACGCGTTCAACCCGGACTTCGCCCGCGGCAACCTGCGGGCGCTGACGGACTCCGGGCAGCGCTTCGTCTTCGCCTACCTGGCGACCGCGGACTCGTGGGTCGCGCCGGAGGTCCGGCGGGTGAAGAGGGACGTGATCGACCGAAACCCGTTGGCCCACCTGATGATCGGCACGCACCCGGCGAGCTGGAACGTGGCGAACGTCGAGGCGTCGCAGAAGCTGGCCGACGAGCTGGGCGTGCCGTTGAACGTGCATCTGCTGGAGTCCAAAGCGGACCCGGCCACCGACCAGATGGGAGTGCTCCGCCGAGCCGGAGCCCTGCGCCCCGGCCTGCTGGCGAACCACGTCGTCCACGCGACGGACGCGGAACTCGACGAGCTCGCGGCCCACGACGTCCGCATCGCGCACAACCCGTTGTCCAACATGCGCCTGGCTTCCGGCGTGGCGAGGGTGCCGGACATGAAGGCCCGCAACCTGAAGGTGGGCATCGGCCTGGACGGCGGCACGAACGACACGTCCGACATGTTCAACGACATGCGCGCAGCCCTTGGCCTGCAACGGGCGCAGTCCACGGACGCGGCCCGCTACCCGACGCCCGCGGACGTGCTGCGGATGGCGACCCTCGGCGGCGCGGAAGCGTTGGGACTGGAGAACGAGATCGGATCGCTGACCCCTGGCAAGAAGGCGGACCTGCAGGTGATCGACACGCAGGCGCTGAACTTCGCCCCGAAGGTGGACTGGCCGAGCCAGCTGGTCTTCACCACGCAACCGGTGAACGTGCAGTGGGTGTTCGTCAACGGCGTGGCGCTGAAGAAGAACGGCAAGGTCGCCGGCGACACCGGCCGCGTGATCGCGGACGCGCAGGCGGCGGCGGACCGGGTGCGCAAGTACCTGGGCCGCTGAGTCACACCAGCCCGTGGGACTGGGCGTAGAGGGCGGCCTGCGTCCTGTCCCGCAGCCCGAGCCTGCCGAGGATCCGGGAGATGTGGTTCTTCACCGTGCCCTCCGACAGGTGCAGCCGCCCGGCGATCTCCCGGTTCGTCGCCCCGGCCGCGACCAGCCGCAGCACCTCGACCTCCCGCACGGTCAACGGTTCGCGGTGCCCGCTGGAGGAGTCGAGCACGGCCGCCAGCCGGGCCGCCGCGGCCGGGTCGAACTGGGCCACGCCCGCCGCGGCCAGCTTGACCGCCGCCGCCAGCTCCTGGGACGGCAGGTCTTTGAGCAGATAACCGGTCGCGCCCGCACGCAGCGACCGCACCACGTAGTCCTCGTCGTCGAACGTCGTCAGCATGACCACCCGGCAGGACGGAGCGCGGCGACGCAGCAACGCCACCGCCTCGACGCCGTCGATCCCCGGCATCCGCACGTCCATCAGGACCACGTCCGGGGTCAGGAGCACCGCCTGCTCCACGGCCTCGTGCCCGTCGGCGGCGGTGCCGACGACCTCGATGCCGGGCTGCAGGCCCAGCAACGACGCGATGCCCTCGCGGATCAGCCGCTGGTCGTCGACGACCAGCACGCGGGTCACCACGTCCTCGCCGCGGGAATCGTGACGGTGAGCCTCGTGCCGGACGACGTGCTGGCGAGGTCGACCCGCCCACCGGCGAGCGCGACCCGTTCCCGCATCCCCAGCAACCCGAAGCCCTCCTCCGCCGTTCCCATGCCGCGTCCGTCGTCGGCCACGGTCAGCCGGGCCTGCTCGGCGTCGAGGTCGACCGCGACCGCGATGGACGTGGCACCGGAATGCCTGCGCGAGTTGGTGATGCCCTCCTGCGCGGCCCGGTACAGCGCGTGCAGGGCGCCGGTGCCGTGGCCTTCCGGTGAGCCGCTGACCGTCAGCGTGACGTCGTCCTGGCCCGCGACGAGGTCGTCGAGGGCGGCGAGCAGGTGGAACGAGCGCAGCGACCGCACCGACTCGCGCACCTCGGTCAACGCCCGCCGCGCCGACCGTTCGGCGTCGAGGACGGCGGCCTTCGCGGTGCCCGGTTCGCGGTCGTGGAACGCGGCGGCCTTCTCCAGCTGCACCACGATCGCGGTCAGGTGGTGGCCGAGGTCGTCGTGCAGATCCCTGGCCACCCTGGCCCGTTCCGCCTCCGCCGACAGCTCCGCCACCGTCCGGTGCGACTCCTGCAACCGGATCCGCCCGTCGCGTTCGCGCACCGCCACCGCGGCCGTCGCGACCGCGAGCACCAGCCCGACGGCGAACATCACCAGGTCCGACACCCGCTCCGCGTGGGCGTACCACTCCGGGGTGCTCACCACCGCCACCGCCAGGCACACCGCGGCCAGCCACACCGCGACCGTTCGCCCGAAAGCGAAGTACGCGGCGAACGGCACGAGCACCAGCAGCACCCGCGCGAGCCCCGATCCGTCCACAAAGGACACACCAACGTAGAGCGCCGCCCGCACCGCCAGCAGAGCCGCCGCCACCGGCTTCGGCGTGCGCACCGGGTAACGGCGGGCCTCGACCACGTCCACTGTCACGAGCACCGCCAGCCCACCGACCAGCAGCGGCAGCGTGCCGGTGCCGAGTCCCAGCACCGCGGCGTACACCCCGGCGACCAGCACCGCGGCGCACAGCACCAGCGAAACCCAGGTGTGCATGCCGCTCAGGCTAGTGGCCACAGGGCCGCGGACAGCCAGATCAGCACCACCGCACACGCGACGTGCGCCAGCGCGGACCACGGCGTGTCCGGCAGCGCCGCGAACACCGCCAGCACCGTGAAGCCGATCCCGTACCCCCACGCCGGAACCGCCGGGAACACCTTCGCCCGCACCATCGACACCCCGAACAGCACGGTGCCGAGCACGAACACCAGCGACGCCACCTTCAGCACCACCGACGTCACCGGCGCCACCCGGTCCTGGAAGAAGATCACCACGTTGAGCGCGAACGCCACCCCGGTGAACAACCCCAGCCCCAGCACGTTCACCGCGTAGGCGAACGCCCCGAACCGCCCCGACGCGTGCGCCTGGCGCCCGTGCAACGCCACCACGGCGGGCGCCCCGAACGCCGTCCCGAGCCCGATCACCAGGCTGGTCGCGGCCGTCTCCCCGGTGAACGCCTCGACCGCCCCCGGCACCCCGATCGACAGGGCGAGGAGAACCCCGCACACCGCACCGAACCTCAACGAGAAGTTGTCAGTCACGGAAGCGACGCTAGGAGCGAGGCCACCGTGTTCCCGAGTCCCGACCGGCCACTTCGGACGCCGGAGGTCATGCCGTCAGGGGTGCCGATCGGCACGTGCCCCGCTGTCACATTCGGGTCCGATGCAGCGATGTCTCGTGCGAAGGAGGACGTGGTGGCGAAATCGCTGAAGTCGGGCACAGGCCGGTTCGTGGCGGGGATCGTGCTGGTGGGCGCGATCGCGGGCCTGGCGTTCGTGATCAGCTCGTCGGCCGACCAGAGGTCCTGGGCCAGCGCCGAGGGAACCGTCCAGGAACGGCTGCGGTCGGGCAAGAGCTTCTCGGTCAAGGTCGAGTACCCGCTCCCGGACGGCACGAAGCAGGTCGCGACCCTGTCGGAGAACGGCCCGGCCCGCCACCCCGGCGACCGCGTGACGGTCCGCTACGACCTGGAGAACGGCAAGGTCGTCGACGCCGCGCTGGCCGACAACGACGAGGCCCACTGGGTGGCCGGCGGCATGCTGGGCGTCGTGATCCTCGGCGCGATGTTCGCGAACCTCATCGCGTGGGCACCCAGACCGAGGTCCGACTGACCGGCGTCGATGATCGACAACGGCCGCCCGCCCTGCCAAGCTGGGGGCGACCGACGGGAGGCAGGGTGACACCACTGCAGACGGAGGCCGAACAGCGCGACGACGCGGTGATCCTGCGGGTCACCGGCGAGGTCGACTCCTACACCGCGCCGCTCCTGCACGAGCACCTGGCCGAGGTGTTCACCGAGGCGGCGGGCAGAGCGGTCGTGCTCGACATGACCGGCGTGTCGTTCCTCGCCTCGTCCGGCCTGTCCGTGCTGGTCGAGTACCACACGCGCGGCGTCGACGAGGGCACACCGCTGCGGGTGGTGGCGCCGGCGGGCAGCGTGCTGCGGGCGCTGCGGGCGACGACGCTGAACGAGATGATCGAGCTGTACGCCACGGTGTCCGAGGCGCTGGCGGGCTGACCGCCTCCCGTCAGAGCGCGATGGGCCGCGCCACACCACTAGCCGGGCTCGTAGCGGAACGACGCCGTCGCGGGCTCGGCGCACACCGCCTCAGCCGCCCGGTCGGAGTCCTGCAGGTACCACACCTTGGCCCGGTACTCGGTCCACCCGGTCACCGCACGCCCGTTGACCGAGTCCGGCCCGATCGAGTTGCGGGACTCGAGCTTCGCCACGCCGTCAGCCCCCGTCGGGACCGTGCCGAGGACGACCCCGGAAGGCCCCAGCGCCGAGAACTCGATCTTCACACCCTCGACCGGGCCGTCACCGGTCAACCTGGCCGTGAGGCTCAGATCCGAACCCCGCGCCGTCACCGGTGCGACGCTCAAGCTGTAGCCGCAGCCACCGCACGCGGTGACGGCGGCGGGCGACGCCAGCACGAGTGCCAGCGCCGCCGCACGGGTCTTCCTCAGCAAGGACCGCCTCCGCTTTCGCCCTCCGGCGGGAACGGGCTGAACGCCCGCGACACGGCGATGTCGAGCAGCTGAGCGGACTCGCCGTCCAGGTACTGCATCTGACCGTTCACCACCCTGCCCGGATCCATCATGCTGAACACGAACTTCCGCGTGCTCGGGTCGCCCAGGTCCGGCGGCGGGAGCACCGTGATGCCGGAGACGCGCGGGTCGGCCGGGATCTGGTAGCCCAGCTTGCCTGGGCTCGACTCGTCCGCGTACACCCCGACCGGCACCGGGCCGATCAGGACCTGGAACTCGGCGTTCGTCCGCTTCTTCATGTCGAACACGTGGAAGCGCAGTCCACTGTAGACGTCGTCGGGGTTCGTCTTGAACGCCCACTTGTACAACGGGAACAGCGGCTGGTCGAACTTCTCGATGCGCAGGCTCAGGTCCATGTCGAGCTGGGCGTGCACCTGCGGCGCGACCATGCTGAACCTGTCGTAGCTGCCCTCGACGCCGAGTGCGACGTAGGCCTTGCCCGGCCGGATCGTCATGTCGCGCACCCCGTCGACGACCACGTACACGCCGCCGATGCGCACGTTCGGGGCCTGGATGTGGCCGTCGTTCACGTGCAGCGTGAGGATCGGGATGCTGACGCAGGACACGATGTCCTGCTCGAACTCGTTGATCTTGAACGGGTCCCTCTGCCTGAGCTCGAACGCTCCGCCGACCAGCATCGAGCCGGTGGGACCCGGCTGGGACTGCAGCCGCGTGCTGAACGTGCCGAGGTCGTTCTCCGCGATGGTGACGGTGACCTTCTCGCCGAGGTCGACGAGCTTCGCGAACACGTCGTTGGTCTGGAAGCGCAGACCGCTCTCGTTGTTCTCCACGGCGAACTTGCCCTGCACGAAGGCCTCGGCGTCCATTCCCGCTTCCGCCGAGACCACGGTGATCACCGGCACCTTGAGCGCGTTGCCCTGGTTGTCGGTGCCCTTGATGTCGACGTCGACACAGGGCGCGTTCGGCCCGGCGTCACAGGCCGGGATGTCCGTGAGCCGGGCCCGCGCGGACGCCGGCCCACCCTGGTACATGCCCGTCACGTGGGCGTTCACCATGCTGATCGCGCTGTTCGCGGCGACCCGCACGTGGCTGTTGTCGCCGAACTCCCCGGTCACCTGCAGGCTCGACGGCACGCCGTGCACGTCCGCCGCTCCGCGCAGGTTCCCGTACTGGGTCGTGTTCGCCTCCGCCCGCAGCTCCAGCAGGGCGATGCCACCGGACGCGGTGTACTGGACCTGGAGGTCGTGCGCCCGCTTGGGATCGGTCTGGTCGAACCCGAACGGGCCGATGTGCAGGTCGAACGGCGACGGCAGGCCGCTCAAGGTCGCTTTCGCGGCGGCGTACGGCGCGACGTCGAACAGGCCGTCGAGGCGCACGTAGGCGTTGAGCGGCACGCCGGCGGGCGGCCGGTAGCCGACGACGTCGATCTTCTTGGCCGCCATGTCGACCTCGACCACCGTGGGCAGGCCCGGCAACGACACCGTGCTCACCAGGCCGAAGCACTTGCCCAGCAACGAACAGATCGGCCCGTCGTCACGAGCGCAGCCCGCGCCGGTGCACGACCTCGCCTCGGCGGCGATGCCGTGGGCGTACAGCGGGACCTGCCCGATCGCGTCGAGCGCCGCCACCTTGCCGACCCTGGCCTCGGCGAGCAGGCCCACCGGCCGGTCGGTGCGGTAGCTCAGCTTGCCGTCGCCGTAACGCACGTCCAGCGAGCTCGGCAGGCTGACCTTGCCGAACGCCGTGTACCGGTTGTCCGCGCCGAGCAGGAAGTCGCCGTCGAACGCGAACGTGCCGTCACCGGAACGCATGTCGAACCCGACGCCGTCGGGCTTCGGCGCCACCGCGACCAGCGACAGCGAGCCGACCGCGGCGCTGGCGTCGAGATCACCGTTGCCCTGGTTGTAGTGCGCGGCGACGTGCTGGCCACGAGGTGCGGTCGCGCCCGCGTGGTTGGTGACCGCGAAGGCCGCCGACCCGATCGCGCCGGACGTGCCCTGGAACCGGAAGTTGCCGTCCGCCCAGTCCGCCGTCATCTTCGCGGGGATGGCCAGCGCCTGTGCGAACGCCTGGTACTCGCGTCCGGCGAACGGCACCTTCGCCGCGCGGAACGTGATGCCGCCGAGCGCGGCGGACGCCGACGACTCGAAGTGCTTCGCCGGTGCGTCCACCACCACGTCGAGGTCCGCGGGCACACCGTTCGCCGACGCCGAGAGGTAGCCGGAGTCCACTCCGGACAGTGCGGCGGTGATCTCGTTGATTCCAGCCGAGTTGTGCACGCCCAGCGTCGTGCGGGCGTCGAACGTGCCGACGACGTGCACGGTCGCGGGCAGCTTGTCGATCGACGCCCGCGCCCTCAGCGTCCCGAACGAGGTCTGCGTGTCGGCCTCGGCCGCGACCCGCAACACGCCGAGCGGTGCCGACGCGCGGTACCCGACGTCGACGCGGGCCGGGTTGCCGTCGACCGTGATCGGGCCGACGGTCAGATCCACGTTGGACGGAAGGCCGTCCAGGCTGACCTGTCCTTCGAGCCTCGGCAGGTTCGGCAGCAGACCGCTGATCTCCAGGTACGCCGTGAGCGGCGCGGTGGCGGTGTACCCGGTGAGCTCGATCTCCTTGCCCACCAGGTCGATCGCGAGCGCGGTCGGCAGGCCGGGCAGCCGGATGGTGCCCACGAGGCCGAGGCACCGGCCGAACAGCGTGCAGATCGGTGAGTCGTCCTTCACGCAGCCGGCGCCCTCGGCACAGCCGCGCGCCCTGACCGCCACGCCGTTCTCGAACAGCGGTGCGCCGAGCCCGTTCAGCGCGGAGACCTTGCCGACGTGCACGTCCGCGAGCAGGCCGATCGACTTGTCACCGGTGTAGGTGAGCTTGCCGTCGGCGAGATCGATCGTGAGCGTGAGGTTCGTCGGCAGGTGGTCGATGCGCGAGGTCACCGCGAGGCGGGTGTCATCGGCACCGTTCGCGGCGAGCACGACGTCGGCGTCGACGAACACCGGCTGGCCGTCGGTGTTCAGCTGCAGGTTCGCCACCTGCTTCGCCGGGCCGCGGGCGTACTCGGCGAGGGTCAGGTTGCGAATGCTGACGCTGCCGTCGAAGTCGCCGGTGACCTGGCGGTAGTGCGCGGAAACGTGTTGTCCCGCGGGCATGGTCGCGCCGCCGTGGTTCGTGACGGAGAACCGCGCCGCGCCGAGCGCGCCGGACAGGCCGCGGAACCTCATGAGGCCGTCGCCGAAGTCGGCGTCGAACCGCGCGGGAACACCGGTGAGCTCACCGATCGCGAGGAAGTCGCGGCCGGCGAACGGAACCCGTGCGACCGCGGCGATCGTGCCGAGCGGTGCCGACGACGTGCCGTCCAGGTGCCGCGCCGGCAGGTCGACCAGCACGTCGACCTCGGTCGGCAGATCGGTGAGGGCAGCGGAGAGGTAGTGGTGGCCGGTCGGATCGAGTCTTCAGTCTCAGCTGAGTTGACACAGTTCGTGTCGCGGAGCAAGTGACACACCCTGG
>NZ_BMRE01000007.1 GCF_014648475.1 Lentzea flava | reverse complement strand
ACGACATGCCGCCCGAGCTGCACATCTTCGGCAGGGCCGCTTAACTTAGCGGCATTGCGCTAGACCCCACAAGCGAAATCCCCCGCTGGCCACGTGCCGGTGGGGGATTTTTCGTTGCGCAGCCCGGATTTTCTGCCCCGGCATGTCGAAACGGCGGTCTCCGGTTCGACGTAGAGGTGAAGGGAAAATCCTTGGAAGGGAACGGAAATGTCCACCACCCGCTGCGCCACCGTCATCACGCGAGTGCTGGTCCGCAGCCGGTTCGCGCCCGCGGTCCTGACCGCGCTGAACGTCCTGCTCGACACCAGCCACCTGGTCACCGCGCTGCTCGTGGCACTGGCCGAGATCGCCGTCGCGCTCGGCTCGCAGCCCCGCCCGGCGACCGGCGTCGGCCAGGTCAGGACCCGGGAACGGTCCTACCGCGCCACGAACGCCGCCAGCAGCGCCTGCACCTCGTAGACGTCGACGCCCTTGCCGAACTGCTTGGAGATCGGCACGTCACTGCTCGAGACCCAGATCTTGAGCTCCGCGTCCAGGTCGAAGTGGCCGGCGGTCTCCACCGAGAACTGCGTGATGGCCCGGTACGGCACCGAGTGGTACTCGACCTTCTTGCCCGTCATGCCCTGTTTGTCGACCAGGATGAGCCGCCGGTCGGTGAACAGGAACGAATCCCGCACCAGCTGATACGCCGCGTGGAGCTGTTCCCCCTGTGCCAGAAGCCGCCCGAACTCCTTCGCGGCCGCCCGCGGGTCGAGCTTTGACGCGTTCCCCATCATTCCGCTGAGAAGTCCCATACGTCCACATTTACCAGGCTTTCCGAAAGCTTGTCCCCGCCCTGCACTTCTCCTGCCCGGACGCTTCCGCGCCTAACCCGAAAGTGGTTGTCAACAGCCACTCGATCGGGATGGAGATGACGATGCGCAAGCACCTCGCCGGAGTTGCCGCACTGGCCGGAGTTGCTCTGCTGGTGACCGGGTGCGCCAGCAACGCCGCCGAGGCACCGAAGCAGGACCCGATGCCGACGCCGGACCAGGTCAAGGCGCTGTTCGCGGACTGGAACGCGGCCCTCGCGACGGGTGACCCCCAGAAGGTGGCCGACCGTTACGCTCCGAACGCGGTTCTGCTGCCCACGGTGTCGAACAAGGTGCGGTCCACCCGCGCCGAGATCGTCGACTACTTCGAGCACTTCCTGCAGAACAAGCCGAGCGGCACGATCCTCGACTCCCACGTCGCCGTGCTGGACGCCGACGACGCGATCGACGCCGGCACCTACCGGTTCTCGCTCACCCAGGACGGCAAGCCGACCACTGTGGACGCCCGCTACACGTTCGTCTACGAGAAGATCGACGGCAAGTGGCTCATCGTGAACCACCACTCGTCGGCGATGCCGGAGAAAGCGTGATCCGCACGCACAACCCGCCACCGGGCGCGGCGTCCAGCACCACCGTGCCGCCGTCGTCGGTGACGAGCTGCTTCACGATCGCGAGGCCGAGTCCGGAGCCGCCCTTGCCGGTCAGGCCCTGACCGCGCCAGAACCGGTCGAAGGCCCGTGCCCGCTCGGCCTCCGGCAGCCCCGGCCCGGAGTCGATGATCTCCAGCAGGCCGGGCCGGGTGGTGCGGACGAGGATCGTGCCGCCGTCGGGGGACACCTCGAGCGCGTTGGACAGCACGTTGTCCAGCACCTGCTCGAGGTGCCCCGGCGTCGCGAGGACCCGGATGTCGAACCCCTCGGACACCAGGGAGATCGACCGTTCGTCGGCGGCCGCCCGCCACGCGGTGAACCGTTCGCTGACGACGTCGAGCACCTGCACGGGCTCGGGGTGGGCGACGTTGGCCTCGGCACGTGCCAGCGCCAGCAACCCGTTGACCAGTCGTGACATCCGCACGACCTCGGCGGTCGCCATCTCGACGTCCTCGCGGACGTGCGGGTCGTCGACGCCGTCGGCCACGTTGTCCAGCGACAGCCGCAGCGCGGTGAGCGGTGTGCGCAGCTGGTGCGAGGCGTCACCGATGAACGCCCGCTGCGAGCCGACCAGCGTGCCGATCGTCTCCGTCGCGGTGTTCAGCGTGCGCGCCAGCGTCCGGGTCTCCGGAGGGCCGGTCTCCTCGGCCCGCGCGGTCAGGTCGCCGTCGCGCAACCGCGCCGCCATCCCGTTGAGCTCCCGCAGCGGACGGGTGACCCGCCGGGCGAGCCAGACGCCGAGCAACGCCGCCACGATCAGCACCATGACCGCCAGCGCCGCGCGGAAACCCCAGATGTACCAGAGCCGGTCCACGATGGGATCGTCCGGATAGGACAGACGGATCGCGCCGGCGACCGTGCCGTCCGGCTTCTTGGCGTGCACGGTGAGCTTGAGGCCCTCGGAGTCCCAGACTGCGCCCTCGGGCGCCTCAGGTCCGAGGACGTCGATGCGGCCGGGCGTCTGCCGTTCGTAGGCGTCCACGAGAGCGTTCAGCGACCGGGTGTCGCCCGAGGCCAGCAACAGCGCGGCGGTCTCGGCCTCACGACGCGCGCTGTTGACCGCGTCGTCGTACAGCTGCTGGTTCAACGTGAACGCCACCGGCACCGTGAACGCCGCGATCGCCACCGCGACCAGCAGCACGTAGCTCCAGACGAGTTGCCGGATCACGTGAGCACCAGCCGGAATCCCACGCCGCGGACGGTCTCCAGCGACGCCGCGTCACCGAGCTTGCGCCGCAGCACCCCCACGTGCACGTCCAGCGTCTTGGTGGGACCGAACCAGTTCTCGTCCCACACCGCCTCCATGATCTGCTCGCGGGTGAACACCGCGCCGGGCTCCTCGGCGAGGAACACCAGCAGGTCGAACTCCTTCGGCGTGAGGTCCACCTCGGCGCCGTCGAGGTGCACCCGCCGCCCGCGCCGGTCGATCCGCAACCGCCCGTGCTCCTGCACCGGTTCCTGTTCGGCCCTGGCCGGCTGCACGCGCCGCAGCACCGCGCGCATCCGCGCCACGACTTCCCGCACCCCGAACGGTTTGGTGACGTAGTCGTCGGCCCCGATCTCGAGCCCGACCACCCGGTCGACCTCGTCGGACCGCGCGCTGATCACGATGATCGGCACGTCGCCGCGGGCCCGCAGCTCCCGGCACACGTCCAGGCCGTCCATGTCGGGCAGTCCGAGGTCGACCAGCACCAGCGCGAAGTCGCCTGCCTCCAGCGCCTCGGCGCCGGTCCGCACCCACCGCACCTCGAACCCGTACCGCGACAGCCCGCGTGTGAGCGATTCCGCGATCGGCTCGTCGTCCTCCACCAGCAGCACCCGCATGGGCGCAGATCATTCCACTCACCGGGGTAGAGCGTTCCTCAGCCTGATCCCGCTCCACCCGAGCGAGCTCACCGTCACCGCGTCCCAGAACGGCCACAGGTTCGGCAGCACGCGCAGCGCGATCCCGGCCTCCTCGTGCAGCGCGAAGAGATCGCCGACCCGTTCCGGCGGTCCCAGCGGCACCACCGGTTCGGTCGCGACCATCGCGACACCGCGCCCGTCCCCGTCCTCCCCGAACGGCTTGAACGGCGTCGCGTCGAACCGGTACGCGTAGAGCTCCACCGTCCTCATGCGCTCCAGCCACCCGTACTCGACGGCGTGCACCCTCGTCCCGCAGCCGGGGCCGATGATCCGGTCGCGGTCCGCCTGCGAGGAACTCCGGACCGTCCACGCCATCGCCCGCGGGCACTGCCGGGGGAACCAGTAGTCGGGGGAGCGGCCGTGGTCCACCGCCCACACGTACTCTCCCGGCTGCCGCGCCGTGGCCGCCAGGTGCGGCACGAACTCCCGGATCGTCGGGTCCTCCGAAAAGTGCAGTACCTGACCGGGTTCGGGGCGCATGTGGTCATACTGGCCCGCATGCGGAGGCTGACGCTCGCGGTTTTGCTGGTCCTCACCGGCTGCTCCTCAGGCACCGGCGACACGGTCGGTTTCACCGCCGTCGGCCTCACGGCCACACCGGAAGCGCTGGCCACCCACAACGACACGCTGGTAATCGGCACTCGCCCTGCCGACCACCCGGAACTGGTGACCCGCGCCCAGGACGGCACGCTGAGCAACGCCAGGCTGATCCCGGCCACCCCGTACGGCAAGGAAGCGCACTGGTACGGGATCACCTCCGACGGCACCACCATCACCGGCGTCGGCGGCGAACGCGGCGGCGCGCACGGCAACGTCCGCTGGAGCGCCTGGACCGGCGACACCCGCCAGATCACCGAGAAGCCGCAGGCGTTCAGCACGTTCGGCGGCTACGGCGCGGGCGAGCTGATCGGCGTGGTCCGCACCCAGCAGGGACCGTTGATCATCGGCACCTGGCAGAGCGCCAAGGCGGGCCTCGACATCGCGGTGTGGACGTACGCGGCCGACACGTGGAGCCGCCAGCCCTCCGCCGGCACCGTCCTGGAGAGCTCGCAGGAACTCCTGCGCTTCCCGCTCGCCGTGACTCCGAACGACGACGGCGCGCTCGTCGTCGGCTGGCAGATCGCCAAGGGCACGGTGAGCGCGGCCGTCTGGCAGTTCGACGGCAAGACCTGGACCACGGCGACCCTCCCGGACGGCGACGCCGCGCTGGCCGCCCGCTGCTGGGACGGCACCTGCCACGTCGTGGGCCGCAGCAAGGGCAAGCTCGCCTGGTGGTCGGGCCCGGAGTGGAAGAAGCACACGACCCCGGACATCCCGGTCGGCGACGACCAGAACCTCGCCGCACCCGTGCCCGTCAACGGCACGCCGACGCTGTTCATCGACCACAACGGCGTCAAGCTCGTGTCCGAAAAGGACGAACGGCAGGCTGACGGCCCGACGGGTGAGGTCAAGGCGGCCGAGGTGGCCGGCGGTCAGGTGTTCGTGATCGCGGGCGACCGGCTCTGGCGCCTCACCTAGCCAGCAACGCCCGCAACGTCTCCAGCCCGTCCAGCACGGCCTTCCGCTCGGCGGGGGAGGCCGCGGCCAGGGCCTGGGTGAGCCGTCCGTACGGCCCGTCCTTCAGATCTTGCCGGTACTGGTGCACGGGCGCGGTCACCTGCACGCGGGTGTAGCGGCGGTCGTTCGCGTCCTGCTCCCGCGACACCAGCCCGCGCGCCTCCAGCCGGTCCACGATCCCGGACGTGGTGCTGTGGGAGAGGTTCAGCCGCCGCGCCAGCTCGGTCACCGTGGCGGGGCCTTCCGTCAGCAACGAGTGCACAGCACTGATCTGCGGCGTGGTCAGCCCGCTGCGCGCACGGTCACCGGTCGGCTCCATCGACGTGGTCAACAGCTCCTGCCGCAACGCGCGCAAGTGCGCCATCACGGCCTCGGCGTCCCGGAAAGCGGTGTTGTCAACCATGGACTGGAGTGTACGTTGGATACGACGCGTCGCATACGACGGATCAAGGGGAGAACCGAAGATGGCGATCAAGCGCGTACCCACGCCCGCTGGTGACGAAGCCTGGCTGGTCACCGGCTACGACCAGGTCAGGGCGCTGCTCGCGGACCGCAGGCTCGGCCGCGGCCACGCCGATCCCGACAACGCGCCGAGGTTCGTCGACTCGGTACCGCTCGGCAGGCCGCACAAGGCCACGCAAGAGGAGGAGAACGAGCGCCACGCCTGGATGCGCCGGCTGCTCGCGCCGTCGTTCTCCGCCAGGAACATGGAGTCCCTGCGCCCACGCGTGCGGCACCTCGTCGACGGCCTGCTCGACGACCTCGTCGCGCTGCCCCAGCCGGCCGACTTCCACGAAGCGGTGTCGTTCCCGCTGCCGGTGCTGGTGATCTGCGAACTGCTCGGCGTCCCGTACGAGGACCGTGAGACGTTCCGGGGCTGGTCAGAGGCCATGAGCACACTGAACAACCCGCAAAAATCCCAGGAAGGCTTCATGTGCCTGTGGACCTACATGGGTGAGTTGGTCGCACGGAAGAAGAAGGAACCGGGCGACGACGTGATCACCCGCCTCATCGAAGGCACGCCGCCCGGTCAGGACGAGGTGGTCGCCCAGCTCAGCGCCGGCCTGCTGTTCGCGGGCCACGAGACGACCGTCGCCGCCATCGATCGCGGCGTCATGTTGCTGAGCCTCAACCCCGGCCAATGGGACGCACTGCGCGAAAACCCGCAGAACGTCCCGGACGTCGTCGAGGAGATCCTCCGCCACCGCTCACCGGTGGCGGCGAGGTCGGACGACTCCGGCATGCCGAGGTACGCGATGTCCGACATCGAGATCGAGGGCGTTCGCATCCCGGCGGGTGATCTCGTCCTGCTCGGCATCGGCCAGGCCAATCGAGACGAGACCCGCTTCCCCGACCCGGCGGCCTTCCTGCCACGCGAGTCCAACCCGCACCTCACGTTCGGCCACGGCCCGCGGTTCTGCGTCGGCGCCCCGCTCGCCAGGGTCGAGCTGACGGAGGTCTTCACCGCCCTCGTGACCCGGTTCGCGACGTTCGGCCTAGCGGTCGACGTGGCGCAGCTCACCCTCAGGGCGGAGCAGCTGGTGGGCGGGGTGGCGGAGCTGCCGGTGCGCTGGACGGCCTCATGACCTGGTCCGCATCGATAAAGTAACCGTGCACGCCCGAGGCGCTCCAGAGCGTGATGCCCGGTTTCGGATCACATTGCGCTGCTTGTCCCACATCTTCCGGTGATTGCATTCACCCGTCTGCGTCATGACGCAACAGAACTTCACGGTGAATACAGCGATCCGGACGCACAATGGTCACGCTTGGACACACAATTGCCGAGAGTCAACTGTTGATGTGGCTGTTCGTCCGACCATTCCCCCACGCATGGGTGACTATGGCCCGGTCAGTGGGCCCCTGCGTAATGGTGGGGGTGGGCGGCGGACCGTCAGATCGGCGGTTAATCTCTTGCACCTCGTCCACTGCAATCCAGTGCGCCGACGTCGCAACCACCGGGGAGAGGACTGAACACGGGTGGCCGGATTTCTGTTGCGACGGTTGGTCAACTACGTGGTGCTCGCCCTCGTGGCGACGTTCCTCGCGTTCACGTTGGCCTCCGTCACCTTTGACCCGATCGGGTTGTTGCAGCAACGCAACCCGCCGCCACCCGCCGCGTCGATCGAGGCGAAGAAACGGGACCTCCACCTCGACCAGCCGATCCCGCAGCGGTTCGTGACCTGGATGAGCGGTGTGGTGCAGGGCGACTTCGGCCGGACGGTCGCCGACCGCCCGATCACCGACGAGCTCGGCAGGCGCATCGGCGTCAGCCTGCGGCTGTTCCTGCTCGGCATCACGATCGGCATCCTGTTCGGCGTGCTGATCGGCGTGGTGAGCGCGATCCGGCAGTACAAGTTCAGCGACTACTTCGCGACCCTGTTCTCCTTCATATTGCTGTCGACGCCGGTCCTCGTGCTCGGCAACCTGCTCAAGATCGGCGCGCAGAGCATCAACAACTCGATCGGCAGCAACGTGCTGATCTTCGTCGGTGAGGAGACGCCCGGCTTCCAGGGCAACTGGTTCGAGCACCTCGGCGACCGGCTGCAGCACCTGATCCTGCCGACGCTCGCGATCGCGCTCGGCCAGATCGCCTACTACAGCCGCTACCAGCGCTCGTCCATGCTCGACGTCCTGGGCAGCGACTTCCTGCGCACCGCGCAGGCCAAGGGCCTCACCCGGCGCAAGGCGCTGATGAAGCACGGCCTGCGGACCGCGCTGATCCCGATGGCGACCCTGTTCGCGTTCGGGTTCGGCCTGCTGGTCGTCGGCGGCACGTTCACCGAGCGCATCTTCACCTGGTACGGCATGGGGGACTGGCTGGTCACCGGCATCTCGGCGCAGGACACGAACATCACGGCCACGGTGACGCTGTTCGTCGCGGTGTGCGTGCTGTTCTCCGGCTGGCTCGCCGACGTGCTGTACGCCGCGCTCGACCCCCGAATCCGTGTGAACTAGGCAAGGTGACGACGTGACCGTGATCCTCAACGAGGGCGACTCCGCGGGAACCGCCGGCGCCGCCCAGGGCAGCCCCGTCGACGCCGCGCCCGAACCGGACAAGGCGATGACGCGTGGCCGGTTGGTGCTCATCCGCTTCATGCGCAACAGGCTCGCGCTGATCGGCCTGATCATCATCGTGGCGATGTACCTGCTGGCGTTCGTCGGCCCGCTGCTCTCGCAGTGGTCCTACGAGGACCGCGACTACAGCGCGTTCCTGCAGCCGCCCTACGCCGACCACATCTTCGGCACCGACAACATCGGCACCGACATGTTCGCGCAGACCATGCGCGGGCTGCAGAAGTCGTTGATCATCGGCCTGCTGGTGGCGCTGATCTCGACCACCGTGGCCGCGATCGTCGGTGCGACCGCCGGCTACTTCCTGGGTGTCGCCGACAAGGCGCTCATGTGGGTGGTCGACCTGCTGCTCGTGTTGCCGTCGTTCCTGATCATCGCCATCCTCAGCCCGTGGTTCCGCGGCAAGTCGTGGTGGCTGCTGGTGCTGATGCTGGCGGCGTTCCAGTGGATGATCACCGCGCGCATCGTGCGCGGCATGACGCTGACGCTGAAGGAACGCGAGTTCGTGAAGGCGGCCCGGTTCATGGGGCAGCCCGCCCGCACGATCATCGCCAAGCACATCGTGCCGAACATGGCGTCGCTGCTGATCATCGACGCCACGATCAACGTCGCGACGGCGGTGCTCGCCGAGACCGGCCTGAGCTACTTCGGCTTCGGCGTCCAGTCTCCCGACGTCTCACTGGGCACCCTGATCGGCAACTTCGCCCAGTCCGCGACGACCTTCCCGTGGCTGTTCCTGTTCCCGGCGGGCTTCCTCGTCGTGTTCGTGCTGGCGGTGAACTGGGTCGGCGACGGTCTGCGTGACGCGCTCGACCCGACCTCCACGCGCGTGCGCCGCAAGGAGAAGAAGGACACCAAGGAGAAGGCCGCCTGATGACCAGTTCGGAAATCCTGTTCGACACGCCGGCCGACCCGGCGGTCGAAGGGCCGGTTCTGCAGGTCGAAGACCTCCACGTGTCGTTCCCCAGCGAGGCAGGCCGCGTGCAGGCCGTGCGCGGCCTGAGCTACGAGGTCTCGCCCGGTGAGGTCCTCGGCATCGTCGGCGAGTCCGGCTCCGGCAAGTCCGTGTCGTCGCTCGCCGTCATGGGCCTGCTGCCCGAGTCCGCCCGCATCAGCGGTTCCATCAAGTTCCAGGGCCGTGAGCTCATCGGCCGCACCGACGCGGAGCTGTCGAAGATCCGCGGCCGGCGCATCTCGATGGTGTTCCAGGACCCGCTGTCCGCGCTGACGCCCGTCTACACCGTCGGCGACCAGATCGCCGAGGCGATCCTGGTGCACCGCGGCGGCTCGGTGTCCAAGCAGGCCGCGGCCAAGCGCGCGGTCGAGCTGCTCGACCTCGTCGGCATCCCGAACGCCGCCGAACGCGCCAAGGCGTTCCCGCACGAGTTCTCCGGCGGCATGCGGCAGCGCGCGGTGATCGCCATGGCGATCGCCAACGACCCGGACCTGATCATCGCCGACGAGCCGACGACCGCGCTCGACGTGACGGTGCAGGCCCAGGTGTTGCAGCTGCTGGAGACCGCGCAGGAGGTCACCGGCGCGGGCATCGTGATCATCACCCACGACCTCGGCGTCGTCGCCGGGTTCGCGGACCGGCTGATGGTCATGTACGCGGGCCGTGCCGTGGAGACCGGCAAGGTCGAGGAGATCTACCAGCAGCCGCGCATGCCGTACACGCTCGGCCTGCTCGGCTCGATCCCGCGCCTCGACGTCGGCGAGAAGCAGGCGCTCGTCCCGATCGTCGGCCAGCCGCCGTCGCTCACGGCCCTTCCCCCAGGTTGTCCGTTCGCGCCGCGCTGCCCGATGGTCGTCGACGCCTGCCACACCGCGGAACCGCCGCTGATCGACGTGGACGGCTCCGCCGAGCACAGGGCCGCCTGCATCAGGACCGGTGAGATCGCCGCGACCGACTCCGAGGGTGCCGAGGCCGCCGCCGAGATCTTCGGTGCCGAGGTCGTCGAGGAAGCCGAGATCGCCAAGGTTCCGCGCGAGCAGCGCGAGATCGTGCTGGAGCTCGACGGCCTGGTCAAGGAGTACGCGGTCAACAAGGGCGTGGTGTTCAAGCGCCGCGTCGGCACCGTGCACGCCGTGGACGGCATCTCGTTCGACATCCGGGAGGGCGAGACCCTCGGCCTGGTCGGCGAGTCGGGCTGCGGCAAGACCACGACGCTGATGGAGATCCTCGGCCTCGAAAAGCCCATGGGCGGCGAGATCTCCGTGCTCGGCACGAACGTGTCCTCTTTGGACTCGAAGCGCCGCTTCGAGATCCGCCGTGACATGTCGGTGGTGTTCCAGGACCCGATGGCGTCGCTGGACCCGCGCCTGACGATCAACGACGTGATCGCCGAGCCGATGCAGGTGCACGGCTACAGCAAGGATGAGATCAACCGGCGGGTGCCGGAGCTGATGAAGCTCGTCGGCCTGCGTCCCGAGCAGCTGTCGCGCTATCCGGGCGAGTTCTCCGGCGGCCAGCGGCAGCGCATCGGCATCGCACGGGCGCTCGCGCTGGAACCGAAGCTCGTCGTGCTCGACGAGCCGGTGTCCGCGCTGGACGTCTCCATCCAGGCCGGTGTCATCAACCTGCTGGAGGAGCTCAAGTCCAAGCTCGGGCTGGCGTACCTGTTCGTGGCCCACGACCTGTCGGTCGTGCGGCACATCGCGGACCGGGTCGCCGTCATGTACCTCGGGAAGATCATCGAGATCGGCGAGGTGAACAGCGTGTTCGACGCGCCGCGTCACCCGTACACGCAGGCGCTGCTGTCGGCGATCCCGATTCCCGACCCCGTCAAGGAACGCCAGCGGGAGAGGATCATCCTCACCGGCGACCTGCCGAGCCCGGCGAACCCGCCGTCCGGCTGCCGGTTCCGCACCCGGTGCTTCCTGCACGCGTCGCTGCCTCCGGAGAAGCAGCGCACGTGCATCGAGCTGGAACCACCGCGCGAGGTGCAGGCAGAAGACCACGAGGCCGCCTGCCACTTCGCCCAGATCCGTCAGGTCCTCTGATGCATCCGTCGCCTCAGACGACCTGCGAGCACGAAGGAACAGTGTCCCCGGCAACTGGTGTCCGGGCACGAGGGAGGTTCACGACAGTGAGTCGACGTACCAAGGTGGGAGTGACCGCGCTGGTCGCGGTCGCCCTCACGCTTACCGCGTGTGGGGGGGCCCAGCAAGACCGACTCCGGCCTGAAGGGCGCGGAGAACACGGTGGGTCAGGCGGACATCAACCCGCAGGACGCCTCCAAGGTCAAGGACGGCGGCGAGTTCCGCTGGCCGGTTGACCAGCTGCCGGACAACTGGAACTACAACCAGCTCGACGGCACCAACGCCGACGGCCGCCGCATGATCGACACGATGATGCCGAACCTGTACAAGCAGCTGCCGGACTCGACGATCGAGATCAACAAGGACTACCTGGAGGAGGCGAAGCTCGCCTCCACCGACCCGCAGGTCCTCGAGTTCAAGATCAACCCGAAGGCCAAGTGGTCGGACGGCACTGCCCTGTCGTGGCAGGACTTCGAGGCCATGTGGAAGTCGCTGAACGGCACCAACAAGGACTACTCGGTCGCCGGCACCACGGGCTACGAGGACATCGAGAAGGTCGAGAAGGGCGCGACCGACCAGGACGTCAAGGTCACGTTCAAGAAGAAGTTCGCCGAGTGGAAGGGCATTTTCTCGCCCCTCTACCCGAAGTCCATGTCGTCCTCCGTCGAGGAGTTCAACAAGGGCTGGGCGGACAAGCCGAAGGTGACCGCCGGTCCGTTCAAGATCGGCACGATCGACCTCACCGGCAAGGTCGTCACCGTCGTGCGCGATGACGCGTGGTGGGGCGAGAAGCCGAAGCTGGACAAGATCACGTTCCGTCAGGTCGACCGCCCCGCCCTCGCGGACGCGCTCGCCAACGGCCAGATCGACTACTTCGACATCGGCTCCAGCATCGACAACTTCACCAAGGCGCGGTCGATGCAGGGTGTGACGATCCGCCAGGCGATCACGCCGGACTACTCGCACATCACGTTCAACGGTGCGGACTCGTCGATCCTCAAGGACGCCAAGCTCCGCGTCGCGCTGATGCGCGGTATCGACACCAAGAACATCACGCGGGCGCTGCTCGGCCAGATGCTCAAGGGTGACGCGCAGATCACCGGTAACCACTTCTTCCTGCTGGGCACGAAGGAGTACAAGGACAACTCGTCCATCGCGTCGTTCGACAAGGAAGCCGCGAAGAAGCAGCTCGACGAGCTGGGCTGGAAGCTCGAGGGTGAGACCCGGAAGAAGGACGGCAAGGAGCTCGTCATCCGGTACGTCATCCCGACGCCGAACCCCGTCTCCGACCAGATCGCGAAGCTCGTGCAGTCGCAGCTGAAGGAGGTCGGCGCCAAGATCGACATCCAGGCCGTGCCGTCGACCGACTTCTTCAAGCAGTACGTCAACGTCGGCAACTTCGACATGACCGGCTTCCGCTGGCTGTCCTCGGCCACGCCGATCTCGGACAGCAAGGGCATCTACTACCTCGACCCGAACAGCACCAACCAGAACTACGGTCGCATCGGGTCCGAGGAGATCAACAAGATGCTCGACGAGGCCAACGGTGAGCTCGACGACGCCAAGCGCGCCGCCCTCACCAACGAGATCGACAAGAAGATCTGGGAGATCGGCCACCAGCTGCCGCTCTACCAGCTTCCCGGCGCGGTCGCGGTCAAGAGCAACGTGGCGAACTTCGGTGCCGTCGCGTTCGCGAACCGCCCGTACGACTACATCCACATGGGCTTCACCTCGTGACGTGTAGTTAGCTGATGAACGGCCCGGCGGGTCCTCCTGCCGGGCCGTTCGTCTTCTTCTCTGGAGTTGTGTTGCTGCGTTCCCGGGTTCGTGCGCTGCGCCACGGTGTTCTCGCCACGGCGGTCGTGCTGTTCGTCTGCTCCGTCGTCGCGTTCTTCTCGTGGCTGTCCTATTCGGACGATCGCGACCTGTTGTCGTCCATGACGTCGCGCGAGGTCGGCAGCGTCGTGTCGTTCGACGGCGGCGCGGTGGAGGTGCGGTGGCCGTCCGGGTCGGCGCGCGTCCCGTACGAGGACGGCGACCGGGTCGTCGGCAAGCAGACGCAGGTGGCGTTCGACCCGGCCGATCCTTCGCGTGCGGTGATTCCCGGCGCGGACCTGTTGCTGGAGACCGATCGCGCGCTGGGCGGCGTGACGTTCTCGGTCGCGGTGGCGTTGCTGGTGGTGCTCGCGGGCCTGGTGCGGCTGTTGCTGGCGGTCAGGTCTGTGCGGGCCGAGCCGGTCACCGCGTCCGTGCGGCGGATCCGGGTGCAGTCGGGGCTGATGGTGCGGTCGTGGCTGGAGATCGACGGCCGGGTCGAGCGCTGGCTGCCCGTCTACTACGACCCGGTGCTCGTGACGCTGCCGTCGCCCGTCGACGTCGAGCTGCGCGGCGGACGGGTCGTGGTGGCCGACGGCGTGACCATCTACCCGTCGGGCCGTCCGGTGCACAAGCACCCGCGCGGCCGCCGGGTCGACAACCCGGCGCAGCCCGATCCCGAGACGCGGGCTCCGCGCGGCCTGCTCGCGCAGCTGCGGGTGGACGCGGTGTTCCTGGTGCCCGCGCCGATCGTCGGCCTGTTCTGGGCGTACGTGGACGGGAGCGGTTTCACCGGCTGGATCACGGCCACGGTGATCGCCGCGGCCCTGGGCCTGTGGTGGGGTGCGTTCCGGGGTTCCGACCCGTCGTAATGCTTTCGACCGGCTGAGCGACCTCCTTCGATAGGAGGCCGCTATGACCGACGTCACACTGCGCGTTCACGAGGACGGGGCCGACGACGAGCGCATCGAGCAGCTCGCCACCTTCCTGCGGGCTGAGCTGCGCGAACTGGCACCGGTGGCCGGCGTTCCCGGCGAGGCCGCCGAGGGCGCCAAGGCCCTCGACCCCGCCGAGATCGGCACCGTGCTGACGACCATCTCCCAGTCCACCGTGCTGGCCGCGCTGATCAACGCCGTGTCGTCGTGGCTGGGCCAGCGCCGCGAGCGTTCCGTGACGGTGGAGGCCGACGGCGACACGCTGGAACTGACCGGCGCGCCCACGGAGGCCGAGCGGGCCCGCGCCGCGGAATGGCTGGCGAGACACCGCCCCCAGCGCTACGCGTTGATCATCGCGAGCTACGAGTTCACCGACCCCGGCCTGTCCGCGCTGCGCGCCCCCGCTCACGACGCGGCCCGCCTCGGCGAGGTCCTGGCCGATCCGCGCATCGGCGGGTTCGACGTGCGCACCCTGATCAACTCCTCGGCCGCCGAGGTGAACGAGGCCGTCGAGGACTTCTTCGCCGACCGCGAACCGGACGACCTCCTGGTCCTGCACTTCTCCGGCCACGGCGTGAAGGACGAGGCGGGCGAACTCCACTTCGCCACCTCGGGCACCAGGCTCAACCGCCTGGCCGGCACCGCGGTCTCCGCCGACTTCGTGGCCCGCCGCATGAACCGCTCCCGCTCCCGCCGCATCGTGCTCCTGCTCGACTGCTGCTACTCCGGCGCGTTCGGCCGCGGCATGGTCGCCCGCGCGGGCGGCTCCGTGGGCCTGGAGGAACAGTTCGGCGGCAGCGGCCGGGCCGTGATCACCGCGTCGTCGGCCGTGGAGTACGCCTTCGAGGGCGCCGCCGTCGCCGACTCCTCGGCGGGCGAACCGTCGGTCTTCACCTCAGCCCTGGTGGAGGGCCTGGAATCCGGCGACGCCGACCGCGACCAGGACGGCCACGTGGGCCTCGACGAGCTCTACGAGTACGTCTACGACCGCGTCCGCCGCGTGACCCCGCACCAGACGCCCGGCAAGTGGATGCTCGACGTGCGCGGCGACCTGCGCATCGCTCGCCGTGCCCGGCCGGTGTCCGTGCCCGCCGCGCTGCCGTCGGACCTGCAGGAGGCCATCGACCACTCGCTGCCCGGCGTGCGGGCGGGGGCGATTCCGTCGCTGGTGCGGATGTTGTCCGTGGCGCACGAGGGCAGGGTGCTGGCGGCGCGGCTCGCGTTGCGGCGGCTGGCGGAGGACGACAGCCGGATGGTGGCGACGGCAGCCCGCAAAGCACTGGGGGAGAAGCCGGAACCGGCCACCGCACCCGCGCCGACCTCGCTGCTCGCCTCGCGGGAGGGCGCGGGTGCGGCCCAGGCTCGCGCAAGGGTCCCCTCGGATCGGGAACCCCCGCTTTCCACGGTACTCAGCGGGTCTGACACTCCGGCGAGAGCCGACCGGGCGGACCGGTCCGGCGAGCGGGACACCGGGCCCCGGCGGTCGCGGCTCACCGCGTCGGGTGCCGGCTCGGCCATGCAGGGAGTGAGCGCCGCACGGGTCCCGGTCTCCGGCACGACCGCGGCGCCCCGCCTGGCCGCAGGCCTGACCGCGGCGTCCCGCCTGGTCGCAGGCCTGGCACTGGCGCTCCTGGTGGTCGGCCTCATGACGGTCACCGGCGGCCTGACCGGCCATCTCGGCGACACCATTTCCAGCACCCTGCTGTTCGCCACCGTCTGGCCGTGGGCACTCGTCGCCACCATGTTCGCGCTGACCTGCCGCGACCACCCGTGGCTGCCCGGCGCCGCTCTTGGCCTGCTGGCCGGCACGACCGGCCTCGTCGGCGGCAGCGAGACGACCTACCTGCCGTTCCTGCTCGGCATGGCCGTCACGGTGGCGGCCGCGGCGCTCCTGGCGAGTCCGCGGTGGCTGGCGGCCGCGAGCGGGGTGCTGGGAGCGGCCGGTGTGCTCGTGGTCGCCTCCTCTGCCGACGCCCTGGAGTCGTTCGCGGGCGACGCGACCGACCTCACGTTCCTGGCGGTCGCGATCGCCCTCACCGGTCTCGCGGGCTACCGGATCTGGCGGGAACGGGCCCGGTTCTCCGCGATCGCGCCGGTGTTGCTGATCGTGGACGCGGCCCTGCACCTCACCGGTGTCCCGCTGTTCGTCGTGCACGCGAGCTTCGCGGGCCTGGTCGTGGTCCCGCTGATCGCGGTCCTGACCAGCGGCACGGCCAGGTTCGCCGGCTACGTCACCGTGGCCGCCGGGCTGCTCGTGCGCGCCAACGAGTACGTGGCCGCGTCCGAGCCGACGTTCACCAGCGTCAGTCATGTGGCCCTGCCGCTGGCGGCAGCGATCGTCGCCTACTTCTCGCGTTCGCGCTGAGCCTTGCGCCGCTTGCCCTCGTGCATCGCGACGACCCGCGCGACCGGGATGCCGTGCCCCTGTTCCACCAGGTCATCGGGCAGCCGTTGCGGCGCGGGCATCAGCGAGGTCCACGGATCGCCGTCGAACCTGCTCTTCACGGTGAAGTCGGCGGGGACGACGTCCTTCAGCGAGTCCCACGGCACCGGGAACGAGATCGGC
This sequence comes from Lentzea flava, assembly GCF_014648475.1. Lineage (GTDB taxonomy): Bacteria > Actinomycetota > Actinomycetes > Mycobacteriales > Pseudonocardiaceae > Lentzea > Lentzea flava. The sequence goes on along the minus strand of NZ_BMRE01000007.1, from coordinate 236,165 downwards.
AGCCCCTCCCGCAGCCGCGGGCTGTACGCGGCGACGACGGTGGCACCCCAGGCCCGAGTCGAGTCGAGGAAGACCTTGCCCTGCCGCTCGTCCCGGATGTAGGCGGTGGTGGCGAGCGACGGATCGAGCTTCTCCGCCCGTGCCGCCACCGCGCGCGTCGCCGCCGCCACGTCGTCGGGATCGTGCTTCTCCAATGGAACGAAGATGTGCACGCCCTTGGCGCCGCTGGTCTTCACCGCGCCTTCCAGGCCTGCCTGCGCCAGAGCTTCCCTGATCAGGAACGCCGCTGCGACCACGACGTCGAAACCGGCACCCTCCGGCGGGTCGATGTCGAGCACCATGTGCGTCTGGTGGTCATCCCCGGAATGATCTTTGACGAACAACGGCACGTGGTACTCGACCGCACGCTGGTTCGCGAACCACATCAGCGTCTGCTTGTCGTCGCACAGCGCGTACTTGATCTGCCGGTGCGACGTCTCCGCCCACACCTCGACCGTCTTGACGAACGACGGCGTGTACTTGGGAACGTTCTTCTGCATGAACGGTTCCTGGCCGTCCTTGGATCCCTTCCCGGACAGGATCCGCCACACCGACAGCGGCCGCCCCGCCAGCACCGGCACGAACCGGTCGGCGACGAAGTCCAGGTACTCCACCAGGTCGCCCTTGACCATGCCGCCGAACAGCGGCTGGTCGAGGTTCGAGAACTTGATCTCACTGCTGCTCATCGGGAACCTCGAGTTCGTCGCGGGCGGCCCACTCCAGCAGCGGTTCGATTCCCCACACCGCGTCGTCGATCCCGGCGTGCAGGTCGCCCAGTTCGGCGTAGCGCTTCGGCACGGTGGCGATGGTGAAGTCGCGCGGGTCGACGTCGGGGATCTCGTCCCAGCGGATCGGCGTCGACACGGTGGCCTCGGGAACACCGCGCACCGAGTAGGCAGACGCGATCGTCCGGTCGCGCGTGTTCTGGTTGTAGTCCACGAAAACCAGCGACGGGTCGCGGTCCTTGCGCCACCACGTGGTCTCGGCGTCGTCCGGCGCGCGGCGTTCGACCTCGTGCGCGAACGCCAGAGCCGCCTTGCGCACGTCGTGGAACCCGTAGTCGGGCTTGATCCGCACGTAGATGTGCAGGCCCTTCGACCCAGACGTCTTCGGGAACCCGACCGCGCCGAGTTCCGCGAGCACCTCCTCGACCACACCGGCGACCCGTTTGACCCGGTCGAACGTGCACGTCGGACCGGGATCGAGGTCGATGCGCCACTCGTCGGGCTTCTCCGTGTCCGCCGCACGCGAGTTCCACGGGTGGAACTCCACAGTGGACATCTGGACGGCCCAGATCACGTCGGCGACGTGCGTGACGCAGAGTTCGTCCGCGTGGCGGTTGTAGCGCGGAAAGTGCACCCGCACGGTCCGCACCCACGGTGGCGCGCCGTGCGGAAGCCTTTTCTGGTGCACTTTCTCGCCGCTCACGCCCTCGGGGAAGCGGTGCAGCATGCACGGCCGTTCCCGCAGCGCGCGGACGATGCCGTCACCGACGGACAGGTAGTAGTTCGCGAGATCCAGTTTCGTCTCGCCGCGCGCGGGGAAGTAGACGCGGTCGGGGTTGGAGATCCGCACGACGCGGTCCTCCACCTCGAGCTCCACAGCCGGAGACTTGCCCATGCCGCCACGCTAGCCGTTTCCAGGTGTTTCCTCAGCCCGAACGGTGTTTGCATCGGCGCTGTGGCGTCCACGCTGTGGTTCCGGCGGTTCGCGGAGGCTCCCGACGGTGCTCCGCGGCTGGTGTGCTTCCCGCACGCGGGTGGCGCGGCGAGCTGGTACCAGCCGTTCGCCCAGGCCTTCCACGGCCGTGCCGAGCTGGTCGCGGTCCAGTACCCGGGGCGGCAGGACCGCAGGTCAGAGCCCCTGATCGACGACATCCGCCGGCTCGCCGACGCCATCGCGCCCCTGTTGAGCCGAGACCGGCCGCTGCACCTCTTCGGACACAGCATGGGCGCGATGGTCGCGTTCGAGGTGGCACTGCGACACGAACCCGACCACCTGTTCGTCTCCGGCAGGCGCGCGCCGCAGATCGTCCGCGACGACCGCGTGCACCAGCGGGACGACGCCGGTCTCCTCGCCGAGGTCAGGAAGCTCGCGGGCACGAACGCGCGGGTGTTCGACGACGAGGAGCTGGTACGGATGGTGCTGCCCGCGATCCGCGCCGACTACCGGGCCGCGGAGACCTACCGCTACCGCCCAGGGCCGCCGCTCGGGTGCCCGCTGACCGCGTTGACCGGCGACGCCGACCCGAAGGCGTCCGTCCACGAGGTGGAGCAGTGGCGGGAACGCACGACCGGGCCGTTCGCGCTGAAGGTGTTTCCCGGCGGCCATTTCTTTCTGTCGGACAACAGAAGTGCCGTCGCCGCCGTGGTTTCAGGCGAAACCCCTAGTGCCTGAACCCCTAATTTGGCAAGGGATTGGGGTCCGTCCCGTTGCGGACCTCCGGTGATGAGAGGAAACGGGATGACCAAGCGGGCACTGATCACCGGGATCACCGGGCAGGACGGCTCCTACCTCGCCGAGCACCTGCTCAAACAGGGCTACCAGGTGTGGGGGCTCATGAGGGGGCAGGCGAACCCGCGCAAGATGCGGGTGTCCAGGCTGATGTCGGAACTGTCCTTCGTGGACGGTGACCTGATGGACCAGGCGTCGCTGGTGTCCGCTGTGGACCTGGTGCAGCCGGACGAGGTCTACAACCTCGGCGCCATCTCGTTCGTGCCGATGTCGTGGCAGCAGGCCGAGCTCGTCACCGAGGTCAACGCCATGGGCGTGCTGCGCATGCTGGAGGCCATCCGCATCGTCTCCGGCCTGTCGAGCAGCCGCCACAACGGCGCCGCGGCCAAGAACATCCGCTTCTACCAGGCGTCGTCGTCGGAGATGTTCGGCAAGGCGGCCGAGACCCCGCAGCGCGAGACCACGATCTTCCACCCCCGCAGCCCGTACGGCGTCGCGAAGGCCTACGGGCACTTCATCACCCGCAACTACCGCGAGTCGTTCGGCATGTACGCGGTCGGCGGCATCCTGTTCAACCACGAGTCGCCGCGCCGTGGCGCGGAGTTCGTGACCCGCAAGATCTCCCTCGGCGTCGCGAAGATCAAGCTGGGGCTGCAGGACAAGCTCGCGCTGGGCAACCTGGACGCGTTGCGCGACTGGGGTTTCGCGGGCGACTACGTGCGCGCGATGCACCTGATGCTGCAGCAGGACGAGCCGGAGGACTACGTCGTCGGCACCGGTCAGATGCACTCGGTGCGCGACGCGGTGCGCCTCGCGTTCGATCACGTCGGCCTGAACTGGGAGGATCACGTCTACATCGACCCGGTGCTGGTCCGCCCGGCCGAGGTCGAGATCCTGTGCGCCGACACCACTCGGGTACGCAACGAGCTGGGCTGGAAGCCGGAGGTCGACTTCTCGTCGCTGATGAAGATGATGGTGGAGGCCGACCTCAAGCACGTCGCCACCGAGCACGAGTACGGCGACCTGCTGGCCGCCGCCAGCTGGTAGATCCTTCTGCCCCGGGTCCACAGCCGCTGTAGTTTTGCGGCTGTGGATCTTTTTTCGCTTTCTCTGGGGGCACTGCTCGACGCGGTGAGCGAGCTGAAGGACGACGATTTCGGCAAGCCGTCCGGGTGCGAGGGCTGGCTGGTGCGGGATCTGGTGTGCCATTTCGTGATCGACGCGCAGGACGTGCTGATCACGCTGGTCACCCCGACCGCGGACCCGGTGACGCACGACTCCGTGACGTACTGGAAGGTCTCGCACGAACCCGCGGACGACCCGCTGGCCGCGCTGACCGTCCGGCTGGCCGCCGCGTACGGCGAGCCGTGGATGCTGAAGCACCACGTCGACGACCTGGGGCGGGCCGCGTTGCGGGCCGCTCAGCTCGCCGATCCGACGCTCAAGGTCAGCACGCAGGACATGGTGCTGTGCACGGCCGGCTACCTGGGCGCCTACGTCTGGGAGTGGACGCTGCACCACCTCGACCTGGTCCTGCACCTGTCGGACGTGCCAGGCCCGCCCGCAGCGGCGCTGGCCCGCTGCCGGGAGATGCTGGAGCAGATCGCCGGCGCGTTCCCGGCGTCCTGGGCGGACGAGGACGTGCTGCTGGTGGGAACGGGACGGCGCGCCCCGACCGAGGCGGAGCGCGCCGAGCTGGGAGACCTCGCGATCCCGTACGTGCTGGGCTGAGTGATCGGCAGCCTTCGCCGCGTCTTCGACGCTCAGCAGGGCGGGCCGGCACCACGACGCACCCGTCTGACCGCCGAACACGGGGCAAGGCCGCCGGCCACGGCCCTAGGCTGAGTACAGCCGGGCGTAGAAACCGTTGGCGGCCATGAGTTCCTCGTGCGTGCCGCGTTCCACGACCGCGCCCTGGTCCATCACGACGATGAGGTCGGCGTTGCGGATCGTGGACAGCCGGTGCGCGATCACGAAGCTGGTCCGCCCGGCCCGCAGCGACGCCATGGCCTGCTGGATCAGGACTTCGGTCCGGGTGTCGATCGACGACGTGGCCTCGTCCAGCAGCAGGATCGCGGGCTGGGCGAGGAACGCGCGTGCCAGCGTGATGAGCTGCCGTTCGCCAGCGGACAGCCCGCCGTGCTCCTCGTCGAGCACCGTGTCGTAGCCGTGCGGGAGCGCGCGCACGAACCGGTCCACGCACATCGCCTGCGCTGCCGCGATGATCTCCTCGCGGGTCGCGCCGGGCTTGCCGTAGGCGATGTTCTCGGCGATCGTGCCCTCGAACAACCACGTGTCCTGGGAGACCAGCCCGATGGCGGACCTGAGGTCCTCGCGGGTCATCGTGGTGATGTCGGTGCCGTCCAGCAGGATCCGGCCGCCGTCGAGGTCGTAGAACCGCAGCAGCAGGTTGCCGAGCGTCGTCTTGCCCGCGCCGGTGGGCCCGACGATGGCGACGAGCTGGCCCGGTGTGGCGGTGAGCGACAGGTCGTCGATCAGCGGCTTCTCCGGCACGTACCGGAAACAGACGTGGGAGAACTCGACGTGCCCGCGCACCGGTGAGACGGTCGCGGGCTCGGCGGGCGCCGGTGGTTGTTCCGGCTCGTCCAGCAGCTCGAACACCCGCCGGGCGGACGCGATGCCGGACTGGAGCTGGCCGGAGAAGTTCGCGACGTCGATGATCGGCCGGGAGAACATGCCGGAGTACTGGATGAAGGCTTGCACGTCACCGATGGACACGCTGCCGCTGGCGACCCTCAACGCGCCGACCACGGCCACCAGCACGTAGTTGAGGTCGGTGATGAACCTCGTCGCCGGCCCGATCAGGCCGGAGATCGCCTGCGCGCTGAACGACGACCGATACATGATCTCGTTGTGTTCGGCGAACTCCCGCACCGCCTGTTCCTGGCGCCCGAACGCGGTGATCAGCGCGTGCCCGCTGTACATCTCCTCGACGTGCGCGTTCAACGCACCGGTCGATTGCCACTGCTGGGCGAACTTCGGCATGGCGCGCTTGGAGATGTACGCGGCCAGCACCAGCGCGATGGGCACGCAGACGAGCACCAGCACGGCCAGTTCGACGGAGATCACCAGCATGATCGCCAGGACACCGACGACGCTGACGAGGCTCGTGAGCATCTGGCCGATCGACAGCTGCACGGTGCGCTGGAGGTTGTCGACGTCGTTGGAGACGCGGGAGAGCACCTCGCCGCGCGGGTTGCGGTCGAAGTACGCCAGGGGAAGCCGGGTGAGCTTCGCGTCGATCTCCTCGCGCAGCCGGTAGACGGCGTGCTGAACGATGTTCGTGACGATCCGGCCCTGCACGAGCATCGACAGCGACCCGATCACGTAGAGGCCGAGGATGACCATCAGCAGCTGGCCGAGCGCGGGGAAGTCGACGCCCTGGCCGGGAACGACGTCGACGGTGCTGATGACGTTGGCGAGCGTGTCCTCGCCCTGTTCCCGCAGCCGCGCGAGGATCTCCTCCTCGGTGGCGCCGGCGGGCAGGCTGCGGCTGACGAGGCCGGTGACGATGAGGTCGGTGGCGCGGCCGAGCAGGAGGGGGCCGAGCAGGTTGAGCCCGATCGACACGACGGCGAGCAACCCGATCACGACCAGCTTGCCCCGGTAGGGCAGCAGCAGCCCGAAGAGGCGTTTCGCGGTGCTGGGCCGGTGGTTCTCCTCGACCGGCGCGGGAGCTTCCGGATCTGCGAGCAGGGTCATCGGAGAGCCCCTCCCACGGGCTGGGAGAGAGCGATCTCCCGGTAGGTCTGGTTGGTGCCGATGAGCTCGGCGTGCGTGCCGGAGCCGACGACCTGGCCGTCCTCCAGCACGATGACCCGCGACGCCGCCTCGACGGTGCTGATCCGCTGGCTGACCAGCAGGATCGTGGCGTGGCCGAGCTCGCAGGCCAGTGCGGCGCGCAGCCGTGCCTCGGTGCCGAGGTCCAGTGCGGAGAAGCAGTCGTCGAGCAGGTAGATCTCGGGCCGCCGCACCAGCGCCCGTGCGATGGCGAGGCGTTGCCTCTGTCCACCTGAGACGTTCGAGCCGCCCTGGGTGATCGGCGCGTCGAGGCCGAGCGGGCGGACGAACTCGGTGGCCTGCGCGATCTCCAGCGCGTGCCACAGCTCGTCGTCGGTCGCGTCTTCCTTGCCGTGGCGGAGGTTCGCCGCGATCGTGCCGCTGAACAGGTGTGCCTTCTGCGGAACGTAGCCGACGATCTGGTGCAGTGCCGACGGATCGAGGTCGCGGATGTCGACGCCGTTGATCCGCACTTCGCCGCCGGTGACGTCGTAGAGCCTGATGGCGAGCGACAGCAGGGTCGACTTGCCGCTGCCCGTGCTGCCGAGGATCGCCACCGTCTCGCCTGGCCTGGCCACGAGGTCGATGTCGCGCAGCACCGGTTTCTCCGCGCCGGGATAGCCGAACGTGGCGCCGCGCAGTTCCAGGTGGCCGCGGGTCTTCATGGTTCGGACGGGCTTTTCCGGCCAGGTGATGCTGGATTCCGCCCGCAGCACCTCGTCGATCCTGGCCGCGGACACGGCGGCGCGCGGGGCCTCGGTGAACACGAGCATCGTCATGATGATCGCGACGATGATCAGCGTGACGTACGACAGCAGCGCGAGCAGTGCGCCGAGCTGCATGGTGCCGGCGTCGATGCGGTGGCCGGAGAACCAGATGATCGCGACGGTCAGCACGTTCATGACGGTCATGACCATCACCGGCAGTGCCGCCATGATCCGCCCGACCCGCAGCGTCGTGCCGTAGAGGTCGCGGTTGGTGGCGTCGAAGCGGGCGCGTTCGTGCGGGTCGCGAACGAACGCCCTGATCACCCGGACGCCGGTGATCTGCTCGCGCAGCAGGTGGTTGATGCGGTCGAGGAACTTCTGCATGGCCTCGTAGAACGGCGAGAGCCGCTTCAGCATGAGCGTGAGGCCGAGGACGACGATGACGACCAGCGCGATCAGGATGGTCGCGACCGGCAGGTCCTGCAGCAGCGCGAGCGCGACACCGCCGACGCACATGATGATCGCCGACACCGCGACGTCGGCGGTGGTCAGCACGATGCTCTGGACCTGCCCGACGTCGTTGACGGTCCTCGTGATCAGCGAGGGCGCGCCGATCTGGTCGACCTCGCGGGCCGACAGGCTCATGACCTTCCCGAACACCTTCGCGCGCAGGTCGCGTCCGAGACCCGCGGACACGCGGGAGCTGAGCAGCATCGCGCCGCTCGCGGTGAGGATCTGCACCACGGCCACCCCGAGCATGGTGGAGCCGGTGGCCCAGATGTAGGTGGCGTCGCCGAGGAGCACCCCGTTGTCGATGATCCGCGCGTTGAGCGTGGGCAGCAGCAGGGTCGCGGCCGTCTGGACCAGCTGCAGTGCCACCAGGAACAACAGTGGTCCCCGGTAGGTCCGGAGGTGGGTGTTCAGAAATCTGATGAGCACACGGTCCAGCAGACCGCAGTTTCTTGCGGGCATTCCCTAGCGTCTGTGCTTCTACCTTGGGGTGCATGAGCGAGATCCTGAGCGCCATCGAATCGGGCGACGCGGTGGCGCGGGACTTCGAGGCGCTGCCGGTGCCCGAGAGCTACCGCGCCGTGGTGGTCGAGGAAGCCGACGCGGAGATGTTCGCGGGCCTGCCGACCCGCGACAAGGACCCGCGCAGGTCGTTGAAGGTGCGGGAGGTCCCGACACCGGAGCTCGCGCCGGGTGAGGCGCTGATCGCCGTGATGGCGTCCTCGATCAACTACAACACCGTGTGGACGTCGATTTTCGAGCCGCTGTCCACGTTCGCGTTCCTGCGGCGGTTGGGCGGCAAACACGATCTGCCCTACCACGTGGTGGGGTCGGACCTCGCCGGTGTCGTGCTGCGCGTCGGCCCTGGTGTGACGGTGTGGAAGCCGGGCGATCGCGTGGTCGCGCACTGCCTGGACGTGCCACTGGAGCACCCCGACGGGCACAACGACACGATGCTGGACCCGCAGCAGCGGATCTGGGGTTTCGAGACGAACTTCGGCGGCCTGGCCGATCTCGCACTGGTCAAGGCGAACCAGCTGATGCCGAAGCCCGAGCACCTGACGTGGGAGGAGGCCGCCTCGCCCGGTCTGGTCAACTCCACCGCCTACCGCCAGCTGGTGTCGGTCAACGGCGCCAACATGAAGCAGGGCGACACGGTGCTGATCTGGGGTGCCTCGGGCGGTCTCGGTTCGTACGCCACGCAGTTCGCACTGAACGGCGGCGCGACGCCCGTGTGTGTCGTGTCGTCGCCGGACAAGGCCGAGATCTGCCGGTCGATGGGCGCGGAGCTGATCATCGACCGTTCGGCTGAGGGCTACAAGTTCTGGAAGAACGAGCACGAGCAGGACCCGCGCGAGTGGAAGCGGTTCGGTGCGAAGATCCGCGAGCTGACCGGCGGCGACGACCCGGACATCGTGTTCGAGCACCCCGGCCGGGAGACGTTCGGCGCCTCGGTCTTCGTGACGCGCAAGGGCGGCAAGATCGTCACCTGCGCGTCCACGTCCGGTTATCTGCACCAGTACGACAACCGCTACCTGTGGATGAACCTCAAGCACATCATCTCCTCGCACTTCGCGAACTACCGCGAGGCGTGGGAGGCGAACCGCTTGATCGCCAAGGGAAAGATCCACCCGACACTGTCCAAGGTGTACTCGCTCGACGAGACGGGCCAGGCCGCGTTCGACGTGCACCGCAACGCCCACCAGGGCAAGGTCGGCGTGCTGTGCCTCGCGCCGTCCGAGGGGCTGGGCGTGCTGGACCACGAGCTGCGCGACAGAAACATCGGCGCGATCAACCGGTTCCGCACCTCCGACTGAAGGTTTCTCCATGACGGAAGAAGTCACCGCGCCCGCTCCGGCGTGCCCGTTCCCGTTCCCCCGTGACCCGCACCGCCCGCTGGACCTCCCGCCGGAGTACGCCCGGCTGCGCGCAGAGCGGCCGGTGCAGAAGGTGACGACACCCGCGGGCGACACCGCCTGGCTGGTGTCCAGGTATGCCGACGTGCGCGCTCTTCTCGCCGACACGGAACGGTTCTCCGCCGAGGTGATGAACCCCGGCTACCCGCGGTACCTGTTCCCGGTGGACCCGCAGCCGGGCGCGTTCGTGACCGTCGACCCGCCGGAGCACACCCACTACCGGCGCATGATCATGTCGATGTTCACCAAGAAGAAGGCCGAGGAGGTGCGGCCGCAGGCGCAGAAGCTGGTGGACGAGCGGATCGACGCGATCCTGAAGATGCCGCAGCCGGTCGACCTCGTCACGCACTTCGCGCGCCCGATCCCGTTGACCGTCGTGTGCGAGCTGCTGGGCGTCCCCTACAAGGACCGCCTCGCGTTCGGCCGCTGGATCAACACCCTCGTCGAGACGACGTCGTCGCAGGCTCACCGCAACGCCGCTGCGGGTGCGCTGTTCGGCTACCTGACGAAGCTGGTGGCGCAGAAGGAGAAGGAGCCCACCGACGACGTGCTCGGCCGGCTCGTGTCGAACCAGATGGCCGCAGGCGAACTGAAACGCGAAGAGGCCGTCGTCATCGGCATGATGCTGCTCTCTGCGGGCTACGACACGACGGCGTCGTCGATCGCGCTGAGCATCCTCACGTTGCTGGAGCACCCCGACCAGCTGGTGAAACTGCGCGAGAACCCGGACCTGATCGTCGGTGCCGTGGAGGAGTTGCTGCGGCACCAGAACGTGATGCAGTGCGGTGTCGGCCGGGTGGCCAAAGTGGACCTGGAGATCGCCGGTCAGCCGATCAAGGCCGGGGAGGGGATCATCGCCCTGCTGTCCTCCGCGGACCGCGACGAGTCGGTCTACTCCGACCCCGACACGCTCGACATCACCCGCAAGGACTCGACGCCGCTGGCGTTCGGGCACGGCATCCACAGCTGCATCGCGAAGTTCCTGTCCCGGGTGGAACTCCAGGTCGCGCTGCTGACGCTGATCACCCGCATTCCCACGCTGGCGCTGGCGAAACCGGCGGACGAACTGCGGTTCCGCGACGGCGCGATCGTCTACTCGCTGCGGGAGCTTCCCGTTACCTGGTAAGTGTTCCACGTGCTCGGGGCGTCCCTGTGAACAGGGGCGCCCCAAGTCGTTTCTAGGGGTATGCCAGGCGCTCGGACGCGAGGATTCCTGACAGGTCGCGTCTCGAGATGGGTTGAGGGATGGACAACGAACAGAAGCTCCGGGACTACCTCCGCCGTGCCAGCACGGACCTCCAGCGCACCAAGCGGCGCCTGCAGGACCTCGAGGCGGCCGCGGCGGAACCGATCGCCGTCGTCGGCATCGGCTGCCGCTTCCCCGGCGGGGTGCGCAGTCCCGAAGATCTGTGGCGGATGGTCGTGAACGGCGAACACGGCATCCGCGCCTTCCCGACCGACCGCGGCTGGGACCCGGAGATGCTCGCCCTGTCGTCGAGCGACCAGGGCGGCTTCCTGGAAGGCGCCGGCGAGTTCGACGCCGACTTCTTCGGCATCTCCCCGCGCGAGGCCCTCGGCATGAACCCCCAGCAGCGCGTGCTGCTGGAGGTCACCTGGGAGGCCCTGGAACGCGCGGGCATCGACCCGCACACGCTGAAGGGCTCCGCCACCGCCGTCTTCGCGGGCGCGATGAACCAGGACTACCAGCTCGGCCCCGGTGAGGGCGGCGAGGGCATGGTCCTGCTCGGCTCGTCGAACTCCGTGATCTCGGGCCGCATCTCCTACACCCTCGGCTTCGTCGGCCCGTCCGTCACTCTCGACACCGCCTGCTCTTCTTCTTTGGTGGCAATGCATCTGGCGATGCAGTCACTGCGCGCGGGCGAGTCCACTTTGGCGTTGGCCGGTGGCGTGACCGTGATGGCGAACCCCGCGACGTTCGTGGAGTTCTCCCGCCAGGGCGGCCTGTCCTCCGACGGCCGCTGCCGCTCGTTCGCCGACTCGGCCGACGGCACGGGCTGGTCCGAGGGCGTCGGCATGCTCGTCCTCGAACGCCTGTCGGACGCCCAGCGCAACGGCCACACCGTTCTGGCCGTGCTGCGCGGGTCCGCCGTCAACCAGGACGGCGCCTCCAACGGCCTGACCGCCCCCAACGGCCCCTCCCAGCAGCGCGTCATCAGGTCGGCCCTGGTGAACGCCCGCCTGACCAGCGACCAGATCGACGTCGTCGAGGCCCACGGCACCGGCACCGTCCTGGGCGACCCGGTGGAGGCCCAGGCCCTCCTCGCCACCTACGGCCGCAACCGCTCCCCGGAACGCCCCCTGCTGCTCGGCTCGGTGAAGTCGAACATCAGCCACACCCAGGCCGCCGCGGGCGTGGCCGGCGTGATCAAGATGATCATGGCCATCCGGGCGGGCGTCGTCCCGCAGACCCTCGGCGTCGACCGCCCGTCGACCCACGTCGACTGGGACTCCGGCGCCGTCCGGCTGGTCACCTCCAACACGCCGTGGCCCGACACCGGCCAGCCCCGCCGCGCGGCCGTTTCCTCGTTCGGCCTGTCCGGCACCAACGCCCACACCATCATCGAGCAGGCCCCCACCCCCGAACCCGTGGACGATCCGGCCCAGCCGGGATCGACTCAGCCGGGCGTGGTGCCGTTCCTGGTCTCGGGCAGGTCGCGAGAGGCGTTGCGCGCGCAGGCCGAGCGCCTCCTCGCCGTCGACGCCCCGCCGCTGGACCTCGCCTACTCGCTCGCCACCACCCGCGCGTCGTTCGACCACCGCGCCGCGATCGTCGGCGACCTGCGCACCGGCCTCGAAGCCCTCGCGAACGGCACTCCCGCCCCCGGTCTCATCCAGGGCACGGCCGCGCGCGCCAAGCAGGCGTTCCTGTTCACCGGCCAGGGCGCCCAGCGCATCGGCATGGGCCGCGATCTCTACGCCCGCTTCCCGGTGTTCGCCGAAGCGTTCGACGCGGTCCTGCAGCACCTCGACCCGCAGCTCAAGGACGTCATCTGGGGCGACCGGCCGGAGGTCCTCGACCGGACAGAGCACACCCAGCCCGCCCTGTTCGCGATCGAGGTCGCCCTCTACCGCCTCGCCGAGTCGTGGGGTCTCAAGCCCGACTTCGTCGCAGGTCACTCCATCGGTGAGATCGCCGCCGCGCACATCGCCGGTGTGTTCAGCCTCGAAGACGCCGCCAAGCTCGTCCAAGCTCGCGCCCGGCTCATGCAGGCGCTGCCGAGCGGCGGCGTGATGATCGCGATCCAGGCCACCGAGGACGAGATCACCCCGCACCTGACCGACGGTGTCTCCATCGCCGCGATCAACGGGCCCACGAGCGTCGTCATCGCCGGTGTTGAACGAGAGGCACGTAGGATCGTTGAACAATTCAACGATCGCAAGACGCGTCAGCTCGCCGTGAGCCACGCGTTCCACTCGCCGCTCATGGAGCCGATGCTCGCGGAGTTCCGGGCAGCGCTCGAAGGCCTGACCTTCGAGGCGCCGATCATCCCGATCCTCTCCAACGTCACCGGCGAACAGGCCCGCGTCGAGCAGATCACGTCGCCCGACTACTGGGTCTCCCACGTCCGCGAAGCCGTCCGCTTCGCCGACGGCATCAAGTGGCTCACGACCCACGGCGTCACGCAGTTCCTGGAGATCGGCCCGGACGGCATCCTGTCCGCGATGGCGCAGGAATGCGCCGACGACATCACCACGATCCCGTTGCTGCGCAAGGACCGCGACGAGGCCGAGGCGATCGCGTCCGCCGTGGCGACCCTGCACGTCCGCGGCACCAAGGTCGACTGGAACGCGTTCTTCGCGCACACCAACGCAAAGCGCGTCGACCTGCCCACCTACGCGTTCCAGACCAAGCGCTACTGGCCCAAGGGCGGCGGCGGCTTCCACGACCCGCGCGCCGCAGGTCTCGGCGCGGCGCACCACCCGTTGCTCACGGCGACCGTGTCGTTCGCCGACCAGGACGGCGCGCTGCTCACCGGCCGCCTCACCCGCCAGACCCACCCGTGGCTCGTCGATCACGCCGTGCGCGGCACGGTCCTGCTGCCCGGCACGGCCTACCTGGAGCTCGCGATCCGCGCCGGCGACGAGGTCGGCTGCGACCGCGTCGAGGAACTGACGCTGACCGCTCCGCTGATCGTGCCGGAGAAGGGCGGCGTGCAGGTCCAGCTGTGGATCGGCAACGCCGACGCGAACGGCCGCCGCACCGTCAAGATCTACTCGCGGGCCGAGGGCTCCGACGACGAACCGTGGACGCAGCACGCGATCGGTGTGCTCGGCGCCCCCGCCCGGGAGGCCGCGTTCGACACCGCGGTGTGGCCGCCCGCCGGCACGACCGCGCTGGACGTCGAGGGCTGCTACGAGAACTTCGCCGCGATGGGCTTCGAGTACGGGCCCGTCTTCCAGGGGCTGCGCCAGGCGTGGCGTGGCGAGGACGGCGTCGTCTACGCCGAGGTCTCGTTGCCGGAAGGCGTCGACCCGGCCGGATTCGGCCTGCACCCGGCACTGCTGGACGCCGCGCTGCACGCCGCGCTCGTCTCGGGTGAGGGTGACGCCGGTCTGCCGTTCTCGTGGGAGGGCGTGTCGCTGCACGCGACCGGCGCGACCACGCTGCGGGTCCGCCTGACCCGGACCGGCGACAACGCCTACGCCATCGCGGCCGTCGACAGCGCCGGCGCACCGGTAGCGTCGATCGACTCGCTGGTGGTGCGCGCCGTCGCGACCGAGTCCACTGTGGACCGCGACTCGTTGTTCCAGGTCGACTGGGTGCCGGTCACGGTTTCCGCGGCCGACACCGCGTTCGCCGTGCTGGGAGAGGACGTCTTCGGCCTCGGCGGCACGGACACCTCGGACGTCCTCGTCGTTCCGGTGCTCGGCAACGAGGACGTGGTCACCTCGGTGCACGATCTGGCCGAGCGCGTTCTCGCGCTGCTGCAAGAGGAACGTGACGAGCGCCTCGTCTTCGTGACGAGCAGCGCGGACCTCGCGTCCGCCGCGGTGTGGGGCATGGTGCGCTCGGCGCAGTCCGAGTCGCCCGGCCGGTTCTCGCTGATCGAACTGGACGGCACCGCCGCCTCCCTGGCCGCGTTCGCTGCCGCCGTCGGTTCCGAGGAGCCGCAGCTGGCGTTGCGCGACGGTGAGATCTACGCGCCGCGCCTGGCCCGTGCCGAGATCGAACGGACCCCGGTCGAGTGGGGCGCGAAAGTCCTGATCACCGGTGGCACCGGCGGTCTGGGCAAGGTCGTCGCCCGGCACCTGGTCGCCGAGCACGGCGTCCGCGAGCTGGTGCTGGTCAGCCGTCGCGGCACGGGGGACGTGGCGGAGCTGGAAGCGCTGGGCGCCACCGTGTCCGTCGTCGCGTGCGACGTCGCCGACGCCCGAGCCGTCGCCGAACTCGTTGCCCAGCACGACATTTCGGCTGTCGTGCACAGCGCCGGTGTGCTGGACGACGGCGTGATCTCGTCGTTGACACCGGACCGCCTGCACTCGGTGCTGCGCCCCAAGGTCGACGCTGCCTGGAACCTGGCCCAGGCGCTGCCGGACGTGCCGCTGGTGCTGTTCTCGTCGCTCGCGGGCACGTGGGGCACGGCCGGTCAGGCGAACTACGCGGCAGGCAACCACTTCCTGGACGCGCTGGCCGAATTCCGGCCCAACACCGTGTCCCTGGCGTGGGGTGCGTGGGCGGTCGAGGGCATGCTGTCGGACGCGGACGCCGAACGCATGGCGCGCACCGGCATGCCGCCGCTGACCGTCGAGCAGGGCTTGGCCTTGTTCGACCGCGCGGTGGCGTCCTCCAGCGCCGCACTGGTTCCGGCGCGCCTGGACCTGGCAACGTTGCGGCAGCGCGGCGAGGTGCCGCCGTTGCTGCGCGGCCTGATCCGGGTGCGCACGCGGCGCGCGGCGTCGGGGTCGGAGACCGCCGACACGTTGCTCCGCAGGCTTTCCGGGCTGGGCGCGGAGGAGCGGTCGGACGCGGTGCTGGAGCTGGTTCGCGGCCAGGTCGCGGCGGTGCTCGGGCACGCGTCCGGTGCCGAGATCGAGCCCACGCGCCAGTTCCAGGACCTCGGCTTCGACTCGCTGACCGCCGTCGAGCTGCGCAACCAGCTGACCGCGGTGACCGGGTTGCGGCTGCCCGCGACGATGGTGTTCGACTACCCGACGCCCGTCGCGCTGGCTTCGCACCTGCTGGACGAGCTGTTCGACGCCGATGTCGTCGTGCCGTCCGAGGTCAGGGCCGCGGTCGCCGACGACCCGATCGTGATCGTCGGCATGGGCTGCCGCTACCCGGACGGCATCGGGTCGGCCGACGACCTGTGGCGGCTGGTGTCCGAGGGCGGCGACGCGGTGTCGGGCCTGCCGTCGAACCGCGGCTGGGACCTGGAGAACCTCTACCACCCCGACCCCGACCACCCCGGTACGACCTACTCGCGGTCGGGCGGCTTCCTGCACGACGCCGGCGAGTTCGACGCCGGGTTCTTCGGCATGTCGCCCCGCGAGGCCCTCGGAACCGACTCGCAGCAGCGCATCCTGCTGGAGGTCGTGTGGGAGGCGATCGAGCACGCCGGAATCGACCCGGTGTCGTTGCGCGGCACCCAGACCGGTGTGTTCGCGGGCGTCATGTACAACGACTACGGCGCGCGGCTCGGCGGCGGTGACTTCGAGGGCTTCCAGGGCTCGGGCACCTCACCGTCCATTGTGTCCGGACGGGTCTCCTACACCCTCGGCCTGGAAGGCCCCGCGGTCACGGTCGACACCGCGTGTTCGTCCTCTTTGGTCGCCATGCACTGGGCGATGCAGTCTCTGCGCGCGGGAGAGTGCTCGCTGGCGCTGGCCGGTGGTGTGACGGTCATGTCGACACCGACCGCCCTGATCGAGTTCTCCCGGCAGCGCGGCCTGTCGCCGGACGGCCGCTGCAAGGCCTTCTCCGACTCGGCCGACGGCGTCGGCTGGTCCGAGGGCGCCGGTGTGGTCGTGCTCGAACGCATGTCCGACGCCGTGCGCAACGGGCACCAGATCCTCGCCGTGATCCGCGGCTCGGCGGTGAACCAGGACGGCGCGTCGAACGGCCTGATGGCGCCGAACGGCCCGGCACAGCAGCGCGTCATCCGTGCCGCGCTCGCCAACGCGGGCCTGGCTCCGTCCGATGTGGACGCCGTCGAGGCGCACGGCACCGGTACGACACTGGGCGACCCGATCGAGGCGCAGGCACTGCTCGCGACCTACGGGCAGAACCGCTCGGAACCGCTGCTGCTCGGCTCGGTCAAGTCGAACATGGGCCACACGCAGGCCGCCGCGGGTGTGGCCGGTGTGATCAAGATGGTGCAGGCGATGCGGCACGGCGTGCTGCCGCAGACCCTGCACGTCACCACGCCTTCCTCGCACGTCGACTGGTCCGAGGGCGCGGTCGAGCTGCTCACGTCGCCCCGGCCGTGGCCAGCGGTGAACCGGCCTCGCCGTGCGGGTATTTCGTCGTTCGGCATCTCGGGCACCAACGCGCACGTGATCATCGAGCAGCCGCCGGCCGTCGAGGTTCCGGCTTCCGCGCCTTCCGACGTCGTGGTGCCCGTGGTGTTGTCCGGTCGCACTCGCCGTGCCCTGCGGGGACAGGCCGCGCGGCTGCGCTCGTTCGTCGAGTCTTCGGACGTGTCGTTGCGCGACCTGGCCTTCTCGCTGGCGACGACGCGTTCGGCGTTCGAACAGCGTGCGGCGGTGGTGGCTGCCGATCGTGAGACGCTCCTGCGATCGCTGGGTGCTCTCGCGACCGAGAACCCCGATGCCGCCGTGGTGGAGGGCGAGGTCGTGCCGGGCAAGGTGGCGTTCCTGTTCTCCGGCCAGGGCTCGCAGCGCCTCGGCATGGGGCGCGAGCTCTACGAGCGGTACCCGGTGTTCGCCTCCGCTCTCGACGAGGTGCTCGACCGGCTTCCCGTTCGTGACGTGATGTGGGGTTCCTCCGAGGAGGACCTGCGGCAGACCGGCAACGCGCAGCTCGCCCTGTTCGCGTTCGAGGTCGCGCTGTTCCGGCTCGTCCGGTCGTGGGGCGTGAAGGTCGGCGCCGTGATCGGCCACTCGATCGGCGAGATCGCTGCCGCGCACGTCGCGGGCGTGCTCTCGCTCGACGACGCCTGCACCCTCGTCTCCGCGCGCGCCCGGCTGATGCAGGCGCTGCCGGAGGGTGGCGCGATGGTCGCCCTCCAGGCGACCGAAGCCGAAGTCACCCCGCTGCTGACCTCCGGTGTCTCGATCGCCGCGATCAACGGCCCAGCCTCGGTGACGATCGCCGGTGTTGAACAAGAGGTTCGTAGGATCGTTGAACAATTCAACGATCGCAAGTCGCGGCAGCTCGCGGTCTCGCACGCCTTCCACTCGCCGCTGATGGAGCCGATGCTCGACGAGTTCCGCGCGGTCGTCGAGGGCCTTTCGTTCAACAATCCCACGATCCCGCTGTTCACTGGTGGGATCGTTGAACAATCCTCCGATGCGATCGTTCAACAATCCGACTACTGGGTGCGGCACGTGCGGGAGACCGTGCGCTTCCACGACAACGTCGAGGCGGCGCGTGCGGCGGGCGTGACGACGTTCGTGGAGATCGGCCCGGAGGGTGCCCTGTCGGCACTCGTCGACGGCGCGATCCCCGTGCTGCGCAAGGACCGTTCGGAAGAGGCGTCGGTCGCGCTGGCGCTGGGCCGCCTGTTCGCGGCGGGCGTGTCCGTGGACTGGAAGGCCTACTTCGGCCCCGCGCGCCGGGTGACGCTGCCGACGTACGCGTTCCAGCACGAGTACTACTGGCCGCTGGGCTCCACCGCTCCGGCGGTGACGGACGCGGACCCGGCGGACGCCAAGCTGTGGGCCGCGATCGAACGCGGTGACGCCCGCGAGCTCGCGGCGCTGTTGCGGCTGGGGGAGGAGCAGCGCTCGTCGCTGGAGTCGCTGATCCCGGCACTGTCGTCGTGGCGCGCGGGCAATCAGGAGAAGGCGCTGCTCGACTCGTGGCGGTACCGGGTCCTGTGGGCGCCGGTCCGCGTCACGACCACGCCTGTCCTGTCCGGCCACGTCGTGGTGGTGACGACTCCCGCCGTCGACGCCGAGCCCTACCGCGCGGCACTCGCGGCTCACGGCGCTGACGTCACGGTCGTCACCTCGATCGAGGACGTGCCCGCCTGTGATCTCGTGGTGTCGCTGGTGGCTCTGGACGAGTCACCCGCCGCGGTGCTGACGGCCGGCCTGGAACAGTCGATCCTGCTGGTGAAGTCGGTCGAGGCACCGATCTGGGCCGTGACGTCCGGCGCGGTGGCCGCGGAGACCTCGGACTCGGTGCGCTCCGCCGCGCAGGCCGCCGTGTGGGGCTTCGGCCGTGCCGCGGCTCTGGAGTACCCGCAGCGCTGGGCCGGTCTGATCGACATGCCCGAGGTGCCGGACGAGAACGCGTTGCGGCGCTTCGTGTCCTGCGTCGCCGGGCTGGGTGGCGAGGACCAGCTGGCCGTCCGTTCGTCGGGCGTCCTGGGACGTCGTCTGGCTCATCGCCCGGTGGACGCGCTGCCGTCCGACTACACCGCTCACGGCACGGTGCTGATCACCGGCGGCACCGGCGGACTGGGTGCGACGACGGCTCGCTGGCTGGCCGAGCGCGGTGTTTCCGGCCTGGTGCTGACGTCGCGGCGCGGCATGGACGCGCCGGGTGCCGCCGAGCTGAAGGCGTCGCTGGAGGAGCTCGGCCCGCGGGTGTCGATCGTCGCCTGCGATGTCGCCGACCGCGACGCGCTGGCGGCCGTTCTCGCGGACATCCCCGACCTGTCCGGTGTCGTGCACACCGCCGGCGCCGCGCAGCACGCGCCGCTGGAGCTGACGTCGCTGGACGACTTCGCGGAGGTGTTGTCCGCCAAGGTGATCGGCGCCGCGAACCTCGACGCGCTGGTCGGCGAAGTGGACTTCTTCGTGCTGTTCGGCTCGATCGCGGGCGTGTGGGGCAGCGGCGGCCAGGCCGCCTACGGCGCCGCCAACGCCTACTGCGACGCGCTGGCCGAGGCCCGCCGCGCTCGTGGCCTGCGGGCGACGTCGATCGCGTGGGGCCCGTGGGCCGAGGTCGGCATGGCCACGCACGAGGCTATGTCGGACAACCTGGCGCGCCGCGGCCTGACGTTCCTGCAGCCCGCCCAGGCCGTCGTCGAGCTGAACCGCGCCGTGATGCACGACGACACCTGCGTCACCGTCGTCGACATCGACTGGGACACCTACTTCCCGCTGTTCACCTCGGTCCGCCCCTCGGCGCTGCTGTCCGATCTCCCCGAGGTCAGGGCTTTGACGGTCGTCGAGGAAGTGCGCCGCGACGACTCCGAGTTCGCCCGCACGCTGCGCTCACTGTCCGAAGAGGACCAGAAGCGCAAGCTGGTCGAGCTGGTGCGCGCCGAGGCCGCCGCCACCCTCGGCCACAGCTCGGTCGAGGAAGTGGGGGAGAACCGCGCCTTCCGCGACATCGGTTTCGACTCGCTGACGGCCGTCGAGCTGCGCAAGAAGCTGTCCGACGCCACCGGTCTGTCGTTGCCGGCGACGCTGGTCTTCGACTACCCGACCCCGGCCGTCCTGGCCGACCACCTGCTGGCCGAACTGCTCGGCTCGGCTGAGGAGGCGCTGTCCTACTCGGCCCAGATCGACTCGGACGAGCCGATCGCGATCGTCGGCATGAGCTGCCGCTTCCCCGGCAACGCCAACACCCCCGAGGCGTTCTGGGAGATGGTGCTCGCGGGCACCGACGCGATCACGGAGTTCCCGGCGGACCGCGGCTTCGACATGGCACAGCTGTACGACCCGGACCCCGACCGCCCCGGCACCACCTACACGACCGCCGGCGGCTACCTGCCCGACGCGGGCGACTTCGACCCGGCGTTCTTCGGCATCTCCCCGCGCGAAGCCACGGGCATGGACCCGCAGCAGCGCCTGCTCCTGGAAACCACCTGGGAGGCCGTGGAACGCGCGGGCATCGACCCGGCGGCGTTGCGCGGCAAGAAGGTCGGCGCGTTCATCGGTTCGTCCTACATCGAGTACGGCGGCGGCGACGGCGGCTCCGAGGGCTACCAGGTCACCGGCACGTCCCCGTCGGTCCTGTCCGGCCGCGTCGCCTACGTGTTCGGCTTCGAGGGCCCGGCCGTCACCGTCGACACCGCCTGCTCCTCCTCTCTGGTGGCACTGCACCTGGCGTGCCAGTCGCTGCGCACGGGCGAGTCCGCGTTCGCCGTCGCCGGTGGCGCGACGATCATGCCGAACCCGAAGCCGCTGATCGCGTTCTCCCGCCAGCGCGCCCTGGCCCGCGACGGCCGCTGCAAGTCGTTCTCCGACTCCGCCGACGGCATGATCCTCTCCGAGGGCATCGGCATGCTCCTGCTGATGCGCCAGTCGGATGCCGTCGCCGCCGGCCACCGCGTGCTGGCCGTGATCCGCGGCTCGGCCGTGAACCAGGACGGCGCCTCCAACGGCCTCTCCGCCCCGAACGGCCCGTCGCAGCAGCGCGTGATCATGCAGGCCCTCGCCAACTCCGGCATGGCGCCGAGCGACATCGACGCCCTCGACGCCCACGGCACCGGCACCTCCCTGGGCGACCCGATCGAGGCCCAGGCCCTGTTCAACACCTACGGCCGCGACCGCGACGCCGACCGCCCGCTGCTGCTGGGCTCGGTGAAGTCGAACATCGGCCACACCCAGTCCGCCGCGGGCGTCGCCTCGGTCATCAAGATGGTCATGGCGCTGCAGCACGGCGTCCTGCCCCGCACCCTGCACGCGGCCGAACCCTCGACCCACGTCGACTGGAGCCCCGGCACCATCGCGCTCCTGCAGGACACCACCCCCTGGCCCGACACGGGCCGCGCCCGCCGCTGCGCCGTGTCGTCGTTCGGCATCAGCGGCACGAACGCCCACGTGATCTTGGAGCAGGCCGCGACCGCACCAGAACTGTCGGTGCCGTCTGAGACGATTGGGATGGGGGGTGAATCCCCCCAGGGGGCCGGCGAATCCGTATCGATTCCGTGGCTGGTGTCCGCGAAGTCCGACGCCGCCCTGCGCGCGCAGATCGCCCGGCTCGCCACAGTCGACGCGAGCAGCAAGGACATCGCCTACAGCCTCACCCTCCGCCCCGACTTCGACCACCGCGCGGTCCTCATCGACGGCGTCGAAGTGGCGCGCGGCGTCGCCGACCTAGAGCGCAAGGTCGTGTTCATCTTCCCCGGCCAGGGCTCGCAGTGGGTCGGCATGGGCGCGCAACTGCTCGACGAGTCCCCGGTGTTCGCCGCCCGCATGGCCGAATGCGCCGCCGCCCTCGCACCCCACACCGACTGGAACCTCCTCGACGTCATCCGCGGCGCGGGCAGCCTCGACCGCGTCGACGTCGTCCAGCCCGCGAGCTGGGCGATGATGGTGTCGCTCGCCGAGGTCTGGAAGCACCACGGCGTCACCCCCGACGCCGTCATCGGCCACTCCCAGGGCGAAATCGCGGCGGCCGCCGTCTCCGGGGCGCTGAGCCTCGAAGACGCCGCCAAGGTCGTCGCGCTGCGCAGCCAGGCCATCGGCCGCGTCATGTCGGGCCGCGGCAGCATCGTGTCCATCGGCCTGTCGGCCCAGGAAGTCCAGCCGCACCTGGACGAATGGGGCGAGCGCCTCAGCCTCGCCGCCACCAACGGCCCCCGCAGCGTCGCGGTCTCGGGCGACCTGGAGGCGCTGGACGCGTTCTGCGGCAAGCTGATCGAGCAGGGCGTGCGCGTCCGCCGCATCGAGGTCGACTACGCGTCCCACTCGGCCCAGGTCGAGGACCTCCGCGACGACATCCTCACCGACCTCGCGGGCATCACCCCGCTGACCCCGCACACGAAGTTCCTGTCCACCGTCACCGGCGAGTGGAACGACGCCAACACCGACGCCGAGTACTGGTACACCAACCTCCGCCAGACCGTGCACCTCAACGAAGCCGTCGAGCAGCTCATCGGCAGCGGCCACCAGGTGTTCGTCGAGGTCAGCTCGCACCCGGTCCTCACGCCGGGCGTGCAGGACGCCCTCGAAGGCAGGCGCGGTGTCGTCACCGGCACGCTGCGCCGCGACATCGGCGGCCTGCACCGCGTCCTGACGAGCCTCGCCGAGATCTGGGTCCGCGGCGTCCCGGTCCAGTGGCACCTCAAGGGCACCCGCGTCGACCTGCCCACCTACCCGTTCCAGCACGAGCGCTTCTGGATCGGCCCGCCCCAGCACCCGGTCGCCGCACAGGACCCGGCGGACGACGCGTTCTGGCAGGCGGTCGAGCAGTCCGACCTCGCCACCCTCACCCGCAGCCTGCACCTCGACGAGGCCACGCTCGCCGCCGTCCTGCCCGCCCTCACCACCTGGCGGCAGACGAGCCGCGAACAGTCCACAACGGACTCGTGGCGCTACCGCACGACGTGGAAACTGTTGCGGGGACTCGACGCGAAGCTCACCGGCACCTGGGTCGTCGTGACCACGGACGCCATCAACGACACCGACGTCGTCAACGCACTCGGTGATGTCCAGCGCATCGTCCTGGACGCCAACGACGACCGCGCCGCCGTGGCCGCGAAACTCGTCGACGCCGACGGCATCGTCTCACTGCTGCCCACCGACGAACGCCCCGGAACCTTCGGCCTGCCAACAGGTCTGCTGCTGACCGTCAACCTCATCAACGCCCTCGGCGACGCGGGCATCAACGCCAAGATCTGGAACGTCTCCCGCAACGCCCTGTCCACCGGCCGCGGCGACACCGTCGACCACCCGGCACAGGCGCAGGCCATCGGCATCGGCTGGACCGCCGCGCTGGAGCACCCGGACCGCTGGGGCGGCTCCATCGACCTGCCGGAGGAGCTCGACCAGCGGGCAGCGCACCGGTTCGTGTCCGCCCTGGCCGGTTCCGGCGACGAGGACCAGCTCGCGATCCGCGCGTCGGGCGTTCTCGCGCGCCGCGTCGTGCGCGCCCCGTCCCGTCCGAGCACCACGGACTGGACGCCGCGCGGCACCACGATCATCACCGGCGGCACCGGCACGCTCGGCCCGCACGTCGCCCGCTTCTTCGCCCACAAGGGCGCCGAGCACCTGGTGCTGACCAGCCGCCGCGGCCTCGACGCGCCCGGCGCCCGCGAACTCGTGGCGGAGCTGGAGGAAATCGGCACGCCCACCACGGTCGTCGCGTGTGACATCGCGAAACGCGACGACGTCGAACGCATGCTGAACGACCTCCGTGCGGAAGGCCGCGAGATCCGCTCGGTCGTCCACACCGCAGCGGTGATCGGCCTGCACTCCATCGACGGGTCCACTGTGGAGGGTCTGAGTGAGATCCTCGCCGCCAAGGTCGACGGTGCCGCGAACCTGGACGCGCTGCTGACCGAGGACCTCGACGCGTTCGTGCTGTTCTCGTCGATCTCCGGCATGTGGGGCTCCGGCAACCACGCCTCCTACGTCGCCGGCAACGCCTACCTGAACTCGTTGGCCGCCAACCGCCGCGCACGCGGCCTGAAGTGCACGTCGATCTCGTGGGGCATCTGGTCCGACGACATCGGTCTCGGCCGCGTCGACACCGACCAGATCCGCCGCAGCGGCCTCGAGTTCATGAAGGCCCGCCTCGCGCTGGCGGGACTGCAGCGGGCGATCGCCGACGACGAGACCGAGATCGCCATCGCCAACATCGCCTGGGACCGCTACTACCCGGTCTTCACCGCGATGCGCCCGACCACGCTCTTCGAGGAACTGCCGGAGGTCCGCGCACTCGCGGTCGCCGCCGAGCAGACCACGACCACCGACGGCTCGGACCTCGCGGCAAGGCTGCGCGCCCTGCC
The DNA here is from genome assembly GCF_014648475.1 of Lentzea flava. Lineage (GTDB taxonomy): Bacteria > Actinomycetota > Actinomycetes > Mycobacteriales > Pseudonocardiaceae > Lentzea > Lentzea flava. The sequence goes on along the minus strand of NZ_BMRE01000007.1, from coordinate 211,904 downwards.
GTCCGCCGAACGCGAACAGCAGCTGCTCGACCTCGTCCGCGCCGAAGCCGCCGCCGTGCTCGGCATGGCCTCTGCCGACGCGCTGACCGAGCACCGCGCGTTCCGCGAGGTCGGCTTCGACTCGATCACCGCGGTCGACCTGCGCAACAAGCTCGCCGCCGCAACGGGTCTGACGCTGCCCACCACGATGGTGTTCGACCACCCGAGCCCGCTCGCGCTCACCGAGTTCCTGCTCGGCGAACTCCTCGGCGCCGACACCGGCTCGACCGCCCCGGTCGTCGCCACGGCCGCGTCCGACGAACCGATCGCGATCATCGGCATGGCCTGCCGCTACCCCGGTGGCGTCAGTTCCCCGGAAGACCTGTGGAACGTCGTCATGAACGGCGTCGACGCGATCTCCGGCTTCCCCGCCGACCGCGGCTGGGACGGCGACTCCCTCTACAACCCCGACCCGGACGCCCCCGGCGGCGCCTACTCGGTGCAGGGCGGCTTCCTGCACGACGTCGCGAACTTCGACCCCGGCTTCTTCGGCATCAGCCCGCGCGAAGCCCTCTCGATGGACCCGCAGCAGCGCCTGCTCCTCGAAACCGCCTGGGAGTCCATCGAACGCGCGGGCATCGACCCGCAGTCGCTGAAGGGAACCCGCACCGGCGCGTTCATCGGCGCCTCCTACCAGGACTACTCCGCGGGCGGCTCCGACCAGCCCGGCGACGAGGGCCACATGATCACCGGCACGCTCTCGAGCGTGCTGTCGGGCCGCGTCTCCTACCTGTTCGGCCTGGAAGGTCCCGCGGTCACCCTCGACACGGCCTGCTCGTCGTCACTGGTGGCCCTGCACCTGGCCTGCCAGTCGCTGCGGGACGGCGAAAGCACCCTCGCCCTGGCCGGCGGTGTCTCGGTCATGGCGACCCCCGGCGCGTTCGTGGGCTTCTCCCGCCAGCGCGCCCTGGCGAAGGACGGCCGCTGCAAGGCCTACTCCGACGCCGCCGACGGCATGACCCTCGCCGAAGGCGTCGGCCTCGTCCTGCTGGAACGCCTCTCCGACGCCGTCCGCAACGGCCACCGCGTCCTCGCCGTCGTCCGCGGCTCCGCGGTGAACCAGGACGGCGCCTCCAACGGCCTCACCGCCCCGAACGGCCCGTCCCAGCAACGCGTCATCCGCCAGGCCCTCGCCAACGCCCGCCTGGAACCGTCCGAAGTGGACGCCGTCGACGGCCACGGCACCGGCACGGCCCTGGGCGACCCGATCGAGGCCCAGGCCCTGCTCGCCACCTACGGCCAGAACCGCGAACGCCCGCTGCTGCTCGGCTCCATGAAGTCGAACATCGGCCACACCCAGATGGCGTCCGGCGTCGCCTCCATCATCAAGATGGTGCTGGCTCTGCGCGCCGGCGTCCTGCCCCGCACCCTCCACGTCGACCAGCCGTCGACCAAGGTCGACTGGTCCTCCGGCTCCATCAAGCTCCTCACCACCGAGGAACCCTGGCCGGAGACCGGCCGCCCGCGCCGCGCCGGCGTCTCCTCGTTCGGCCTCTCCGGCACGAACGCCCACGTGGTGCTCGAAGCGGCCCCGGAATTGTCAGACCCCTCTGAGACGATTGGGATGGGGGGTAGCTCCCCCCAGGGGGCCGGCGAACCCGGATCGATCCAGCCCGGCGCGGTGCCGGTGCTGCTGTCGGCGCGCGCCGACGAGGCGCTCAAGCAGATCGCCGGCAACCTGATCGACGTCGACGCCGGCCTGGCCGAGCTGGCCGCGAGCCTCGCCACCACGCGGTCCACGTTCGAGAAGCGCGCCGTCGTCGTCGCGAGCACCCGCGACGAACTGCTGCGCGGCCTGACCGCGCTGCGCGACGGCCGGCCCGACGCGTCCGTCACGCGGGGCCAGACCACGCGCGGCCGCACCGCGTTCCTGTTCACCGGCCAGGGCTCGCAGCGCCTCGGCATGGGCCGCGAGCTCTACGAGCGCTACCCGGTCTTCGCCGACGCGTTCGACGCCGTCTGCGCCCACCTCGACGCGGACCTCGACCGCCCGTTGCGCGACGTCATGTGGGGCGCCGACGCGGACGAACTCAACCAGACCGGCTATGCGCAGCCCGCGATCTTCGCCGTCGAGGTCGCCCTCTACCGGCTCGTCGAGTCGTGGGGCGTCACGCCGGACTACCTGGCGGGCCACTCCATCGGCGAGATCGCCGCCGCCCACGTGGCGAACGTCCTCAGCCTCGACGACGCGTGCACCCTCATCTCCGCCCGCGCCCGCCTCATGCAGGCGCTGCCGGCCGGCGGCGCGATGATCGCGATCCAGGCGACCGAGAACGAGATCACGCCGCTCCTCACCGGCCGCGTCTCGATCGCCGCGATCAACGGACCCGCGAGCATCGTCATCGCGGGCGACGAGACCGAGGCCGAAGCGATCGCGAGCCGGTTCGAGAAGACCAAGCGGCTCAAGGTCAGCCACGCGTTCCACTCGCCGCTGATGGACCCGATGCTCGACGACTTCCGCGCGGCGATCAGCGGCCTGCGGTTCGGCACGCCGTCGATCCCGCTCGTCGCCGGCGACGTCACGGACCCCGAGCACTGGGTCCGGCACGTGCGCGACGCCGTCCGGTTCGCCGACAAGGTCACGCAGCTGGAAAGCCGTGGCGTGCGGGCGTTCCTGGAACTCGGCCCCGACGGCGTGCTCACCGGCATGGCGCAGGAGTCGCTCACCGAGGAAGCGGTGCTCGTCCCGGCACTGCGCCGCGACCGCGACGAGGTCGTCACGCTGCTGACCGCGCTGGCGGGCCTCCACGTCCGCGGCACCACCGTCGACTGGTCCGCCTACTTCGCGGGTGTCAAGGCCGATGTCGAGCTGCCGACGTATCCGTTCCAGCACCAGCGTTTCTGGCCGGAGCCCGTCACGGCGGAGAGCAAGGACGGCGACTTCGTCGACGACGAGTTCTGGGCGGCGGTCGAGCGCGAGGACTTCGCCGCGCTGGCGCAGTGGCGGTCCCGCAAGCAGCAATCCACAGTGGACTCCTGGCGGTATGCGGTCACCTGGAAGCCGATCACCGCCCAGGGCGCCCTCACCGGCCCGTGGCTGGTGCTCACCAACGACGACGCGTCCGAGCTGATCGACGCGCTGGGCGCCGAGACGGTGGTCGTCGACGCCGCCCACACCCGCCGGGAACTCGCCGAACAGGTCAAGGGCGAGTACGCGGGCGTGCTGTCGCTGCTCGCGCTGAACGCCGGCGCCGAGGACGCGCTGGTCCGCACTTCCGTTGTGGTGCAGGCACTCGGTGACGCCGGAGTCGACGCCCCGCTGTGGGTGGCGACGCGCGGCGCGGTGTCGGTCGGCGGCGGCGAGCAGATCACCAACCCCGACCTCGCCACGGTGTGGGGCCTCGGCCGTGTCGTCGCGCTGGAGCACCCGCAGCGCTGGGGCGGCCTGATCGACCTGCCCGGCACGCTCGACCCGAACACCGCTCGCCGCATCCCCGGCGTGCTGGCGGGCACGGGCGAGGACCAGGTGGCGGTGCGTCCGTCCGGCGTCTACGGCCGCCGTCTCGTCCACAGCACGCCGAGCGCGCTGCACCGCGACTACCGGCCGGGCCGCGTGCTCGTCACCGGCGGCACGGGCGCGATCGGCAAGCAGGTCGCGCGGTGGCTGCTCGACCACGACGCCGAGCAGGTGATCCTCGTCAGCCGCACCGGAACCGCCGACTTCGACGACCCGCGCGTGATCGTCAAGTCGTGCGACGTCGCCGACCGCGACGCTCTCGCCCAGCTCCTCGCCGAGCACCCGGTGACGTCCGTCTTCCACGCGGCCGGTGTCGTCGAGGACGGTCTCGTCGAGTCGATGGACGCCTCGTCGTTCACGAACCTGTTGCGCGCCAAGGTTCACGCCACGCGCAACCTGCACGAGCTGACGCAGGACCTCGACGCGTTCGTGCTGTTCGCGTCGACGGCGGGCGTCATCGGCGGCGCGGGTCAGGGCAACTACGCCGCGGCCAACGCGTTCCTCGACGCCTTCGCCGAACACCGCCGCCTGCAAGGACTTCCCGCCACCTCGGTGGCGTGGGGACCGTGGGGCGAGGCCGGCATGGCGGTCGGCGTCGCGGAACGCCTGCAGCGCGGCGGTTTCACCCCGATGGAACCCGCGCTCGCGTTGCAGGCTCTCAAAAAGGCCATCGAGCACGGCGACGCGGCCGTCCTGGTCGCGGAGATCGACTGGGAACGGTTCCTGCCCGCACTGGCCGGACTGCGCCCCGCGCCGCTGGTCGGCGACCTGCCCGAGGTGAAACGCTTCCACACCACCGAGAAAGTCGTGGAAGCCGACCAGCCGCAGTTCCGCAAGGCGCTCGCGGGCCTGTCGAAGACCGAGCGGAACCGCGCGGTGCTGGACCTGGTGCGCGGCCAGATCGCCGCGGTCCTCGGCCACGGCACCGCGTCCGACGTCGACCCGGACCGCGCGTTCCTCGACCTCGGCTTCGACTCGCTCACGACCCTGGAACTGCGCAACCGCCTGCAGGCCGCGACCGAACTGACGCTGCCCGCCTCCCTCCTCTACGACTACCCGACCCCCTACGACCTGGCGGAATTCCTGCTGGGCGAGGTCGGCGACGTCCCCGCCGAGGTCGTGGCGGCGCGCGTCGACGACGACCCGATCGCCATCGTCGGCATCGGCTGCCGTTTCCCCGGCGGCGTGACGTCACCGGAAGCGTTCTGGGAGCTCGTCTCCTCCGGTGGCGACGGCATCAGCTCGTTCCCGTCCGACCGCGGCTGGGACCTCGCCGCCCTCGGCGCCGGTGCGTCGGCGTCGCTGGAAGCCGGGTTCCTCACCGGTGTCGCGGACTTCGACGCGCACTTCTTCGGCATCTCGCCTCGGGAAGCGCTCGCGATGGACCCGCAGCAGCGCCTCGTCCTCGAAACCGCCTGGGAAGCCCTCGAACGCACCGGCATCGACCCGCTCTCGTTGAAGGGCAGCCCGACCGGCGTGTTCGTCGGCACGAACGGCCAGGACTACGAGCACGTCCTGCGCCGCTCGCTCGACCCCGACATCCAGGGCTACCTCGCCACCGGCAACACCGCGTCGGTGATGTCCGGCCGCCTCTCCTACGTCCTCGGACTGGAAGGCCCCGCGGTCACCATCGACACGGCGTGCTCGTCGTCGTTGGTCGCCATGCACTGGGCGATGCGCGCGCTCCGCTCCGGTGAGTGCTCTCTCGCCCTCGCCGGTGGTGTCAGCGTGATGTCGAGCCCGGACTCGTTCGTCGAGTTCACCACCCAGGGCGGCCTCGCTCCTGACGGCCGCTGCAAGGCCTTCGCCGACGCCGCCGACGGCACGGCGTGGTCCGAGGGCGTGGGCATCCTCGTGCTGGAACGACTGTCGGACGCGCAACGCAACGGCCACGAGGTCCTCGCTCTGGTGCGTGGCTCGGCCGTCAACTCCGACGGCGCCTCCAACGGCCTGACCGCTCCGAACGGTCCCTCGCAGCAGCGCGTCATCCGGCGCGCTCTCGCGGACGCCGGTCTGTCCGTTACCGACATCGACGCCGTGGAAGCCCACGGCACCGGCACGACGCTGGGCGACCCGATCGAGGCCCAAGCGCTTCTCTCGACGTTCGCCGACCGCTCAGAGCCGCTCTACCTGGGCTCGGTGAAGTCGAACATCGGCCACGCCCAGGCCGCCGCCGGTGTGGCGGGCGTGATCAAGATGGTGGAGGCGATGCGCCACGGCGTGCTGCCGCGCACCCTCCACGTCGACGCCCCGACCACCCACGTCGACTGGACCTCGGGCCCGGTCGCCCTCCTGGCCGAGAACACCGCCTGGCCCACCACCGACCGCCCCCGCCGCGCGGGCGTCTCCGCGTTCGGCCTCTCCGGCACCAACGCCCACGTGATCTTGGAAGCCGCGCCGGGGATCCCCCCGATTTCCAGCGTACCGGCCGAAACGCCTGGTCAACCGGGCGCGCCGAAATCTGTGGACAACTCGGCGCCTGTGGACAACTCGGCAGTTGTCGATCTCCAGCACCAGGATTCGTCGGCGCCGGGTGAGACGATTGGAGTGGGGACCTCGGTCTCCCCCAAGGGGGCTCCCGTCGTCGTTTCGGCGAAGTCCTCCGCTGCGCTGCGCGCTCAGCTCGACCGTATCCGCGCGGTGGAAGCGGACCCGCTCGACCTGGCGTTCTCGGCGGCGACGACGCGGGCGCACTTCGCGCACCGGGCGTTGCTGATCGACGGCGTGGAAGTCACCAGCGGGGTGGCGCGCAAAGCGGGCACGACGGCGTTCCTGTTCACCGGCCAGGGTTCGCAGCGCCTGGGCATGGGCCGCGAGCTGTACGCGCGGTTCGGTGCGTTCCGCGACGCCTTCGACGAAGTCCTGAACCACCTCGACCCCAACCTGAGGAACATCATCTGGGGCGAGGACGAAGAGGAGCTCAACCAGACCGGCAACACCCAGCCCGCGCTGTTCGCGATCGAGGTCGCGCTCGCGAGGCTCGTCCAGAGCCTCGGCGTCGTGCCCGACCACGTCGCAGGCCACTCCATCGGCGAGATCGCGGCCGCCCACATCGCGGGCGTGCTGACCCTCGAAGACGCCGCCACCCTCGTGACGGCCCGCGCGAACCTCATGCAGGCACTCCCGTCCGGCGGCGCGATGGTCTCCGTCCTCGCCACCGAAACCGAAGTGGCGAAGCAGATCGGCAAGTCGAAGAAGGTGTCGATCGCCGCGGTCAACGGACCCGCGTCCGTCGTCATCTCCGGCGACAGCGCCCAGGTCCAGAAGATCGCGAAGAAGTTCGAGAAGGCCAGGCAGCTCACCGTCAGCCACGCGTTCCACTCGCCGCTGATGGACCCGATGCTCGACGACTTCCGCGCGGCCATCAGCTCCCTGACCTTCAGCCCGCCGCGCATCCCGATCGCCACCACCGGTGACGTCACCACCGTCGACTACTGGGTGAACCACGTCCGTGACACGGTCCGCTTCCACGACAACGTCCAGAGCCTGAGCAACGTCGACACGTTCGTCGAGATCGGCCCGGACGGTGTCCTCGCGGCCATGGTCGACGGAGCCGTTGCGACGCAACGCAAGGACCGCGACGAGGTCAGCGCGTTCGGCCTCGCCATCGGCACCCTCCACGTCCGGGGCGCCGACGTCGACTGGCCGCGGTTCTTCGCGGGCACCGGCGCCCGACGCATCCCGCTGCCCACGTACGCGTTCCAGCGCGAACGCTACTGGCCGACGACCACCCCGAAGTCCGCGGCCGACGACTGGCTGTACGAGGTGGTGTGGGAGCAGCACGAGGTCAGCACCACCACCGAAGGCACGTGGCTCCTCCTCGGCGACGCACCGGGTTTCGCCGGCAGGACAGTCACCGACCTGGTGCCGGGCGACTACGCCGGTGTCATCTCGGCGGGCGACACCAGCCCGTTCGAAGTCCTGGACACCCTGGAGCAGCACGGCATCACGGCCCCGCTGTGGTGCGTGAGCAGCGAACCCGCGGTCTGGGGCGAAGGCCGCGTCGCCGCACTGGAACAGCCGGAACGCTGGGGCGGCCTGATCCGCGTCGACACCGACACGTGGGCGATTCCGCTGGGCGAGCAGGAAGTCGCCTTCCACGACAACGGCACGTTCGTCCCACGCCTGCGCCGCATCGAAGCCATCACGCCGTGGACCCCGACCGGCAAGATCCTCCTCGCCGGCGCCGACGGCCCGATGGGCGAGCAGCTCAAGCAGGCGTTCGAGAACACCACCGACACGCTGACCGACGACGTCACCGCCGTGATCTACGTGGGCGAGCACGCAGGACTCGACACGCTGCACCAGTTGGACGACCAGCTGGGCGACCGCGAGCTGGAAGCGTTCGTGGTCTTCGGGTCCGTCGCCGGCACGTGGGGCTTCCGCGGCCAGCAACAGCAAGCCGCCTACTCCGCGATCGTCGAGGAGTTCGCACGGCAGCGACGCGACCGCGGCCTCAAGGCGACCTCCATCGCCTACGCGCCGTGGGAGGGCACGACCGACCAGAGCATGACCGCGCACCTGCGGGTGAGCGGCATCCCGGTCCTCGACGCCCCGAACGCCATCACCGCCCTGCGGCAGGCAGTCGCGAGTGGACGGTCGAACGTCGTCGTCGCGAACGTCCAATGGGACACGTTCCAGCAGCCCGGCAAGCTGTTCAGCAACTTCGCGCAGAAGAAGCCGGAGCCCGCTCTCAAGCAGACGCTGCTCGCGCTGCCCGAGTACGAACGCCACGGCGCGCTGCTCACCCTCGTCCGCGAGAAGGCGGCCCTCGTCCTCGGCCACAGCGGCACGGACGCCATCGAGCCCGACGTCCCGTTCCGCGACCTCGGCTTCGACTCGCTCACCGCCGTCGACCTGCGCAACCAGATCCAGGCCGAGTCCGGGCTGCAGCTGAGCGCGACGCTCGTGTTCGACCACCCGACGCCGGACGAGCTCGCCGGGCACCTGCTGACCGAACTCCTCGGTGGCGCGGAGGAAATCCAGGTCACCACCAGGACGACGACCGACGAGCCGATCGCCATCGTCGGCATGGCCTGCCGCTACCCCGGCGACGTGAAGTCGCCGGAAGACCTGTGGCAGCTCCTGCTCGACGGACGTGACGCGATCGGCGAGTTCCCGTCCGACCGCGGCTGGGACCTCACCTCCCTCTACAATGGACAGAGCGTCACCCGCAACGGCGGATTCCTCTACGACGTCGCGAACTTCGACCCGGACTTCTTCTCGATCTCGCCGCGCGAAGCGCTGGTCATGGACCCGCAGCAGCGCATCGTGCTCGAGACGGCCTGGGAAGCGCTGGAACGCGCGGGCGTCGACCCGGCCACGCTCCGCGGCAGCGTCACCGGTGTGTTCGTCGGGGGTGGCAGCGGCGAATACCGGCCCTCGCCGGAGGAAACCGGCCTGGAGTGGCAGACCGCGCAGTCGGCGTCGCTGCTGTCCGGCCGCCTCGCCTACACGTTCGGACTGCAGGGCCCGACGGTCTCGGTCGACACGGCGTGCTCGTCGTCGCTGGTGTCGCTGCACCTCGCGGCCCAGGCGCTGCGCACGGGTGAGTGCGAGATGGCGCTCGCCGGCGGTGTCTGCGTGATGTCGACGCCGGTCGGGTTCATCGAGTTCAGCGCCCAGGGCGCGCTCTCGCAGGACGGCCGCTGCAAGGCGTTCTCCGACAACGCCGACGGCACCGGCTGGGCAGAAGGTGTCGGCATGCTGGTGCTCGAACGGCTTTCGGACGCCGTGCGCAACGGCCACGAGGTGCTCGCCGTCGTGCGCGGTTCGGCGATCAACTCCGACGGCGCGTCCAACGGCCTCACCGCCCCGTCCGGACCGGCCCAGCAGCGGGTCATCCGGCAGGCGCTGGCCGCGGCAGGGCTGCGTCCGTCCGATGTGGACGCCGTCGAGGCGCACGGCACCGGCACCAAGCTCGGCGACCCGATCGAGGCGCAGGCGCTGCTCACCGTCTACGGGCAGGACCGCTCGGCACCGCTGTTGCTCGGCGCGGTCAAGTCGAACATCGGCCACACGCAGGCCGCGTCCGGTGTCGCGGGTGTGATCAAGATGGTGATGGCGATGCGGGCAGGCGAACTGCCGCGCACCCTGCACGCCGAGACGCCGTCCTCGCACATCGACTGGAGCAGCGGCGCCGTCCAGCTGCTGCAGGAGCGCACCGCCTGGCCTGCGGTCGGCCGCGCGCGCCGGGCCGCCGTGTCGTCGTTCGGCGCCAGCGGCACCAACGCCCACGTGATCTTGGAAGCCCCGTCGGGGATCCCCCCGATTTCCAGCGTACCGGACGAAAGCGCTGGTCAAGGCGTCGTGAAGCAATCTGTGGACAACTTCGCGGTGCTGCCGGTCCTGGTGTCGGGCCGCACGCCCGCCGCGTTGCGCGACCAGGCCGCGCGACTGCTGGAAGTGGACGCGGACCTGGTGGACATCGCGCGTTCGGCGGCGACCACGCGGGCCTCGTTCGACCAGCGCGCGGTGGTGCTGGCGAGCAGCCGCGAGGAGCTGACCGACGGGCTCGCCGCGATCGCGTCCGACGTGCGCAACCCGTTGGTGATCAAGGGCGAGGTGGCGCGGTCCGGCAAGCTCGCGTTCCTGTTCGCCGGCCAGGGTTCGCAGCGCATCGGCATGGGCCGCTCGTTGTACGCCCGGTTCCCGGTGTTCCGGAGCGCTTTCGACGAGGTTCTCCGCCACCTCGACCCGGACCTGCGGGACGTCATCTGGGGCGACGACCAGGAAGAGCTGAACCTCACCGGCACCACGCAGCCCGCGCTGTTCGCGATCGAGGTCGCGCTGTTCCGCCTCGCCGAGTCGTGGGGCCTCGTGCCGGACTTCCTGGCGGGCCACTCGATCGGCGAGATCGCCGCCGCCCACGTCGCCGGTGTGCTCAGCCTCGAGGACGCGGCGAAGCTCGTGACCGTGCGGTCGGCGCTGATGCAGGCGCTGCCCGAGGGCGGTGCGATGGTCGCGGTGCAGGCCAGCGAGGACGTCGTGCTGCCGCACCTCACCGACGGTGTGGTGATCGCCGCGGTCAACGGTCCGGAGTCGGTCGTCATCGCCGGACCGGAGGACGCGGTGGTCGCGATCGCGGAACGCTGGAAGGCCAAGCGTTTGCGCGTCTCGCACGCGTTCCACTCGCCGCTGATGGAGCCGATGCTGGACGAGTTCCGGTCCACTGTGGAGTCCTTGACGTTCAACGCGCCGCGGATCCCCGTGGTGGCCGAAGGCGACGTGACCGACCCGGAGTACTGGGTCCGGCACGTCCGGGAAGCGGTGCGGTTCGCGGACAACGTGCGCACGCTCACCGAACGCGGCGTCACGACGTTCGTGGAACTGGGCCCGGACGCGACGCTGTCCGGACTGGTCGAGGGCGGCATTCCGGTGCTGCGCAAGGACCGCGACGAGGAGCAGTCGATCGTCACGGCACTCGCCCGCCTGCACACCCGTGGCGTGAAGGTCGACTGGGCCGGGTTCTTCGGCTCCGCCGGCCGCAGGATCACGCTGCCGACGTACGCGTTCCAGCACCAGCGGTTCTGGCCGTCGGCCACCCCGGCGAAGCCCGCAGTGCCGACGAACGACGACGCGGCGTTCTGGGCCGCGGTCGAGGGCGAGGACTTCGGGACGCTGCAGAACGTGCTGAGCGTCGACACCGACGCGTTGGCGCAGGTGCTGCCCGCGTTGCTGGACTGGCGCAAGCAGCGCACCGACCTCGCGCTGGTCGACAGCTGGCGGCACCGCATCACGTGGAAACCTCTCGACGCCGGCAGGTCCGGTGAGCTGACCGGCACGTGGCTCGCGGTGACCGCCGGCGAGGACGACTGGAGCGACGCGGTCATCGACGCGCTCGGTGTGAGCGTCGTGCGGGTGACGGTGTCGCGGCCGGACCGCGAGGCCATCGCGGACGAGCTGCGGTCGCTGGGCACCTCGTTCGCGGGTGTGCTGTCGCTGCTCGGCCGCGCCGAGGCGGGGGAGGGGAGCGCGCCGACCGGTGCGCTGCTGACCGCCGCGCTGATCCAGGCGCTCGGCGACGCGGGCATCACCGCGCCGCTGTGGTGCGCGACCCGTGACGGTGTCGCGGTCAACGGCACGGTTCTCGAGGACCTGACGCAGGCCGCGATCCACGGTCTCGGCCGGGTCGTGACGCTGGAGCACCCGGAACGCTGGGGTGGCCTGGTGGACCTGCCCGCGGTGATCGACGACAGGGTCGCGAACGGCCTCACGTCCGTCCTTTCCGGACTCGACGGCGAGGACCAGGTCGCGGTGCGGTCGAACGGTGTGTTCGGCCGGCGCCTGGTCGCCGCTCCGGCACCTGTTCCCGCCCAGGACTGGCAGCCGCGCGGCACCGTCCTGATCACCGGCGGCACCGGTGCGCTCGGCGGTCACGTCGCCAGGATGCTCGCCCGCGCGGGCGCCGAGCACCTGGTGCTGTTGAGCCGCAGCGGCCTGAAGGCCGACGGCGCCGCCGAGCTGCGGGCCGAACTGGTCGGCCTGGGAGTCGGCGTCACGGTCGCGGCGTGCGACGTGGCGGACCGGAAGTCGCTGGAGGCGGTGCTTTCCGCGATCCCGGCGCCGTTGACGGCCGTCGTCCACACCGCGGGCGTCATCGACGACGGCGTGCTCGACAAGATGACACCGGAGCGGTTCGAGGCGGTGTTCCGCAGCAAGGTCACCTCGGCGCTGCTGCTGGACGAACTGACCTCCGATCTCGACGCGTTCGTGCTGTTCTCGTCCGCGTCGTCGGCGGTCGGCAGCCCCGGCCAGGCGAACTACGCGGCCGCCAACGCGATGCTCGACGCGCTGGCCGATCGGCGGCGCGGTCAGGGTCTCGCGGCGACGTCGATCGCGTGGGGTGCGTGGGGCGGCGGCGGTATGGCCGACACCGAGGACGCGCTGGCCAACGCCAAACGTGCCGGAATCGCTGCGATGGACCCCGTTCTGGCGTGTGTCGCTCTGCGGCAGCTCGTCGGGGAGGGGCTGCCCACCGCGGTCGTGGCGGCCGTGGACAAGGGCAGGTTCTCCGGCGGGTTCCGCCCGAACCCGCTGCTCCGCGAACTCGCCGGGGACACTCCCGCCGAGGCGCCGGCAGCGGACTTCCGGGAGACCCTGCTGGCCCTGCCCGCCGCGAAACGGTTCGACGCGGTGCTGGAGCTGGTGCGGACGCGGGCGGCCGAGGTGCTCGGCCAGGCCGACGTCGACGCCGTGCGCCGGGACCGGCCGTTCCGCGACCTCGGGTTCGACTCTCTCGCGGTGGTCGAGCTGCGCAACCAGCTCAACGCCGCCACGGGACTGTCGCTCGCCTCGACGCTGGTGTTCGACCACCCGTCACCGGAGGAGCTCGCTACGCACGTGCTGACCGAGCTGATCCCGGACGCCGCCGCGGCGGACTCGGAGGAGTCGGAGATCCGCAACCTGCTGGCGCGCGTGCCGCTGGCCCAGCTGCGGGAGATCGGCGTGCTGGAGCCGTTGATGCAGCTCATCGGCAAGGGAACCGAGGCGGAGACCGAGGCCGGTATCGACGAGATGAGCGTCGACGACCTGATCCAGGCGGCGCTCGACGGTCAGGCGGACTGAACGTCGGTTCCACGCGGCCGGTTGTCCTCGTGAGGGCGGCCGGCCGCGTTTTTTCTGAGGAAATCGCTACCGCTCTGGCTGTTGGAATTGCTGACGGGAAGACCGTGTCCGGCTGGACTGACGGAGCTGATGAATGAGTACCTCCAGCGAGAAGGTTGTCGAGGCTCTCCGCGCCGCGATGAAGGAGGCGGAGCGGCTGCGCAAGCAGAACAGGCAGCTCGTCGCCGCCGCCACCGAACCGATCGCGATCATCGGGATGGCGTGCCGCTTCCCCGGCGGCATCAGCTCGCCGGAGGACCTGTGGGAGCTCGTGTCGTCCGGCCGTGACGCGATCACCGGTTTCCCCGCCGACCGCGGCTGGGACGTCGGCGCGTTGCTCGGCAGCGGCGTCGACGAACGCGGTCACAGCATCTCGGTGCAGGGCGGGTTCCTGCACGGCATAGCGGACTTCGACCCGGCGTTCTTCGGCATCTCGCCCCGCGAGGCCGTGACGATGGATCCCCAGCAGCGCCTGCTGCTGGAGACGTCGTGGGAGGCCATCGAGCGGTCGGGCATCGATCCGTCCACATTGCGCGGCTCCCGCACCGGTGTTTTCGTCGGCACCAACGGCCAGGACTACGAACACCTGCTGATCCGCGGCCTCGACGACGCGACAGGCGACGTCGGCACGGGTATCGCGGCCTCCGCCGAGTCCGGTCGCATCTCCTACGCCCTAGGCCTCGAAGGCCCGACGCTGACCGTCGACACCGCCTGCTCTTCTTCTTTGGTCGCCATGCACCTGGCCGTGCACGCGTTGCGCGCGGGCGAGTGCGGCCTGGCGCTGGCCGGCGGCGTGAACGTCATGTGCACGCCCGGTTCCCTGGTCGAGTTCTCCCGGCAGGGCGGTCTGGCTCGCAACGGCCGATGCAAGGCCTTCTCCGACGACGCCGACGGCACGGGCTGGTCCGAGGGTGTCGGCGTGCTCGTGCTCGCGCGCCTGTCCGACGCTGTGTCGTCCGGCTACCCGGTTCTCGCCGTCGTGCGTGGCTCCGCCGTGAACTCCGATGGCGCCTCCAACGGCTTCACCGCGCCCAACGGCCGCGCGCAGCAACGCGTCATCCGCGCCGCCCTCGACCGCGCGGGCCTCGCACCGTCCGATGTGGACGTCGTCGAAGCACACGGCACCGGCACCCCTCTGGGCGACCCGATCGAGGCCCGCAGCCTGCTCGCCACCTACGGCGCCGACCGCTCTTCCCCTCTGCTGCTGGGGTCGGTGAAGTCGAACATCGGCCACACCCAGGCCGCCGCGGGTGTCGCCGGCGTCATCAAGATGGTCATGGCGATGCGGCACGGCGTCGTGCCGCCGACCCTGCACGTCTCCCGCCCGTCCACCCACGTCGACTGGACCGCGGGCTCCGTCGAACTGGTGACCTCGGCCGTCTCCTGGCCCGCCTCCGACCACGCCCCTCGTGCCGCCGTCTCGTCGTTCGGCGTCTCCGGCACGAACGCCCACGTGATCTTGGAAGGCCCGCCCGCCTCGGGATTGTCGGGCCAGCCTGAGACGATAGGAGTGGGGACCCGATCCCCCCAGGGGGCCGGCCAATCCGGATCGATTCCGTGGCTGGTGTCGGCGAAGTCGGAGGCCTCTCTCGCGGCACAGATCGAGCGGGTGCGCGCGCTCGACGGCGATCCCGTGGACATCGGGTTCTCGTTGGCGACCACGCGCGCGTTGTTCGAGCATCGCGCGGTGTTGCTGGACGGCGCCGAAATCGCCACCGGCCTGGCGCGGCGGACCGAGCTGGCGTTGCTGTTCTCCGGCCAGGGCGCGCAGCGCGTCGGCATGGGCAAGGGGCTGTACGAGGCGTTCCCGGTCTTCCGCGAGGCGTTCGACGAGGTCCTGCGGCACCTCGGCCCGAACCTCCGCGACGTCATGTGGGGCGACGAGGAAGCGCTGAACCAGACGGGCAACACGCAGCCCGCGCTGTTCGCGTTCGAGGTCGCCGTCTACCGGCTGCTGGAGTCCTTCGGCGTCACCGCCGCGCACGTCACGGGCCACTCGATCGGCGAGATCGCCGCCGCGCACGTCGCGGGCGTGTTCAGCCTCGAGGACGCGGCGACACTCGTCCAGGCCCGCGCCACCCTCATGCAAGCGCTGCCCGCAGGCGGCGTCATGATCGCGCTGCAGGCCACCGAGGACGAGGTCGCTCCGCACCTGACGCCAGGCATCTCCATTGCCGCGATCAACGGGCCCACGAGCATCGTCATCGCGGGCGTGGAAACGGAAGCCCGTGCGCTCACCGCGAAGTTCGACGGGCGCAAGACGAAGCAGCTGCCCGTCAGCCACGCGTTCCACTCGCCGCTGATGGACCCGATGCTCAACGACTTCCGCGAAGCCATCGGCGGCATCACCTTCCGCAGCCCCACCATCCCGATGACCGGCGACGTCACGAACCCGGAGTACTGGGTGCGTCACGTCCGCGACGCCGTGCGCTTCCACGACGCGGTGACCAGCCTGGGCGACAAGACGTTCCTGGAGATCGGCCCCGACGGCGTGCTCGCGGCGCTGGTCGACGGCGCCATCCCGGCACAGCGCAAGGACCGCGACGAGCGCACCGCGTTCATCACCGCGCTCGCCCGCCTGCACGTCGCGGGCGTCGCCGTCGACTGGAAACCGTTCTACGCCAACGGCAAGCGCGTCGACGTCCCCACCTACGCGTTCCAGCACGACCGCTACTGGCCGTCGGTGTCGGTCAGCGCGGGTGACGCGGCCGGACTCGGCCTGACCCCGGCCGATCACCCGCTGCTCGGCGCGGCCATGACGGTCGCGGGCTCCGGTGAGCTGATCCTCACCGGCACGCTGACCAGGACGTCGTGGCTCGCCGACCACGTCGTGTTCCCTACCGCCGGTGTGCTGGAGCTGGCGTTCCGCGCCGCCGACCTCGCGGGCTACGACCGCGTCGAGGAACTCGCCCAGGTCGCGCCCCTGGTGCTGCCGGACGGCGGCGCCGTTCAGGTGCAGTTCCAGGTCGGCCGCGACGGCACGTTCCGGTTCCACGCGCGGCGCGGCGACCAGGAATGGGTCGAGCACGCGAACGGCGTTCTCGGCCAAGGGATTCCGGCACCGGCCAAGAACACCGAATGGCCGCCGAAGGGTGCGACCGTCGTCGATCTCGACGGCTTCTACGACGAAACGCCGTGCGGACCCGCGTTCCAAGGCCTGCGCGCGGCGTGGCGGAAGGGGCAGGAGGTGTTCGCCGAGGTCGCGTTGCCCGTCGACGCGAAAGGCTTCGGTGTTCATCCGGCGCTGCTGGACGCGGCCACTCACGCGGCGGCGCTCCTCGGGTTCGAAGGCGTTCCCGCCCACTGGCGAGATGTCTGCCTCCACGCCAGTGGAGCGGAGGTCGTCCGCGTCCGACTGTCCTCAGTAGACGGCCGGATCGCCCTGAACGCGGTCGACGTCACCGGCGAACCGGTGCTGACGGCCGAGTCCGTGAGCATCGAACCGCTTCGCGAGCTGCCCGCGCAGAGCAGTGTGAACGACTTGTACCGCCTCGACTGGGTGCCCGTCACCTACACGCCGGGCAACGTGACGCTCGTGCACGTGGCGGGCGAGCAGTCACCGGCCTCCGCCCACGAGCTGGCAGCGGAAACGCTTGCGACGCTTCAGACAGCCACCGAGAGGCTGGTCTTCGTCACCCGTGGCGCGGTCACCGGTGACGACGTCGCGGCCGCTGCCGTCTGGGGCCTGGTGCGGTCCGCGCAGACCGAGAACCCCGGCCGGTTCCTGCTCGCCGACCTCGACGACGCGCCCGAGTCGGAGGCGCTGCTGCCCGGCCTCGGCGGATTGATCGACGCGGGGGAGACCCAGGTCGTCGTGCGGGCGGGCGAGGTCTTCGCGGGCAGGCTGGCTCGTGCCGAGGGAGGTGTTGCGCGCGAGTGGGACTCGTCCGGAACGGTTCTGATCAC
Organism: Lentzea flava; assembly: GCF_014648475.1. Taxonomy (GTDB): domain Bacteria; phylum Actinomycetota; class Actinomycetes; order Mycobacteriales; family Pseudonocardiaceae; genus Lentzea; species Lentzea flava. Next base: position 194,896 of record NZ_BMRE01000007.1, on the reverse strand, counting down.
CGGTGGAACGGGCGGTCTCGGCGCCGTCCTCGCCCGCCACCTCGTCACCCGCGGCCAGCGCAAGCTGCTGCTCGTCAGCCGCCGCGGCCTCGACGCACCCGGCGCCACCGACCTGCGCGACGAGCTGATCGCCCTGGGCGCGGACGTCGAGGTGAAGGCCTGCGACGTCACCGAACGCGCCGCCGTCGCCGAACTCCTCGACGGCGTCGACCTGACCGCCGTCATCCACACCGCCGGTGTGCTCGACGACGGCGTCATCGGTTCCCTGACGCCCGAACGGCTTTCCGCCGTGATGCGCCCGAAGGTCGACGCCGCGTGGCACCTCCACGAGCTCGCCGGCGACGCACAGCTGATTCTGTACTCGTCGGTGTCCGGCGTGATGGGCGCTGCCGGACAGGGCAATTACGCCGCCGCCAACGCGTTCCTGGACGCCCTCGCCGCGCACCGCCACGGACTCGGCCTGCCCGCGATCTCGTTGGCCTGGGGCGCCTGGGACACCGGCATGACGTCCACTTTGGACGAAAGCGACCTGCGCCGGATGCCGATGCTGTCCGTCGACCAGAGCCTGGCGCTCTTCGACGCGGCGATCACGTCCGGCGAATCGTTGCTGGTTCCGCTCGCGTCCGGCGGCGGCACCGCGCAAGGGGACGTCCCCGCGATCATGCGCGGCCTCGTGCGAGCGGGCCGTCGCACGGCCGCACGCGAGGTCGCCGGTGGACTGCTCGCCAAACTCGGCGGCCTGCCCAACGCCGAACGCGTGCGGATCGTCGTCGACGTCGTGCGCGCCGAGGCCGCGAAGGTCATCGGCTACGCCAACGCCGACGCGGTGGGAGCCGAGAAGGAGTTCCGCGCACTCGGGTTCGACTCGCTGACCGCGATCGAACTGCGCAACGCCCTCGCTCTGGCAACGGGCCTGACGCTGCCCGCCACGCTGATCTTCGACTACCCGACCCCGCTCGTCCTGGCCGAACACCTGCTGGCGGAACTGACCGGTGAGGGCGCGGACCTCGACGTGTCCGCGCAGGGCGTCGCCGACGCGGACGACCCGATCGTGATCGTCGGCATGGCGTGCCGCTTCCCCGGCGGCGTCACGTCCCCGGAAGACCTCTGGCGGCTGCTGGCCGACGGCACCGACGCGATCGGGAGCTTCCCGACCGACCGCGGCTGGGAACAGGACGCCCTCGCGGCAGGCGGCACGGTCGAGGGCGGCTTCCTCTACGGCGCGGCGGAGTTCGACCCGGCGTTCTTCGGCATCTCACCACGCGAGGCGCTGGCCATGGACCCGCAGCAACGCCAGCTGCTCGAGGTCGCCTGGGAGGCCGTCGAACGCGCCGGCATCAACGCCGCGACCCTGCGCGGTTCGCGGACCGGCGTGTTCGTCGGCACGAACGGCCAGGACTACACGAACCTCGTGCTGCGGGCGCGCGGCGACATCGAGGGCCACGCCTCGACGGGCCTCGCCGCCGCGGTGATCTCCGGCCGGCTCTCCTACACGTTCGGCTTCGAGGGCCCCGCGCTCACGATCGACACCGCGTGCTCCTCGTCCCTGGTGGCTCTGCACCTGGCCGCGCAGTCGCTGCGATCCGGCGAATCCACGCTGGCTCTCGTCGGCGGCGTCACGGTGATGTCCACGCCGATGAACTTCGCGGGCTTCAACGCCCAGGGCGGCCTCGCGGCGGACGCCCGCTGCCGCGCCTTCTCCGACAACGCCGACGGCACCGGCTGGGCAGAGGGCGTCGGCGTGCTCGTCGTCGAACGCCGATCCGACGCGCTGCGCAACGGCCACCGGATCCTGGCCGTCGTGCGCGGCTCCGCGGTGAACCAGGACGGCGCCTCCAACGGCCTGACCGCCCCCAACGGCCCCGCCCAGCAACGCGTGATCCGCCAGGCCCTGGCCAACGCCGGACTGTCCGCTTCGGACGTCGACGCCGTCGAGGCGCACGGCACCGGCACGCGCCTCGGCGACCCGATCGAGGCCCAGGCCCTGCTCGCCACCTACGGCCGCGACCGCGCCGGCGCCCCGCTCTACCTGGGCGCCATCAAGTCGAACCTCGGCCACACCCAGGCCGCCGCGGGCGTCGCCGGCGTGATCAAGATGGTGCTGGCGTTCCAGCACGGCATGCTGCCCCGGACCCTGCACGTCACGTCCCCCACGTCGCACGTCGACTGGTCCGCGGGCGCCGTCGAGCTCCTCACCGAGAACACCCCGTGGCCCGTCACGGATCGCCCGGCCCGCGCGGGCGTCTCCTCGTTCGGCCTGTCCGGCACGAACGCGCACGTGATCCTCGAGGCCCCGGAATTGTCAGACCTCCCTGAGATGATTGGGATGGGGACCTCGGTCTCCCCCGGAGGGGGTCCAGCCGGGATCGATCCAGCGGCGACCGGCACGGCGCGGCCGGTTCCGTGGCTGGTTTCGGCGAAGTCGCCCGCCGCGTTGGAAGCGCAGATCGAACGGGTGCAGGCGGTCGAGGCCGATGCGCTCGACATCGGGTACTCGCTGCTGCACCGCCGCACGTTGTTCGAGCACCGCGCCGTGGTGCTGGACGGCGAGGTGCTCGCCAGTGGCGAGGCGTCGGGCAAGACGCTCGCCATGGTGTTCTCGGGTCAAGGTGCGCAGCGGCTCGGCATGGGGCGGGAGCTGTACGAGGAGTTCCCGGCGTTCGCCCAGGCGCTGGACGAGGTGTTCGAGCACCTCGACGTGCGGTCGGTCATGTGGGGCGACGACGCCGAGGCGCTGAACCAGACCGGCAACACCCAGCCCGCCCTGTTCGCGATCGAGGTGGCGCTCTACCGGCTCGCGGAGTCGTTCGGCATCACACCGCGCCTGCTCGCCGGGCACTCGATCGGTGAGATCGCGGCGGCGCACGTCGCGGGCGTGCTGAGCCTGGAAGACGCGGCGAAACTCGTCACAGCGCGCGCCGAGCTCATGCAGAACCTGCCCGCGGGCGGCGTGATGATCGCGCTGCAGGCCACCGAGGACGAGGTCACCCCGCACCTGACGCCGGGCGTCTCCATCGCGGCGATCAACTCGGCCGACTCGCTGGTCATCGCCGGTGTCGAGGAGGAAGCGCTGGCGGTGGTCGCGGGCTTCCCCGGCCGCAAGACCAAGCAGCTGGCCGTCAGCCACGCGTTCCACTCGCCGCTGATGGAGCCGATGCTCGACGACTTCCGCGCGGCGATCGGGAACCTCACCTTCAACGACCCGGCCATCCCGATCGCGACCACGGGCGACGTCACCGATCCCGAGCACTGGGTCAGCCACGTGCGCGACACGGTCCGGTTCGCCGACAACGTCACGCGGCTGGAGGAGCAGGGCGCGACCGCGTTCCTGGAGATCGGACCGGACGGGGTGCTGGCGGCGCTCGTCGACGGCGCGATTCCCGTGCTGCGCAAGGATCGCGGCGAGCACAAGGCGTTCCTCACAGCGCTCGCCCGGCTGCACGTCAGTGGCGTCCACGTCGAGTGGTCGAGCTTCTACCGGGGCGGGCGCGGGGTCGACCTGCCGACGTATCCGTTCCAGCACGAGCGGTTCTGGCCCGAGGCCGCAGCCGGTGTCACGGACCTGGCGGACGCGGCGTTCTGGACCGCGGTCGAGCAGGAGGACGTCGCGTCGCTCGCCGCCACGCTCGACCTCGACAGCGACACGCTTGCCGCAGTGCTGCCCGCGTTGTCGGCGTGGCGGGGCAAGCGCAAGGCGCAGTCCACTGTGGAATCGTGGCTGCACAGGGAACACTGGCAGCCGATCACCGGCCTCACCGCGAAGCCCGGCAAGTGGCTCGTGGTCGGGCCGATCGACGACGTTCTCGTCACCGCGCTCGGCGACGTCACGGTGCTCGCCGTGGAACAGACCGACCGTGAGCACCTCGCGGAGCGGCTGGCGGAGTACGCGCAGGTGTCGTTCACGGGCGTGGTGTCGGTGCTGCCGCTGAACGAGCTGGACCTGATCACCGGCACCACCGCGCTGATCCAGGCGCTCGGCGACGCCGGTGTCATGGCGCCGCTGTGGGTGGTGACGCGCGGCGCGGTGTCGACCGGACGCGCGGACGCCGTCAGCGACCCCTGGCAGGCCGGCGTGTGGGGGCTCGGCCGGGTGGCCGCGCTGGAGCACCCGAACCGCTGGGGTGGCCTGGTCGACCTGCCCGCCGAGCTGGACGAGCGCGTGGCGCACCGGTTCGCGGCGGTCCTGTCCAGTGACGAGGACCAGGTCGCGGTGCGGGCGTCCGGGGTGTTCGGGCGGCGGATTCTCGTCGCGCCGCGGTCGTCCCGGGAATGGCAGCCGAGCGGCAAGATCGTGATCACCGGTGGCACGGGCGCGCTCGGCAAGCACGTGGCACGCGACCTGGTGGCACGGGGCGCGGAGAAGGTCGTGCTGCTGAGCCGTCGCGGCATGGACGCGCCCGGTGCTGCGGAGATCGTGGCGGAACTGGGCGTCGAGGTCGTCCAGTGCGACGTCGCGGACCGCGCCGAACTGGCCGAGGTGCTGAAGGACGTCAACGCCGTCGTGCACGCGGCGGGTGTGCTCGACGACGGCGTGCTCGACGGCCTCACCCCGGAACGGTTCGCGGACGTCTTCCGGTCCAAGGTCACGTCGGCGTTCCTGCTCGACGAACTGACGCGCGAGCTCGACCTCGACGCGTTCATCCTGTTCTCGTCGGTCGCTGGCGCGATCGGCAACCCCGGGCAGGCCAACTACGCGGCCGCCAACGCCGTGCTCGACGCCATCGCCACCCGGCGACGCGAGCAAGGCCTTGCCGCCACGTCGATCGCGTGGGGTGCGTGGACCGGCGACGGCATGGCGGGCGAGGACCGCGTCGCGCAGACGATCAAGTCGGTCGGCGCGTCCACTTTGGACCCGGTGCTCGCGGTCGCCGCGATGCGGGGCGTGGTGGTGGAATCGTCGCCGACCGCCGTGATCGCGGACCTCCATCAGCCGCAGCTGCTCAGCGCGTTGCTGAGCCTACGGCCCACTCCGGTGCTGGCCGGGCTTCCCGGCGCTCGTGAGGTGCTGGACGAGCTGGCGGCGGCGCGGCGCGACAGCGAGTCCGCCGCCGCGGAACTGCGCCGCAGCCTGCGCGAACTGCCTGCCGCAGACCGTCTTGAGCCCGTCCTGGACCTGGTGCGCACGCGCGCCGCCCAGGTGCTCGGCCACGCGGGCAAGGAAGCCGTGTCGCCGGAGAAGGCGTTCCGCGACATCGGGTTCGACTCGCTGACCGCGGTCGAGCTGCGCAACCACCTCACCGAGATCACCGGCCTCGCACTGCCCGCCGGTCTGGTGTTCGACTACCCGTCACCCCGCGTGCTGGCCGAGCACCTGCTCGCCTCGTTGCTGGGGGAGGGAGGCGATGACGACGACGTGTCGGTCGTGCAGACGACCGACGACATCGCGATCGTCGGCATGGCCTGCCACTTCCCGAACGGCATCGACTCGCCGGAAGACCTGTGGCGCGTGCTGGTCGAGGGTGAGGACGCGATGTCGGACTTCCCCACCGATCGCGGCTGGGACCTCGCCTCACTGCAGAGCTCGACGCTGCGCGGCGGCTTCCTGACCGGCGTCGCGGACTTCGACCCGGCCTTCTTCGGGATCTCGCCCCGGGAAGCGCTCGCGATGGACCCGCAGCAGCGCCTCCTGCTGGAGACGTCCTGGGAGGCCGTCGAACGTGCCGGTATCGACCCGGCGTCGTTGCGCGGCTCGCGGACCGGTGTGTTCGTGGGAACAAACGGTCAGGACTACCAGCACGTCGTCATGGCCTCCAACGAAGACCTGGAGGGGCACGCGGGCACCGGGCTCGCCGCGTCGGTGATCTCCGGCCGCATCTCCTACGTCCTCGGCTTGGAGGGGCCCGCCGTCACGATCGACACGGCGTGCTCGTCGGCTCTGGTGGCGCTGCACCTCGCGGCGCAGGCGCTGCGCGGCGGCGAGTGCTCGCTGGCGCTGGCCGGTGGTGTCACGGTGATGGCGACGCCGACGTCCTTCTCCGGTTTCTCGCGGCAGGGCGGGCTCGCGCCGGACGGCCTGTGCAAGGCGTTCTCGGAGTCCGCCGACGGCACCGGCTGGTCCGAGGGTGTCGGTGTCCTCGTCGTGGAACGGCTTTCCGACGCCATCGCCGCCGGGCACCCGGTGCTCGCGGTGGTGCGCGGCTCGGCGTTCAACTCCGACGGCGCCTCCAACGGCCTCACCGCCCCGAACGGCCCGTCGCAGCAAAGGGTGATCCGCCAAGCGCTTGCGTCCGGTGGCCTGTCACCGTCCGATGTGGACGCTGTCGAGGCGCACGGCACCGGAACCGTGCTGGGTGACCCGATCGAGGCGCAGGCCTTGCTGACGGTGTACGGGCAGGACCGCGTCGAGCCGCTGTGGCTGGGCTCGGTGAAGTCGAACCTGGGCCACACGCAGGCGGCGGCCGGCGTGGCGGGCGTGATCAAGATGGTGCTGGCCTTCCAGCACGGCCTGCTGCCGCGGACCCTGCACGTCACCCAACCCTCGTCGCACATCGACTGGTCGGCGGGCGCGGTCTCCCTGCTCACCTCCAACACCCCGTGGCCCGCCGTCGACCGGCCGTGGCGCGCGGGCGTCTCGTCGTTCGGCATCTCCGGCACCAACGCCCACGTGATCTTGGAAGCCGCGCCGGGGATCCCCCCGACTTCCGGCGTACCGGCCGAAACGCCTGCTCAACCGGGCGGCGCGGCGGTGCCGCTGGCGGTGTCGGCGAAGTCGGCAGGGTCGTTGCAGGCCCAGGTCGAGCGGATTCGCGCGGTGGAGGCGGCGCCGGTCGACGTCGCGTACTCGCTGGTGAAGTCGCGGGCGTTGTTCGAGCACCGGGCGGTGCTGTTCGACGGGGCCGAGGTCGCTCGCGGGGTGGCGGGGGAGCACACGCTGGCGGTGTTGTTCTCCGGGCAGGGGTCGCAGCGGCTCGGCATGGGGCGGGAGCTGTACGCGCGGTTCCCCGAGTTCGCGGACGCCTTCGACGACGTGCTCGCGCACCTCGACCCGGAGCTGAAGAGCGTCATCTGGGGTGAGGACGAGGAGAAGCTCAACCAGACCGGGTACACGCAGCCGGCGTTGTTCGCGTTCCAGACGGCGCTCTACCGGTTGCTGCGGGCGTTCGGGATCAAGCCCGCCCACCTGGCCGGGCACTCCATCGGTGAGATCGCGGCGGCGCACGTCGCGGGGGTGCTGAGCCTGGAGGACGCGGCGAAGCTGGTCAGTGCGCGCGCGAGCCTCATGCAGGCGTTGCCGCAGACGGGCGCGATGGTCGCCGTGCAGGCGACGGAAGAAGAAGTGAGCAGGCACCTCACGAGCAAGGTGTCGATCGCGGCGATCAACGGGCCGAGGTCGGTCGTGATCGCGGGCGACGAGGCAGAGGTCGAAGCCATCGCGAGCCGCTACGAGAAGACCAAGCGGCTCAAGGTCAGCCACGCGTTCCACTCGCCGCTGATGGAGCCGATGCTCGACGACTTCCGCGCGGCGATCCGGGACCTGAACTTCACCGAGCCGACCATCCCGATCGCGGCCACTGGCGACGTCACCGACCCCGAGTACTGGGTCAGCCACGTGCGGGACGCGGTCCGGTTCACCGACAACGTGGCGAAGATCCCGGCGACCAAGTTCCTCGAGGTCGGACCGGACGGCGTGCTGTCCGCACTCGTCGACGGCGCGATTCCGGTGCTGCGCAAGGACAAGACCGAGGAAGCAGCGCTCGCCACCGCACTCGGCCGGCTGCACGTCGACGGGATCGGCGTCGACTGGACGCCGTGGCTGACGGGCGGGCGGCTCATCAACCTGCCGACCTACCCGTTCGACCACGAGCGGTTCTGGCCCAAGGCCACGGTCGGCGGGCGCGCGGGAGATCCCGCGGCCTACGGGCTCAGGTCCGGCGGGCACCCGTTGCTCGGCGCGGCCATCGCCGTCGCGGGCACGGACGAGCTCGTGCTCAGCGGACGCCTCAGCCTCGCGACGCACCCGTGGATCGCGGACCACGTCGTCGGCGGCGCGGTGTTGTTCCCCGGCACCGGGTTCCTCGACTTCGCGATCCGCGCGGGCGACATGGTGGGCTGCGACCGCGTCGACGGGCTCACGATCGTCGTGCCGCTCGTGCTGCCCGAACGGGAGGCCGTCGCGGTTCAGGTTCGCGTTGGCGCGCCTGACGATCAGGGCCGCAGGCCCGTCAGCATCCACGCGCAGTCGCCTGACTCCGACGAGTGGATCCAGCACGCCACCGGCACGCTCGCCGAAGGGCCGCACCAGGCCGGGTTCGACACAGCCGAGTGGCCGCCCGCCAAGGCCGAAGAGCTCGACCTCGACAACTTCTACGAGACGCTCGCGGAAGGCGGCCTGGCCTACGGGCCGATCTTCCGGGGGCTGCGCAAGGCGTGGCGCCACGGAGACGAGGTGCTGGTCGAGGTCGCGCTGCCGGACACCGCCGAGGACGCCGCGACGTTCGGCGTGCACCCGGCGCTGCTCGACTCCGCGCTGCACGCCATCACGTTCGTCGACGGCGCAGGGCAGGGGCTTCCGTTCGAGTGGAACGGCGTGTCCCTGCACGCCATCGGACCGTCGCGGCTGCGGGTCCGCCTCAAGCACACCGGCGGCGACGCCGTCGAGGTGACCGCCGTCGACGTCGAGGGCGCGCCCGTGCTGTCGGTGAAGTCGCTCGTGGTCAGGACACCGTCCACGACAGCGCCCGCCAACCCCGTGCAGGACTCGCTGTTCCGCGTCGACTGGGTGCCGGTGCAGACCGGCGCGGCGACCGAGATCGACGCGCAGGTCGTGGAGCTGACCGGCGGACCCGACGCGGCGGCCGCCCACGAGACGACCAGGCGCGTGCTGGAGATCCTGCAGAACGCCGAAGAACGCGTGGTGTTCGTGACGCGGGGCGCGGCGGCGATCGGCGACGAACCGATCACCGATCTCGGTGCGGCGGCCGCGTGGGGCCTCGTGCGGTCCGCGCAGGCCGAGAACCCCGGCAGGTTCCTGCTCGTCGACCTGGACGAGCACAGCGAACTGACGCCCGGCATGCTGGCCACCGAGGAACAGCAACTCGTCGTGCGGAACGGCACCGTCCACGCCGGACGGTTGGCGCGGCTGGCTTCCGGGCCGACGCTCGTGCCGCCCGCCGGGACGTCGTGGTGCCTCGACACCACCGCGAAAGGCAGCCTCGACAACCTCGTCCTCTCGCCGTGGACGCCGGAACCGTTGCAGGGCAAGCAGGTCCGGGTCGCGATCCGGGCGGCGGGCCTCAACTTCCGCGACGTCCTCAACGCGCTCGGCATGTATCCGGGCGAAGCCGGCTCGTTCGGCGCGGAGGCCGCCGGTGTGGTGGCCGAGATCGGGCCGGAGGTCGAGAACCTGAAGGTCGGCGACCCCGTGTTCGGCATGCTGTTCGGCGGCATGGGACCGGTCGGCGTCATCGACGAGCCCTACCTGACCAGGCTTCCGGACGGGTGGACGTTCGAGCAGGGCGCCTCGGTGCCGTTGGTGTTCCTCACGGCGTACTACGCGTTGATCGAGCTCGGCAACGTTCAGCCGGGGGAGAAGGTGCTCGTCCACGCTGGTGCCGGCGGCGTCGGCATGGCGGCGATCCAGCTCGCCCGGCACCTCGGCGCGGAGGTGTTCGCGACCGCCAGCGAAGGCAAATGGGACGTGCTGCGCGGCCTCGGCCTCGACGACGACCACATCGGCAACTCCCGCGACACCGGCTTCGAGCACAAGTTCCCCCAGGTCGACGTCGTGCTGAACGCGTTGACCGGCGAGTTCATCGACGCGTCGCTGCGGCTGCTCGGCGAGGGCGGGCGGTTCCTGGAGATGGGCAAGACCGACCTGCGCCAGGACGTGCCGGGCATCTTCTACCGGCCGTTCGACCTCGGCGAGGTCCACCCCGACCACCTCCAGCGCATGCTCGTCGCGCTCGTGGAACTGTTCGAGCGCGACGTCCTGCAGCCGTTGCCGATCACCACGTGGGACGTGCGGCGGGCGCGGGACGCGTTCCGGTTCATGAGCCGCGCCCAGCACATCGGCAAGATCGTGATCACCGTGCCGGCGGGCTGGGACCCGGACGGCACGGTGCTGATCACCGGCGGCACGGGAGGACTGGGCGCGGAGCTCGCCCGGCACCTCGTCGGGCGTGGCGTCCGGAAGTTGTTGCTGCTCAGCCGTCGCGGGCCCGACTCGCCCGGCGCGGCGGAGCTGGCGCAGCTGGATGCCGACGTGACGATCGCGGCCTGCGACGTCGCCGATCGGGACGCTCTGGCGTCCGTCCTCAGTGGACACGACGTGACGGCGGTCGTGCACACGGCCGGTGTGCTGGACGACGGCGTGATCGCCGCGATGACGCCCGAGCGGCTGGAGAAGGTGTTGCGTCCCAAGGTGGACGCCGCCTGGAACCTGCACACGCTGTTGCCGGACGCGCAGTTCGTCCTGTACTCGTCCGTGTCGGGCGTTCTCGGCACGGCCGGTCAGGGCAACTACGCGGCGGGCAACGCGTTCCTCGACGCGTTGGCGCAGTACCGGCGGTCGCTCGGACTTCCCGCGGTGTCGCTGGCCTGGGGCGCGTGGACGTCCGAGGTCGGCATGACCAGCACGATGGACGCGGCCGCGCTGGAACGGCTGGAGAAGTCGTCGATGCCGCCGATCTCGCTGGAGCACGGGCTGGCGCTGTTCGACGCGGCGATCGGAGTCGACGAACCGCTGGTCGTGCCCGCGCGGATCATCACAGGGGCCAGCACCACGATGGTGCCGCCGCTGCTGCGCAACCTCCTGCGCGGTGGACGCCGGACCGCGGCTCGCGCGCAGGGAACCGGTGCGCTGCAAGGGTTGCAGGACGTTCGACCGGCCGAGCGGGTGCGGACGGTGGTGGACCTGGTGCGCGGCGAGGCCGCCGCGGTGCTCGGGCACGCGTCCGCGGACGCGATCGACGCCGACCGCGAGTTCCGGCAGCTGGGCTTCGACTCGTTGACGTCGGTGGAGCTGCGCAACCGGCTCGGAACCGCGACCGGACTGACGCTGCCCGCGACGCTCGTGTTCGACTACCCGACGCCGCAGGCGCTGGCGGAGCACCTGATCACCGAGCTCTTCGGCGGCCGCACCGAGGTCGAGGACTCCGTGCGGGTCTCCGACGAGGCCATCGCGATCGTCGGCATCGCCTGCAGGTTCCCCGGCGGGGTGTCCTCGCCGGAGGACCTGTGGGAGCTGGTGCTGGACGGGCGGGACGCGATCACCGGGTTCCCGACCGACCGCGGCTGGGACGAGAACCTCGTCGGCGACGGTGCCGGGCAGTCCGTCACCGGGCAGGGCGGGTTCATCGACGGCATCGCGGCGTTCGACCCGGCGTTCTTCGGGATCTCGCCGCGCGAGGCCGTGTCGATGGACCCGCACCAGCGGCTCGTGCTGGAGACGTCGTGGGAGGCGCTGGAACGCACCGGCATCGACCCGCTGACGCTGCGCGGGTCGCGGACCGGTGTCTACGTCGGCGCTTCCGGGCAGGACTACGCGCACCTGATGCTCGCGTCCGAGCAGGCGCTGGAGGGGTATTCGGGCACCGGCACCTCGCCGAGCGTGATCGCCGGACGGCTCTCCTACGCGCTGGGGCTGGAAGGGCCGTCGATGACGATCGACACGGCCTGCTCGTCGGCTCTGGTCGCGCTGCACCTCGCGGTGCAGGCGCTGCGCAACGGCGAGTGCTCGCTCGCGCTGGCCGGTGGTGTGCAGGTGATGTCGGCGCCCGGTGCGTTCATGGAGTTCTCACTGCAGGACGGCCTTGCGCGTGACGGCCGTTGTAAGCCGTTCTCGGATTCTGCCGATGGCACCGCATGGTCTGAGGGCATCGGTGTGCTCGTGGTGGAACGTCTGTCCGATGCGATCGCCGCTGGGCACGAGGTTCTTGCCGTCGTGCGTGGCTCCGCGGTCAACCAGGACGGTGCGTCGAACGGCCTGACCGCGCCCAACGGGCCGTCGCAGCAGCGGGTGATCCGGCAGGCACTGGCGTCGGCCGGCCTCAAGTTCGCTGACGTCGACGCGGTGGAGGCGCACGGCACCGGCACGACGCTGGGCGACCCGATCGAGGCCCAGGCGCTGCTGGCGACCTACGGCCAGGACCGCTCCGAGCCGCTGCTGCTCGGCTCCATCAAGTCGAACATCGGCCACACGCAGGCCGCCGCCGGTGCCGCCGGGGTGATCAAGATGGTGATGGCGCTGCGGCACGGAGTGCTGCCGCGCACGATCAACGTCACCACACCCACGTCGCACGTCGACTGGACCGCGGGCTCGATCTCGCTGCTGCAGGAGAACACCCCGTGGCCGGCGGTGGACCGCCCGCGCAGGGCGGGCGTCTCGTCGTTCGGCATCAGCGGCACGAACGCGCACGTCATCCTGGAGGCCGCACCGACCGCGCCGGAACTGTCAGACCCGCCTGAGATGATTGGAGTGGGGACCTCGCGTCCCCCCAAGGGGGCCCCGCTCGTTGTTTCGGCGAAGTCCCCCGCTTCGCTGCGCGCTCAGGTCGACCGGATCTCCGCGGTGCGGGCCGACGCGTTCGACGTCGGGTTCTCGCTGGTCAAGCGGTCGCGGTTCGAGCACAGGGCGGTGTTGCTGGACGGCGCGGAGATCGCGTGGGGGCAGGCGACCAGGCGCAAGCTCGCGGTGCTGTTCTCCGGGCAGGGATCGCAGCGCCTGGGCATGGGCCGCGAGCTGTACGAGAGGTTCCCGGCGTTCCGCAAGGCGCTGGACGAGGTGCTCGAGCACGTCGACGTCCGCGACGTCATGTGGGGCGACGACGCGGACGCGCTCAACCAGACCGGGAACACGCAGCGGGCGCTGTTCGCCGTCGAGGTGGCGTTGTTCCGGCTCGCGGAGGCGTTCGGCATCGAGCCGGACCACGTCGGCGGGCACTCGGTCGGCGAGATCGCGGCCGCGCACGTCGCCGGGGTCCTGAGCCTCGAAGACGCGGCCAAGCTGGTGAACGCGCGCGCCGCGCTGATGCAGGCGCTCCCGGCGGGCGGAGCCATGATCGCCGTCGAGGCCACCGAAGAAGAGGTGGACACAACCGGCGCGGTGTCCATCGCGGCCATCAACGGGCCGAGGTCGCTGGTCCTCGCGGGCGAGGAGGCGGCGGTCCGGCAGATCGCCGACGGATTCGCGGCGCGGGGGCGCAAGACTAAGCGTTTGCCGGTCAGCCATGCGTTTCACTCGCCGTTGATGGAGCCGATGCTGGAAGACTTCCGCGCCGCAGTGACGGCGCTGGAGTTCGCCGCGCCCCGCATCCCCGTGGTGTCCAACGTGACCGGACGCATCGCGGGCGCCGAGCTCGCCGAGCCGGAGTACTGGGTCCGGCACGTGCGGGAGGCCGTGCGGTTCGCCGACGGCGTCGCGGCGCTGGAGGAGGCGGGCGTCACCGCGTTCCTGGAGATCGGGCCGGACGGAGTGCTGTCGGCGCTCGTCGACGGCTCGGTTCCCGCGCTGCGCAAGGACCGCGACGAGACCACCGCCTGGCTCACGGCGCTCGCGAGGCTGTTCGTGCAGGGCGTCGACGTCGACTGGGCGCACGCCTTCGAAGGCACCGGGGCGAAACGCGTCGACATCCCCACCTACGCGTTCGACCACGGCCACTACTGGCCGACACCGATGGCTCAGGCGCCGGACGCGTCCGGCCTCGGCCTCGGGCCCGCCGACCACCCGCTGCTCGGCGCCGCGATGACGGTCGCGCAGGAAGACGCCGTCGTGTTCACCAACCGGCTGGCGGTGGCGTTCCCGGAGACGGCGTTCGCGGAAATCGCGTTCCGGGCCGCGGACCAGGTCGGCTGCGGCACGGTCGAGGAGCTCACGGTCACCGCGCCGCTCACGCCGGGCGTGCTGCAGGTGTGGGTCGGCGCACCGGACAACGGGAAGCGCTCCCTCACCGTCTACACGCGACAGAACGACGACCAGCCGTTCGTCCAGATCGCGCACGGTGTCCTGGCGGACGGCGAGTACCGGGCCGGCTTCACGGTCAGCGAATGGCCGCCGAAGGGCGCCACGGCGATCGGCGAGCAGATCTGGCAGGCCGGTGACGCCGTGTACGCGGAAGTCGCGCTGCCGGAAGGCACCGCGGACGCCCAGTTCTACGGCGTCCACCCGGCACTGCTGGACTGCGCGACCAGGATCGTCGAGGAAACTCAGGTGCCGGTCCAGTGGCACGGCGTGAGCCTGCACGCGGTCGGCGCGGACACGCTGCGGATCCGCCTGCGCGACGGCGAGTTCGCCGCGGTCGACGTCACCGGCGCACCGGTGGTGTCGGCGCGCAACGTCGTGTTCGGCGCGCCGCTCGCCGCGCAGCAGCACCAGGACTCCCTGTTCCGCCTGGAGTGGGTGCCCGCACCGGAAACCCAGCCCGCGCAGGACGTCCGGGAGATCGCGCTCACGGCCGACGGCGACGTCGTGCGGCAGGCACACGAACTCGCCGCCAAGGCGCTGGAGCTGGTGCAGCGGTCCGACGAACGGCTGGCGTTCGTGACGAGCGGTCTCGCGAGCGCGACCGTCGAAGGCCTCGTCCGCACGGCGCAGTCGGAGAACCCCGGCCGTTTCCTGCTCGTCGACACCGACGGCAGCGCCCCGCTGTCCACCGGCCTGATCGACGCGGGGGAGACCCAGGTCCGTGTCCGCGAAGGCCAGGCCTACGTGCCCCGCCTCGCTCGCGTCACCGGCACCGCCGAGACGACCGAATGGGATCCGGAGGGCACGGTCCTGATCACCGGCGGCACCGGCGGTCTGGGCGCGGAACTGGCCAGGCACCTCGTGGCCGAGCGCGGCGTCAGGAATCTTCTGCTGGTCTCCAGGCGTGGCAACGAGGCGCCGGATGCCGTTGCGCTGCAGGCAGAACTGACCGCGCACGGCGCGAACGTCACGATCGCCGCCTGCGACACCGCCGACCTAGACGCGGTCAAGAAGGTCGTGCAGGGCGTCAAGCTCACCGCCGTCATCCACACCGCCGGTGTGCTCGACGACGGCGTCATCGGATCGCTCACGCCGGAGCGGCTCAGCGCCGTCCTCAAGCCCAAGGTCGACGGCGCCTGGAACCTCCACGAGGCAACGAAACAGCAGAAGCTCGCGGCGTTCGTGCTGTACTCGTCGGTGTCCGGTGTGCTCGGCAGCGCGGGACAGGGCAACTACGCCGCGGCCAACGCCTTCCTCGACGCACTCGCCGAACACCGGCGTGCACAAGGGCTCGTGGCAACGTCACTCGCGTGGGGCCCGTGGGCACAAACCGGTGGTATGACAGCACATCTGCGGGACGGCGCGATGGACCGCATCGGCCGCACCGGCATGCCACCGCTGTCCGTCCGGCAGGGCATGGCGCTGTTCGACGACGCCACCTCGCGCGAGGACGCGGTGCTCGTGCCCGCCCGCATCACCACCGGCCGCACCAACGGGCCCGTCGCGGCGGTGCTGCGAGGCCTGGTGCGCGGTGGAAAGCGCACGGCGGGCAGCGGCGAAACCTCCACTGTGGACTTCACGGCGACGTTGACCGCGTTGCCGGCCGAAGAACGCGCCAAGTACCTCGTCGACCTCGTCCGCGGCCACGCGGCCGGTGTCCTCGGGCACTCGTCACCCGCCGCGATCGACAACGACAAGCAGTTCCGCGACCTCGGCTTCGACTCGCTGACCGCCGTGGAGCTGCGCAACAGCCTCGCGGCGGCGACCGGCCTGAAACTGCCCGCGGGCCTGGTGTTCGACTACCCGACGCCGGACGAGCTGGCCGCGTACCTCGCGGGTGAGCTGCTCGGCGACGACGCCGGACCGTCGATCACCGCCGAGCTCGACCGTCTGGAGGCCGCGCTCGCCGCGAGCTCCGCGGAGGACCTGGCGCGCGACGGCGTCGCCGCCCGCCTGCGCAACCTGCTCGCCCAGTACGGCAGCGCCAGGACCGAGGACGCCGTGAGCGACCGCATCAACTCGGCGAGCGTGGACGACGTGTTCGCCTTCATCGACAACGAACTCGGCCGCCGCACCGAGCGCTGACCCCATCCAGACCGCAGACGGAAGGTTTCCGGCGATGCCGAACGAAGAGAAGCTCGTTGAGTACCTGAAGTGGGTCACCGCCGATCTCGCCCAGACCCGCCAGCGGCTGGAGGAGGCCGAGTCCGGCAAGCACGAGCCCGTCGCGATCGTCGGCATCGCCTGCCGCTTCCCCGGCGACGTCCGCTCCCCGGAAGACCTCTGGGAGCTGGTCGCGGAGGGCCGTGACGCCATCACCGGCTTCCCGACCGACCGCGGCTGGGACCTCGGCACGCTCGCCGGCGGCACCAGCGCGACGCTGCAGGGCGGATTCCTCTACGACGCCGCCGACTTCGACCCCGGATTCTTCGGCATCTCGCCCCGCGAGGCCCTGGCCATGGACCCGCAGCAACGACTCCTCCTGCAGACCACGTGGGAAGCCGTCGAGCGCGCGGGCATCGACCCGACGACGTTGCGCGGCTCCCGCACCGGCGTTTTCATCGGCACCAACGGCCAGGACTACGGCCACGTCCTGATCGCCTCCCAGGAGGACGTCGAGGGCCACGCGGGCATGGGCACCGCGGCCAGTGTCATCTCCGGACGCGTCTCCTACACGTTCGGCTTCGAGGGGCCCGCCGTCACGATCGACACCGCGTGCTCGTCCTCGTTGGTCGCACTGCACCTCGCTGCCGCCGCGCTGCGCAACGGTGAGTGCTCTCTCGCGGTCGCCGGTGGCGTCACGGTCATGGCGACTTCCTCGAACTTCGCCGGATTCACCCGGCAGGGTGGCCTCGCGACGTCGGGCCGGTGCAAAGCGTTCTCGGACGACGCCGACGGCACCGGCTGGTCGGAGGGCGTCGGCGTGCTGCTCGTCGAGAAGCTCTCCGACGCCCAGCGCAACGGCCACCCGGTGCTCGCCGTCGTCGTCGGCAGCGCGGTCAACCAGGACGGCGCCTCCAACGGCCTGTCCGCCCCGAACGGCCCCGCCCAGCGCGAGGTGATCAAGGCGGCGCTGGCCTCCGCGGGCCTGTCCGCGTCCGATGTGGACGCTGTCGAAGCCCACGGAACCGGCACCGTGCTGGGAGATCCCATCGAGGCCGAGGCCCTCCTCGCCACCTACGGCCAGGACCGCGCCACCCCGCTGCGCCTCGGCGCGATCAAGTCCAACATCGGCCACACCCAGGCCGCGGCGGGCGTCGCGGGCGTGATCAAGATGGTCGAGGCGCTGCGCCACGACACCCTCCCGCCCACGCTCCACGTCACCGCGCCGTCGTCCCACGTCGACTGGTCCGCGGGCAACGTCGAGCTGCTGACGGAGACCACCCCCTGGCCCCGCAACGGCAAACCGCGCCGGGCCGGCGTGTCGTCCTTCGGCGTGAGCGGTACCAACGCCCACGTGATCATCCAAGAAGCCCCAGAACTGTCAGACCCCTCTGAGACGATAGGAGTGGGGACCTCGGTCTCCCCCGGAGGGGGCGAGCCGGAATCGATCCAGGGCCTGGCGGGCAGGCACCCGTTCGTGGTGTCGGCGAAGTCGGCGAACTCGCTGAAGGCACGCATCGAACAGCTCAAAGCTCTCGACGCAGAGCCGGGAGACATCGCGTACTCGTTGCTCACCACGAGGCCGACGACGTTCGACCACCGCGCGGTGGTCCTCGACGGCGACGTGATCGCGACCGGGACCGTGGCGCGCAAGCCCGTGGCCGCGCTGTTCTCCGGGCAGGGTGCCCAGCGGGCCGGCATGGGCAAGGAGCTGTACGAGGCGTTCCCGGCGTTCCGGGAAGCCCTCGACGCCGCCCTCGCGCATCTCCCGCCAGACCTCAAGCAGGTCATGTGGGAGGACGAGGCGAAGCTCGGCCAGACCGGCTACACCCAGCCGGCGCTGTTCGCGTTCGAGGTCGCGCTGTACCGGCTGCTGGAGAGCTACGGCTTCAAGGCGGACAAGGTCGCGGGCCACTCCATCGGCGAGATCGCCGCCGCCCACATCGCGGGTGTGCTCAGCCTCGAGGACGCCGCCCGGCTCGTCCGGGAACGCGCGCGGCTCATGCAGGCACTGCCCGAGGGCGGCGTGATGATCGCGATCGAGGCCACCGAGGACGAGGTCACCCCGCACCTGACCGACGGTGTCTCCATCGCCGCGATCAACGGGCCCACGAGCATCGTCATCGCCGGTGTTGAACAAGAGGCACGTAGGATTGTTGAACGATTCAACGATCGCAAGACCAAGCAGCTCAGCGTCAGCCACGCGTTCCACTCGCCGCTGATGGAGCCCATGCTCGACGACTTCCGCCAGGCCATCCACGGCATTTCGTTCAACAATCCGACAATCCCACTTGTCGCTCGTGGGAATGTTCAACAATCCGACTACTGGGTCAGCCACGTCCGCGACACCGTCCGCTTCACCGACAACGTCGAGGAGATCGGCGACGCCACGTTCGTCGAGATCGGCCCCAGCGCCGTCCTGGCCGCCCTCGTCGACCGCGCGATCCCGACGATGCGCAAGGACAAGGACGAGGTCACGGCGTTCATCACCGCGCTGGCCAAGCTCTACACCACCGGCAGCAGGATCGACTGGCCGAAGAGCGGCAGGAAGATCGACCTGCCCACCTACCCGTTCGACACCGAGCGGTTCTGGCCGCGGAGCACGATGGCGCCGGGCACCCAGCCGAACGCCAGCCGCCCCGCCCTGTACGAGGTCGCGTGGGTCAAGTCCACAGTGGACGCACCGGCCGTCACGGGCGCGCGGTGGGCCATCATCGGCGGCGACGAGTTCGACCTCGCCCACGTCCTGTACGCGGCGGGCCAGTCCGTCAGCGGCTACGGCGAAACCCTCACCGAAGCCGCCCAGCAGACCACGCCGGACGTGTTCGTCGTGGCCGTCACCGGCGACAACACCCCGGCGAGCGTGCACGCCGAAACCCGGCGAGCGCTGAGCATCCTCCAGGAAGCGGCAGCGTTCGAGAACTCGAAAGTCGTCTTCGTCAGCCGTGGCGCGGCGACCGGCGAGGACCTGGCCGCCGCCGCCGTGTGGGGCCTCGTCCGCGCGGCGCAGGCCGAGAACCCCGGCCGGTTCCTGCTCGTCGACAGCGACGGCCTCGACGTCTCCGGCGCCCTGCTCACCGAGCTCGTCAACGGCGACGAACCGCAGGTGCTCGTCCGCGAGGGCAGGGTCAGGGTCGCCCGCCTCAAGGAACTCCCGGAGAACCCCGAGGCGAAGCACGAGTGGGGCGAGGACGAGACCGTCCTGATCACCGGCGGCACCGGCGGTCTCGGCGCCGAGCTCGCCCGGCACCTCGTCACCCGGCACGGCGTGAAGCGCCTGCTGCTCGCCAGCCGCCGCGGCGAGGAGGCACCCGGCGCGCGCAACCTCAAGCAGGAGCTGGAGAACAAGGGCGCCACCGTCACCATCGCGGCCGCCGACGTCACCAACCCCGACGACGTCCAGACCCTGTTCGCCGCCACGGACCACCCGCTCACCACCGTCATCCACACGGCGGGCGTGCTGGACGACGCCCTCGTCGACGCCCTCACCCCGGACCGCCTCACGAGCGTCCTCACCCCGAAGGTCGACGCCGCGCACCTGCTCGCCCAGCACGACCTGAGGCTGCTCGTCCTCTACAGCTCCGTCGCGGGCGTCCTGGGCGCGGCCGGCCAGGGCAACTACGCCGCCGCCAACGCCTACCTCGACGCGCTGGCCGCCACGCGTGAGAACACCATCAGCCTCGCCTGGGGACCGTGGGCGCAGGACGGCGGCATGACCGCGGGGCTCAGCGAAGCCGCCATGGACCGCATCACCCGCTCCGGCATGCCCCCGCTCGCCGCGGAACAGGGCCTCGCGCTGTTCGACGCCGCCCTCGCCGCGAACAAGAACGCCGTCGTGCCCATGCACGTCAACCGCAACCAGCAGCGCGTCGCCCCGCTGCTGCGCGACATCGTCGACGCACAGACACTCCCGCAGCAGAGCCAGCTGACCGCCGTCACGGTCCTCGACCGGCTACGCGCCACCGACCCCGACGACCGCGCCGACGAGATCCGCGGCCTCGTCGTCGGCACCTGCGCCGCACTCCTCGGCCACAACGACCCGTCCACAGTGGACCCGGAGAAGAACTTCCTGGAACTGGGCTTCGACTCGCTCATCGCCGTCGAGCTGCGCAACCAGCTCAACGACATGCTGGGCCTCAAGCTCCCCGGCAGCGCGGTGTTCGACAGCGGCACCCCCGCCGCACTGGCCACCAGGGTCGACTCCGAGCTCGGCACCATCGCCGGACCCGCGACGAGCAACGGCATGACCGTCAACGCCAACGACACGGTCTTCGGCCTGTTCATGGAGAGCGTCACCAGCGGCAAGGTCGTCGAAGGCCTGCGGATGCTCAAGGCCGTCGCCAACCTGCGCCCCATGTTCGACAGCCCCGCCGAACTCGAGGACCTGCCCAGCCCCGTCACGCTCGCCGAAGGCCCCCGGCTGCCGAAACTCGTCTGCATCAGCGCCCCCGGCGCCACCGCTGGCGTCCACATGTACGCGCGGCTCGCCGCCCACCTGCGCGGCAGGCGGCACGTGTCCGCGTTGCCGCTCATCGGTTTCGGCGACGGCGAAGCACTCCCGCGCACCACCGAGGCCGCCGCCAGGTTCGTCGCCGAGAGCATCCTCAACGGCACCGACGGCGACCCGTTCGTCCTCGTCGGACACTCCTCCGGCGGCACCCTCGCCTACTTCGCCGCGGCCGTGCTGGAACAGACGTGGGGCATCACCCCGGAGGCCGTGATCATGCTCGACACCCTGAGCATGAACTACAACTCCAGCGAGGGCATGGACTTCGACGCCGTCACCACGAACTACTTCAACACCATGGACTCGCCCGCGGTGAACATGAACAGCACCCGCCTGTCCGCGATGGCGCACTGGTTCCCGCTCATCATCGACACCGGCCTGCACACGACGGTTCCCAAGCTGCTCATCCGCTGCGCCAACGAGGTCAAGGGCACCGACCTCGTCACCACCGACCAGGACGTCGACGTGCCCGCCGACGAGATCCGCGTCGTCGCCACCGACCACATGGCCATGGTCAAGGAGGACGCGGGCGTCGTCGCGGCCGTGATGGAGGACTGGCTCAGCACCCGTATCGAGAAACTGGAAGGCGTCCGATGACCACATCGCAGGAACTGCCCCTGATCGGGGTCGAACTGCCGTCGATCCTGACGTTCAGCGAACTGCGGCTGCGGCTGCAGGAGCAGGCTCCGGTGTGCCGCATCCGGACGCCGGCCGGCGACGAGGGCTGGCTCGTCACCCGCCACGCCGAGGTGAAGTCGCTGCTGCAGAACAACAAGCTCGGCCGCAGCCACAAGGACCCGGCCACCGCGCCGCGGTTCCTGCGCAACCCCATGCTCGACATGCTCGTCACCAGCGACGACATCGAGGTCGAGAAGGAACGCCACGAGAAGAAACGCGTTCTGTACACCAAGAGCTTCGCCGCCCGCCGCGTCATCGAACGCAAGGCCCGCGTCGAGGCCATCGCGAACGCCAAGCTCGACGCCATCATCGCCGCGGGCCCGCCGGTCGACCTGCACGAGGCCTACTCGATGGACTACTCGCAGCAGGCGTTGTGCGACATGGTCGGCATTCCCGAAGAGGACCGCCGCCGGCTCCTCGACATGATGGACACCGTCGGCGCGTCCGACCAGCAGCACGCCGAGTCCGGCATGGACCCGCTGTTCGGCTTCGCCGCCGAGATCGGGGCGAGGCGCCGATCAGAGCTCGGCGACGACGTCATCTCCCGCTTCATCGAGGCCGGCCTCACCGACGAGGAGATCGGCCTGCACGTCGTCACGCTGCTGTTCACCGGCCTCGCGGGCCTCGCGAGCCACCTCGACTTCGGCGTGCTGCTGTTCCTGCGCAACCCCGACCAGCTCGCGAAGGCCATGTCCGACCCGACGATCATGGCCCAGGCCGTCGACGAGGTCATGCGCGCCACCATCAGCTCGCCCGTCCTGCCCCGCTACGCCAGCGAGGACATCGAGATCGGCGGCGTGACGATCAAGGAAGGCGACCTGGTGATGCTGGACTTCAGCCTCGCCAACTTCGATCCGCGCGCGTTCGACGACCCGCACCGCTTCGACGTCACCCGCTCGCCCAACCACCACTTCACGTTCGGCCACGGCATGCGGCACTGCACCGGCGCCCCGCTCGTGCGGATCATCCTCGCCGTCGCGTTCACGACCCTGTTCGAGCGCCTGCCCACGCTGCGGCTCGCCGTGCCGGAGTCCGAGCTCGAATCGCATCCCGGTGGCCGGCTCGCCGGTGGACTGGAGAAGTTCCCGCTCACCTGGTGACCGGCATCACCTGTCAGCACCGTGTCAGCGCGCGCTGGCACGGTGCCGGGCATGGCGAAGAAGTTCAGGAGTGTCGTGCTCACCGTCGGCCTGGCCGCGGGCATCGCGCTGCTCGGCGGTACCCCGGCGACCGCGGAGACGGCACCGGGATGCTCTCGGGTCACCCAGATCGGCGCGACGAAGATCCTCAAGGGCGGCGGCGAGACGATCGCGTCCATCAAGCAGTTCGTGGGCTGTGACAAGAACTACGGGTACACCTACGTGTGGGAGTCGTGGGCGAGCACGCACCGCGGCTTCGACGCCGGCGCGGGCCTGTGGGTCAAGGGCACGGGCGACGTGCAGGGCTACAACGTCGACCCGAAGAACGACCGCGAGGTGTGGTCCGACGGCCTGCGCACCGTCAACAAGTGCACCAAGGCCTACGGCGCCGTCGGCCGCGGCGAGATCGTCTACGCGGCCAACACCGAGGAACGCTGCTGAGTCACTCCTCGTCGAGGCGCGCCTTCTCCTTCAGGCGCGCCTCTTCGGCACGGAACTCCTGGTAGGTCTCGCGCTCGCGCACCAGCCAGTCCGGGTTCTCGTCCTTGATCGCGTTGATCTGGTCCGTGGTCAGCGCCTCGGTGATGCCGGCCCGCGCCAGCCCGCTGGTCGAGATGCCCAGCTTCTGCGCGATGAGCTGCTTGGGGTGCGGGCCGTTGCGGCGCAGCTCGCGCAGCCACTCCGGCGGGTTGGCCTGCAGCTCGTTGAGCTCGTCGCGCGACACGACACCCGCACGGAACTCCTCGGGCGTGGCCTCGAGGTACACGCCCAGCTTCTTGGCGGCGGTGGCGGGCTTCATGGTCTGCTGCGACTTCATGCGAAAAGAGTAACCGGAGAGTTCCGCCAGAGCCGGACAGGCTAGCCTCAGCACGTGACCGGATCGTTCACGCTCGCGTACGTCCCAGGTGTGACGCCGGGCAAGTGGGCACGGGTCTGGCAGGAACGCCTGCCGGAGACCCCGCTGACCCTCGTGCAGGTGACCGTCGCCGAAGCCGCGGAGAAGGTGCGCTCCGGCGAGGCCGACGCCGCGCTGCTCAGGCTGCCCGGCGACCGCGAGGACCTGCACGCCATCCCGCTCTACACCGAGACCACCGTGGTCGTGTTCCCCAAGGACCACGAGTTCGCCGCCGCTGACGAACTGTCCCTTGAGGACCTGAAGGAGCACGTGCTCTGGCAGCCGCTCGACGACGTGCTGCAGTGGGACGAGGTCCCGGGGCAGCCGCCCGTCGAACGGCCGGAGACCACCGCGGACGCGATCGAGATCGTGGCCGCCGGGGCCGGGCTGCTGGTCGTGCCGCAGTCGCTCGCCCGGCTGCACCACCGCAAGGACCTCACGTACGCGCCGCTGACCGACGCCCCGCAGTCACGGGTGGCGCTGTCGTTCCCGATCCGCGACGAGAACCCCGAGCTGGTCGAGCACATGATCGGCATCGTCCGCGGCCGCACGGTCAACAGCACCCGCGGGCCGCAGCAGGAACCGGTGAGGAAGCAGCAGCGGCGCGGTCCCGCACCCCGGCAGCAGAAGCCGGCCAAGCGCGCGAAACCCCGCCGCGGCCGTTAGTCGTGCACGGTGATCGCCTGCGCGGGGCAGATGCCCCTGGCGGTGCGCGCCGTCGTCTCCGCCTCACCGGACGGGTTGTCGTCGAGCACCATGACGAACCCGTCGTCGTCCTGGTCGAACACGTCCGGCGCGGCCAGCACGCACTGGGCCGAGCCGATGCACTTGCCGGTGTCCACGGTGATCCGAGCCATCGAAGTCCCTCCCACGATTACCAGCGCACGGGAAGCGCGTGGAGTCCGAAGAGGACTCCGTCGTACTTGAACTGCAGTTCCTCCAGCGGCACCGCGACCTCCAGCGTCGGGATCCGCCCGAACAGGCCGCGGTAGGCGACCTCCATCTCCAGCCGCACCAGGTTCTGGCCGAGGCACTGGTGCACGCCGTACCCGAACGCCACGTGTCCCGTGGCCGGACGGGACGGGTCGAACTCGTGCGGCCGTTCGAACATCTCCGGGTCGTGGTTTGCGCCCGCCACGAGCGGCACGATCCCCTCGCCCTTGCGGACCAGCTGCCCGCCGATCTCGACGTCCTCGACCGCCACCCGCAACGCCACCAGGTCGGCCACCGAGTGGTAGCGCAGCAGCTCCTCGATCGTGCGCTCGTCGCCGATCCACTGCTTCTGCTGCAGCAGGGTGACGACGCCGAGGGAGATGTTGTTCGCCGTCGTCTCGTGGCCCGCGATGAGCAGCAGCATCGCGACACCGGACAGCTCCTGGGGCGTCAGCAGACCGCCCTGGAGAAGCCTGCTGATCAGGTCGTCGCCAGGGCGCTTGGACTTGATCGTGATCAGCCGGTTGATGTAGCGGAGCAGGTGTTCGGACGCCTTGTCGCGCTGCTCGTCGGTCGACGTCAGCGTCACGAGGACCTTCGTCTTCTCCTCGAAGAAGTCGCGGTCCACTTTGGGCACTCCGAGCAGGGACGAGATCACCAGCGACGGCACCGTCAGGGAGAAGTCCTCGACGAGCTCCGCGCTGTCACCGCGAGCCAGCATCTGGTCGATCGCGCGGTCGACGATCTCCTCGACCGCCGGGCGCAGCGACCGGATGCGGCGCACGGTGAACTCGGGGATGAGCGCCTTGCGGAACCTGTTGTGGTCGGGCGGGTCCAGCGACACGAACCAGCCGGGCACCTCGTCCGCGGACGGCGCGCCCACGGTGCGCGACGGCCGCGGAAAGCCTTCGTTCGCCGGGTTCGAGCTGATGCGCGGGTCGGTGAGCACCGCGCGCACCTCTTCGTGCCGGGTGACCAGCCACACGGTCTCACCGGAGGGCAACGCGGCCTTCACCAGGCCGGGCTTGGTGCGGAACTCCTCGTACTCGGGGGGAGGGAAGGGCGCGCCGGGACGGCGCATCATGAACGGGACCAGCTGGGCGGCGTCAGTGCTCGTCATGTCATGTCATCCCTCGTAGAACTGGCGGACTTGCCCCACGATGTAGTCCTGGTCGTCTTCGGTCAGCTCGGCGTGGGTGGGGAGGTAGAGCCCGTCCTCGGCGAACCGGTTCGCGTTCAGCGACGGCCACACCGGGTCGAGGTAGCCGGGCTGCCTGCTCATCGGCTTGAAGAAGAGCCGGGTCTCGATGCCCTTCTCCGCGAGGAACGCCATCAGCTCGTCACGGCGTTCCGCGCGCAGGTCGTACATCCACAACACGTCACGCGGCGGCATGAGGGTGATGCCCTCGATGCCCCGAAGTCCCTCGTCGTACCGCTTCTCGATCCGCGCGCGCGTCGCGATGATCTCGTCGAGGCGTTCGGTCTGCGCGAGCGCGACCGCGGCCTGCAGGTTCGTCATGCGGAAGTTGTAGGCGAGCTTCTTGTGCAGGAAGCTGTGGTCGCGCGTGAACGCCATCCCCCGCAAGTGCGCCATCTGCCGTGCCAGGTGCGGGTCGTTCGTGACGCAGACACCGCCCTCGCCGGACGTGATGATCTTGTTGGCGAACAGGGAGAACGCCGCGATGTCCCCGGTCGGCTTCACGCCGTGCGCCTCGGCCGAGTCCTCGACCACGCGCAGGTTGTACTCGTAGGCGAGCTCGAGGATCGGCTCCATGTCGCACTGCCGGCCGTAGACGTGCACCGGCATGATCACCTTCGTGCGCGGGGTGATCTTCTCCTCGATCTTCGTCACGTCGATGTTCAGGTCGTCCGCGCAGTCCACGAACACGGGCGTCGCACCGGTGTACGTCACGGCCCACGCCGAGGCGATCATCGTGAACTCCGGCACGATCACCTCGTCGCCGGGGCCGATCCCCAACGCGCGCAACGCGAGCGTCAGCGCTGTCGTGCCGGACGAGCACGCGACGCCGTACTTCACGTTGTTGTAGGCGGCGAAAGCCTCCTCGAACCGCGGCACGTACGGGCCCTGCGAGGAGATCCAGCCGTCCGTCACGGCCTTCGTCGTGTACTCGAGCTCGTTGCCGCGCAACGAAGGCATCGACACGGGGTAGCGGTAGCTCATCGTCAACTCACTTCGAGGACAGCGCGGGAAGGGAGAGGATCAGGTCGGCGGCGGTCTTGCGGCCACCGGCGGCGTGCTGCAGCGCGGCGAGACGTTCGGCGTTCTCGCGGAACGCCGGGTCGTCCAGGACGCGGGTGAGCTTGTCCACGACGTCGGCAGGGTCGACGGTGTGCGGCTTGTCCAGCGTCAGCCCGACACCGAAGCTCTCCGCCCGCACGGCCTGGTCGTAGCAGTCGACCCACAGCGGCCGCGACACCATCGGCTTGCCGAAGTAGATGCTTTCCGTGTAGGCGTTTCCGCCCGCGTGCGTGAAGAACACCTTGACGTTCGGATGCGCCAGCACGTCCAGCTGTGACGGCACCCACGCCTCGATGCGCAGGTTCGACGGAAGCTTTCCCGGCAGGAACTTCTGCTGGTCGCGCGGCAGCTTCCACAGCACCGAGTGCTTGCCTTCCAACCGATACGCGACCTGCACGAACGCCTCGACCTGGTCGCGCGTCAGCCGGGTGATCGTGCCGAACCCCATGTACACCACGGACTTCTGCGCGTCCAGCCACTCGCCGAGCTCACCGGGCTCGGCCTGCGGCAGCGGCGGCACCAGCGCGCCGACCGTGCGGATCTTCTCCGGGACGTCGAACGGGTAGTCCATCTCCGGGATCGAGTAGCACAGCACCAGCTCGGACTTCTCGACCCGCGCGAACTGGCCGAGCGCCTCCGGCGAGATGCCGAGCTCGGCGACGACCTGCTGGTTGCGCGCGTTGCGTTCCTTGTTGCCCTTGGAGAACGCCATCGCGAGCGTGCGCCACCCGAAGAGCCGGTTGGCCCAGCGCTGCGTCCACGTCATGTCCGCGGGCAGGCCGGTGTGCGGGCGCGGGAAGTCCTTCGGGGTGTACGACGGGCCGATCGGCACCGCCGACGTCACGAGGTTCGACGGCACGAACGGGTCGCTGAGCACGTACGGGACGCCCTTGGTGATCGCGACCTCGTAGCCGAACATGCACATCGACTCGACGACCATCAACGCGGGCTTGATCTCGTCGACGAGCTCGGCGAGCTTGCGGTACTTGGGAATCCGCAGCTCCGGCCGGTGCGTCTGCTCGATCACGGCCTTGCGCGCCTTGAACCGCGACCGCTGCGTCACCTTCGCGTAGACGTCGTTCGGCCACGTCACCGACGACATCTCCGGGATCACCTCGCCCAGCGAGAAGAACTCGATCGGCGAGCCGACCGCGGCGGCCTCGACCTCCTCGCGGCCCTTGTCGTCGGTGGCGAACCACAGGTTCTCGACGCCGCGGCGCGACAGTTCCTCCGCGAGCACGAGCATCGGGTTCAGCAGGCCGCTCTCGGGCAGGCTGACGAACAGGATCGGCCGCTGGCTCATGGACTTCACCCTTCGGGCTGACACCCAACGAGGACATGACACTGTGAGTGCGAGCCTGCCGGACGCCGCGGGCGTGTGTCCCGGATGACGTCCCAGCTCCAGGAGAACACCTAGAACCGGCACGTATCGATTTGATGAGGGTGTGTCCACCTGCGACCCTCGTGGCTGACCGTCGTGGCGAGAGGTACATCATCATGACCAGGACGTCCGACAACAGTGTGACCAGGGCAAGGCTCGCGGGACTCATCGAGCGCGACGACCAGTGGGCCACCCTGCAGACGCTGTTGACGGACTCCCTGTCAGGATCCGGAAGGGTCGCGTTGCTGACCGGGCCGGTGGCGAGCGGGAAGACCGAGCTGCTGCACGCGTTCGGCGAGGCGTCCGGCGTCAGTTTCGTGAAGGCGACCTGTTCGGCGTTCGAAAAGGACCTGCCTTTCGGCGTGGTGAGCCAGATCTTCCACCCGCTGGACGTTCCGGCGGAGGTGGGCGAACTCCTCGACGCCGCCGCGCGGTCCGCCGACGGCCCGTCGGCCCGGCAGCTGCACGCGCTGTGCATCGCGTTGCTGGACCTGACGGCCGAGACGCCGCTGGTGATCGGCGTCGACGACGTCCAGCACGCCGACCCGCCGTCGTTGCACTGGCTGCTCTACCTCATCCGGCGGCTCGGCCAGGCCAAGGTGCTGCTGATGCTGAGCGAGACCGCGTCACCGCGCGCCGCGCACACCCCGCTGCACACCGAACTGTTGCGGCACCCGCATTGCCGGGACGTCCCGCTGGCACCACTGGGTGCGGTGGACGAGCTGTTCGAGTCGCCACGGCACGCGGCGGACGCGATGAGGCTGACGGGCGGCAACCCGTTGCTGATCCGGTCGCTGCTCGACGACCAGCGCCTGTGCAAGCCGCGCGACGACGGCGGCCTCGTCATCGGCCCCGGCTACCGGCGTGCGCTGGTCAGCTGCCTGCACCGCTGCGACGACCACGTGCTGCCGGTCGCGCGGGCCCTGGCCGTGACGGGGGAGAACGCGACCCGCGAGTCGTTGAGCCGCCTGGCCCGCGTCGACGCCGAGGCCGTGGCGTCGGCGCTGGACGTGATGAACGAGGCGGGCCTGCTCGGCGACGGCTGGTTCCGCGACCCCGCCGCCCGCACCGCCGTGCTGGACGATCTGTCCACTCAGGACCGCAAGGAGATGTACCTCGGGGCGGCGCTGCTGCTGCACGACGAAGGCGCGCCCGCCACCGAGGTGGCGCCCTACCTGGTGATGGCCGACCACTCCGAGAACCCGTGGATGGTGCCGGTCTTCGAGGAGGCCGCCGAACACGCGTTGCGCGACGAGCAGATCGACACGGCGTTGCGGTATCTGGAGCTCGCCCATCGTGCGTGCGTCGAGGTGCACGGCAGGGCGGCCATCGCGGCGAAGCTCGTCCGGGTGGAGTGGCGCGTCAACCCCTCCGCCGCCGGACGCCGGCTGGGCACCGTGGTCCCGGCGATGCGGGCAGGGCAGCTCTCCGATCGCGACGTGACGTCACTGGTGCAGCCGATGCTGTGGAACTGCCACGTCGACGAGGCCACCGAGGCCCTGGAACGGATCCGGCGGTCCTCCGGCAGCGGCCTGCGGGCGGTGGAGCTGTGGCTGGCCTGCTCGCATCCGACGCTGGCGCGGCGTCCCCTGGCGGAGCCGGTGAAGGCCAGGACGGTCAGCCTGACGTCCGGGCCGATGCTGAAGGCCGTCGCCGCTCTGGCCAACGTGCTGACCTACGGCCCCAACGACGAGTCCGCCACGGACGCCGAACACGTCCTGCAGGCGGCGAGACCCTCCGACAGCGCGTCGTGGGGGCCGGAGTCGGCGATGCTCGCGTTGCAGGCCCTGGTGTACGCGGACCGGCTCGACGTGGCCGCGCACTGGTGCGACCGGCTGCTGGAGGAGGCGCGGGCCAAGAACCTCGTCGTGGCACGGGCGTTCTTCTCGTGCGTGCGGGCCGAGGTGTCGTTGCGGCGCGGCGATCTCGGCTCGGCGTTCGAGCACGCGCAGACCGCGCTGGACGTCATGCCCGCCGGCGGGTGGGGGGTCGCGCTGGGAATGCCGCTGGGAATCCTCATCAACGCGGCCACGAAGAGGGGCCGGCACGAGGAAGCCGCGGCGTTGCTGGAACAACCGGTGCCCGAGGCGATGTTCCAGTCCCGGTACGGGTTGCACTACCTGTACGCGCGAGGCCACCACTACCTGGCCACGTCCCGGCACTACGCGGCGCTCGCGGACTTCCTGTCCTGCGGCGAGCTGATGACCTCCTGGGGCGTGGACCGGCCCGGTCTGGTGCCGTGGCGGACCTCGGCCGCGGAGGCCTGGCTGCTGCACGGCGCCAACCGCGACGAGGCCAAGCGGCTGATCAACGAGCAGCTGGCCCGGCTGGGGCCGGACGCGTCCCGCACGCGCGGGGTGGCGTTGCGGTTGCTCGCCGCCACCAACCAGCCGCACAACCGGCCGCAGCTGTTGCGCGACGCCGTGGCGGTGCTGGAGGAGTACGGCGACCAGTACGAACTGGCGCGCGCTCTCGCCGACCTGTCCAAGGCGCACCAGGCGTTGCGCGAGCACCGCCGTGCGTGGACCGTGGCGCGCAGGGCGTGGCACGTCGCGAACGTGTGCGACGCCGCCGAGTTGTGCGAGGAGTTGCTGCCCTCGCGCGGCAAAGCCGACGCCGAGGACGCCCCGGCGGAGGAGAAGCCGGTCGATCCCATTGCCACGCTGACGGATGCCGAACGGCGGGTGGCGGCGCTGGCGGCCGTCGGGTACACGAACCGGGAGATCGCGTCGAAGCTGTACATCACGCCGTCGACGATCGAGCAGCACCTCACGAGGGTGTACCGGAAGCTGAACGTCAAGTACCGCAAGGACCTGCCCGCGGACCTGCACTCGTACCTGCCGAGCACGGCCTGAAATACGCTGCCCCTGCGGAGGGCCGAGCCGGGAGGTCGCGTTCCCCTGCTGCTTCCGCCACTACGCGCCGGCGACGACCGTCGTGGTCGTCGCCGGCGCCTGGCTCGTGGTCCTCGCGGTGGTGGTCAGAGCAGCGGCAGCTGCGCCTTCAGCTCCTGCACCAGCTGGGGCAGATCCGCACGGTCCTTCGCGAACCCGAACACGTAGTAGTCCGGCCGCACCAGCGCGGCGACCTTCCGGTGCCCGGCGAGCCACGGCAGGTACAGCCGCTGCACGTCCACGACCTCGTGCGCCCTGGCGATCTTCGGCGGGATCCCCGCCGGCATGACCCGCACGAGGTGCGCGCCGAGCGTCTTGAGGAACTCGAGCTCGTCCTCGCCCAGCGCCTCGTACGGGTCGAGGGTGGTGATCAGCTGCCACCCGCGTCCCACGACCTCGTCGAACCGGTCGCGCTCGGTCCCGCGGGCCACGACGCCCTGCGGCGACAGCTCGCCGTCCGGGAGTGAGACCTCCGGGGTCCTGCGCACGATCCCGTCCTCCAGCGCGTAGGCGGAGGGGGCGAGGTCGACGCCCTCGGGCTTGGCCTGCATGGCGATCAGGAACGCGTCACGCCGCGCTGCGGCGACGGGGTCGAGCTCGGAGACGATCTTGCCGACCTCGATGGACATCTCGATCGTGTGCCGCACCTGCAGGGCACGTTCGGCCTGGTACGCGTCGAGCAACGCGTCCGAGGCCACCTCCCGCAGCACGAGGTCGAGCTTCCACGCGAGGTTCGCCGCGTCCCGGATGCCCGAACACATGCCCTGCCCGGCGAACGGCGGCATCAGGTGCGCCGAGTCGCCGGCCAGCAGCAGCCTGCCCTCGCGCCACTTGTCCGCCAGCGCCGCCTGGAACGTGTAGACGATGTTCCGCGTCAGGTCGGCGTTCTGGGGAGTCACGTCGTAGGGCTTCAGCAGCTCCCACATGCGTTCCACAGTGGACAGCTCTTCGATCGTCTCGCCGGGCAGCCGCATGAACTCCCACCGCCGGTGTCCACGCCCGGACGCGACGATCGTGGTGGGCCGGGCCGGGTCGCACACCTGCACGTCGTTGGGGCGGAACGTGCGCTTCTCGTGGAAGACGACGTCGACCAGCAACCAGTCGTGCCGGAAGTTCAGGTCGATCATCTTCGTGCCCATGACGTCGCGCACGAAGCTGTTCGCGCCGTCGCAGCCGACGACCCACGACGCCGTGACGTCGCCCTCGTGGTCGGGGCCGGGCGCCGTGAGCGACACGTGGGTGCCGTGGTCGGTGATCGCCTCCACCTTGTGCCCGAACAACGTCGTGATGTTCGGCAGCGTGGCGACGTGCTCGCGCAACGCCTTCTCGAACGTCGGCTGGTGCATGACCGTCGCGATCGGCCAGCCGTCCCTGCCCGGCTCGTACGGTGCCTCGAACGAGAACAGCTCGCGGCCCTCGGCGTTCTGGAACATGTACTGCCCCAGCGGTTCGCCGAGCTCCATGAGGTCGGCGCCGATGCCGGCGGCGGCGAACGAGCGCGCGGTCTCCCCGTCGAACGCGACGACGCGCGGGAACGGGTACTGCCCGCGGTACTTCTCCAGGATGACGACCCGCCATCCCTTGTGCGCGAGGAGGATGGACAGAACGAGGCCGACCGGGCCGCAGCCGACCACCGCGACGTCCGCGGTGGTGGCTGCAGCCCGGCCGGAGGTCTGCGGTGACGTCATCTGTTTCCCTGTCTGCGGATCAGAAAACCGAGTCGATCACTCCGAGCGCCTGAGCGGGGTTCAGACGCGGGTCGCAGAGGGTCTCGTAGCGCTCGGAGAGAGCGTTCTCGTCGGGGACAGGCCCGCCGACGCACTCCGTCACGTCGGTCGCGGCCACTTCCAGGTGCAAGCCGGCCGCGTGCGCGCCCTCGGTCTCCAGGATGTGCCGGAACGCCGTGGCCTCCTCGATGATATGGCTGACATGTCGAGTCTTTCGCCCAGACTCGGCCGTGACGGTGTTGCCGTGCATGGGATCCGACAGCCACACGACGGGGTGGCCAGCGCGCTGCACGGCACGCACGATCGGCGGCAGCGCGACGTGGATGTCCTCACGTCCCATGCGGACGATCAGCGTCAGGCGGCCGGGCGTGTGGTGCGGGTCGAGCAGCTGGCACAGCCGCACCACGGTCTCCGGGTCCGCGGTGGGGCCGATCTTGCAGCCGACCGGGTTCGCGATCGCCGCGAACATGCTGACGTGCGCGTGGTCGAGCTGGCGGGTGCGCTCGCCGATCCACGGGAAGTGCGTCGAGGTGAGGAACTGCTCGCCGGTGCGCTCGTCCGTGCGGATGAGCGCGTTCTCGTAATCCAGCACCAATGCCTCGTGAGCTACCCACGGGCCACCGGACAGTTCCTCGACACTTCCCGTCCAATGGGCGCGCACTTCTCGGATAACGGCGGCCGACGCGTCATAGGCCTTCAGCATTCGTTCCGGGTCGTGCCGGCGTGCGAAATTATCGGGTTCAAACGAATTGACCAGCTCGCCGCGGAACGACGGCAGATCGACCCCGTCCACCGTTTCGAAGTTGCTCGAACGTGGCTTCGCGTACTGGCCCGCCATCCGTCCGAAACGTGCCACCTCCTGGCCCGTGCGTTCCGCGAGCCGGGAAGCGATCTTCTGGATGTTCCGCACTTTTCGGAGGGTCGTCGCGGGATCGGCGTCGGAAAAGGACTCCGCGCAGTCTCCGAGCTGCAGCACGCGCGCCTCGCCGAGCGCGGCGAGACCGAGAGCACGCCTCGCCTCGCGAATTTCGGAATGCGCGACCAGGGGGAGCGCGCCGGACAGTTCGGCTTCGATCAGGTCGAACTCGGGGTGGTGGTGCCAGTGGGGCTGCTGGGTCGCGGGCAACGTCATCCAGGGCGTCGCGGCACGCGTGTGCGTGAACTCCGTCAGCTTCACCGTCTGAGGCATTGTTCTCGCTCCTGTGGCTGGTTCCGCTGGACGTTTCAGGCGACGATGCCCTCGATCTCCACGAGGAGATCGGCGCGGCACACGTCGACGTTCAGGTACTGGATGTGAGCGTTCGGGGAGAAACGCTCCTCGCACATCCTGCGCACGGCCGGGATGTCGGAGCGGTGGCGGACGTAGACCTTGATGTTGTCGAGGTTGTGCAGGGAATTGCCCTGCGTGATCTCGTAGGCCGCCAGGTTCTCGTCGGAGATGAGGTGCTCGATGTTGTCCAGGGACAGCTTCACCTGGGCCTCGATGTCACCGGCGTGCAGCGTCTCGTGCCCGCGGATGCTGGCGGTGCCTGCCACGTAGATCTGCCCTGACCTGCGGTCGGTGTGCGTGGTGGCGAGGTAGGTGGCCCGCGCGAACTTCGGCGGGCGGGGCCCGTACTGCCTCGGGTAGTGGTAGGCGGCCATCTGCTTGGAGTTCTCCACCGACGTCAGCGCGGCGGAGCGGGAGGCGAGGAAGTAGAACGCGATCCCGCCGCCCAGCGAGCCGATTCCGGTCGCGCTCGGCACCTCGGAGTCGCCGAAGTGGAACAGCTCGAACGCCTCGGCGCGGCCCTTGCAGAAGTCGCGGTAGACCTCGAGCCCGTCGGCGTTGTCGGCGTTGATGTCGTTGATGAAGTTCCACATGCGGAAGCAGTTCTTGTAACCGAGGGTGTCCATCAGGTCCAGCGCCGCGACGTAGGCCGCGCGGGTGTCCTCGGTGTAACGGCCCGCCGGTGCGATCCGGCCGGCCACGAGCAGGTACTCGCCGTCATGGGCGTAAACAACGCCGTGGTGCTCACCGGTCACGACCTCGCGCCCGGTCGTCCACACCTCCGCGAATGCCTCGCCGGCGTCTGCCGCCATGTGCAGGTCCAGCGTCAGCCGGCCGTTCTCCACCCGCGGGCCGGTGCATTCGGTGGTGTAGTTGATGACTCCGAGAACGTTTCCGGTGACCGCGCCGCCGCGGGCTTCGGCCAGGCCGGTGAAGACGGAGCGGGGAAGGTCCACCGTCTGCTGTTCCTGAGTCATGTCGATGCCCCTCCGAGGAGTAGGTGAAACATTTTGCAGAATGAAACCGGTGACATTGTTTCGAACATCTCTTCCCGGCTGGTGATTGAAGATTAGCACCGGCTTCGCTCCGCAAAACTCCTCGGCCAGGGAAAAGCTCCCCGGTGCCGGAGGATAGGGGGGTACTAGGGGGGTGCTAGGGGATTTCCTACTTACCGCGCTGATGAGGCCGAGGCTAGCATCGCCCGAGGTGCAAGCCTCGTCGCCAGTAAATAGGGAGCGCCGTCGGCATGTTTCGAACAGAACTGATCCGGCCGTTGTCCGACCTGCTGCGATACCACGCCGCGACCGCACCGGAGAAGGTCGCGTTCGCGGACTCGCGGCGCGCGGTCACCTATACCGAACTGGAGCGGCGGACCTGGCGGCTCGGCGGGCACCTCGCCGAGCTGAGGCTGCAACCGGGTGACCGGGCGCTGATCTTCCTGGGCAACAGCGTCGACATCATCGAGAGCTACCTCGCGGTCACCCGCGCCAACGCGGTCGCGGTGCCGTTCAACCCGCACTCCGCCGACGCCGAGCTCGCCTACGTGCTGGACGACAGCGGCGCCCGCGTCGTGATCACCGACTCCGCGCACCTCGACCAGGTCCGCACGCTGCTGCCGAACCGGCCCTACCTGAAGGTGGTCGTCAGCGGCGACGAGCCGGTCCCGCGCGGCGGCTCCGTTGTGTCGTACCAGGAACTGATGTCGAAGGACCCCGCTGTTCCCGCGCGCGACGACCAGGGCCTCGACGACGTGGCGTTCATGCTCTACACCTCCGGCACCACCGGCAAACCGAAGGGCGTGCTGTCGACCCAGCGCAGCTGCCTGTGGTCCGTCGCCGCCTGCTACGCGCCGGTGATCGGCCTGAACCACGAAGACAAAGTGTTGTGGCCCTTGCCGTTGCACCACTCCCTCGCGCACGTGCTGTGCGTCGTCGGCGTGACCGCTGTCGGCGCGACGGCCCGCATCCTCGACGGGTTCGCCGCCGACGAGGTGCTGACGGCGCTGGCAGGCGACGACTACACGTTCATGTGCGGTGTTCCCGCCATGTACCACCATCTTCTGGAAGTCGCGCGCACGCGCGAGGTGTCGTCGAGCGCGCTGACCCGGTGTCTCACCGCCGGGTCGTCCTGCCCGCCGGCGTTGCGCGTGGAGTTCGAGGCGCTGTTCGGCGTCCCGCTGCTCGACGGGTACGGCAGCACCGAGACGTGCGGCCTGATCGCGGTGAACTGGGCGCGCGGCACCAGGGTTCCCGGTTCGTGCGGGCTGCCGGTGCCCGGTCTCGCGGTGCGGCTGGTCGACCCGGACACCGGTGCCGACGTCGACGCCGACGCCGAGGGCGAGGTGTGGGTGCGCGGCCCGAGTCTCATGGCGGGCTACCACAACCAGCCGGAGGCGACGGCGCAGGCGATGCCGAACGGCTGGTACCGCACCGGTGACCTGGCCCGCCGCGACGTCCACGGCTACCTGACGATCACCGGCCGGGTGAAGGAGCTCATCATCCGCGGCGGCGAGAACATCCACCCCGGCGAGGTCGAGGAGGTGCTGCTCGCCGTCCCCGGTGTCGCCGACGCGGCGGTGGTCGGCAAGCCGCACGACATCCTCGGCGAGGTGCCGATCGCGTTCGTCGTGCCCAGCGGGCAGGGCCTCGATCCGGTGCGCCTGTACGACGCCTGCCGCGAGCAGCTGTCGAACTTCAAGGTGCCGGAAGAGCTGTACGAGATCGACCACATCC
Organism: Lentzea flava; assembly: GCF_014648475.1. Lineage (GTDB taxonomy): Bacteria > Actinomycetota > Actinomycetes > Mycobacteriales > Pseudonocardiaceae > Lentzea > Lentzea flava. Next base: position 158,477 of record NZ_BMRE01000007.1, on the reverse strand, counting down.
CGCGCACGACGTCGGGCAAGATCACGAGGCACGTGCTGCTCGACCGCCCGGCCCGGCTGCGGGCCGCGAGCGGTGGGCAGCACGAGTCGTTGCTGCGCATGGACTGGGCGCCGATGCCGTCGGTCCGCACCACGTCGCTCGAACTGGCGAAGCGCTGGGCGGTGGTCGGCCCTGACGTGTTCGGCCTGACCGCTTCCCTGGTGTCGTCCGGGGTGCACGTCGCCACCTACCCCGACGCGGCCGCGCTGCACGTGTCCGTTGTGGATGGTGTACCGGCACCGGACGTGGCGGTGCTGTGCTGCCCGGACGACATGGACACCGGCGGCAAGCTCACCACGGCCGCGCAGGAGGCCTTGCGCAAGGTCGGCGGCGTGCTGCGGACGTGGGTGAACGACGACTGGTTCGCCCACTCCCGCCTGGTCGTGCTGACCCGCGGCGCGGTCGCCGCCGGGGTGGAGGACGTGCGCGACCTCGTGCACGCGCCGGTGTGGGGACTCCTGCGGTCGCTGCAGGTCGAGTTCCCGAACCGGTTCACGCTGATCGACGTCGACGACCTGCCGTCCTCCACGGGAGTGCTGCCACTGGCGGTGGCCGCCGGCGAGCCGCAGCTCGCGATCCGGTCCGGCATCGCGTTGATGCCGCGGCTCAAGCGCGTGTCGGCGTCGGTCGACAGCGACGAGGTGCTGCGGATCGACCCGAAGCGCACGGTCGTCGTGACCGGTGCGGACGGCACGATGGGGGCCGCGCTCACCAAGCATCTCGTTGCGGCGTACGGCGCCCGGCACCTGCTGCTGATCAGCCCGCGCGGCCGAGCGGACACCGCGACCGCGCAGCTCGAGTCGGAGCTCACTGAGCTGGGGGCGCGGGTCGCGGTGGCGGCCTGCGACGTGGCCGACCGGGCCGCGCTGGCCGAGGTGCTGGGCAAGCTGAAGCGGCCGATCACCGCGGTCGTCCACAGCGAGGGCGAGCACCCGGCGAAACCGTCGTTGTCGCGGGACAAGAACGTCTTCCGGTCCGTTGTGGACGGTGCGGTGAACCTGCACCAGCTCACGAAGAGCGGTGACGTCTCCGCGTTCGTCATGCTCTGCACGGTCGCGGGCGCCCTGGGCCTGGTCGGCTCGGGGGAGCAGGCGGCGGCGAACTCGTTCCTGGACGCGCTGGCCCGCTACCGCCGCAAGCGCGAGCTCGCCGCGACGTTCCTCGCCGTCGGCTCGACGGACGCGCCGACGACGGCCTCGCGGGTCGGGGAGCTGTCGACGCAGGAGTTCACCGCGATGTTCGACGCCGCGACCTCCGCAGGGCTGGCGCAGGCCGTGATCATGCGGATCAACAGCGCCGCGTTGCGGGAGCAGACGTCGTCGACCGAGGTGCCCGCGTTGCTGCGCGGCCTGATCGACGTGTCGGCGCGGCTCGCGACCCCGGACGAGCGCGACCTCGCCGCGTTGCGGCAGCGGCTCGTGGCGATGTCGCCGGAGGAGCAGGACATCTTCCTGCTCAACCTGGTGCGCACCGAGGTCGCGGGCGTGCTCGGGCTGACCGGCGCGGACCGGGCGGAGCCGAAGAAGACGTTCCGCGAGCTGGGCCTGACCTCGGTCACGGCCGTCGACCTGCGCAACCGGCTGACGGCGGCGACGGGACTGCACCTGTCCGCGCCGGTGGCGTTCGACTACCCGACCCCCGCGGTGCTCGCCCGTCACCTGAGGACCGAGCTGCTGGGCGAACGGGCCGCGGTGGAGCCGGTCGAGGCGGTGCGGGCGGTGCCGGACGAGCCGATCGCGATCATCGGCATGGCCTGCCGGTATCCCGGTGGGGTGACCTCGCCGGAGGACCTGTGGCAGCTCGTCCTGTCCGGGACCGACGTCGTGTCGGCGTTCCCGGCGGATCGCAACTGGGACCTGCAGAAGCTGTTCGACGGCGCCTCGCACACCCGCTCGGGCGGGTTCCTGCACGACGCCGCCGACTTCGACGCGGAGTTCTTCGGGATCTCGCCGCGGGAGGCGCTGGCGATGGACCCGCAGCAGCGGCTGCTGCTGGAGGTGTCGTGGGAGGCGCTGGAACGAGCGGGCATCGACCCGATGTCGTTGCGCGGCACCAACGGCGGTGTGTTCGCCGGCGTGATGTACCACGACTACGGCGCCGGGCTGCTGGACGCGCCCGCCGGCACGGAGGGGTACTGGACGACCGGCACCGCGGGCAGCGTGGTGTCCGGCCGCGTCGCCTACACCCTGGGTTTGCAGGGCCCGGCCGTCACGGTCGACACCGCTTGTTCCTCCTCGCTGGTCGCGTTGCACTGGGCCGCGCAGTCGCTGCGGTCGGGGGAGTCGTCGATCGCGCTGGCGGGTGGCGTGACGATCATGTCGACACCGCAGACGTTCGTGGAGTTCTCGCGCCAGGGCGGGCTGTCCGCCGACGGCCGCTGCAAGGCCTTCTCCGACTCCGCCGACGGCACGGGCTGGTCGGAGGGCGCCGGTCTCGTGGTGCTGGAGCGGTTGTCCGACGCCCGCCGCAACGGGCACCAGGTGCTGGCCGTCCTGCGGGGATCGGCGATCAACCAGGACGGCGCGTCGAACGGGCTCACCGCGCCGAACGGCCCGTCGCAGCAGCGGGTGATCCGGCAAGCGCTGGCGTCCGCCGGTCTGTCCACTTCGGACGTGGACGTGGTGGAGGCGCACGGCACGGGGACGACGCTGGGTGACCCGATCGAGGCGCAGGCGTTGCTCGCGACCTACGGCCAGGACCGCGACGTGCCGTTGTGGCTGGGGTCGGTGAAGTCGAACCTCGGTCACACGCAGGCCGCCGCGGGTGTGGCCGGGGTGATCAAGATGGTGATGGCGTTGCGGCACGGGGTGCTGCCGCGCACCCTGCACGTGACGGAGCCGTCCCGGCACGTGGAGTGGGGCTCTGGGCGGGTCGAGCTGCTGACGTCCGAGCAGCCGTGGCCGTCGGTGTCGCGGGCAAGGCGTGCCGCGGTGTCGGGTTTCGGTGTCTCCGGCACGAACGCGCACGTGATCCTGGAGGAGGCGCCCGAGGTCGAGGTGACGCCGGAGGAGCCGACGTCGGTGCTGTCCGTCGTGCCGTGGGTGGTGTCGGCGAAGACTTCCGCCGCTTTGGACGCGCAGCTGGAACGGGTCCGGTCGGTGCAGGCGCCCGCTCTCGACGTGGCCTGGTCGCTTGTGACGACGCGGACGCACCTGGAGCACCGCGCCGTCGTGGTGGACGGCACCGAGATCGCGCGCGGGGTGGCGTCCGAGCGGCAGCTGGCCGTGCTGTTCTCCGGGCAGGGAGCGCAGCGGCTCGGCATGGGACGTGAGCTGTACGAGCGGTTCCCGGTGTTCGCCGCCGCGTTCGACGCGGTGCTGGAGCACCTGGACGGCCCGTTGCGGGACGTCATGTGGGGTCACGACGCCGATGCGCTGAACGCGACCCGCTACACGCAGCCCGCGCTGTTCGCGATCGAGGTGGCGTTGTTCCGGTTGATCGAGTCGTTCGGTGTGCGGCCGGACTTCGTCGGCGGGCACTCGATCGGCGAGATCGTCGCCGCGCACGTGGCCGGGGTGTTCTCGCTGGAGGGCGCGTGCCGGCTGGTGGACGCGCGGGCACGGCTGATGCAGGCGCTGCCCGCCGGCGGTGCGATGGTCGCGCTGCAGGCGACGGAAGAGGAAGTGCTGCCGCTGCTCGGGCCCGACGTGTCGCTGGCGGCGGTGAACGGGCCGCGGTCGGTCGTCGTCGCCGGGGCGGAGGAGGCGGTGCTGGCGGTCGCCGGCCGGTTCCCGGATCGCAAGACTAAGCGTCTCCCGGTGAGCCATGCGTTTCACTCGCCCTTGATGAACCCGATGCTGGACGAGTTCCGCGCGGTCGTCGAGGGCCTGTCGTTCTCCGAACCGCAGATCCCGGTCGTGTCGAACGTGACCGGGCAGCTCGCCGTGCGCGAGCAGCTGACCTCGCCGGAGTACTGGGTGCGGCACGTGCGTGAGGCCGTCCGGTTCTCCGACGGCGTGCGGGCGTTGGGGCGTCAGGGCGTGTCGGCGTTCCTGGAGCTCGGCCCGGACGGGGTGCTGTCGGCGCTGGTGGCGGAGATGACCGAGACCGGTGCCGTTCCGCTGGACACCGCTGTGGTGCCGGTGCTGCGCCGCGACCGGCCGGAGGAGCTGTCCGCGGTGTCGGCGCTGGCGCGTCTGCACGTCGCGGGGGTGTCCGTGGACTGGGCCCGGTTGTTCGAGGGCACCGGCGCGGTGCGGGTCGACCTGCCGACGTACGCGTTCCAGCGGTCGCGGTTCTGGCCGGAGCCCGAGGTCGTGGCCGGCCGGGCGGATCCGCTGGACGCGGCGTTCTGGCAGCTGGTGGAGAACGACGAGCTGGCCTCGGTGCTGGACCTGGACCCCGAGGTGGCGGCGGCGGTCGTGCCCGCCCTGGCGTCGTGGCGGACGCGGCAGCGGGCGCAGTCCGTTGTGGACTCGTGGCGGTTCCGCGAGTCGTGGACGCGGCTGTCGCTGTCCGGTGCCTTCTCCGGGTCGTGGCTGGTCGTCGTGCCGCCGGGGGAGCAGGACACCTGGACGCGGGACGTCGTCGAGATCCTCGGCGGGGTGGCGGTGCCGGTGGACGAGATCGCCTCCGTGGCCGGCCGTGAGTTCACGGGTGTCGTGTCGCTGCTCGGTGTCGCCGACGACTCGGGTGACGTGCCCTTCCCGTTGTCCGGAACCTTGGAACTGCTGCAGGGCCTGAACGTTGACGCTCCTCTGTGGACGGTTACGCGTGGTGCCGTGTCGACCGGGCACGGGGACATCGTGACGTCGCCGGTGCAGGCCGCGTTGTGGGGCATGGGCCGGGTGGCCGCGCTGGAGTTCCCGCGCCGGTGGGGCGGGCTGATCGACCTGCCGGGCAGCGTGGACACCCAGATCGCGCAGGGCCTGCAGGCGGCTTTGACGAACTCGCTGGGCGAGGACCAGATCGCGGTGCGGGGCAACGGCGTGTTCGCCCGCCGCCTGGTGCCCGCGCCGCGCGGCGAGCACGGCGAGGACTGGACGCCGTCGGGCACCGTCCTGATCACCGGCGGCACCGGCGCTCTCGGTGGTTTCGTGGCGCGGTCCCTTGCCGCCAGGGGAGCCTCGCACATCGTGCTGACCTCGCGCCGCGGCCCGCGGACTCCCGGCGTCGAGCATCTCGTCGCGCAGCTCGAAGGGTTCGGTGCCGAGGTCGCGGTCGAGGCCTGCGACGTCGCCGATCGCGCCGCTCTCGCGGAGCTGCTGGACCGGCTGCCCGACCTGACGGCGGTCGTGCACTGCGCGGGCATCGACTCCGGTGACGCTCCGCTGGCCGAGCTGTCGGCCGATCGGCTCGGGGAGTTGTTGCGCGCCAAGATGGTGTCGGCGCGGAACCTGCACGAGCTGACCTCGGACCTGGACGCGTTCGTGTTGTTCTCCTCGGGTGCGGCGGCGTGGGGCAGCGGTGGCCAGCCCGCGTACTCGGCCGCGAACGCCTACCTGGACGGCCTGGCGCAGTTCCGCCGCGGCCAGGGCCAGCCGGCGACGTCCGTGCAGTGGGGCGCGTGGGCCGAGGCGGGCATGGCGACCGATCCCGAGGCCTACGACCAGCTGCGCCGCCACGGCGTGCTCCCGATGGACCCCGAGCTGGCCCTGACGGCCATGGTGCAGGCGGTGTCGGACGGCGAAACGGTGCTGACCGTCACGAACACCGACTGGGCCCGGTTCGCCCCCGGCTTCACCGCGGCCCGCCCGTCGCCGCTGTTCTCGTCGATTCCCGAGGCCGCCGCCGCGCTGGCCACCGAGGCGGACGACTCCGGCGCCGAGGTGGCGTTGCAGGAGAAGCTCGCCGGCCTGTCGGAGGCCGACCGGTCGCGCGTGCTGCTGGACCTGGTGCGCTCCGAGGCCGCCGCCGTGCTGGGCCACGCGGGCGCCGAGTCGATCAACGCCGACAAAGCGTTCCGCGACCAGGGTTTCGACTCGCTGACGGCCGTGGAGATGCGCGACCGCCTCAAGGCCGCGACGGGCCTGCCCGTGCCGTCGGCCCTGGTCTTCGACTACCCGACACCGCGCCTGGTCGCCGAGCACCTGCTCGCCGGGCTGTCGTCATCCGCGGACGGTTCGGCGCTGGCCGAGCTGGCCCGGTTCGAAGCGGCCCTGGCCTCGGCCTCCGACGCCGACCACGACGTGATCCGCGAGCGCCTGGAGAAGACGTTGGCGCGCCTGCGGAAGCCCGTGTCCACTTCGGACGACGACATCCGCAACGTCTCCGTCGAGGACCTCCTGACCATCATCGACGACGAGTTGCTCGACCTCTCGTAGAAGCAGTGTTTGCCCGCACGAAATGAGGACGGACCAGTGCAGGAAGAGCAGCAGGACAAGGTTGCCGACTACCTGAGGCGAGTCACGGTCGAGCTGCGCCGGACTCGTGAACGCGTCCTCGAGCTGGAGCAGAAGCACAGCGAGCCCATCGCGATCGTGGGCATGTCGTGCCGCTTCCCCGGCGGGGTGACCACTCCCGAGCAGCTGTGGGACGTCGTGTCCTCGGAACGCGACGTGATCTCGCCGTTCCCCGCGGACCGCGGCTGGGACCTCTCGTCGCTGCGCGCCGGTGCCTCCCTGGCCTCCGAGGGCGGTTTCCTGGACGACCTGGCGTCGTTCGACGCCGACTTCTTCGGCATCTCGCCGCGCGAGGCGCTGGGCATGGACCCGCAGCAGCGCATGATGCTGGAGCTCACCTGGGAGGCCCTGGAACGGGCAGGCCTCGACCCCTCGGCCCTGCGCGGCTCACCGACGGGCGTCTTCGTGGGCACGAACGGCCAGGACTACGCGGACCTGGTGTCGGTGGACGGCGACGGGCACGCCTCCACCGGCCTCATCGCGTCCGTGCTCTCCGGCCGCCTCTCCTACACGTTCGGCTTCGAGGGCCCCGCGGTCTCCGTCGACACGGCCTGCTCTTCCTCCTCCGTGGCAATGCATCTGGCCATGCAGGCCCTGCGTTCCGGCGAATGCACTCTCGCTTTGGCCGGTGGTGTCACGATCATGGCCACGCCGCACGCGTTCGTGGAGTTCACACTGCAACGCGGCCTGGCAGCCGACGGCCGCTGCAAGGCCTTCTCCGACTCCGCCGACGGTGTCGGCTGGTCCGAGGGCGCGGGCCTGCTCGTGCTCGAACGCCTCTCCGACGCGGTGGCGAACGGCCACCAGGTCCTGGGCGTGCTGCGCGGTTCGGCCGTCAACCAGGACGGCGCCTCCAACGGCCTCACCGCCCCGAACGGCCCGTCGCAGCAACGCGTGATCCGCGCGGCCCTGGCATCGGCCGGTCTGGCCCCTGCGGACGTCGACGCCGTGGAAGCACACGGCACCGGCACGACCCTGGGCGACCCGATCGAGGCCGCCGCGCTGATCGCGACCTACGGCCAGGACCGCGCCGTTCCCCTCTACATCGGCTCGATCAAGTCGAACATCGGCCACACGCAGGCGGCGGCAGGCGTGGCGTCGGTGATCAAGGCCGTGCAGGCGATGCGGCACGGCATGCTGCCGCGCACCCTGCACGTCACCTCGCCGTCTTCCCACGTCGACTGGTCCGCGGGCTCGGTGTCCCTGCTGACCTCCGCGACCCCGTGGCCTGCGGTGGACCGGCCGCGGCGGATCGGCATCTCGTCGTTCGGTGTGTCCGGCACGAACTCGCACCTCATCGTGGAGGCCCCGCCGGAGCTGGCATCGTGGGCTCCGGCTCCGTCGGCCTCGGCATCGTCCGGTCCGGCACGGTCCGCCCCGGCTCCGATCGCCTCGGCATCGTCTGCCCCGGCTCCGTCGGCCTCGGCTCCGTCCGGCCCGGCATCGTCTGCCCCGGCTCCGTCCGGCCCGGCATCGTCCGACCCGGCTCTGACCGGCCCGAAATCGTCCGTCCCGGAATTGTCAGACCTGCCTGAGACGATTGGAGTGGGGACTGCCGTCCCCCAGGGGGCCGGCCAGTCGGAATCGATTCCGAGCGTGCCGTGGCCGGTCTCGGCCAAGTCGGAGAAGGCGCTGGACGGCCAGCTCGCCCAGCTGTCGGGCGTGACCGGCGACCCGAAGGACATCGGCTACTCGCTGTCGTTGCGCGCGCTGTTCGACCATCGCGCCGTGATCCTCGACGGCACCGAGATCGCCCGCGGCATCGCGAGCGAAAAACCGCTCGCGATGCTGTTCACCGGCCAGGGCGCGCAGCGCCTCGGCATGGGCCGCGAGCTCTACGAGGCGTTCCCGGCGTTCCGCGAGGCGTTCGACGAGGTCGACCGGCACCTGAACATCCGGCACGTCATGTGGGGCGACGACCCCGAAGCCCTGAACCAGACCGGCAACGCGCAGCCCGCGATCTTCGCCCTGCAGGTCGCCCTCCACCGCCTCCTGGAGGAGTTCGGCGTCAGGCCCGGCCACGTCGCGGGTCACTCGATCGGCGAGATCGCCGCCGCGCATGTCGCAGGCGTGTTCAGCCTCGAAGACGCCGCCAAGCTCGTCAGCGCGCGCGCTCGCCTCATGCAGGCGCTGCCGCGAAACGGCGTGATGATCGCGCTCGAAGCCACCGAAGCCGAAGTCAACCCGCACCTGACCCCCGGTGTGTCGATCGCCGCGATCAACGGACCCACGAGCATCGTCATCGCGGGCGGCGAAGAAGAAGCACGTGCCGTCATCGCGAGGTTCGAAGGCCGCAAGACCAAGCAGCTCCAGGTCAGCCACGCCTTCCACTCGCCGCTGATGGACCCGATGCTCGACGACTTCCGCGCGGCCATCGCGGATCTGACCTTCACCGCCCCGGCCGTGCCCGGCCTGGGCGACGTCGCGAACGCCGAGTACTGGGTCCGCCACGTCCGCGACACCGTCCGCTTCCACGACACGGTGACCGCCCTGGGCGACAAGCGGTTCCTGGAGATCGGACCCGACGGCGTGCTGTCCGCGCTGGTCGACGGAGGCATCCCGACCCTGCGCAAGGACCGTCCCGAAACCGGCACCTTCATCACCGCGCTGGCCCGCCTGCACGTCGAAGGCACCACGGTCGACTGGAAGCCGTTCCACGAGGGCGGCCGCAGGATCGACCTGCCGACGTACGCGTTCCAGCGTCAGCGCTTCTGGCCGTCGACCACCAAGAACGCCGACGCGTCCGGCCTCGGTCTCACCGCCGTCGGCCACCCGCTGCTCGGCGCCGCCGTCGAACTCGCCGGCGGCGAAGGCGTCCTGTTCACCAGCAGGCTGTCCAGCGCAACCCAGCCGTGGCTCGCGGACCACGTCGTCGGCGGCCGGACCCTGTTCCCCGGCACGGCTTTCGTCGAACTCGCCCTGCGCGCGGCCGACGAGCTCGGCCTGGACCGCCTCGACGACCTCACGCTGTCGGCACCGCTGGTCCTCGACGACCCGGTGCAGATCCAGGTCGCGGTGGGCGCGCCGGACGACACCGGCCGCCGTTCCATCGCCGTGTACTCGCGCCTCGACGCCGACAGCCCGTGGCTCGAACACTGCACCGGCTTCCTCACGTCCGGCACGGCCCACACCGGCTTCGACACCACCACCTGGCCGCCCACGGGCGCGGAACCGGTTGCGCTGGAAGGGTTCTACGACCGTCTCGCGGACCAGGGCTTCACCTACGGACCGGTGTTCCAGGGCCTTCAAGCCGCCTGGAAGCTCGGTAACGACATCTACGCCGAGGTCGCCGTCACCGAGGAGACGGACCGCTACGGCCTGCACCCCGCCCTGCTCGACGCGGCCCTGCATGCCGCAGAACTCAGCACGTCCGAGGGCGGCATGCCCTTTGCGTGGCAAGGAGTCTCGCTCCACGCTACTGGCGCTTCCGCACTGCGCGTGCGCATCCGTCCTCAGGGCGAGTCGTTCGCCGTCACCGCCACCGACCCCAACGGCACGCCCGTCGTCTCAGTCGACTCGCTCGTCACGCGCCCGATCTCCACCGACTCGGGCATCACGCGCGAGGCGTTGTTCCACGTGGACTGGACGCCCGTCGCGCTGCCCGCCGAGACCGCCGAAGCCGTGGTGGAGCACGTCGTGTCCACCGGCTCGCCGATCGAGTCCGCGCATGCCCTGACCGCGCAGGTCTTGGAGCGCCTCCAACAATGGCTCGCCGACGAACGCCAGGACCGCCTCGCGTTCGTCACCCGTCCCGGTGACCTGGGCGCCGCGGCCGTGTGGGGCCTGGTGCGGTCGGCGCAGACCGAGCACCCCGGCCGTTTCGTGCTGGTCGAGTCCGACGGCGACGTCCCGGCGGAGGTCTTCGCGCTGGACGAGCCGCAGATCCGCCTGCGCGACGGCCAGGCCTTCGTGCCGCGCCTGGCCCGCCTGTCCCCGGCCGCCGAGTTCTCCTGGCAGGGCAGGGTTCTCATCACCGGCGGCACCGGCGGCCTCGGCCTCGTGATCGCCCGCCACCTCGTCGCCACGCACGGCGTCCGCGACCTCCTGCTCGTCTCGCGCCGCGGCGAGGCCGACGTCACGGAGCTGGAAGCGCTGGGCGCCAACGTGATCGTCGAGGCGTGCGACGTCTCCGACCGCGCGGCGCTGGAATCGTTGTTGTCGCGCCACGAAATCCGTGCCGTCGTGCACACCGCGGGCGTCCTCGACGACGGCACCGTCGAGTCGCTGACGCCCGACCGCGTCGGCACGGTGTTGCGCCCCAAGGCCGACGCTGCCTGGCACCTGCACGAGCTGGCGCCGGACCTCGACGCGTTCGTGGTGTTCTCCTCCGTCGCGGGCACGATCGGCACCGCGGGCCAGGGCAACTACGCCGCCGCCAACGCGTTCCTCGACGCCCTGATGGAACACCGCCGCGCGCACGGCCTGCCCGGCACGTCGCTCGCGTGGGGCCCGTGGATCGCGGGCATGCTGTCCGGCGCCGACGCGGAACGCATGGCGCGCACCGGAATTCCCGGCATCACCGTCGAGCAGGGCGTCGAGCTCTTCGACGCGGCCGTCGGCGCGGGCAACGCCGTCCCGGTCCGCCTCGACCTGCCCGTGCTGCGGGCCCGCGGGGACATCCCGCCGATGCTGCGCGGCCTGATCAAGACCCGCCCGCGCCGCGTGGTCGCCGACACGTCACTGACCACCCGTCTCGCCCGGATGGACGAGAACGCTCGCCTGGAAGCGTTGCTGGACCTCGTGCGCGGCCAGGTCGCCACCGTTCTCGGCCACGCGGGCACCGACGAGATCGACCCGGGCCGCGCCTTCCAGTCCCTCGGCTTCGACTCGCTGACCGCCGTGGAACTCCGCAACCAGCTCACCGCCGTCACGGGCCTGCGCCTGCCCGCGACCCTGATCTTCGACTACCCGAACCCGGGCGTGCTCGCCGGTTACCTGCGCGACGAGCTCTTCGGCTCGGACCAGGCGATCGCGCCCACCGAGGCGCGTTCCGCCGTCTCCGACGACCCGATCGTGATCGTCGGCATGGCCTGCCGCTACCCCGGAGGCGTGTCGTCACCGGAAGACCTGTGGCGCCTGGTCGTCGACGGCGTCGACGCCGTGACCGGCTTCCCCACCAACCGCGGCTGGGACGTCGACGCGCTCTACCACCCGGACCCCGACCACGTCGGCACCTCCTACACCCGTTCCGGCGGCTTCCTGCACGACGCCCCGCTGTTCGACCCGGCGTTCTTCGGCATGTCGCCGCGCGAGGCCCTCGCCACCGACTCGCAGCAGCGCCTCCTGCTCGAAACCGCCTGGGAGTCCCTGGAACGCGCCGGCATCGACCCGGTCTCGTTGCGCGGCAGCGACACCGGCGTGTTCGCCGGCGTCATGTACACCGACTACTCGGTGGTGATCAGCGGCAGCGAGTTCGAGGGCTACCAGAGCATGGGCAGCGCCGGCACGTTCGCGTCCGGCCGCGTCTCCTACACCTTCGGCTTCGAAGGCCCGGCCGTCACCGTCGACACGGCTTGCTCGTCCTCTTTGGTCGCTCTGCACCTGGCCGCGCAGGCCCTGCGCAACGGCGAATGCTCCCTGGCCCTGGCCGGCGGCGTGACGGTGATGTCGACGCCGTCCACGTTCGTGGAGTTCTCCCGCCAGCGCGGGCTTTCCGCGGACGGCCGCTGCAAGTCGTTCGCCGACGCCGCCGACGGCGTGGGCTGGTCAGAGGGCGTGGGTCTGCTGGTCCTGGAACGTCAGTCCGACGCCCTGCGCAACGGCCACCAGATCCTCGCCGTGGTCCGCGGCTCCGCGATCAACCAGGACGGCGCCTCCAACGGCCTCACCGCCCCGAACGGCCCGTCCCAGCAACGCGTGATCCGCTCGGCCCTCGCCTCCGCGGGCCTGTCGCCGTCCGATGTGGACGTCGTCGAGGCCCACGGCACCGGCACCACCCTGGGCGACCCGATCGAGGCCCAGGCCCTGCTCGCCACCTACGGCCAGGACCGCACGACCCCGCTGCTCCTCGGCTCCATCAAGTCGAACATCGGCCACTCCCAGGCCGCCGCGGGCGTGGCGGGCGTGATCAAGATGGTCCACGCGATGCGCCACGGCCTGGTGCCCGCGACCCTGCACGTCGACCAGCCCTCCACCCACGTGGACTGGGACGCGGGCGACGTCACCCTCGTCACCTCCACCACCGAATGGCCGTCGGTCTCGCGCCCGCGCCGCGCGGGCATCTCCTCGTTCGGCGTCTCGGGCACCAACGCCCACGTGATCCTCGAGGCCCCGGAATTGTCAGACCTCCCTGAGATGATTGGGATGGGGACCTCGGTCTCCCCCGGAGGGGGCGAGCCGGAATCGATCCAGGCCGGGGTGCCGTGGCTGGTGTCGGCGAAGTCGGCGACGTCGCTGGACGCGCAGGTCGACCGGGTGCTGGCGCTGGACGGCGACCCGCGCGACATCGGGTACTCGCTCGCGTTGAAGACGATGTTCGACCACCGGGCCGTGGTGCTCGACGGGAAGGTCGTCGCCAAGGGTGTGGTGAGCGGGAAGCCGCTGGCCTACGTCTTTTCCGGGCAGGGGTCGCAGCGGCTCGGCATGGGGCGGGAGCTGTATGAGGCGTTCCCGGTGTTCGCGCGTGCGTTGGACGAGGTGCTGGCGCATCTCGACGTTCGCGACGTCATGTGGGGCGACGACGCCGAGGCGTTGAACCAGACCGGGAACGCGCAGCCCGCGATCTTCGCAGTTCAGGTCGCGCTGTACCGGTTGCTCGAGTCGTTCGGCGTGCGGCCCGCGAAGGTCGCGGGGCACTCCATCGGCGAGATCGCTGCGGCGCACGTCGCCGGGGTGCTCAGCCTGGAGGACGCCTGCAAGCTGGTCACGGCGCGGGCGTCGTTGATGCAGGCGCTGCCCGCAGGCGGCGCGATGGTGTCGGTGGTTGCGTCCGAAGAAGAGGTGCGTGCTCACCTGACCGATGGCGTGGCCATCGCTGCGGTCAACGGGCCTCGGTCTGTGGTCATTTCCGGCGTTGAAGAAGAAGTGCTTGCCATCGCCGCGAGGTGGAAGAACAAGCGATTGAAGGTCTCGCACGCCTTCCACTCACCGCTGATGGAGCCGATGCTCGACGACTTCCGCGCGGCCATCGCGGACATCGAGTTCCACGAGCCGGTTGTCGGAATGTCAACATCCGGACAAGTGGACACCGTCGACTACTGGGTCGACCACGTCCGCGACGTCGTGCGTTTCCACGACAACGTCACTCGGCTGGGTGACGTGACGCTGGTCGAGATCGGGCCGGATGCGCAGTTGACGGCGATGGTTGACGGGTTGATTCCGACGTTGACGCGCGTCAAGCCTGATGTTGAATCAATGTTGACTGCACTCAGTCAAGTACATGTTGACGGCGTCAATGTTGACTGGACGCGGTTCTACGAGGGCGGTCGACGGGTCGACGTGCCGACCTACGCGTTCGACCACCAGTCGTTCTGGCCGGAGACCACCGCGAAGTCGGACGTCCGGTCGGCTGGCCTGGGCGCGGTGGAGCACCCGGTGCTCGGTGCCGCGGTCGAACTGGCCGGGGGAGCGGGCTACCTGTTCACCGCGCGGCTGGCGCGCCGGTCGTGGCTCGCCGACCACACCGTCCACGGCGCGGTGCTCGTGCCGGGCGCGGCTCTCGTCGAGCTGGCGTTGCGGGCGGCGGACGAGGTCGGACTGGACCGCGTCGAGGAGCTGACGCTCGCGGCACCGCTGGTGCTGCCCGAGACGGGTGGCGTCCAGGTCCAGGTGATCGTCGGAGCCGAGGAGGGCGGCCGCCGGTCGATCTCCGTCCACTCCCGGCCAGAGACGGCGGTGGACGAGCCGTGGACCGAGCACGCCACGGGTGTGCTCGGGTCCGATGGGACTGTCGCCGAGATCGGTGAGTGGCCGCCGAGCGCGGAGGCCATCGATGTCGCGGACGCCTACGAGCGGTTCGCCAAGAACGGGTTCGAGTACGGGCCCGCGTTCCAGGGGCTGCGGGCCGCGTGGCGGGACGGCGACACCGTGTTCGCCGAGGTCGCGCTGCCCGACGGCGTGGCGGCCGGCGGGTTCGGGCTGCACCCCGCGCTGCTCGACTCGGCGCTGCACGCCGCGTTGCTCGTCGACGACGGCGCCGGGCTGCCGTTCTCCTGGGAAGGCGTCTCGCTGCACGCGACCGGTGCGACGGCGTTGCGGGTGAAGCTGACCCGCAACGGCAGCAGCATCGCGATCGCGCTGGCGGACACCACGGGAGCGCCGGTGGCGTCGGTGGACGCGCTGGCGGTGCGGGCGGTGTCCGCCGAGCAGCTCACCACCGTGGACCGCGACTCGCTGTTCCAGCTCGACTGGGTCGAGGTCGAGGTGCCCGCCGAACCGGCGGACGGCGTCGTGGTGGAGCACGTCGTCGCCGAGGGCGAGGTCGTCGAGGCGACGCACGCCCTTGTCGCCCAAGCGTTGGCGCGGCTGCAGGAGTGGATCACCGAAGAGCGGCAGGAGAAGCTGGTGTTCGTCACCGGCATGGGCTGCCTGGCGGGCGCGGCGGTGCGGGGGCTCGTGCGGTCGGCGCAGACCGAGCACCCCGGCCGTTTCGGCATCATCGACACCGACTCCGGCGAGCTCGTGCCACGCGCGTTGGGCATCGACGAGCCCGAGCTGATCATCCGTGACGGCGTGGTGAAGGCCGCGCGGCTCAAGCGGGCGACCGGCGCGCGGCGCGAGGTCACGTGGCAGGGCCCGGTGCTGATCACCGGCGGCACCGGCGGACTGGGCGGTGTCATCGCGAAACACCTCGTCGCTCAGGGCGTTGACGAGCTGGTGCTGGTCAGCCGGCGCGGTGAGAAGCCGCAGTGGGCCGACGAGCTGGACGCGCGCGTCACCGTCGCCCGGTGCGACGTCGCGGACCGCGAAGCGGTGCGGAAACTGCTGACGAAGCACCCGGTCCGCTCGATCGTGCACGCCGCCGGTGTGCTGGACGACGGCGTGATCGAGTCGCTGACGCCCGAGCGCGTGTCGAACGTCCTGCGGCCCAAGGTCGACGCCGCCTGGAACCTGCACGAGCTGGCGGGCGAGCTCGATCGGTTCGTGCTGTTCTCGTCCGTCGCCGGCACGCTCGGCAGCGCGGGACAGGGCAGCTACGCGGCCGCCAACGCGTTCCTCGACGCGCTCGCCCAGCATCGGCCGAACACCGTGTCGCTGGCCTGGGGCGCCTGGGAAGGCGGCATGGCCGGGCATCTGTCCGAAGTGGACGTCGAACGCATGCGCCGCGCCGGCCTGCCCCCGATCCCGGTGGAGCAGGGCGTCGAGCTGTTCGACGCGGCCGTCGCCCACGGCGGCGCCGCGCTCGCGCCGTTCCGGCTCGACCTCGCCGTGCTGCGGGCGAAGGGCGAGGTGGCACCGGTGCTGCGCGGCCTGGTGCGGACGCGCTCGAAGCGTTCCGTGGCGGGCTCCGACACCGCGGTCACGCTCGTCTCGCGGCTCTCGGCGCTGCCGGAGACCGACCGGCTGGAGGCGTTGCTCGACGTCGTGCGCACCGAGGTCGCTGGCGTCCTCGGCCACGGCGGCGCGCACGCGATCGACCCGGCGCAGCAGTTCCGCGACCTCGGCTTCGACTCGCTGACCGCCGTCGAACTGCGCAACCGCCTCACCGCCGCGACCGGCATCCGCCTGCCCGCGACGCTGATCTTCGACTACCCGACCTCCGGAGCCCTGGCCTCCTACCTGCGCGCCGAGCTGCTCGGCGGCGTCGCGGAGACGCCGGATCTGCCCGCGCCGGTGTCCACTTCGGACGACCCGATCGTGATCGTCGGCATGGCCTGCCGCTATCCCGGCGGTGTCACGACGCCGGAAGAGCTGTGGCAGCTCGTGATCGACGAGGTCGACGCCGTCACCGGGTTCCCCACCGACCGCGGCTGGGACCTCGAAGGCCTCTATCACCCGGACCCCGACCACCTCGGCACCTCCTACACGCGGTCCGGTGGCTTCCTGCACGACGCGGCCGAGTTCGACCCTTCGTTCTTCGGCATGTCACCACGGGAGGCGCTGGCGACCGACACCCAGCAGCGTCTGCTGCTCGAAACCGCCTGGGAGGCCCTGGAACGCGCCGGAATCGACCCGACGTCGTTGCGGGGCAGCGCGACCGGTGTGTTCACCGGCCTGATGTACAACGACTACCAGTCCGTCGTCGGCGGCGGTGACCTGGAAGGGCACCAGGGCCAGGGCAGTGCGGGCAGTGTCGCGTCTGGCCGCGTGTCCTACGTCTTCGGCTTCGAGGGTCCCGCGGTCACCGTCGACACGGCGTGTTCGTCGTCGCTCGTCGCGATGCACTGGGCGATCCAGTCGCTGCGGTCGGGGGAGTGCTCGCTCGCTCTCGCCGGCGGTGTGACGGTGATGTCGACGCCGTCGACGTTCATCGAGTTCTCCCGGCAGCGCGGCATTTCCGAGGACGGCCGCTCGAAGGCGTTCTCCGACTCCGCCGACGGCGTGGGCTGGGCCGAGGGCATCGGCCAGGTCGTGCTGGAACGCCAGTCCGACGCGCTGCGCAACGGTCACCGGATCCTCGCGGTGATCCGCGGCTCCGCGGTCAACCAGGACGGCGCCTCGAACGGCCTCACCGCACCGAACGGCCCGTCGCAGCAACGGGTGATCCGCGCGGCGCTGGCCTCCGCGGGCCTCGCTCCGTCCGATGTGGACGCCGTCGAGGCGCACGGCACCGGCACGCCGCTCGGCGACCCGATCGAAGCCCAGGCCCTGCTCGCCACCTACGGCCAGGACCGCGCCGAGCCGCTCCTGCTGGGCTCCATCAAGTCGAACATCGGCCACTCGCAGGCCGCCGCCGGTGTCGCCTCTGTGATCAAGATGGTGCAGGCGCTGCAGCACGGCGTCCTGCCGCGCTCTCTGCACATCACCGAACCGTCGTCGCACGTCGACTGGGAAGCGGGCTCGGTCGAGCTGCTGACCTCGACGCGTTCCTGGCCTTCCGTCGATCGGCCGCGCCGTGCCGGTGTCTCGTCGTTCGGCGTCTCGGGCACGAACGCCCACCTGATCCTCGAAGCCCCGGCCCCGCAGGCGATTCCTGCGGACCGCCCACCGGTGGCGAGCGTGCCGTGGCTGGTGTCGGCGAAGTCGGCCGAGGCGCTGGAGGCCCAGGTCGAGCGGATCAGGGCGGTGGAGGCCGACCCGCTCGACGTCGCGTTCACGCTGGCCGGGCGGGCGCGGTTCGACCACCGGGCGGTGATCATCGGCGACGAGGTCGTCACCGGGAAGGTGCAGACCGCGGGCAAAGCCGTCTTCGTGTTCCCCGGCCAGGGCTCGCAGTGGGTCGGCATGGGGCGCGAGCTGCTGGCGAGCAACGAGGTGTTCGCACGCCGGATCGCGGAGTGCGACGCGGCACTGCGGCCGTTCGTCGGCTGGTCACTGGCCGAGGTGCTCACCGACGAGCAGCCCCTCGATCAGGTCGACGTCGTGCAGCCCGTGCTGTGGGCGGTCATGGTGTCGCTGGCCGAGGTGTGGCGCTCCTACGGGGTCGAGCCGCAAGCGGTGGTCGGGCACTCGCAGGGCGAGATCGCCGCGGCCGCGGTGGCCGGGGCGTTGAGCCTGGAGGACGCGGCGCGCGTGGTGGCGTTGCGGTCGAAGGCTGTCGACGAGGCGTTGTCGCGGCGGGGCGGCATGCTGTCGGTGCCGTTGCCCGTGGACGAGGTCCGGCCGTTGATCGCCCGGTACGAGGACCGAGTGGCCGTGGCCGCGGTGAACGGGCCTCGCGCGACGGTCGTCGCGGGCGAGGTCGAGGCGCTGGCGGAGATCGTGGCCGCCTGCCACGAGCAGGACGTCCGGGCGCGCATGATCGCGGTGGACTACGCCTCGCACACGCCGCAGGTCGAGGCGATCCGCGAGCGGGTGCTGGCAGACCTCGCGGGCATCGAGCCGCGCACGAGCACGATTCCGTTGTACTCCACGGTGACCGGTGAGCCGATCGACACCGCGATCATGGACGCCGGCTACTGGTACACGAACCTGCGGCAGACAGTCCAGTTCCAGAACGCCACGAACGCGTTGCTGCGGGACGGGTTCCGGTTCTTCGTCGAGCCCAGCGCGCATCCGGTGCTGACGTTCGGCGTCGAGCAGACCGTCGAGAACGTCGACGCCGTGGTGCTCGGCACGTTGCGGCGCAACGAAGGCGGGCGCGAACAGCTGCTCAGGGCGTTGGCGCAGGCGCACGTCAACGGTCTGGACGTCGACTGGAGCGAGTTCTTCCGCGGCGGTGCGCTGGTCGATCTGCCGACGTACGCGTTCCAGCGGCAGCGGTTCTGGCCGGCCCGGTCGGGCGAGGCGTTGCTCGGCGCGGCGGTGAGCGTCGCGGGCAGCGAGGACGTGCTGTTCACGTCGACGCTGTCGACGCGCTCCCACCCCTGGCTCGCGGACCACGCGGTCAACGGCACGATCCTGCTGCCCGGCACGGCGTTCGTCGATCTGGCGATCAGGGCCGGGGACGAGGTCGGGTGCGAGACGCTCGACGAGCTCACGATCTCCGCGCCGCTCGTGCTCGACGGACCGGTGCAGCTGCAGGTCGCGGTGCGGGGCGAGGACCCGAACGGGCGCCGCGCGATCGCGATCTTCTCCCGCACCGAGGACGACGCGCCGTGGACGGAGCACGCTTCCGGCACGCTGTCGACGGGCAGCGCCGTCAGCGACTTCGACGCGACGACGTGGCCGCCGGACGCGGAAACCGTTGACGTCGAAGGGGCTTACGAGCGGTTCGCGGACATGGGCTTCGAGTACGGGCCCGCGTTCCGGGGACTGCGCGCGGTGTGGCGCGACGGCGACGACGTCTACGCCGAAGTCGCCACGGACGAGGACACCGCGGCCTTCGGGCTGCACCCGGCGTTGCTCGACTCGGCGCTGCACGCCGCGTTGCTCGCGAAGGACGGCGCCGGGCTGCCGTTCTCGTGGGAAGGCGTGTCGCTGCACGCCACCGGAGCGACCCGGCTGCGGGTGCGGCTGCGGTCCCGCGGTGACGCGATGGAGATCGCGCTCGCCGACACCGCAGGGCAGCCGGTCGCCACGATCGAGTCGCTCGTCGTGCGGCCCGTCGCGGTGCCGCGGAACGAGATCGACCGCGACTCGCTGTTCCGGATCGAGTGGACGCCCGTCGCGTTGCCTGCCGAGGCAGCGGAGAACGTGGTCGTCGAGCACGTCGCCGGTGACGGCGACGTCATCTCCTCGACGCGGGCGCTGACGTCACGCGTGCTCGCCAAGCTCCAGGAGTGGATTTCCGGTGGACGCGCGGAACGGCTGGCTTTCGTCACCCGCGAAGGAGATCTCGCCGGGCAGGCGGTGTGGGGCCTGGTGCGGTCGGCGCAGACCGAGCACCCCGGCCGGTTCGCGTTGCTCGACATCGACGACGACACCCTGCTGCCGCAAGCACTCGCCACGGACGAGCCGCAGGTGCGTCTCCGGCAGGGACAGCTGTTCGCGCCACGGCTGCAGCGCGTCGCGGGAACCCGGGAGATCACCTGGGAAAGCCCCGTGCTGATCACCGGTGGCGGCGGGCTCGGCGGTGTGATCGCGCAGCACCTCGTCGAACAGCACGGCGTCACCGAGCTGATCCTGGCCAGCCGCAGCGGCCGCAAACCCGACTGGGAGGTCGACGCGACCGTCAAGGTCGTCAAGTGCGACGTCAGTGACCGCAAAGCGGTGCAGCGCCTGCTGAAGAAGCACCCCGTGAAGTCGGTCGTGCACACCGCGGGCGTGCTGGACGACGGCGTGATCGAATCGTTGACGCCCGAGCAGCTCGACACCGTGCTGCGGCCCAAGGTCGACGCCGCGTGGCACCTGCACGAGCTGTTGCCCGAAGCCAGGATCGTGCTGTTCTCGTCCGCCGCGGGCATCCTCGGCGGCGCGGGGCAGGGCAACTACGCCGCGGCCAACGCGTTCCTCGACGCGCTCGCCCAGCACCGGCCGAACACCGTGTCGCTCGCCTGGGGCACGTGGGAGGCCACCGTCGGCCTGACCGGTTCGCTGACCGACGCGGACAGGGAACGCCTGGTGCGCGCAGGAATGCCGCCGATCACGCCGTCGCAGGGCACCGCGTTGTTCGACGCGGCGGTCGCGTCCGGCGAGGCGGTGCTGCTGCCCGCGCGCCTCGACCTCGCGACGCTGCGCGCGCAGGGTGACGTGCCTTCGTTGCTGCGCGGGCTGATCCGGACCCGCACGCGCCGCACGGTCGCCGGTTCCGACGCGGCGACCGGCCTGGCCGCGAAGCTGCGGCCGTTGAGCGACGCCGAACGTCTCGACGCGCTGCTCGACCTGATCCGCACGCAGGTCAGCGCGGTGCTGGCGTTGGAGAGCTTCGACACCGCAAAGGCGTTCCGCGACCTCGGTTTCGACTCGCTCACCGCCGTCGACCTGCGCAACCGCCTCACCGCCGTCACCGGACTGCGGCTGCCCGCGACGCTCGTGTTCGACTACCCGACCGCCGCGGTGCTGGCGGCGTTCCTGCGCGACGAGCTGTTCGGGGCGGACGGCGGCGATGTCGTTGCCACGCGCGCTGTTTCGGACGACGACCCGATCGTCGTCGTGGGCATGGCGTGCCGGTTCCCCGGCGGTGTCACGACGCCGGAGGAGCTGTGGCAGCTGGTCCTCGACGGCACGGACGCGATCTCCGAGTTCCCGTCCGACCGCGGCTGGGACCTCGACGCGTTGTTCTCCGGCGACGACACCGGCACCTCGGCCACCCGGCTCGGCGGCTTCCTGCACGACGCGGGGGAGTTCGACCCGGTGTTCTTCGGGATGTCACCGCGGGAGGCGCTCGCGACCGACTCGCAGCAGCGCCTGCTGCTGGAGACCGCGTGGGAGGCGTTCGAACGCGCCGGGATCGACCCGATCTCGTTGCGGGGCAGCGACACCGGTGTCTTCGCCGGCGTCATGTACAACGACTACGCGCAGCTGCTCGGCGGCGAGTTCGAGGGCCACCACGGAACGGGGTCGTCGCCGTCGGTCGCGTCGGGCCGAGTGTCCTATGTGCTCGGTCTGGAAGGCCCGGCCGTCACGATCGACACCGCCTGCTCGTCGTCGCTCGTCGCGATGCACCTCGCCGTGCAGTCGCTGCGGACGGGGGAGTCGTCGCTGGCGCTCGCCGGTGGCGTCGCGGTGATGTCGACGCCCGCGACGTTCATCGAGATCTCCCGGCAGCGCGGCGTGTCCGCGGACGGGCGGTGCAAGGCGTTCTCCGAGGGCGCGGACGGCACCGGCTTCTCCGAGGGCGTCGGCCTGCTCGTGCTGGAACGGCAGTCGGACGCCGTGCGGAACGGCCACCCGATTCTGGCCGTCGTGCGCGGCTCGGCGGTGAACCAGGACGGCGCGTCCAACGGCCTGACCGCGCCCAACGGTCCGTCGCAGCAACGCGTGATCCGCGCCGCGCTGGCGTCGGCCGGGTTGTCGCCCGCGGATGTCGACGCCGTGGAGGCGCACGGCACAGGCACCTCGCTGGGCGACCCGATCGAGGCGCAGGCGCTGCTCGCGGTGTACGGGCAGGACCGCGACGAGCCGCTCTACCTGGGGTCGATCAAGTCGAACATCGGCCACACGCAGTCCGCCGCCGGTGTCGCCGGTGTCATCAAGATGATCATGGCCCTGCGCCACGGCGTGCTGCCGCAGACGCTGCACGTCTCCGCGCCTTCCTCGCACATTGAATGGGACGCGGGCGCTGTCGAGCTGCTCACCTCGGCCCGCGAGTGGCCGTCGGTCTCCCGCCCGCGCCGCGCCGGCGTGTCGTCGTTCGGGATCAGCGGCACGAACGCCCACGTCATCCTCGAGGCTCCGGAATTGTCGGACCTGCCTGCGGCGGCGATCGATACGGCCGGAACCGGTGCGGCGCGACCGGTGCCGCTGGCGGTGTCGGCGAAGTCCGCGACGTCGCTGCGCACCCAGGTCGAGCGGATCAAGGCGCTCGTCGACGCCGGGCAGAACCCGCTGGACGTCGGGTTCTCGCTGACCGCCCGCAGCAGGTTCGAGCACCGGGCGGTGATCGTCGGCGACGAGGTCGTCGAAGGCGCCGTGGTGGAGGCCGGTCCGGGGCCGGTGTTCGTGTTCCCCGGCCAGGGCAGCCAGTGGCCGGGCATGGCGGTGCGGTTGCTCGACGAGGACGACACGTTCGCCCGGTGGATGGCCGAGGCGGACCGGGCCATCGCACGGCACGTCGGCTGGTCGGTAGTCGAGGTGCTGCGCGGCGACGCCGAGCTGCTGGACCGCATCGAGATCCTGCAGCCCGCGCTGTTCGCGATCATGATCTCGCTGGCCCAGACGTGGCGGGAGAACGGAGTCGAACCCGCCGCGGTCGTCGGCCACTCGCAGGGTGAGATCGCCGCCGCCTACATCGCCGGCGCCCTCAGCCTGGACCAGGCCGCGAAGATCGTCGTCAAGCGGTCGCAGCTGTTCGCGGACGAGCTCGTCGGCAACGGCGCGGTCGCCAGCATCGCGCTGCCCGCCGAGCAGGTGCGCGACATGCTGCCGGACGAACTGGCGATCGCGGGAGTCAACAGCCCGCACGCCTGCACGGTCGCCGGCGCGATCCCGGAGCTGGAGAAGTTCGTCGCGCGCTGTGTCGCCCAGGACGTCCGGGCCCGCGTCATCGGGTCGACGGTCGCCTCGCACTGCGCGCAGGTCGACCGGCTCCGCGACCGGATCCTGGAGCTGTTCGCCGACATCACGCCGCAGAGCAGCAGTGTGCCGTTCTACTCGACCGTCACGGCCGAGCGGATCGACACCGCGAGCCTCGACGCCGAGTACTGGTTCCAGAACGCCCGCAGGCCAGTCAGCTTCGCGAAGACCGTCGAGAGGCTCGTCGAGGACGGCCACCGCGTGCTGATCGAGTCGAGCGCGCATCCGGTGCTGATGCTGCCCGCGCAGCAGACCGCCGAGGCCGCCGGCACCGAGATCGTGGCGATCGGCTCGCTGCGCCGCGACCAGGGCGACCGGCAGCGGTTCACGACCTCGCTCGCCCAGGCCTGGGTCGCGGGGCTCGACGTCGACTGGCGTTATCCCGGCGGGCGCAGGATCGCCCTGCCCACGTATCCGTTCGACCGGCAGAGGTTCTGGCCGGAACCGCTGGTCAAGGACACGTCCGACCCTGTCGACGCCGAGTTCTGGGAGCTCGTCGACAACGGCGGGCTCGAAGACCTCGGCCTCGGACAGGATGTCGCGCACACGCTCGCGCAGTGGCGGAACCGCCGCAAGTCCGAATCCACAGTGGACAGCTGGCGCTACCGCGACCAGTGGACCCCGGTCACCGTCACCGGCACGCCGAGCGGCACGTGGCTCGCCGTCACGTCCGGCACCGAAGCCCAGGACGTGATCAACGCGCTGAACGCCGTGCACGTCGACGTCGACGAGCAGATCAGCCGCGAAGACCTCGTCGGGCGCCTGCCGGAGACGATCGACGGCGTCATCGCGATGACCGGTCTGCAGGCGACGATCACACTGGTCCAGGCTCTGGCCGAGGCCGGTGTCAGCGCTCCGGTCTGGGCCGTCACCCGCAAGGCCGTCGCGATCGGCGACGAGGAGGTCGATCCGGCCCAGACCGCGATCTGGGGCCTCGGCCGCGTCGCCGCGCTCGACCTGCCCCGCCGCTGGGGTGGCCTGATCGACCTGCCCGAGACGCTGGACACCAAGGCAGCGCAACGGTTCGCGGCCGCGCTGACCGGTTCGGAAGACCAGGTCGCCATCAGGGACAACGGTGTGTTCGCCCGCCGTCTCGTCCGCACGAGCGCACGCCACAGCCCCGAGTTCGAGGCGTCCGGCACCGTCCTGATCACCGGCGGCACGGGTGCGCTCGGCGGTCACGTCGCCCGCTGGATGGCCGAGGCGGGCGCCGATCACCTGGTGCTCACCAGCCGCCGCGGCCTCGACGCTCCCGGCGCGCGAGAACTCAAGGCAGAACTCGAAAAAACCACCCGTGTCACCATCGCGGCCTGCGACGCGGCAGACCGCGAGGCCCTGGCGAGCCTGCTGGAGACCATCGACGACCTCACCACGGTCGTGCACGCGGCGGGCATCGGCACCGGCGACGCCCCGATCGACGAGCTCCGGTACTCCGACGTCACCGCGTTGCTCGACACGAAGATCACCGCGGCCCGGCACCTGCACGAACTCGCACCGCGGGCGCGGTTCATCCTGTTCTCGTCGGGTGCGGCGAGCTGGGGCAGCGGCGGCCAGCCCGCCTACGCCGCGGCCAACGCCTACCTCGACGGCCTCGCGCATCTGCGCAGGTCGCAGGGCCTGAAGGCGACGTCGATCGCGTGGGGCGCGTGGGCGGACGCCGGAATGGCGGCCGATCACGGCATGTACGAGGCGCTGCAGCGGATCGGCATCGGGTCGATGCCGCCCGAGCTCGCGATGCGGGTGCTGCGTCAGGCCGTCGCCGACGACCAGACCCAGCTCACCGTCACCAACATCGACTGGGCGAAGTTCGCGCCGAGCTTCACCGCCGAGCGGCCGAGTCCGTTGCTCAGCGCCATTCCCGAGGTGCGCGCGGCGCTGGCCGAGGAGCCCGTGGAGGAGTCGGAGCTCAAGCAACGCCTCGCCCGGCTCACCGAGGCCGAACGCGACCGCGCACTGCTCGACCTGGTCCGCGCGGAAGCCGCGAAGACGTTGGGCTACACCGAAAGCGACCAGGTTCCGGCAGGAAGGGCGTTCCGCGAGCTGGGCTTCGACTCGGTCACGGCGGTCGAGATGCGCAACCGCCTCAAGACCGCGACCGGACTGGCGCTGCCCGCGACGCTCGTCTTCGACTACCCGACCGCGACCACGCTCGCCCAGCACCTCCGCGACGAGCTGTTCGGTGGCACGCACCAGATCGAGGTCCGCGCGGCCACGAACGTCACCGACGACCCGATCGCGATCGTCGGCATCGGCTGCCGTTATCCCGGTGGCGTGACGACGCCGGAAGCGTTGTGGGAGCTGGTGTTCGAGGGCCGTGACGTGATCTCGCGGTTCCCGGCCGACCGCGGCTGGGACCTCGAGCGGCTCGCGAGTTCGACGTTCGAGGGCGGGTTCCTCGACGACGTCGCCGGTTTCGACGCGGGCTTCTTCGGCATCTCGCCGCGCGAGGCCGTGGTGATGGACCCGCAGCAGCGCCTGCTCCTCGAAACGTCGTGGGAGGCCCTGGAACGCGCCGGCATCGATCCGACCACGTTGAAGGGCAGCCTGACAGGCGTTTTCGTCGGCACCACCGGGCAGGACTACGAGTCGCTGCTCAACCGGTCGCTGGAGGAGACCGGCCCGTACGCGACGACCGCGTTCTCCGCGTCCGTGTTGTCCGGCCGCATCTCCTACCTGCTCGGGCTGGAAGGCCCCGCGGTCACGATCGACACGGCGTGCTCGTCGTCGCTCGTGGCGATGCACTGGGCCGCGCAGGCGCTCCGCAACGGCGAGTGCGACCTGGCTTTGGCCGGTGGTGTCGCGGTCATGACCACGCCCAACGCCTACTCCGCGTTCACCGCGGCCGGCGGGCTCGCACCGGACGGCCGGTGCAAGGCGTTCGCCGAGGCCGCCGACGGCACCGGCTGGTCCGAGGGCGCCGGTGTGGTGTTGCTCGAACGGCTGTCGGACGCGCGCCGCAACGGCCACGAGGTGCTCGCGGTCCTGCGCGGCTCCGCGATCAACCAGGACGGCGCGTCGAACGGCCTGACCGCGCCGAACGGCCCGTCGCAGCAGCGAGTGATCCGGCAGGCGCTGGCGAACGCCGGGCTCCAGCCGTCCGAAGTGGACGCTGTCGAGGCGCACGGCACCGGCACCACGCTGGGCGACCCGATCGAGGCACAGGCCGTGCTCGCGACGTACGGGCAGGACCGCTCGACGCCGCTGCTGCTCGGCTCCATCAAGTCGAACCTCGGCCACCCGCAGTCGGCAGGCGGTGTCGCCGGTGTGATCAAGATGGTCATGGCGCTGCGCCACGGCGTGCTGCCGCAGACCCTGCACGTCGACGCCCCGTCGTCCAATGTGGACTGGCAGGCGGGTAGCGTCGAGCTGCTGACCGAACGTCGTGAGTGGCCGGCGAACGGCCGTCCGCGGCGGGCCGGTGTGTCGTCGTTCGGTGTCTCCGGCACGAACGCGCACGTGATCATCGAGGAGGCGCTGGAGTTCACGCCCGCGGTTCCCGAGGTGACCGCTACCGCGTCGGTGGTGCCGCTCGTGGTGTCGGGCAGGACCGAGGAGGCGCTGGCCGACCAGCTCGCCCGTCTGGGCACGGTCGAGGCGTCGCAGCTCGACCTCGCGTACTCGCTCGCGGTGTCGCGCAGCGCGTTCGAGCACCGGGTCGTGCTCGTCGACGGCGTCGAGATCGCCAGGGGAGAGGCGGCCGAGCGCGATCTGGCGCTGCTGTTCACGGGGCAGGGCTCGCAGCGGCTCGGCATGGGCCGCGACCTGTACGAGCGGTTCCCGGTGTTCGCGGACGCCTTCGACGCCGTGCTCGCCCACCTCGACCCGGCGCTGCGGTCGATCATGTGGGGCGAGGACGCCGACGCGTTGAACCAGACCGGGAACGCGCAGCCCGCGATCTTCGCGCTGGAGGTCGCGCTGTACCGGCTCGCGGAGTCGTTCGGGATCAAGGCCGACCGGTTGGCGGGCCACTCGATCGGTGAGATCGCGGCCGCGCACGTCGCAGGGGTGTTCAGCCTCGAAGACGCGTGCACGCTGATCTCCGCGCGCGCCTCGCTGATGCAGGCGCTGCCCGTCGGCGGCGCGATGTTCGCGATCGAGGCGAGCGAGGACGAGGTCACGCCGTTGCTCACCGGCGGCGTCTCGATCGCGGCGGTGAACGGGCCTGCTGCCGTGGTCATCGCCGGTGTTGAACAAGAGGCTCGTAGGATTGTTGAACAACTCAACGATCGGAAGGTTAAGCAGCTCAAGGTCAGCCACGCGTTCCACTCGCCGCTGATGGAGCCCATGCTGGACGACTTCCGCGCGGCCATCGCCGGCATTTCGTTCAACGATCCAACGATTCCGTTGTTGACTGGTGGGATTGTTCAACAACCCGAGTACTGGGTGCGGCACGTCCGGGACGCCGTCCGGTTCCACGACACGGTGCGCGCGCTCGACGGCAGCACGTTCCTGGAGATCGGCCCGGACGGCGTGCTGTCGGCGATGGTCGGCGGCATCCCGTTGCTGCGCAAGGACCGCGGCGAGGAGCAGGCGTTCGTCACCGGGCTCGCCCGCCTGCACGTCGGCGGAACGACGGTGAACTGGGGCGCGCTGTTCGAGGGAACGGGCGCACGGCGGGTCGACCTGCCGACGTACGCGTTCCAGCACGAGCGTTACTGGCCGACCGTGCTCGACGTCGCACCGGTCGACCGCGCGAAGTCCACTGTGGACTCGTGGCGGCACCGCGAGTCGTGGGAACAGATCAGCCCGCACGGCATGGTTTCCGGCACGTGGCTGGTGCTCGGCGCGGAGGACGAGTTCGCCCGCGACGTCGCGGCGGCTGTCGGTGGCACGGTGGTGCAGGAGGTGCCCGAGACGCCGTTCGACGGGATCGTGTCGCTGCTGGCGCTGGACTCCGCCGTGGACGAAAACGGTGTGCCGCGCGGCGTGATCGCCACGATGGAGCTGATCCAGTCGTTGGCGCGCAAGGGTGTCAGCGCTCCGGTGTGGGTGGTGACGCGAGGCGCGGCGACCAGCGCGGCACAGAGCGCGGTCTGGGGTCTCGGCCGGGTCGCGGCGCTGGAACTGCCTGCTCAGTGGGGTGGCCTGGTCGACATCACCGGGGACGTCGCGCAGCTCGGCGCGGTGCTCGCCGGCGAGGAGGCCGAGGTCGAGATCCGTGCCGAGGGCGTGTTCGCGCGACGCTATGACGCCGGTGCGCCTGCCGATGCGATGTGGGAGCCGCACGGAACCGTCATCGTCACCGGCGGCACGGGCGCGCTCGGCACGCACGTCGCCCGCGACCTGAAGCGCCGCGGCGTCGAGAAGATCGTGCTGGTCAGCCGTCGTGGCCTGGACGCGCCGGGTGCCGCGCAGCTGCGTGACGAGCTGGGTGCGGAGATCGTGGCGTGCGACGTCGCGGACCGTGCCGCCGTTCAGCAGTTGCTGGAGCAGTACCCACCGAACGCCGTCGTGCACACCGCCGGCGTGTTGAGCGACGGCGTGCTGGAAGGCCTTGCGCCGGAACGGTTCGCGGACGTGTTCCGCTCGAAGGTCGCGTCGGCGCTGGTGCTGGACGAGCTGACGCGGTCGCTGGAGCTGGACGCGTTCGTGCTGTTCTCGTCGGTCGCGGGCGCGCTCGGCAACCCCGGCCAGGCCAACTACGCGGCCGCCAACGCGGCGCTCGACGCGATCGCACGGGATCGGCGTTCACACGGCCTGCCCGCGACGTCGATCGCGTGGGGTGCCTGGGCCGGCGCGGGCATGGCCGAAAGCGTTGACGCGCACGGCATCACGATGCGGCCGGACCTGGCCGTGGAGTCGATGTGGCGCGCGGTCGCGGAGGACGCGCCGACCGTCGCCATCGCGATCCTGCCCGAGAAGCCCAAGGCACGGAAGAAGATCGCCGTCAGCGGCGACGTGCTGGAGGTCGTGCGCACCGCCGTCGCATCGGTGCTCGGATATGCCGGTCCGCACGCGGTGGGCGTGGACAAGGAGTTCCGTGACCTCGGGTTCGACTCGCTCACGGCGGTCGAGCTGCGCAACCAGCTGTCGGCGGCGACCGGCAGGACGCTGCCCGCGTCGCTGGTCTACGACTACCCGACGCCACGCCGTCTCGCCGACCACCTGCGTGGAGGTGCGGCTGACTCGTCGGAGACCGTCGTTGCGCGCAACGACGAACCGATCGCCATCGTCGGCATGGCGTGCCGCTTCCCCGGTGACGTGAACACGCCCGAGGACCTGTGGCAGCTGCTGCTCGACGGACGTGACGGCATAGGTGCGTTCCCGGTCGACCGCGACTGGGACCTGGAGTCGGTGCTGT
Organism: Lentzea flava; assembly: GCF_014648475.1. GTDB lineage: Bacteria > Actinomycetota > Actinomycetes > Mycobacteriales > Pseudonocardiaceae > Lentzea > Lentzea flava. Next base: position 129,143 of record NZ_BMRE01000007.1, on the reverse strand, counting down.
CGACGTCGATCACCCGCGAGGCCGGGTTCCTCACCGGAACAGCGGACTTCGACCCGGCGTTCTTCGGGATCTCGCCGCGTGAGGCTCTCGCGATGGATCCGCAGCAGCGGTTCCTGCTGGAGACGACGTGGGAGGCCCTGGAGCGCGTCGGCGTCGATCCTCTCTCGTTGCGCGGTTCGCAGACCGGTGTGTTCGTCGGCACCAACGGCCAGGACTACGCGACTCTGCTGACGTCGTCGGACGAGGACACCGAGGGCCACGCGGCCACAGGCCTCGCGGCTTCGGTGATCTCGGGTCGCCTGTCCTACACGTTCGGCTTCGAGGGACCTGCGGTCACCGTCGACACGGCGTGCTCCGCCTCTCTCGTCGCCATGCATCTCGCCGTGCAGGCATTGCGCGGTGGTGAGTGTTCACTCGCGGTGTCGGGCGGCGCGACGATCATGGCGACGCCGCACGTGTTCGCCGAGCTCACGCGTCAGGGCGCGCTCGCGGCGAACGGCCGGTCGAAGGCGTTCAGCGATGACGCCGACGGTGCCGGCTGGTCCGAGGGCGTCGGCATGGTCGTGATGGAGCGGCTGTCCGACGCGGTGCGCAACGGGCACCGGGTGCTGGCGGTGATCCGCGGTTCGGCGGTGAACCAGGACGGCGCGTCCAACGGCCTGACCGCGCCGAACGGTCCGTCGCAGCAGCGGGTGATCCGCGCTGCTCTCGCGAACGCCGGTCTGTCCGTTGGTGACATCGACGCCGTTGAAGCGCACGGCACCGGCACGGCCCTGGGCGACCCGATCGAGGCGCAGGCTTTGATCAACACCTATGGCGCCGACCGGTCGACGCCGCTGTGGCTGGGTTCGGTGAAGTCCAACATCGGCCACACCCAGGCCGCCGCCGGTGTCGCGGGCGTGATCAAGATGGTGCTCGCCCTGCAGCACGGGCTGCTCCCGCAGACGCTGCACGTCACCGCGCCGTCGTCGCACATCGACTGGTCCGCGGGCACGGTCGAGCTGCTGACGTCGGCACGTGAGTGGCCGTCCAACGGTCGCGTGCGCAGGGCAGGCGTCTCGGCGTTCGGCATCTCCGGCACGAACGCGCACATGATCCTCGAGGAAGCCCCAGCTCAGCCGGAATTGTCAGACCTGCCTGAGATGATTGGGATGGGGGGTGAATCCCCCCAGGGGGCCCGCCAATCGGGATCGATTCCGCAGGTGGGGGCGGTGCCGTTGGTCGTGTCGGCGAAATCGCCGGCGTCGCTGAAGGCCCGCATCGAGCAGGTGCGCGCGCTCGAAGGCAAGGCGGAGGACATCGGGTTCTCGTTGCTGACGACGCGGTCGGTGTTCGATCACCGTGCGGTGCTCATCGGCGACGAAGTGGTCGAGGGCGTTGCACAACAGAGTGCGCCGGTGTTCATCTTCCCCGGCCAGGGTTCGCAGTGGCACGGCATGGCCGTGGAGCTGCTGGACGAGGACGAGACGTTCGCGCACTGGATCCGCCGCTGCGACGAAGCGATCGGCGAGCTCGTCGACTGGTCGGTGATCGACGTCCTGCGGGGCGACGCCGCACTGCTGGAGCGGATCGAGGTCCTGCAGCCGACGCTGTTCGCCGTGATGGTGTCGCTGGCGCAGACGTGGCGGGCGAACGGCGTCGAACCCGCGGCCGTCGTCGGTCACTCCCAGGGTGAGATCGCCGCCGCCTACGTCGCCGGGGCGCTGAGCCTCGACGAAGCGGCGAAGATCGTCGTCAAGCGGTCCCAGCTGTTCGCGGACGAGCTCGTCGGCAACGGCGCGGTGGCGAGCGTGGCGCTGCCCGTCGAAGAAGCGCGGAAGCTCATCGAGCAGTGGCCGGCGCTGTCCATCGCGGGCATCAACAGCCCGAACGCCTGCACGGTCGCCGGCTCTCTGCGCGAGCTCGACGAGTTCGTGGAACTGTGCCAGGCCAGGGACATCCGGGCCAGGGTGGTCGCCTCGACCGTCGCCTCGCACGGTCCGCAGGTCGAACCGTTGCGGGAGAAGCTGCTGAGCCTGCTCGGCACGATCACGCCGCGGTCGAGCGACATCGCGTTCTACTCGACGGTCAAGGCCGAACGCATCGACACCGCGACCCTCGACGCGGGCTACTGGTACGAGAACGCGCGCCGGCCCATCGAGTTCGTCGCGATCACCAGGAAGCTCGTCGAGGACGGCTACCGCGTCTTCGTGGAGTGCAGCCCGCACCCGGTGCTCACGATGTCCGCCCAGGCCACCGCCGACGCGGACGGCGCAGAACTCGTCACGATCGGCTCACTGCGCCGCGACCAGGGCAACAGCCGCAGGTTCACCACCTCGCTCGCCGAGGCGTGGGTCGCGGGCCTCGACGTCCGGTGGAGCTACCCCGGCGGACGCAGGATCGACCTGCCCACGTATCCGTTCAACCGCAGCAGGTTCTGGCCGAAGGCGAGCACCAAGACCACGAGCGCGGAGGACAGCGCGTTCTGGCAGCTCGTCGAGAACGGCGACCTCACCGAGGTGCTCGGCGTCGACGCGGAGAACGTCCTGCCGGCGCTGCGGGAATGGCGCGCGAAGCAGAAGACGCAGTCCACTGTGGACGGATGGCGCTACCGCGACTCGTGGCAGCTCCTGCGCGGCGTCGGGGCGACCGGCATCAACGGCACGTGGCTCGCGGCGGTCCCCGAGGAGACCGACGAGTGGACCGAGGCGGTGCTGCGGACGTTCGGCAACGACCTCGTGCGGATCACCGTGCGGCCCGACGCCGAACGCGCGCTGCTCGCCACCGAACTGACCGGCATCGAGCCGGTGGGCGTGATCTCGTTGCTGGGCACCCAGGAGACGCCGCACCGGGAGTTCACGTCGACCCCGCTCGGCCTCGCGCTGAACGTCCTGCTCCTGCAGGCACTCGGCGACGCCGGCAGCACCGCGCCGTTCTGGGCGGTCACGAAGCAGGCGATCTCCACCGGCGCCACCGACCACGTCGCCCACCCCGGCCAGGTCGCGTTGTGGGGCCTCGGCAGGGTGGCCGCGCTCGACCTGCCGCGCCACTGGGGAGGCCTCGTCGACCTGCCGGAGACGATCGACGGCCAGATCGAGCAGGGCCTGATCGCCGCGATCACCAACACCGGCGGCGAGGACCAGCTCGCGGTCCGCGCGACCGGCGTCCACGGCAGGCGGCTCGTTCCCGCCCAGCGCGCGCCGAAGCCCGCCGAGTGGACGCCGCGCGGCACCGTCCTGATCACCGGCGGCACCGGCGCGCTGGGCGGTCACGTCGCCCGCTGGGTCGCCGGACGCGGCGCCGAGCACGTGCTGCTCACCAGCCGCCGCGGCGACCAGGCACCGGGAGCGCGGGAACTGCGGGCGGAACTCGAGGCGCTCGGGGCCCGCGTCACGATCGCGGCGTGCGACGTGTCCGATCGGGACAGTCTCCGGCAGGTGATCGACAGCGTCCCCGACCTGCGAGCCGTGGTGCACGCGGCCGGCATCGTCGAGGGCAACGCCACGACCGACACGCTCGGCCTCGACCAGCTGGACCGCCTGCTCAAGGCCAAGATGACGAGCGCCTGGCTGCTGCACGAGCTGACGAGCGATCTGGACGCGTTCATCCTGTTCTCGTCCGGCGCGGCGAGCTGGGGCAGCGGCGCGCAACCCGCGTACGCCGCCTCCAACGCCTACCTCGACGGCCTCGCGCACTTCCGCAGGGCACAGGGGCTGCCGGCGACCTCGATCGCCTGGGGCGCGTGGGCGGACTCCGGGATGGCGTCGGAGAACGAGGAAGGCGCCGAACAGCTGCGCAGGCGCGGCGTCCACACGATGAAACCGGACCTCGCGATCACCGCGCTGCAGCAGGCGGTCGAGGACGGCCACACGTCGCTGACGATCACCAACATGGACTGGGAGAAGTTCGCGCCGAGCTTCACCGCGTCCCGGCCGAGCCCGCTGCTCATGGGCATCCCGTCCGTCCAGCAGGCCCTGGCGGAACCGGAGACGACGGATTCCGGGCTCAGGGAACGGCTGCTGGCGTTGCCGGACGCTGAACGCACGAGGACGCTGCTCGACCTCGTCCGCACGGAAGCCGCGGCGACACTGGGCTTCGAGAGCGCGGAGGCGTTCGGGCCGACGAGGGCGTTCCGCGACGTCGGCTTCGACTCGGTGACGGCCGTGGACCTGCGCAACAGGCTCAAGGCGGTCACCGGCGTGGCGCTGCCCGCGACGCTGGTGTTCGACTACCCGACCCCCGCGGCGCTGGCCCAGTTCATCCGCACCGAGCTGCTCGGCGAGGCCGCGAGCACGGACAACGACCCGGACGCGCACATCCGCGCCACGCTGGCGTCGATCCCGGTCAGCCGCCTGCGCAAGGCCGGTCTGCTGGACCTCGTCCTCCAACTCGCTCAAGACAGTGGGGAAAACAACAGCGCCGGAGATGTTGTGCTTGCAGCCGAGGCGGAATCGATCGACGACATGGACGGCGAAGCCCTCCTGCGTCTGGCGATCGGGGACGCCATGAACTAGCGGGCGATCCGAGAAGGAAGCGCGATGACCACCTCTGGTGACCAGTACGTCGAGGCTCTGCGGTCGTCACTGAAGGAGATCGACCGGCTGCGCAGGCAGAACCAGCAGCTGATCGCGGCGGCGGTGGAACCGATCGCGATCGTGGGCATCGGGTGCCGGTACCCCGGCGGCGTGGCGTCGCCGGAGGACCTCTGGCAGGTCGTCGCCGAAGGCAGGGACGTGATCGGCGGCTTCCCCACCGACCGCGGCTGGGACCTGTCCGAACTGGACACGGCCACGATCGAGGGCGGATTCCTCGAAGACCCGGCGTCGTTCGACGCCGGGTTCTTCGGCATCTCACCGCGTGAAGCCGTGGTCATGGACCCGCAGCAACGCCTCCTGCTCGAAACCGCTTGGGAGGCACTGGAACGCGCCGGGGTGAACGCACAGTCGTTGCGCGGCAGCAAGACCGGCGTGTTCATGGGCACCACCTCGCAGGACTACGCCGATCTCCTTTCCCGTTCCGGCGAGGACGTCGGCCTCTACGCCACCACCGCGTTCGCCGCCTCGGTGCTGTCCGGCCGCATCTCCTACCTCCTCGGCCTCGAAGGCCCCGCCGTCACCGTCGACACCGCCTGCTCGTCGTCGCTGGTGGCCCTGCACCTCGCCGCTCAGGCCCTGCGCGCCGGCGAGTGCGACCTGGCTTTGGCCGGTGGTGTCGCGGTCATGACGACGCCCGCCGGGTTCGCCGCCTTCACCTCGCAGGGCGGGCTCGCCGGGAACGGGCGCTGCAAGGCGTTCTCCGACGACGCGGACGGCACCGGCTGGTCCGAGGGTGTCGGCGTGCTGGTGCTGAAACGCCTGTCCGACGCCCAGCGCGCGGGCGACAAGATCCTGGCCGTGGTCCGCGGTTCCGCCGTCAACCAGGACGGCGCCTCCAACGGCCTGACCGCCCCGAACGGCCCGTCGCAGCAGCGCGTCATCCGCCAGGCGCTGCAGAACGCCGGCCTCGCACCGTCCGATGTGGACGCTGTTGAAGCACACGGCACCGGAACGACCCTGGGCGACCCGATCGAGGCGCAGGCCATTCTCTCGGTGTACGGGCAGGATCGCGCCGAACCGCTCTACCTCGGGTCGATCAAGTCGAACATCGGTCACCCCCAGGGCGCGGCCGGTGTCGCCGGTGTGATCAAGGTCGTCATGGCCCTGCGGAACGGGCTGCTGCCCAAGACCCTGCACCTCGGCACGCCGTCCACCCAGGTCGACTGGACCAAGGGCAACGTCTCGCTGCTGCACGACGCGCGGCCGTGGCCGTCCGTGGACAGGCCTTTGCGCGCAGGCGTTTCCGCGTTCGGTGTGTCGGGCACGAACGCGCACGTGATCATCGAGCAGGCTCCGGCTTTCGAGGCGCCTGCGGAGGTTTCCGCTCCCGCTGTGCTGCCGTGGGTGTTGTCCGGCCGCACTCCGGCGGCGTTGGAGGAGCAGCGGGAACGGCTGCAGTCGGTCGTGGATGCCTTGTCGCCGCTCGACGTCGCGTTCACGCTGGCGACCGCGCGTGCGTCGTTCGAGCAACGCGCTGTCGTGTTGCCGGACGGCACCGAGCTCGCGCGCGGCGTGGCCGTCGAGGAGCACTCGCTCGCGTTCCTGTTCTCCGGTCAGGGATCACAGCGGATCGGGATGGGCCGCGAGCTCCACGCCCGGTTCCCGGTGTTCGCTTCCGCTTTCGACGAGGTCCTCGCGCATCTCGACCCGTCGTTGCGTTCGGTGATGTGGGGCGACGACGCCGCCCTGCTGAACCAGACCCGCTACACGCAGCCCGCGCTGTTCGCCTTCGAGGTGGCGATGTTCCGGCTGCTGGAGTCGTTCGGACTGGTGCCGGAGCAGGTGGCGGGCCATTCGATCGGCGAGATCGCGGCCGCGCACGTCGCCGGTGTGCTGTCCCTCGAAGACGCCTGCACGCTGGTGACGGCGCGCGCGTCGCTGATGCAGGCGCTCCCGGCGGGCGGCGTCATGATCGCCTTGCAGGCCACCGAGGACGAGGTCCTTCCGCACCTCACCGACGGCGTCTCCATCGCCGCCGTCAACGGCCCGCGCTCGGTCGTCATCGCCGGTGTGGAACAAGAGGCTCGTAGGATCGTTGAACAATTCAACGACAGGAAGGTCCGGCAACTCGACGTTTCCCACGCCTTCCACTCGCCGCTGATGGAACCGATGCTGGACGAGTTCCGCGCGGCCATCTCCGGTATTTCGTTCAACAATCCGACGATCCCGCTGTTGACTCGTGGGATCGTTCAACAATCCGAGTACTGGGTGCAGCACGTCCGCGAAGCCGTGCGCTTCCACGACACGGTGGTCGCGATGGGCGACAAGACGTTCGTGGAGGTCGGCCCGGACGGCGTGCTGTCCGCGATGGTCGACGGCGCGGTGCCCACCTCCCGCAAGGACCGCGGCGAGGAGCTCGCGTTCGTGACGGCGTTGGCGCGCCTGCACGTCGCCGGTGTGCCCGTTGACTGGGCGCGGTTGTTCGAAGGTTCCGGGGCTGTCCGGACGGACCTGCCGACGTACCCGTTCCAGCGGCAGCGGTTCTGGCCGCGGCCGAAGACCCAGGCCGGCGACGTGCGCGGCGCGGGCCTCGGCTCGGTCGGCCACCCGCTGCTCGGCGCGGCCGTCGAGCTCGCGGGCTCGGCGGGGCACCTGTTCACCTCGCGGCTGTCGCTGGCCACGCACCCGTGGCTCGCCGATCACGTGGTGATGGGGCGGGTTCTGTTCGCCGGTACCGCGTTCCTGGAGCTCGCGGTCCGTGCCGCGGACGAGGTGGGCTGCGATCGGGTCGAGGAGCTCACGCTCGCCGCTCCGCTGGTGCTGACGCCGGAGTCCGCCGTTCAGCTGCAGGTGTCCGTTGGGGCCGTCGACTCCACCGGCCGCCGTTCGATCGCGATCTTCTCGCGGCCCGAGGGTTCTGTTGACGCGCTTTGGGTTCAGCACGCGTCCGGTGTGCTCGGCGCTGGTGCGTCGCAGGTGTCGTTCGACGCTTCCGTGTGGCCGCCCGCGGGTGCGGAAGCAGTCGACATCTCCGGCTCCTACGAGCGCTTCACCGACCTGGGCTTCGACTACGGGCCGGTTTTCCAGGGCCTGCGGGCGGTGTGGCGCGGCGGTGACGGCGTCGTGTACGCCGAGGTCGCGTTGCCGGACGGCGTGGACGGGTCGGTGTTCGGGCTGCATCCGGCGTTGCTGGACGCCGGCATGCACGCCGCCGGGTTCGGCGACCTCGGCTCGATCAGCCGGGGCGGGCTGCCGTTCTCCTGGCAGGGCGTCTCCCTGCACGCCGCGGGCGCTTCCGCGGTGCGGGTGCGGTTGTCGCGGGGCGAGGACGGCTCGATGGAGATCGCCGTCGCCGACATGACCGGTGCTCCCGTCGCGTCCGTCGAGGCTCTGCAGACACGGCCGGTTCCCGTGGATGAACTGGGATCCGGGGTGGAGCGCGACTCGTTGTTCCGCATCGAGTGGGCGCCCGTCGAGCTGCCGGCCGGCTTCGCCGAGCAGACCGTCGCGGTGCTCGGCCCGGACGTGCTGTCGCTGGCGGCGGGACCGGTGGTCGAGTCGCTGACCGACGCGGACCTGACGCTGGTTCCCGTGGTGGGCACCGATGTGCGGGAAACCTGTTCGCGGGTGCTGGCGCTGATCCAGGAGTTCCTCGCGCGACCCGACGGCCGGTTGGCGTTCGTGACGCGCGGTGCGGTGGACGGTGACGACCTCGCCGCGGCTGCCGCGCGTGGCCTGGTGCGGTCGGCGCAGTCCGAGCACCCCGGCCGTTTCGTGTTGGTGGACCTGGACTTCTCGGAGGCGTCCGCGGGCGCGGTGCTGCACGCGCTGACGACCGACGAGCCGGTGCTCGCGATCCGCGACGGTGTCGTTCTCGCGGCCCGGCTGGCCCGAGCCGCCCTGCCCGCCGAGCGCCTGTCGTGGTCCGGCCGCGTGCTGATCACCGGTGGAACCGGCGGTCTCGGTCAGCTGGTGGCCCGGCATCTCGTCGAGGAGCACGGCGTCCGGGAGCTGCTGCTGGTGTCGCGCAGTGGTTCCGCCGACGTGTCGGCGTTGCGCGAGCTGGGTGCGGACGTGATCGTCGAGGCGTGTGACGTCTCCGACCGGCCGGCGCTGGAATCGTTGCTGTCGCGGCATTCCGTCGGTGGCGTGGTGCACACGGCCGCGGTGCTCGACGACGGCGTGGTCGAGTCGCTCACCGACGCTCGGCTCGACACCGTGCTGCGCCCCAAGGCCGACGCGGCGCTGCATCTGCACGAGCTTCTGCCTGACGTGCCTTTCGTGCTGTTCTCGTCCGCCGCGGGCACGTTCGGTGGCGCGGGCCAGGCGAACTACGCCGCCGCCAACGCTTTCCTCGACGCTCTGGCGCGCGTCCGCCGTGCGTCCGGGAAGCACGCCGTCGCACTGGCGTGGGGCGCCTGGGAGCAGACGTCGGGCATGACCGCCGCGATGTCGGACGCCGACATGCAGCGCATCGCCCGTTCCGGCATGCCTCCGCTGAAGGTCGCCGAGGGGCTGGCCCTGTTCGACGCCGGTGCCGCCGGCTCGGACGCTTTCCTGCTGCCCCTTCGCCTGGATCTTCCGGCGCTGCGTTCTCAGGGCACGCCTCCGCCGTTGCTGCGCGGCCTGATCAAGACGCCGAAGCGCCGTGCTGCGGCCCAGTCCGTTGCGTCTGATGGCCTTGTCGCGCGGTTGTCGCGTCTCGGTTCCGATGCGCGCCTGGAGGCGTTGCTGGATCTGGTCGCCACCGAGGTGGCCGCGGTGCTCGGCCACGGCGATGCGTCCGAAGTGGACCGCACCCGCACGTTCCAGGGCCTCGGCTTCGACTCGCTGACCGCGGTCGAACTGCGCAACCGCCTCACCTCGTCCACCGGTATCCGCCTCCCGGCGACGCTGATCTTCGACTACCCGACCGCGGGTGCCCTGGCCTCCTACCTGCTCGACGAGCTGTTCGGCGCCGACGTCCTCGTGCCGGAAACGGTGTCCGCTGACGTTTCCGACGACCCGATCGTGATCGTCGGCATGGCCTGCCACTACCCGGGTGGGGTGTCGTCGCCGGAAGACCTGTGGCGCCTGGTGTTCGAGGAACGCGACGGCATCACCGGTTTCCCCGTCAACCGCGGCTGGGACCTCGACGGGCTCTACGACCCGGACCCGGACGCCGCCGGCAAGACCCACGTGATGCAGGGCGGCTTCCTGCACGACGCCCCGTCGTTCGACCCGGACTTCTTCGGCATGTCGCCGCGCGAGGCCCTGGCCACGGACGTCCAGCACCGCCTGCTGCTGCAGACCGCCTGGGAGGCCTTCGAACGCGCGGGCATCGACCCGGCGACCGTGCGGGGCTCCAAGACCGGCGTCTTCGCGGGCGTGATGTCCAACGACTACTCGACTCTGGTGTCCGACGACATCTTCGAGGGCTACCAGGGCACCGGCACCGCGCAGAGCGTGCTGTCCGGCCGCGTCGCCTACACCTTCGGTCTCGAAGGTCCCGCGGTCACCGTCGACACGGCCTGTTCGTCCTCTTTGGTCGCTCTGCACCTCGCGGCTTCCGCGCTGCGCAACGGCGAATGCTCCCTGGCCCTCGCCGGCGGTGTCACCGTCATGTCGACGCCGGGCTCCTTCGTGGCCTTCTCGAAGCAGCGCGGCCTCGCGATGGACGGCCGCTGCAAGTCCTTCGCCGACGCCGCCGACGGCACGGGCTGGGGCGAGGGCGTGGGCCTGCTGGTCCTGGAACGCCGATCGGACGCCCTGCGCAACGGCCACACCATCCTGGCGGTCGTGCGCGGCTCCGCGGTCAACCAGGACGGCGCCTCGAACGGCCTCACCGCCCCGAACGGCCCGTCGCAGCAACGCGTGATCCGCGCGGCCCTCGCCTCCGCAGGCCTGTCCACCGCTGACGTCGACGTCGTCGAGGCCCACGGCACGGGCACCACGCTCGGCGACCCGATCGAGGCCCAGGCGCTGCTCGCCGTCTACGGCCAGGACCGCCCGTCGCCGCTCCTCCTCGGCTCCATCAAGTCCAACATCGGCCACACCCAGGCCGCCGCCGGTGTCGCCGGCGTCATCAAGATGGTCCACGCGATGCGCCACGGCGTGGTGCCCGCGACGCTGCACGTCGACCAGCCCTCCACCCACATCGACTGGAGCGCGGGCGACGTCTCCCTGGTGACCACCGCGACCCCGTGGCCTTCCGTGTCGCGCCCGCGCCGCGCCGGTGTCTCGTCGTTCGGCGTCTCGGGCACCAACGCCCACGTGATCCTCGAGGCCCCGGAACTGTCAGACCTGCCTGAGATGATTGGGATGGGGACCTCGGTCTCCCCCGGAGGGGCCCCAACCGGGATCGATACAGCCGCGACCGGCGCGGGCTCGGTTCCGCTGGTCGTGTCGGCGCGATCGGCTGCCTCGCTGGCGGCGCAGGTCGAGCGGATCAAGGCGTGGCCGGGGGACGCGGCGGACATCGCCTTCTCGTTGCTGACCACGCGCGCGTTGTTCGACCACCGGGCTGTGCTGCTCGACGGCGAAGTGCTGGCGACCGGCGTGGCGAAGGCCGGGGAGCTGGCGTTCTTGTTCAGCGGGCAGGGGTCGCAGCGGCTCGGCATGGGACGCGAGCTGTACGAGGCGTTCCCGGTGTTCGCCGAGGCGCTCGACGCGGTGCTCGTCCACCTCGACCCCGCCGTGCGCGAGGTCATGTGGGGTGATGACGCCGAGGCGTTGAACCAGACCGGGTATGCGCAGCCGGCGCTGTTCGCGTTCCAGGTGGCGTTGTACCGGCTGCTCGAGTTCTACGGCGTGACGCCCGATCACATCGCGGGTCACTCGATCGGGGAAATCGCCGCCGCACACGTCGCCGGGGTGCTGAGCCTGGAGGACGCGTGCCAGCTCGTCACGGCGCGCGCCTCGTTGATGAAGGCGTTGCCCGCGGGTGGCGCGATGGTGTCGGTGGTCGCGTCCGAAGAAGAGGTGCGTGCCCATCTGACCGATGGCGTGGCCATCGCTGCGGTCAACGGGCCTCGGTCTGTCGTGATCTCCGGCGTCGAAGATGAAGTGCTTGCCATCGCCGCGAGGTGGAAGAACAAGCGGTTGAAGGTCTCGCACGCCTTCCACTCGCCGTTGATGGAGCCGATGCTCGACGACTTCCGCGACGCGATCAGCGGGCTGACGTTCCACGAGCCGAATGTCCGAATGTCAACATCCGGACAAGTGGACACCGTCGACTACTGGGTCGACCACGTCCGCGCCACCGTCCGGTTCCACGACAACGTCTCGGCCCTGGGTGACGTGAAGTTCCTCGAGGTCGGGCCCGATGGCGTGCTGTCCGCCCTGGTGGACGGATGCGTGCCCGCGGTCCGGCGCGATGTTGACGAAGTCAAGTCAATGTTGACGGCATTGAGTCGAATCAATGTTGACGGCGTCAATGTTGATTGGAACAAGTTCTGTCAACATGGCCGCAAGATCGACCTGCCGACGTATGCGTTCGAGCAGCACCGGTTCTGGCCCGAGGTGTCCACCAGGTCCGACGTCCGGTCGGCGGGCCTCGGCGCGGTCGAACACCCGCTGCTCGGCGCCGCCGTCGAGCTCGCCGGGGGAGAGGGCCTGCTGTTCACGAGCAGGCTGTCGCTGCGCACCCACCCGTGGCTGCGGGACCACTCCCTGCACGGCAAGGTGCTCGTGCCCGGCGCGGCACTCGTCGAGCTCGCGTTGCGGGCGGCGGACGAGGCAGGCCTCGACCGCGTCGACGAGCTGACCATCTCGGCGCCGCTCGTGCTGCCCGACACGGGTGCCGTTCAGCTGCAGATCCGGGTCGGTGCCGAAGGCGACCGCCGGGCCGTGGCGATCCACAGCCGTCCCGAGGACAGCGACCTGCCGTGGACCGAGCACGCTGCCGGTTTCCTGGCTGCCGGCACCACGGCCGCTGACTTCGACGCTTCCACCTTCGACGCGTCCGCGTGGCCGCCGGCCGGAGCCGAGGCAGTGCCGGTCGAGGGTCTCTACGAGCGGTTCGCGGAGGTCGGGTTCGAGTACGGGCACGCGTTCCAGGGGCTGCGGGCCGCCTGGAAGCTGGGCGACCAGGTGTTCGCCGAGGTCGCGCTGCCCGAAGACGTGACCACCGCCGGTTTCGGACTCCACCCGGCGTTGCTGGACGCGGCGCTGCACGCCGTGGCGTTCGCCGACCAGCGGACCGAGGGCGCGGTGCCGTTCTCGTGGGAAAACGTCGCGCTGCACGCGGTCGGTGCGACGGCGCTGCGCGTGCGGCTGTGGACCACCGGCGACAGCTCGATGGAGATCGCCATCGCCGACACCACCGGTGCACCGGTGGCAACGGTCGGATCGCTGGTGACGCGAGCCGTGTCGGCGGAGCAGCTCACCGCGGCGCAGGAGGCGTTGTTCGGGCTGGACTGGGTGCCGATCACGCTCACCGACGCGGTTCCGGCGGCGCACGTCGTCGAGCACGTGTCGGCAGAGGGGTCACCGGTCGAGGTCGCGCACGCGGTGACCGCCTCCGCGCTCGCCAAGATCCAGGAGTGGATCGCCGCCGACCGCGCGGAGAAGCTCGTTTTCGTCACCCGGCGAGGTGACTTGGGTGCGTCGGCGGTGTGGGGCCTGGTGCGGGCCGCGCAGTCGGAGCACCCCGGCCGCTTCGCGCTGGTCGAGACCGACGGCGACCTGCCCGACGCGGTGCTCGCGAGTGCGGAGCCGCAGCTGCGGGTGCGGGGCGGCGAGGTGTTCGTGCCGCGCGTCGCGCGGATCGCCGCGGGTGACAGCGTTGTGCTGGAAGGACCTGTGCTGATCACCGGTGGCACCGGTGGGCTCGGTCAGGTGATCGCGCGGCATCTCGTTGCCGCGCATGGTGTTCGTGACCTGGTTCTGGTCAGCCGCCGCGGTGAGACCCCGGACTGGGTTGCCGATCTGGACGCGTCGGTGACGGTCGTGGCGTGCGACGTCGCCGACCGGCACGCCGTCGCGAACCTCTTTGCGGGCAACCGAATCCGTTCCGTCGTGCACACCGCCGGTGTGCTGGACGACGGCGTGATCGAGTCGCTCACGCCCGAACGCGTGTCGAACGTCCTGCGGCCCAAGGTCGACGCCGCGTGGAACCTGCACGAGCTCGCCGGCGACGTGTCCGCGTTCGTCGTGTACTCGTCCGGTGCGGGGATCTTCGGTTCGTCCGGCCAGGGCAACTACGCGGCGGGCAACACGTTCCTCGACGCGTTGATCGAGCACCGGCGGGCGCAGGGTCTGCCGGGTGTGTCGCTGGCGTGGGGCGCGTGGGCCGAGACCGGCATGCTGTCGGGTGCCGACGCCGAACGCCTCGCCAAGTCGGGCATGCCGCCGATCACACCCGCGGAAGGCGTGGAACTCTTCGACGCCGCACTGTCTTCCGGCGCGGGCCTGGTGTTGCCGTTGCGGCTCGATCTGCCGGTGTTCCGTGCGCGGGGTGAGGTTCCGGCGGTGCTGCGGGGCCTGGTGAAGGTCCGCGCACGCCGCACGGCCGCGTCCGCCACCTCGTCGTCGCTGGTGCAGAAGCTGGCGGGCCTCGACGACGCCGGACGCCTGGAGGCGCTCCTCGACCTGGTGCGTGCCGAGGTCGGCGCCGTGCTCGGCCACAGCGGCGGCGAGACGATCGACCCGTCGCGCGCGTTCCAGTCGCTGGGCTTCGACTCGCTGACCGCCGTCGAGCTGCGCAACCGGCTCGGTGAGGTCACCGGGCTGCGGCTGCCCGCGACGCTGACGTTCGACCACCCGACCGCCGCGGTGCTGGCGAGCTTCCTGAAGGACGAGCTGTTCGGTGCCGAGTCACCGGTGTCCGCGCTGCCCGCTGCGGTGTCCACTTCGGACGACCCGATCGTGATCGTCGGCATGGCCTGCCGTTACCCCGGAGGCGTGTCGTCGCCAGAGGACCTGTGGCGGCTGGTGTCCGACGGCGTCGACGCCATCACCGAGTTCCCGGTCAACCGCGGCTGGGACATCGACGGCATCTACCACCCCGACCCCGACCACGCGGGCACGACCTACTCGATCTCGGGTGGCTTCCTGCACGAGGCGGGCGCGTTCGACCCTGCGTTCTTCGGCATGTCGCCGCGCGAGGCCCTGGCCACGGACTCCCAGCAGCGCCTGCTGCTGGAAACCACGTGGGAGGCGCTGGAGCGGGCCGGGATCGACCCGGCTTCTTTGCGCGGCAGTGCGACCGGTGTCTTCACCGGTGTCATGTACAACGACTACGCGTCCATTCTGGACGGTGCCGAGTTCGAGGGGCACCAGGGCCAGGGCAGTGCGGGCAGCATCGCTTCGGGGCGCGTGTCCTACACGTTCGGCTTCGAGGGCCCCGCGGTCACCGTCGACACCGCTTGCTCTTCCTCTTTGGTGGCACTGCATCTTGCGTCGCAGGCACTGCGGTCGGGCGAGTGCTCGCTCGCGGTCGCCGGCGGTGTGACGGTGATGTCGACGCCCACCACCTACGTCGAGTTCTCCCGGCAGCGCGGCCTTTCCGTCGACGGGCGGTGCAAGGCGTTCTCGGACGACGCCGACGGCACCGGCTGGGGTGAGGGCGTCGGCCTGCTGGTGCTGGAGCGCCAGTCCGACGCTCTGCGGAACGGTCACACGATTCTGGCCGTCGTGCGGGGCTCGGCGGTGAACCAGGACGGCGCGTCCAACGGCCTGACCGCGCCCAACGGGCCTTCGCAGCAACGCGTGATCCGCGCCGCCCTGGCGTCGGCCGGGCTGTCGCCCGCGGACGTCGACGCCGTCGAGGCGCACGGCACCGCCACGAAGCTCGGCGACCCGATCGAGGCACAGGCGCTGCTCGCGGTCTACGGACAGGATCGCGACGAGCCCCTCTACCTGGGCTCGATCAAGTCGAACATCGGCCACACGCAAGCCGCCGCGGGTGTCGCGGGCGTGATCAAGATGGTGCAGGCGCTCCGCCACGGCGTGCTGCCCCGGACCCTGCACGTCAGCACGCCGACCACGCAGGTCGATTGGGAGTCGGGCGCCGTCGAGGTGCTGACGACCTCCCGCCCGTGGCCTTCGGTCTCCCGCCCGCGCCGCGCCGGTGTGTCGTCGTTCGGCGTGTCGGGCACCAACGCTCACGTGATTCTCGAGGCTCCGGAATTGTCGGACCTGCCTGAGATGATTGGGATGGGGACCTCGGTCTCCCCCGGAGGGGCCCCAGGCGGGATCGATCCAGCGGCGATCGCGACGGCTGGCGTCGGCGCGGCGGCACCGGTGCCGTTGGTGGTGTCGGCGAAGTCGGCCGGGGCGCTGCGGGGTCAGATCGAGCGGATCACGGCGTTGGTGGACAGTGGTGTGTCCGCTGTGGACGTCGGGTTCTCGTTGGCGACTACGCGTGCGTTGTTCGACCATCGGGCCGTTTTGCTCGACGGTGATGTTGTTGCTGAGGGTGTTGCTGGCGGGAAGCCGCTTGCCGTGGTGTTCTCCGGTCAGGGGTCGCAGCGGGTCGGGATGGCGCGGGAGCTGTATGAGGCGTTCCCGGTGTTTGCGGAGGCGCTCGATGCGGCGTTGGTGAACCTTGATCCGGCCCTGCGGGAGGTCATGTGGGGTGATGATCAGGAGGCGTTGAACCAGACCGGGTTTGCGCAGCCGGCGATTTTCGCGGTTGAGGTGGCGCTGTACCGGTTGCTGGAGTGGTTCGGGGTCAAGCCGGACCACCTGGTCGGGCATTCGATCGGGGAGATCGCGGCGGCGCACGTGGCCGGGGTGTTGAGCCTTGAGGACGCGTGCCTGCTGGTTACGGCTCGGTCGGCGCTCATGCAGGCGTTGCCGGAGGGCGGCGCGATGGTGTCGGTGATCGCGTCCGAAGACGATGTCGTGCCGCATCTGACCGCTGGGGTGTCGATCGCCGCCGTCAACGGACCCCGCGCCGTGGTGATCGCGGGTGTCGAAGACGAGGTGCTGGCTGTTGCCCAGCGGTGGAAGCACAAGCGGCTCAACGTCAGTCATGCGTTCCACTCGCCGTTGATGGAGCCGATGCTCGACGACTTCCGCGAGGCGATCAGCGGGATCGTGTTCCGTGAGCCGGTTGTCGGAATGTCGACATCCGGCGATGTCACCACGGTCGAGTACTGGGTGAATCACGTCCGGGACGCGGTGCGGTTCCACGACAACGTCACGCGACTGGGTGACGTCGTTCTGCTGGAGGTCGGGCCCGACGCGCAGTTGAGCGCGATGGTGGACGGCTCCACGGCCGTGTTGAGGCGTGACCGCGGCGAGGTCGCGTCAATGTTGACTGCACTCGGTCAAGTACATGTTGACGGAGTCAATGTTGACTGGACGCGGCTGTACAGCGGTGGACGGAAGGTTGATCTGCCCACCTACGCGTTCGAGCACCAGATGTTCTGGCCGAAGCCGGTGCGCAAGGCCGGTGACGCCGGGGCGCTGGGGCTCACCGGGGTCGAACACCCGTTGCTCGGAACGGCGGTCGACGTTGCCGGGGCGGACGGGTACCTGTTCACGAGCAGGCTGTCGCTGAGCACGCACCCGTGGCTCGCGGACCACAGGGTGTCCGGGCAGGTGTTGCTGCCCGGCACCGCGTTCCTGGAGCTCGCGGTGCGGGCCGGGGACGAGGTCGGGCTGGACCGCGTCGAGGAGCTGACGCTGGCCGCGCCGCTCGTGCTGCCGGAGCAGGGGGCGGTCCGGGTCCAGGTCGCGGTCGGTGCCGAGGAGAACGGGCGGCGCGCGGTCGAGGTGTTCTCGCGGCCGGACGGTGAGGACGTGGCGTGGACGCGGCACGCGACCGGGTTCCTGGCCAGCGGTGCCGTCGGCAGCGACTTCGATGCCGCGGTGTGGCCGCCGCGAGGTGCTGAGGCCGTTGAGGTCGACGGCGCTTACGAACGCTTCGCGGAGAACGGGTTCGAGTACGGGCCGGTGTTCCAGGGGCTGCGGGCCGTGTGGCGCACGGACGGCGAGGTGTTCGCCGAGGTCGCGCTGCCCGAAGGCGTGGACGGAGGAGCGTTCGGGCTGCACCCGGCGTTGCTCGACGCCGCGCTGCACGCCGGCGGGTTCTTCGACGGCGCCGAGGCGGGGCTGCCGTTCTCGTGGGAAGGCGTGTCGCTGCACGCCGTCGGTGCGGGAGCGGTCAGGGTCCGGTTGCGGCGCAACGGGGACGCGTGGGAGATCGCGGTCGCGGACGCGGCGGGTGCGCCCGTGGCGACGATCGGGTCGCTGGTGACGCGCGCGGTGACCGAGCAGGTCAGCGCTGTCGAGCGGGATTCGTTGTTCCGGCTCGACTGGGTGCCGGTGTCGCTGCCCGATGCGGGTGCGGCCGCTGTGGTGGTGGAGGAGTTCGCCGGCGACGGGGACGTCGTCGAGCGGACGCACGCTCTCGCCGCACGTGCGCTGGAACTGGTGCAGCGCTGGATCGCCGAGGAGCGGGCCGAGCGGCTGGTGTTCGTGACGCGCGAGGGCGATCTCGCCGCGAGTGCGGTGCACGGTCTGGTCCGGGCCGCGCAGAACGAGCACCCCGGCCGGTTCACGCTCATCGACACCGACGGTGAGGTGGCAGAGCAGGTTCTCGCGATCGACGAACCGCAGCTGCGGGTGCGCGGCGGTGAGGTGTTCGCGGCACGGCTCGCGCGGGCCGAGGCTGCGGAGCCCGGCGAGTTCACCGGGCCGGTGCTGATCACCGGCGGGACCGGTGGGCTGGGACGGGTGGTCGCCAGGCACCTGGTCGAACGCTACGGCGTCAAGGAACTCGTGCTGGTGAGCCGCACCGGCAAGGCGGACGTGTCCGATTTGGACGCCAAGGTCGCCGTGGTCGCGTGCGATGTCAGTGACCGCAAGGCGTTGCAGAAGGTGTTGAAGAAGCACAAGGTGCGCAGCGTCGTGCACACCGCCGGTGTGCTGGACGACGGTGTGGTCGAATCGCTCACGCCGGAGCGTCTCGCGACCGTGCTGCGCCCCAAGGTCGACGCCGCGTGGAACCTCCACGAGCTCACCAAGAACCTCGACAAGTTCGTCCTCTTCTCCAGCGCCGCCGGGACGTTCGGCGCCGCCGGGCAGGCGAACTACGCGGCGGGCAACGCGTTCCTCGACGCGCTCGCCGAGCACCGCAGGGCCGCGGGGCTTCCCGCCGTGTCGCTGGCGTGGGGCGCGTGGAACCAGACCGGCATGCTGTCGGAGGCCGACGCCGAACGCATGGCGCGCGGCGGCACGCCGCCGCTGTCGGTGGAGCAGGGGCTCGCGCTGTTCGACGCGGCGATCGCCGGTGAGGACGCGGTGCTGCTGCCGTTGCGCCTCGACCTCGCGACGTTGCGCGGGCACGGTGAGATCCGGCCATTGCTGCGCGGCTTGATCCGGACGCGGGCCCGGCGTGCCGCGGCCCAGGCCGACTCCGGGCTCGTTCAGCGACTCACCGCGATGGCACCGGAAGCACGTCTCGCCGCCCTGCTGGATCTGGTGCGCACCGAGGTCGCGGCCGTGCTCGGCCACGACGGTGCTGCCGCGGTGGATCCGGCCAAGGCGTTCCAGGACCTCGGGTTCGACTCGCTCACGGCGGTCGACCTGCGCAACCGGCTGACGAACGTCACCGGGCTGCGGCTGCCGAGCACGTTGATCTTCGACTACCCGACGTCCCAGGTGCTCGCCGGTTTCCTGCGCGACGAACTGTTCGGCGCCGATCAGGCGTTGCCGGTGCTGCCCGCGCTGACGTCCACTTCGGACGATCCGATCGTGATCGTCGGCATGGCCTGCCGCTATCCCGGCGGCGTCACCACGCCGGAACAGCTGTGGGACCTCGTGATCGAAGGCCGCGACGCCATCACGGAGTTCCCGACCAACCGCGGCTGGGACCTCGACTCGCTCTACCACCCGGACCCCGACCACGTCGGCACCTCGTACACGAAGTCCGGTGGCTTCATCCACGACGCGGACCTGTTCGACCCGGAGTTCTTCGGCATGTCGCCGCGCGAGGCCATGTCGACCGATGCCCAGCAGCGACTCCTGCTCGAGGCGTCGTGGGAGGCGCTGGAACGCGCGGGCATCGACCCCGTCGCGTTGAAGGGCAGCCCGACCGGTGTGTTCGCCGGCGTCATGTACAACGACTACTCGCTGCTGCTCGAAGGCGACTCCGAGGGCTACCAGACGACTGGCGGTTCCCCTTCGGTCGTGTCCGGCCGTGTCTCCTACACGTTCGGCTTCGAGGGGCCCGCGGTCACTCTCGACACGGCCTGCTCGTCGTCGTTGGTGGCCATGCACTGGGCTATGCAGGCTCTCCGCGCCGGTGAATGCTCTTTGGCGCTCGCCGGTGGTGTGACCGTGCTGGCCTCGCCGGGCGCGTTCATCGGGTTCTCCCGGCAGCGCGGGCTCTCGCCCGACGGCCGGTGCAAGGCGTTCTCCGACTCCGCCGACGGCGTCGGCTGGTCCGAGGGTGTCGGTGTGGTCGTGCTGGAACGTCTGTCCGACGCGCGGCGCAACGGCCACACGGTTCTCGCGGTCGTGCGTGGTTCCGCGGTCAACCAGGACGGTGCTTCCAACGGGCTGACCGCGCCGAACGGGCCGTCGCAGCAGCGGGTGATCCGGCAGGCGCTGGCGTCGGCCGGACTGTCCACTGCGGACGTTGACGTCGTCGAGGCGCACGGCACCGGCACGACGCTGGGTGACCCGATCGAGGCGCAGGCGCTGCTGGCGACCTACGGCCAGGACCGCTCCGAGCCGCTGCTGCTCGGCTCGATCAAGTCGAACATCGGGCACACGCAGGCCGCCGCGGGTGTCGCGGGCGTGATCAAGATGGTCCAGGCGCTGCGCCACGGCGTCGTGCCGCAGACGCTGCACATCGACTCGCCGTCGTCCCACGTGGACTGGGAGGCCGGTTCGGTCAGGCTGCTGACGGGCAACACCGAATGGCCCGCGGTCGGCCGTGCACGCCGTGCCGCCGTCTCGTCGTTCGGCGTCTCGGGCACCAACGCCCACGTGATTCTCGAGGCTCCGGAATTGTCGGACCTGCCTGAGATGATTGGGATGGGGACCTCGGTCTCCCCCGGAGGGGCCCCAGCCGGGATCGATCCAGCGGTGAACGGCACGGCTGGGTCAGCTCCGGTGGGAGTGCCAGCGCCGTTGGTGGTGTCGGCCAAGTCGCGGGCGTCGTTGAAGGCGCAGGTCGAGCGGATCAGCGCGCTGGTGGACAGTGGCGTGTCCGCCGTGGACGTCGGGTTCTCGTTGGTGACCACGCGTGCGTTGTTCGAGCACCGCGCTGTGGTGTGGAACGGCGTCGAGCTCGCCAGTGGTGTGGTGCGGAACCGGCCGCTTGCCGTGGTGTTCTCCGGGCAGGGGTCGCAGCGGGTCGGGATGGCGCGGGAGCTGTATGAGGCGTTCCCGGTGTTCGCGGAGGCGCTCGATGCGGCGCTGGTGAACCTCGACCCGGCTCTGCGGGAGGTCATGTGGGGTGATGACCAGGAGGCGTTGAACCAGACCGGGTTTGCGCAGCCGGCGATTTTCGCGGTTGAGGTGGCGCTGTTCCGGTTGCTGGAGTGGTTCGGGGTGAAGCCGGATCATCTGGTCGGGCATTCGATCGGGGAGATCGCGGCGGCGCACGTGGCCGGGGTGTTGAGCCTTGAGGACGCGTGTCTGCTGGTTACGGCTCGGTCGGCGCTCATGCAGGCGTTGCCGGAGGGCGGCGCGATGGTGTCGGTCGTCGCGTCCGAAGAAGAGGTTGTGCCGCATCTCAGCGCGAACGTGTCGATCGCCGCCGTCAACGGGCCGCGCTCGGTGGTGATCGCGGGTGTCGAGGACGAGGTGCTGGCGGTTGCGGAGCGGTGGAAGCACAAGCGGCTCAACGTCAGTCATGCGTTCCACTCGCCGTTGATGGAGCCGATGCTCGACGACTTCCGTGAGGCGATCGCGGAGATTCGGTTCGCCGAGCCGGTCGTGCCGATCAGCGCGTCCGGGGACGTCACGACGGCCGAGTACTGGGTGCGGCACGTTCGCGATGCGGTGCGGTTCCACGACAACGTCACTCGGTTGGGTGACGTGACGCTGGTCGAGGTGGGGCCGGATGCGCAGTTGACGGCGATGGTTGACGGGTTGATTCCGACGTTGACGCGCGTCAAGTCCGATGTTGAATCAATGTTGACTGCACTCGGTCAAGTACATGTTGACGGCGTCAATGTTGACTGGACGCGGTTCTACGAGGGCGGTAAGCGGGTCGAGCTGCCCACCTACCCGTTCAACCGGCAGCGGTACTGGCCGGCGAGCGCCGGGCGGGCGTCGGACGCGTCCGGGCTGGGGCTGGTCGGCGTGGCGCACCCGTTGCTCGGGGCGGCGGTCGAGCTGGCCGAGGGCGAAGGCGTCGTGTTCACCAGCCGGGTGTCGCTGAGCACGCATTCGTGGCTCGCGGACCACGTGATCATGGGGCGCACGCTGGTGCCCGCCGCCGTGCTGATCGAGCTCGCGCTGCGGGCCGCGGACGAGGTCGGGCTCGACCGGGTCGACGACCTCACGCTCGCCGCGCCGCTCGTGCTGCCCGAGCGCGGGGCCGTGCAGATTCAGCTGAAAGTGGGAACGGACCACGGTGGGCGCCGGCAGTTCGCGATCCACTCGCGGCCAGAGGACGCGCCGGACGGCCCGTGGACGCAGCACGCGACCGGGTTCCTGGCGCGCGGCACGACCAGCAACCATTTCGAAACGACGGTCTGGCCGCCTGCCGGTGCCGTGGCGATGGACTACGAGGAGTGCTACGAGCGGTTCGCGACCGTGGGCTTCGCTTACGGGCACGCGTTCCAGAACCTCAAGGCCGCGTGGCGGGTCGGCGACGAGATCTACGCCGAGCTCTCGCTGCCCGAGGACGTCGACGGCACGGCCTACGGGCTGCACCCGGCGTTGCTCGACTCGGCGTTGCACGCGGCGTTGCTGGACGAGACGCTCGACGCGGGGCTGCCGTTCTCGTGGGAGGGCGTTTCGCTGCACGCCACCGGAGCGAGCGAGCTGCGCGTCAAGCTGACTCGCGACGAGGGCGGCATGCGCAGGACCATCGCGCTGGCCGACGTCACGGGAGCGCCGGTCGCCACCGTCGAGGCCGTGGTCGTGCGGGCGGTCAACGCCGAGCAGCTCGCAGAGGCCCGGCAGAGCGAACTGTTCGGGCTGGAGTGGGTGCCGGTCACGCAAGAGGACATCGCCGCTCCCGAGTCGGTCGCGGTGCTCGGACCGGACGTGCTCGGCCTCGGGTTCCCCGTGGTCGACGCGATCGCGGACACGGACGCCGGACTGGTCCTGGTGCCCGTCGTTGGCGGCGACGACGTGCTCGCCGGCACGCACGCCACCACGAGCCGCGTGCTGGAGCTGGTGCAGGAGTGGATCAGCAGCGGCAGGGGCGGCAAGCTCACGTTCGTCACACGGGGCGCGACCACGGGCGACGACCTGGGAGCCGCCGCGGTGTGGGGTCTGGTGCGGTCGGCGCAGTCGGAGCACCCGCAGCGGTTCGGGCTGATCGACCTGTGCGGCAACAACCTTTCCACCGCAATGGTTTCCGTGGCGTTCGGGGTCGACGAGCCGCAGCTGGTCGTCCGGGACGGTCAGGTGCTGGCCGCCCGGCTCGCGCGGATCACGAACGAGCCCGCCGAAGTCCGGTGGGAGGGCAAGGTTCTCGTCACCGGTGGCACCGGCGGGCTGGGCGCGGTCGTCGCGAAGCACCTCGTCGAGGCGCACGGTGTGCGCGAGCTGCTGCTCGTCAGCCGCCGCGGGCAGGCGGACACGGCCGAGCTGGAAGCGCTGGGAGCACAGGTCACCGTCGCGGCGTGTGACGTGACCGACCGGGACGCCGTCGCGGAACTCCTTGCGCGGCACGAGGTTCGAGGCGTTGTGCACGCGGCCGGTGTGCTGGACGACGGCGTGATCGAGTCGATGACGCCCGAGCGCGTCGCGAACGTGGTGAAGCCCAAGGCCGACGCCGCGTGGCACCTGCACGAGCTGACCAGCGACCTCACGGCGTTCGTGGTGTTCTCGTCGGCGGCCGGGGTGTTCGGCAACGCCGGGCAGGCCAACTACGCGGCGGGCAACGCGTTCCTCGACGCCCTCGCCGCGCACCGGAAGGCTCAGGGGCTGCCCGCGACGTCGATGGCGTGGGGTGTGTGGTCCGGGGTCAGCGGCATGACCGGAGAACTGACCGAGGCCGAAGCCGCGCGGATGACCGCCGCCGGCCTGCCGCCCATCACGGTGCGGCAGGGACTGGAGCTGTTCGACGCGGCGGTCGCGAGCGGGGCGGCGCTGACCGTTCCGGTGCGGCTGGACCTGGCGACGCTGCGGGCGCGCGGTGCGGTGGCGCCGTTGCTGCAGGGGCTGATCCGGGTCAAGACGCGGCGGGCGGCGGCGGGGTCGGCCACGGCGTCCGGGCTCGTGCAGAAGCTCGGCGCGATGAACGTCGCGGACCGTCGTGCGGCGCTCGTGGACCTGGT
Source organism: Lentzea flava (assembly GCF_014648475.1). GTDB lineage: Bacteria > Actinomycetota > Actinomycetes > Mycobacteriales > Pseudonocardiaceae > Lentzea > Lentzea flava. The sequence goes on along the minus strand of NZ_BMRE01000007.1, from coordinate 105,229 downwards.
GCGCACGCAGGTGTCGGCGGTGCTCGGCCACTCGTCGATCGACGCGGTGGACGCCACGCGGGCGTTCCAGGACCTCGGGTTCGACTCGCTGACGGCCGTCGAGCTGCGCAACCAGCTGACCGAGGCGACCGGGCTGCGGCTGCCGGCGACGCTGGTGTTCGACTACCCGACGGCCATCGCGCTCGCCGATCATCTGCACGCCGAACTGTTCGGCGCGGTGCAGGAGAGCTCCGAGCTGCCCGCGCTGGTGTCCACTTCGGACGATCCGATCGTCATCGTCGGCATGGCCTGCCGGTTCCCCGGTGGCGTGACGTCGCCGGAGACGTTGTGGGACCTCGTGGTGAACGGTGTCGACGCGATCACGCCGTTCCCGACGAACCGCGGCTGGGACCTCGACTCGTTGTTCCACCCGGACCCCGACCACCTCGGCACGTCCTACGCCCGCGCCGGTGGCTTCCTGCACGACGCGGACCAGTTCGACCCGGCGTTCTTCGGCATGTCGCCGCGCGAGGCGCTCGGCACGGACGGGCAGCAGCGCATCCTGCTGGAGACGACGTGGGAGGCGTTGGAGCGGGCCGGGATCGACCCGACCTCGCTGCGCGGATCGCGGACCGGTGTGTTCGCCGGTGTCATGTACTCGGACTACGCGCAGATCCTCGAAGCCGACTCCGAGGGGCACCAGGGTGCCGGCACGTCGCCGTCGGTGGTGTCCGGCCGCGTCTCCTACACCTTCGGGTTCGAGGGGCCATCGGTGTCGATCGACACCGCGTGCTCGTCGTCGCTGGTCGCGATGCACCTCGCGGCGCAGGCGCTGCGGGCCGGTGAGTGCACGCTGGCGCTGGCCGGTGGTGTGACGGTGATGTCGACGCCGGGGGCGTTCGTCGGGTTCTCGCGGCAGCGCGGGCTGGCGGAGGACGGGCGCTGCAAGGCGTTCTCGGACTCCGCCGACGGTGTCGGCTGGTCCGAGGGCGTCGGCCTGCTGGTGATGGAGCGGCAGTCGGATGCCGTGCGCAACGGGCACACGATCCTGGCTGTCGTGCGGGGTTCCGCCATCAACCAGGACGGTGCTTCCAACGGGCTGACCGCGCCGAACGGGCCGTCGCAGCAGCGGGTGATCCGGCAGGCGCTGGCGTCGGCCGGACTGTCCACTGCGGACGTCGACGCCGTCGAGGCACACGGCACCGGCACGACTTTGGGTGACCCGATCGAGGCCCAGGCGCTGCTCGCGACCTACGGGCAGGATCGCTCGGTCCCGCTGCTGCTCGGTGGCATCAAGTCGAACATCGGCCACACGCAGGCCGCGGCCGGTGTCGCCGGTGTGATCAAGATGGTGCAGGCGATGCGGCACGGCGTCGTGCCGCCGACCCTGCACGTCACCGAGCCGTCCACGCACGTCGACTGGAGCGAGGGCGCGGTCGAGCTGGTCACCGAACCTACGCCGTGGCCCGAGGTGTCGCGGCCACGGCGGGCGGGTGTCTCGTCGTTCGGTCTGTCCGGCACGAACGCCCACGTGATTCTCGAGGCCCCGGAAGTGTCAGACCTGCCTGAGATGATTGGGATGGGGACCTCGGTCTCCCCCGGAGGGGCCCCAGCCGGGATCGATCCAGCGGCGAACGGCACGGCTGGGGAGGCTGCGGCCGGAAACGCTGCGGCGGCGGGATCGGGCGGGCTCGCCGAGGCGGTGCCGTTCGTGGTGTCGGCCAAGACGGCGGAGGCGTTGCCGGGCCAGGTCGAACGGGTCAAGGCGGCCCAAGGGGCGCCGGAGGACATCGCCCACTCGTTGCTGACCACGCGCGCGCAGTTCGACCACCGGGCCGTGGTGCTCGGCGACGAGGTGCTGGCGCAGGGGACCGCGCAGTCGCAGCGGTCGCTCGCGGTGCTGTTCTCCGGGCAGGGGTCGCAGCGCGTCGGCATGGGGCGTGAGCTGTACGAGGCGTTCCCCGTGTTCGCCGAGGCGCTGGACGCCGTGCTGATGTACCTGGACCCGGCGGTCCGCGAGGTCATGTGGGGTGACGACCAGGAGGCGCTGAACCAGACCGGGTTCACGCAGCCGGCGTTGTTCGCGGTCGAGGTGGCGCTGTACCGGCTGGTCGAGTCCTGGGGTGTCCGGCCGGATCAGGTGGCCGGGCATTCGATCGGGGAGATCGCGGCGGCGCACGTGGCCGGGGTGCTGAGCCTGGAAGACGCGTGCCTGCTGGTCACGGCACGGGCCGCGCTCATGCAGAACCTCCCGGCCGGAGGCGCGATGGTGTCGCTGATCGCCTCCGAGGAGGAGGTGACGCCTCACCTCACCGAGCGGGTGTCGATCGCGGCGATCAACGGGCCCAGGTCGGTGGTCATCGCGGGTGACGAGGACGAGGTGCTCCGGATCGCCGAGCGGTGGAAGAGCAAGCGGCTCAAGGTCAGTCACGCGTTCCACTCGCCGTTGATGGAGCCGATGCTCGACGACTTCCGCGAGGCGCTGGCGGAGGTGACGTTCTCCCAGCCGAGCATTCCGGTCGTCGCCAGTGGCGACGTCACGACGGTCGAGTACTGGGTCGGCCACGTCCGGGACGCGGTGCGGTTCCACGAGAATGTCGAGAAGCTGCGCGAGCGGGGTGCCACCACGTTCCTCGAGGTCGGGCCGGACGGGGTGCTCTCGGCGCTGGTCGAGGACGCGATTCCCGTGCTGCGCAAGGACAGGGGCGAGCGCGTGGCGGCGTTGACCGCGCTGGCCAGGCTGCACGTCGACGGCGTGAAGGTCGACTGGAGCGTGTTCTGCCGCGGCGGCAGGAAGATCGACCTGCCCACGTACGCGTTCCACCACCAGCGGTACTGGCCGGCGGTGCGGATCGGCGGGGACGACGCGTCCGGGATCGGCATGGTCGCGGTCGGGCACCCGCTGCTCATCGCGTCGGCGGAACTCGCTGACGGGGAAGGGTTCCTGTTCACCAGCAGGCTGGCGCTGCGCACGCACCCGTGGATCCGCAACCACACGATCATGGGACGCGTGATGGTGCCGGGTGCGGCGCTCGTCGAGCTCGCGCTGCGGGCCGGGGACGAGGTCGGGCTGGACCGGCTGGAGGAGCTGACGTTGTCGGCCCCGGTCGTGCTGCCGGAGCACGGCGGGCTGGCGTTGCAGATGAAGGTGTCCGCGGGCGAGGAGCGGCGGACGTTCACGATTCACGCGCGGCCGGACGAGGGCGGCGACGCGCCGTGGACGCAGGTCGTCAGCGGCGTGCTGGCCAAGGGGGAGCAGCGAGTCGAGTTCGACGCGTCCGTGTGGCCGCCTCAGGCCGAAGCGGTGGACGTCGAGGGCTGCTACGAGAAGTTCGCCGAGGCCGGCTTCGCCTACGACGGCATGTTCCGCGGGCTGCGGGCGGCCTGGCGGGACGGCGACACCACGTATGCCGAGGTGGCGTTGCCCGACGACGTGAACGTGAAGCCGTTCGGGCTGCACCCGGCGTTGCTGGACGCGGCGCTGCACGCCTCGCTGCTCGACGAGAGCGGCGCCGCCGGCCTGCCGTTCGCCTGGGAGAACGTGTCGCTGCACGCCACCGGAGCCACCGCGTTGCGGGTCAAGATGACGCGCGACGACAACGGACTGCGGATCGCGCTGGCCGACCCGGCAGGCAACCCGGTGGCGTCGGTCGAGTCGCTGGTGATGCGGGCGGCCGCCGCGGAGCAGCCCGCCGAGCTGGACGCGTTGTTCTCGGTCCAGTGGACGCCGGTCGCGGTGCCGCCGGCCGCGGCGGGCAAGACGGTCAGCGTGCTCGGGCCGGACGTGCTGGGGCTGTCGGTCGGACGGGTCGAGGGCCTGCTTTCCCTGACCGACACCGACGTTGTGCTCGTGCCGGTCGCGGGGGAGCAGAACGCGGAGTCGGTCAGGACGACGACGCACCGCGTGTTGGAGCTGCTGCAGGAGTGGATCCGGGAGGACCGCGACGGGCGGCTCGTGTTCGTCACGCGCGGCGCGGTCGAAGGCGACGACCTGGCCGGTGCGGCGGTGTGGGGGCTGGTGCGTAGTGCGCAGACCGAGCATCCCGACCGGTTCGGCTTGATCGACCTGGACGCCGAGGAGTCGTCGCTCGCGACGTTGCTCGGTGTGCTGGACCTCGACGAGCCGCAGCTGCAGATCCGTGACGGTGAGGCACGGGCGGCGCGCCTCGGGCGGATCGCCGCCGGAACCGGCGATGGTGCCTGGGAGAGCCCGGTTCTGGTCACCGGTGGCACCGGCGGGCTGGGCAGGATCGTCGCGCGCCACCTCGTGGAGAACCACGGTGTCACCGAGCTGATCCTGGTCAGCCGCAGCGGACAGGGTGACGTCAGCGAGCTGGAGGCGTTGGGAGCACGGGTCTCCGTCGTCGCCTGCGACGTCGCCGACCGGGCCGCGCTGTGGGAGTTGCTGAAGCAGCACAGGGTTCGCGGTGTGGTGCACGCGGCCGGTGTGCTCGACGACGGCGTGATCGAGTCGCTCACGCCGGAGCGGGTCGACGGCGTGCTGCGCGCCAAGGTCGACGCGGCGCTGAACCTGCACGACCTCGCCACCGAGGCCACGCGGTTCGTGCTGTTCTCGTCGGCGGCCGGGGTGTTCGGCAACGCCGGACAGGGCAACTACGCCGCCGGCAACGCCTTCCTCGACGCGCTGGCCACGCACCGGCAGCTCAACGGCCTGCCCGGTGTGTCGCTGGCCTGGGGCGCCTGGGACACCGGCATGCTGTCGGCCGAGGACGCCGAACGGATGCGGCGTTCCGGCATGCCCGCCATCTCGTCCGAGCTGGGGCTGCGGCTGTTCGACGCGGCGGTCGCCGGGACCGAGGCCGCGGTGGTGCCGGTGCGGCTCGACCTGGGCGCGCTGAAGCAGAACGGTGACGTGAAGCCGTTGCTGCGCGGGCTGATCCGGGTCAAGGCGCGGCGGAAGGTCGCCGGGTCGGAAACGGCGTCCGGGCTCGTGCAGCGACTGTCCGTTCTGGACGAAACCGGCCGGTTGGACGCGCTGGTGGATCTCGTGCGCGGCGAGGTCGCGGCGGTGCTCGGCTACGACACGATCGCGGCGGTCGATCCGGCGCGGGCGTTCCAGGAGCTCGGGTTCGACTCGCTCACCGCGGTCGAGCTGCGCAACCGGCTCACCGCCGTCACCGGGCTGAAGCTGCCGGCGACCGTGGTGTTCGACTACCCGTCGTCCGCCCAGCTGGCGGCGTACCTCAAGGACGAACTGCTCGGCGCGGTGTCCGAGGTGCCGGACCTGCCCGCTCTGGTGTCCACTTCGGACGATCCGATCGTGATCGTCGGCATGGCCTGCCGTTACCCCGGCGGTGTGTCGTCGCCGGAGGACCTGTGGCAGCTGGTGGTCGACGGCGTCGACGCGATCACGCCGTTCCCGACGAACCGCGGCTGGGACCTCGACACGTTGTTCCACCCCGACCCCGACCACCCCGGCACCTCGTACGTGCGGGCCGGCGGCTTCCTGCACGACGCCGACCTGTTCGACCCCGAGTTCTTCGGGATGTCGCCGCGCGAGGCGGTCGCGACGGACGCGCAGCAGCGGCTCATGCTGGAGACCGCGTGGGAGGCGCTGGAACGGGCGGGCATCGCGCCGGCGTCGTTGCGGGGCAGCTCGACCGGTGTGTTCGCCGGTGTCATGTACAACGACTACACGCAGCTCATCGGCGGCGCGGACAGCGAGGGCTTCGGGTCGACCGGTGCGTCGCCCTCGGTGATCTCCGGGCGGGTGTCGTACGCGCTCGGGCTTGAGGGACCGTCGGTGTCGATCGACACCGCGTGCTCGTCCTCTCTCGTGGCGCTGCACTGGGCCATGCAGGCTCTTCGGGCTGGTGAGTGCTCGCTGGCGCTGGCCGGTGGTGTGACCGTCATGTCGACGCCGGGCTCGTTCGTCGGGTTCTCGCGGCAGAGGGGCCTGGCGGAGGACGGCCGGTGCAAGGCGTTCTCGGATTCCGCCGATGGTGTCGGGTGGTCCGAGGGTGTTGGTCTGCTCGTGCTGGAACGTCAGTCCGATGCCGTGCGCAACGGCCACACGATTCTGGCGGTCGTGCGCGGGTCGGCGATCAACCAGGACGGCGCTTCCAACGGCCTGACGGCGCCCAACGGGCCGTCGCAGCAGAGGGTCATCCGTCAGGCGCTGGCGTCTGCAGGGCTGACCGCTGCTGATGTCGACGCCGTTGAGGCACATGGCACCGGTACTTCTTTGGGCGACCCCATCGAGGCTCAGGCACTGATGGCCACCTACGGGCAGGATCGCTCGGTCCCGCTGCTGCTGGGCGGCATCAAGTCGAACATCGGTCACACGCAGGCCGCTGCCGGTGTCGCGGGCGTCATCAAGATGGTGCAGGCGATGCGGCACGGCGTGCTGCCGCGGACGCTGCACGCCTCGACGCCCTCGTCGCACGTCGACTGGAGCGAGGGCGCGGTCGAGCTGCTGCAGGAGAACACCGCGTGGCCCGAGGTGTCACGGCCGCGGCGGGCGGCGGTGTCGTCGTTCGGCATCTCGGGCACGAACGCCCACGTGATTCTCGAGGCCCCGGAAATGTCAGACCCGCCTGAGAAGATTGGGATGGGGTCTCGCGACCCCCTGGGGGCCAGCCAGTCCGGATCGATTCCGCTGGTCGTGTCGGCACGGTCCGACGCGGCGCTGGACGGGCAGATCGAGCGGATCAAGCAGGTCAGCGCGCCGGCCGCCGACATCGCGTACTCGTTGCTGACCACCAGGACGTTGTTCGACCACCGGGCCGTGGTGCTGGACGGCGAGGTCGTGGCACGAGGCCTGGCGAAGAGGAAGCCCACCGCGTTCCTGTTCAGCGGGCAGGGATCCCAGCGCATCGGCATGGGACGGGAGCTGTACGAGACGTACCCCGTGTTCGCCGAAGCGCTCGACACCGTGCTGCAGCACCTCGACCCGGCGCTGCGCGAGGTCATGTGGGGCGAGGACCAGGAGGCGCTCAACCAGACCGGGTTCGCGCAGCCGGCGTTGTTCGCGGTCGAGGTGGCGCTCTACCGGCTCGTCGAGTCGTTCGGGGTGACGCCGGACCACGTCGCCGGGCACTCCATCGGTGAGGTGGCGGCGGCGCACGTCGCCGGGGTGCTGAGCCTCGAGGACGCCTGCCTGCTGATCACGGCACGGGCCGCGCTCATGCAGAACCTCCCGGCCGGTGGCGCGATGGTGTCGGTCATCGCCTCGGAGGACGAGGTCACGCCGTACCTCACGGGCAACGTGTCGATCGCGGCGATCAACGGGCCGCGGACCGTGGTGCTGGCGGGCGAGGAGGACGAGGTCCTCAAGATCGCCAAGCAGTGGAAGTACAAGCGGCTCAACGTCAGTCACGCGTTCCACTCGCCGTTGATGGAGCCGATGCTGCCGGACTTCCGGGAGGCGATCGCGGAGATCACCTTCAGCGAGCCGCGGATCGCGTTCCAGGCGAGCGGCGACGTCACGACGGCGGACTACTGGGTCAACCACGTCCGGGACGCCGTGCGGTTCCACGACAACGTGACCGCGCTGGGAGACCAGACGTTCATCGAGATCGGGCCCGACGCGGCGCTGACGCCGTTGGTGGACGGGGCGATTCCCGTGCTCAAGCGGGGGCGGAGCGAGATCACCGGGGTGCTCACCGCGCTCGGGCAGGCGCACGTGGAGGGCGTCGGCGTCGACTGGTCGCCGTTGCTGCGCGGCGCCAGGAGGATCGACCTGCCCACGTACGCGTTCCGCAGGCAGTCGTACTGGCCGAAGGTCGTGGAGAGCTCCGGCGACGTCAAGGCCGCGGGCCTGAGCGGGATCGGGCACCCGCTGCTCGGCGCCGCCGTGCAGCTCGCCGGGCAGGACGGCCACCTGTTCACCAGCCGGATCGCGCTCAGGACCCACGCGTGGCTGGCCGACCACGTGATCATGGGACGCGCGCTCGTTCCCGGCGCGGCGCTGGTCGAGGTCGCGCTCAGGGCAGCCGAGGAACTCGGGCTCGACACGCTGGAAGAGCTCACGATCGCGGCGCCGCTGATGCTGCCCGAGCAGGGCGGTGTGCAGCTGCAGGTCGCCATCAGCGCCGAGGACGGCGGCAAGCGCACCGTCACGATCTACAGCAGGCCGGAGGACACGGACCTGCCGTGGACCGAGAACGCCAGCGGTGTCCTCGGCAGCAGCGACCAGCAGGGCGAGCGGCTCGACACCTGGCCCGTCGGGGAACCGGTTGAGCTGGAAGGGGTTTACGACAGGTTCGCGGAGATCGGGTTCGCGTACGGGGAAACGTTCCGCGGGCTCCGGAAGGCGTGGCGCCACGACGGCGCCGTGTACGCGGAGGTCGCGCTGCCGGAAGGGATCGAGCCCGGCGCGTTCGGCATCCACCCGGCGCTGCTCGACGCCACCCTGCACACCGCGCTGCTCGCCGAAGGCGACCAGGGCGCGGGGCTGCCGTTCAGCTGGGAGGGCGTGAAGATCCACGCCACCGGAGCGGACAGCGTCCGGGTGCGGATGACGCGGGACGAGAGCGGGGCGATGCGCATCGTCGTCGCCGACCCGCAGGGCAACCCGGTCGCCGAGGTCGAGTCGCTGGTGGTGCGGGCCGTCAACGCCGGGCAGCTCGCCGAGAACACCACGCGCGACGCGCTCTTCACGCTCGGCTGGACGCCGATCACCGTCACCGAGCCGATCGGCGCTCAGGTGGCGATCGCGGGCACCGACCACTTCGGACTCGTCGACCACCTCGTCGCCGGACGTGTCCACGACACCATCGAGTCCGCCGACGCCGAGGTCGTGCTGACCGAGATCACGGCCTACTCGGACGACGTCGTGGACTCCGCGCACGCCGCCGTGTCGGACGCGCTGATCGCCGTCCAGGAGTGGATCACCAGCGGACGCGGCGGACGGCTCTGGTTCGTCACGAAGAACGCCGTCGCGGCCACCGAGGGAGACATCCCGGACCCGGTCGCCGCGGCGGTGTGGGGACTGGTGCGGGTCGCGCAGTCCGAGCACCCCGGCAGCTTCGGGTTGCTCGACCTCGACGACCGGCGCTCCAGCCTCGCCGTGCTGCGCCAGGCGGTGAACGCCGGCGAACCCCAGGTCGTCCTGCGCGACGGCGAGATCCTCGGAGGCAGGCTCACCAGGGCGGAACGCACCGAGAACACCGTCGAGTACGGCAAGGTCCTCATCACCGGCGGCACGGGCGGCCTGGGCCGGATCATCGCCCGGCACCTCGTCGAGAACCACGGCGTCGGGGACCTCGTCCTGGTGAACCGCAGCGGCCAGGCGGACGTGGACCTCGACGCGAACGTCACGGTCGTCGCGTGCGACGTCAGCGACCGCGGCGAACTCGCCGAGCTGCTGAGCACCCACACCCCGGCCACGATCATCCACGCGGCAGGCGTGCTGGACGACGCCACGATCGAGTCGCTGACGCTCGACCGCATCGACCCGGTGCTCCAGCCGAAGGCCGACGCCGCCTGGTACCTGCACGAACTGGCACCGCAAGCCAACCTCGTGCTGTTCAGCAGCGTCGCCGGCACGTTCGGCAACGCGGGCCAGGCCGCCTACGCGGCGGGCAACGCGTTCCTCGACGCACTGGCCGCGCTCCGCAAGGCGCACCACCAGAAGGCGGCGAGCCTCGCCTGGGGTGCCTGGGACACCGGCATGCTCAGCGCCCAGGACGCCGAACGCCTGGCCCGCAACGGCATGCCCGCGATCACCGCGGAACTCGGCACCACCCTCTTCGACGAGGCGATCCGGACCGGCCACGCCCACACCATCCCGGTCAGGCTCGACTTCGGCGTCCTGCGCAACCACGAGGTCGCACCGCTGCTGCGCGGCCTCGTGCGCACCAAGGCGAAGAAGGCGGTGGCAGGCCAGGAAACCGCGGACTCGCTCGTCCAGCGCCTCGCGAACCTGACCGACCAGGGACGCACGGACGCGCTGCTCGACCTCGTCCGCGGCCAGGTCGCCGAGGTGCTCGGCCACGCCGACGGCGAGGTCATCGAGGAGGACCGCCAGTTCTCCGACCTCGGCTTCGACTCGCTCACCGCGGTCGAACTGCGCAACCGGCTCGGCGGCGCGACCGGGCTGCGGCTGCCCGCCACGCTCGTGTTCGACTACCCGACACCCGCGGAACTGGTGGCGCACCTCAAGTCCGAGCTGCTGGCCGACGCGCCGGAAGCCGGGCTGCCGAGCGTGCTCGCCGACCTCGACGCGTTCGAGAGGGCGTTGAACGCGGCCACTGTGGACGACGCGCTGCACCAGCAGATCGCGGGCAGGCTCGACGTTCTGCGCACCAAGTGGGCGTCGCTGAGGAACACCGGCACCGAGAAGGACTCCGGCACCGAGAAGGACTTCGAGTCGGCCTCGGACGACGAGATGTTCGCGATGCTCGACGAAGAACTCGGTCTCTGAGAAGGACACGGACATGTCATTGGTGATCGGTGTGGTGGGGCTCGGCGGCCTCGGTGAGGGCCTCACCAAGGTCCTGCTCGCGAACGGGGCCGAGGTCATCGGCGTGGACAGCGATCTCGACGTGCTGTCCCGCGTCCAGCGCAGGCTGGGCGGGCCCCGGCTGGGCCTCGCGACCGAACTGGTCGACCTCAAACGCGCCGACCTCGTCGTCGAGGCGCTGCCGGAGGACTACGACACCAAACAGACCGTGCTGCAACAGCTCGTCGAACAGTGCGCGCCCGGCACGGTCTTCCTCACCACCACGTCGACGCTGCCGGTCGCGAAGCTGGCCATCGCGTCCGGTGCGCCGGACCGGGTCGTCGGCCTGCGCTACTTCATCCCGCCGCCGTACGGGCAGCACGCCGCCCTGATCGGCACGTCCACGGCCGCACCAGAGGCGCTGCACCTGGCGCGCACGGCGGTCCGGCTGGCCGGCACCGAGATCGTGAACCTCGGCGGCCGCCCGGCCGAGGCCGCCACCGCGCTGCTCTACGCGTGCATGAACCGCACGATCGACCTCGCCGACGCCGGCTACGCGACGGTCGAGGACCTCGACACCGCCATGAAACTGGGCTGCGGCCTCAAGTTCGGGCCACTGCACCTGCTCGACCTCATCGGGCTCGACACCGTCAGGGCCGCCCTCATCGCGCTGCACGAGAGCACCGGCTCCGGCTCCTACCGCCCCTCACCCCTGCTCGACCGCATGGTCGAGCAGGGACACCTCGGCCGCAAAACCGGCAGGGGCTTCCACCGCTACGACGACCACGGCGAGATCATCCCGCCGCCCCGCACCCGCGTCAGCGACGGCGAACCGCGCGAGATCCGCGCGGCCGGCGTCGTCGGCGCCGGGGTGATGGGCCGCGGCATCGCCGAGATCCTCGTCGTGGCGGGCATCCCGACCACGCTCATCGCCCGCACACGGGACAAGGCCGAGCAGGCGGCCGACCGGATCCGCTCGTCCCTCACCCGGCTGGTCCAGAAAGGACGGATGTCCGAACAGGACCGTCAGGACGTCCTCGCCAGGCTCACCGTCGCGACCGGCTACGAGGCCCTGAGCGACGCGGACATCGTCATCGAGGCCGTCGCCGAGGACATGGACGTCAAACGCCCTGTGCTGCAAGCCGTCGACGCCGTCCTCAAGCCCGGCGCGATCATCGCCACCACCACCTCCAGCCTGTCCGTCACCGGCTGCGCCGACGCCACGAGCCGCCCGGCGGACGTGATCGGGCTGCACTTCTTCAACCCCGCCCCGGTCATGAAGCTCGTCGAGGTCGTCCGCACCGAGCACACCGCCGACGACGTCCACGCCACCGCCCACGCACTCGTGAAGTGGTTGCGCAAGACCGCCGTCGACTGCGCCGACCGCGTCGGGTTCATCGTGAACCACGTGCTGTTCCCGTATCTGAACGACGCCATCGGAATGCTCGGCCGCACCGACGTCACCGTCGAGGAGATCGACACCGCGGTCGTGACCGCGTTCCAGCACCCGATGGGGCCTTTCACGCTCCTCGACACCATTGGTCTGGACGTCTCGCTCGCCATTCTCGAGGCACTCGCCGCGGCGTCGCAGACCGGCGAACCCGTCCCCGCGGACGAACTGCGCCACCTCGTCGCCGCCGGTCGGCTCGGGACCAAAACGGGAAGCGGATTCCGGCTCGCCAACAAAGGAAAGTGAGGGATTCCCGAGCATTCCATGCCGTAGAACTCCAAGCAGACACGTCGTCGTTCGCAGAGAGGTGGTCATCGATGATGACGGGACGGCGGCACGTCGCGATCTTCGCCAACCCCGCCCAGGGACAGGCCCTCCCGGCTCTCGCGGTGATCGAGGAGCTGGTGCGGCGGGGCTACCGCGTCACCTACGCCACCTCCTCCGAGGTCGCCGGTCGCCTCGCGCTCACCGAGGCGACCGAGGGCAGGTGGGACGTGGTGGGCTTCCTCGACGACAGCGTGGCGCCCATCTCGCTGGTGCGCGGCTACTTCGCCGACGACCTGCCCGACCTCGTCGTCTACGACGGCACCGCGGTCGACGTCGCCAGAGCCGTGGCCGACACGTGGGACGGACTGCCGGACGACGACTTCGTGGACGCGGAGTTCGGGCGGTTCCTCACCCGGTTCGGGCTCGCGTTCCTGCCCGAGAAACCGAGCCTCTACCGGGTGGTGCCCGGCCGCGTCGCCGCGTATTAGCTCAAGTGCTGGAACCACCCTCGGATTCACCACCCGCACTTTGCGGAATCACCGCATCAGACTTTGACACTTGCCTCGCGGTGTTTGCGGTCCGGTCACCAGGGACATTTATCCTCTGCGCAGGTCATCTCTTCGAGCCTGAGGCGGTAGGTGGTGAACACCCTGTCGGAACCCGGCACAGAGCTGTTCGGTCGTGAGAGCGTGCTCACCACGATCGCGCGCCACACGGCCGCCGCTCGGCGAGGAGCAGGCGGGCAGGCGGTGCTCGTACGCGGTGCCCGAGGCTCCGGCAAGTCCGCCGTGCTGCGCCGGACGGCCGCCACCGAGTCCCGAGCGGGAGCGACCGTGCTGTCCGCGGTCGGCCGGGGTGAACGCCGCCCCCTCGCCGTCGCCCGCCGGCTCCTCGTCCAGGCGGGCGTGGTCGTTCCGGAACTGACCGATCCGGCCCCGGCCGACCTCCACCGCGCCTATCGGCGCATGTGGCGCGATGTCGTGACGTTGGCCGAACGCACGCCCGTCTGCCTGGTGCTCGACGACCTCGACGCCTGTGACGACGAGACCGCGCGGTGGGTGGACTTCGTCGTGCGCAGGCTCGGCGAGGAGCGGGTCGGCCTCGTCCTGTCGCACACCTCGCCGCTCACCGTCGACCTGGCCCGCGCCCACGTCGCCGGCCTGCGGCCGCTCACGACGCGGCAGATCCGCGACATGATCACCGCGACCCTGAACTTCACCCCGGACGACGTCTTCACCGACCTGTGCCTGCGGCTCTCCGGTGGCATCCCGCGCCACCTCACCACCGTGCTCTCCGACATCCAGGCGACCCACGCGCTGCGCCGGGAGTCCGTCGAGCTCGTCGCCGCACGACGGCTGCGCGACCAGCCGGAACACCTGTGCGCGATCGCCACCGCGCTGGTGGTCGTGGACCGCGACGAGCTCGTCGCCCCGCTCGCCGGGGTGTCGGCACGGCTCGCCGAGAACGGGATTTCCGCACTGCGACAGCATCATCTGCTCGGCGACGGGCTGCCCGACCACATCCGCGAGTGGTACCGGGCGGGCGTGCTCGCCGTGCTGGACCCGGCCGAGGTCCTCGACCTGCGGCACCGGGCGGCGATCGTGCTCGACGAGTCGGGGCAGGACGTGCGGGCGGTCGCCGACCAGCTCGTGCACCTGCCCGCCGTCGACACGCCCTGGATGTCGCAGGTGCTGCGCGAGGCCGCGGCCGGCGGCAAGTCCCGCAACGCCGAGCGCTACCTGCGGCGTCTCGTCGAGCTGCACCCGGACGACATCGAACTGCGGGTCAACCTCGCCACCGGACTGTCCCGGCACGACCCCGCACAGGCCTGCGAGCACCTCGCCGCCGCGTTCCACCGCACCACCGACCCCGATCTGCGGGCCGCGCTCGCCGTCAAGCACGCGCTGACCGGCCGGACGCGCACGTTCCTGCGGATCGCCAGGGATCCCGCGCTGTCGGAGGACATGGCGACGCTGCTCGACGCCGTGCGGCTGTCGATCGACCTCGACGACGTCCACGCGGTGGCGTCCGCCGTCGCGGGCGCACGACCTCCGGAAGCCGCGGACACCACGGCACAACGGTGCCTGCTCGGCGTGGTCGCGGAAGCCACCATGCGCGGCGGCGGATCGATGGACGACGCCGTGAGCTACGCACGGGCCGCGCTCGCGGACCCCGACGCGCTCACGGACTGGTCGATGCTGTCCGCCGCGACGGTCCTGCGCATCGCCGGGCACACCGCGGAAGCACTGGCCGTGCTGGACCGCGCCGTCGACGCCTTCTCCCGCAACGGGGACTCGCTCGCGCAGTGCCGCTCGCTGGTGCACCGCGCGCTCGTGCACCAGTCGCTGGGCGAGCTCGACCGGGCCACCAAGGACGCGTCGGCCGCCGTCCGGGCCGTGCGCGAACGGGGCTGGCGGCTCCCGCGCGCCCTCATCCTGCTGGCCTGGTTGTCGGTGCAGACCGGCAACACCCCGCTCGCCGAGCAGCTGCTCCACGAGGTGGACGAGGACGACATCCGGCACCTGACGCCCGTGCACCGCGAGTACCTCCGCGCCTGCGGATGGCTGGCCCACGCGCGGGACGACATCGAGCTCGCCGCGGACCGGATGGCGGCCTGCGCGGCGGTCATGAAGGCCACCGGGCTCAGCGACCCCAGCACGCTGCCGACGTGGAGCGACGTCGTCCAGATCCTATCCCTCGCCGGCCGCGACACCACCGCCGCCGTGCGGGAGGTGGACCGGCTGGCGCAGGTGTGGCCGTCGCGGGAGGCGGCCGCGTTCTCGTTGCTGGCCAGGGCTCTCACGACGACCGGACCGGGTGCGCTCGACATGGCGAAGGCCGCCGCCGACGGGTTCGCCGCCGTGCCCTCACCCCTGCACCAGGCACGGGCGGAGCTGCTGCTGGGCCGGCGCCACACCGGCGCGGGCGAGACCAGAAAAGCGCGCAAGCACCTGCGGACCGCCGTCGGGCTGGCGGTGCGGGCCGGGTGCAAGCCGCTGGCCGACGCCGCCAGGACGTTGCTGCTCGGCGTCGGCGGGCGGATGCGCGAACCATCCACAATGGACAGCCTCGCGGTGCTGACCGCGAGCGAGCGCAAGGTCGTCGGCCTCGCCGCGGCCGGCGTGACGAACCGGGCGATCGCCGACCGCCTCTTCGTGACGGTGCGGACCGTCGAGGTCCACCTGACGCGGGCCTACCGCAAGCTCGGCGTCTCCAGCCGCGCGCAGCTGGCGGACGTCCTGGCCTCGTGATGATCCTGCTCGAGCGGGCCGAGGAGCTGCGCCGGCTCACGCGCGCGCTGCACCGCGTCCGCGCCGGCCGCGGCGACCGGATCGTCATCACCGGGGAGCTCGGCTGCGGCAAGTCCGCGCTGCTGGGCGCGGTCCGCGACCGCGCGGGCGAGACGAGGGTCCTCACCGCGACCTGTTCCGCGCTGGAGCGGGACTTCGCGTTCGGCGTCGCCCGCCAGCTGCTCGACCCGGCCCTGGCCAAGGCCTGCGAGCGGACCAGGGAACGCTGGTTCGCCGGGCCCGCCGGCCTCGCGCTGCCCGTGTTCTGCGACGACGCCCCCGCCGAGCCGGCCGTCGCCGTCGAGGACGCGGCGATCAGCGGCCTCATCGCGCTCACCCGCGCCCTGAGCGCGGACGAACCGACCGTCCTGCTGATCGACGACCTGCACTGGGCGGACGACCCGTCGCTGCGCTGGCTCGGCCGACTCGCCAGAGCCCTGGACGGGCACCCGCTCCTGCTCGTCGCGGCCACCGGGGACGGCGAGCACCGCCCGTTCCCCTGCACCGAGATCCGGCCGGAACCGCTGTCGCCCCAGGCGATCGCCGAGCTCGTCGCACACCGCACCGGAACAACCCCCGACGCCGGGTTCGTCGCCGCCTGCCACGACGTCACCGGCGGCAACCCGCTGTTCCTGGACGCGGTGCTGAGCCACGTCACCAGCCCGTCGCCCGACCAGGTGCCGCACGTCCGGCACCTGCGGCCGGCCCGGCTCACCGAACGGCTCGTGCGCGGGCTCGCCACCCTGCCGAAGCACGCCCAGGACCTCGCCAAGGCCACCGCCGTGCTCGCCGGCGACGACGACCTGGCCGGGCAGCTCGCCGGTCTCACCGAACAGCAGGCCCGTGCCGCGCACCGGATCCTCGAGCAGGCCGGGTTCACGACCGGCAGGCCCGCCGTCCGGGACGCGATCGAGGAGTCGATGCCGGTCGGCGAACGCGAGGAATGGCAGGCACGGGCCGTGAAGCTGTTGCACGACAACGGCAGGCCCGCCGAACTCGTCGCCGCCCGGCTCCTCACGGTCACCACGACCCCCGGCGGATGGGCGATCGGCACGCTGCGGGAAGCCGCCGCCACGGCACTGCGGCGCGGCGCACCGGAAGTGGCCGCCCGGTACCTGCGGCGTGCGCTCCGCGACGTCCCCGGCGACTCCGAGGACCGCGCCCGGCTGCTCGTCGACCTCGCCGTCGCCGAACGGTTCTTCGACCCGGCGGCGTCCGTCCGGCACATCACCCACGCCGTCCCGCTCTTCCGCGACGTCCGCGAACGCGCGGCAGCGCTCGTGCGGATCGCGCCCACCGCGCTCGGCCAGGCACCACGGCCCGTGCGCGACCTCATCGACGAAGTCGCCGGCCTCAACCAGGACGAGGAACTCGGCTACCGGCTCGAAGCGCGCCAACGGTATGCGTGGCACGCGGACCCCTCGTTGCTCACCGACCCGGTCCCGCGGCTGAGGCAGATCGAGGGCGGCACGCCCGGCGAACGCGAGCTGCGGGCGGTCCTGCTCGACGCGGCCGTGTTCACCGCACGCCTGCCCGCGCCCGAGATCGCGGCCATCGCGAGCACCGCGCTGAACCAGGAAACCCCGCACCCGCGGCACGTCCACACCGCGGTTCCGCTGCTCATCAGGGCTCTTGCCGCCGCCGACGCCGCCCACGAAGCGGTGCCGTGGCTCGACCAGGCGCTCAGCCGGGCGACGACCACCGTCGACCAGGCGCTGATCCGCGCCCAGCAGTCGTTCGTCCTCCTGCACCTGGGCCAGCCGGGGGAGGCGCACCGGGCCGCCGAGCACGCCCTCGACCTCGCCGTGCTGGACTGGCGCGGCGACACCACGACCGCCGCGATCGGGCTCACCGCCGTCGCGATGGAACTGCGTGACCCCGAGCTGATCGGCAAGATCCTCTCCTCGCGTCCCGACCGGGACGAACCGGCCGGATGCGACGCGGTGTACCGGATGCTGCACGCCGCGGCCAAGGCACTGGCGGGAGAGCACGCCCAGGCGCTGCAAGGACTGCTGGACTGCGGACGCGTGCTCGACGGCGTCGGCTGGCGCAATCCCGTGCTGCTGCCGTGGTCCGTCGCCACGGCGAGGCTGCACGCCCAGCTCGGCGACCTGGCCGCGGCCCGTGAAGCCGCCGCGCGGGCGTGGGACCGCGCGGTGGAGTGGGGCGCGCCGATCGGCATCGGACGGGCGCTGCGCGTGCTCGGCCGCTACACGCCCGACCGCGAGGGCCTCGCGATGCTGCACGAGGCCGTCGAGATCCTGCACGCCAACCCGTTCGAACGAGCCAAGGCACTGCTTCAGCTCGGCGCGCGCGAACGCGCCGATGGCGACCCACAGGCGCAACACCATCTTCACGAGGCGCACCGGCTGGCGCTGCAATCAGGTGCCGGAAGGCTGGCCACGAGAATCGCGAAGGAACTCGACGGTAATTCGCCCGGCATTGCCGTGGCATTGACCCGCACCGAGTTCAAGGTCGCGGGGCTCGTCGTTCAGGGTTTGACCAACGCCGAAATAGCGGAAGAACTCTCCGTGACCTCACGGGCGATCGAGAAGCACCTCACCAACTCGTTCCGCAAGCTCGGCATCCGCAGGCGCACCGAACTGCCCGCCGCCCTCGCGCGGGCATATCCGCCATCTGTGTAACACCGTCGACACTTCTACGAATTTCCTGTGCGCTCTTCCCGCACGGTTGAGGAACAACACTGTCGCCCCGCAGCAGCCGTCTCAGTTGGATCGCCAGCATCGGTGCAGCTCAGCAGCCTGAAACGGGCTCAGGTGAGACGCACCCGAAACGTCATACCGAAATGTGCGGACCCGCACCCGAACCATCGGCCCCACCCCTACCACAACATTAGGGGTCACCCCTCCTGCCTCGTTGACCGCGTTCGGCAGGGCTTTCTACGATTAATCGTGTCAAGGCGGCATTCGGGGAACAAACCCGGATCGCCTTCTTTTCGGGCAAGTCGCGGAACGCCGACTTCGACGAGATCGAGAGGGATACTCTCCCATGCACACTGTTGCCGCTGGTTCTCTCGCACCTGACCACTTCAACGGCGCAAGAGTCGTCCCGGACGCCGACGTGTTCCGTTCCCTGCTCGAGCGGTCCGGTCTCTGCCTCGCGCGTCTCGACCTCGATCTGCGCGTCGTCGAGGCCAACGACGACTTCGTGGCCCAGTTCGGCCACTCCGGCGAGTCGCTGCTCGGCCGCAGCTTCTACGACCTGCTGCACCCCGGCGTGCACGGCCCGATGCGCAAGCAGTTCGACCGTCTCGTCGAAGGCCGCCGCCAGCGCTTCGTCGAGCACTTCGCCGGCATCGGCCCGCGCCACGCCGTGTTCACCGGCGACATCACCGGCATCGCCGTCCACGACGCGCACGGCGACCTGGTGCAGTTCGTCGTCGTCGTGAACGCGGAGAAGGGCGAGCAGCCCAACGCCGTCGTCGTCGACCGCAACCGCATCCTCACCGAGCTCGACGCCCGCATCCTGGAGGGCATCGCCACCGGTGAGTCGACCGTCCGGCTCGCCTCCCGGCTCTTCCTGTCGCGCCAGGGCGTCGAGTACCACGTCGGCACGATGCTCAAGAAGCTCAAGGCCCCCAACCGCGCCGCGCTCGTCTCCCGCGCCTACAGCCTCGGGGTGCTGAGCGTCGCCAGCTGGCCGCCGCGGGTCTCGCCCGACTACATCAAGTAGGGCCCGCGCCGTGGAGGAGGTCCTGGACCGGGCGGCACAGGCCGCCCGCGAGTGGGGCGGCACCAGCCCGGACGACCGGGCGGCGGCCCTCGACGCCGTCGCCGGCGCGCTCGACCGCGAGAGCGCGGAGCTGGTGGCGCTGGCCGAGTGGGAGTGCAGGCTCCCCGGCGACAGGCTGCGCGCGGAGGTGGGGCGCACGACCTTCCAGCTGCGCTCGTTCGCCGAGTACCTGCGCTCGGGCGCCGTCAACGGCGTCGTGATCGACCACGAGGACGTGCACTGGCCGCCGGGGCCGCGGCCGGACCTGCGCCGCATGCTGGTCCCGCTCGGCCCGGTCGCCGTCTTCGGCTCCACGTCCTACCCGTTCGCGTTCTCCGTGGCGGGCAGCGACACGGCCTCCGCGCTGGCCGCCGGCTGCCCGGTCGTGGTGAAGGCGAGCCACAGCTACCCCGATCTCGCCGACCGCACCGCGGAGGTCGTCGAGGAAGTGCTGCCCAAGGGCGTGTTCGCGCTCGTCCACGGACGGCGCTGCGCCCGGCAGCTCGTGCTCGACCCGCGGATCAAGGCGGTCGCGTTCATCGGCTCGTCCCGCGTCGGCCGCGAACTGCACCACCTCGCCGCCACCCGCCCCGAGCCGATCCCGTTCTACGGCGGCTTCGGCAGCGTGAACCCCGTGTTCGTCACGCCTCGCGCCGTCGCGAAGCGCGGCGGTGAGATCGCGCGCGGGTTCGCGCAGGCGTTGTCGCAGCAGAGCGGGCAGCTGTGCACCAAACCCGGGCTTCTGGTCGTACCAGAGGGTTTCGCCGGCGACGTCGCCGCCGAGGTGCGCGCGCTGCGGGCGGAGCCGTTGTTCAACAAGCTCGTCGCCAAGCGCTTCGAGACCGGTGTGGAGGCGCTCTCCGCGTTCCTCGACGTGCTGGTCGAAGGCGGGCCGGGAGCGGGCGGTCACGCGCCGACCCTGTTGCGCACCACCGCCGCCGACATCCTGGCCGGCCACGACGAGGCGTTGGACGAGTGCTTCGGGCCCGTGTCCGTGGTCGCCACCTACCGCGACAGCAACGAACTGCTGGAACTCGCCGCCGCGCTGCCGGGACAGCTCACCGCGACCGTGCAGGGCGAGGACGACGACGTCCTGCCCGAGCTGGTCGCCGAGCTGACCGGACGCGCCGGGCGCGTCGTGTGGAACCAGTGGCCCAACGACATCGCGACGACCCCCGCCATGCACCACGGCGGCCCGTGGCCCGCGACCACGTCCCCGTTCCACACCTCGGTCGGCGTGCGGGCCGTCGAACGGTTCCAGCGTCCCGTGGTGTTCCAAGGGTTTCCCAGCCACTTACTGCCTGAAGTGCTGGAGGACAACCGGTGAGGAAGGTCGCAGAATGCGCGCAGCGGTGGTCGCGGGACTCGGTGCATGGCTCCCGCCGCGAGTGGTCACCAACGACGAGCTGACAGCCAGACTGGACACGACCGACGAGTGGATCCGCAGCCGGATCGGGGTCGTCACGAGACACGTGGTCGAACCCGGCATGGCGACCTCGGACCTCTCGGTCGAGGCGGCGCGACGGGCCCTGCGCTCGGCGGGCGTGCCGGGCGCGGGCGGGGTGATCCTCGCGACCACGACCCCCGACCGGCCCTGTCCCGCGACGGCACCGGAGATCGCGTCGCGGCTCGGCCTCGACGGCGTCCCGGCGTTCGACATCGCGGCCGTGTGCACGGGATTCGTGTACGGGCTGGGAGTCGGGGCCGGTCTGATCACGTCCGGGATCGTGGACAGCCTGATCGTGATCGGCGGTGACGCCTACTCCACGATCCTCAACCCCCAGGACCGCACGACGTCCGTGATCTTCGGCGACGGCGCGGGCGCGGTGGTCCTGCGCGCCGGTTCCGCCGACGAACCCGGCGCGCTCGGTCCGTTCGACCTCGGCTCCGACGGCGAACTGTCCGACCTGATCACGGTTCCGGCCGGCGGGTCGCGGCAGCGGTCGTCGCGCGGCATCGTGCCGCACGGCGACAAGTTCTTCCAGATGGAAGGACGCGAGGTGTTCGCGAACGCGGTGGCCCGGATGTCCGCGTCGTCGCGCAACGCCATCAAGCGGCAGGGCTGGGTGGCGTCCGATGTGGACAGGGTGATTGCGCACCAGGCCAACACGCGGATCCTCGACGCGGTGTCGGCCGAGCTCGAGGTGCCGCGCGACAAGTTCATCTCCAACATCACCGACGTAGGCAACACCTCGGCCGCCTCGATTCCCCTCGCTCTGGCACACGGCGTCCGTTCCGGCGAACTCCAACCAGGCCACAAGGTGTTGCTCACCGCGTTCGGCGGAGGCCTGACCTGGGGCGCCACCACCCTGACGTGGCCCACCCTCAGCCTCGCCGAGTGACCACGAAAACGATGAACGGCGCTTTTGCCCACGTGTGGTGGACAAAAGCGCCGTTCATCAACCACCCGGAAGGGTTAGGCGGCAACGGGGGTGCGAAGGGGGAGAACGCGGTGGAAGATCGGGACGGCGACGGCGGCCACGACGACGTGCATGACCATCAACGCGACCACGCCGACCGGTGAGGCGCCCGGTAGGAAGAAGACCGGAATGTCGGCGAGGAGTGAGAGCGCGACCACGATCGGCACGAGCTTGCCGAGCGTGCGGGCGGGATCCTTGGCGCGCTTGCGAATGGACGCCCACGCGAACGCCGCGATGATCACCCCCAGCGCGGTCAGCACGACGTAGCCGCGGGGCAGCAGGCCCTGCACGACGTTCGGGTCGGCGCCGAGCGCCTGTGCCGCGAGGGACACGGCGGCGTTGCCGATCGACGCGATGACGATCGCGGCGGCCACTCCCAGCACGACCTTGCCCTTGCTGGTGTTCTCGGTTGGCATTGCTTCCTCGTTTCACTGACGGGTCAACGTGGGGCGGGAACGTGGGGCATGCCGACGCGCACCCGGCGGCTGAGCTGGGCGGGGTCGGTGAGGAAGATGCTCTTGCGCTCGATCGAGATCCAGCCGCGCCCGGCGAAGTCCGAGAGCGTCTTGTTGACCGTGTCGCGGCGCGCGCCGATGTACTGGCCGAGCTCCTCCTGGGTGAGGTCCTCGATCATCAGCAGGGCGCCGCGCCGGTCGCTGCCGAAGCGTCCCGCGAGGCGCAGCAACGCCTTCGCGAGGCGGGCGGGGGCGTCCATCTGCACGATGTCCATGCGCATCTGGTGCGACTCGCGCTGCCGGCGGGCGAGGCAGCCCAGCAGCCGTTCGGTGATCTCCGGGCACAACGCCAGCCACCGGATCAGGTCGGCCCGCGAGATGCGGCCGGCGTGGACGTCGGTGAGCGCGACCGTCGTCGACACCGACGGCGCCGCGTCGAACAGCGTCGGCTCCACCAGGACGTCACCTGCGCAGTGGAAGTCCAGCACCAGCTCGCGGCCGTCGGGGGACGTGCAGCAGGTCTTGGCCTTGCCCGCGCGGATCACGAACAGCTCGTCGGTGCGCACGCCCAGCCGCAGCAGCACGTCGCCGCGGCGGAACTCGACGGGCTCGAGGGCGTGCGCGAACTGGCGCCACACCTCGGGGGAGGGCGCGAGGACCGGCGGCCGCGGCGGGGCGAGCAGCGCAGGTGCCACTTCGGTCTCCATTCCGTGGGGCGACCGGACGTGCACCCGACGTTAGGGTGGACGACACTGGCGTGACGCTGGAAGACACCTGGGGGATTCCCTGGGCCGGTGCTGGTTTCCTCGAAGAGGGAAAGAGGGGAGGGACCCGTGCTCGTCGACGCCGGTCGCCTGCTGCACGAGGAGTTCCTCGCCGTCTACCGCGCGGCCGCCGCCGACGCCGACGGGTGGGAGGACGCGGCAGAGGCCGTCGCCCACCGCGTCGGATCGCGTCTCGTTTCGGCGAGAGTGCCCGTCGCCCAGGTGGTCGTCGCCCTGCGGTCCACCGACAGGTTGCTGACGGAAACCATGCTGGACGACGGCGGTGACGCCCGTGCGCTGGCCGCCGTGGGCACCGTGCTCGCCGCCGAGCTGATGTCCGCGTTCTGCGCGCAGGACGACGGGCTGGCGGACGCGCTGTTCGCCGGGGACACGCCGGACGACGCCGCCCCGTTCTACACCGTCGTGTCGGTGCGGGGAGTGGTGACGGACAGGGTGGTAAGCGCTTTCCGCAAACGTGGGCCGGTGTTCCCGGCAACGTCCGGGCACCTCCTGCTGCCCGTCGCCGAGGCGGTGGCGCTGCCGTTGTGCCGGGAGGTGCGCGAGGAGCTCGGCGGCGAGGTGTGGTTCTGCCTCGCGGAACGGCCCGCCGCGCGCGTCGCGTTGGCGCGCAACGAGGTTGACGAGATCGACGCGCTGGTCGCGTCGCTCGGGCGGCCGCCGGGCGTGTACCGGATCGACGACATGTTGTTCGAGAGCGCGGTGATCCGGACCCCGGAGGCGCGCGACGAGCTCGGCAGGGTCGTCGCGCCGTTGCTCGCGAACCCCGTTCTCGTCGAGACGGTGCTCGCGCTGCTCGAGGCGGACGGCAACCGGGCGGAAGCTGTCAAGAAGCTGTTCATCCACCGCAGCACGATCGACTACCGGTTGTGGCAGATCGAGCAGCTCACCGGGCTGAGCCCGGTCAACCCCCGTGACCTCGCCGTTCTCGGCACCGCGATCGCGCTGAGCCGCACGAACTCGCTCGGCTGAACGGATTCAGCGCTTTTCGGGTGAACGTTAAGGCTGGCTCAAGCCATCTGTGCCGACTGTCGACAGTTGCCTACCGTTTGCGGTGCGACACCGTGAGGCCCTCAGGGAGGCGACGCGTGACCACCGTTCTGGACAGCTTGCCGCTCAACGACGTGCTGCGTGACATCCTCAGCCCGTTCGACCTGCCCCCGGTGGAGGACGTGGCGACCCGCCGCCGGCTCGCCAGAACGCTGCTCTCCGGTCGCGACAACGGGTTCGAGGGGCTTGCTCTGGCTTACGCGGTGATCGCGTTCTGCGCGTCCACTGAGGACGGCGCCGCCGCGGTGCTGGACGCGGTGCGGGACAACGCCGAGGCGCTCGTCCTCGACGGCGTCCGCGGCGGGTACGTGCTGCTGCCGTGCGCGCAGGACCAGCACGCCGGACTGGCCAGGGAGCTGTACGACCGCGTCGGCGGCGACGTGTGGATGGCGGTCGCGTGGGCTCCCCGGCGCGACCTGGCGGCGGCGCGCGCGACGGCGCAGGACGTGCTGCGGATCGCCGCCGGCCGCGCGCCCGGCGTCTACGAGCTGCGCACCGTGCTGGCGGACTTCGTGGTGCTGCGCCAGCCGCACGTCGCCGAGCGGCTGGCCCGCATGATCGAACCCGTGGTGGCCCAGCAGCCGTTGCTGGACGCCTTGCGGGCGTTCATCGCCGAGGACGGCAACCGGGCGGCGGCGGCCCGGCGGCTGGACATCCACCGCAGCACCCTGGACCACCGCCTGCGGCTGGTCGAACGGCTCACCGGCTGCCGCCCGGCCTCACCGCGCGCGCTGCTCACGCTGAGCGTCGCGCTGACCGCCCACTCGTGCCCCGAGGTGCCGCTGCCTCACTGATTGCGGGCGGCGATCTGCTCGCGGAGACGGTCTTCCTGAGCCTTGATCTCGGGCGTGGTGACGTCCTCGAACGCCTCGGCGCCGTGAATCTGCCGGATCTCGACCTCGCCGCTGCGGAACGGCGCCTTCTTCAGCCACTCGACGGCGTCCTGCATCGAGGGCAGCTCCCAGATCCAGAAGCCCGCGATCAGCTCCTTCGTCTCGGCGAACGGGCCGTCGGTGACCGTCGTGGCGCCCTTGGCGTCGAACGCGACCCGCGCGCCCTTGGAGCTCGGGTACAGACCGTCGCCCGCGAGCATCACACCCGCCTTGACCAGCTCCTCGTTGTAGTTGCCCATCGCGGCCAGCTCCTCGGTCGTGGGCATGACGCCGTTCTCGGAGTCCTCGTTCGCCTTGACGATGACCATGAACCGCATCTCGATCTCCTCAGCTCCGGTGTCCGGGTGTCCGTTTCTACTCACGCGTCGATCGGCACGCCCGGCTTTCGACGAGCCGGACCGGAATGTGACCGGCGTCACGAGGTTAGTGTGGTCGTATGCGCGAAGACGTCGACTGGATCCTCGAGAACTGCCAGGTCTGGGCCATCGTCGGACTCTCGGACAACCCGTCCCGCGCGGCCCACGGCGTGGCCAGGTTCCTGCAGCAGCGCGGCAGGAAGATCGTGCCGGTGCACCCGGCGGCCGAGACCGTGCACGGCGAGCAGGGGTACGCGACGCTCGCGGACATTCCGTTCCCCGTGGACGTCGTCGACGTGTTCCGCCGCTCCGAGGACGCCGGCCGGTTCGCGGACGACGCCGTCTCGATCGGCGCGAAGGCCGTGTGGTTCCAGCTCGGCGTCGTGGACCACGAGGCGTACCGGCGGACCAAGGCCGCCGGGCTGCGGATGGTCATGGACGTCTGTCCCGCGATCGAGTGGCGCGCCGGTTGACCAAGTAGCTACTCTGCGGTTCGAGGTCTCCGGACACCTGGGGGTACTGGAGACACCAAGCCTGGGGGGCTTTGTTTCGCATGCTCGTCGACATCAACGTGCTGCAGCTCGCGGACTCGCCGCGACTCGGTGGCTGCAGCGAGGAGTTCGTTCGTTCACTGGCGTCCTCTGGAGCCGAACTCGCGCCGATCGTGGTGCACCGCGGTTCCATGAAGGTCGTCGACGGTGCCCACCGCCTGCGGGCGGCCGCGTTGCGCGGGTACTCCTCCGTCGAGGTCGAGTACGTCGACGGACCGGCCGAGGAGGTGTTCGTCCTGTCCGTGTCCCTGAACCTCGCGACGCTGTCCACCGCCGATCGCGAGGCCGCCGCCCGGCGGTTGCTGCGGTCGCGGCCGCAGTGGTCCGACCGGGCCATCGCCGCGTCCACCGGGCTCGCGGCCAAGTCCGTCGGGGTGCTGCGGCGTGCCGTGGGCGGGCGCGCCGCCAACCGCGTGGGGCGGGACGGGAAGGTCCGTCCGGTCAACTCGGCAGCGGGACGGCGGCTCGCCGGGGAGATGATCGAGGCACGGCCTTCCGCGTCGTTGCGGGACATCGCCCGTGCGGCGGGGGTGTCGCCCGGCACCGTCCGGGACGTCCGGCGCCGCCTGAACGCCGGGCTGGACCCCGTGCCGGAGCGGATGCGGGCCGCCGAGAAGGCCGACGCCGAGGTGCCGGCGGCACGGGCCGAGGTGCGGGCGCCGGCGTCGACCCTGCCGATCCTGCGGCGCGATCCCTCGCTGCGGTTCAACGAGCACGGGCGGCTGGTGCTGCGCTGGCTCGAGGCGCACGCGGTGTCGTCGGGGGAGTGGGCCGCGGTGGTGGACGGGGTTCCGTCGCACTGCCGGGAACTCGTCGCGGACATGGCGCGCGGATGCGCCGAGGTGTGGGCCCAGATGGCCGAAGCGCTGGAACAGGAAAGCCGGCGTCAGGCCGTGTAGCGGTGTCCTCGCTATTCCGCGCCGGGGCTGTTTCGCGCCCAGCGGCTACGAACAGGAGAACAGGATGTCGCTGATTTCCCCGGCCACCTCGCGTCCCGCCGCCGGACGCAGGCGGGACAACAGCCTGCTGAATGCCGTCAGGTCGATGTGCACGGTCGCCGACTGCACCTGACGGATGTCGTCGAGCAGGTCGGCGACGAGTTCGCACGCGTGGTCCACGTCGCCCGCGGCGGCGTGGGCCAGTGCGCGGCGCAGGCCGAAGCGGGTGCGGGCGCGCAGGCCCGACGGGGCGATCAGCGGCACCTGGGTGTCGAGGATCGCGGCGGCCTCGGCGTAGCGGCCGAGGTCGTAGAACGACCAGGCGCGGTGGACGGCCACCTGGTCCACCAGGCTCGTTGTGCCGTAAGGGGATTCCTGCACGGCCTCCTGCAGCTGGGCGGCCCGGTCGAGGGCCCGCTCGCACCGGTCCGCGGCGCCGGCGAGCGCGTAGCCCTGAGCTTCGCGCAGGGCCGCCGCCGACCTCATGGCGGGCGAGCTGGACTCGCCCGCGCGGCGGGCGAACGACACGGTGCCGCGGGCATCTCCCCGGTACAGGGCGAACTCGGCGGCACGGACCAGCGCCCACGCCTCCAGCTCCCGGTCACCGCCCTTCGCCGCGTACTGGACGGCCCGCCTGGTCATCTCCGCGGCGGAGGCGTCGTCGCCCCGTTCCTGCTCCATCCAGCCCGCGTACTCGGCGTACCGGGCGGCGAGCAGCCAGAGGCCGCGGCTCAGCCCGGGGTCGTCGGCGGAGCGGGCCAGGGAGCTCAGCACGTCCACCTGGGGCCGCAGGCTGACGAGGACGACGCCGGGGCTCAGGCGACGTCCCAGTGCGCGGTGGTGGTCGAACATCGAGTCGTAGGTGCGCAGGGCCGCGTGGTCGCTCGGGATCGGGCGGACCGGAGCGTCGGCGAGCTCGATCAGACGCCCGCCCGCCTGCAGGACGTCGTCGAGGATCTTCGCCATCTCCGGGTTGGGCCGGACCTGGCCGTTCTCGATCTTGCTCAGGTGGCCCTTGCTGTACGGAACGAGGTCCGTCAACCGGCTGAGTGAGAGCCCGCGCTCGTTGCGCAGGCGGCGAACCTCCTGGGCGAACGTGGGTGACAACGGCTTCACCCCCTCCCCGGTAGTGTGTCCGGGCCCAAACGCCTGGATACCGGATGTCCACTATTTGGCAGGAGATTGACGATCAACTGGAACTAACTGAAGCGGTCGGCGATGGTTCCATGTGAGTCATGGTGATGACGTGCTCCGACGAGGCGGCTGGTGTGGTGGTGGTCTGGCAGCGCTTGGCGACCAACGTGGTGCACCGGTCCCCGTGGTTCGAGGTGCGCGCGGACGACGTCGTCAGGCCGGACGGCGGACACAGCACCTACACCCACGTGGTGGCACCGGGATCGGTGACGGTCCTGGCCATCCAGGACGACGACCACGTGGTGCTCACCCGGCAGTGGATCTACACGCACGGCGGCACCGAGTGGCGGCTGCCCGGCGGCGCCGTCGACGACGCGGACGCCGACCCGCTGGCCGCGGCACGGCGTGAGCTCGCCGAGGAGACCGGTCTCAGAGCCGAGAAGTGGGAGCGGCTCGGCCAGATCCACGGCGCCGACAGCCTCAGCAACCACGTCGACCACATCTTCCTCGCGACCGGCCTCACCCAGGGCGAACCCGACCTCGGCCCCGGCGAGGCCGACCTGCGCGTGCGGACCATGCCGTTCCACCACGCGCTCGACCTCGTCCAGCAGGGCATGCTCCCGCACGCCGGCAGTTCGCACGCGCTGCTCGTGATGGCGCTGCGCCGCACGGCCCAGAAATAGCCGTTTCCAGGGTTTCCTGATTTCAGAGGAAACAGGAAACCCGTTCTCATTCGACTGGCGGAAAGCCACTCTTGGTGCATCGGCGAGAACTTCAGCCCGAAAGCCAGTCAGAATGAGAAGGTGAATTTCTCGATGAGAATGATCTGCTCACTCGCCACCGTCGTGAAGGTTGCCGCGATCTGCCTTTTCGTGGGATTCGTGGTCGGCAGCTTCTTCACGATCTCGGTGATCTGACCCGACTTCGGACTGCGGTTCTCCCTGATCCACACACAAAGGGAGGTGTCAGTCGTGGAACCGCATTTCGCCATTGACATGCTGATCGGCTAGGCCCGTGGCGTCCACTGAACGCCGTAACCGCGGCCCTGACGAGGATGTGGGAACGACACGTCGATCTCACCGATCTCGTCGATGGGCAGCTTCTTCGGCCAGGGCGTCAGGTCGTCGGTGTCACGTGCCAGGGCCTCCTCGACGGCCCACACCGACTCGGGCAGGTCCTCCCGGTCGAACCGGACCCTCAGCCGGAACGACTCGCACATCCGCTCCGGCCAGAACACGTAGGTCGGACGCATCGACTGTCCCCGCGGCACTTTGACCTCGAGTGCGAACTGGTGCGTTTGTCCTGTGTTGAGGGGTCGGGGCAACCGCAGCTTCATGAGGAAGCGCCGCGGGGACGGACGCTCGTGGCCGATGAGCTCGACCCCGTGCAACACCTCCACGTCCAGGTCGCCAGGCGCGCCGTCGGGCGTGGGGGAAGGGATCGTGATGGACCACGCGATCTCGTTGACACCATCGGTGTCGGCCACGACGGTCCGGCGTTCCGTGCACGCGGGCGTCGGGCCGTCCAGCTTCAGCAGCGCGTCGAACTCCTTGACGTGCCAGAGTTCCGACGGCGTCACGTGCGCCGTCGACGGTGCCGGCTGCAGCGCCACCTCCACCAGGCGCTGCAGTCCGGCCTCCATCCTCCTGCGCACCGTGCGCGCTCCGCGGTCCTGTTGCTTCGCGAGCCACTCGATGCGTTCGTTGAGGAACCGGAACTGCGCTTCCTCGTGCAGTCCGAGCGGCGCCAGAACGGCGTTGCGCACCTCCGCCGGGAAAGCGCGGGCCGCGTTCGCCACCCAGTCCCGCAGTTTCGTTCGCACGGCTTCCGCGCCGTCGGACTCGACGATGCCGCACACCTGGCGCAGCGCAGGCCCGACGTGCACGTCGATTCCCGGAGTCTGCACCCCGCGCCCCCGGCACAACGTGCGCAGTTCTTCCATCAGCTGCTCAGGTGAGACAGGCATCCGTCCTCCGCGCGGAAATGCTTTGCCGGGCTTGTCGGGCCCACCTCGCCCGACGTTACTCCGGATGCACCATCCGGGTGAATGTGAATATCGGCGGCCAAAGGGATTGTTCTACACCCCCGGTCAAGATGATCACCGCCGTTCGACTGATGTTCTGACCTGGTGTTTCGCGGTAACGTGCTGGTCACGGACGGTGACTTCCTCCGGTCACCGTCGACCCCTGCCGATCTGGAGGTCCATTCGTGCTGCGCACAATGTTGTCGGCTTTGTCCGCGTTCGCGCTGATCAGCGGCGTTCCTGCCGTCGCTGCCCCGGCTGAGAACGCCTACCTGCTGCAGTTCCGCACCACCCTGTCCGACGCCCAGCGCCACCAGCTCAAGGGCCTCGGCGTGCGGCTCGGCGCGTTCGTCCAGGACCGCACCTACGTCGCCCGCATGACGAGCACCGCGCGCGTCTCGCGGCTGAGCTACGTCCGCGAGGTGCGTCCGTTCCAGGCCCAGCCGCAGATCATGGCACTGGGCGGCTCCTCCGGCTACCTGATCACGCTGGCCGAACAGGACTCGCGCGACCAGCAGACCGTCGCAGCCGAGGTGAAGTCCCTGGGCGGCGAGGTGAACGTCGTCTCAGCGAGCCGTGAGCACATCCTGGCCACCCTGGACCCGGACCAGGCCGCGCGGCTCGCGAAGCTGCCCGCCGTGATCGCGATCGACCCGGTGTCGGCGCCCGAGACCGACATGGCGATCTCCCGCGAGTCGAGCGGTGCCAACCACGTCGAGGTCGCGGGTGGCTACCGCGGCCAGGGCGTGCGGGGCGAGGTGATGGACGCCGGATTCCGTCTCACGCACCAGGAGTTCCGCGCCCGTCCGCCGGTGCAGCACACCGCCATTTCCGAGAACTCGCACGGGACCTCGACGTACGGGCAGATCTTCGCGTCCGGCGTCTCGGCCGCGCACCGCGGCGTGCTGTCCGAAGGCCAGGGCATCGTGGCCGTCTACAGCAAGGTCGATGACCGGTACGCGCACACCAAGCAGCTCGTCGACCCGGCAGGGCGGTACCGCGCGGTGTTCCAGTCGAACAGCTGGGGTGGCTCGCTCACCACGTCCTACACGTCGGAATCACAGCAGATGGACCGGATCGTGTTCGACCACGACATCCTGATCTGCCAGTCGCAGAGCAACACCGGCACCCGTTCGTCGCGTCCGCAGGCGTGGGCCAAGAACGTGCTGTCGGTCGGCGCCCACCGGCACTACAACACCTTGTCGCGCACCGACGACAAGTGGGCGGGCACGGCGTCGATCGGCCCTGCCGCCGACGGCCGCATCAAGCCGGAGCTGTCGAACTTCTTCGACCTCATCGACACCACGACGTCCGGCGGCGACGCCGCCTACACCTCGACCTTCGGCGGCACGTCCGGCGCCACGCCGATCACCTGCGGCAACGCGGGCCTGATGTTCCAGATGTGGGCGGACGGCGTGTTCGACGGCGGCCCCGGCAAGGCCCGTGACGTCTTCGCGTCCCGCCCGCACGCGGCGACCGCGAAGGCGCTGCTGATCAACGCCGCCGACCAGTTCGCGTTCACCGGCACCACGCACGACCTGACGCGCACGCATCAAGGCTGGGGCACCGTGTCGGTGCGCAACCTGTACGACCGCGCGAAGGCCGGTGGCTGGAAGCTGCCGGTGCTGGTGAACGAGACCGACCTGGTCACCACCGGGCAGACCCGCAAGTACACGGTCACGTCCACCGGCCAGACGCCGCTGCGGGCCACCTTGGCCTACACGGACCCGGCCGGGTCGCCGACCGCGGCCAAGGCGATCGTGAACGACCTGTCGTTGAAGGTCACCGCGCCCGACGGCACCGTCTACTGGGGCAACAACGGCCTGCTCGCGGGCAACTGGTCCACCCCGGGCGGCACCGCGAACACCATCGACACCGTGGAGAACGTGCTCGTCCAGGCACCGGCGGCGGGCACCTGGACTGTCGAGGTCGTCGCGACCGCGGTCAACGTGGACGGCCACGTCGAGACGGCCGCGACCGACGCCGACTACGCGCTGGTCGTGTCGTAGCGGTTATTCGAACCGGGCCGGGTCGCCCGCGCCGTAGCGGATGATCTCGGCCTCGCCGCTGGAGAAGTCCACCACCGTGGTGGGCGTGGTGCCGCACTCGCCCGAGTCGAGCACCGCGTCCACCACGTGGTCGAGCCGTTCCTTGATCTCCCAGCCGTCCACCAGCGGCTCGGCCTCGTCCGGCAGCAGCAGCGTGGACGTGAGCAGCGGCTCGCCCATCGCCTCCAGCAGCGCCTGCGTCACGACGTGGTCCGGGATGCGCGCGCCCACCGTCTTCTTCTTCGGGTGCATCATGCGGCGCGGCACCTCCTTCGTCGCGGGCAGGATGAACGTGTAGTTGCCCGGCGTGGACGCCTTGATCGCGCGGAACACCGCGTTGTCCACCACCACGAACTGGCCGAGCTGGGCGAAGTTCTCGCACATCAGCGTGAAGTGGTGCTTGTCGTCCAGCTTGCGGATCTCGCGGATCCGGTCGATGCCGTCCTTGTTGCCCAGGCGGCAGCCGAGCGCGTAGCAGGAGTCGGTCGGGTACGCGATCAGGCCGTCCTCCTGCAGGATCCGCACGGCCTGGTCGATGGCGCGCTTCTGCGGGTTCACCGGGTGGACGTCGAGGTACTTGGCCATGCGGGGCAGGATAGGCCGATCAAGGTTTGAGCAGCACTTTGACCATGCCGTCGGCCTTCTTCTGGAACGTCTCGTACGCCTTGGGCGCGTCCTGCAGCGGTAGCCGGTGCGTGGCGAAGTCGTCCACGCCCAGCGGGTCGTCGTCCGTGAGCAGCGGCAGGATCTCCGGAACCCAGCGCCACACGTTGGCCTGACCCATCCGCAGCTGCAGCTGCTTGTCGAACATCGTCAGCATCGGCATCGGGTCGGCCATGCCGCCGTAAACGCCGACGATCGAGATCGTGCCGCCGCGCCGCACCATGTCGATCGCGCTGTAGAGCGCCCGGAGGCGGTCGATGCCCGCTTCCTTCATGAACTTCTGCGCCATCGCGTCCGGCAGCAGCCCCGTGAGCTGCTGGGCGATCTTGGCCGCCGGCGCGCCGTGAGCCTCCATGCCGACCGCGTCGATCACCGCGTCCGGGCCGGGCCCGGTGGTGATGTCCCTGACGACGTCGGTGAGGCGCTTGCCAGCGCCGCGCAGGTCGATCGTCTCGACACCGCGTGCCTTGGCCCGCGCGAGCCGTTCCGGCACGAGGTCGATCCCGATGGCCCTGGCGCCCCGGTGCCGCGCGATGCGGCAGCACATGTCGCCGATCGGGCCGAGGCCGAGGACGGCGACGACGCTGCCGTCCCGCACGTTCGCGTACTCGACGGCCTGCCACGCGGTGGGAAGGACGTCGCTGAGATAGACGAACCTGTCGTCCGGCGGCCCCTCCGGCACCTTGATCGGCAGCGTGTTGCCGAACGGGACCCGCAGGTACTCGGCCTGCCCGCCGGGAACCTGGCCGTAGAGCTTCGTGTAGCCGAAGAGCGCGGCACCGGACCCGTGCTCGCGGACCTGCGTGGTCTCGCACTGGCTCTGCAGCCCCTGGTTGCACATCACGCAGGAGTTGCACGAGACGTTGAACGGGATCACCACCCGGTCGCCGGGCTTGAGGTTCGTGACGTTCGCACCGACCTCCTCCACGATGCCCATGGGTTCGTGGCCGAGGATGTCGCCCTCGGTGAGGAACGGCCCGAGCACCTCGTACAGGTGCAGGTCCGACCCGCAGATGCCGCTCGACGTGACCTTGACGATGACGTCTTCCGGTTCCTTGAGCGCCGGGTCCGGCACGCTGTCGACCCGGACGTCGCGTTTGCCGTGCCAAGTGACTGCCTTCATGCCCAGTGGCGTTCCCCGTCCCCGCACGTTGATAACCTGGGGAGACTTCTTTCCCCGGTTTTGGAGACCCTCAGCGATGCTCGACCGTGCCGTCGTCGACGCCCTGTTCCCCTCGGACCTGCCCGAGCCGTCCTTCTGGGAGGAGCAGTACCCGCCGCGACAGCTGCCGGAGGGCGCGAAGGTCACCCGCCTGGGCCCGTCGCCGACCGGTTTCCTGCACATCGGCGGCCTGTACGTCGGCATGATCGACCGCGACCTCGCGTCCCACTCCGGCGGTGCCTACATCGTGCGCGTCGAGGACACCGACCAGGCGCGTGAGGTCGAGGGCGCTGTCGACCAGTTCAACCGGGCGTTCAAGTACTTCGGGATCGAGCCCGACGAGGCCGACTCCGTGGGCGCCTACGGCCCGTACCACCAGTCGCAGCGCGAGCAGATCTACCTGACCTACGTGCGCGAGCTGCTGCGCCAGGACAAGGCGTACCTCTGCTTCGCCACGAAGGAAGAGCTCGCGGACATCACCGCGCGCCAGCAGGCCACGAAGCTCCCCACCGGCTACTACGGCCGCTGGGCGATCTGGCGCGACAAGACGGCTGCCGAGGTGCAGGAGGCTCTCGACGCCGGTCGCCCGTACGTCGTCCGCTTCCGGTCGCCGGGCAAGGCGGGGGAGCGCACGTCGTTCGTCGACGCCATCCGGGGTCCGCTGGAGCACGAGGCCAACCGCAACGACGTGGTGATCCTCAAGGCCTCCGACCAGTCGCCGCGCCTGCCCACGTACCACTTCGCGCACGCCGTCGACGACCACCTGATGCGCGTGAACCTGGTGATCCGCGGCGAGGAGTGGATCTCGTCCGTCCCGACCCACCTGCAGCTGTTCGACGCGCTGGGCTTCGAGCGCGTCCAGTACGCCCACATCGCGCCGCTGATGAAGCAGCAGGGCGGCTCCCGCCGCAAGCTGTCCAAGCGCAAGGACCCCGAGGCGTCCGTCGAGTTCTTCATCGAGGCGGGCTTCCCTGCCGAGGCCGTCCAGTACTACCTGCGCGGCCTGGTGAACGCCCGCCTGGCCGACCTCCCGCTGGCCGAGGCCCTGGCGTCGCCGATCTCGCTCGCCGAGTGCGGCGTGGCGGGCCCGCTGGTCGACCTCGTGAAGCTCGAGGACATCGCCGCCGACTACGTGGCCACCCTGTCCGGCGAGGAGATCATCGACCGCATCTCGGCATGGGCAGCCACCTACGACCCGGAACTGGTCACCGTGCTGTCGGCCGAGCGCGACGCGGCCCTCGCGGCCCTGCAGGTCGAGCGCGGCCCCGAGGTCGCGAACCCGCGCAAGGACCTCCGCAAGTGGTCGGACTTCCGCGCGGCCTACGGCTTCTTCTTCCCGTCGCTGTTCACCCTGGTCTCCGACCGCACCGACGAGCGCCTCGGCGGCCTGCCCCCGGAGCTGATCTCGGCCTTCGCCGCCGACTTCGCCGACGGCTACGCCGACCTCGAGGACGGCCAGGAGTGGTTCGGCCAGATCCGCGAGCTCGCGGGCAAGCACGGCTTCGCGCCGAACCCCAAGGAGTTCAAGAAGAACCCGGACGCCTACCCCGGCTCCATCAAGGAGGCGGCCCAGCTGATCCGCGTGTCGCTGACC
Source organism: Lentzea flava (assembly GCF_014648475.1). Lineage (GTDB taxonomy): Bacteria > Actinomycetota > Actinomycetes > Mycobacteriales > Pseudonocardiaceae > Lentzea > Lentzea flava. The sequence continues at coordinate 70,037 of NZ_BMRE01000007.1, read as the reverse complement.
GGCTCGACCCGCAGCCCGGACCTCCACGCCGTGGCCCGCACCCTGGGCAAGGACGAGGTCCTGCGCCGGGTGCGCGCCCTCGCCGGCTGATCTGGTGACGGCCCCCGGTTCGCTCCGGGGGCCTGTTTTCCGGCTGTGAAGGACTGGCTGACCGACAGGGCGCGGGAGTTCGCCTCGCTGCGCGGCACCCACGTCGAGTCGTGGGTGGGCGTGGAATGGGCGCTGCGCGAGGACGTGCCCGGCACCGGCCCTCAGTTCCACGACCCGTCCGTGCCGTTCCTCCAGCTGTGGGGCCTGCAGGCCGTCCTGGCCGACGGCCAGGGCGTCAGCGTCGGCACGTACCAGCACGACACCGACTTCGGCCTGTGGATCGACCCGTGGGCCGACTTCCGCGGCAAGCTCCAGGACGAGCGGCTGTGGACCGGCAGCACCCGCTGGCGAGCGCTGACCGAACTGCCCACCGGCCACGTCGACGAGGTGACCGTCGTCGTCGACGAGGGCGTGCTGGCCGAGGTGCTCCTGCGGATCGCCGGGCGCCCGCTGCTGCTGATGGCGGGCGAGGCGTCCGAGACGGAGGAGGGCGGCCTGACGTTCCTCCGGCTCGACGAGTCGGTGCTGGCGTTCACCGACCCGGCCGCGGCGGACCTGATCCCCTGGAACCCGCCGCGCCAACGCCTAGCCCAGACCCCCTGACAGCGCCTGGACACCCCGGTGTCGACCCGGCCGCCGCCAGGCAACCACCCGGTCGGCGTGGCCCGGCTGCGCGGCCCGGCGGCCGACCGGACCACAGTGCCCCCGCCCGTGCGATGCCAGGACGAGGCCCGATCGGGTACCGGAACAAAGTCGTGAGAGCGTTCCCATTGACGCAGACGTAACACAAAGTTGAGGATCTGCGGCATGCAGTGGAGAAGCACGCTCGCCGCAGTGCTGGGGCTGACGCTCGCCGCCAGCGCGACAGCGGCCGTTGCCGCGCCGGAAGCGCAGGGGCCGAAACAACCGGTCATCGGGCAGCCCAGGACTGAGCACGGGTGTGCCCGCATCGAGAAGTCGCTGCCCACTCTCAGCGACTGGCCGAAGGTCGAGAGCCAGCTCAAGGGCGACCGCAGGGACGAGGCCAGGATCAAGGCCATCCTCAAGGACATGACGCTGGCCGAGAAGGTCGGTCAGATGACGCAGCCGGAGATCGCCGCGATCACCCCGGACGACGTCAGGACCTACGGGTTCGGGTCGGTGCTCAACGGTGGTGGCAGCTGGCCCGGCGCCAACAAGAAGGCCACGCCGCAGGACTGGCTGAAGCTCGCCGACGCCTACTGGGAGGCGTCGAAGCAGACGCGCACCAAGATTCCCGTCATCTGGGGTATCGACGCGGTGCACGGCAACAACAACGTTTACGGCGCGACGGTGTTCCCGCACAACATCGGGCTTGGCGCCGCGCACGACCCGTGCCTCGTCCGCGACATCGGTGAGGCCACGGCCGAGCAGATCCGGGCCACCGGGCAGGACTGGGCGTTCGCGCCGACGCTCGCCGTCGTCAGGGACGACCGGTGGGGGCGCACGTACGAAGGGTTCTCGGAGGACCCGCGGATCACGCGCGCCTACGGGTACGAGGCCGTCAAGGGCTTGCAGGACAACGCGAAGAAGCGCATCGGCGAGGACGGCGTGATCGCCACCGCCAAGCACTTCATCGGTGACGGCGGCACCACCGGTGGCAAGGACCAGGGCGTCAACGCCAGCACCGAGCAGGAAATGATCAACATTCACGGTCAGGGCTACTACGGGGCGCTGGCCGCGGGTGCGCAGACCGTGATGATCTCGTTCAACAGCTGGACGAACGACGTCATCAACGAGGGCAAGGTGCACGGCAGCAAGTACGTGCAGACCGGCATCCTCAAGGGCAAGATGGGCTTCGACGGGCTGCTCGTCTCCGACTGGAACGGCATCGGGCAGGTCACCGGCTGCACCAACGCGAGTTGCCCGCAGGCGATCAACGCCGGCCTGGACATCATCATGGTGCCCAACGACTGGAAGGCGTTCATCGCCAACACCGTCCAGCAGGTCGAGAGCGGCCAGATCCCCATGGCCCGCATCGACGACGCCGTCACCCGCATCCTGCGCGTCAAGCTGCGCGCCGGCACGTTCGACGCGCCGAAGCCCTCGCAGCGGGAGCACGCCGGGGAGCAGGAAGCGCTGCTGCACAAGGAACTCGCGCGCAAGGCCGTGCGGGAGTCCGCCGTGCTGCTGAAGAACAACAAGCGCGTGCTGCCGTTGTCCAAGCGCAGCAAGGTTCTCGTGGTCGGCAAGAGCGCCGACAACATCGGCAACCAGACGGGTGGCTGGACGCTGTCGTGGCAGGGCACCGGCAACACCAACGCCGACTTCCCCAACGCCACCAGCATCCTCAAGGGCATCCAGGACACCCTGGGCGCCGCCAACGTCACGTTCTCCGAGAACGCGGACAACGTCGACCCCGCACAGTTCGACGCCGTCATCGCCGTCATCGGTGAGACGCCGTACGCGGAGGGTGTGGGCGACATCGGCAAGCGGACGCTCGAGACCGCGCGCCTGTACCCCAAGGACCTCGCCGTGCTGGACAAGGTGTCCGGCAAGGGCAAGCCGGTGATCACCGTCTACGTCGGCGGCCGCGCGATGTACATGAACAAGGAGATCAACCGCTCCGACGCGTTCGTGGCCGCGTGGCTGCCCGGCACCGAGGGCCAGGGCATCGCGGACCTGCTGATCCGCGGGCGCCACAACGGGTTCACCGGCAAGCTGTCCTACTCGTGGCCGCGCAGCGCCTGCCAGACACCGCTCAACGACCCGAGCCAGGACCCGCTGTTCAAGCGCGGCTACGGCCTGCGCGACTGGCAGACCGGCAACGTCGGCACGCTCGACGAGTCGAGCCCCGGCGGCACCTGCTCCGGCGGTGGCGGTGGCGAGGCCACCGAGGACCTGGAGATCTTCAACCGCGCGGACATCGCGCCGTACAAGAGCTACCTCGGCTCACCGGAGAACTGGGGCCTCGAGATCGGTCCCGACGGCCAGGCCTCGCAGGCGAACATCAACGTCGTGCAGTCCGACGTCAACGTGCAGCAGGACGCGCTCAAGACGACGTGGACCGGCAGCGGTCCCGGCCAGGTGTACCTGCAGAGCCCGACCGGCAGCGACCTGCGCGGCTACGGCAACGCCAACGCGGCCCTCGAGTTCGACGTGATCGTGCACCAGGCCCCGGCCGCCCGCACGGTCATCAGCGCGCACTGCAACTACCCGTGCATGGCGGAACTCGATGCCACGCAAGCGTTCCGGAGCCTCCCGATCGGACAGAAGGCGACCGTGAAGGTCGCGGTCAGCTGCTTCGCCGACAAGGGGCTGGACCTGGAGAACGTCAACACGCCGTTCCTGGTCTACACCGAGGGCGCGTTCCAGGCGTCGTTCGCGAACGTGCGGTGGGTTCCCAAGGCGGGCGCTGATCCGGACGTACTTCCCTGCACGTAGCCCGAAAAGGTGCCCTACCGGCAGACCTGCCGGTAGGGCACCTTTTCGGGAAGTGCTCCGCCCACTGCTGCGGCGTCAGCGGCGCCGGATGCCGTTCGCACAACCGCGCGGCCGCGCGCTCGACGTCCACTTCCCACAACCGCACCGTCGTGTCGTTGCCACCCGAGGCCAGATACGTGCCGTCGGGGGAGAACGAGATGGCCGCGACGTCGCGGTCGTGCCCCGTCAACCGGGTGACCAGCCGCGGACGCGCCGGATCGGCGACGTCCCACAGCCGCAGCACGCCGTCCGTGTGCGAGGTCGCCATCAGGGTCCCGTGGAAGGTCACCGCGTAGGGGCCCGCGGGCAACCCGGACAGCCTGCCCGCCTCCCGTGCGGTGCGCGGGTCGGTCAGCCGGATCTCCTTGTCCCCGACGGCCGTGGCGAGCAGCCCGCCGTCCGGGCTGAAGCCGCCGCGCAGCGCGGTGTCACCTCCTCGAACTGGTCGATCACGACGAGGTCGGCGGTGGACCCGGCCCACAGGGCCAGCGGGTGCGGGCCGGGGGAGAAGACGTCGGCCGGCCTCTGCGCGACGACTTGCCAGATCCGGAAGCGCCGAAAACACCCACGAAAGGGTGTTCGGTCACTTTCCTCAGCAGTTGTCCGACGAGCTTCTCCCGGCCGAAAAACCGGCCGGAGTCCGCGGCCTGGAAGGCGCCGAGGCCGAGGTACGGCGGTTCCCGCCCGGGATCGGCCGGTTTCGCGTTGTCCGCGACCTCGTGCCATCTTCGCTGCCATTGTTCGACGTCACCGCCGCACGTGTGCACGTACGCGGACCTGAGCAGCTCGTCATCGTCGGAATCCAGCGGGCGCTCGGGTCTCGGCACTCGCCGGATTGTTCCGTCGTTGTTTGTCCGGCGTCCAGCCGGCGGAACCGAACAACGCGTTCGCCCTATGAAGGGCACATGAACGGTGACATTCGCGACCTGCTCGTCGAGATCCGCAAACCCGACAACCCGCCGCCGGAGCCGAAGACTTAGCAGGCACGGCTCACGGCACGTCGAGGTCGACCGGCTCGCCCCTGATCGCGGTCACCGCGCCGCCGGTCTGGGCGGCGAGCCAGACCTCGAAGCCGTCCGGGTCCTTCGTGTGGACCGTGAAGGTGACGTCGTGGCCGTACTCGGCGTCCGCGACGTGGTACCCGGCGGCGCGCAGCGCGTTCTCCAGCCTGCCCGCCTGGTCGTGGTCCACGGCCAGCAGCACGGTCTCGTGGCGTTCGCGGGTCAGTGTGCCCAGCTCGTCGATCGCCTCCGACACGGCTCGTCCGTAGGCCCGGACCAGGCCGCCCGCGCCGAGCTTGATGCCGCCGTAGTAGCGGGTGACGACGACGGCGGTGTCGACGAGGTCCCGGCGCGTGAGCACCTCCAGCATCGGCACGCCGGCCGTGCCCGCGGGTTCGCCGTCGTCGGACGAGCGCTGCGTGTCGCGGGTGCGGAACGCCGTGCAGTTGTGGGTGGCCTGCCAGTGCTCCTTGCGGATCCGCGCGAAGAACTCCGCCGCCTCCTGCTCGGAGGCGACGCGGGCGACGTGGCACAGGAACCGCGACCGCTGGATCTCGATCTCGTGCGTGCCGTCCCGCTTGATCACCTTCACGGCTCGATTGTCCGCCTGCGCTCCGCCTCCAGGAACATCGCGTCCAGCTCGGCCGGCGGGACTTCCTCCAGCTGCTCGAACGTGCACTGCTCCGGGTCCTTGTCCTGGCGGAACCGCACCAGCCGCGCGGTGTGCCGGAACCGGCCGCCCTGCACGTGCTCGTAGCGCACCTCGGCGACCCGCGACGGGTCGAGCAGCACCACCTGGAGCTGCTTCTCGGGGTTCCAGCGGCTGTTCATGCCGGGACCGGCGTAGGTCGCCCACGCCGCCCACGGGTGATCGGCGGGGTCGAGCAGCGGCTTGAGCTCCTCGACGAGCTCGCGGCGCCGGGCCGCGGTGAAGCTGCTCGCCACGCCCACGTTGCGCAGCTCGCCGTCCTGGTAGAGGCCGAGCACCAGCGACCCGACGGTCTCGCCGTCCTTGTGCCACCGGTAACCCGCGACCACGCAGTCGGCCGTGCGCTCGTGCTTCACCTTCCACATCACGCGCTTGTCCGGCTCGTAGACGCCGTCGACCGCCTTGACCATCACACCGTCGAACCCGGCGCCCTCGAACCGCGTGAACCAGTCCTGCGCGACTTCGGGGTCCGTCGTGGACGGTGTCAGGTAGACGCCGGGGACCTCGGTGACGATCTCCTCCAGCATCGTGCGGCGCTTGCCCAGCGGCAGCCCGGTGACGTCCTGGTCGCCGCACGCCAGTACGTCGAACGCCACGAACGACGCCGGTGTCTCCACGGACAGCTTGCGCACCCGCGAGGCGGCGGGGTGCAGGCGCAGCTGCAGCGTGTCGAAGCTCAGCCCGTCCGGCGTGACCAGCACGATCTCGCCGTCGACCACGCACCGCGGCGGCAGCGCCTCCTTGAGCAGCTCCACGACCTCGGGGAAGTAGCGGGTGAGCGGCTTGTCGTTGCGGGAGCCCAGTTCCACCTCGTCGCCGTCGCGGAACACGATGCAGCGGAAGCCGTCCCACTTCGGCTCGTACGCGAGACCGGTCCCGCGCGGCAGCTCGGGCACGGACTTCGCGAGCATCGGCTTCACCGGCGGCATCACGGGCAGGTCCACCCCCGGACCATAAGCTCAGCGCAACGCCACCGCGAGCTTTTCGAGCTCCCGCACGTCGGCGTCCAGCCCGTCGCCGTCTGGAACGGCCAGCGCGATGGGGCGCCGCAGGGTCACCGCGCCCGACCTCCGCGTCTCCAGCCCGGCCCGCAGCCGGTCGGCGAGAGGCAGCTCCTCCGGCGTCTCGGCCACGTACGGGCTGATCCGCACCAGCCCGTCCCGGCACTCGATCACGCGCCGGTAGTAGCGCCGGTGCACACCCCGCAGCGAGAACGCGTCGCGCTTCGACGGCACGCGGTGCAGCGCGTCCTCGGGGAACGACTGGTGCAGCAACGTCCACAGCGGAGCGAGCCGGTGGTAGGCGCGCAGGTGCCGCAACCACAGCCGCATCGCCGAGAGCCGCATCGCCGCGATCGGGTACACGACCCCGACGCAGCACAACAGCACGCCGGGCAGCAGGAACCACACCGCGGTGGTGAGCAGCCAGCGGGGGAGCGGCTCGCCGAAGTAGCGGGACACGTTGGACGCCACGAAGATCGCGTCGGCGGGCACCAGCAGCCCGAGGCCGGTCGAGGTGATCAGCAGGCCCCTGCGCAGCCGCGGTTCGGCGCCGCGGGCGTAGCGGCGGGCCCAGACGAACATCGCCGCGAACCCGTAGAGCAGATACCCGTTGCCCATCGCGTAGAACACCGTGATCGCGAGGACACCGGTCGGCCCGCCGCCCAGCGAGTGCGGCACGAGCGCCGCCGCGACCCGCAGGTCGTCCGGAATCGCCAGCACCGCCGACGTCATGACCGTGATGCCGAGGACCAGCGGCGCCAGCTGGACCAACGCCTGCCTGCGCGCCCGCGCGTCGTCGAGCGCGGAGAACACGAAGAAGCAGATCAGGCCGTAGACGCCGATCTGCAGCATGGCGTGCTGGATCAGCTGGCAGACCATCGGGTCGAGCCCGAGGAACCACCGGCCGTCCGCCGCGGCCCTGCCGAACGGGTGCCCGATCGCCCAGCCGGCGACCAGGCCGGTGACGCTGCGCAGCCGTGGGTCGTGCGGGCGGCGGGCGAGCAGGTAGAGCATGATCGCGAGGCAGCTCAGGGCGACGATGCCCTGCGTCTCCTTCAGGTACTCCACGTCAGAGCCACCCCAGCCGGTCGGCGAGCGAGCTGGCCATGCGCCGGGCGGGGCCCTCCGAGGCGCGTGGCGCGACCTTGTCCAGCACCGACGCCCATTCGAGGATGATCGTCGCGACCGTCTCGGCCTCGCGCTCGTGCTCGGTGTCGTAGGAGGTGCGCCGCAACGCCCTGCGCACGGCGTCCGGTTCGAGGTCGGGGTACAGGCCCGCGAGCAGCTCGTCGTCCTGCTCGTCGCTGGTGTGGCCCGCCAGCAGGTGCCCGAGCTCGTGCAGGATGATGTGGTTCTGGTGCGCCTTCGACGTTTCCCGCTGGTAGAGGATGTAGTCGGCCTTCGCGGTGGCGATCCACACGCCGAACGGGCCGGGCACCGGGATCGGGTGCGCGATCAGCCTGATCGGTTTGCCCCGCTGGTCACCGACGCGGCGGCAGAGCTCCTCGACGTCGAGGGGTGGCTGGATGTCCAGCTCGTTCAGCAGGCGGCGGCACCGCCTGCGCAACTCTCGTTCGGCCACGAGTCATCCTTCGCCGCGTTCGGCCTGTTCCTGTCGGTAGACGACGTCCAGCAGCTCCATCACCAGGCGGCGGCGGTCCGGCGACAGCTCACCCGCGCGCATGGCCATGAGCTGCGCGTCGCTGCCCGCGGCGAGCTCGTTCAGCCGGGTCTGCTCGTCCTGCAACGACTTCAGCTGCTCGTCGACCCGGTCGGTGACCTCGTCGTCGAAGAAGTAGCTCACGGGCACACCGAAGAAGCCTGCCAGTGCCTGCAAGTGCTTGAACGTGGGGTTGTCCTTCTTGCCCTTGCGCAGCTGCCAGATCTAGCTCTGGGAGATCGTCACGCCGGTGTCCGCGATCGCCGCCGCCACCTGCTCGTTGCTGTACTCCTGGCCGGAACGGGCGGTGTGCACGGCGAAGAGGTGGTTGAGCTTGTCAGCCAGGGACCGTTCCCCCGCCATTGCCGGCTCCCCCCGTTGCGCGCGGTGAGCGTTTCCACTCACGGAAAGGGCTATCTGGGTGACGGGATTTTCGCCAGTTGAAACCCGCCTATGGTCAACATAGACTCCTGACGATCCTGTCTCAACTGCGGTGAGGAGGAGCGCGGACATGGCCCTTGCGGAGCGCCAGGGTTCCTTTCACCGGACGGTGATCGACGTCGTCTACCGGACGATGGACCAGCTCGCGCGGACGGCCTCCCCGGACGAGGTCTACGAGCTGCGCGAACAGCTGCGCGCGGCCCTGCCGTGGTGGCGTGGGCTGCTGCGCGTGCACGAGCCGAACGAGCGGCACCGGTGCAAGTCGTGCCGCGCCTGGTACGGGCGCCATCGCGCGTGGCCGTGCCCGGTGTGGCGGGACGCGGTGTCCGCGTTGCACCAGCTCAACGACATGTACGGGTTCCTGGGCACGTCCCACCCGGCCTCCGCTGCCAGGAGACCGGGGGAACGGGTGACCGTGACCGGGCCTGCGCTCAGTCGCACTAGCCGATCTTGAAGCTCTGCGCAGCCGACCCGGTGCAGGTCGCCTGGACCAGCTGCACGCCGTCCGTGCCGCCCGCCGGCGCGCTCAGGCACTTGCCCGAGTGCCGCGCGGTCAGCGTCGAGTAGCCGTCGGCGCCGGTCGTGACGCGCCACTGCTGGTTGGCGCCGCCGACGTAGTCCCACAGGTGGATGCCCGCACCGTCCGAAGTGGACACGTCGCTCACGTCGAGCACCTTGGCCGGGTCGTTGCGGTACTCCAGGCGTGAGTAGCCGTCACTCGTGGGCACCGCGCGGAAGTTCTGCGCGGTGGTCCCGTTGCAGGAGTACTGCTGGACGACCGTGCCGTTCGCGAGGCCCGCGGACCGCGCGTCGACGCACTTGCCGTTGCCCTTGTTGACGAGCGTCTTCCAGTCGGGCTGCGGCTGCGGGGTGCCGCCACCTCCCAGCCACAGCAGGCTGTCGATCAGGAACCTGTTCTGGTCCGCGCTCGCGAAGGTGGAGGACAGCGGCCTGTTGCTGGCGTAGTCCATCGCGTTGTGGCCGAAGTTCGCGTAGATCATCTTGTAGTTCTTGTTCGTCCACATGATCGGGTAGTAGCCGCTGCGCCACTGCTGGTTCGGGTCGGTGCCGAGCGGGAAGCTCGACGGGTCGACACTCGCGAGGATCTGGATGTCCGGGTTCGTGCGCAGGTCGCGCGACCAGCTGTACCACTCGCTCACCGAGGAGGTGAACCTCTCCGGCAGGCGTGCGGTCGACGGGTGCGTGCGGGTCTCGACCTTCAGCGTCGCGGTGGTCGGCCCCCAGGTGTTGTTGACGAAGTTCCCCTTGCCCAGGAACGTGTTGTGGTACCACGACCACTCGTTCGCGTTCTGCGTGAACGCCGAGACGTGGAAGCCGAGCCACGCGCCGCCCGCCTCCATGTAGCGCTGGAAACCCGCGCGCTGGGTGCCGCTCGGCAGGTCGTCGAGGAAGACCACGACCTGGGCCTGGGCCGGGGTGAGGGTGTTCAGCCGGTTCCAGTCCGTCGTCGCCTCGTAGGTGAAACCGTTCTCCTGCCCGGCGCGGGTCAGCCACGGGTTGGCTTCCTTGACGAACGAGATGTGCGCGAGGTCGTTCGTGCCGTAGTAGAAGCCGAGGACCTTGAACGGGGCGGCCTGGGCCGGGCCGGTGGCCGAGAGGCCGACCGGGAAGAGCGCGGCGCCGAGCAAAGCCAGCAGTGTCACCAGTTTTCGAGCCATCCGGGCACACACCTCACCATCGCAGGGTTGCGCGCCCGAAGATCATCGTAGGGATGGTCCAGACCTATCGGGGACCGGGACGTTCACAGAATTCTTTTGCGCCACAACATGAATCCGCCGATCACGACCAGGCCGCCCAGCGCCGCCACCACGGCGGACAGGCCGAACCTCGTTGCGCTGGACGGAGGTTGTTCGGCGCTCGACGCAACAGGAACGGGACGCGGTGTGCTCGACCTCGGCGTGGACGGTGCCGCGGAGCTGGAGGTCGTCACCGGCGTCGCCGGAGCCGGTTTGGCCTGGGGCGCCGGTGCGGGAGCAGGCGCGGGCGCGGGTGCCGGTGCGGGTGCCGGTGCGGCGATCTCGACGTCCGTGCACGAGTAGTACGTGTCCGGCGTGTCGGTGTTCTGCCAGACGGTGTAGATCAGGTGGCGCCCGGTCCGCTTCGGCAGCTGCACCTTGAACTCGTACGCGCCGTTGACCAGCGGGGGAGTGGGCACGCTCAGGAACTGCTCCAGATCCGCCCACCGCAGCGCGCGCGTCGGTGAGTAGCCGTCCCGGGTCACGTAGAAGCGGAACGACCCCTGGTGCGGGATCGTCGCCCGGTAGGTGAAGGACGTGCTCCTGAGCTTCGTCGCCGGCCACTCCGCCGAGGGCAGGTCGAGCCCGGCGTACTTCGGGATCCCGGCGCTGCACAGCTTGCCGTCCGGCACCCTCGCCGCGTCCTGCCCCGCCACGTTCGCCAGCCGGATGTTGTCCCACTCCGTGGACGGCAACCCCGCCTGAACGGCACTGCGGCAGGGCGAGGATGATGCTGTGGTCTGACCGGGCGAACACAGGAAAGCCCTGCTCGCCGGGTCGGTGGGCGCGCCATGGGCGTGCGCGGGAACCGCGGAGAGCATCATGAGCAGCGTCAGAACGCCCACAAGGCGAAACACGAGTACCTCCCCTGTCTTTCCAGGGGTACGCGTGCCAGACCCGAGTCGTTCACGAAAGATGTAATGTCATGTCCTTCGCTGATGAGGTGTCCGCCGCCGCAGCCCGGCTCGGTGGAGTCGCCCGCACCACACCGCTCGAGGTGAACCAGCGGCTGTCCGAGAGGACCGGCGCGCGGGTGTGGTTCAAGCGCGAGGACCTCCAGGTCGGCCGGTCCTACAAGCTGCGCGGCGCGTTCAACCTGCTCTGCCAGACCGAGTTCGCCGTCGGCGGCGCCGTCTGCGCGTCGGCGGGCAACCACGGCCAGGGCATGGCCTACGCGTGCCGCCGCCTCGGCATCCCCGGCCGCGTGCACGTGCCCCGCACCACCCCGCGCCAGAAGCGCGACCGCATCTCCGCGCTCGGCCAGGGCATGGTGCAGCTGGTCGTCGACGGCGACACCTACGACGACGCGGCCGCGCTCGCCAAGGAGTACGCGCTGGCCACGGGCGCGACCCTGGTCCCGGCGTTCGACGACCGCCGCACGGTCGCGGGCCAGGGCACCGTCGGCCTGGAGATCGTGCAGCAGCTCGGCGGCGCCCCCGACGTGGTCGTGGTGCCGGTGGGCGGCGGCGGACTGCTGTCGGGCGTCGGCACGTGGTTCGCCGAGCGCTTCCCGCAGACCCGCGTCATCGGCGTGGAGCCGGCGGGCGCGGCGAGCATGATCGCCGCCATCCAGGCGGGCACCCCGGTCACGCTGCCGGAGGTCGACTCGTTCGTCGACGGCGCCGCCGTGCGCAGGGTGGGCGACGTGACGTTCCCGATGGTGCGCGACAGCGGCGCCGAGCTCCTCACCGTGGCCGAGGGCGCGGTGTGCACGGAGATGCTGGAGCTGTACCAGATCGACGGCATCATCGCCGAGCCCGCGGGCGCGCTCGCTTCGGCGGCGTTGCTGGAGGAGATCACGGTGGCGCCCGACTCGACGGTCGTGTGCCTGCTCTCCGGCGGCAACAACGACGTCTCGCGCTACGCCGAGATCGTCGAGCGGTCGATGGTCCACCGCGGCCTCAAGCACTACTTCCTGGTGGAGTTCCCGCAGGAGCCTGGCGCGCTGCGGCGGTTCCTCGACGAGGTGCTGGGCAAGGACGACGACATCGTGCAGTTCGAGTACATCAAGCGCGACAACCGGGAGACCGGCGCCGCGCTGGTGTGCATCGAGCTTGGCCGTCGCGAGGACTACGACCTGCTGTGGGGCCGGATGAAGGAGTCCCCGCTCAAGATCCAGCACGTGGCGCCGGGCACCACCGCCTACCGCTTCCTGATCTGATCAACGATGAAGGGCTCCTTCATCCACGTGAGGTGGATGAAGGAGCCCTTCATCGGTCAGGCCGTGCCGAGGCGGTGCAGCACCGCGCCGGTCGCGACGTCGAGCACCTCGACGAGGTGGGCCGAGCGCTGCACGGCCACCCACGGCAGCCCGTAGTGGTGTACCACCGGCCCGGCGTGCTCCACGACCGTGCGCGCCTCCGTCTCCAGCCGCACCCGGAGGGCATCGCCCTCGCGGGTCAGCAGCGCCGGTCGGCCCGCGATCTTCGTCAGGGCCAGCACCTGCTCACCGGACGGCACGGGGATGACCGTGTCCTCCAGGCCTGGACCCCACGCGGTCCAGCCGGTGTCGCGCAGGCCGGCGGTCGAGTGGTCGGGCCCGAACAGCACCCGGCCGGCGCCGTCGATCTTGGTGTGGAAGGGGACCGATCCCGGCTGGTGCAGCACGGCCCTCGACGGTTCGAGCGTGATGTCGCCACCGCGGTAGTGCAGGTTCCACCACTGCCCGGCGCGGCGGAAGTAGACGCCGAACCGCCACGGCTCGTCCAGGTCGAGGTACAGCGGCGACAGGTCGCGCTCGGCCTCCTCGGCGACGCTGAAGCCGATCGGCACGCGCAGCTCGTGCAGGCCGGTGTCCTGGTTGCCCTCGCAGTGCACCACCAGCTCGCCGTCGACCTCGATCAGCGCGGTCAGCGACTCCAGGTACGGGTCGGTCACGTGGATCGCGGCGAGCACGGGACCGGGCAGCCGGAACCGGGTCGCGGGCAGACCGCACCGCCACAGCACGAGCTCGTGCGGGCCGGTGCCGCGCGCGATCATCGACGGACCCGAGCTCGGGAAGACCGGGAACCGCAGCGGCGTGCCGCGCACCCCTGACTCCAGCAGAGTCCGGCACTGGTGTTCGGACGGCGGCCGGACCTCGACCTGCGTGCCGTTCACCCGCACCAGCACCGTCCCGCTGCCGGTCTCGGCCAGCGTCACCGTGCGTTCGGGCGGCTGCGCCGAGCCGTTGGAGAAGGTGAACGGACGGGCCGGTTCCTCGCGCGACACGAGCCACTCACCGCCGACCGGATGCCAGTAGCAGGCGGTGACCGGGACGACCTGGAACGCCCTGGCACCGCGCTCCAGCGCCGCGATCACGGCCAGCCGCACCAGGTCGAGGCGGGCGGAGCTGTCCGGCTGGTCGTCGAGCAGGACCGCGACCCAGCTCTTCTCCGGTCGTACCCGCTCGGCGATGGCGTCCACCATCGCGTGGAAGTCCGCGCCGGGCTCCACACCGGCCAGCACAGGCAGATTCATGATCGTCCCCCCAGACGTCGTCAGGAGACGATCTTCGCAGAAGAACGGAGATGCCGGGCACCTCTTCCCGAAGTGCCCGGCACCGGGATCACGGCTTCGGTGGACAGGTCTTCCACGCGAAGTGGTAGGTCGTCTCGATCGACCCGTCGGTCGAGTCCATCGAGATGAAGCTCGTGACCTTCTTCGGGTCCGACGTGCCCGCCGAGACCCGCAGCTCCGTGTTGATGTTGAAGTTTCTCTTCTCACCGCACGGGTGGTAGACGATCGCGGCGACGTCCGTCGTGTCGGTCGCCTGCCAGTCGTCGCTGAACGGGCCCTTGTAGTTGTGCTGCTTGTAGGCCGTTTCCGACATGCCCTGGAAGTAGTAGTTGGCCTTCTCCAGGGCCGTGGCGCCGCGCTCGAGGTGCGCGAAGCCGCGGTAGTCGGTGGACGCGATGCCGTAGGTGAAGCCGGACGGCACGTTGACGCGCAGGTTCAGCTGGCAGTTCTTGCGGAAGTCGGTCGGCTTCGCCTCGGGGCCGACCTGCGCCATGAACTCGCTGTAGGTGACGGTGAACGCCTTGTTGTCCGGGCTCACGGCGACCGCTGCCGTACCCGCCTTGCAGCCCGACCCGTTGATGGTCACGACGTCGATCGTGATGATGTCCGGTGGGGGCGTCGTGCCGGGCGCGCCTCCGGGCGGAATGATGATCGTCGACATCGCGAGCGCGGCCGCGGCCAGTGTGTTGAGCATGGGGCACCTTTCCGTCTGAGGTTCAACAAAATGAACGGGCGGCGGCAATGGGTGCCTGGATCAGCAGCGCTTCCAGGAGAACTGGTACTTCGTGCTCACACTGCTGTCGGTCGAATCCATGGTCATGAAGCTCGCGGCCTTCGACGAGCCCGCGTTCACCCGGAGTTCGGTGTTGATGTTCAGGTGCCGGACTTCGCCACACGGCGCGTAAACGATTTCCGACACCTGGGCGCGGTCGGTCGCCTGCCAGTTGTCGCTCTTCGGGCCGGAGAAGTTGTGCGAACGGCTCGCGCCCTGGGACATGCCCTGGAAGTAGTAGTTCCCCTTCTCGGTGCTCGTCGCGCCTGCCTGCAGGTGCACGAACCCGCGGTAGTCCGCCTGGGCGATGCCGAACGTGAAGCCCTGTGGATAGGTGACTCTGATGTTGAGCTGGCAGTTCTTGCGGAAGTCTGTCGGCGACGAACCCTGTCCGGCCTGGGCGAGGTAATCGCTGTAGGTGACCGTGAACGCCGTGCGGTCGTCGGCGGCCGCGACCGCGGCGGTGCCGGCGGGACAGCCGGAACCGTTCACGGTGACCACGTCGATCGTGACGAAATCGGGAACGTCGGGAACTGCGTGCGCGGCGGGCGCGGTGAGAACCGCGGAGACCACTAGGGCAGCAGCCGCCACCATTTTCAGCATGGCCAGCCTTTCTTTCCGGTGTGTGTTACCGGCGGCGGAAGTCAGACGATATCGGATACCCTTGTCGAGAAAGGGCCGCCGAATGGGTGACTGAATTGCACGGTAATACGTTGGCGAAGGCAGAGCTAATTGCACGGCCGAAATTTCGGTGCCGTGCGCGAACCATGCTCACCCACGAGGTGGCGAATTGACCTGACGATTGCCTGACGATCTCGCGTGGCTGGTCCGTTCGGGTGACGCGGGGCTGACAGGCAATAAGGTTTCCAGTAAACCTCAGTTGTCCGCCGCCCCGGACAAAAGGGACCACATGCAGAAGACAGGGCGCACTCTCACCCTCTCCGCCGCGGTGCTCGCGGCCCTCCTGGTGCCCGTGGCGGCATCGGAGGCGCGGGCGGGCTGGGCACACCAGCGCAAGATCACCATCGACACCTCTGCCTCGGGCGCGAACGTCGCGGGCGACGTCAGGGGCTTCCCCGTGCCGGTCAGGCTCGACGCGGGCAACTTCGACTTCGGCCAGGCCAAGCCGGACGGCGCGGACATCCGGTTCGACGACGCGGCTGGCAGGCCGCTGCCGTACGAGATCGAGAAGTGGGACGCGGCCGCCAAACGGGCGGCGATCTGGGTGCGGACCGACGTCAAGGGCAACAACGCCACCCAGTCCGTGACGCTGAAGTGGGGCAACCCCGCGGCGTCGTCCGAGAGCAACGGCGCCGCGGTCTTCCCGAAGGCCGACGGCTGGATCACCGCCCACCACCTCGCCGAGAAGGGCGCGGCCGCCGGTTATCGCGACTCGGTGGGCAACCTCGACGGCAAGGGCGTCGGCATCACCGGCGACGCGACCGGCACCGGCGTGGTCGGCAACGCGCTGTCGCTGACCAGGGCCCGCGGCGAGTACGTGCTGCTGCCCGGCAGTGAGTCGAGCGGCCTGTTCAACCCGCTGCCGTCGAAGGGCACGTTCTCGATCTGGTCGAACGCGAGGACGCACCCGGCCGCGTACATCGCGATGTTCGCCAAGGGGGAGACGGGCTTCCGCATCCACTACTTCGGCGAGGGCGACCAGACCGAGCCGTGCATCGACGTCGCGAACTACGACTGGTGCCCGCTGCCGTCCGGCGCCTACACGAAGGTCAAGAACAACACCTGGTACCACTTCGTCTTCGTCATCGACAAGCCGAACGCCTACTACTACATCAACGGCAAGCTCGAGGTCGGCAAGACCGACACCAACGCGTGGAAGACCACCGGCACCGAGCCCGTGACGATCGGCAACAACGAGAAGACGCCCGGAAGCAACAACCGCAAGCGCTCGTTCGACGGCCTGCTGGACGAGGCGCGCATCCTGTCCGTGCCCAAGGACAGGAACTGGGCGAAGCTCGACTTCGAGTCGCAGAAGCCGGGTTCGAAGCTGTTGCGGCACAAGTGAGCTGCCGCACCCCCGGGATGAATCCCTCCTCGTCGTGCGTTGATACTCATGACTTCTTCCGACCTCGATGAGGAGTGCCTCTGATGGCTCCCGACCAGCTGACCGTCTACTCGACCTCGTGGTGCGGCTACTGCCGGATCCTGAAGAACCAGCTCGACCGCGAGGGCATCGAGTACGTCGAGATCAACATCGAGGAGACGCCCGGCGCGGCCGACTTCGTGATGAGCGTGAACGGCGGCAACCGCACGGTGCCGACCGTCCACTTCCCGAACGGTTCCGCGCTCACCAACCCGTCGCTGGCCCAGGTCAAGGAACAGCTGGCGGCCTAGTCCGAGTGGAGCTGGGCGGTCGTGCAGGCGCGCTCGCCCTGGGAGAGGTGCTTGAGCACTCCGCCCAGGGCGAGCTCGCGTCCTAGCAGTACAGGTTCGCTCCAGCGGGCACGCCGAGAATGCTGACGAACTGCTGGTACTTCGAGACGCGGCTCTGGACCTGGGCGGGGTTGCCGCCGTTGCACTCCAGTGATCCGTTGATGCTGCGGATCGTCTCGCCGAACCCGTTGCCGTTGACCATGGCGTTGTGGCCGGTGGTCCAGCCGGGTCCGGTCTGCGTGTTCCAGTACCAGAGGCCCGTCTTCCACGCGACGGCCGCGTCCTGCTCCACCAGCCACGGGTTGGTCAGCAGGGGCAGGCCCAGCGCGTCGCCGGCGCTCTTGTAGTTGAAGTTCCACGACAGCTGGATCGGGCCGCGGCCGTAGTAGTTCTGCGCACCGGCGGGGCAGCCGTAGGGCTTGCTGGTGTCGCAGTAGGTTCCCGGCGTGATCTCGCGGATGTGCACGAGGCCGCCGGTCTCGTGCGAGACGTTCGCGAGGAACGCCGCCGCTTCCTGCTTCTTCACCGTGTCGCTGCCCGTCGTCGCGAACGCGGGGTACGCGCTCATCGCCGCCACGAGGCCGCTGTAGGTGTAGAAGCTGTTGCGGGACGGGAACATCTGGTTGAACTGGGCCTCGCTGACGACGAAGCTGCCGCCGCCACCTCCGCCGCCACCGCCGTTGCAGTTGTACGGATCCCAGTACCAGGTGGAAACCGTTGGGCTGTAGCCGGGGTTGTCGTGCTCGGCGATGTAGAAGCTGCCTTCGAACCGGACGATGGAGCCCGCGGTGTACCACTGGCCCTGCACCCAGTCGGTGTACGTGCAGGTGCCGCCACCTCCGCCGCCGCCGTCACAGCTCGTCGGTTCCCAGTACCACGTGGAAACCGTTGGGCTGTAACCGGGATTGTCGTGCTCGGCGATGTAGAAGTTGCCTTCGAATCTCACGATCGAGCCTGCCGTGTACCACTGACCCTGCACCCAGTCGGTGTACGTACACGCCTGCGCGGTCACTTCCGCCTGTGCGGATGCGGCCGGCGCGATGACGGCGAACGCCGCCGCCATCACACCTGCCGCGATAGACGCCAAGATGCGTTTTCTCAGCAAGGGTCACCCACTCCTGGAGTCTGCGCGCCCGAGGAATCAAGGATGTGAACTAGGCTGAGATTGGCACCAGTGGTTCAGACCAGTCAAGGGTCTAGACCTATTCAGCAGTACAGGTTGCTGCCCGTAGTCACCGCTCTGGTTGATCTACCGGATGTGCACGAGCCCGCCGGTCTCGTGCGAGACATTGGCGAGGAACGCCGCGAGCTCCTGCTTCAGGAACCGGAGCCGTAGGGCCGGGTGATGATCTCCAGCGCGTGACCGTCCGGGTCGTCCCAGTACACGCCGCGACCGCCGTCGTTGCGGTTGATCTGGTTCGGCTGGTTGTGGAACGGGTCGGCCCAGTGGTCGAGTCCGCGTTCCCGGATGCGCCCGAAGATCTGGTCGAACTCCTCCTCGGTCACCAGGAACGCGTAGTGCTGCCCGGTGATCGGCCCCGGGCTGGTCAGGTAGTCGAGCGAGACGCCGTTCGCGACCTCGACGACGAGGAACGGGCCGAAGCGGACCGGCTCCGGCAGGCCGAGGAGCTCGGTGAGGAACCGTGCCGAGCGCTCCTGGTCGGTGGCGTGGACGATCGTGTGGTTGAGCTGTACGGGCATGGTTCCTGCTTACTCGCGTGTCAGGGAGTTGTCAGCGCGGGTGGCGATGATCGGCTCATGAAGAGGGCAATCATCGCCACCGCGTTCGTGCTGCTGGGCTTCGTCTTCCCCGGCATCGCCAACGCCGAGACAGTGCCCGGCTGCGCGAGTGCCGCGCAGATCGGCTCGACCGGGTACGTGAAGTACCGCGGTGACAAGATCGCCTCGGTGAAGCAGTTCGCCGGCTGCGGGCACAACTACGGGTACGTCTACACCTGGGAGAGCTTCCGCGCCGCGCAGGCGGCCGAGGGCAGGGGCTGGAGCCTCCAGGTCGGCGTGCTGACCTACAGCAGCGCGTCCGACTCGGAGCCCAACGCCATCAAGGGTGGCAACAGCACCCAGTACAGCCTCAAGGAGTTGTGGGGCAAGCCCGCCAACACCCTGAACGTCTGCACCACCGGCTACGGCATGGTCTCCATCCAGATGGGCGACAACTACACCGCGGAATCCAGCAAGCGCTGCTAGCTAGCCGCGCAGCGAGAACACCGGCCACTTGCCCGTGTGGTTGGTCTTGCGGGTCTCGTGGTCGATGGTGTTCGCGATCAGGTCGCTCGGCCGGTTCTCCACGAAGTTCGCGTAGAACGTCGTGTCGGCGCCGGCCGAGTACGGCACGACGAGGTCGTGTTTGGTCTTCGCGCTCCCGCCAGGCGTCCACGACTTCACGATGAGCCGCTTGCGGTCCGCGCTGGCGTAGGAGAAGTCGACGCCGGTGCCGGTCGCGACGAGGTCCTTGAACAACGACGTCGAGGTGTCGACCGTCGTGGACGTCCAGGCGTTGTTCGCGAACCTGGCGAGCACGATCTTGGCGCTCGTGCTGGTGTGCACGCCGTAACCCAGCACGAGCGAGCCGTCGGTCAGCGGCACGGTCACCGGGTTCTCCTCCGGCAGATCCTTGCCGGCGGGGAGGTCGAGCGGGTTCGTCGTCACGACACGGGTCTTGTCGAGGTCCGCCGCGTCGACGGTGTTCCCGAGCGTGGCGCCGCCGGCGGTGGACAGCGTGCTCGAAGCCGTGTCGAAGTAGGCGACGTGGATGTTCTTGCCGCCGCCGTTGTGGCCCTTGGGTCCGCCGTGCATCGACCAGGTCAGGTAGATCCGGCCGCCGCGCTGCGTCACGCCGAACGCGTACACCTCGGCGTACCTGTCGGTCGTGCGGCCGGAGTCGATGATCATGCGCGGCGCGGACCAGGTCTTGCCGTTGTCCGTCGACTTGATCATCTTGTACGTGCGGTACGGGTGCGACAGATCCGTGTTGTGGCTGTAGAACAGATGGATCGTGTTCCCGGTGACGACCGGCTCGGGGTAGGTGTTCCTGTCGGTGCTGATCGTCCGCGCGGTCCACGTGCCGGTGATCGAACGCGGCGTGGGCGCGGTGTAGAGCTGCATCGAGCTCGTGTGCGTGGCGCGGAAGACGGCGAGCCTGCCGTCGCCGAGCTGCGTGAGCACCGGGTAGTCGTGGTAGGCGTTGTCGTGCGTCAGGTTCAGCGCGGCGACCTTGACCGCCGCCGACCACGTGGCCGTGGTGTGGTCGAACGCCTTCACGTAGATGTCGTGCCGTGTGCCCGAGTACGTCACGAACGTCTTGTTGACCGTCGCGTCGTACACGCCAGCGCCGTTGGTGCGAAGACATCCGTAGACGCTCGCCGTCGTGACCGTGTCGAGCGCGGTGGCGGCTTGAACCGGTAGCGCGAACGCGACGAGAAGCAGCAGCGTTGCGGCCAGTGCGCGCATCGCCGACCTCCGATGGGTGTCGGGGCGGCGACGATCAGACAATACTGCGTTCATGCGGACACTGGTTGTAGCCGGGCTGTTACTGGGTCTAGCAGTCCCTGCACAGGCACAAACAGACGCAGACCCTTCGTCGCTCGTCAATCCCTTCGTGGGAACGCAGAACTTCGGCAACACCTTTCCCGGCGCCTCGGTGCCGTTCGGAATGGTGCAGGTCAGCCCTGATACGGGAGGTCAGGGCGGATACGACTACAAGGCCACCTCCATCTACGGGTTCTCGCAGACGCACCTGTCCGGCGTGGGCTGCGGCGTCATGGGCGAGCTGCCGGTGATGCCGACAGTCGGGTCCGTTGACAACGTTGACATCAACGCCTACAAGTCGGCGTTCAGCCATTCGGACGAGACAGCCCGGCCCGGCTACTACCGCGTCGGGCTGTCGCGCTACGGGATCAACGCCGAGCTCGGTTCCACTCAGCGGACCGGGTGGCAGCGCTACACGTTCCCCTCGTCGGGCGCGGCCAACGTCCTGTTCAACACCGGACGGTCGAACCAGACGGTGCTCGACTCCGAGATCCACGTCGTCGGTGACCGGACCATCGAGGGCCGGGTGCGCAACGGCCGGTTCTGCGCGGGCAAGGACGAGCACACCGTCTACTTCACCGCGTCGTTCGACCGTCCGTTCGCGTCCTTCGGCGCGTGGCGGGGGAGCGTTCCCACGCCGGGCGTTCGCGACGCGGCCGGAACCGGCGGCAACGGCGCCTGGGTCACGTTCGACGCCACGGCCGACCGCGACGTGGTGCTGAAGATCGGCCTGTCCTACACCGGTCTGGAGGGCGCGCGGAAGAACCTCGCGGCGGAGGCTCCTTCCTACGACTTCGACGGTGTGGTGGCCGCGGCTCGCGACGTGTGGAAGAAGCAGCTGGACGCCGTGCGGGTGTCCGGCGGGTCGCGGGACCGGCAGGTCGCCTTCTACACCGCGCTGTACCACTCGGTGCTGCACCCGAACCTCGCCGGTGACGTCGACGGCAAGTACATGGGCTTCGACGGCCGCGTGCGCACCGCGTCCGGCTACACCCCGTACCAGAACTTCTCGCTGTGGGACACCTACAGACCGCAGAACCAGCTGCTGCAGATCCTGGAACCGCGGGTGGCACGCGACGTCGCACTGTCCGTTGTGGCCAGTGGACGTGACGGAGGATGGCTGCCGCGCTGGGCCCTGGCGTCGTCCGAGACCAACATCATGACCGGTGACCCCGTGACGCCGTTCCTGGTCGAGGCCTGGTCGAAGGGTTTGCTGCGCGGGTACGAGGAGGAGACGTACCAGCTGTTGCGCACCAACGCCCTGTCGCTTCCTCCCGCGAGCTCGCCCTACAACGGACGGTCCGGCGTCCAGTACTACTCGGACCGCGGCTACATCCCGTCCGGCCTGAAGCTGGGCACGGACTGCGCGCACAAGGGCGGCGACAACGACTGCGTGCACCCGGCTTCGGCGACCCTGGAGTACTCGGCGGCAGACGCCTCCCTCGCGTTGATGGCCCGCGGCCTCGGCCATCGCGACGACGCCCGCCTGTTCGCCGATCGCGGCCAGTGGTACCGCAACCTGTGGGACTCCTCGATCGGCCAGTTCCGGCCCCGGACCGTCGCGGGCACCTGGCTGACGCCGTACAACCCGGTGGACGCGTCGCACCAGTTCCACGAGGGCGGCGCCTACCAGTACCAGTGGCTGGTCCCCCAGGACCCGGCCGGTCTGGTGTCGCTGATGGGCGGCCGCCGCGAGGCCGAGAAACGCCTCGACGCGTTCTTCGCCTACGAGAAGCTGCTGGCCGACCCCGCCGGCACCGCGCGGCACGACTGGATCACCGAACCGTACGACTACTACGGCAAACCGACCTACAACCCGAACAACGAGCCCGACCTGCTCGCGCCCTACATGTACCTGTGGACGGGCACCCCGTGGAAGGCAGCGACGGTCGTGCGCGCGGCGATGACGCTGTTCACGACCGGCCCCGACGGCATGACCGGCAACGACGACCTGGGCACGATGTCGGCCTGGTACGTCTTCTCGTCGCTGGGGATGTACCCGACCTTCAACGGAGGTGACTTCCTGGCGCTGTCCTCGCCGCAGTTCCCGTCCGCGACCGTCCGAATCGGACAGTACGGCGCGCAGGGCGGCACGCTGACGGTGACCGCGCCGGACGTCTCGGATTCGGTGCGGTACGTGCGCAGTGCTTCGTTGAACGGCCGCGATGTCCGCAAGACGTGGCTTTCGTGGTCTTCGCTGGAGCGCGGCGGGAAGTTGGCGTACGAGGTGTCGTCGCGGCCTTCGTCGTGGGGCACCGGGCGTGCGGACGAGCCGCCGTCGCTGAACGACGGCAACCTCGACCCGCGGCGTGCGGTGTCCGCGTCGCTGCGGAACAGCGAGATCGTGATGCCGGCGTCGGATTCCGCGCAGTCGCTGACGTTGCAGCTCGACGTGCTGGCGCAGTCGCCGTCCGGGACGACCGTCCGGCCTGTCGTCACCGCGCCCGCGGGGTGGACGGTCAGCGGTGCCCGGCCGGTTGTGCTCGTGTCGCGGCATCTGCCTGTGCAGAAGACGGTGCCGCTGACGGTGTCGGTGCCTGCTGGGACGGCTCCTGGCGCGTACTCGGTCTCGGTGAAGGTCGAGTCCGTGACGGTGAAGGCCGTCGTCGAGGTCAAACCTGCCGCGGTGTGCGCGTTCTCGACGTGTTCGGTGGACGTCGGGCCGGAACGCAACCACGACGGCACGGCGACGGTGGCTGACTCCACCTCCGGCAACTTCGACGGTGGGGGCTGGAGCTACGACGCCGCGCTGCTGCCTGCCGCCGGTCCTGTCACGTGGGGCGGGATCACGTACCAGGCACCAGACCCCACCGGAACCGCTCCGAACTTCGTCGAGGCACGGGGGCAAGGATTGTTGTTGCCCGCAGGGAAGTTCTCCTGGTTGCACGTGGTGGGCGCGTCGCACAACGGGCCGGTGTCGACGGCGTTCACGGTCTGGTACACCGACGGCACCTCGGCCGAGGTGGCGGCCACGGTGCCGGACTGGGCCGGCGGTGGGCCGGTCGTGCTGGAGATGCCGCACCGGATCAAGGCAGGGCAGGGCGTCGACGGGCCGCCGGTCCGGCTGTTCGGGCAGTCGTTGCGGCTGGACGCGGCCAAGACGGTCCGCTCGGTGACTTTGCCGAACGACCCGCGAGTGGAGCTGTACGCGCTCACACTGGCCTGATGGAACGACTGAAAAGTGGTGTGCGGTCCCGCGTGTGGGCCGACGGCGACCGCATCGTCAAGCAGGTCATCGGCGATGCGGCCGCCTTCACCCGCGAGGTCACCGCGCTGCGGCTGGCCGGGCACACCGGCGTGGTGCCGCGCGTTCTCGACGTCGACCCGGACACCAGGACGGTCGTGCTGGAGCGGCTGCCGTCCCATCCGTTCGGCGAGGACTGGGTGATCGACTACGCCCGCGGGCTCGCCCGGCTGCACCAGGCCACGGGACCCGAGCACGCGGGAGTCCTGCCGCGCCAGGAGGTTCCCGACCCGGAGCCGTTCCTGCGGTTCGTGCGCGCGCTGGAGGTCGAGGCCGGGGACGCGGAGACCGAGCTCGCCTTCACCGACACCGGCAGGTTCGACCTCCTGCACGGCGATCCGTGTCCCGGCAACGACATGTACACCGAACGCGGAGCCCGGTTCGTCGACCTGGAAGGCGCGATGCTCGGCGACGGGCTCACCGAGCTCGTGTACCTGCGGATCGGCTTCCCGACCTGCGCGACCGTGTCCGAGACGCCGAAAGCGCTGCGAGAGGCCGCCGAGCTGGCCTACTTCGAGGAGCGCGGCCGTGCCCCCGAGCCGCTGGAGGACGCCTGCGTGCGGTGGTTCGTGCAGGGTGACGCGCTGGTGCAGCGGGCGGAGCGGGACGGCACCGACCACCTCGCCAGGGTCGTGGACGAGGACTGGTTCTGGTACAGCACGACCGCGCGCGGCCGGTTGATGTTCCGGGCGCGGGTGGTGGCGGGGTTCACCGAGACCCACCCCGCGATGAGCGCGCTCGCCCAGCGGTTGCTGGAGCGGATGAACCGGATCTGGGAGCCGCAGCCGATCGCGACCCGGCGCACGCACATCTCATGACCAGGCGGACAGCTTTAGCCCTGAGGTGAAGGAACGTTCCTCGCCCGAGATCGGGTCCACAAAGGACAACGTGCGGGCGAGGAGCTGCAGGGGTGAGGAGAAGTCGTCCAGCGGGCGTTCCCGGAGCACGGGGTAGAAGTCGTCGTTCACGATCGGCACGCCGAGGCCGGACATGTGCAGGCGCAGCTGGTGGGTGCGGCCGGTCAGGGGCTTGAGGTGGTAGCGGCCCAAGCCGTTGCGATGCTCCACAAGGGACACGTGCGTCTCGGCGTTCGGCTCGCCGTCCACTTCGAAGGCCGTGATGACGCCGCGCTCCTTGACGATCCGGGAGCGGACGACGGTGGGGAGCGTCAACGACGGGGAGTGCGGGGCGATCGCCTCGTACTCCTTGGTGACCAACCGGTCGCGGAACATCGTCTGGTATTTGCCGCGCAGTTCGCGGCGCACCACGAACAGCACCAGCCCGGCGGTGACCCGGTCGAGCCGGTGCGCGGGGGAGAGGTCGGGCAGCCCGAGCGAGTCGCGCAGCTTGACCAGCGCGGTCTGCATGATGTGCCGGCCGCGCGGGATGGTGGCCAGGAAGTGGGGCTTGTCGGCCACGACGATGTCGTCGTCCTGGTGCACGACGGTCACGTCGAACGGTACGGGCACCTCGACGGGCAGGTCGCGGTGGAACCAGATGTAGCTGTCGGGCACGAACGGCGCGTCGATGCCGAGCGGGCCCGAGACGGCCCAGATGCGCTCCTCGCGCAGCATCTCCTCGATCCGTGCCGGAGCCACCCGCGGCAGGCGCTCCACGAGGTGGTCGCGCAGGGACGACCAGGGGCCGTCGGCGGGCAGCTTCAGCCGTGCGGCGTCCAGGCCGTTGCGCTGGGGGAGCGGGGAGGAGGGTTTGCGTCTCATCGCACCAGCCAGTCTAAATGGTCGACAAAACCGAACGATATCGCTCGAAAACATTCGCTTTACCGAAGAGAGCTGGTCAGCGAGGCTGGGCGCATGGCGGTTTTCCTGGTCCTCGGTTCGGTCATCTCACTGCAGTTCGGCGCGGCGTTCGCGAGTCAGCTCTTCGGCCAGATCGGCGCGCCCGGCGCGACGGCGCTGCGGCTCGGCATCGCGGCGTTGATGCTGGCGGTGGTGGCGAGGCCGAAGTTCCGGCAGGAGACGCTCGTGCTCGGGCTGACGATGGCCGGCATGAACGGCACGTTCTACCTGGCGCTCGACCGGATTCCGCTCGGGGTGGCGGTGACGATCGAGTTCCTCGGGCCGTTGGGGCTCGCGGCGGTGCTGAGCCGCAGAGCCAGGGACTTCGTGTGGGTCGGGCTGGCGCTCGTCGGCGTGGTGATCCTGGGGGTGCGCGAGTACACCGGCGCGCGGCTGGACCTGATCGGTGTGGTGCTCGCGTTGTTCGCGGCGGTGTTCTGGGCCTGTTACGTGCTGGCGGGACGCAGGCTCGCGACGGAAGGGCTCGGCACCGGTGGTCTGGCGGGGGCGAGCCTGATCGCGGCGGCGCTGACGTTGCCGTACGGGCTCTCGACGGCCGGTGCGACGCTGTTCGAGCCGAAGATCCTCGTGCTCGGCACGCTCGTGGCGCTGATGGCGTCCGCGATTCCTTACACGCTGGAGATCAGGGCGCTCAAGACGTTGCAGGCCAGCACGTTCGGGGTCGTGCTGGCGCTGGAACCGGCCGCCGCCGCGCTCGCCGGCGCGGTGCTGCTGGGGCAGCACCTGAGCCTGATCTCGTTGTGCGCCATCGCGTTGGTCATCACCGCCGGGGTTGGAGCGGCGCTACGGAAAGAGCCAGCGCCTCGCGAAACGCCCGCACGGCGGGATGCTGACCTCGTCCTGCCCGTGCCGCAGTGAACAGCAGCCGCGACTGCGGCACCGGCAGCTCGTGCAGGTCGACGGTGACCTCGCGGTCGTACCAGATCAGGTCCGGCAGCAGCGCGACCGCGAGGCCTCGTTCCACGAACCGCAACTTCACCAGCACGTCGGTCGAGGAGAAGCGCACGTCCGGCTCGTAACCGTGGTGGCGGCACCAGTTCACGTTGAACGTCCGCTGCGGGTAGCCGGGTGGTTCCATGATCCACGGGAACGAGCCGGTCTCGGTGATCGACAGTCCACGTGGCACGGCCAGCCGGATCGGGTCCCGGCACAGCTCCCGGTACTCGAGCCCGGCGAAGCGCGCCTCCGGCTGGTCCGGCCACTCCTCACCGAAGACGAGGTCGAAGTCCCTGGCGTTCAGGCCGGAAAGCGCTTCCGCCGGGTCGAGGACCTGGAACTCGATCCGCAGTGACGGGTGCTCGTCTCGCATGCGGGCGAACGTCGCCGGGATCAGCGCCAGTGCCGCGGTCTGGAACGTCGCGACCCGCAGCGTCCCGGTGATCTCGTGCAGTGACGCCGCGACCTCCGACTCCGCCAGTTCGAGCCTGGCGAGCACCTCCTCGGTGTGCCGCACCAGGATCTCGGCCTGCGGGGTGAGCTTCACCCGCCTGCCGACCGGCTCCAGCAGCGGTACGCCCACCTCGGTCTCCAGCAACGACAGCTGCTGCGAGACCGACGACGGGCTGTAGTTCAGCGCCTGGGCGACGGCGGCGAGCGTGCCCCGCTGGGAAAGCTCGCGCAGCAGCCGCAGGCGATGGAGGTCGAACATCAGATCATTATCGGATACAGTGCCGTTACCGCCCCCTGAGAACACGTGCTGTCTTCAGCGCGTTTTGAGGAGGTATCGGTATGTCCACACGACTCCGCACCGTCGCGGGGATCGCTCTGGCGACCGGTCTGCTCGTGGCGGGTTCTCCCGCACTCGCGCAGGTGGAATCAGGCCCGTGGACCAGCTACTCGCCGTCGTTCAGCGTTCAGCAACGCGGCTGCGGCACGGTCAGCGACCTCACGTTCCGGCTCACCTGCTCGACCGCGAGCGGAGATCAGCGTGCCGAGCGCCGGTACGCCACGTACACCGGCGGCACGCGGCAGTTCGAGGGCAGCTTCCGGATCACGAGTCTCGGCGGCACCCGCATCAGTCTCAAGCAGACGTTCAAGGACGACCCCGGCGCGGGTCCGTACTTCATGCTCGCCGTGGAACGCGGCGGCCGGTTGTACGCCGTGCACGGTGGCACCACCATCGCCACCGGAGCGACCGTCGGCACGACCGTGCGCGTGAATACCGTGCACGTCGTGGGCAGCACGCATCGGACCTACATCAACGGCTCGCAGAAGCACTCGGTGTCGAGCTCTGGCGGGAACTTCTACGACAAGTTCGGCGCGTACCGGACCGCGAGCGGCCAGGGACCGGCGACGGTCGTCTGGAGCAACATCCGGTTCTGGCGCAAGTGATCTCCAGGCTCGGGTTGGTGGGACTGCTGTTCCTGGCTGCCTGCGGCCAGGAACAGCGGGACCCCGCGCTGACGTCCGAGCTGACCTCGCCCACCGACGTGACGCTGCACTGGCGTCCGGAGGCGGGGGCTGCCGGGCAGGTCGTCGAGTACGCGAACGCTGCCGACGGCGAGTACGTGGCCCTGGAGTTCGTCCCGCCGGGCAGGAACTCCTACCGGCATCCGGACCTGATCCCGGAAACGCCGTTCTACTACCGGGTCCGGCCGTTCACCGGGCCCGCTTCGGCGACCGTGGACCTCACGCTGCCACCCGGTGACGAGGTGCCGGAGGCCGACGGGCACGAGTGGGCGGAACCGCGCAAGGGCGGTGCGGGCACGCACCCGGTGTCGTCACCGGAGGCGGTGCCGGGGAACCTGAAGGCGGAGGTGAAGCACGCCAACGGGATCCTGTTCACGTGGGAGGACCACGCGTCCGACGAGGAGGGGTACCTGATCGAGCTCAAGCCCGCCGGCGCGGCCGACTACCGCGTCGCGGCCCAGCTCGATCCGGATGTCACCTCGTTCGGGCTGATCACACTCCCAGACGAGAAAACCGCGACGTATCGCGTGCGGCCCTTCCGGTTCGGATCACCGTCGAACCTGACGCATCAGAAGACGGGGAAGGTCTGAGCGCGTGTCTGGCGCTCCACGTGCTCGCGGCGAGCAGTAACGCCGCGAGCACGTAGGGCCACGACGCGCGTTCGGTCACGGCGAGACCGATGTTGATCATGGCGAGCAGTCCGAAAACGGCGCTGAGCAGCCACCACGTCAGGTGATCTTCGTGTGCACGGGAGGTCATGAGGGCCGGGTTACCCCTTTTCGAGCTCCCTCACACCTACTTCTTCCTCTTTTTTCTCGCCGCGGCGGCGCATGAACCCGAAGCCGGGGATGCCGAGGATCGCCTGGCGCATGTCGCTCGTGACCTCCAGCAGCTGGTGCACCTCCGGGCCGACCCTGTCCAGCGTCGCGAGGATCGGCAGGATGTCGTTCGTCAGGTGCTCGGTCAGCACCGGCAGCTCGTCGACGAGCTTGATCGCGGCCTCGACCTCGTGCGGCGAGAGCTCCTCCACGAACCGCTTCGCGAGCGGCTGCGCCTGCCTGGCGATCGGCTCGTAGACGCCCATCAGCTCGTTGGCCGTGTGCGCGGTCTGCCCGGCCGTCGTGACGACCTGCGCGGCCCGTTCCGCGACGTCGCCTGCGCTCGCCGTGATCGCGCGGACCTCGTCGACGGCCTTCTCCGCGTCCGCCACGACGTGCCCGGTGCGCTCGACCAGCTCGTCGGCCTTGCGCACGATGCCGTCGATGGCGTCGACCGTGCCGCTGACCTTGCGGACGAGCTGCTCGACCTCGCCGATGAGGTTCAGCACGCGGCCGGGCAGTGCGGCTGCCGTCGCGGTCGTCTCGATCGCGGTGCTGAGCGCCTGCTTGGCCAGTCCCATGCCGGGGATCTCCATACGACCACTTTGCCCTATGTGTTGATCGGTTCGGGGTAGCGCCATTCGGAATCCGGAAGTGTCAGACCCCGTCATTACATTCCTTGATGTCGGCCAGTCGGCTGACCGGGCGATCCGGGAACCGTGCACCGTCCGAAGTTGTCAGAGTCGAGGGTTAGCATCCCCGGCGGGCGAGGGAGGCGCACATGGCTTGGTGGCACCGGATCAGACGCATCATCTCCGGTGGAGGGCGGGAATCGGCGAGTTTCGTCGCGGCACTGCTGGGTGTTCTCGTGCTGGCGGGTGCCGCGCTGGGGCAGGGCATCTCCCGGACGTCGGTCGCGGTCTCCGACGGGCTCACCTGGCTGGGCGACGACCAGCGCGGCGAGGTCGTGCAGATCAACCCGGTGTCGGGCAAACCGCAGACGCGCCTGCAGATCAGCGGTCCCGACTCGCAGCTGGAGATCGCGCAGGAGGACGGCCGCCTGATCGTGCTGAACCGGCGCACGGGCGAGATCACCGTCATCGACCTGGCGACGCTGCTCGCGTCCGGCAGGCGGCAGGCGCCGCCCGGTGCGTCGAGCAAGGTGCTGGTGGCGAACGGGATGGTGTTCGTCGTCGACCGCGCGTCCGGCACGGTCCACACCGCCGATCCGCTGACGCTGGCCGACGTCGGGCAGACGTGGGAGGCCGGTCAGCCGCTGGCCGACGCCGTCGTCGACGAGCGCGGCGTGCTGTGGCTGGTCGATCACGGCGGCACGCTGCGGTCGCTCGACTGGTCCGACGACGAGGAGCGGTTCCGCGAGCGGTCGCAGCGCCAGATCAGCGGTGCCGGGCCGCGCACCGTGCTGGTGCCGCACGACCAGGGCGTCACGCTGATCGGCCTCGACGGCGGTGTAGTGGTGCGCGACGGCACGGGTGAGGACGTGTCGAGGTCCACCGACCGCACCGATGCCGAGGTGATCGCCGCGCAGACCGCGCCGACGGACCTCGTGCCCGCGTCGGTGCCCGACTCGTCCGTGGTCGTGCTCGTCGTCGACGGGCAGGTGCTGCGCGTCGACGTCGGTGCGATGGGCTGCCCGAAGCCCGGCAGGCCCGCGGTGTTCCGCGACAAGGTCTACGTGCCCTGCAAGGGATCCGGCAAGGTCATCATCCTCGACCGCGGTGGCAGCCGCGGCGGTGACGACGTGCGGACGTCCGGCGGGGCCGACCCCGAGCTGGTGTTCGACGACGGCCGGTTGTTCGTGAACGTGCCGGGTTCCTCGACCGGTGTGCTGGTCGACGCGGACGGTGCGACGCGGTCGTTGACGATCCGCAGCCCCGAGCTGCCGGTGAAGGACCCGGACCGCTCGCCGCCGCCGTCCGTGCCGCCGCCCCCGCCGCCGAACCCGAACGAGCCGGTGAAGCCGCCGCGCAATCCCGGCAACAACGGCAACAACGGCCCGACGTCGGAGGTGCCGCCGCCGCCGTCGTCGTCCACACCGCCTTCCGGCTCCGGCGGATCGGCGCCCGCCGCTCCCTCCGGCGTGACGGTGCGGGAGAAGTCGCGCAGCGCCTCGGCCGTGGTCGTGACGGTGAGCTGGAGCGCGGTGTCCTCGACGGATCCGATCGTGGGCTACACCGTGACGGGGTCCGGCTCGTTCAGCGGTGGCTCGGTGTCGGCCCAGTCGGCCGGCACGTCCGCTGATTTGTCGGTGCCGTGCACGGGTTCCACGTTCTGCACGAACGGCAGGCTGGACGTCACGGTGCGCGCGTCGACGGCGACACAGGCCGGTGCCGCGGGCATGGCTGCGTTCACGGTGACGGCGCCCAACAACCCGCCACCGCCGCAGCCGACGACCACGACGCCGCCGCCGAACAACCCTCCGCCCAACCCGCCCCCGCCCAACCCGACGCCCACGACCACGACGACCACGCCGCCTCCGCCGCCTCCGCCGCCGTCGTTGCCGTCGGCGGGTGCCACGGTGATCACGGGTCTCAGCGGCACGCGCACGAACCCGACGCGCCGGGTGACGATGTCGCCGCCCGCCGACTGGGCGAACCACAACGGGCGCTGCGAGGTCGTGAACAAGACGTACGGGTTCTCGGTCGGCATCCCGTGCAACGCGACGTCGGCGACGATCGAGGTGGACGAGGGCAGCAACGCGATCGTCGTGCGCGCTTATGCGGCTTCGGGCGCAGGGCAGGTCGACTCGGCGGCGAGGAACACGCTCTTCACCTACGACGAGTGCGCGGGCAAGCCGAGCTGCATCCCGCGCTCGGCCCCGGCGGGCGCGGGAACCGCGCCGATGGGTGCGGGTGGCCTTGGCTTGCTGGCAGCGGCGTTCCTGCTGCGCATCGGTGTTCGCAGAGAAGAGGACAAGTGATCGACACCGCAGAGGTCTCGGCCTTCCGCGACCTCCACACCCGGCTCGGTGACGCCGTCGAGAGCGCGGTGCGCGGCAAGCGCGACGTGATCGACCTGGTGCTGGTGGCGATGTTCGCGGGCGGCCACGTGCTGCTGGAGGACGTGCCCGGCACCGGGAAGACGACGCTGGCGCGCGCGGTGGCGGGCGCGCTGGGCGGCCTGTCGCGGCGCGTGCAGTTCACGCCGGACCTGCTGCCGTCCGACGTCACGGGCACCTCGGTCTACGACCCTCAGACCGGGCAGATCCGGTTCCGGCCGGGGCCGGTGTTCGCGAACATCGTGCTGGCGGACGAGATCAACCGCGCGGCGGCGAAGACGCAGTCGGCGTTGCTGGAGGTCATGGAGGAGCGGACGGTCACGATCGACGGCGTCGGGCACGCGGTGCCCGACCCGTTCCTGGTGGTGGCGACGCAGAACCCGATCGACCTCGACGGCACGTACCGGTTGCCGGAGGCGCAGCTGGACAGGTTCATGCTGCGGACGTCGATCGGCTATCCGTCGGTGGACGACGAGCTGGACGTGTTGCGTCCCGGCAGCGGGGCGGGCCGGATCGCCGACGTGCGGACGGTGACGTCGCCGCGCGAGGTGAGCGCGTTCAGCGGGCGGTTGTCGTTGCTGCACGTGGCGGATCCGATCCTGCAGTACATCTCCGCGCTCGGCACGGGGACGCGGTCGGACGAGCGGCTGCGGCTCGGCACGTCGACGCGCGGTCTGCGGACGCTGGTGCGGTGCGCGCAGGTGTACGCGGCGTCGAAGGGCAGGCATTTCGTGGTGCCGCAGGACGTCCAGGACATCGCGGACCCGGTGCTGGCTCACCGCCTGGTGCTGACGCGGGAGAGCGTGCTGGCGGGCGTGACGACGTCCGAGGTGCTGGCCGACGTGCTCGCGCGCGTGCCGGTGCCCAAGCCCGCGGCCCAATGAGACTCACCCTGCGCGGCACCGGCACCGCGGTGCTGGGCGTGCTGATGCTCGGCGTCGGGCTGTGGTGGCGCTACGCGGGCATGGCGGCGTTCGGCCTCGCCCTGACCGCCCTGGTGCTCGCCTCGATGGTCTCGGTGCTGGTCGCGTCGCCGCTGACGGTGTCGCGCACCGTCCGCCCGCGCACCGTGCCACGCCTGGCACGATGCAGCGGCCGCCTGGAGCTGTCCGCGACGGGCAGGTGGCCGGTGGCGCTGGACGCCGTCGACATGGTGGCGGGCGCGCCGTCCACCGTGGCCGTGCCGCTGCTCAAGCCGGGCGCGACCGAAACCGTCGACTACACGATCCCGACCCAGCGCCGCGGCGTGTTCGACGTGGGCCCGCTGACGTTGCGCCGCAAGGGCCTGGCCGGCCTGGCGCAGGCCCGCACGGTGCTCGGCGAGGTGGTGCAGGTGCGCGTCGTGCCCCGCGTCCTGCCGGTGCGCGGCCTGCCCTCCGGCGCGCGCCGAGGCCAGGTGGGCGCCGACGAACGGGTGGAACGCGGCGGCACGGACCTGGTGGGCCTGCGCGAATACGTCCCGGGCGACGACCTGCGCCGCCTGCACTGGGCAACCTCCGCACGCACCGGCACGCTGATGATCCGCGAGGACGCCGACCCCGCCCGCCCGCACCTGGCCGTGCTGCTCGACGACAACGCCGCCTCGTACGACCAGGACCAGCGCTTCGAGGAGGCGGTGGAGGTGGCGGCGTCCCTGGTCACCTCGGCACTGGAGCAGGGCCACCCGGTGCGCCTGCTGACGTCCTCCGGCGGCACCGACCTGGAGGAGACCCAGGACTCGGCCCCGATCCTGGCAGCCTTGGCAGACCTGCAACTGCAGCCCGTCGAAGGCCGCCCGACCGTGCCGGTGCGCGACCTCGACGTGGTCGCCGTGATCAGCGGCGCGGTCGTGCCCGCCCTGGTCCTGGAGGCGGGCCGAGCCGCGTTCGGCACCGTCCTGGTGGTGGACGAGCAGCGCCCGGTGGGGGCCATCGGATCGGTGCTGGTGATCACCGGCGCCCGCGCGGAGGACCTGGTCGACTCGTGGAACGCGGTGGTGGCCCGATGAGGTGCGGCGCGTGGGCCGCGTGGTCGCGGTGCTGGGATGGCGGCGCGGCGGGATGTGCGGTCGCGGCTGGGGGTCGGGGCGCCGTGGCGTGGAGTTCGGTGGTGGCGCGATGAGGCCTCGCGCGGTGTTTGCGGGTTCGGCGGTGGGTTCGCGCGGATCCGGGATGCGGTGGCAGCGCGGGGCGTGGGCCGCGGTGGCGCGGTGCCTCGGGGGTGGCGGCGCGATGGGACGTGCGGGCGTGGCTGTGGATCGGGGCGCCGTGGCGTGGGCTGCGGAGTCGGGTCGCTGGGGCGTGCGGCTGGGTGGCGGCGCGGTGAGGTGCACGTTCGAGACTGCGGTTCCTGGTGCGGGCGCGTGGAGTTCGGTGGTGGCGCGGTGAGGCTTCGCGTGGTGTTTGCGGATTCGGCAGTGGGGTTCGCGCGGGTCCGGGATGCGGTGGCGGCGCGGGGCGTGGAGTTCGGTGGTGGCGCGATGAAGCCTCGCCTGGTGTTTGCGGATTCGGCGGTGGGATCCGCGCGGGTCCGGGGATGCGGTGGTGGCGGGATGAGGCCTCGCGCGGTGTTCGCGGACTCAGCGGTGGGGCCCGTGCGGGCCAGAAAAGCGGCGGTGGCGCCATGAAGTTCGCCTGGGTTGCCGCCGTCCTCCTCGTCGCCTCCCTCCAGCTGGCCCAGGCCTGGGACGGCGCGTTCGTCTACTTCGGACTGGCGTCCTTCGCGGGTTTCCTGGCGTTGCTGCTGAAACGTCTCGTGCCGGCGGGATTGGCCGCTCTCGCCGTCATGGTCGTGGCGATGGCGGCCGGGTTCTTCGCGGCCCGTGGCGCGTCCCCCGAACGCGACCCGGCGTGGGTGCTGCTCGACACCGTGCCGCGGCTGCTCACGGCTGCCCGTCCGGCGCCCGCGACGCCCGAGTTGCTGGTGCCCGGGCTGTTGCTGATCATCGGTGTCTCCACTGCGAGTGTGCTGTCGGTGACGAGGCGGGGGACCGCGTTGTTCGTGCCCGCGTTGGGGGCGGCGGTGCTGTACGTGGCGGCGGCGCTGCTCACCACGGGGCGGGCCGATCGGTACGGGCTGGTGGCGTTGGTGCTGGTCGTGGTGCTGGCGTTGGGCTGGCTGATCATCGACCGGCGCGGGCCCGTGGTGCCGCCCGCGGTGGTGGCGACGGCGTTGGCGGCGTTGACGTTGCTGACGGTGGTGTTGCCCACCAACGGTTTTGAGCCGCGCAAGCTCGTCACGCCGCCGGTCACCAACGTGGACATCGCGAACCCCTTGCCCCAGCTCGCCGCGTGGGCCGCGCAGGGGGACGCCGAGCTCTTCCGGATGCGCGGGCCCGAGGTGCCCGTGCGGCTGGTGACGCTCAGCCGGTACACCGGTGCGTCGTGGGAGGCGGCCGCGACGTACGGGCCGCTCGGTGTGGTGGAGGCGCCGGATCTGCCCACGGGCCGGAAGTTCCAGGACGCCAGCGTTGATCTGCGGATCACCGGGTTGCAGGGTGAGTGGCTGCCGGGCGTCGGGAAGCCGCAGGCGGTGTCGTTGAGCGACGCCATGGTGGATCCGGACAGCGGGTCGCTGGTGGTCGCCGACGGGCTCAAAACGGGACTGAGCTACACGGTTCGCGGTGTGGTCGAGACACCCGCCGACGCGGACCTGGCCGAGGCCTCGGTGCCCGCCGACGCCACGCGGTACACGGCGTTGCCGCGGTTGCCGTTCACGTTGGCGGAGTACGCGCGGCAGGCGACGGCGAACGCCCGCACGCCGTACGAGAAGGCCGTGGCGCTGGAGCAGGTCGTGCGGCTGGGCCGGCGGCCGGACGCCGAGGCGCCGGTCGGGTCGTCGTACGCGCGGCTCGAGACGTTCCTGTTCGGGGCCGCCGGTGAGGCCGGGGCCGGGGCGGGCACGGCCGAGCAGTTCGCGTCGGCCTACGCGGTGCTTGCGCGGGCGGTCGGGTTGCCGACGCGGGTCGTGGTCGGGTTCCAGCCGGTGCCCGAGCAGGACGGGGAACGGATCGTGCGGGCCGCGGATGCCACCGCCTGGCCCGAGGTGTACTTCAGCGGGTGGGGCTGGGTGGCGTTCGATCCCGTGTCCGGCAACGGGAGCGGGCCCAGCGCGGCGTCGAAGCGGGAGGTGCTGAACCGCCTCGCGTCCACGACCGCGAAGCCGACGCCGACGTCGTTGCCCTCGGTGCCGCCGCTGGTGCAGCCGACGGCCGTGAAGCCCGACGCGGTGGCTGCTCCCGAAGCGCGGAAGGGGTTCCCGTTCTGGGTGTTCGCGCCGGTGTTGCTGCTGGTCGTGCTGTACGTGGCGCGGACGTCGCGGCGCCTGCGGTGGCGGGCGGCCGGGCCGGTCGGGGCGTGGAACGAGGTGCTGGACTCGTTGCTGCTGGCCGGGTTGCGGCCGAAACCGAGCCGCACGGTGCCCGACATCGGGCGCGAGTGGGGAGAGGCCGGCGTGCGGCTGGCGGTGCTGGTCGACCAGGCCGCGTTCGCGCCACAACCGGTGCGGCAGGAGAACGGCTGGCGCCTGGCCCGGCACATCAGGAAAGCCGTGCGGCGCAAGGCTTCCTGGTGGCGCAGGGTGCTGTGGGCGGTCGACCCGCGGCCGCTGTTCCGGCGTTAGTTCTTGGCCGCGCAGACCTTGGCCGAGCTGCCTCGTTCACCGTTGTAGCCGAACGCCGCGATCTGGAAGCACCGGCGGATGCCGCCGCCGTCCTCGATGACGTACTTGGTGCCACCGCCGGTCACCCTGGTCACGGCCTGCGGTTTGGCACCGGTCACGTCGATCACCACGAACTCGGCCTGGCCTTTGCTCGGATCGGACCACTCCAGCTCGATCGCCTTGCCCTTGTACTCGGCGCGCTTGAGCACCGGCACGAACTTCGGGTCGGCGTTGGGCGGCGGGCCGGCGTCGACGGACTCGGAGGTCGGCACCGGAATCGTCGTGGTCGTCGTCACCGGCTGCTGGGTCTGCTGGGTGCCGGGGCGGTTCAGCAGCAGGCCCGCGAGGACACCACCGGTCACCGCCACCACGGCCAGCAACGCCAGCAGGCCGCCGCGCTTGCTCTTGCGGACCGGGGCCGTCATCGGTTCGACCGGGGGCACGTCGAGGGTCGGCAGCACGGCCACCGGGCGCGGTGGCGGCGGCACGACGATGTCCTGCTGCCGGTACGTCAGGTCGGCGAGCCGGCCCTGCCACGAGTTGTCCGGCTCCTCTTCCGGTTCCTCGGCGGGCTTTTCCTCCTCCACGCGGGGGCGCGGGCCGAAGCCGGGCGCCTCGGTGGGGCCGTCCGGGAAGACCGCGGTGCGCTCGCCGAGCATCATCGTCGAGTCGGGGTCCACAATGGACACTGACGGTGCGGTCGGCGTGCCCGCGTTCACCGCCATCAGCGCGTCGCGCAGCTCCAGCGCCGAGGCGAAGCGTTCGGCGCGGTCCTTGCGCAGACACCGGTTGATCACGGCGATCAGCGAGGCCGGGACGTCGAAGCGGGTCAGGGCACGGGGTTCGGAGCGGGTGACGCGGCCGACGTAGGAGAGCAGCGTGTCCTCGTCCGGGTTGTCCGAGGCGAACGGCGGCTTGCCCTCCAGCAGCGTGAAGAGCGTCGAGCCGAGCGACCAGATGTCGTCGGCGAACGACGGCGTGCCACCCTCCAGCATCTGCGGGGCCGCGTGGCGGTAGCTGACCATCTGCAGCGACGCCGAGTGGCCCGCGTCGGCGCCGCGGGCGATGCCGAAGTCGGCGAGGACGTAGGAGGTGGGGAGCACGAGGACGTTCTGCGGCTTCACGTCGCGGTGCAGGATGCCCTGGCCGTGCGCGAACGCCAGCGCGTCGGCCACCGCGATGCCGGCGGCGATGACGTCCGGCACCGGCAACGGGCCCATGGCGCGCAAACGGTCGTGCAGCGAGCCGCGTTCGTAGTACTCCATGACGATGCACGGGCGGCCGTCCGGCAGCGTGCCGGTGTCCAGCACCGTGACGATGTGCGGGTGCTGGCGGCCGAGTTCGACGGTGATGGCCAGCTCGCGGCGGAACCTGGTCAGCGTCGCGGGGTCGGTGACCTGCAGGACCTTCACCGCGACGTCGCGGCCCAGACCGTCCTGCCGCGCCCGGTAGATCGTGCCCTCGCCGCCCTGCGCGATCACGCGGAAACCGCTGTAGCCGGGTAACGCGATCGCAGGTGCGGGCGCGGCACCCGCGGCGGGCGCCCAGGCCATCAGATCGTCTTCCACCAACGAATCCTATCC
The DNA here is from genome assembly GCF_014648475.1 of Lentzea flava. Lineage (GTDB taxonomy): Bacteria > Actinomycetota > Actinomycetes > Mycobacteriales > Pseudonocardiaceae > Lentzea > Lentzea flava. Next base: position 32,196 of record NZ_BMRE01000007.1, on the reverse strand, counting down.
CGCTGCGGCCGGCTCACTTCGACGTTCGGCGCAGCCGGGGAAAGGGTTCAGTCCTGCAGCACCTTCACCTGGAATCCCAGCGACTGCAGCATTCCCGTGAGCATCACCCTGGTGTTGTCGTCGGCGCGCCGGAGCAACTCCGACTGCTTCGCCGCCTCCGCGAGCTTGGCCTCGGCGGCGACGTAGAACCGTTGCTGGTCGGGAGGTCCCGCCAGCGCCTGCAGATCGTTGATCAGGCCGCGTTGCTGGCTGAAGACGTACGAGCGGTCGTGGTGGAGGTTCGGCTTGTCCAGCCGCGCCTTGGGCAGTCGCAGCTCGACGGTCTTGCGGTCGGGTGACACGACCAGCCCGTCGTCCTTGATCGAGCCGAGATCGACGTAGGCGTTGACCGACCCGGCGGCGACGAACAGCGTGCGTTCGCCGGCCAGCGCCGAGGGCACCCACTTCACGTCGTTCTCGATGTCCAGCACGACCTGGAACTCGCCGGACGCGGCGTGGTACTGGCTCAGGTCCCGCACCGACTTGAGCATCGCGGGCTGGCTGCGGTCGATCGACTCCTCGCCGATGGGCTTGAACTGCCCGAAGACGTACACCGCCGCGCCGAGGAGAATGAAGACGGCTGCGACCAGAGCTCCACGCGTCACCCAACGCCTGTCCACAGCGTTGGACTACCCGTGAGGTGATGCGCTCACACGGTCCGTATGGGCTAATCGACCCGTGCGGAATCAGTCCCGCGTCCATCTGGTTGGCTTTGGACGAGACTGAAACGACGGTTTTGGAGGCGTGCGGTGCTGGACCCGGAGAACCTGTACGAGGTCGACTCGGAGGTGCCGGACCTGACAGGTGCGGTGTTGCTGCACCACTTCGAGGGCTTCATGGACGCCGGTGCCGCGGGCCGCCTGCTCGCCGAGCACCTGCTCGAAACGCTCGAGAGCCGTGTCGTCGCCCGCTTCGACGTCGACAGCCTGATCGACTACCGCTCGCGCCGCCCGCTGATGACCTACGCGACGGACCACTGGGAGGACTACGCCACCCCGCAGCTCGTCGTGCACCTGCTGTGGGACAGCGCGGGCCACCCGTTCCTGCTGCTCACGGGTCCCGAGCCGGATCGCGGCTGGGAGGCGTTCGTGCTCGCCGTGCGGTCGCTGATCGACCGGTGGGGTGTGCGCCTGACCGTCGGATTCCACGGCATCCCGATGGGCGTGCCGCACACGCGTCCGCTGAACGTGATCGGCCACGCGACCAGGCCCGAGCTCGTGTCGGAGTACCAGCCGTTCTTCAATCGCGTGCAGGTGCCGGGCAACGTGTCCGGCCTGCTCGAGTTCCGGCTCGGCCAGGCGGGCCACGACGCGATGGGCTTCGCCGCCCAGGTGCCGCACTACCTGGCGCAGTCCCAGTACCCGACCGCCGCCGTGACGCTGCTGGACGCCGTCGCGCGCTCGACCGGGCTCGCGTTGCCGATCGGCTCGCTGATCGACGCGGCCCAGGCGGCCGACGCCGAGATCCACCGCCAGGTGGCGGAGTCGGAAGAAGTAGCCCAGGTGGTGGAAGCGCTCGAGCGGCAGTACGACGCCTTCATCCAGACTGTCGGGAACACCGACCTCCCCAGCGCGGACGAACTGGGGGCCGAGTTCGAACGGTTCCTGGCCGAGCAGCAGCGTCCGCCGGACCACCTGTAGGAGCTTGTGATGGCCACCTGGAACGACGTGCGCCGGATCGCCACCTCCATGCCCGACGTGACGGAGCGGGTGCGGGAGGGCGTCGTCGACTGGAGGGTCAAGGACAAGCTCTTCGTGTGGGAACGGCCGCTGCGCAAAACGGACATCGCGGCTTTGGGGGCGTCGGCGCCGTCCGGGCCGATCCTGGCCGCACGGGTGCCGGACCTGGGCGCCAAGGAGGCGTTGCTCGCCTCCGACGGGTCGGTCTACTTCACCACACCGCACTTCCAGGGATATCCGGCGATCCTGGTGCGGCTGGAGCACATCGAGGTGGGGGAGCTGGAAGAGCTGATCGTCGAGGCGTGGCACGCGCGGGCGAGGCGCCGGTAGTGGAGTTCCTCTGCTACCACCGGGATCGGCCCGGTTCGGTGCCGTTGCGCGAGAAGCTGATCGAGGAGCACTGGTCCTACATGGACCGGTTCGACCTGATCGCCCGCGGCCCCACCTTCGCCGGCGATGTGCTGACCGGCAGCGTGCACGTCGTCGACGTGCCGGATGCCGCGGCGGCTCGTGCGTTCGCGTTCGCGGAACCCTGCTATCAGGCCGGTGCGTACCGCGACGTGCTGGTGCGCCGGTGGCGCAACGTGCTCGGGCGGACCATGTGGGACTTCCCCGGCGGCAGGGAGGGCGGCGGCCACCTCGTGCTCGGGTTCGGGTCGGGGGAGGCCGTGGACCTCGTTCCGGCGCGCACGGACGAGCTGATCGCGTACGGGCCGTTGCTGTCCGACGACGGCACGGCCTGGCTCGGCACGGCGGCGCTGGTCAGGTCCGCGGACCCGGCATCGGTGCTGACCGGCGACCGGTACGACGCCGTCGAGGTCCACGAGTGGGAGTTCGGAGGCCGCCGCTAGTAGCTCACGAACCGGTAGTGCAGGCCCGAACTGGACTCCTGCCACTTGCCGACGCTGACGGGCTCGCGGTCGATCTTCGGCGCGTACGTGTCGCCCTCGAACGGCTCGCGGACCTCGGTCACCTCGATGCGGTCCGCGAGCGGCAGTGTCGCCGCGTAGACCGCCGAGCCTCCCATCACCCACAGGTCGCCGCTGACGTCCGCGAGCGCCTTCTCGAGGCTGTCGAACGTCTCGGCGCCCTCCTGCGGCGTGCGGGACAGCACCAGGTTGCGGCGGCCCGGCAGCGGCCGGAAGCGCGGCGGCAGGGACTCCCAGGTGAGGCGGCCCATCAGCACGGCGGCGCCCGCGGTGATCTCCCGGAAGTGCTTCAGGTCCTCCGGGATGTGCCACGGAATGGCGTTGTCGCGGCCGATGACGCCGTTCGGCGCCTGCGCCCAGATCAGGCCGATCACACCGCCACCGGAGCCTTGATGCCGGGGTGCGGGTCGTAGCCTTCGATCGTGAAGTCCTCGTAGGTGTAGTCGAACAACGACGGCGCCGGTGCGAGCTTTAGCGTCGGGAACGGCCGGGCCTCGCGGCTCAGCTGCAGCTCGACCTGCTCGACGTGGTTGTCGTAGATGTGGCAGTCGCCGCCGGTCCAGATGAAGTCGCCGACGCCGAGCCCCGTCTGGGCGGCGATCATGTGGGTCAGCAGGGCGTAGGAGGCGATGTTGAACGGCACGCCGAGGAACAGGTCCGCGCTGCGCTGGTAGAGCTGGCAGGACAGCTTGCCGTCGGCGACGTAGAACTGGAAGAACGCGTGGCACGGCGGCAGGGCCATCTGCGCGATCTCGCCGACGTTCCAGGCGGACACGATGATCCGCCGCGAGTCCGGGTTCGTCTTCAGCGTCTTCAGCACTTCGGCGATCTGGTCGACGTGGCCGCCGTCCGGGGTCGGCCACGAGCGCCACTGCACGCCGTAGATCGGGCCGAGCTCGCCGCTCTCGGGCGCCCACTCGTCCCAGATCGTCACGCCGTGGTCCTGCAGCCACTTCACGTTGCTGTCGCCGCGCAGGAACCACAGCAGCTCGTAGGCGATCGACTTGAAGTGGACCTTCTTGGTGGTGATCAGCGGGAAACCCGCGGCGAGCGGGTAGCGCAGCTGGTGGCCGAAGATCGACCGCGTGCCGGTGCCGGTGCGGTCTTCCTTGTGCACACCCTCTTTCAGGACGTGCCGGAGCAGGTCTTCGTACTGCGTGTCGGCCATAAGGGTGAGCCTAATCTAGAAGCGCGCGGTGTCCGGCCCAAGGCCGAAGCGCACCATCGAGTAGGTCTCCAGCAGCCGGCGCGACACGATCGTGTGCTGGTTCGCGACGTGCGCGTCACGCAGGCAGCGCTGCAGGGCGGACGACTCGAACACCGACGTGCCGCCGCCCAGCGCGAACGCCTTCTGCGTCACCTCGGTGGCTTCGGCGGAGGCGAACGTGCAGGCCAGCCGCAGCCGGCCCTTCACGCCGTCCGGTATGTCCGAACCGGCCCACGCCAGCTCCCAGACCGCGTCCAGCTCGCCGGCCAGGAACGCGCGGGCCGCCGAGAGCCGCGCTTCCATCAGGGCCACGTCGATCTGGGCGCCGGTCTGCTCGGCGAGGCGTTTCGTCGCGTGCTGCGGCGTCTTCTCGACCGCGAGCGTCACGATCTCGTCGATCGCCCGCTGCGCGATGCCCAGGCCCACCGAGGCGACACCGGCGGCGAGGAAGCAGAAGAACGGGAAACGGGCCAGCGGGCTGTTGGTGCCGGGGGTGGTCACTCCCGGCAGCGCGGTCCGGGCGGCCGGGACGAAAGCGTCGGTGACGGAGAACTCGTGCGAACCGGTCGCGCACAGGCCGGAGACGTACCAGGTGTCGTGGATCGTCACGTCCGAACGCGGGTACACGGCCAGACGCGGGCCGTCCGGTGTGAGGGTTCCGCCGATGACCCACTGGCTGTACGGGACGGCGCTGCCCCAGCCCCACCGGCCGGACACGCGGTAGCCGCCTTCCGCGGCCTCGCCACGCCCGATCGGCGCGGCCGTGCCCGCGATCAGCGTGCGCGGGTCGCCGAAGATCTCGTCCGCGGCGGCCACCGGCAGGAACCAGGCGAGCGACGACGAGATGGTGGTCGTCATCACGGTCCAGCCCGTCGAGGCGTCCGAGCGCGACAGCTCCTGGACCTCGCGGCTCCACTCGGGCAGGCCCAGCTCCGCGCCGCCGTGGCGCTGCGGCAGGAGTATCCGGTGCAGGCCCCGGTCGACGAGCGCGGCCAGTACCGGCTCGGTGAGGGCGCGTTGTCGCTCGGCCAACGGTGCTTCGGCGCGGATCAGGTCGTGGAGATCCATGCGCGCGATCTTTCCGAGCCGGCTACAGCTTGGCGAGCGCCTCAACGAGTGGCTTGAGCTCCGGGATGCCCTCGGCTTCCGCCAGAGACTCCGACAACGCCTGGTCGTGGGTCGGGCGGGCGAGGGCGAGCAGTGCGTGGCCCTTCTCGGTGACCTCGGTGTAGATGCCGCGGCGGTCGGTGGGGCAGAGGTAGCGGGCGAGCAGGCCGCGGTCCTCCAGGCGGGTGACCAGGCGCGTGGTGGCCGACTGGCTGAGCACCACGGCGTTGGACAGCTGGTTCATCCGCAGGTGGAAGCCGTCCTGGCGGTTGAGGACGTCGAGAACGGTGTACTCGCTGACGGAGAGTTCGTGTGCCTTCTGCAGGGCTCTCTCGAGGCGGTCCTCGATGCGCGCGTGCAACGCCGCGAGCGTGCGCCAGCCCTGAGCGCGCGCCTGGACGGCGTCGTCGTCCAGTGACATGGGTCAACCCTTCTCGAATAGACAGCGTGTGCAACTATTGCGTACGCTTGTTATCGTCTTCAACAAGTCTACCGGGGAGAGACATGGATCTGTCAGGACGCACGGCGCTTGTGACGGGCTCCACCTCCGGCATCGGCTTCGCGACGGCGGAAGCGCTGCTCAAGGCGGGCGCGACGGTCGTGGTCAACGGCCGCAGCCAGGAGCGGGTGGACGAGGCCCTGGCGAAGCTGGACGGAGACGTGCGCGGCATCGCGGCCGACCTCGCGACCGCGCAGGGTGCGGCCGAGCTGATCGAGCAGGTGCCCGACGTGGACGTGCTGGTCAACAACATGGGGATCTACGGCGCGCAGCCGGTGTTCGAGATCGACGACGCCGAGTGGCAGCGGTTCTTCGACACCAACGTCATGTCCGGTGTGCGGCTCTCGCGGCACTACACGCCGCGGATGGTCGAGCGCGGCTGGGGCCGGGTGATCTTCGTGAGCAGCGAGTCGTCCGTCTTCACCCCCACCGAGATGGTCCATTACGGCATGACGAAGACCGCCCAGCTCGCCATCGCGCGCGGCATGGCGCAGGCCGTCCAGGGCACCGGGGTCACGGTGAACTCGGTGCTGCCCGGCCCGACGCTCACGCCGGGCGTCGAGGAGTTCATCCGCGACCGCGTCGGCGACGGCGGCGAGGCGGAGTTCGTCCGCACCGAGCGCCCGACCCTGTTGCTGGGCCGCCTGATCCGCCCGCACGAGGTCGCGAACCTCATCACCTACGTCGCGTCGGACCTGTCGTCCGCGACGACCGGAGCCGCGTTGCGCGTCGACGGCGGCACCGCGCCGACGCTGATCCCGTAAGTCAGAAAAGGAAGATCGCTTGTGAACATCGTGAAGCTCAACAACGGCGTCGAGATGCCCCAGCTCGGTTTCGGTGTCTGGCAGGTGCCCGACGCCGAGGCCACGCCCGCGGTCAGCGAGGCGATCAGGGCGGGCTACCGCAGCATCGACACCGCCGCGATCTACGGCAACGAGGCGGGCACCGGCGCGGCCGTCGCCCAGTCCGGCGTGGCGCGCGAGGAGCTGTTCGTCACGACGAAGCTGTGGAACTCCGAGCAGGGGTACGACGCGACGCTGCGCGCGTTCGACGAGTCGCTGCGCAAGCTCGGGCTCGACGTGCTCGACCTCTACCTGATCCACTGGCCGACGCCGGCCCGCGACCTCTACGTGGACACGTGGAAGGCGTTCGTGGAGCTGCAGAAGGAGGGCCGCGTCCGCGCGATCGGCGTCTCCAACTTCCAGCCCGCGCACCTGCGCCGGCTGATCGACGAGACCGGTGTCGTGCCCGCGGTCAACCAGATCGAGCTGCACCCGTACCTGCAGCAGGCCGACCTGCGCGCGTTCCACGCCGAGCACGGCATCCAGACCGAGGCCTGGTCGCCGCTCGGCCAGGGCGGCGAGCTGCTCGGCGACCCGGTCGTCACCGAGATCGCCGCGCGCCACCAGCGGTCCGCGGCCCAGGTCGTGCTGCGGTGGCACCTGCAGCTCGGCAACATCGTGATCCCGAAGTCCGTGACGCCGTCGCGCATCCGGGAGAACATCGCGGTGTTCGACTTCGAGCTGGCCGAGGAGGAGATGGCCGCTCTGTCCACTCTGGACCGCGGTGGCCGCATCGGCCCGAACCCCGACGAGTTCAACCAGGCCTGACGGCAAATACGAAGCCCCGGCCCGCCTTCTCGCGGACCGGGGCTTCGCCGGCGACGGACCTGCCTCCTGCTCCTAGGCCCGCATGACTGTGGCGATCGGGATCCGCGCCGCCCTGATCGCCGGGATCAGACCGCCGAGCACACCGGCGACGAGACCCGCGATCACCCCGGCGACGCCCGCCTCCCACGGGAAGGTGGTGCCCTGCAACGACGGGAAGCGGTGGCCGAACAACGTGAGCGCGATCTGCAGCCCCGCCGCGCCCGCGCCGATCGCCAGCGCCGCGGTCAGCAAGCCGGTCAGCAACGTCTCGGCGAGCACGATGCCCGCGAGCAGCATGCGGGACATGCCCACCGCGCGGCGCAGCGCGAACTCCTCCACGCGTTCGCCGACCGTGGCGAGGCCGACGTTGAGGATGCCCGCGACACCGATCAGCAGCACCAGGAACGCCATGCCGAGGAAGATCAACCGCATGATCTTGAGCTCGGACTCCATGCGCTCCTTGGAGTTCACGACCCGGAACTCCACCTGTTTCTGGTCGACGCCCGCGCCGATGAGCTTGGCCTTGAGCAGCTGCTGCAGGTCGTGCGAACCGGGCTGCAGGTACACCTCGAGGCCGGTGCCGCCGCCGCGGAACCGGTCGAGCTCGCTGGAGGCCGCCGCGGCGGGCATCCACGTGCGCAGCTCGTCGAGGCGCAGGTAGACGCGCGGCTGCGGGTAACCGTCCTCCACGACACCGACGATCTGCGGCGTGACGTGGTGGGTGGCGCCGTCGATCATCATCTCGCCGGGGACGCGGTACTGCCGCAGGCCCTTCGCGGCCTCCTCGTTCAGCACGATCCGCGGGGCGAGCGACGGGGCCGAGGCGAAGTCGAGCCAGGTGCCGGACACCGGGCGGAACGGCTTGAACGGGCGGATGTCGCCGGTCAGCGCGACCATGCTGACCTCGATCGCCTGGCCGTCCGGCTTCTTCTCCTGCGGCTTCTGCTCCTGGCAGACACCGCCGGCGTCGCAGTACACCATCGGGCCCTGGTAGTCGCCGCCGCGGTTGGCGTACTCGAACGGCATGCCGCCCTCGTTGATCGGCCGCAGGCCGGGCTCGCCGATGATCGCCTTCGAGCTGATCATCGCGACCGCGTCGGCACGGCCCTTCAGCGTGGCCTCGACGATCCCCGGCGCGCCCTTCTCGCCGGGGATGTAGCCCGTCACCGTGCCGTCCTTGCCGGCCTGGAGCTCGACGTCGGTGAGCATCGCGCGTTCGGCGATCTCGGCACCCGCCTGCACGGTCACGACCGCGAGCACGCCCAGGAACAGCGACACCATCGACAGGAACGTGCGCAGCTTGCGGGCGCGGATGCCCTGTCCGCCGATCACCAGGGCGGACCGCAGCTTGCCGGAGAACATCAGTTGAACCGCCCGTCGCGCAGCTCCAGCACGCGGCCCATCTTGCGCGCGTGGTCGTGGTCGTGCGTGACCAGCACGAGGCCGCAGCCCTGCCTGGTCGTGTTGAGCAGCACCTCGACGACGAGGTTGCCGGTCTCGGTGTCGAGCGCGCCCGTCGGCTCGTCGGCGAGGATCACGCGCGGCTGCCGCACGAGGGCGCGGGCGATCGCCACGCGCTGCTGCTCGCCACCGGAGAGCCTGGCGGGCTTGGACTTCGCGAGGTGCGCGATGCCGACCTGCTCGAGCGCCTCCATCACCTGCTGCTTGCGCTTGCGCCGCGACGACCAGCCCTGGCCGTTCACCAGCGCCATCGCCACGTTCTGCGCCGCGGTGAGGTGCTTGAGCAGGAAGAAGCGCTGGAACACGAACCCGAACTCCGCGCTGCGCAACGCCGCGGCCTTGCGCTCGGGCAGCTTCGTGATGTCGTTGCCGTGCAGGAAGTACTGGCCTTCGTCGGCACGGTCGAACAGCCCGATCAGCGACAGCAGCGTCGACTTGCCGGAGCCGGACCGGCCGAGGATCGCGACGCTCTGTCCGGGGTGGACGGTGAGGTCCACGCCGGACAGGATCGTGCGCGGTTCCTCCTGTCCCTTCAGGACTTTCGTGATGCCGTTGAGCTGGATCAGCGGTGCCTGAACCTGAATCGCCGGTGCCGTCATCACGGTCCCGTCGGCTTCTGCTGCTGGTCGCCGCCCTGCTGCTGGCCCTCCGGCAGGTTCGGGCCGGGCACGGCGAGCTCCTCGTCACCGGTGAGGCCCGACTTGACCTCGATGACCTTGCCGTCGGTGAGACCCAGCGTCACGTCGGTGGTGCGGCGCGAGCCGTCGGGTCCGAGCACGTCGACCTTGCCCTTGCCCTGCTGACCGGCGACCGCCTCGACCGGAACGACCAGCGCCTGCGTGGCCTTGCCGGTGGTGACCTCGATCGACGCGGTGGCGCCGTTGATCATCTGCACGTCCGCGGGCGCGGTGCACACGATGCGCAGGCCCGTCGAGGAGCTCGGCTGCTGCGGCTGGTCGGGCTGCTTGGGCTGCTGCGGTTGCTGCGTCTGGCCCGCCGGCGGGGTCTTGGTGTCCGGCGTCTGCGTGGGCCGCTCCGGGATCGTGCCCTGCGGCAGCGCGGCGATGGTGCCGAGCACCGTGCACGGGAACGGGCCGGGACCGTTCTTGATCTGCGCCGTCACGTCCGTGAGCGCGCCGCTGATCTTGTACGCCTGCGCGCCGTCGATGTCGCCGACGATCGCGTAGCCGACGTGCTTGGCCGACGCGATCGGCATGCCCGCCGTCACGGTCGCCTTGTCGTCGACGAGCCTGCCGCCGAACGTCGCACCGGCCGGGATCTCGACGTAGTTCGGCGCCCCGTCCTTCCACACCGTCGCGACCCTGGTGGGCTTGGTCGGCGTGCCGTTGGGTGCCTGCAGGTCGAAGTACCGCACCTGACCCGCGACCGGCGCGACGAGGCCGAACGTCGGGTTCATCTCGACCTTGCCCGAGATGCTGAGCTTCGTGATGAGGTCCTGCTTGGTCGGCTTGACCTTGGTCATCGTCGTGCCGCGCGGGGCCAGCTCCGGGTTGGTCTTCTCCGGACCTGACGGACTGCACGCCGCCACGGCGACCGTGACCAGCGCGCACAGCGGCGCGAGAACAATTTTGCGCACGAATGTCCCCCATGTCGTTTCGACCAACCTACCGATAAGGACACCGGACGGGACGGGGAGGTTGCATCGGACTTTCGGCCGATGTCGCATCGACCTGGTGGCCACGGGTATCCGGGTGTTGACCGGAAGGAGAAGACCTGTGAATGCGCTTGCCGTGGTAACCGGCGCTTCCAGCGGAATAGGTTACGAACTCGCGAAAGTGCTCGCGGACAACGGCTTCGACGTCGTCGTCGCGGCCGAGGACGAGAGGATCGACGACACGGCCGCGCAACTGCGGCTGCGCAGCGGTGGTGTGCACGTCGAACCGGTGCGCACCGACCTGAGGACCTACGACGGCGTGGAATCCCTCGTCGCGCGGGTGCGCGCGTTGGGCCGTCCGGTGGACGTGCTCGCGGTGAACGCGGGTGTCGGCGTGGGCGGTGACTTCGTGCGCGACACGTCGCTCGCCGACAACCTGGAGATCGTCGACCTGAACGTCCGCTCGTCGGTGCACCTCGCGCACCGGCTGATCGGCGACATGGTGGACCGCAAGGAGGGCAAGGTGCTCTTCACGTCCTCGATCGCCGCGACCGCACCGGGCCCGTTCCACTCCGTCTACGCGGCGTCGAAGGCGTTCCTCGCGTCGTTCGGCCAGGGCCTGCGGGAGGAGCTGCGCGACACCGGCGTCAGCGTCACGACGCTGATGCCGGGACCGACCGACACCGAGTTCTTCGAGCGCGCGGGCATGCAGGACACCAAGGTCGCCACGGGTGACAAGGACGATCCCGCACAGGTCGCCCAGCAGGGCTTCGAGGCGTTGATGAAGGGCGACGACCACGTGGTCGCGGGCTCGCTGCGCAACAAGGTCCAGGCGATCGCCGGGAAGGTGGCGCCGGATCCGGTGAAGGCGAAGATGATGCGGACGATGACCGAACCCGGTTCAGCCGAGTCGTGACGGGTAACCGCGCGCCATGAGCCAATCGAATCCCATTGAGATCCAGAAGAATCTCGCCGGCGTGGACTACCCGGTGAGCAAACAGCAGCTGATCGACAAGGCCCGTGACAACGGTGCGGGAGACGACGTGCTGGAACTGCTCGAAAAGCTTCCCGACCGGCAGTACGACGGGCCGAACGCCGTGAGCGCGGAGGTTTCGAAGGCGTGAGGCGGATCTGGCAGTCGTACGGCGAGGGCAGGCCGCTGCCCGGATACCTCCTGGCCATCGGCACCTACGCCGCTCTCGCCGGCGCCGTCTCGGTGGCCGGGCGCCTCACCGGCGTCCGGCTGCCGGAGCGGTTCTCGCTGCGCGACACCGCACTCGTCGGTGTCGCGACGCACAAGGCGAGCCGGTTGCTCACCAAGGAGGCGGTGACGAGCCCGCTCAGGGCACCGTTCACCCGCTACGAGGAACCGGCGGGGCACGCGGAGCTCAAGGAGCGCCCCCGGTCGGACAGCGCGGCACGGCACGCGGTCGGGGAGCTGGTCACGTGCCCGTTCTGCGCGGGGGTGTGGATCGCGAGCGGGCTGACCGCCGGACTCGTGTTCGCGCCGCGGCTCACCCGGCTGGTGTCGACCGCGCTCACCGCCGTGGCGGCGTCGGATGCCCTGAACCTGGTGTACGACAAGCTGAAGTCATGACTCCTGGCGGCCGCGCCTGCTCCCCTCGTAGGCCTGCTCCCGCAGCGCGGCGAGCCAGCGCGGCGCCGGCTCCATCTCCGGCGGCCGGTTGAGCACCGGGTCGAACGCCACGGGCGTCGCCGTGCGCTCCTGCGGGTGCAGCGTCACCTCCGCCACCTCACGCCAGTCGGCGTCCTTGCCCGACAGGTGGATGGTGAAGCGGCTGGGCAGCTCGCCGTCGTCCGGAACGGCCATGAACCACACCAGCTCGCCCCGGTACCGGTACGGCGCCAGGGTGCCGAGCCGGGCGTCCCGCCAGTGCCGCACGAACTTCGGCAGCAACCGCGTGTGCTCGCCCGTGCCCGTGCTCGACAGCAGCAGGTCCCAGTCGCCCCGCTCGGTGGGCACGCGCAGCGCGATGCCGAGCACGTCGGGCTTTCCCGGTCCGGTGCCCGCGCCCTTGGACAGGCGCACGGTCACGCCGGCGTGGGCGGGGAACGGCGGGGAACCGGTCAGCTCACCGGTCATCTGGACGCCGCGCGGATGCAGCGCGCGGTCGTGGCGTGCCCTCGCGAGCAGGCGGAAGACAGTGGACAGCACATCCCGGTGTACCCGCCGCAACCGCGGGAAAACGCCGTGTTTCAAGGTCTTGCGGCGGGGGATTCTGCGGTGGTGAGGCTGCTTCGAGCTCCGGGCGTGTACGCGCCCCAGGACGACACCGCGCTTCTCGTCGAGGCGATGCACGCGGCGGCGATTCCGGCCGGTGCGCGCGTGCTGGACATCGGCACCGGCACGGGAGCGCTGGCCATCGCGGCGATCCGCGCCGGAGCCGCCGAGGTGACCGGCGTGGACGTGTCGCGGCGCGCCGTGTGGACCGCGCGGGTCAACGCGGCACTGCAACGGTTGCCGTTGCGCGTGCGGCTGGGCAACGCGCTGGAGGTCGTGGCGGACGAGCGTTTCGACCTCGTGCTCGCGAATCCGCCGTACGTGCCGGCCGCCAGCCCGTGCGCGGCGCGAGGGTCCGCACGGGCGTGGGACGCGGGACTGGACGGACGGCAGCTGCTGGACCCGCTGTGCGCCAGGATGTCCGACCTCCTGGTGCCGGGTGGCGTCCTGCTGATGGTCCATTCAGCACTGTGCGGAGTGGACACGACGTTGCGGCAGCTGCGGGACAACGGCCTGAAGGCCTCCATCGTGCAACGCCGCAATGTGCCCTTCGGGCCCGTCATGAACGGCAGGATCGGTTTCCTGGAACGGCACGGCCTGATCGAACCCGGTCAGCGACACGAGGAACTGGTGGTGATCCGCGGTGACCGGCCAGAACCGGCGCAGGGTGACGGTGGTGCCGAACGGGCCGGTGCTCGTTGAGGGACCGGTCGAGCTCGTCACCGACGACGGCGTGACGCACACCAGCGACCGGTTCGTGGTCGCGGTGTGCGCGTGCCGCCGCAGCAAGCGCTACCCGTTCTGCGACACCAGCCACCGCAGGCGCGTCCGCAGCGACGACTCGCCCGCAGCCCACGACGACAGCAGGTGAGCGGCGAGGCGGGCTTCGAGCAGTTCCGTCGCCTGGATGCCGAACACCACGTCCGCCCGCAGTTCCGGGTGCTGGTCCAACAGTGAGCCGATGACGTCACGGCGCATGATCTGCTCGTGCACGGCATCGGCCTCGATGTGCTCGGTGTAGAACTCGACGCAGCGCGGGTCGGCGCCGAGGCGCTGGAGCGCCTGGGCCATCCGCTGGGCACTGGGGGCGGTGGTGATCTCGGCGGCGGCGAAGTGGCCGACCAGGGCGCCGCGCAACGACCGGTGCAGGCCGAACAGCGACATCATGTTGACGATCGCGATGGCGGGTGCGGGCACGTCGTCGAGGTAGTGCAGGTACTCCGAGGACATCCCGGCGCCGTCGAGCAGGTCGGCGTACAGGCGCGAGTGCATGCGATCGGCCCGGCCGCCGCCGAACTCGTCGAACTCCACCGCGACCAGAGCCGCCTTCGCGCTGCCGCGCAGCCGGGGGATGACCCAGGCGTGCGGGTCGGCCTCCTTGTGGTGGTACACCGAACGATGCGCGAAGTACTCGCGCATCTCGTCCCAGGTCCCGTTGTCCCGCAGGTGGTGCGACACACCGCTGCCGGGGACGTGCTCGACCAGCAACCCCTCCAGCGCCGCCGCCAGGTCGTCCCCGCCGTCCACATCGGACCGCAGCGCGGCCAGGAACGCCGTTTCGGCGTGAGCGCGCAGCTTCAGCAGCTCCGGATCCCACTCCCACGCCGGGTGCACGCCGTCGAAGCCGCAGTAGTGCAGCTCGTACATCGTGTGCAGCGCGATGGTGAGGTCCTCGCCGTACGGGTCGGCGTCGGTGAACGGGATCGGGCGACCGTCCGGCTCACCGCTCAGGGCGGCGACGACGGTCTCGGACAACGGCCCGCGGGGCGAGGGAAGCTTCACCACGGTCTCATACCCGCCGGTCGAGCAGGTCATGCACCAGCGAGAGCTCGCCGCGTTCCGTCAGCGCCGGTGTGACGTGCTCCAGCAGCCGGTCGAGCAGCGCGGTCGCGGGCACCAGGCGCTCCCGCCACGGATCGACCCCGGCGCCGTCCAGGCCGTACCGGGAAGCCGTCCAGACGGCTGCCGCGCACACTTCGTCGCGCACCGGGGGTGATTCGTCGGCCACGGCCGCCGTGTGGACGAGAGCGCGCGACAGGGCCGCCTGCAGCACCGCGTCGTCGACGGTGGCCGCCGCGTCCGCCACGCGGAACTCGACGGTCGGCCACCTCGGCGACAGGCGGGCGAGCCAGAACGACTGCGCGCGGTCCACCAGGGTTCCGCACGCGACCATGCGGGCCACGTGCGCGTCGTGGTCGGCGGCGTTCGCGAACACCGGTGCGACCCCGGAACCGGGAAAGCGGGACTGCTGCACCATCCGCCAGCTCGCGTAGCCGTGGTCGGGGGAGTTCGCCGACAGCGCCAGCAACGTCGGCAGCCACGGCCGGAGGTGGTTGAGAACGCGCACACCCGTTTCCCGGTCGGGTACGCCGACGTGGACGTGGCACCCGCAGGCCTCGTAGTGCTCGACGACGCCCGAGTAGGTGTCGAGAACGCGGCGGAACCGCGGGTTGCCGGGAGACACGATGGGCTGCAGCGACGGTTTCACCGGTGTGCCGCGGGACATCAGCCCGACACCGATCTCCTCCGCCGCCTTCGCGAGCGTGGCGCGGGCCTGCCGGAGCGCCTCGCCGAGCTCGGCGACACCCGTGCACGGCCCGGTCGCGGCCTCCACCTGCGTGGCCGCCAGCTCCGCGTGGAACTTCGTGAGGTCGGTGTCCCCGACGCGCGCCAGCACGGCGTCCGCTCGCACCGAGGTACGTCCGGACGCCGTGTCGACGAGCAGGAACTCTTCTTCTACGCCAACGGTGTCAGCGCACTGCGGCACGCTTGCCAAGCGCGACCCCCAGTCCGATCATGCCGAGGCCGAGGACGAAGTGCAGCCAGTCGTCCGCGCTGTTGAGCGGCACGAAGTTGGCGCTGCTCATCTTGTCGATCACCAGCCCGTACAGCCACAGCACGAGGTAGATCGCGCCGCCGCCGATGAGGAACGCCCGTGCGCCGGCGGCCGTGCGTGCGGCCAGGAAGCCCACGACGCCGAACAGCAGGTGCACGATGTTGTGCAGGATCGACACCATGAAAATACCGAGCAGCATCGCACCGGACTCGTGACCCGCGAAGGTCATCTGGTCGTAGTCCGTGGTGATGCCCGGGATGAAGCCGAGTACGCCGACCAGCGCGAACACCGCTGCGACGACGAGTGCGGCTTGCTGGACCCGCGTGCGGGTGGTGACGTCGACCATCGAACTCACCTCTGTGTTTTGGTCGTGAACGTGGTCGATCGACGGCTACCCGGCGGTGGTGGACCCAAACCCGCGGAGGGTATGGCGCCCGGCCGGAGCGGGAACGTCAGCGGCCCAGTGCCGCCGCGTACGCCGACAGGGACTCCCGGTCCGGCTGACCGGTCTTCGCGATCAGCGACGCCACGTGCTTCTCCACCGTGCGCGGCGAGATGTGCAGGCGGGTGCCGATGGCCTTGTTGCCCATCCGGTCGGCGAGCAGCACGAAGACCTCGAACTCCCGCACCGTCACGCCGTGCCCGCGCAGCTGTTTCGGCACCTGGTCCGTGCCCGTGCGGCGCTGCTGCACCGGCACTCCCGCCTGCCGGAGCAGTCCCCGGCACGCCGACGCCACCGCGGGAATCCCCGCCTGGTGGAAGTGCTCCTCTGCGGCACGCAGCCACGTCACCGGATCGCCCCACTCCGCGGCCTCCCGCGCGATCAGCCGCAGCCCCAGGTGCCGGGCCATCGGGTAGGGGGCGGCGGCGTCCTGGGCGCGTTCGAACGCGTCCAGCGCCTCGGCGCGGCGGCCGTCGCGGCCGAGCAGGACGGCGTGGGCGAGGTCGGCGAACTGGCGGTTCCAGCGCATCCCGGCGGCACTCGACTTCACCAGCACGGTGTACTCCGACCAGCCGAAGCGGCCGTCCAGCACCGCGAGCAGCACCCGGAGGCCGTGCGTGCCGGACAGGTGGAACGTGGTGGGGTTCTGCGACTCCTTCGCCTCGGCGACGTCGAGCTCCCGCACCGCCAGCGCGTGGTCCTCCTCCAGCAGGGCGCAGAACGCGCGCGCAAGTCCGTGGCACAGCGGGACTTCCTGCGCGCCGCCCTTCGCCACCGCCTCGAACTTCCTCGTGGCGTCATCGGTTTCAGCCCGGTTGCCGCGGTGCCCGGCGAGCGTCGCCTTCACCATCAGCAGGTAGCGGGTCAGCACGTGGAACTTCAGCCGCCCGGTGGCCTCCAGGCAGCTGTCGATCTCCCGTTCCGCCCGCTCGTAGTCGCCCGTCAGGACGTGTTGCAGCGCCATGATGGCGTTCACGTTGTACGCCACGGTGATCGCGCCCGCCCGGCACGCCTCGTCGTGCACCCGGCCCAGCGCAGCCGTGTCGCCCGACGCGAGCCAGTCGTTGCCCGCCAGACGGACCAGCGCGTAGATGCGCTGGATCGGCAGCTGGTGCGCGTCCGCGAGTGCGCGTGCGGAGTCGAAGCACCTGTTGGCCTCGTCGATGTCCTGTTCGCGCGCGATGATCCCGAGCAGCTGCCACGCCTCGCAGGCGACGTCGGGGAGATCTGCCCTGGCCGCCGCTTCCGCCGCCCGCCGGGCGAGACAGGCCGCCGACTCGATCCGGTCGGCGCTCGGGATGTTCAGCGTGAGGTACGCCGAGTTGACGTCCAGCTGCGCGGTCAGCTCGTCCGGCGCGTCCTGGCCGAGCAACGTGCGCGCGACGCGCACCTGCTCCACACCGTCGGTGAACCGGCCCGCGAGGTGGGCGACGCGCGCGAGTCGCATGTGGAGCTTCGCGCGGCGCACACCGTCCAGTCCGCGGAGATCCGCGATCTCCCGCTCCAGTTCGAAAGCGCGTTCGAACTCGCCCGTCTCGGCCAGCGCCGGGATGAGGGCGTCGAGGACGTCGGCGCGCGCCTCGCCGGTGAGCAGCCGCTGTGCCCGGTCCAGCACCGTGACGGCCGATCCCGCCGCGCCGCCCGCCAGGGCCCGCGTGCCGGCCTCGGCGAACAGCAGGCCCGCCCGGTCGGGCGATCCGGCGTCGAGCCTGAGTTTCGCGACGAGCGGGCACCAGTCGCCCGCGAGACCGGGATGCAACTCCTCGATCGCGTCGGCGGTGCGCCGGGACAGATCCGCACGTTCGGCCGGCGTCAGCTGGGCGAGCAACGCGTCCGCGGTGAGCGGGTGGCGGAACGCGTACCAGTCCGGCGCAGGCTCGTCGGGCGTCACGAGCTGTGCGGCCACCCCGGCGTGCAGATGGCTGAGCAGCTGGCGGTCGTCGGTGCCGGTGACCCGTTGCACCACGGAGAGCGGGAACCGGTGACCCAGGACCGCCGCGATGGACAGCACCTCCCTGCCCTGCGGCCCCAGCCGGTCGGTCCGGTGCGCGACGCTGCGCACGAACGCCGCCGGCACCGGCAGCTTCAGCTCACCGACCACCTGCCAGCCCCGCGTGCCGGAGACGAGCAGGCCGCTGCTCACCATGCCGTGCAGCAGTTCCTCGATGAGGAACGGGTTTCCTGCGCTGTCCGTCCACAAGCGAGCGCACAGTTCCTGCGGGATCTGCTCGCTCTCCAGGCAGGCGGCCGTCATCTGCCGGACCTCCTGCCGGGTCAGGCGGTGCAGGTCGAGCCGGGTGGCCGCGCCGCGCTGCACGATCCGGTGGACGAGCTCCAGCGCGTGGCCGGGCTCGGTGCGGATCGTGGCGAGCAGCCCGACCGGCTGGTCCTCGAGGTTGTCCGCCAGGTACTCGATCACCGCGAGCGTCTCGGCGTCGGCGTCGTGCAGGTCCTCCAGCACGAGCAGGCACGGGGTCTTCCGCGCGACGCTCGCGAGCAGCCGGAGCACCGCTTCCGCCAGCACCACGACCGATTCCGTCGTCGAGCGGCTGTCGTGCCACTCGGGGATCAGCGTGCCCAGCACGGGTTTGTAGGGCCCCAGCGCGGCGTCGTCGGGCGGTTCGCCGCGGAACAGGGCGAGCAGGGCTTCCGCGATCGGGCGGAACGGCACCATCGGGCCGATGGTCGTGCCGCGCCCCTTCAGGACCCTGATGCCCCTGTCGTAGGCCTGGCCCGCCGCGTACCGGGCGAGCCGCGACTTGCCGATGCCGGCCTCACCGGTCAGGAAGATCGCGCCGCCCCTGCCGTCGCGGATGCGTCCGAGTGCTCCCGCCAGAGCCGTGACCTCGCGATCGCGGCCGACCACGTGGGGCGCTCGGGTCTGCATGGCAGGACCTTAACCGGCAGGTGACGTCGTCCGTGTCGGCTGCTCAGGCGTATTCGGCGCGGGGACCGGGCCGATTGCCCGGCCCCCGCGCCGCTGGGAAAAGCTCAGACCACGCTGACGGTCGTTTCCGCCAGCGTGGGCGTGATGGCCGTGAAGGCACCCACCGCGAGTGTCAGTCCCGCCAGGGCACGTGCTCTCGCGCCGGCCGTCGATCTTCCGGTGAGCTGCATCTCCCCGATCACGTGCTCGACCGGTTCCGGCAGGGCGGCCGGGCGGTGCAGGGACTCGTTCATCTAGGGCACTCCTCAGGTGTCGGTGACAGGTTCCATCAGCAGGATCGACGGGATCGGAAAGCCTTGGCGCAGCAGGCCGTGACCGATGCCGGCGAGCCCGGTGAGCAGGCCGGGGGACGGGACACCGCCAGGGGTGGCGCAGCGGGCGCCGTGCTCGTCCAGTGCTCCCAGCAACAGCGCCGTGCGGCGGGTCGCGGCGCCGGGGTGGTGGGCGGACAACGCTTCGACGACGCCCAGTTCGCCGTGGCACAGACTCATGTCCCGCAACGGTTCCCTGGACGCGAGCACGCCACCCAGGCTCTCGTCGTCGCGGGCGAGGGCGACGCCGGCCAGACCGGAGCACCAGCCGGTGTCGGTCGGGTCGATCACGTCGCTCTCCAGGAACGCTCGTCCTGCCACATCTGATGACTCGTCCGGCACCGCTGCCGCGTAACGCCGCAGAGCCCATCCGATTCCCGCATGGCCGCGGGCGAAGCCATTCGTCCGGCAAATCGCACCACGTAGGACCGTCGCGTAGTGGCCGGCCAGAGCCAGCGACTCGGGTGTGCCGACGGCCAGCATCGCGGCGAGCGACCCGGCGACACCGTCCACGACGCTGAACGACGTGTCCTCCACCGGCATCAACGCCACGGCCGTCGAGAGCAGGCCGGGGTCGAGGCCGAGCAACGGCGTCAGGCGCGCCAGGCCGTAGCAGATCCCGCCCAGCCCGTGCAGTCCGCCGCCCACCGCCGCGACCAGCTCCGGCGAGGACTCGAACGACGCCAGCAACGGCCGCAGCGGCCGGACGGCGTCCCTGGCGAAGTCGAAGTACCTGGCCGCCCCGGTCAACGCGCCCAGCTCGGCCAGGAACAGCGCGACCCCCGTGTAGCCGGTGGTCAGACCGGCGCCGAGCGGCTGCACCGCCCAGTGCCGGTCGTCGATCAGCTCGAGCCCGAGCCAGTTCACCCGGTTCCTGCCCGTCACGGCGTGCGCGAGGATCTGGTCGGCGATCCCGCACGCGGCCACCAGCAGCCGTGCCGGGTCCGGATCTACCGCGGCGACGTGGCCGGGCAACGGGACGCCGCTGTGGTGCGAGACGGGCCGCGGCCGGGACGCCAGTGCCGCCGCGATGACCCACTGCTGGTCGTGCCGGTCGACCTCGCTCATCGCCGCGATCTTGCGTTCGACGGCGTGCAGTCCCGCCTCCGGCAGCAGGCCGGGCAGCCGGAGCCCGGACGTGGTCCACACGTCGCGCGACCCCGGCCGGCACGTGAACAGCGGCACGTCACCGCGCCACAGGTCGGCGACCTCGAACGGCACCAGCCGGTCGAGCAACGGGTCACCGGCGACCAGCACCCCGAACGCCAGATCGCGGTCCATCGCGTTGACGAGCACCGTCGGGTGCGTCGACTCGTCGAGCAGCACGGCGTACTGACGCGTCGCGCGCGCCACGAACCGCACCTCGTCGTCGGCGCACGCACGGACCAGTCGCAGCAGTTCGTCGCGATGAGCCATGATCGCGTCGTAGCCCGCGCGGAACCCGGCCTGCAGCGAATCCTGGTAGTCGGCGGGCTCGGCCGGCACCCCGCCCAGCACCGGCCGGTTGAACGCCCCCGGCGACTCGCGAGGCCGCCGCACGAGCCGCATGCGGTCCGTCCCGGCATCGGCCCAGTCGACGGCGTCCTGCGGCGACGGCACGCCGTGATCACCGCCCACCCCGGACACGTCCACGGCCCCGTTGTCGCCCAGCAGCACGTGGGGGAGCAGCGCCGTGCGGTGCACCGATCGCACCAACGCCAGCGCGGCCGGGTCGTCGGACGACGACGGCGTGGGGTGGAACAGCGTCTCCACGTCGACCAGCACCGGCTGGTCACCGCACGCGATGAGGTTCTCGTAGTGCATGTCCGTGCCGTCGACCGCGTAGAGCAGGGCCAGCAACGCCCCCAGCCGCCGGTAGAACTCGGCGACCCCGGCCACGTCCGCGCACGGCTCGTGGCTCACGAACTCGAGCCATCCGTACCCGTCGCGGACCAGCAGCCGCGGTGACCGGAAGCCGATTCCGGTTCGCGTGGAAAGCCATGCCAGCTGGGCGGCGAAGCGCACGTGCAACTCGACCGGGCGCGGCCGGTAGACCAGCCGGACGCCCGAGGCGAACGTCAGCACCGCGACCGTGCGGCCCTGCTGGTGCGGATCCCCGCGACCGGTCTCGATGGACACCAGCGCACCGGGATCGAGGCCGTCGAAGATCGTCCGCACGATCTCCGCCCGGTCGCGGGTGAACCGCGACGACAGCTCGTGGTGCGCGGACACGGCCTGCTCACAGGCCTGCGCGAGCAGCCGGGCCAGCACCGGGTAGCGGGCGGACAACGCCTCCAGGTCCACCGTCCGCGTGAACGAGGTGAACCGCTCCGCGCCCGTGTCGCCGGCCAGCGTGCCGCGCGCCCTGTGCATCTCCAGCACGAGCGTGCGCGCCGCGATCGCCACCAGCCGCCTGCCGAGCTGCTCGGCGAACGAGGCGTCGAACGGCGGCGCGATCTCGGCACGGGCGGCGTCGATCAGCGGGCGCAACGCGTGGGCGAAAGCGGCCGTCCAGCTCTCGCCGGTGCTGGTCCTGGCCGGTGAGGTCACCGGCAGAACCTCGCACGTGCGCCCGCGGAGCACATGGGGGCCTCGCCCCCAGTTTTGCGCCGGGACGTGAATATGGGGGACCAGCCCCCATGTTCCGCCGCCCCGCCGGTCAGAGACTCGTGGCGAGAGGGAGGGAAACGGGCATGAGGGAGTTCGGGGAACTGCTGCGCACGTACCGCATCCGCGTCGGCCTCACCCAGCAGCAGCTGGCCGACTTCGCGATGGTGAGCGTGCGGGCCATCCGCGACCTGGAGTGCGGCCGCACGCGATCGCCGCGCGCCGAGACGATCCGGTTGCTCGCGGACGGGCTGCGGCTCGACGACGACAGCCGCGCGACCCTGCGGGAGGCGGGTGGGCGGCCGGCGGGACCGGTGTCGGTGCCGCCGCCCGCGCCGTCGTCGGCGATCGTGGGCCGCGAGCCCGAGACCGCCGCGCTCGGCGACCTGTTCGCCGACGGCAGGCGCCTGGTGACGATCACCGGTGTCAGCGGAGTGGGCAAGACGCGGCTCGCGCTGGAGGTGGTGGGGGAGCTGCACGTCCGGCTCGGCTGGTCGGTGGTGTGGCTGCCGGCCACGCGCACTCCGGCCGTCGACGACGACCAGGACACCGTGCTCGTCACCGACCACGTCCCCGACACCCGGCTGCTGGAGAGCCACCCGAGGCTGCGGATCATCGTCACCTCGCTCGCCCCCACCGGGACGCCGGGCGAGCACGTCTTCCCGCTGGCCCCGCTCGCCGACGACGCCGCGGTGCGCCTGCTCGTGACGAACGTGCGCCGCGTGCGGCCGGCGTTCCGGCAGGAGCCCGCGAACCACGCCGCGCTGATCGGCCTGGTGCACGAGCTCGACGGGCTGCCGTCGGCGCTGGAGTTCGCCGCAGGGTGGTTCATGGTCTACTCGCCGCAGCACCTGCTGGACCGGCTGCGGTCCACCCCGCTCGACCCGACCTCGGCGCACCTGCGCGACTCGCTGCGGCTCTCGCTGTCCACATTGGACCTGCGGGAGCGCGTCGCGCTGGTGCGGCTGGCCGATCAGGGCGAGTGGGACGACGAGGACGCCGTGCGCGCGTTGAGCGTGCGCGGGCTGGTCCGCCGCGCGGGACCCCGATACGAGGTGCTCAACCTCGTGCGCGCGGCGGTCCTGGAGCCTGTGTCAGGGCCACATCTCACTGGGGGTGTGGCCCTGACCTGGCCCTGTTAGAACCGGGCCGTCAAGCAGGCGAGGCGGTCGCCCGCGGTGCCCGCCTTGCCGTGCTCGGTGCTGGTGTGCGCGGCGTGGATGATGACCGCGTTCGCCTCGCCCTTGCGGAACTCCCAGTTCACCCTCGCCGTGCCGGTCGCGGCACCCTGTGCGTCGGTGGTGAAGTCGAGCCAGATCTCGTTCGCGGCGTTGGCGTACTTGGGGTCGACGCTCGGCGTGACCGGGTCCTTCTCGTTCTGGTAGTGCGGACCGGAGTCGGCGGGCTTGGCGCCGCACGGCTTGGTGTGCACGTGCGAGCCGTACTTCGTGTTCGGCAGCAGGCCGGACACCTTCAGCTCGACCGTCGTCTGTCCATTGGCGACGGACGAGCCGGTGGAGAGCTTGGCGCCCAACGGAATCCGCTGCACGTCGTAGGTGATGCCCTTCGGCTGGTCGCCGGTCGCGGCAGGGCCCGCGACCTCGGTCTCGGCCACCGGCTTGATCTCGGGTGCCTTCGGTGCGGGGGCCTCGCCGGAACAGGCGGTCAGTCCGGTGAGCAGTGCGGCACCCACGAGGGCCGCGACGGTCGTGCGCATGGTTCTCCTCAAGTCAACTGCGGTCCAGGTTCCCACCCCCTCCACGTTCACCACCGGGTGACTGGTTCAGATCAATTGAGACGAGGTCGCGGAAGGCCTCCTGGTAAGCCGCGCACAGGTGATAGCCGCCGTGGGTCTGCACGTTGTCCAGAGAACCGTTGGTCTCGCCCGCGCGACGGTCGAGCGGGTTGGACTCCCAGCCGTGCACCGGAAAACCGAGGTAGTCGGTGCGGCGCCACAGGTTGATCCAGCTCGGTCCCAGCAGGACGGACAGCCCGCGATCCGGTGTCGTACCAGGCTTTCGCCGCCACGGGTCGCACGAGAACATCGCTGCCGCACGCACTTCCGGTGTTCCGAGCACCGCCGGACCCAGCAGCTCGGGGAAGATCCGCCCGAAGTACGGCCGCAGCTGCACGCCGTACGTCAGCAGCTGCACCCGGCGCAAATATCCTTCCGGCAACGCGTACAGCGCCGCGACGGCCAGCACCGCGCCCAGGCTGTGCGCCGACAGCACCACCCGGTGCTCCGGCGAGGAGTCCAGGAACTCGCGGGTCCGGTCGGCGATCTCCGGCACCGCGCGCTCCGCGTAGCAGGGCGGCGCGAACGGGTGGGCCGTGCGCGGCAGGAAGCACATCAGGTCCCACAGCAGACCGAGCGGGCGGCGGTTGGTCAGCATGCCCGCGCCCACGAACGATCCGATCACCGCGACCCCGGCGAGCCCGGTGACCCAGTCGCCCTTGCCCACCACCCACGTCACGCCCGACCACCCGGACCACGACGGCGCCGCGAACGTCAGGTAGCACGTCAGCACCAGCGCGAGCACGCCGAGAGTCGACAGCACGCCGACCACGTTCTCGGCCCGGTGCGTGACGGCCACGACGTGCCGCACCCGCACGACGAGAACCTCGGCGTCGTCGTCCAGAACGGCGGGTTTCACCAGCCGCTTCAGCAACGTCAGGGCCTGCGCGAGGATCAGCAGCACCAGCGGAACCAGCGCCACGGCGAAGGCCGCGCTGAACCACGGGTAGAACGACGGCACCCGCAGTCCAGTCCCGATCCAGCCGCGGAACGTCAGCACCAGGACCGTCGACAGCATCACCGACGTGGTCAGCGACAACCCCAGCAGCACACCGGGTCCGGCTCCGCGCCAGGCCTGCCACTCGTCACCGCGCCGCGGCCGCGCCCGCCACCCGAGCGCACCGCCCGCCACCGCGGCGCCGATCCAGGCGAGCGAGAACCAGTACGTGGCAACCATGAACGCCACGAACAGCACGAGGAACACCAGCGGGCCCTTGGCGTCGTTGCGCCGCCACGACCACGCCGCCAGCACGGACCCGAGCAGCGCCACCGTGACGACCGGCGGGCCCCACGACGACAGCCACAGCGGCCCGGTGAACTCCGGCGCGATCGCATAGAGCGCGAACCCGTGCGCCACCAGCACGAGCACCGCCGAGACCACCAGCAGCCACGACCACAGGCCGCCCTTCTCGGTCGACGGCACGTCCGGGCAGTCCGTCGCCGTCACGACCACGCGGGCCATGACGACCGCCAGCAGAGCGCCGGCGAGCACGGTCAGTGTCAGGAAGACCGCGTGCTGCGACTGCTGGGCGCTCGTCACCAGTGTCACGACGCAACACCCCGCCGCGAGGTGCAGCCGGGTGAGCCGGCGGATCCGCGGGCTGCCCTCCCACATCGACGACCTGCTGAGCATCACGCCGGGCCGTCGCACGGGCGGGCGGCGCATCGCCGTCATCTCGTACCTGCTGCGGGACAACGACGTCAGCGCCAGCAGACCCAGGAGCAGCAACACCGGGACAGCCGACGCGGCGAGCACCCGGACGTGCCGTGGGGGATCGCCGAGCAGGTCCATGAACTCCGGCAGCCGCTTGCAGGTGGTGCCCGGCAACGAGCACTGGACCGCGTACAGGTCGATCGCCACCTCGCACACCGCGAGCACCAGCAGCACCGTGAGCCCGAGCCCGAACAGCCGCGTGCTGGCCGCACCGCGCCCGGCGTTCCACCACACCATCCGCTTCGTGGTCGGGACCGAGTCGTCCGGGAGCCTGCGCGACCAGTAGGCGACGTTCGCGAGCCCGAACGGCAGCAGCAACGCCCATCCGATGCGCCCCACCGCGTTCGCGAACGTGGACGGCACCCCGCTGCCCGGCACGCCGGGGCTGCTGCGCGCCATGCCGCCCCACGAGTACGCCTCGCGCCGCACGTCATCGGGAACGCGTCCGGGGTGGTCCGGTGGCAGTTCGGCGGCCTTGTCCGGCTTCGGCCGCCAGAAGCTGCCGAACCGGTCGCCGCGGAACTGCTCGACGGCGTGGTCGGGAAGGGCCAGCATGGCGTCAGGGGGCGTGTTGTTGACCCCGTGAATGCGCAGTTCGAGGGTGCGAGGACTCATCGCCGGCCTCCCTTTACTCCAGTTGTCGTCGCGGAAACTGCTCCGGTTAGCGGCCGAACGGGTGAAAAAGGTGTATCCGGGCGGCCTGGAAAGCCTCTACTTGGCAAGGAGGCCCCACCATGACCGCAACCGCTCACCCGAACGTCGCAAACTCCGTCGGACTCGCCGAGTTCCTCGCCACCGCGGGCAGTCTCACCCTGGCCCAGCGCAAGCTCATCGTCGACCAGGCGCTGATCCTGCTGGAACAGAACTACGCGCACCTGCCGCTCAAAGTCGCCATGCACGCGGTGAACCCCGTGCAAAGACTCAGGGTCCTGAGAGCCAGACTCGAACGGCAGACCGACGCCACGGCCGAGCCCGAGTGGCAGTTCCACCGCGAGCTGTCGAGCACCTTCCACTCGGTGCGCGACCTGCACACGAACTACCTGCTGCCCGCACCGTTCGCGGGCAAGATCGCCTTCCTGCCGTTCCAGCTGGAGCGCTGCTTCGCCCAGGACGGCACCGAGCAGTACCTCGTGGCCCGCACGGTCGCGGGCTTCGACGGTCTCGCCGTCGGCGCCGAGGTCACGCACTGGAACGGCACGCCGATCGCCCGCGCCGTCGCGTTGAACGGCGCGATCTTCGCGGGCAGCAACACCGCCGCGAACCTCGCCCGCGGCCTCGAGTCGCTCACGTTG
Source organism: Lentzea flava (assembly GCF_014648475.1). GTDB lineage: Bacteria > Actinomycetota > Actinomycetes > Mycobacteriales > Pseudonocardiaceae > Lentzea > Lentzea flava. The sequence continues at coordinate 5,846 of NZ_BMRE01000007.1, read as the reverse complement.
CGCCCCTTGGTGATCCAGCTCCCGCCCGACGAGGACTGGGTCGTCGTCAGCTACCGCGACGAGAGCGGTGAGTCCCACGACATCCGCGTCGACTGGCAGGTGACCGACAACCTGCCGCCGATGACCGACGCCGACTCGCTGTCGCCCGCCGCGGCCGCGCAGGGCGTCGACCTCGACTCCGACGAGAAGGCCCGCGCCAAGAAGTTGTTGCACGCGCCCAAGGTCGTGCAGGCGGAGGCGGCCGGTGGTGCCGTCGCGATGGCGGCGCAGGACGTCCCGACGACCATGCCCGGCGTGTTCCGCGCGCGTCCGGTCACCACGCCGTCCGGGGAGTTCGGCCACCTGCGGATCTTCACGTTCAGCGTCGACGACCCCGAGGCGTTCCTCGCGGAGTTCGTGCGGCTCGCGGCTCTGCTGCCGCAGAACGGGCTCATCGTCGACGTGCGCGACAACGGCGGCGGCCACATCTTCGCCGCGGAGTTCCTGCTGCAGACGATGACGCCGCGCCGCATCGACCCGGAACCCGTGCAGTTCCTGAGCACGCCGCTGAACCTGCGGATCTGCCGCAGGCACGCGGACAACCCGACCAACCAGATCGACCTCGGCCCGTGGTTCCCGTCGCTCGACTCGTCGACCGAGACCGGGCAGGCGTTCTCCTGCGCCCACACCATCACGCCGGTCGACGGCGCGAACGCGGTGGGGCAGACGTATCACGGCCCGGTCGTGCTGATCACCGACGCGCGGTGCTACTCCGCCACCGACATCTTCGCCGCGGGCTGGGCCGACCACGAGCTGGGCCCGATCCTCGGCGTGGACGACAACACCGGTGCGGGCGGCGCGAACGTGTGGACGCACGGACTGCTGTCGACGCTGCTGAAGATCCCGGCGCCGGGCGACCCGGAGACGCCGTACAAGCCGTTGCCCAACAAGGCGAACATGCGCGTGTCGATCCGCCGCACCTTGCGCGTGGGCAAGCTCGCCGGTACGCCCGTGGAGGACCTGGGCGTGCGGCCGACGCACCAGCACAAGGTCACGCGGGCGGATCTGTTGCAGGGCAACGTGGATCTGCTGGCTCGTGCGGGTTCGCTGCTCGCCGCGATGCCGGTGCGGCGCCTGGGAGTGGCGGTCGCCGGGACGACCGTCTCACTGGACACCGTGAACCTCGACCGGGTGGACATCTACGTCGACGGCCGCCCGGCCACCTCGCTGGACGTGACCGACGGCGCGCACACCGCGACGTTGAGCGCGACCGGGACCGAGGTGCGCGTCGAGGGGTTCGCGGACGGGCAGCTGGTGGCCGCGCGCAAGGTCGCCAGCTGACAAACGGGCGCTGCTGGTGACTCCATGACCAGCAGCGCCCGTTCCTGTTGTGCCGCTTGTGTTACCTGGTGAAGGTGAAGGCGCGGTCGGTCGCGAGAACCGCCAGCTGCGCCTCGGTACCCGGCGTCCAGCTCTGGACCCAGACCACCTCACCGTTCGGGCGGAAGTTCCGCGCCTCCACGATGCCGTACCGCTCGTCCTTGGCGAACACGGTCACGCCACCCTTGTGGTCGCTCACGGTGGCGGTGCACTCGGCGTACTTCTCGCAGTACTCCTTCGGCGACCACGCGTGCTGACCGGGCGCGTTGACCTGCGTGTACGTCATGACGTTCTGGCCCTGGTAGGTGAACGTCACCGTGTTGCCCATGTACTGCATGTCGTCGAACACGCCCGCCGCCTCGCCGCCCCACGGGCCCGGCTCGACGTTCTGCGCGCCCCGGAAGGCACGCGGGTAGGTCTTCTCCTGCCGTGCGCTGAACCCGTCGGCCTGCTTCTGCAGTTCCGCCTTGGTCTTGTGGACCGGCGTGACGTCCTTCGGCGGCCACGGGTAGTCGGCCTGGCCGGCCTGAGCGGACGCGGTGCCCGCGAGACCGACGAGAGCGAGGCCCGTCAGGGCAGCCGCCATTACCTTGCGCATTGATCCCCCAATGGCGAGTTGTTGCTTGCACATCAGGAGACGCCACAAGATCACCGAAGGTTGCACTCGACTTTGCGCGGTCTAGAGCCATCCTCGCCGCATGGCCTGAACCCCGGCCTGGAACCGGGTCTGCGCGCCGCACCGGTCCATCAGCTGCCGCACCCGCCGCTGCACGGTGCGCGGCGCCAGGCCCAGCTGCCGCGCGATCGACTCGTCGGTCAGTCCCGCCGCGAGCAGCCCGAGCAGGTTCGGGTCCACATCGGCCGCCGCTGCGTAGATCCCACCCGGACTGAACGGGATTCCCTTGTCCCAGTACAGCTCGAACGTCGACCGCAGCACGTCCAGCAGCGCGGAGGGGCGGATCAGCAGCACCTTGTCGACCACGTCGCCGTTCGCGACCGGCAGCACGGCGGCGTGCGTGTCGATCACGGCGAGCTTGAACGGCAGCGTCGGCGTGACGCGGGCCCGTTCGCCGGCCGCGACCAGTTCGATGATCTCGGTGACGCGGCCGGGCAGGTCCACCGCGGACCTGTCGTAGACGACGCGCCACTGCACGTCGCGCTGGCGGGTCGCGTCCTCCAGCGCGACGTGCTCGCCCAGCGGCGTCACGTACGGTGGCTGGTCGAGCACGCACACCTCTTCGCGGGCGCCGTTCAGCAGCGTGTTCCACAGCTCGCGGACCGCGCCGACGCCGGTCACGACCTCGACGAAGGCGTTGTCTCCCTGTTCCTCGTCGCGGTTGCGCAGGTAGAGCTCCATCAGCGGGCCGACGTCGGCGCGGGCCCTGCGGTTCTGCTCCTCGCGCGCCGCGATGAGCGCCTCCACGGCGAGGTCGGGTGCGACGGCCTGCCACACGTCGCCGGGCAGGTGACGGACGACACCGAGGTCGTGCAACTGCGAGAGCAGCTCGGGCGCGACGCCGATCTCTTCGGTGGTACGGCTGCCTCCTGTTACCAGCAGTTCGTATACGGCAGATAGCTCTGGTGAGACGCCCAGGTGTCCGAACACGGCCATATTGTGCGCCATTCAGCGCAATGCTCCTGTCGTGAACACGCCAGTGTCGTTATTCGGACTCCGCTGGACCTGTTTTCGCAGGTGTGGCCCGACTTACGGTCCTCGTCACCTCCGCAGCCGGTTCAGAACCCTGACGCCCTCCACGGCATGCGAAGGCCCTGTGTGGAAGGACCCTGTCTCGTGAACGGATTGCGACGCACGAGCCTGTGCGCCGCGGCAGTCTCCGCCGCCGTGCTCAGCGTTGTCTCACCAGTCAACGCCGCTCCGTCCCCGGTCCAGTCCCAGCCGGACTCGACCCAGGTGAACCGCCCCTTCGAGCGGCTGATCGTCGGCTACAAGCCGGGCACCGCCGAAGCCTCGTCCGACTCCGCTGCCTCGGACGATGTTCGTCAGAAGGGCAAGTCGCTGCACCGCCGCATGGCCAGTGGTGCGGTCGTCGTCGACCTCGGCTCGAAGACCTCGAACGCCGACTCGACCATCCAGGCCTTCAAGGCCGACCCCGATGTCGCCTACGTCGAGCCGGACCTGCTGATGCAGCCGCTGGCCGACCCGAACGACACCGACTACTCCCGGCAGTGGGACCTGTTCGAGGCCACCGCGGGCATGAACGTGCCCGGCGCGTGGTCCAGCTCCACCGGCGCCGGCGTGACCGTCGCCGTGATCGACACCGGCTACGTCGCGCACAGCGACCTGTCGGCCAGGATCGTCGCGGGCTACGACTTCGTGTCCGACGCCTCGCGTGCTCGTGACGGCGGCGGCCGGGACTCGAACCCGGCCGACGAAGGCGACTGGATGAAGGCCGGCGACTGCGGCACCGACGCCAACGGCAACCCGGTGCCCGCGCAGGACCAGAACTCGTCCTGGCACGGCACGCACGTGGCCGGCACCATCGCCGCATCCACCAACAACAGCAAGGGCATCGCGGGCATCGCCTACGACGCCAAGATCCAGCCGCTGCGCGTCCTCGCGCAGTGCGGTGGCTCGACCTCGGACATCGCCGACGCGATCACCTGGGCGTCCGGCGGCACGGTGAGCGGCGTCCCCGCGAACCCGACGCCCGCCAAGGTCATCAACATGTCGCTGGGCGGTCAGTCGTCCTGCTCGACGACCTACCAGAACGCCATCAACGGCGCGATCAACCGCGGCACCACCGTCGTCGTGGCGGCCGGCAACTCGAACATGAACGTCGCCAACTTCACCCCGGCCAACTGCTCCGGCGTGATCACCGTCGCGGCCACCAGCCGTGAGGGCAACAAGGCGTTCTACTCGAACTACGGCTCCCGCATCGACATCGCGGCGCCCGGCGGCGAAACCCGCCGCGGCACCGACACCCCTGGCACGATCACCACGCCCGAGAACGGCATCTACTCGACGCTGAACACCGGCGCCACCACCCCCGGCTCCGAGACCTACAAGCCCTACCAGGGCACATCGATGGCGGCCCCGCACATCGCGGGCCTCGCGGCACTGCTGGTCGCCAAGAAGCCGTCGATCACGCCGGCCGACGTGAAGACCCTGATCAAGAACAACGCCCGCCCGCTCCCCGGCACCTGCTCCGGCGGCTGCGGCGCCGGCCTCGCGGACGCGACCAAGACCGTCAACGCGCTCACCACGACGCCCCCGCCCAGCGGCGGCGCCCTGGAGAACACGACCGACGTCGCGATCCCTGACCTCGGCACGGGCGTCTCCTCGATCACCTCTTCCGCGTCGGGCAACGCCTCCTCCACCGTCAAGGTCGGCGTGGACATCGTCCACACCTACCGCGGCGACCTGGTGATCGACCTGATCGCCCCGGACGGCACCGCCTACCGGCTGAAGAACTCGTCCTCGTCGGACAGCACCGACAACGTGGTGGCGACCTACACGGTCAACGCCTCGTCCGAGGTCGCGGCGGGCACGTGGAAGCTGCGGGTCCAGGACGTGTACTCCGGTGACACCGGCTACATCAACGCCTGGAACCTGACCCTGCAATAGCTCCACGGGTTCGCCGAGGGGCGGCGCCTTCCAGACCTGGTTCTCTGGGGGAGGCGCCGCCCTTTCACATGCGCCGCAGCACGCTGGTCCGGTTCGGCGGGGTGAGTGCTGGTTCCAGCGGAGGGGTCACCTGGCTTGCGTGATGTCACCTTGCGTGGGTGGTTGCGTGGGCGTTTTTACCGAGCCGGGTCATTTCATCGCCGCTTCGCGACGATTGCGATTGGGGCTTGACTTCGGGGCCCTTGCGAGGCGCAGATCGGCCTTCAAAAGCCGGGCATAAGGAGCCCGGCCGATCCGAACACGGTAGCACCTCGCACCCAAAGTCAAGCCCCAATCGCAATCGTGCGTGGTTGCTTTGGGCGGTCGGGTTCCGGGAATTACCGCTTGAACAGCGTGGCATGAGGTGTTGTCCAGCTCCGCTTCGCCGTTGGTAATGCGTGGCGGCGAGGGCTTTGCGGTTTGTGCCGTATAGCCGCAGTGGGATCGGTGCTTGTCTTCGGGAGATCGCTCTTGGCGCTGTCGCGGCTTCCGACTGTGTCTGGCCGGGTTGTGGGCATGGCTGTGCCACGGCCGTGGTCAAGCTGCACGGCCGTGGCGGTTGGCGTGGTGGGCCGCTCGCGTTCGCTGGTCGGGGTCAGGCGGCGGTGTGGAGCTGGTTGCGTCTGGGTTTTCGCAGCGGGTCCAGCCAGGTTGGCGCGTAGAAGACCGGCACGCCCTGCTCGATCGTGACTTCCCAGCCGCTGCGGTGGATCAGCGTGTGGTGGTGACGGCACAGCAACACGCCGTTGTCGATGCGGGTGTCACCGCCATCGGCCCAGTGGTGGATGTGGTGGGCATCGCAATGCTTGGGCGGACGACTGCAGCCGGGAAACGCACAGCCGTGGTCACGCGCGACCAGCGC